>NZ_CP098323.1:2544480-3762970 GCF_023657595.1 Cytobacillus firmus | reverse complement strand
CGGAAAAGACCCGGAAAAACTTGAAAGTGCTCTGCAATTTGTAGAAGAATGGGTTAAATCCGTTTGATATCCCAGTAAAGTAGTGTAAAATGGAGGTAACCAAGAGAGATTGTTCATCATCAGGAAGAAACAGCTTGTTCTTCACCATGTTTTCCTGTCAGGAACAAGATCATTTATTGATTGCTCTGTTTATTCAGGCGGCAGGCCAAACAGTTATGAAGAGGGGGACAAGCGGGTAATGAACCGGATTCAATCCGGTAAATAAAAGCTATCCTATCCTTCATACAGAAAAGCGAGGTGTAAGATATGAGCTCATTTGACAAAACAATGAGGTTTAACTTTCCTGAAGAACCAATCGAACAGGATGTGAATGAAGTTCTGTTTCAAGTGTATGGTGCCCTCCAGGAAAAAGGGTATAATCCTATAAACCAAATTGTCGGTTATCTGCTGTCCGGGGATCCGGCTTACATTCCCCGCCATAAGGATGCACGCAATATCATCCGTAAACTTGAACGGGATGAGATCATCGAAGAATTGGTTAAATCATACTTAAAACAGCAGCGTGAGGGGTAAACATGCGGACTATGGGACTGGATGTCGGCTCTAAGACAGTCGGCGTCGCTCTAAGCGATGCGTTCGGATGGACAGCGCAGGGCTTGGAAACCATCAAAATCAACGAGGAAGAAAAAGAGTTTGGTTTTGAAAGAATTGGTGAAATAATAAAAGAGCATGAAGTCAGTAAAATTGTTGTCGGCCTGCCTAAAAATATGAATGGAACCATTGGCCCACGCGGTGAAGCCAGCCAGTTCTTTGCTTCAGAGCTGGAGAAGCTATTTGGCCTTCCGGTCGTATTATGGGACGAGCGTCTCTCAACAATGGCAGCTGAAAGAGTTTTGCTTGAAGCGGATGTCAGCCGCAAGAAACGGAAAAAAGTCATTGATAAAATGGCAGCCGTAATGATTTTACAAGGCTTTTTAAATAGCCAAATTTAATGAGGTGAACAGAAATGAACCATGGAGATAACAACATTACTGTAATTGATGAGGAAGGCAACGAGCAGCTTTGCGAAGTATTGTTCACGTTTGATTCCGAAGAATTCGGAAAGTCATATGTCCTTTACTACCCAGTGGGGGCAGATGAAAATGATGATGAAGAAATTGAAATTCACGCATCAGCATTCAGCCCAAGCGAAGACAGCAAGGATGGCGAGCTGCAGCCGATCGAGACAGAAGAGGAATGGGATCTAATTGAAGAAATGCTAAACACATTCCTTGATGAGCAGGAAGATTAATTAAACTGGCCCCCGGGCCAGTTTTTTATTTGCTTCTTTTTCGGCTGGAGCTGAATAAACCGAAAGTGCAAAATGTGGGAAAAAATGGCGAATCTTTTTGGTTTTTGTAATATCCTGCGACTTCCAAAAGAAAATATAGTATAATAAGCCCGTGATGTCTCAGGAACAAAAAGAAAATACAATTTCTTAGGCCAGTTGGCAAGAAAACGTGCAGTTAATTTACAATGCTGTTTTTGCAAAGTTTTTTGCTTTTATAATATTATTTACTGAGTTGATTGCAGCGGCAGGCGCGAGACTCCAGCGGGAGTAGCGGGACAGGTGAGATCCCGCAGACACGAAGCGGTGAGGAGGCTCACCGCCTGCCCCGAGGTTCGCTGAGCAGCCTGGAGCGGAAATCAACGGACAATATTGAAAGGCGAAAATAAACAAATTATACGAAAAGAGCCATTTACAAAGCTAAGGTCTTTGGAACGGGGGGATATGTGATGTCGGCAGACGATCAAAAAGGGAAAAAAGAAATAATACGCGAAAAAATGATTGAGCGCCAAGGTGAAGCAAAAGTAGTCCGTAAAATTGTACTGATAGTTGCAATCATATTATTAATCTCAGCTGCTGCAGTGCTCGGCGGCGGATATTTTTATATTAATTCAGCTTTAAAGCCTGTTGATCCCGATAATAATAAGCCGAAAAAAGTAGAGATACCAATCGGGTCTTCTGTTACAGGAATCGGCACAGTCCTTGAAGAAAATGGAATTATCAGGGATGCACGTGTTTTTAAATATTATGTGAAATTTAAGAATGAAGCTGGATTCATGGCAGGAGAATATGAATTGAAGCCTTCCATGAATATGAAGGAGATTCTGGATAGCTTGAAAACAGGTAAGGTAATGGAAGAAGTTGCTTTCAAGATCACCATTCCAGAGGGAAAACAGCTTGAGCAGATAGCAGGGATCATTGCAGAAAAAACTGATAAAAAACCAGAAGATGTGTTGAAAAAACTTAATGAAAAAGCTTTTATTAAGTCTTTAATGGCAGAATATCCTGGATTGCTTACAAAGGAAATCCTGGGTGAGAATATTAAATATCCTCTTGAGGGATATCTATTTCCGGCAACCTATCCTTTTTACAAAGAAGATCCTACTATAGAGGAAATTGTCAAAGTTATGCTTGATAAAACGGCTTCAGTTATTAAAGAGTATAGCGGTGATATGGAGAAGCAGGAATATACTCCGCACAAATTATTGACAATGGCATCGCTCATAGAGGAAGAAGCAACGGCGAAAGTAGACCGTGATCAGATTGCGAGTGTTTTCTACAACAGGATTGACACAGGAATGCCTCTGCAGACAGATCCAACTGTTCTGTATGCACATGGTGAACATAAATCAAGGGTCCTATATAAAGACTTAGAAATCGACTCACCATACAACACATATAAGTACCCTGGACTGACTCCCGGTCCAATTTCAAATGCAGGAGTTTCCTCAATTGAAGCAGCATTGGTGCCTGCAGAAACGGATTACCTTTACTTCCTTGCTACATCATCAGGAGAAGTTCTTTTCTCAAAGACATTGGATGAGCATAATCAAAAAAAAGCACAGCATATATCAAATAATTAAATTGGGAAAAGGGGAATGTGCACATATAGCATTCCCCTTTTACTTATGGTAAAATAGATCAGGTGTTTTAATGTCTTTAAGATAGCGTAAATCACGGACAAGCATGGATACAGGCTCAACTAAGCCGGAATGCAGCACAGCGCATTTTCACATCCTATCTGTGAACGCTATTTTTTCATGTCTAAATAAAAAAACGGCTGAGACCTGAGTGTCTCTTAGAGCCGCAGCTTGACAATAAAATTCCATCTGATCGAGGTGATGCCAGCTTGATGAACGATAAGCTGCATGCATATATAGAGGAAATAATACCTGAAAGAACCCAGTTACTGGACAAAATGGAGCAGTACGCCAAAGAGCATAATGTTCCAATCATGGAGCTGGCAGGAATCGAAGCGATGCTTCAGCTTTTGCGCATTCAAAAACCGAAAATGATTCTCGAAGTAGGCACGGCAATTGGCTATTCAGCACTCAGAATGGCGTTCGCAGTTCCTGAATCGAAAATTGTTACTATTGAACGCGATGCGGAACGTTACCAGCTTGCCGAAAAGTATATAGAAGAAGCCGGGAAAAAGGAGCAAATCATCATCATTAAGGGAGATGCCCTGGAAGTCGAGGAAGATGTTGAAAAGCACGGACGCTATGATGCTATATTTATTGATGCAGCAAAAGGCCAATATCAGCGGTTCTTTGAAATCTATTCACGTTTTCTCTCAGATGGCGGTGTGATTATAACAGACAATGTCCTTTTCAAAGGCCTTGTGTGTGAACCAGATATAGAAAATAAACGTATCCGGAATATGGTTAGAAAAATTGATGTGTTTAATAAATGGCTAATGAGTCATCCTGAATATCATACAGTTATTTTGCCTGTTGGGGATGGCGTGGCAATTAGTAAAAAGAGGTGATTATAATGAATAAACCTGAACTGTTGGTAACGCCAACAAGTGTTGAAGATATCGGGCCCCTTGTGTCTGCGGGTGCAGATGCCTTTGTTGTAGGAGAACAGCGGTATGGACTGAGACTTGCAGGGGAATTCACAAGGGGAGATGTGAAAGAAGCGGTTCAACTTGCACACAAGCATGGGAAAAAAGTGTATGTGGCGATGAACGCTTTATTTCATAATGATAAAGTGCCTGAACTTGAAGGCTATATCAGTTTTTTAAATGAAATAAATGTTGATGCAATCATTTTTGGAGATCCTGCTGTATTAATGGCCGCCCGCTCGGCTGCGCCGGACATGAAGCTCCATTGGAATACAGAAACTACTGCAACAAACTGGTATACATGCAACTACTGGGGCAGAAAAGGTGCAAAACGCGCAGTCCTTGCAAGAGAGATTAATATGGATGCCATCATTGAAATAAAAGAGAATGCCGAGGTAGAAATTGAAGTGCAGGTTCATGGCATGACTGCCATGTTCCAATCAAAGCGCTCCCTGCTGGGCAATTATTATGAATACCAGGGGAAAGCCCTGGAAGTGGAAAACCGCAAACAGGAAAAAAATATGTTCCTCCACGATAAGGAACGGGAAAATAAATACCCGATTTTTGAAGATGAAAATGGCACTCATATCATGAGTCCTAATGACATCTGCATTATAGATGAACTGCAGGAAATGATTGAAGCGGGCATTGATTCATTTAAAATTGACGGGATATTAAAAACTCCTGAGTATATTGTTGAAGTGACTAAACTCTATAGAAAAGCTATTGATCTATGTGTCGAAGATCCGGACCAATACGATGAAATAAAAGATGGTCTTCTCACTGAAGTTGAAGAAATTCAGCCGGCGAATCGTCCGCTTGATACCGGATTCTTCTTTAAGGAAACTGTCTACTAATTTGACTATATTAAAAATTAAGAGGAGGAAGCTCTATGGCAGCGGTAAAAGAAAAAATTTCCGAAATTGTCAACGGCAAACGGGTTATTGTAAAAAAGCCTGAATTGCTTGCTCCGGCTGGAAACCTTGAAAAGCTGAAGATTGCCGTCCACTATGGTGCCGACGCTGTGTTTATCGGCGGACAGGAATACGGCCTTCGTTCAAGCGCAGGCAACTTCACTTTTGAAGAAATGAAAGAAGGCGTAGAATTTGCCAAAAAATACGGAGCGAAGATTTATGTTACAACTAATATTTTTGCTCATAACGAAAATATTGATGGTCTTGAGGAGTATTTGCAGGGTCTTAAAGAAGCAGGAGTTGCAGGAATCATTGTGGCAGATCCGCTGATCATTGAAACCTGCCGCCGTGTTGCACCGGAGATAGAAGTGCATTTAAGCACACAGCAATCCCTCTCCAACTGGAAGGCAGTCGAGTTCTGGAAGGAAGAAGGATTGGAGCGTGTCGTCCTTGCGCGTGAAACAAGTGCGGAGGAAATCAAAGAAATGAAGGAAAAGGTTGATATTGAAATTGAAACCTTCATTCATGGGGCGATGTGTATTGCCTACTCCGGTCGCTGCACACTCAGCAACCATATGACTGCACGTGATTCCAACAGGGGCGGCTGCTGCCAGTCCTGCCGCTGGGATTATGATTTGTATCAGCTTGAAGGAGAAAATGAGGTACCTTTATACAGCGAAGGAGATGCTCCTTTTGCGATGAGTCCTAAAGATCTTAAGCTGATTGAATCAATTCCGCGTATGATCGAATTGGGAATTGACAGTTTAAAAATTGAAGGACGCATGAAATCCATCCATTACATTGCAACAGTAGTAAGCGTGTACCGCAAAGTGATTGATGCCTATTGTGCAGATCCGGATAACTTCCAGATTAAGCAGGAATGGCTTGAAGAGCTTGATAAATGTGCAAACCGCGAAACAGCGACCGCTTTCTTTGAAGGGGTACCCGGGTATAAAGAGCAAATGTTTGGAAATCATAGCAAAAAGACGAATATCGATTTCGTCGGGCTTGTGCTGGATTACAATCCGGAAACACAAATTGTTACCCTGCAGCAGAGAAACAAATTTATGCCTGGAGAGGAAGTAGAATTCTTCGGCCCTGAAATTGAAAACTTTACACAAGTCATCGATAAAATATGGGATGAAAAAGGCAATGAGCTGGATGCAGCGCGCCATCCGCTTCAAATTGTTCAATTTAAAGTTGATAAGCCGGTATACCCTGACAACATGATGCGAAAGGAGCTCTAATCAATGAAACGCAAACCCGTTGTAATTGGGGTAGCCGGCGGTTCCGGCTCAGGAAAAACGAGCGTAACTAAAGCGATTTATGACCGATTCAAAGGGCACTCAATCCTTATGATCGAACAGGATTATTATTATAAGGATCAGACTCATCTGCCCTTCGAGGAAAGACTGAAGACAAATTATGACCATCCGCTTGCATTTGACAACGACCTGCTTATTGAACATATTGAAAGCCTGCTGAAATATGAGCCGATAAGAAAGCCTGTATATGATTATGCCATGCATACAAGGTCTGAAGAAGTAATTGAAGTCGAACCAAAGGATGTCATCATCTTAGAGGGCATTCTGATTCTTGAGGATGAGAGGCTCCGTAATCTGATGGACATGAAATTATATGTAGATACAGATGCAGACCTGCGGATCATCCGCCGCTTATTCAGGGATATAAAAGAGCGGGGACGCACCATGGATTCAGTCATTGAACAGTATGTAAATGTTGTACGGCCAATGCATAATCAATTTATTGAGCCGACGAAAAGATATGCTGACATCATTATTCCCGAAGGCGGGCATAATTACGTTGCCATTGATTTAATGGTCACAAAAATTCAAACAATTCTTGAACAAAAGTCATTTTTATGAAACAATAGCATTGAAAATGTTCTATAGGACTTATCCTTTTACCGAGTGGCTTTTTTAGATCTATTGCTTGTCCCGGTTCAATATAACCGTCAGCTAAATCTTTCAGAGCCGGTCAAAATAAAAAGATGATCTGCGCGCCCTTTAACAAAGGACGCGCTCCTGTTCATTTTCTTGATAATATGATAAAAAGAAGTACATACATTATAGAACACATCCTTTTAAAGGATGTGTAATTCGAAGGAGTGAAGGTTTTGGCTACAGAAAAGGTTTTCCCAATGACACAGGCAGGTAAAGAAAAACTTGAGCAGGAACTTGAATACTTAAAATCGGTTAAACGCAAAGAAGTAGTTGAACGTATAAAAATCGCAAGAAGCTTCGGAGATCTTTCCGAGAACTCGGAATATGATTCAGCAAAAGAAGAGCAGGCATTTGTTGAGGGCCGGATTACTACTCTTGAAAATATGATCCGCAATGCAAAAATCATTCAAGAGGAAGAAATGGCTGGAGATATCGTTGGACTTGGCCGTTCCGTTACGTTCGTGGAGCTTCCGGATGGAGACGAAGAAACTTACACTATCGTAGGAAGTGCCGAGGCGGATCCTTTTGAAGGTAAAATCTCAAACGATTCACCAATTGCCAAGAGCCTGATTGGACGTACAGTCGGAGACGAAGTTACCGTTCAGACTCCTGGAGGAGAAATGAACGTACGCATTGTTTCCATTAAATAAGAATAGCTGGTTTGAAATCAGAAAACCTCGTCAAGACTTTTGACGAGGTGTTTTTTATGTGGAGAAAAAGAGCAGTTGGCTGGCTAATCGTTAGTTTCATAATTCTTTGTTTTTTAATGGGAAGGCTTATACAGCTGCAGCTTGTTTCAACAGAGCATTTTACAGGCAGGGAAATCAATCTTTTGGAAGCAAGTGTCCGTCAGCGCTCCCAGGAAATGATTATCGATGCCGGGAGAGGGGATTTTCTTGATCGCAGCGGTAATCCCATGACATTTGAAAACAAATCTGTTCTTATATTATTCCCCTTCCTCGCAAGAATGGATTGGGATATAAAAAAGATATCTGAAATTACGGGTGCTTCGGAGTATTCTTTGCGTCATTCTGTTGAGAATGCAAAAGAACCTTTTGCATTTGGAAGCCCGCAGCCCATTCAGCTGTCTTACGATCAAATGGAGAAAATCAATGATTTGAAAATTCCGGGTGTCTTTGCTGTTGAAAAGAAATACAGCCGTTCCGAAAAACCCGCATCCCAGCTAATTGGAATTACCGGCCAAAATCAGGACGTCCTTAATGAAAGGTACCCAGACAAAGATCTGTCTCCTGACACAATGATCGGCATTACTGGCATGGAGAAGAGCTTTGATGAATTTCTGCTTCCTGAAGGGGCATCAAAACTTGTTTATCATGTAGATGGAACAGGCGGACCCCTGTTTGGCATCGATGTAAAATATGTTGAACCGGCAAATCCCTTTTATCCGGTTAATATTAGGACAACTTTGGACTATGATTTGCAAATGATGGCTGAAAAATTGGCGGATCAGCATGGGATTAAAAAAGGCGGTATTGTCCTGCTTGATATAGAGACTAATTCAATTTTGGCAATGGTGTCGCGTCCATCCCTTAATAAACATAATCCATTTGATGAAGAAAGCAGAGGGACGATTAATCATATGATTAAACAGCAGATCATGGGATCGGTTTTTAAAACGGTAGTGGCAGCAGCCGCAATTGACCATGGTCTGGACGACCCTAAAAGGCAATTTGACTGCAGCAGGAAAATAAATGGGGAGCCGGATCTTAAATATCAGCATGGCATGCTGAATTTCGATGAGAGCTTTGCCAGGAGCTGTAATAATACATTTGCATCCATTGCTAAGGAATTAAAAGATATTAACCCGGATCTCCTTGAGGAGTATGCAGACAAACTGTCATTAATAGGTCCTGTAAGCTGGGAGGGAGATATTTATCACTTCAGCGATTTTAAACAGCTTCAGGACGAAGAAAAAGGACGGGTGTTTCTGTCTGAAGATGCTAAGAAAGACAGTAATTTTGCAGGCCTGACAGGAATTGGACAGCATGAGGTGAGAGCTACTCCACTTGCTGTTGCCAACATGATGGCAGCTATAGCCAGAGGAGGAGAGAAAGATATGGTCCGGGTTGCGTCAGAAATTGAATATAAAAACAGTACATCTCTTATAGAATTCGAGAAACAGAAGCTGCAGGGAGAAATAATTGCCCCGTTTACCGCTATGAAGCTTCAAAGGCTGCTAAGGGAAGTCGTAATCAATGAAGAAGGGACCGGCCGCTGGTTTAAAGAACTTCCTTACGAAGTTGCAGGCAAATCCGGCACTGCCGAAACGGGCATAATGGCAGATGGAAAGCAGCTTCACAATAAATGGTTCGCGGGTTATTTTCCATATAAAAATCCAAAATATGCCCTTGTAACTGTAAATCTGGAGGTTACTGAAGACACAGGAGGAGTGAATCCGCTCTTTGCTGATATCGTCAAAGAAATCTATAACTATAATCATAACCAGGAAACTCCTCCATTGGGCTCTGCAGACCAGTAAACAAATATGGTATAGTGTAACTTTCCGAATACTTCTGTCGTCCATTTAATTGCCGGCAGTACAGGTGTCCATAGGTTATTTCTTTTAACATAACCTGATTCCGTGTTAGAATGTTGACAGCCGCTGTTTGAGTAAAGTAATCCTCATTTTTTATATTAATTTCTTTCAAAGTATGTAGATTTGTGCACTAAGTATATGCACTGAGTTGATCCTCGCTGTGGGCACTTGACTTCTGCGTGAAGTGAGGGAATGCGAGACCCCACAGGCAAAGCCGAGGAGGCTCGCAGGACTCCCCGCGGGTTCGCTGCGTGCCTGGAGCGGAAATCAACAGACTAAATTATAAGTGAAAATTATATTATATTAGTGCATTAAACAGTTCATTTTGATATTTACTTGTAATTCTGACAGATTGGGGAGGAGAAAGTCTTGAAAGGGAATAACAGAGAATCCCGTTTTGGTAAACGGGAAAAAAGAAAAAAAACCAATATCATCTTAAATAGCCTTATTGCACTTGTCATCATCCTTATTATTGTTGTATCAGCCAAGATATTCTTCGGCGGTAATAATGACCAGGCACTTCCTGCCGATGAACAGACAGCATCTGAATCGAAGCAAAATGAGAAAAACAAGGAAGACAAGGGCAATGATATAGAGCAAAACGAGGATAAAGACGAAGAGAAAGCAGATAAAGAGTCTGAAGAAGAAGAAAAAGAAACAGAAGAGAATGCTGAAGAGGAACCTGAAGAAGATAAAGAACAAGTCGTAACAGAAGGTGGAAGCGGACCTGACGTTGAAAAAACGATTGAAAATCCATCATGGAAACCAGTCGGAACCTCTCAAACGGGAGAGCATACTGCTGTCTACGATCAAAATCATGCAGATTGGCAGGAAATGCTCAGTGCCATTTCTTATGCGACAGGTGTTGATCAGGGGAATATGACTGTTTGGTTCCTCGGAAATAATGGGCCCAATAGCTCTGTTGGGACAGTTTCCACAAAAGATCAAAGTGAAAAGTACCGTGTCTATATAGACTGGGTTGACGGAGAAGGATGGAAGCCATCCAGAGTAGAGGTCTTAAATGCAATAAATTAGTTAATAAGGACGCCAAGGCGTCCTTATTTTTTTGCTTTATAGTGAACCACCGCCGAGAAATAAGTCCTTCCATTCTCATCAAGATGCATTTGATGCGATACGTGGTGGACAGATAAAAGGATGGCTTTATTATGCTCAATCTGTAAATTTATCTTCTTTTCAAGCTCCTTTAAAGTAGGAGCCTCATAAAACTCAACCTTATCTTCTATCAAATCAAACTGGAAATTCATCGTGATTCCCCCTTCCCTTCGATACTATCTTTTATTTTATGGGGTGAGTTTTAGTCTGGCAACTTTCAAAACCTGAGAGGTTAATGCATGAATTATTTACGAATATGGCAAACATCCCGTCTATGATGGTAGAATAGAGTTTGCATAAATCATATGGGCAAACTAATTCCATGAATGTAATCAAAGCATAGAAAGAGGTCTTAAAATGAAAATAGCTATTATTGGAGCAATGGAAGAGGAAGTTACTTTACTTAGAGATAAAATAGAAGATAAGCAACAGGATACTATTGCAGGATGCGAGTTTACAGCAGGAAAAATGAGTGGTGCGGATGTTGTGCTGCTCCGTTCTGGAATAGGCAAAGTAAATGCAGCCATGTCGACTGCCATCCTTTTGGAGCGGTACAAGCCGGATTATGTCATTAACACCGGTTCAGCTGGAGGATTTAATCCTGAACTGAATGTGGGAGATACGGTAATTTCGACTGAGGTTAGACATCATGATGTAGACGTTACCGCTTTTGGCTACGAATATGGACAGGTACCTCAATTGCCGGCAGCATTCGAAGCCGATCACAGCCTCGTGCAGATTGCTGAAGCATGCGCCAAGGAAATCGGGGATATCCAGGTTGTAAGAGGGTTAATTGCAACAGGTGACTCCTTCATGAGTGATCCTGCAAGAGTGGATTATATCCGTGATAAATTTACAGACCTTCAGGCAGTAGAAATGGAAGCAGCAGCGGTTGCTCAGGTTGCGCATCAGTTTGAGACTCCTTTTGTTGTCATCCGTGCCCTGTCAGACATTGCAGGAAAAGAATCTGATGTTTCATTTGAGCAATTTTTGGAGAAGGCAGCACTTCATTCTGCTACACTTGTAATGAAGATAGTAAATGCCCTTAAGAATAACAAATAACTTTAAAAAGGGATAATCTCTTCCCTATTTTTCCTATCTTACATTATTTACATCACCTTCAAACTTGCTAAGTATGTTAAAGTAGAAACATAGTCTTTCTTAGAAGGTGATAATAAATGATGAACGAAGCAAAGAACTTATATCAAAAAATGGTTGATTTCAAGCGGTTTGCAATTTCAATGCTCGCTGTCGGATCGTTTTTTTACATTGGCTTAATTATCCCTGACACTGCAAATACAGTTTCTGATTTATATATAATGGCTGGATCTTCTTCAGCTTTCCTTATAGGCTCAATCCTTTTCTTTATCCTTTCCAGACGATGCAGAACGAAATTGAATGAAACGGATGAAGGTCAGGAATACCTCATGAGAAAATAAGTAAAATAAACGTCCGGATATCCGGGCGTTTTTTTCATTGGCTATTTTCGTAAAGCATGTTGCTTCTTAATAACGAACACCGCACGAAGGAAATGCGTCAGCATTTTCAAATGCCCCCAGCGAAGAGCAACTCACTAAACTACACCCTGCAGCGGAAATTAACAGGCTGTATTTATAAAACAAAAAAATAAAATAAAAATTTATCAAAAAAGGTTTACAAACTGCATAATCGTGGATATAATTACCAGTGTAAGTGAAAATTCTAAAAAGGAGGTCGAATGAAATGATGTTAACTGCAATTGTATTAGGAACACAGCTAAATAAATATTGTACAAATTCGACCTACATGGAATGGATCGCTTAGATTTGCTTTATTGACATTACATATCCATGCCGCAGGGAGAATTGTGCCCTGCGGTTTTTTATGCCTTAATGGCAGGCCGCTGGGAGTATATCTCTTTGCGGCTTTTTTGTGCCTTTTGGCAGGATATGAAAGAGGAGGTGGAATATCTAATGACATTAAATATCTTATTTTTAACAGTCACGATAAAAAAACGTCACGTATCAGCAGAAGATGTTGTTCGTGAACAAATGGTTGAAAAAATTATTGAACAAAACCGTGATCGTCAATTCTCAATTTACCGTCCATTTTAATTTCAGTGACAAAAAAACAAGAAAGGTGGTTTGTTAGATGATTTACATTTTACAAGGACGTCAGGCAATTTTTTGGGTGGAGAAAGATTCCACCTAACAAAGCTGTAACCGGTTAGGAGGTAAGGAGCGTGTCTTTGCATATTTTAATTTTAACCTTGAAATTCCGAAAGAAAAGGAACTGATCCACTTGATGCTGATTAACAGAATGTTCACATTCCTCCCGTTTTCTGAAGCAGAAACCATGTTACATTAAAGAAAATAAGGAATTAAAAAAGGGGTGTGGAGGATGTTCTGGATCGTAATGGGATTAGTTGTGTGCGGTACTGTCGGCTGCATCATTTCTGCTGAGGTAAGCGTAATAGAGTAATATGAAATATAAAAAAAAGGACTGACTTCTGGATTGAGAAGTCAGTCCTTTTTGTTAGGGTAAATCCAGAGAAATAGGACAATTCCAGAAACTGCGAGCAATATCAGCAAGGTCTTTAAAGAAAAACCTTCAAAAATAAACTTTGCAAGGCTGTCAAGAAAAACAATAAAAAATACGAGGGCTAAAATTATTCTCTGACCATTCAAATTATCAAGACCTCTTTCTTCCTGATTATTTATATAACTTGAAACGGAGCTATGTATACCGCATGCAGGCGATAAAAATCATACCATGAATAATTATATCCTATCATCATAGCGAAAAGCTTTATTGAAGGACTATTGGCTGAAAAAATGAGGGACGGAATTTTTTCTGAGGAAATTATCTGAATTGGACAGACAAAAACAACTCCATCCATACATAGGAATTAGTTATAGGCATTTTTGAACGCATTATAAGCGGGGGTGGAACGATGTCCGGTATTTTAACTGCACTCGGGTTTTTGGTTAAGGAGATAGTGTTTCTTGTATCTTATGTAAAAAATAATGCATTTCCTCAACCGCTGTCTCCTGCAGATGAAAAGAAATACCTGCGTTTGATGGCTGCTGGCGATTCGCATGCCCGTAATATGCTTATTGAACATAATCTAAGGCTCGTTGCCCATATTGTAAAGAAATTCGAAAATACAGGAGAGGATTCTGAGGATCTGATTTCAATAGGGACAATCGGACTGATAAAGGCCATCGAGAGCTATTCGGAAGGGAAAGGCACAAAGCTTGCCACCTATGCAGCCCGCTGTATTGAGAATGAGATACTGATGCACTTACGGGCACTGAAGAAGACTAAAAAAGATGTATCCCTTCATGATCCTATTGGGCAGGACAAAGAAGGCAATGAAATATCTCTTATTGATGTTCTTAAGTCGGAATCTGAGGATGTTATTAATACGATTCAGCTAAATATGGAGCTGGAAAAAGTGAAGGAGTATATTGATGTTTTAGATGACAGAGAAAAAGAAGTCATTGTCGGCAGGTTCGGACTTGACCTGCAAAAAGAAAAAACACAAAGAGAAATAGCCAAAGAGCTTGGCATATCAAGAAGTTATGTCTCCAGAATTGAAAAGAGAGCATTAATGAAAATGTTTCATGAGTTTTATCGGGCGGAAAAAGAAAAAAGGAAAAGTAACAGCTAAAGGGACAGTTTGACTGTCCCTTTAGTTATTTAATTCTGCCGTTTTTCAATAGGAGCTTCCAGTTCTCACTGCTGTCTGCAGATTCATATACATCTTTTAGATAAGTTGAAACAGCAAGCTTTCCGTCAGATTTATGTTCGGCAGCAATGTATGTAATAGGGTTGTCATAGCTGAGAAAAGGGATTTTAACCTGTGAGTTTTCCATCGTTTTAAGATCAATTTTGCTCATTTGGACCTTTTCCTGATCTGCATAGGCATAATACAAGCTGTTTTCCGTAAATGCGAGGGCTGTAGCCATAATTGGCTCAGATACTAACTTTACAGTTTCCCCTTTATCCTGTGAGTAAAAGATGCCGCTTCTTGTTGACATGGCCATGATTTCAGGATTAGTTGGATGTGCCGCAATCATACCAAGTGTGTCGGCCTCAAGTCCTTTTAAGCTGACTGGATCCCATGTTTTTCCTGCGTCCTGAGAGCGGTATACACCTGCCTTGAGTTCATCGTTATTTTCCTGATTGATCATATAGATTAGATTGGTATTATAGCCTGCAGCTAGAAAAGGAAAGGAACTTGTTCCGTTAAAAGCCAGTTTCTTGAAAGAGGCTCCTTTATCTGTACTTTTCACAATTCCAAGAGGTTTTTTTATAACGGAATTCTTATCAGGATGGCCGCTGACAATAAATCCATCTTTGACAGCCTGAAATCCCATATAGTCATGGTTAAGAGAAGTCGTCTCGTGCCAAATGCCATCTTTAAAAAATTTTAAGCCTTCGCTGGATGAAAGGTAAAGTCCGGCATCATTTCCGGGATATCCAATTCCTTGAATATGCTCGATTTGCTGAGCTGAGGCCTCAATAATAGTATAATCAGTCGCTTCTGAAGTTTTATTTGAAGGTTCATCAGCAGTTTTCTTACTTTGCTCATCCTCCACAGAACAGCCGGCAGTGAGCAATAAAAGGAGAACCGCCAAAATCGTTCTGCCATGTTTCATTCGTTTCACTCCAATCCATAACTTTCAATGGTTATAATTATCGATGTCATTATATAGTATTTCAGCAAAAAATAAAAAACCCTTGCCTGTGGAAGGGTTCAAATTAATGGCTACCTGTTATGAGTGAAGAAAAAACTTATTTCTCTCCAGATACTTGATATCGGAAAGGTGTTTTGTCATTTTGCCTGACCCCTTACAGGCAGGGCAGGTTTTCTTTATGAATTTACATGCTGTTATGCTGCCAGTGCCTTTGCATTTTTTGCAGATTGAGATAATCTTCATTTAACACTCCTCCCATAAAATTCCTTCTAGTATATTCTATGAATTATTCTAATAGAGGTGCTAAGAAAACATCATTTTAAACCGTGATTTAGTACAAAAGCCTAAGCGATTGTCCATTATATACATATCTTAGTAATAGAAGGCGAAGGGAGGTAATTGGTTATGCCTTATGGTTATGGCGGTTATCCTGTTCCCCCTCCTTATCCATGCGGTTATTATGGTGGAGGCGGTTTCTGGCTGGCCCTCGCAGTTGTCCTGCTGATCTTGCTGCTTGTTTTTGGGGGATTTGCTTATTATGGCGGCTATTTCAGGTAGCGATAACCAGCAATTGGCTCATATCTTAGGATATGGGCTCCTTTTATGTGTTATTTTATAGAAATTTCGGAAAAATCAAGGTATAATATTTCTGCAGCCGAAACTTTTTAAGGGGGGATTATATGACTGCAACAGCATATTCGTCCGTGTGGGATTTAGATGTTTTTTTTAAGGGTGGAAGCGACTCAGCTGAATTTAAACAGCATTTACAGGAAACAAGAAAACATATTGATTCATTTTCTAATCTAATACATAATTGGGAGCCTTCTAACTCAGCTGAAGATGCCGATGAAATAAGTAAAATTATTGAGCTGTTTCAGCAGACGGCAAGAAAAGTGCGCCAGGCCGGAGCTTTTGTCAGCTGTCTTCAGGCACAAAATACCGAAGACAAAAAAGCGAAAGACCTTAGAGGCGCAACTACTGAATTGAGTGCAGGTTTTCAAAACGCTTTGACTGTATTTGATCAGAAGCTGGCAAGTTTAGATCACGGTGCATGGGAGCAAATAATAGATGATCAAGATTTAAATGAACTCTCATTTGTATTAAGCGAGCGCCGCGAAAAAGCCTCAGAAAGGCTTTCGCAGGAGGAAGAGACTGTCATTAATGCTCTTGCTGTTGATGGTTACCACGGATGGGGCCAGATGTATGACGTAATAGTAGGAAACATAAAGATTCCATGCAATGAAAATGGGGAGATAAAACAGCTGTCAGTTGGGCAGGCTGCCAATAAGTTTTCTAGCCCTGACCGAAAGTTGCGCAAGGAAGTTTTTGATAATTGGGAAAAGTCATGGAACAGCCAGTCTGACTATCTATCCAAGACTCTAAATCACTTAGCCGGCTTTAGATTAAATGTATATAAATTAAGAGGCTGGGATGACTTTCTTAAGGAACCGCTGGATTTAAACAGGATGAAAAAAGAAACCCTGGAGACAATGTGGGGGGTAATTTCCCGAAATAAAGCACCTCTTGTTCAATATTTGGAGAGAAAGGCAAAGCTTTTAGGTTTAGAGAAATTAAGCTGGTATGACCTGGATGCGCCGCTCTCCGAGTCAGAAACGAAATTATCCTATCAGGAAGGCGCAGAATTTATCCTTGAGCAGTTTGCCCAATTCGGAGAAGAGATGACCTCCTTTTCTAAAAAAGCCTTTGAAGAAAAGTGGATTGAAGCTGAGGACCGTCCAGGAAAGGCGCCAGGCGGTTTTCATACTTACTTTCCTGAAGACAGCCAATCAAGAATCTTTATGACATACTCAGGGACACCATCCAATGTTTCTACCCTTGCACATGAACTCGGGCATGGTTTTCATACATATGCAATGAGAGATCTCCATTTGCTGAATCGAAATTATGCCATGAATGTTGCAGAGACAGCTTCTACTTTTGCAGAAATGATTGTCTCTGATGCCGCAGTGAAAAAAGCAGGGTCAGAAGAAGAGAAGCTGGCACTATTAGAAGATAAAGTACAAAGATCTGTTGCACTGCTAATGAATATCCATGCGCGATTCCTGTTTGAAACCAGATTCTATGAAGAAAGAAAACAGGGGAATGTGAGTGCCGAACGTCTGAATGACATCATGGAGGCAGCCCAAAAAGAGGCTTATGGCGACGCGCTTGATGAGTATCATCCGTCCTTCTGGGCTTCAAAACTGCATTTCTTTATTACTGGCGTGCCATTCTATAATTTCCCATATACTTTTGGGTATTTATTCTCGCTCGGAATCTATGCACAGGCACTAAAAGAAGGGAAAGGATATGAAGAAAAATATATAGCATTATTAAAGGATACTGCATCGATGACAGTTGAAGATTTAGCGATGAAGCATTTAAATGCTGATTTAACCAAGCCTGAGTTCTGGGAAAGTGCCGTGCAATTATGCATGGATGATGTGGAAGAGTTCCTGGCATTAACAGGAGATAAATAAAATATAGAAGCCGCGCTCTTATTTTGAGCACGGCTTTTTTACATTTTTTTCAGCCTGAAAGGGCTTATCATTAAAATTGAAAGTATCAGCATTATGAAAAGGAATATAGGTGAAGGCCAATACGGGACAGCCAGAAAACATAAAGTGGCGAGGCATCCGGAAGCTGTTATTGGCAGGCCTGTAAAATAGCCGTTATTCTCACTAATGTTAAAACGGGCGAGCCGCAAAGCTCCACATCCTATATATAGAGCAGTCAGGAAGGCGCCGGGTGCCCCGAATGCATAAAGTACTCCCATGTAAAGGAGCAGTGCAGGTGCAACTCCAAACGAAATAATGTCACTCATCGAATCCAGCTGCTTTCCTAATTCAGATTCAATATTCATTTTCCTTGCTGCCATCCCATCAAATCGGTCAGCAAGAGCTGCGATAAAGATCAGCAGCACACTCAATTTCAAATTGTCATTAATAGAAAACAAAATAGCAAAGCACCCTAAGAATAAGTTAGACAGAGTTAAGATATTGGCAGTCTGAGCCTTTAGCTTCTTAATGGTTAAATCAAGAACATCCTGAGAAAACATATCGAACACTCCTTGCAACGGGGAATCACAGCTTGCAGACTTTAGGAAGTTTTTCTAACAGCTATGTGTAAATGTCTTCTGGCAAATGGGAACTATCGGGAAGGGCGGAAAAAGAAGTAATCTGCAAATTTACTGAAGCTAATAATAAAAAAAGCGCCAAATCTGAGGAAGTCTATGGCAAACTTAGTTTTATATGTTATATAATAATATTTTATTCTATGCTTTTTATGCCTGTTCGTAAAGAACATATTTAGTTAGGGGGCATTTCCTTTGTTAAAACCTGTATATCGACTGCTGATTGAATTGACAAATGGAAGATGGACATCCGGTATACTTCAGAAATTTGCACAATCAAGTTTAAGCAGGAGGGTCATTCCTTCATTTTCAAGAATTTATAATATTAATGAGAGTGAAATGGAAAAAAAACTGCATGAATATCCAACACTTCATGAGTTTTTCATTAGAAAGCTGAAGGAAGGGGCACGAGTAACCGATGAGAGCCCTGATTCAGCAGTAAGTCCTGTAGATGCTGTAATCGAAGATATTGGGGATATCCGGGAGGATCGTATAATTACAGTAAAGGGGAAGAACTATTCCATCTCTGAGATGCTTGGTGCAAATAAAGCAGGGAAATATGCAGGCGGCACTTACATGATCTTTTATTTAAGTCCGAGCCACTACCACAGGATACACAGCCCGGTCACTGGAAAAGTAGCAGATCAATGGATTCTGGGGTTAAAATCTTTTCCGGTTAACAAATGGGGTTTAAAATATGGAAGAGAAACGCTTTCTAAGAATTTCCGGAGCATAACTGAAGTAAAGCATGGTGATTCAGCAATCGCAATTGTGAAGGTGGGTGCTATGTTTGTAAATTCCATCGAACTGACCCATGAAGGGGACCAGCTTGAAAAAGGAAAGGAAATGGCCTATTTTACATTTGGCTCTACCGTCATTCTCTTATTTGAGAAGGGGAAATTCCAGCTTGAAAAGTCAATTAAGACTCCTGCTCATATTAAAGTAGGAGAGCGGATTGGAACTCTATTGTGATTGTGCAGGCCAATTGTTCCGGTTTTAAATATGTAGAATAAAAAAAGCCCTATTCAGGGCTTGTCCATTTTTAGGATGTAACTTTTATTCTGTTTGATAGTGAACGACGGTGGATTTCTGTTTCAATTAAACGGATGAAGTCTTTGCTTAGCTGCAGTTCCTTTGCCTTATAATAGGATTCGATTAATAATTCATCTGACAGTTTACGCATTCCTGTCCCACCTCCAGGTCCTTGATATTTCAGTTCTAAAAGAATTATTTTATACATATAATGTAAGATTTTATGTTGTACCCCTACTCTAGCAAATTAAAACGATTAGAACAACTGTTCTCTTATCCACAGGAAACCGTGGATAACCTGTGATTATTTTGTTTATAAAAAGGGAAAAAGTATTAAAATCATATGGGATTATGTGCATAAAGTTATCCACAGGTGTGAGGAGCAGTTGATTTTTGTCGAAAAATTTTTATTTTAAGGGTGAATAACAACTATTCCGTGGAAATTTACTGAGTTTTGAGTGTCTTTCCCCATTTTGTGGAACCGTATAAAATAGAACTGCCTGATTGTATCCGTCATTCTTTATTTTGAAAGAGCGGGTGAAATTGGGTATGATGAAATCGGTGTTTTATCAAGTGAAAGGCTGCAGACCCTAATTGTCATTAAAGACGGGGAACTAGTTGAGGGCAGCAGAAACATTTTTGCCGGAAAATATGAATAAATGATTGAGGTGTAAATATAGTGTTAAAGCAATTTTTGCCTAATCAGCATGTTAAAAGTATTTTTGAAATAACTCCACACAGTTTACAGGAAAAAGGAGTTAAAGGGATAATCACGGACCTGGATAACACTCTAGTCGAATGGGACAGGCCGAATGCAACACCGAAGCTGATTAGCTGGTTTGAAGAAATGAAGCAAAGCAACATCAAGGTTACCATTGTGTCTAATAATAATGAAAATCGTGTAAAGGCTTTTTCCGATCCCCTTGATATTCCGTTTATTTATCAGGCTAGAAAGCCAATGGGCAGTGCCTTCCGGAGAGCTCTATCCGAAATGGGGCTGAGAAAAGAAGAAACAGTAGTGATTGGAGACCAATTGCTGACTGACGTGCTGGGAGGAAACAGAAGCGGTTTCCATACTATTTTGGTCGTACCTGTAGCTCAAACTGACGGATTTGTTACGAAATTTAACCGTCTGGTGGAGAGACGGATTTTAAATTGGTTCAGAAAAAAAGGAATGATTCAGTGGGAGGATTAAAAAGTGAGTGAAGAACAATTTGTTTGCATAGGCTGTGGAGTAAAAGTTCAGGCAGATAACCCTGATGAGTTGGGTTATGCTCCTCAATCAGCTCTGCAGAAGGAAACAATTATTTGCCAGCGCTGTTTCAGGCTGAAGCATTATAATGAAGTTCAGGATGTAAGCTTGACTGATGATGATTTTCTGAAGATCCTGAATGAAATTGGACAAAGTGATGCACTTATTGTGAAGATTGTGGACATTTTTGATTTTAACGGCAGCTGGCTTCCAGGTCTTCACCGTTTTGTGGGCAGCAATAAAATCCTGCTTGTTGGAAACAAAGTTGACCTGCTTCCAAAGTCCGTGAAGACAAACAAGCTGATTAACTGGATGAAGCAGGAATCAAAACAGCTGGGGCTGAAACCGGAAGAGGTTTATCTGGCTAGTGCTGCAAAAGGGTACTCCATTAATGAAATTGCAGCAGCCATCGATCATTATCGGGAAGGAAAAGACGTTTATGTAGTAGGATGTACTAATGTAGGTAAATCCACTTTCATCAATCGTATATTAAAAGAAGTAACAGGTGAGGGAGATGTCATCACTACTTCCCACTTCCCAGGAACGACTCTTGATATTATCGAGATACCTCTATCTGACGGAAAGGCTTTAGTGGATACACCAGGTATAATTAACCATCATCAGATGGCCCATTATGTAGATAAAAGGGATTTAAAGGTGATAACACCTAAAAAGGAAATTAAGCCTAAGGTTTACCAGCTGAATGAAGAGCAGACTCTGTTTTTTGGCGGACTGGCCAGGTTTGATTACATTGCTGGCGGCCGGCGGTCATTTGTTTGCCATTTCTCCAATGACTTAACTATTCACCGCACCAAAACAGAAAAGGCGGATGAGCTATATGAGAATCATGCGGGAGAAATGCTTACGCCGCCAAGAATAGAGCAGATGGAAACCTTCCCGGAGCTTGTGAAACATGAATTCACAATAAAAGACCCGAAAACGGATATAGTATTTTCAGGACTTGGCTGGATAACGGTAAATGAGGGCGGGGCCAAAGTAGCTGCATATGTTCCCAAAGGTGTCCATGCCATGATAAGGAAGTCTTTAATTTAGGCTGTGTCTTGCATTTGCTTACGCTTTTCAAAAGGGGTGAGGATTTTTGAAAAAGCTGTTTGGAGTGATTGGGGATCCAATTTCCCATTCAATGTCCCCTGCTATGCACAATGAATTATTTAAGATTTACAATATTGATGCACATTATCAGCCATTTCATGTATCCAGGGGAAATCTGAATGACGCTATTAAAGGGTTCAGGGCAATCGGCATTGCGGGATTTAATGTTACAGTACCCCATAAGGAGGCTATCATTCCTCTTTTAGATGAATTGGATCCTCTTGCTGAGGCAATTGGGGCAGTTAATACAGTGGTCAATCAGGAAGGTAAGCTAATTGGCTGCAATACGGATGGAAGCGGATTTGTAAAAGGCCTGCTGAATCAAAACCAATCAATTAATGACAAAAAGGTTCTGATAGTGGGGGCAGGCGGGGCTGCGAGAGCCATTTATTTTACAATTGCTAAAGAAGCCCCGGAGCTTCTGGACATTTGCAATCGGACTCCAGAAAGGGCAGAACAGATTTTGAATGATTGCCCTTTTGAGGTTCCTTCTCGTGTGCTGAACCGGCAGAAAGCAGAGGAAAGTCTGGAAACATACGATTTAATTGTTCAGACTACATCAATTGGAATGCATCCGGACATTGGCCAAAGCCCGCTTTCGGTACATAAGCTTAAGCCTGGAGCCTTTGTCAGTGATATCATTTATAATCCGCTGCAAACCAGGATTTTAAAGGAAGCTGCCGTAAAGGGCGCCGGAATTCAGAATGGTATTGATATGTTTGTGTATCAGGGGGCTCTTGCTTTTGAAATGTGGACTGGCATTGGGCCGGACATTGAAAGAATGAGACAAAAGGTTTTAAATCAGCTGGGAGGATTATTATGCTAACAGGAAAGCAAAAGCGTTTATTGCGATCAAAAGCGCACCATTTAAACCCTATTTTCCAAGTGGGAAAGGGCGGGGTTAATGAAAACATGATTAAGCAAGTAGGAGAAGCACTGGAAGCCCGTGAGTTATTAAAGGTTTCAGTCCTTCAAAACTGTGAAGAAGACAGAGATACGGTAGCACAGCAGCTGTCAGAAGGCACGAAGGCTGATGTTGTCCAAATCATCGGAAATATAATTGTTTTATACAAAGAATCAAAAGAAAACAAACAAATCAACTTGCCGTAAGCTTCGGGGAAATTAAACTGAATGTATGGAGGAGTGTAAATGGAAAAGGTAGGCATACTTGGAGGGACCTTTAATCCGCCTCATTTAGGCCATCTCATTATTGCAAATGAGGTAATGTCTTCCCATGGTTTGGATGAAGTATGGTTTATGCCGAACCATGAGCCTCCCCATAAAAAGAGGTCAGACAATGTCAGCAGCCGTGATCGAATAGAAATGCTGAAACTGGCATTGCAGAATCATCCTGGCTTTAAATTGGAGTTGATTGAGCTGGAACGGGAAGGTCCTTCATTTACCTACGATACGATCAGGATTTTGAAGGAACACTATCCTCAAAAGCAATTTTATTTTATTATTGGAGCTGACATGGTTGAATACTTGCCCAAGTGGCATAACATTGACAAACTTCTTGAATTGATTACCTTTATAGGAGTAAGGCGGCCAACTTACAATTTGCAGACTCCGTATCCGATTCTTTATGCTGACGTTCCTGAAATGGGAATCTCCTCAAGTATGATCAGAAGCCGTGTAAAGGAAGGCGGTACTGTACGATATCTGGTACCGGATTCTATAAGGAGTTATATAAAGGAGAATCATTTATATGAATCGTGAAACAGCTCTGGATATTGTAAAGGAGCAGCTGACAGAACATCGCTACCTTCATACAGTCGGAGTGATGGAAACAGCCATTAAACTTGCAGAGAAATATGGCGCTGATAGTAAGAAAGCTGAATTGGCAGCCATTTTTCATGATTATGCTAAGTTCCGCCCTAAGGAAGAAATGAGGGAAATTATCATTAAGGAAGGTATGCCAGCCGAGCTTTTGGATTACAATAGTGAACTTTGGCATGCTCCTGTCGGTGCTTTTTTGGCTGAGAAAGAAGCGGGAATCCATGATAAAGAGGTACTGGATGCAATAAGATATCATACTTCTGGGAGACCGGGAATGGCACTTCTTGAAAAGATCATTTATCTTGCAGATTATATTGAACCTGGAAGGCATTTTCCGGGAGTTGACGAAGTGCGTGATTTAGCACAGACGAACTTGAACAAGGCTTTAATAAAATCTGTTCAAAATACCATCATGTTTTTAATGAAAAAAGGGCAGCCTGTATTTCCGGCTTCCTTCAAAACTTATAATGACCTTGTAATGAATAAGGAGGATTGATCAAATGAAAGAAAATACTATGCTGATGACGGCAGTAAAAGCAGCGGATGATAAACGTGCAGAAGATATAACGGTTCTTAATATGAAGGGAATTTCCCTGATTTCTGACTACTTTGTTATTTGCCACGGAAACTCTGATAAACAAGTGCAGGCCATTGCTCGGGAAATGAAAGAAAAATCAGAAGAACACGGGTTTACGGTTAAGCGAATGGAAGGCTTTGATGAAGCAAGGTGGATTCTGGTTGATATGGGTGATATTGTTGCACATATTTTCCATAAGGATGAAAGAAGCTACTATAATCTGGAAAGACTCTGGGGGGATGCCCCGGTCGAAAACGTTCAGGGCATTCTTAACCAATGAGCTACGGAAAGTTCGCTTATCTCTATGACAGGCTGATGGAAGATGTTCCTTATGACAGCTGGATTAAATTGGTCAATGAAAAGCATGCGGAATTTAATGTTTCAGGCAAACAATTACTGGATCTTGCATGCGGCACAGGACAGCTTTCCATAAGGTTAAGTGAACAGGGCTATAATGTAACCGGTGTGGATTTATCAGAGGATATGCTGGCTGTAGCTCAATCAAAGGCGGAGCAGAAAGGTCTGAAAATCCCCTTTTACCTGCAGAACATGGCAGAGCTTGTAGGGTTTAGTGAATTTGATATTATTGGCATCTTTTGTGATTCTCTGAATTATCTGGAGACAGAATCAGATGTGAAGAACACTTTCCGGCGGGTCCATAGCTATTTAAAAAACGATGGTCTATTTATTTTTGATGTTCATTCCATTTATAAAATTATGCAGATATTTATGAACCAGACCTTTGCTGAAAATGACGAGGAAATTTCATATATCTGGCACAGCTTTCAGGGCGAATACCCCAATTCTGTAGAGCATGATCTTTCATTTTTTGTTCTGGACGCAGAAACAGGAAAGTATGACCGCTATGACGAACTTCATTTGCAGCGCACTTATCCTATTGATCAATATAAAAGCTGGCTTGAGGAATGCGGTTTTGACCTTGTTGACGTTTCAGGAGATTTTAAAGAAGGACCGCCAGACACCCAGGCTGAACGAATCATTTTTATTGCAAAGAAAAGACACTAAAAAAAACAGCCGGTTTCTCGGCTGTTTTTTTTTAATAGTGAAGGATTATTTCCATTAACGTCGAATAGCTAGTGGAGAGAATACTGCTTTTTTACTTCGACAAGATCTTCGTCAAACTTGGAATGTGTCGCCTGGAATAAGTGTTCAAATACACTGCCGAGCTCGCTTTCAAGAATTTTAATTCCCTCTCCTGTAATTCCTCCTTTGACACACACCTTTTCCTGCAATGTAGGCAATGTATAAAAACCTTTTTTCAGTAATTCCCCAAGCCCGATCAGCATTTCTCCTGCAAGCTTTGTAGCTGTTTCATTATCAATCTCCGTTTCCGCAACTGCCGCATTGATGAAGCGCTGTGTCAAGTAGCTGAAAAAGGCAGGTCCGCAGCTGACAATATCCGAAGAAACCCTGGTAATCGCTTCCTCTATAAAGACAGGTGTGGAGATGCTTTCAAAAAGCTTGTTAAGTTCCCCTTTCCATTGTTTGCTGCACTGCTCACCGAATGATAATAATGACACCCCTGATAAGGCCCGGTTAGTAATGCTTGGAATCGCCCTCGCTGCTGAGCAAGGCACAATTGATTCAAGCTGTTGTACACTAATAGGGCTGGTTATGGACACAACACATTTATCTTCTGACAGGAACGGCAAAATATCCTGAACGACATTATATACATCATGAGGCTTTACACAAATAAAGATCAGCGAAGAACGATGAGCAGCCTCTCTTGCATTATTTACAACGGTAATTTCCTGATGTGTTTCTTTTATTTCCTTCGCTTTTGCCACTGTCCGATTGGTTATAGTCATGGAGGCCGGGGAAACGGCTCCTCCATCCAGGAAGGCCTCGGTCAAAATTCTCCCCATATTACCTGTGCCAATGATTCCGATTTTCAATGCTATATCCCTCCTTTAAAAGCAGGCTCTCTCATATAACGATATGTATCAAAAAAACATTTATTCCAAAAAGAAAGGATGATCCATAGTGCCCGAATGGATAAAAATCTATAAATTTTACTTTGCAGGAGGTGCGATTGCATTGGCTGCACTCCTCTATCATATTTTAATGCCCGTTCAGGAGACTGAAGCATTTCCTGAGATTGAACAGTCAATTTCTTTGAACGGAGAAGAAGGTAAAGAAAAAGCAGGTGATATGCAGGCTGAACAGGTGCCACTGGCGATGAAAGCAGATATTAAAGGAGCAGTAGAAAAGCCGGGAGTGTATGAAGCAGAAGAGGGTGAAAGGGTGATAGACCTGCTGGAAAAAGCAGGGGGACTGACAGCAAAAGCCGATAGCACTAAAATTAATTTTGCCCTGAAAATTACAGATGAAATGGTGATATATGTTCCGAAAGAGGGTGAAATTCTTGAGGAGACCCGGGCGGGAGCCGGAAATGGCGAGGTTAAAGGACAGCAGGATAGCGGAAAGGTAAATTTAAACGGGGCGGATGAAACAGAATTGCAGACATTGCCGGGAATTGGCCCCTCTAAGGCTGCAGTGATAATTGAACACCGCGATACAAATGGACCCTTTAAGAATATTGAGGATTTGAAATTAATATCAGGGATAGGGGAAAAAACTTTTGAAAAACTCAAAGAGCATATTAGTGTAAACTAATTTCATTCCATTGACCTGCACAAGCTTGAGGCTTACACTTATTGAGAGAAAAAGATATATTTTAATTCAGGGCATACAAGCCTGTGTAAAGGGGAGAGACAGATGGACCGGATTTCCTGGAACCAATATTTTATGGCACAAAGCCATTTGCTTGCTTTGAGGAGCACATGTACAAGACTTGCGGTCGGAGCAACCATTGTAAGGGATAAGAGAATCATTGCAGGAGGCTATAATGGATCAATTGCCGGCGGTGAACATTGTGTTGATGAAGGCTGCTATGTTATTGATAACCATTGTGTCAGGACCATTCATGCGGAAATGAATGCGATTTTACAGTGTGCAAAATTTGGGGTGCCGACAAGTGATGCAGAAATATATGTAACTCATTTTCCGTGCCTTCAATGCTGCAAAGCAATTATTCAGGCGGGAATTAAAACAGTTTACTACGCACAGGACTATAAAAATCATCCTTATGGAATTGAACTCTTTGAGAAGGCTGGTGTGAAATCTGTCCAGGTGGCGGCCGAAAAAGTATCCTTCGATGACAGCATACAGGAAAAACGTGATTTTATAGAGGATTTAATCAATGAGCTTGAAAAAAGCGGTAAAGATCAGGACATTATGAAAGGCTATAAAGAAAAAAAGGACAAGCTTTTTCAAAATTAATCCATTGAAGAAGCAGCACCTTCAATGATAAGGTGCTGCTTCCCTTCAAAAAAACTAAAGGAGCAAATGATATGAAAGGCAGATGGATCTACGCAGCTGCTGCCTCACTTCTGGGAAATTTGACATCATTACTTCATCCGGCAATTGCTGTCATTTTTTCTCTTCTTGCCCTTTTCCTTTTAAAAAGGAATATCTTGACTAAACAGAACATGACCATCCTGATTTTGATTTACCTTTCCTTAATCATAAGGAGTGAATTAGCGGCAGAATATCACAGGACAAGTCTTACAGGAAATGAGGGTGATTTTGAAATTACCCTGTCAGAATCAGTGAAGATAGATGGGGACCTTCTCACAGTCCTAATTGAATTGACCGAAAAAAAGGAAAAGCTGGCTGCCAGGTATAAGATTAAATCCGAAGCAGAACAAAAAATCCTTTCAGACCATCTGAGGATAGGCATGACATGCCGGGTTAATGGCACCTTACAGACTCCTCCAACATCTACAAATCCTAATTCCTTCAGCTACAAGGATTACTTAAACCACAATAGTATCTTTTGGATCCTCGAATTGGAACAGTTAAACCTCTCTGATTGCACCTACAATAAAAGCCGCATCACATTACCTATTTTAAAAATGAGGGAGATGGGCACAAAACATATTTTAGAGCATTTCCCTGAACAGACAGCTCCGCTTTCAATCGCACTTGTCTTCGGCGATCGGAGTTTTATTGATGAGAATATTGTCGCTTCTTATCAGAAAATCGGAATTATCCATTTGCTTGCAATATCCGGACTTCATGTAGGAATGCTTGCTGGTATGTTTTTTCTTGCAGGAGTACGTGCCGGGATCACCAGAGAAAAAATGACCAGTATCCTAATAATGGTTTTGCCGGTATATGCAATACTTACAGGTGCTGCACCGTCTGTACTGCGGGCTGTGTTTATGATGCTTCTGGTTTTACTGGCAAAGAAGCTGAAGGCCCCTATTCAATTAGCTGATGTTATCTCCATTGTGTTTGCCGGCTATCTTTTTATCTCCCCTTTTATTATCTATAATGCGGGGTTTCAGCTGTCTTTTGCTGTGGCCTTATCGCTTATTCTCTCAGCTCCTGCCATACTCAAAAAATTCACTCATCCTCTCGCTGCACTCCTGTCTGTTTCTCTTATTTGCCAGATAGCGGCCATTCCTATCCTCCTTTGGCATTTTTATGAGGTATCGATTATTTCCATAATTGCCAATCTGATCTTTGTGCCTTTGTATTCTTCCATAGTCCTGCCTGTTGTATTAATTTTATTTATTTTTGATTTATTAACAGGAGGAAGGGCAGATTTCTTACTTCATGTATTGGAAAAAATGATCGTTTTTCTTAATTGGATTGCTGAAATGCTTTCCGCCATTCCTAATTCGACCCTTATTCTTGGCAGGCCATCCCCTTTAAATCTGATTATATATCTTCTGCTCATTCCCGCATTCTTTGCCGGCTGGGAAAGGTCAAAAAACAAAAAAGCTATTATTAAGAACGGTGTGCTTCCTGTTCTTGCGATAGTAATTCATTATTTTGTAAATGTGCTTACACCAGCTGGTGAGATTACATTTATTGATGTTGGGCAGGGGGACAGCATCCTGATAAAGCTTCCGTATGGGAGAGGGAATTATTTGATAGATGCAGGAGGTGCGCCTATGTTTGAGACAGAGGAATGGAAGATGCGAAGCGACCCATATGAAACAGGAAAGGACACAGTAGTGCCTTTTCTGAAAAGCAAAGGGATCAGTAAAATAGATAAACTTTTTCTCACTCACGGGGATATGGACCACATTGGCGGAGCATCAGCTGTTCTGAGGGAAATGAAGGTAAAGTCTGTTGTGTTTCCACATGGAGCTGAGTTCTCGGAGGCTGAAAAGGATTTGGTTGTACAGGCTAAAAATAACAAAAGTGAAATTTTCTTCATTAAAGCCGGAGATAGCTGGCTCATAGGAGATTCCGTATTTCGAGTTTTGTCCCCGTTTGGCGGGGAGATGGGGGACGGTGTTGGCAAAAATGATGGATCTATTGTCCTTTTTGCCAAAATTGGAGGGTTAAACTGGCTGTTTACCGGAGATTTGGAGGAACAGGGGGAAGGTCAGCTCATAAAGTCTTATCCCAAGTTGAGAGCTGATGTATTGAAAATCGCACATCATGGAAGCAAAACCTCCTCAACAGATTTATTTCTTGCTGGATTGAAGCCGCGGATTGGCGTTATTTCTGCAGGCAGGAACAACAGGTATGGGCATCCTCATAATGATGTAATGAGAAGGATGAATGACTATAATGTCAAAGTATTGAGAACCGATAAGCAAGGGGCAATTACCTATTTTTTTAAAGGGGATTCAGGAACCTTTTCAGTGCAGCTTCCATAGTATATGTTAGAAAGCATCAGCTTCCAAACTTGATAATGCTTCATCGGAATTCCGTCCAAAAAAAAGAGGCTGCTGAGGCAGCCTCAATGTGTCAGCAGTATTGTGACACATTACTGTATGTAGCCATTAAGCTCCTAAAAATTTAATGACTGTAGCAATAATAAATAACGTTGCGAAGAAACCGAATGATACGATGAATCCTACACCAGAGTCGATTGCATCATTACGTTTGCTTTGGACGTTCTTTTCAAATTCGTTCACAGTCTACCCCTCCTATTTCCTATATAGTATAAGTCATTCAAATGAAAAAATCTAGAGTTCGCCTGCCCTTTTCCTGCATTAGCAGGAGTTGTCACAAATATGACGAAACATCATGGGAATAATAACTAACAAAGGTGCACCGCAGCTTCCTGAGTTTCCCGGGCCTCAAGGATGCAGCGTTCTATATAGATTGGAAATTGGCGTTCATGTGGGCGCCAATTTCTTATGTCTTGTCAAATTGCCATCGCTTCTTTAGGATATATAGTGAATATATTGTTTGGCGAACGGAGAGAAGAAATTGGTTTTTGATATTTGGAACAGAATTAAAGCGAAAAGTTTTGCTCCTATTTATTTATTATACGGAACAGAACCTTATCTTATAAACGAAACGAAGCAGCTTCTGATCAGCAATGTGCTAAGTGAAGAAGAAGCTGATTTTAATTTATCCTCTTATGACCTTGAGGAAACCCCCATTGATACAGCGCTTGAAGATGCGGAGACATTTCCTTTTATGGGTGAAAGAAGACTGATCTTTTTACATAACCCGGTTTTTTTAACGTCAGAGAAATCGAAAGCTAAACAGGAGCATAACCTGGCTAAGCTTGAAGCCTATATTAAAGAACCTGCTCCATATTCAGTGGTGGTATTTTCCTCATCGGCAGAAAAACTCGATGATCGGAAAAAAATAACCAAACAATTGAAAAAAACGGCTGCAGTCCTTGAAGCCAAGAAATTAAATGAAGGTGAATTGAAAGCCTGGATCAGGGAAAGGGCAGCATTAAACGGTGTGCAGATTGATGAATCGGCTGTTGAGCTGATTTTGACATTGGCAGGCGCCAACCTGTTTATTCTGACCAACGAGATCGATAAATTAGCCCTATATGCGAATGACACAAAGCGGATAGATGAACAAATGGCAGAAAAAATGGTATCACGGTCTTTAGAGCAAAACATTTTTTCCCTTGTGGATAAGGTGGTTCACCGCAAAATAGAAGAAGCCCTGAGAATTTATTATGATTTATTAAAGCAAAACGAAGAGCCAATTAAGATTTTATCTGTTATTACAGGGCAGTTCAGACTGATTTATCAGGTGAAGGAGCTTGCCAGGAGAGGCTACGGCCAGCAGCAGATTGCCGGCTATTTAAAGATTCATCCTTTCCGGGTGAAGCTGGCGGCCGGACAGGCTCAACTGTTTGCAGATGAAGAACTGGCAGCGATCATAAGCTTGCTTGCTGATGCGGATTATCAAATGAAAACAGGGGGCATGAATAAAACCATGCTGATTGAAATGTTCCTGTTTCGTCTGCAAAGTCAGGCGCTCAGAAAATAGAAAAGCGGAAGTGCCTTGCCCGAAATGTGGAGGCGACTGCTCAGGGACGACAAGCATAAGACGAGCCCTGCAAGAAGGTGTTCTTTCCTTCTGGAAGGGATTAGGCTGGTCTTTCGTCCCTAGGAGCCGAAACAAGACAAGCTTGTGACCTTGAGGGGGTAGGCGCTGGAGCTAGACAGTTCTCGAAGTACAAAGTTATAAATTCTGATTACATAAAAAAAGCGGTCCGCAATTTGGACCGCTTTTTTATGTAAAATAAAAGGCTATCCCTTAAGATAGCCGATATCTTTAAACATTACGCATTTAAAGAGTTCATTTTTTTCATTAAACGAGACTTTTTACGGGCAGCAGCATTTTTGTGGATAAGACCTTTTGCAGCAGCTTTGTCCAGTTTACGAGCAGCATCAGCGAAAGATTCAGTTGCAGCAGCAGAATCGTTGTTTACGATTGCAGCATCAACCTTCTTAACAGCTGTACGCATTGCTGATTTAACAGTAGCGTTTTGAGCGTTGCGAGCTTCGCTAGTTTTAACACGCTTGATAGCAGATTTAATGTTTGGCATTCCATTCACCTCCTGAAAAAGCATCGAGATTCTATAACTCGACATTCACGTTCATTAACAAATTCAGAACAAGTGATATTTTATCAAACACAGGGGCATAATGCAATACTCTGTACTTAAAATTACTGAAGGATAAATCGGGAAGTTCATTCTTTTTCTGCATGTTTTTGCATTTTAAAGGCAAAGATAGTATATATCTGAATTTTAGTAATTTGTCTGTTTTTTTCCAACCTAATAAGCTGAGATTGTGAGGGATACATGTGAAGGAATCCATAGATTTAAGCCAGTACTCAGTTCGAACGGATCTTGCCATTGAAGCCAGGGAAATGGTGATTTCCGGCAGGCAGAAAGACAATGTTCACGAGCAGGAGAATCTTTCCCAAATAGAAGGCGTCATAATTAAAGAAAAAGAAGAAAACGATATTAAAATTTCCTTTGTTGAAGTAACAAAGGAAGGAGCAGAAGCATTAGGAAAAAAAGAGGGCAAATATCTTACCCTCGAAGTGACGGGCATACGCCAGCAGGATACGGAGCTTCAGCACAAAGTGGAGACTGTATTTGCAAGTGAATTTTCCCAATTTATAAAGCAGCTGGGCATTAATGAAAATGCATCCTGTTTAATTGTCGGACTGGGCAATTGGAATGTCACTCCCGACGCATTGGGGCCGCAAGTCTGCGAAAATCTGCTTATTACAAGACATCTCTATCAGCTGCAGCCTGAAAGCGTAGAAGAAGGCTACCGGCCGGTCAGTGCTATTTCTCCAGGGGTTATGGGCCTGACAGGAATTGAAACAAGTGACATTATTCATGGCATTGTTGAAAAAACAAAGCCCGACTTTGTCATTGCGATTGATGCTCTTGCTTCCCGATCAATTGAAAGAGTCAATTCTACTATTCAAATTTCGGATACAGGGATTCACCCTGGTTCTGGTGTAGGGAATAAACGAAAAGAAATAAGCAAAGAAACTTTAGGAATACCTGTCATAGCGATTGGCATCCCAACAGTTGTTGATGCCGTATCCATAACAAGCGATACAATTGATTACATCCTGAAGCATTTCGGCAAGGAAATGAAAGAAGGCGGCCGTCCATCACGTGCCTTGGCTCCTGCAGGAATGACTTTTGGAGAGAAGAAAAAGCTGACAGATGAGGACCTCCCGGAAGAGCATCATAGAAAAACCTTTCTTGGCATGATCGGAACCTTGCCTGAAGAGGAGAAGCGGAAGCTTATTTATGAAGTTCTGTCTCCTTTGGGTCACAACCTTATGGTGACGCCAAAGGAAGTGGATGTATTTATTGAAGATATGTCAAACTTAATTGCCAACGGTTTGAACGCAGCGCTCCACCAGAAAGTGAATCAGGATAATGCCGGATTTTATACAAGATAGAAAATATCCTGTTCTATCTTCTCTAGCAAAGTCATAACATTTACTAGACTAGCAAGGAGAGGTGGAACAATGAAACCTTTTAAAACCAACGGATTTGTAGTAACTATCCAAGGGACAAGCCTGCTGAAGGCTATTGGCGGATTTCTGCTTTTTCTATTTATGATATTTTCCATAAGCGGAGCAATAACTTCCTTAAAGCCTGAATACCGAATCAGTTCATCTTCAGTAAATTCTGCAGCGAACAGCCTGACAGGAGAAATGCTTTATCGTTTTCTCGGATGGGAAAATCACGCATTTCTCCAGGGGGTTTCTGAAAGCAGTTCTCCCCCGGGCTTTGCCAATTTAATTTTTCAGCTATCCACGAATGTCAATTTGGATGATCCCAGAAGTCTTCTGGGAAGGGAGCTTCCTTTTTTCTCGATTTATGACAGTAAAATTCTGGTTGCAGGTGAGGGAACAGATTATACAAACATGCCTGTAGAATCTTCTCCGCCTTTAGAAGTACTCATGGCCGAACAGGAGGCAGCCCTGCAAAACACCGAAGAGCTTGAGCAATCTGGAGATAAAAAACAATCAAATGCCCCGCCGGTGTCAACAGGAGATAAAAAACCTGTCTATGTATACTTTTCGCATAATACTGAATCCTATCTTCCGTATCTGAAGGGTGTCACCAACCCTGATGCTGCCTACCATTCAAAAATTAATATTACTAAAATCGGTGATAAGCTTAAGGAAGAGATGGAGAGTAAAGGAATCGGCACATTTGTGGATAAAACGGATATTCAGGGGAATTTAAACAAAAAGGGCTTAACATATGGACGCTCCTATCAGGAATCCAGAGAGGTAGTCCAGGCAGCAATTACTTCCAATCGGGATCTGGCTTATTTAATCGATATTCACCGTGATTCAAAAAGAAAAAAAGATACTACAAAAGAAATTAACGGAGAGTCTTATGCCAAGCTGGCTTTTATTATTGGAGGAAATAATCCGAATTATGAAAAGAACTTAAAATTTGCAAAAGAGCTGCATGATAGACTGAGCGTCAAGTACAAAGGATTAAGCAGAGGAATAATGAAAAAAGAAGGCGCAGGGACAAATGGCAACTTCAATCAGGATTTATCAGGCAATGCCATACTCATTGAGTTTGGGGGAGTCGATAATACGTTTGAGGAGTTAAACCGATCGGCCGAAGCACTCGCGGAAGTGTTCAGTGAATATTATTGGCAGGCCGAGGAAGTGAATTCACCGGCTGGCGGTGAATCAGAAAAGAAATAGTAATAGGATGATGCGGAATGAAAATGTTTATACTTAAAGCTCTTTTTCTGGCAGCGCTTATGTTTGTCTCAGTGTTATTCGGAATGCAGCAGGCAAATGAAGGAATTCACAGAATGAAGGGATTCCATGACGGGGATTTCAAAAGTGCCCTGACTATAGATGAAACCAACGAAGGCGAAGTTCAGGCTTCTGTCCTGGGGAATGATGTGTCAAGCCATGATCTTCAGAAGAAAAGGGAAAAGCTTGAAGAAATGAAAGCATATAATTTCTTTTCATCCTTAGGAAAAAGCATATCCAATGGCATATCAGAGCTGACAGAAAAATCGGTCGCAATCATCACAGACTTAATAAAAGGGAAATAGGCTGCTCAGGTGGGCAGGCTTTTTTTTTGGAAAATTAGCGGCTTAAAGCTTAGCATTGAATCTTCACAAACCTACTGATATAATCAAAAATAGTGTATAAACTAAAAGGACTATTTTAAAATTGACCACACTTAGCTCCAGGCGCCTGTTTAAGGCGCTTGCGCTTTTCTTAAAAATAAGAAGGTCTGAAATTTTAACGTCGATAGCTGTCTAGCTCCAGCGCCTACCCCCTCGAGGTCACAAGCCGCCCCTCCCAAAAAGGCAAAGAACGCCTTTCTGGGAGGCTCGTCTTGTGCTTGTCGGGGGTGGGCAAGGCGCTTGCGCTTTTCTATAGTAGGAGTTGAAATAATATACAATGAACAGAGAAGAGAGATTAAAAAGACAAGAGAAAATAAGGAATTTTTCGATCATCGCCCATATTGACCATGGTAAATCGACTTTGGCCGACAGAATTCTTGAAAAAACCAATGCGCTGACTTCACGCGAAATGAAGGACCAGCTCCTTGATTCCATGGATCTTGAAAGGGAGCGCGGCATTACGATCAAGCTGAATTCCGTTCAGTTAAAATATAAAGCGAAAGATGGAGAGATATACACTTTCCACTTAATAGATACACCGGGACACGTCGATTTTACATATGAAGTATCCCGAAGCCTTGCAGCATGTGAAGGAGCCATTCTGGTTGTGGATGCAGCTCAGGGTATTGAAGCGCAAACACTTGCCAATGTTTATCTGGCCCTGGATAACGATCTTGAGATTCTTCCAATTATTAATAAGATCGACCTGCCAAGCGCGGATCCGGAAAGGGTTCGAAATGAGATCGAAGAAGTTATCGGCCTGGATGCATCTGAAGCAGTACTGGCTTCAGCAAAGGCTGGAATTGGAATAGAAGAAATTCTTGAACAGGTCGTTGAAAAAGTTCCTGCTCCAGTAGGGGATCCGGAAGCCCCATTAAAGGCTCTTATATTTGATTCCCTTTATGATGCCTACCGCGGTGTAGTAGCCTATATCCGTGTGGTTGAGGGTACGGTTAAAGTAGGGGATAAAATTAAAATGATGGCAACCGGCAAAGAGTTTGAAGTCACTGAGGTTGGTGTGTTTACGCCAAAATCAACGCCATTGCCTGAATTGTCAGTTGGAGACGTAGGGTTTTTGACTGCTGCAATCAAAAATGTTGGTGATACACGAGTGGGTGATACCATTACAAGCGCGAAAAACGGTGCTGCAGAAGCTCTTCCTGGATACAGAAAGATGAACCCGATGGTTTATTGCGGACTTTATCCAATTGATAGCGCCAAGTTCAATGACCTGCGTGAAGCGCTTGAAAAGCTGGAGCTGAATGATTCCGCCCTTCAGTTTGAACCGGAAACTTCACAGGCACTCGGATTTGGATTCCGCTGCGGTTTCCTTGGATTGCTTCACATGGAAATTATCCAGGAGCGCATTGAGCGCGAATTCAAAATAGATTTGATTACAACAGCACCTAGTGTTATCTATGATGTTATCCTGACAGATGGCACTGAGGTTAAAGTAGATAACCCATCCAATATGCCTGATCCTCAAAAAATTGACCGTGTTGAGGAACCTTATGTAAAAGCTACAATGATGGCCCCAAATGATTATGTGGGAGCCATTATGGAACTTTGCCAGCAAAAACGCGGCATCTTTATTGATATGCAATACATGGATGAAACCAGAGTCAATATTATATATGAGATTCCTTTATCGGAAATTGTTTATGATTTCTTTGATCAGCTGAAATCCAATACAAAAGGATATGCTTCTTTTGATTATGAATTAATTGGATATAAGCCATCAAAACTTGTTAAGATGGATATTTTGTTAAATGCAGAAAAGGTAGACGCATTGAGCTTCATCGTTCATAAGGATTTTGCTTATGAAAGAGGAAAAGTAATCGTTGAGAAGTTAAAAGAGCTAATTCCCCGTCAGCAGTTTGAGGTTCCTATTCAAGCTGCGATCGGCCAGAAAATTGTAGCCCGCTCAACCATTAAAGCCATCCGCAAAAATGTATTGGCTAAATGTTACGGCGGAGACATTTCCCGTAAGCGTAAATTATTGGAGAAGCAGAAAGAAGGTAAAAAGCGGATGAAGCAGGTTGGTTCTGTTGAAGTTCCGCAGGAAGCTTTCATGGCCGTTTTGAAGATGGACGATAACACCCCTAAAAAGTAAAATATTTGCTTTGTTTTAAGAGGTTAGATATGCTGTCATAATAATAACAGCACTAGCCTCTTTTTATTTAGGAAACTGCTGTATATGAATGTTGATTGAATGATGAAAGTAGTGAAATGAATGATTAAAGCAGCTTATATACACATCCCCTTTTGTGAACATATCTGCCATTACTGTGATTTTAATAAAGTGTATTTGAAGAACCAGCCGGTTGGAGAATACCTTGACTCTCTTGATAAAGAGATGGATCTTGCTTTGAAAGAAACACCCGCATCGCGCCTGGACTCCATCTTTGTCGGAGGCGGCACACCCACTGCACTGAACGGGAAGCAGCTTGAACAGCTTTGCAGCACAATTAAACGTCAGCTTCCCTATGACTCTTTCACAGAATATACATTTGAAGCTAATCCGGGAGATCTCTCTAAGGAAAAGCTTCAAATATTGCATGATGCCGGAGTCAACAGGCTCAGCTTTGGTGTCCAGACCTTCAACGATGAACTCTTAAAAAGAATTGGAAGGTCACACCGGGCAAAAGATGTTTTTCAGTCAATTGAAGCTGCAAAACAAGTAGGTTTCGATAACATCAGCATCGATCTGATATACAGTCTTCCCGGCCAGACACTTCAGGACTTTAAAGATACACTTGAAACATCATTTACATTGGATATTGTTCATTATTCGGGCTATTCTCTGATCATTGAGCCCAAGACGGTATTCTATAATCTGATGAGGAGAGGGAAACTGCCTACACCCGGAGAAGATGTGGAAGCTGAAATGTATGACTTATTGATGGAGCAAATGGACAAACATGGATTTGCCCAATATGAAATCAGCAATTTTGCCAAACCTGGCTATGAGAGCAGGCATAACATCACTTATTGGGATAATGAATGGTACTTCGGTTTTGGGGCAGGTGCGCATGGCTATGTTAATGGGCTTCGCCGTTCAAACCACGGACCCCTGAAAAAATATATGGAGCCAATTGAAAAGGGCCAGCTTCCGATCCTTGAAGAACATAAGGTGCCCCTTGAAGAACAGATGGAAGAGGAAATGTTTCTTGGGCTGAGAAAAACTGCAGGTGTCTCAATTAGTCGCTTTAAAGAGAAATTTGGCAAAGACCCGCTTGTGCACTTTGAAAATCAAATTAAACAGCACACCGAAAAAAAATTAATTATTGCCGGGGAAGAGCATATTAAATTGACAAGGCGAGGCCGATTTCTCGGAAATGAAGTATTTCAGTCCTTTATAGGGTAATCTGCCTGGGGATTCCTTCAGGAAAAAAGGAAGCCAAATTATTGACACTGCACGTATGATTTGATAATTTATTAGTAGAATTAGCACTCGGGGGCAAAGAGTGCTAACAGAGGTGATAACTGTGTTAACAGATCGTCAATTATTAATTTTTCAAGTAATTGTTGATGATTTTATTCAAACTGCACAGCCTGTAGGGTCGAGAACTCTGTCGAAAAAAAAAGAAATTTCTTTTAGTTCCGCAACGATCAGAAATGAGATGGCTGATTTAGAGGAACTTGGGTTTATTGAGAAAACACACACCTCATCGGGGAGGATTCCATCTGAAAAAGGGTACCGCTACTACGTGGATCACCTTTTATCCCCGCAAAAATTAAATCAGCATGATATCCACAAAGTACAATCGATCTTTGCGGAAAGAATTTATGAGCTGGAGAAAATTGTTCAAAAATCGGCAAAAATCCTATCTGAGCTGACTAATTATACATCCATAGTCCTCGGGCCTGCAGTAAGGGATAACAAGCTGAAGAGAATTCAGATTGTTCCTTTGAATAAAGAAACAGCGATAGCAATTATTATTACAGATACAGGCCATGTGGAAAACAGAATGTTCCACTTGCCGGAAAACATTGATGCAGGTGATTTGGAAAAAGTCGTCAATATCCTTAATGACCGTCTTGCCGGTGCACCATTGGAAAGTCTAAACAATAAGTTATATAAAGAGGTTGCCGTCCTTTTAAGGCATCATATCAATAATTATGATCTAATGCTGAATTCAATTGCCGATACAATAAAGATACCGGCCTATGATAAGCTTTTCTTTGGCGGTAAAACAAATATGCTCAGCCAGCCGGAGTTTCATGATATTGAAAAGGTTAAAAACCTCATGAATATGATCGAGCAGGAAAAAGGCATATATGATTTACTAAGTAAAAACAAGTCAGGGATCAATATTAAAATCGGCCGGGAAAATAATAATTCAGCAATGGAAAACTGCAGTCTGATAACAGCAAGCTATTCAATCGGCACCGAACAGCTCGGCACAATTGCCATTCTGGGCCCTACCAGAATGGAGTATTCAAGAGTCATCAGCTTATTGAACTATATCAGTGCAGACTTATCATCTGTTTTATCCAAGTTGTATCAAAACAGATGATGGTGGAGATATTGATTAAGGGTGGAAAAACCTTTCCACTCCTTTCCTTATGTTTTTTATTCTATAATACAGCCATTCTTTAAGGGAGGTGAACATGTTGGCAGAAGAGAAAGAGACATTGAGTCATGAATTAGATGAACAAACCAACGAACCTGAAGGAACTGAAAATGAGGCTCCTATTGAAGAGGTATTTGCAGAGGCTGATGAAGCAGAAGCAGGTCCTGATGAGGGAACTGATTCAGACCGTACAGCAGCAAATGCAAAAATAGCTGAATTGGAAGGTAAGCTGGAAGAGGCTGAAAATCGCATCTACCGTCTTCAGGCAGATTTTGAAAATTCCCGGCGCCGTGCAAGGCTGGACCTTGAAGCGTCTCAAAAATATAGAGCACAAAGCTTAATCTCTGATTTGCTGCCTGCGCTTGACAATTTTGAAAGAGCACTTCAGATGGAAGCTGAAAATGAACAGGCTAAATCTATTCTTCAAGGAATGGAAATGGTTTATCGAAGCTTGGTGGAGGCTATAAAAAAAGAAGGCGCAGAACAGATTGAGGCAGTCGGGAAAGAATTCGACCCTCATATGCACCAGGCTGTAATGCAGGTAGAAGATGAGAATTTTGATTCCAATATCGTGGTCGAGGAGTTCCAAAAAGGCTACAAGCTAAAGGATCGGGTCATTCGTCCATCAATGGTTAAAGTAAATCAATAATTACATATTTGGGGAGGTAAAGAACATGAGCAAAATTATCGGAATCGATTTAGGTACAACAAACTCATGTGTCGCTGTACTTGAAGGCGGCGAACCGAAAGTAATTCCAAATCCGGAAGGCAACCGTACAACGCCATCAGTTGTAGCGTTTAAGAACGGCGAGCGTCAGGTTGGTGAGGTGGCTAAGCGCCAGTCTATTACAAACCCGAACACCATCATGTCCGTTAAACGCCATATGGGTACAGATCATAAAACAGAGGTTGAAGGAAAGGAATACTCTCCGCAAGAGGTTTCTGCTATTATTCTTCAATATTTGAAATCTTATGCAGAAGACTATCTTGGCGAGAAGGTTACTAAAGCGGTAATCACAGTTCCAGCATATTTCAACGATGCTGAGCGTCAGGCTACAAAGGATGCAGGCCGAATTGCCGGCTTGGAAGTTGAACGAATCATCAACGAACCGACTGCTGCGGCGTTGGCATATGGACTTGATAAAATGGATGAAGACCAGACTATCCTTGTTTATGACCTTGGCGGCGGTACATTTGACGTATCTATCCTTGAGCTTGGCGATGGTGTATTTGAAGTAAAATCCACTGCCGGGGATAACCGTCTTGGCGGAGATGATTTTGACCAGGTAATTATTGATTACCTCGTTGATCAATTCAAAAAAGAGAACGGCATTGATCTTTCTAAAGATAAAATGGCTCTGCAGCGTTTAAAAGATGCTGCTGAAAAAGCGAAAAAGGATCTTTCCGGTGTAACTTCAACACAAATTTCACTTCCGTTTATTACTGCCGGAGAAGCTGGACCTTTACACCTGGAAGTAACACTTTCAAGAGCTAAATTTGAAGAGCTGTCAGGAGATCTTGTTGAACGTACAATGGGACCTACACGCCAGGCATTAAAGGATGCTGGTTTGACTCCTTCAGAAATCGATAAAGTTATCCTTGTCGGCGGTTCAACGCGTATTCCGGCTGTACAGGAAGCAATCAAAAAAGAAACAGGAAAAGAACCGCACAGAGGAGTTAACCCTGATGAGGTTGTAGCTATGGGTGCAGCTATTCAGGGCGGTGTCATCACTGGCGATGTTAAGGATGTTGTCCTTCTGGACGTAACACCTTTGTCTCTTGGAATTGAAACAATGGGTGGAGTGTTCACTAAGCTGATTGAACGCAATACAACTATTCCAACATCAAAATCCCAGGTGTTCTCAACTGCTGCTGATAATCAGTCTGCTGTTGATATCCATGTTCTTCAAGGGGAGCGCCCAATGGCAGCGGATAACAAAACACTTGGGCGTTTCCAGCTAGGGGATATTCCTCCAGCACCGCGTGGTGTGCCTCAGATCGAAGTGTCTTTTGATATCGATAAAAATGGTATCGTAAACGTACGCGCTAAAGACCTTGGAACAAACAAAGAGCAAGCCATTACGATCAAATCATCAACAGGATTATCTGATGAAGAAATTGAAAAAATGGTAAGAGAAGCTGAAGAAAATGCTGAAGCTGATAAGAAACGCAAAGAAGAAGTTGAACTCCGCAATGAAGCGGACCAGCTGGTATTCACTACTGAAAAGACTCTAAAAGATCTTGAAGGCAAAGTGGATGAAGCAGAAGTGAACAAAGCAAATGAAGCTAAAGATGCACTAAAAGCTGCAATTGAAAAGAACGATCTGGATGAAATCCGTACTAAGAAAGATGCTTTACAGGAAGTTGTCCAGGCGTTAACAATGAAGCTTTATGAGCAGGCGCAGGCTGCTCAGGGAGCTCAGGGCGCAGAAGGTGCTGAAAGCAAAAATGATGACGATAACGTTGTAGATGCTGAGTTCGAAGAAGTTAAAGACGATAAATAACCTCTGAATCTTTTAAGTCAAAGTCAGGTCTTTCTTGGCTTTGGCTTTTATTTTTGATACAATAATCTTTATGTGAAATGAATCGGGGAGTGGTAATCATGAGTAAAAGGGATTACTATGAGGTTCTCGGAATCAGCAAGGGTGCATCCAAGGATGAAATTAAGAAGGCTTATCGAAAGCTTTCAAAGAAATACCATCCTGATATTAATAAAGAGCCTGATGCTGACGAGAAGTTCAAGGAAGTTAAAGAAGCATATGAAGTCCTAAGCGACGACCAGAAAAAGGCCCACTATGATCAATTTGGCCATACGGACCCTAATCAGGGCTTTGGCGGAGCCGGTTTTGAAGGTTTCGGAGGATTTGAAGACATTTTCAGCACCTTCTTCGGAGGGGGCTCCCGCAGGCGTGATCCTAACGCTCCAAGACAGGGTGCAGATTTACAGTACACCATGTCCTTAACTTTTGAGGAAGCAGTATTTGGCAAAGAGACCGATATTGAAATTCCGCGTGAAGAGACGTGCGATACATGCAGCGGGTCAGGCGCTAAACCGGGAACTAAGCCGGAAACATGCCGTCATTGTCATGGATCAGGTCAGTTGAATGTTGAACAGAATACGCCATTTGGCAAGATCGTAAATAGAAGAGTTTGCCATTACTGTAATGGTACCGGCAAAGAAATCAAAGAAAAGTGCACAACCTGCCGTGGAGCCGGTAAAGTGCAAAAACGCAGAAAGATACACGTGAAAATTCCTGCAGGCATTGATGATGGCCAGCAGCTTCGCGTAGCAGGCCAGGGGGAACCAGGTGTTAACGGAGGACCTCCAGGCGACCTATATGTTGTATTCCATGTTCGGTCACATGAGTTCTTTGAGCGTGATGGTGATGATGTTTATTGTGAAATGCCTATAACATTTGTGCAGGCTGCCCTCGGCGATGAAATAGAAGTGCCGACACTGCATGGGAAAGTAAAACTTAAAGTCCCTTCAGGCACACAAACAGGAACCAAATTCCGTCTGAAGGGAAAAGGTGTGCCAAATGTAAGAGGATACGGAACAGGAGATCAGCACATTATTGTCCGTGTTATTACTCCGACAAAGCTGACCGAAAAACAGAAGCAGCTTTTAAGCGAGTTTGCTGAAGTCAGCGGAACAGTTCCACAGGGAGAACAGGAAGAAAGCTTTTTTTCTAAAGTAAAACGAGCCTTTAAAGGTGAATAAAGGAATGGGAGTTGGTAGTAGTGAAATGGTCAGAAATCAGTATTCATACTGCAAATGAAGCTGTTGAACCGATTTCGAATATTTTGCATGAAGCCGGAGCAAGCGGAGTTGTAATAGAGGATCCTTTAGAACTTGTAAAAGAAAGAAAGGATCAATTCGGTGAAATCTACCAGCTCAATCCGCAGGACTATCCTGAAGAAGGCGTAATTGTAAAAGCATATTTGCCAGTAAACAGTTTCCTTGGGGAAACAGTTGATGAAATAAAAGAAGCAATTAATAACCTCATTTTATTTAACATCGATATTGGCGCAAATAATGTCAGCATTAGTGAGGTAAATGAAGAAGAATGGGCTACTGCCTGGAAAAAATATTATAACCCTGTAAAAATTTCAGAACGCTTTACCATTGTCCCAACCTGGGAGGATTACACACCTGTCAGCAGTGATGAACTTATCATAGAGCTTGACCCGGGCATGGCCTTTGGAACTGGGACACACCCCACAACGGTTATGTGTATCCAGGCTCTTGAAAGAACAGTAAAACAGGGAGATAATGTTGTAGATGTAGGAACAGGATCGGGTGTTTTAAGCATTGCTGCAGCTATGCTGGGTGCAGGGAAGGTAAAAGCCCTTGATCTTGATGAAGTGGCAGTAAATTCAGCTAAATTAAATATTAAGCTGAATAAAGTGCAGAATATAGTGGATGTATCACAAGGGAATCTGCTCGACGGTGTCAGCCAGGGAGCAGATGTAGTCGTTGCCAACATCCTTGCAGAAGTAATTCTTCGCTTTACAGATGATGTTGCGTCAGTCGTAAGGGAAGGCGGATACTTCATCGCTTCAGGCATTATCCAGCAGAAGAAACAGGAAGTTAGGGATGCTATTTCCGCTGCAGGGTTTGAAATAGAAGAGACCATACAAATGGAAGATTGGGTTGCCATTGTAGCAAGGAGAAAGTAATTAGAAAAACACCGGCTTCCCGGGATGGGAGGGGCCGGAGCTGGATATACCGTAAAAAGGGGGTAATGAACTTACCCTCCTTTTTACAGTTGAAAGGATCTTGAACAGGTAAGAAAGAGGGTGCCGATTGTGCAGCGGTATTTCACAGAAAATGCAGTTAAAGATAAGTACTTTCATATTACAGGAGAAGACCGTCATCATATAGTGAAGGTAATGCGCATGAAAGAAGGCGACAAAATTATCTGTGTCGATCCATCCCAAAATAGTGCACTTTGCTCAATTGCAGAAATTACCGATGAACATGTGGCTGCAGAAGTTGTACAATGGATTGAAGGATCTTCTGAGCTTCCTGCAGATATTACTATTGTGAGCGGACTGCCTAAAGGGGATAAGCTGGAGTGGATCATTCAAAAGGGCACTGAGCTGGGAGCGCGCCGTTTTATCCCTTTTACTTCAGCTCGTTCAGTAGTAAAATGGGATGCTAAGAAATCAGTGAAGAAAGCAGAGAGATGGCAGAAGATTGCTAAAGAAGCTGCTGAACAGTCACATAGGAGCATAGTGCCTGAAGTGCTTGCACCGCTTGATTTAAAGTCATTGCTGAAAATATCAGCTGATTATTCATATAAATTGATTGCCTTTGAGGAAGAAGCGAAGCAGGGAGAGGACTCTGTGCTCTATAAAACACTTTCTTCCATGAACAAAGGAGAATCACTTTTCGTTGTATTCGGACCTGAAGGCGGCCTTGCAGATAATGAAGTTTCATTGCTGCTCGAAGCAGGCTTTCTTGCCTGCGGTTTGGGACCGCGTATTTTAAGGACAGAGACAGCGCCTCTCTATTTGCTGTCAGCTGTTTCCTATCATTTTGAATTAATGGGGTGAATATAGATGCCTGCAGTTGCATTTCATACACTTGGCTGCAAAGTCAATCATTACGAAACAGAAGCCATTTGGCAGCTGTTCAAAGAAGCTGGCTATGAACGGACAGACTTCGAATCCGTTTCAGATGTTTATGTGATTAATACTTGTACGGTTACTAATACCGGTGATAAGAAAAGCCGTCAGGTAATCAGAAGGGCAATCAGAAAAAACCCTGATGCCGTTATCTGTGTAACAGGCTGTTATGCACAAACCTCACCTGCCGAAATTATGGCAATCCCTGGAGTTGATATCGTTGTAGGGACTCAGGATCGGGTGAAAATGCTTGAATATATCGAGCAATATAAACAAGAACGGCAGCCGATCAATGGCGTCGGAAACATCATGAAGAACCGTGTCTACGAAGAGCTTGATGTGCCGGCATTTACTGATCGGACACGTGCTTCCCTTAAAATTCAGGAGGGCTGCAATAACTTCTGCACATTCTGTATTATTCCCTGGGCGCGCGGCTTAATGAGATCAAGAGACCCGAAAGAAGTAATCCGGCAGGCTCAGCAGCTTGTTGATGCCGGATATAAAGAAATCGTCCTGACTGGAATCCATACAGGCGGATATGGCGAAGACATGAAGGATTACAATCTGGCTATGCTTCTTACGGATCTGGAAGCTCAGGTAAAAGGTCTCAAACGTTTAAGAATCTCTTCAATTGAAGCCAGCCAAATTACCGATGAAGTCATTGAAGTTATGGATAAGTCCAAGGTCGTGGTAAGGCACTTGCACATTCCTCTGCAGTCAGGCTCAAATACGGTTCTTAAAAGAATGCGCCGCAAATATACCATGGAATTTTTTGCTGAGCGTCTCGAGCGCTTGAAGGAAGCTCTTCCAGGTTTGGCTGTTACATCTGATGTTATCGTAGGCTTTCCGGGGGAAACAGAAGAAGAATTTATGGAAACCTACAACTTTATTAAAGAGCATAAGTTCTCTGAGCTTCATGTATTCCCGTACTCAAAGCGTACAGGAACGCCTGCGGCAAGAATGGACGACCAGATCGATGAAGAAGTCAAAAACGAGCGTGTTCATCGCCTGATTGCTCTGTCAGATCAGCTTGCAAAAGAATATGCATCTCAGTACGAAGGTGAAGTTCTCGAAGTGATCCCGGAGGAAAGCTTTAAAGAGAGCAGTGACAGCAATTTATTTGTCGGATACACGGACAATTATTTAAAAATCGTCTTCCCGGCAACAGAAGAAATGGTAGGCCAGATCGTAAAAGTGAAAATTACAAAAGCTGGCTACCCATACAATGAAGGTCAATTTGTAAGAGTTCTAGATGAATTGAACGAAACAGAAGAGGCGGCAGTTTAAAGGAATTACCTTTTGGTAGTTCCTTTTTTTGATAAGCGGTAATTGTTTAGTTTATTGCTTATTTGTTTAGAATCACTGAGTTGATTGGAGCGAAGGGCAATTGATCCTCGAAAATGCATTCGCATTTTCTTCGTGCGGTGTTTAGTCAAGGAAGCTTAATCATTGTCCTGCGGGAGACCCCGCAGGCGAAGCTGAGGAGCTCCGTTCTCCCCCGCGGAAAGCAAGTGTCCGCAGCGGAAACAACGGGCTGAATTCACAAGCATAGACATCATCTATGAGAAACGTGACTTTGATAAATTTATTAATATCTTTTGGGAAAACTACTTTCGAAAACGATTACAAAAAATATAAATAGTGCTCGATATTTTTTTATCTAAGTGATATTATGAAGAGGTACGTACAACTGTTTTTTAAAGGAGTAGTTATAATGACAAATAACGTAGCAAAAATGATCGATCATACATTACTAAAAGCCGATGCAACAAAAGACCAAATAGAAAAAATCTGTGCGGAAGCTAAAGAATACAATTTCGCTTCTGTTTGTGTTAATCCGACATGGGTTAAACTTTCAAGCGACCTGCTTAACGGAACCGAAGTGAAGGTCTGCACAGTTATCGGATTCCCGCTGGGAGCTTCAACACCTGAAACAAAAGCATTTGAAACAAAGAATGCCATTGAAAACGGTGCAACAGAAGTAGATATGGTCATTAACATTGGCGCTTTAAAAGGCGGAGACAATGAGCTGGTTGAACGGGACATACGTGCGGTTGTAGATGCTGCAAAAGGAAAAGCATTAACCAAGGTTATTATCGAAACTTGCCTTCTGACTGAAGAAGAAAAAGTTAGAGCATGTGAGCTATCTGTAAAAGCTGGTGCTGACTTTGTTAAAACATCTACAGGATTCTCAACTGGCGGCGCAACAGCTGAAGATATTGCCCTAATGAGAAAAACTGTCGGACCCGATCTTGGCGTAAAAGCTTCGGGCGGAGTAAGAAGCGCAGAAGATGCACAGAAGATGATTGAAGCAGGTGCAACGAGAATCGGAGCAAGCTCTGGCGCTGCTATTGTCAACGGTTTAACAAGCGATTCGGATTACTAAGAAAGCGGAAGGCGCCCGTTTATAAAAAACGCAGACTAAAACAGCTACGTCCTCCCAAAAGCTGCCGGTTTTGGTCGTGCGATGTATCGCTGCCGCAGCTTTCCTTGTCATGCGGCAACGTCTGCATGACCCGCATTGAGCAGGCCCCAAGCATAAGACAAGCCGGCTGAAAGGTTGTTCTTTAACCTTTTGCACGGATTGAGAGAAATGTTGAGGCGACTGCCCAGGGAAGACCTAGCATAAGGCGGTCCCTGTAAGAAGGTGTTTTTTCCTTCTGGATGGGAACGTCTTAGACCCGAGAGTCCCTAGGAGCCAAAACTAGACAAGATTAGACCCGTGAGCCGATGGCGCCTGGGGCTGGACAGTTATCGAAATTCTAAAATATAATAATTGCTGCAGGAAAATGCCGGGAATTCCCGGCATTTTTTATTTATTATCGGCCGTGCAGTCTAATGACAAACCTTCCAAACTGATTTGCAAATGGGAGAACAAGCAGGGAAGATATTACATTAAATAAAACACTGATATGTGCAAGCTGCACATCCGGGGAACTGGCTGCACTCTCTCCTAAGACAGCAAGGACATGAATAAAAGGATAAAAGGCCGCCACACCCAAACAGTTCAGCCAAATATGGGCAAAGGCAGTCAGTTTTGCTTCTTTTCCTGAACCGATGGATGCTAAATATGCGTCTACACATGTACCTATATTAGATCCAAGCATTATGGCAATGCCGGTATCCAAATCCATTGCGCCAGCAGTTAAAAACCCCATTATAATGCCAGTTGTTGCCGTGCTTGATTGGATGATAGCCGTAAGGACAATTCCGGCAGCCACAGCGAACAAATAATTCCCATCCAAAGTAAGCAGCCAGTGGTTGACCATATCATTATCTTTAACAGAACCAGCAAGGTATTCAAACCCGCGCATTGCAGCAAAAACCGCTGATAATCCAAGTAATGCCAGACCGGAGCTTCGCAAGCTCCTATTCTTCATTACAGCCAGGATGCTCCCGGCAGCAGCAAGCGGAACAATATATGATTCAATATTAAAAGTGATTAACTCTGTCGTAAATGTTGTACCTATGTTGGTTCCTAATATGATGCCAATCGTCTGGGGAAAAGTCAGCATCCGTGCAGAAACCATTCCAATTGTTATAATCATTACCGCTGAACTGCTTTGAAGGACAGCCGTCACGATTGTGCCCATCACAGTGCCTTTCCAAGGTGAATTAGTCACAGCTGCCAGCCAATTCTTTAATGAACCTGCAGATAAATTAAAAAGACCCGACCGTAAGAGTGTCATACCATAAATAAATAACCCGATTAGCAGAAAAAATAATAACAGCTGGACCAAGCAGCATTCACCCCCTACATTTAATACTATGGAACACCCTGCCGGGACATGCTTATGTACAAAAAATTGTTTAGCTTGTCAGGAATGGGGTACTAAATAATCACAAACTAATAAAAATCAATCCCGCAGCAGGCTAAATACTGTTGACCTTGATAAGCTGTTATATTATAATTGCAAGGTACATGGAATAAACCATGTTGTTGATGTAAGTGTGTTGTGCTCGGAGGGAGGGAAAGAGAATGTCTAAAACCGTCGTTCGTAAAAACGAATCGCTTGAAGATGCTCTTCGTCGCTTCAAACGTTCAGTATCAAAAACTGGTACTTTGCAGGAAGCAAGAAAGCGCGAATTCTACGAAAAACCTAGTATTAAACGTAAGAAAAAGTCTGAGGCTGCTAGAAAGCGTAAGTGGTAAGAGAGGGTGTATGTAATGAGTCTTCTCGAGCGTTTAAATGAAGATATGAAACAAGCGATGAGGAATAAAGAAAAAGAAAAGCTTACTGTTATTCGTATGATTAAAGCTTCGCTTCAAAATGAAGCAATCAAGCTTGGTGAAGATCTTAACGAAGAACAGGAGCTAACTGTCCTTTCTCGCGAAGTTAAACAACGCAAGGATTCCCTCCATGAATTTGAAAAAGCAGGTCGTGAAGATCTTGTTGAAAAAATTCGTACTGAACTTCAGTATGTCGAATTATATATGCCAAAACAGCTCTCTGAAGATGAAGTTTCAAAAATTGTTGCAGAAACAATCGCAGAAACAGGTGCTTCTTCAAAAGCTGATATGGGAAAAGTGATGGCTGCTATCATGCCTAAGGTAAAAGGCAAAGCAGATGGATCACTAATAAATAAACTTGTACAACAACACCTTTCATAAAACTATGCATTAAAAGACCGAAAGCCAATGGCTGACGGTCTTTTTTACTTTCGTAACAGCAAAAGGCCGGGTTGAATGAATTACTCTTGTTTCTGGGTTATACTAAAGCTGTAGCAGATTTCTGAATAAATAAAAATGAAACTTTTTAATGATTCAATCGTACATACATATAGAAATCACTTTTGCGGATAAAGGGGGGAAAGATTTGATTGCCAGAAGAGCAATAACCGCCTTTGCATTGTTTTTTGCTCTGCTGCTGCTGGGAAGCCCTTTTCAAGGAAAAGCCGATAATGAAAAAGTGCTGATTGTTCCTATCGAAGAAACGGTGGAGAAAGGGCTATATGCATTTTTAAATAGAGCGGTGCAAACAGCTGAAGAAGAAAATGCATCAGCCATAATATTTGAAATAAATACACCCGGAGGGGCAGTGGATGCAGCCGGGCAAATTGGCAGGCTGTTAACCTCAACAAATGTAAAAACAATATCTTTTGTCAACAAGCAGGCCTTATCTGCAGGTGCCTATATAGCTTTGAATACGGATAAAATATACATGGTACCTGGTTCAACAATGGGTTCAGCCGCAATTATTGACCAGCAGGGAAATACAGCTGGCAAGAAAGCAGAATCATACTGGTTTGCGGCAATGCAGAGTGCTGCCTCACAAACGGACAGAGATCCTGTTTATGCCCTTGCTATGGCGGATGAATCGGTGGATCTGCCTGAATTGGGGGCACCGAAAGGAAAGCTGCTTACCCTCACAGCTGAACAGGCTGAGCAGGTAGGCTATTCGGAAGGTACGGTAGATTCAAGGGCGGAGCTACTGAAAGTGCTCGGATTTAATGAAGCTAATATACAGACAATTGATGAAAGCTTTGCAGAAAAGGTTGCCCGTTTTATTACGCACCCTGTCGTTATACCAATTCTATTATCCATTGGAAGCCTCGGGCTGGTTCTGGAGCTGTATTCACCGGGGTTCGGCATCCCTGGATTAATGGGATTGTCGTCTCTGCTTCTGTTCTTTTATGGCCATATGGTCGCCGGGCTGGCAGGATATGAGACCTTAATTCTGTTTGTAATAGGCATTGGTTTAATAATAGCTGAGTTTTTCCTTCCTGGAGGAATTGCGGGAATAGCCGGTATAGCAGCAATACTGGGGAGTCTGTTCCTGGCTTCGGATAATATGGCCCATATGGGAATGTCTATTTTAATTGCTATGGGAGTTTCAATATTGGCATCTATATTAATGATAAAGGTGTTTGGTAAAAAGATGAAATTCTTTAAAAAAATTATTTTAACCGATAGCACAAATACTGAAAAAGGTTATATCTCAAATAAGAGCAGGCTTGAACTGATTGGCCTTGAGGGTTATGCACATACTGCTCTAAGGCCTTCAGGTACTGTAATTATAGGCGATGAGAGAATTGATGTTGTCAGTGAGGGAGCCTTTATCCTTAAAGGGGCAAAAGTAAAAGTTGTTAAAGCGGAAGGTTCGCGTATTGTTGTCAGAGAAATATCTAAGCTTGATTTAGATAAATAAAATCATCAGGAGGTAAGATTATGTTAGAAGCAGGAACAGTAGCAATATTGGTTGCCGTTGTACTCGGTGTTATATTGCTGGGGATATTATTCACCTTTGTACCGGTTATGCTGTGGATATCAGCATTGGCAGCGGGTGTCAGAGTCAGTATCTTTACATTAATCGGGATGAGGCTTCGACGGGTTATACCAAGCCGTGTCATTAACCCGCTAATTAAGGCACACAAAGCAGGGCTGAATGTATCAACAAACCAGCTGGAAAGCCATTATTTAGCCGGAGGTAATGTTGACAGGGTTGTGAATGCATTGATTGCAGCCCATCGTGCTAATATCGATTTAAGTTTTGAGAGAAGTGCCGCTATTGATTTGGCAGGCCGAGATGTTTTGGAAGCAGTACAGATGAGCGTTAACCCTAAAGTAATTGAAACTCCTTTTATTGCAGGGGTGGCGATGGATGGTATTGAGGTAAAAGCAAAGGCCAGAATTACTGTAAGGGCCAATATTGACCGCCTTGTTGGTGGAGCTGGAGAGGAAACAATCGTGGCGCGTGTCGGGGAAGGAATCGTATCTACAATTGGATCATCAGATAATCATAAAAAGGTTTTGGAAAATCCGGATATGATTTCTCAGACTGTTCTTTCAAAAGGTCTGGATGCAGGCACTGCTTTTGAAATTCTCTCGATTGATATAGCGGATGTGGATATCGGCAAAAATATTGGTGCAGAACTTCAGACTGAACAGGCTGAAGCAGACAAGAAGATTGCCCAGGCTAAAGCCGAAGAAAGACGTGCCATGGCCGTAGCTCAGGAACAGGAAATGAAAGCCCGTGTTGAAGAAATGAGAGCGAAGGTTGTGGAAGCAGAGGCACAGGTACCGCTTGCCATGTCAGAAGCGCTGCGTTCCGGAAATATCGGGGTAATGGACTATATGAATATCCAGAACATTTCGGCTGATACCGAAATGAGGGATTCAATCGGCAATATGAGTGACGACGGCAAAAATGGCCGGAAAAATGACTAAATGATCCCATAAAGGGAGAAGGGAGGAAACTCTCTTGGAATTTTTATTGGAGAATCCTTTTATTCTAATTGCTGTCATAGCTTTCATTTCCTCCTTTTTCAAAAAAAAGAAGGAGGAGAAGCCCGTTAAACAGGCTCCCCGTTCAGTACAGCAAGAGAACCGGGCACAGGCGGAAAGAACTTCTGCAGATCCTGCTTTGGCCGAAGTGCTGAAAGAGGAAAAAAGGAAGCTGACCGAGAAATCCAGAAGAATAGAGGAAGATTACAGACAGCGTAAACAGCAGGCAGAACAAAGCATGAAGGCTCTCCAGAGTCAGCAGAGAGCTGCTGAAAGAAAAGCAAGCGCAATATCGAGAACAGCAGCCAATACAAAAACAGGATACCCGGTGGAAGCCTCAGGAGCTGAAAAGTTTGAGCCGCAGAAACAGTCGCTTGTTGACGGGATTATCTGGTCCGAAATTCTTGGACCTCCAAGATCAAAAAATCCTCACAGGTCTCTCAACAGACAGCGGTAAAAAATAAGTGCTAGAACCTTCGTTCATTTCATAAATATGAGATGAAAGGGGGTTCTTTTTTTATGGCAAAAAAGTGGGGACAATTCGTCCGCGGCTGGATGACTAAAAATATGGAGCTTCCTCAAGATGTCATGATGGATCTGCCCCGCATTACAATGATTGGGCAAATCCATATCTATATAGAAAACCACAGGGGATTACTGGCTTTTTCAGATAAGGAATTAAGACTGCTATTAAAGCAGGGGCAGCTATTAATAAGAGGGAAAGCCTTCGTCATAAAAACGATTTTGCCGGAAGAAATACTGCTTGAGGGAAAAATTGATTCAGTAACTTATATTACAGACACTGATTAAGAATTCAGGGGGAAGGAAATGAAGAACCAGTGGATCGAATTTTACAGGGGCCTTGTAACAGTTAAAGCAAGCGGGAAAGGAATAGAAAGATTTATTAATGCTCTTACCCGGAGCGGAATCAACATCTGGAATGTAAAGAACCATGGCACGCAATCAGTCACCTTCAAAATGAAATTGGAAGATGCAAAAAAAATAAGGAGCCACGCCAGGAACAGCGATTGCAGAATCGAGTTCCTGCAGCGGGCAGGAGCACCGTTCCTTATGAAAAGGCTGCTGAAAAACAGCGGATTTGCAGCTGGTGCCCTCGCGTTTTTTGCTGTTATTCTCCTTTTATCCAATATGGTTTGGGGCATAGAGATTAAGGGGGCAAATCCTGCAACTGAATATCAGATCATCAAAGAATTGGACAAGATGGGGGTTAAAAAAGGAAAGCTGCAGTTCTTTGTAGATAACGTGGAGTCTATTCAGCGGACTCTATCCAACAATATTGAGGCAATAACATGGGTTGGCGTGGAGTTAAAAGGGACAACCTACCATTTACAGGTAGTTGAGAAAAATGAACCTGAGAAACCCGAGTATTTAAGCCCGCGTCATCTGGTAGCCAAGAAGAAAGCTGTCATTGTAGAAATGTTTGTTGAAGAAGGACGTCCGGTCGTCGATATTCACGATCATGTTCAGCCAGGACAGCTTTTAGTCTCAGGGATAATCGGTAAAGAGGGCCAAACGGAGACTGTTCCTTCAAAAGGGGAGGTTTTCGGGGAAACATGGTATAAATCTGAAGTCATTCTTCCGCTTAAGAGCACATTCAAAGTCTTCAGCGGCAATGAAAAGGTTAAGCATAGCATTACAATCGGAAATCTTGAAATTCCTATATGGGGTTTTGGAAAACCGGAGTTTGAAGAGTATGAATTAGAGGAAAATGAGAAAGCAGTAAAGTTCCTGAAATGGGAACTGCCTGTTTCATATGTAAACAAGACATTCCGTGAAAGAGAGCAAGTCACCAGAATATATTCCAATAAAGAGGCTTTTGAAGCTGCGAAAGATTTGGCAAGAAAAAAAATAAAAAGCAGCTTAGATGAAAATGCTAAAGTTAAGGGAGAAAAAGTTTTGCACCAATCAATTGACAATGGTAAAGTAACTATAGCAATACATTTCCAAATTATTGAGAATATTGCAGAAGGACAACCAATTATTCAAGGAGATTCGGAATGACAGAAGACTTGAAAACAATGAACCTGCAACTTGAAGATCCTAATGAAGCCATTGCATTATTAGGCAATTCAGATGCAAACCTAAAAATTATTGAGCAAGAACTGAATGTCTCCATCGTAACCAGGGGAGAATCCGTTTATGTGTCTGGTGAAATGGAGAAGGTAGAATTGGCTGGAAAGGTTCTGGATAAACTGCTTTATGTAATCCGGAAAGGAATAAATATAAGCCAGAGAGATGTTATGTATGCTCTTCAAATGGCAAACAAGGGAACACTGGAGTATTTCAGCGATTTATACGAAGAAGAAATCACCAAAAATGCAAAAGGAAAGTCTATTCGTGTTAAGACATTAGGACAGCGGCAATACATTCATGCAATCCGCCAAAATGACCTGGTTTTTGGCATAGGGCCAGCAGGAACAGGAAAAACGTATTTGGCAGTTGTCATGGCTGTCAATGCTTTGAAAAATGGGAATGTGAAAAGAATCATTCTTACCCGCCCTGCAGTCGAAGCAGGGGAAAGCCTTGGCTTTCTGCCAGGAGATCTGAAGGAAAAAGTAGATCCTTACTTACGGCCTTTGTATGATGCTTTGCATGATATATTAGGTGCAGAGCATACGCAAAGAATGATTGAAAGAGGCACGATTGAAATTGCACCGCTGGCTTATATGCGCGGAAGAACTTTAGATGATGCCTTTGTCATACTGGATGAAGCGCAAAATACAACTCAGGCACAAATGAAGATGTTTCTAACCAGGCTGGGCTTTGGTTCAAAAATGATTATTACCGGAGACAGAACACAGGTTGACCTTCCAAAAGGTGTAAAATCAGGCCTGATTGCAGCAGAAGACACACTTAAGGGTGTAAGCGGACTATCATTCGTTCACTTGGAACAAAGTGATGTTGTGCGGCATCCGCTTGTGGCCAGGATTATTCAGGCATACCAAAAAGAAGATAGCCAATGAACCTTTAAGCCGCCGTTTTGGCGGTTTTTTCTTTAGCTGATAAAATCGGCAGGTAATTACCATGGAATTATTTGCTATTAATGAAATGTTTAGGTAACCTGTTGTTAGATAGGTCTTTTTCATTGGTGAAAACCAACAGAAAAACTGTTATGATCTTACATAATTAATAATTAAAACATTTAAGAATATTGGAAGTTTTTTTACCCAGGACAGGAGGGGTAAATGTGCCAAATCTTCAGCAAAGTATGACTACAATCAAAAATTTACTTAATATGACCTTTTTTCGTGTTCTCTTATTTTTTCTTTTGGGAGTTGCTATGTATTTTTCCATGTATAGCAATGTGAAACCTGAAAAGCTGGATTTAAGTCTGTTCTCTGTAGCTGAACAGACAATAAGGTCACCCATAACAATAGAGGATAAAGCAAGCACAGAAAGAAAGAGAAAAGAAGCTGAAAATAATGTTAAGGATATTTACGTTGTAAAAAAAGAGATTGCCCAAAACAGAGTTGACCTGGTTACCTCCATTTTCGGGTCAGTTTCGGAAGTGAATGAAGAAGTAAAAGAAGAGATGGAAGAGAAAAAGAAGGCTGCTGCAAATGAGTCAGACAAAGATGTAGTGGAACCGGACCCTTCCGCCCCTGGTCCTGAAGAGAAATTGTCCATGGTTAAAGAAAAACTCACTGATGACGTAACACGTGAAGTATCGGATGGCGTCTTCCTTGCCTTGCTGCAGGCCAAGGAGGGTGAACTGAGCATTGCGAAAGACCTTACTGTTACTGCCATCAATAAAATCATGAATAATGAAATTCCGGCCGAACAGGTGGAGAACGCTAAGAAGCGCGTTGAAGAAGAACTAAAGTTCACCAGCTTAAATTCAGAAATAAAAAAAGCCGCAATAGAGCTGGGGCGCTATGCAATATATCAAAATCAATTTTATGATCCTGCTGCCACAGAAGAATTGCGGCAGCAGACCATTGAGAGTGTCGAGCCAGTAAAAATCCTTCAGGGACAGATCATTGTTGAAGAAAATCAGCTGATCAGCAGGGACATATACCGACAGCTTGAACTTGTAGGGCTTCTGGACAGTGTTAATTCGATTCAGCCTTTTATCGGCTTATCTCTAATCATTGTCATTGTTTTATCAGCCCTATATTATTATTTCCACGAACTGAATGTACAGAGAGAATTAAAGCAAAGCTATTTATTGCTGTTCAGCCTTGTCTTTATCTTATCGATATTGCTTATGAAGGTCATAAGCCTTTTCCAATACGCTGATTACTCAGAGATAGGGTATATATATCCTGCAGCAATGGGAGCTATGCTGATTAAGATACTGATTGATGAAAAGCTTGCAATGTACTACACAATTATTATGGCTATCAGCGGAAGCATCATTTTTAATGAAGGTGTTACAGGGACATTCCAGCTGACATCAGCCATTTACATCCTTTGCAGCGGATTGGCGGCCATATTGTTTTTAAGTAAGCAGAATCGCCGCTCCAAAATATTGCAGGCTGGTTTATTTGTATCTGCGGTAAACATCCTTGTTATCTTTTCAATGCTTTTCTTAAGAAATGGCCACTATGAGACGATTGAATATGGATTTTACTTTGTAATCGCTCTGATTTCAGGAATCTCATCTGCAGTCCTGGCCATTGGCCTGCTGCCATATTTTGAGGCGGGATTTGGAATCTTGTCTACTATGAGGCTGATTGAGCTATCCAATCCTAATCATCCGCTGCTGAGAAAGATACTAACTGAATCTCCCGGAACCTACCATCATAGTGTAATGGTTGCAAATCTCTCCGAGTCAGCTTGTGAAGCTATTGGGGCAAATGGACTTTTAGCAAGGGTGGGCTGCTACTATCACGATATCGGCAAGACGAAACGGCCGCAGTTTTTTATCGAAAATCAGGTGAATATAGAAAATCCGCATGATCGGCTTCCTCCCCAGACCAGTAAGAATATTATTATCGCCCATGCCGCAGATGGTGCTGAAATGCTGAGAAAGCATAAGATGCCTAAGGAGATAGTGGATATTGCCGAACAGCATCATGGAACAACATTGCTGAAATATTTTTACTACAAAGCAAAACAGAATGGTCTCGAGGTAAAAGAAGAGGACTACCGCTATCCTGGACCTAAACCGCAATCAAAAGAGTCGGCAGTCATTGGCATTGCGGATAGCGTAGAAGCTGCAGTCCGTTCGATGGCACATCCTACAACAGAGCAAATAGAGGATTTAGTCAAAAAGATAATCGCAGACAGGCTTCAGGATGGACAGCTGAATGAATGTGATTTAACCTTAAAAGAACTGGAAACTGTTTCACACTCGTTCTGTGAAACGTTAAACGGAATTTTCCATTCACGTATTGAGTATCCTGAAATGACAAAACAGAAGGTGAAACAGGCATGAATTTAAACATTGATTTTTTAGACGAAACGACTGAGCTCCAGGAAAATGATATAGCCAAAATCAAAGAGTTAATTAACTTTGCGGCTTCAAAAGAATCTGTGGAGCCTGAAAGCGAAGTATCCATTACTTTTGTGACCAATGAGCGCATCCGCGAAATCAACAGGGAGTACCGGGATAAAGATCGGCCGACAGATGTTATTTCTTTCGCGATGGAAGAGCTGGGTGAAGGTGAAGTTGAACTGATTGGTGCTGATATGCCGCGAATCCTGGGGGATATCATTATCTCCACTGCTAAGGCGAAGGAGCAGGCGGAGGAGTATGGACATTCTTTTATTAGGGAGCTTGGCTTTTTGGCGGTCCATGGCTTCCTGCATCTTCTTGGCTATGATCATGAAAATCCGGAAGATGAGAAAAAAATGTTTTCCCGCCAGAAGGATATACTTGATGAATTCGGGCTCACAAGATAAAAAAGTCCGAAAACACAATGTCCTCAAATCCTTTGTGTTTGCTTTTTCCGGAATTAGAATGGCGTTAGTGAATGAAAGGAATCTGCAGATACATTTGGCAGTATCCCTGGCTGTCATGTTCTCTGGAATATATTTTGGCATTACCAGGCTTGAATGGATGATCATTCTGCTGGCCATCGGGGGAATGTTCTCACTTGAATTGCTGAATACAGCCATTGAAAGGGCTGTGGATCTGTCAACAGAAGATTACCATCCCCTTGCCAAACAGGCGAAGGATATAGCCGCTGGAGCGGTGCTGGTGTTTGCCATTATAAGTGTAATAATAGGCGGAGTAATATTCCTCCCTAAAATCCTGAAATTTTTGCAGTAAAGTGAAGCTGTCCGAATGGGCAGCTTTGCTTTTTTGCTTTTTCTATATTAATAATTATGGCTGACCGTAATCTGCTTTGAATTATCGGGCCTGAGTTTGAAAACGTTCACTGAATCAGCTAAAATGACAGAACAGCATTAAATTTCACAGGCCGGGGAGATTTTGAGGGATGCCACTTAGATATCAATGGCCAGATAAAATTTAAACAGCCTGCATATTTTTAGAAAATTCAATTTTTTTATTACGTTTTTGCTACAAACGATGAAAATCAAAGTAAAATGTTGTAAAATAAGAGAGAAGCGGCTGCTTTTCACAGAAAGAAGCTTTGCGAGCCCCAAGGCCCATGATTGCATCGGGAGCAGTTCCGTTTTACAGGAAAGGAAGAAATATTTGTGAATAACGATCAACTAATACAGGAAGCAAAGATTGCAAGAGATAGAGCATATGTGCCATATTCAAAATTCAAAGTGGGAGCGGCGCTATTAAGCAGTGACGGTCAGGTTTTTCACGGCTGCAACATAGAAAATGCAGCGTACAGCATGTGTAATTGCGCTGAAAGGACTGCTCTCTTCAAAGCATATTCTGATGGCGTAAAAAGCTTTTCAGCCATTGCTGTTGTTGCGGACACAGACCGTCCTGTCCCCCCATGCGGTGCATGCAGACAGGTAATATCCGAATTATGTCCGCCTGAAATGAAAGTTGTTTTAACCAACTTAAAAGGGGATATTAAAGAATTAACAGTTGAAGAATTACTGCCAGGAGCATTTTCACCGGAGGACTTACATGAATAATACACAACAAGGACACAAATCAGGCTTTATTTCCATAATCGGCAGACCAAACGTAGGAAAGTCAACATTCTTAAATCGCGTAATTGGGCAGAAAATTGCCATTATGAGTGATAAGCCGCAAACGACGCGCAATAAAGTTCAGGGTGTCCTGACAACCAATGACGCACAATTTATTTTTATTGATACGCCAGGAATCCATAAGCCAAAGCATAAACTGGGAGACTTTATGATGAAAGTTGCCCAAAACACACTGAAAGAAGTGGATGTCATCCTGTTTATGGTAAATGCCCAGGAAGGCTTTGGACGCGGTGAAGAATTCATACTTGAGAAATTTCAGTCAGTCCGTACGCCAATTTTCCTTGTGATCAATAAGATTGACCAGGTGCATCCAGATGAACTTTTTAAAATTATTGAGTCTTACAAGGAAAAGTACGATTTCAGTGAAATTATCCCCATTTCTGCTTTGGAAGGCAATAATGTAGAGACGCTCTTAGAACAGATTAAAAAATATATTCCGGAAGGGCCGCAGTTTTATCCTGCTGATCAGGTAACAGATCACCCTGAGAGATTTATCGTTTCTGAACTGATCAGGGAAAAAGCGCTGCATCTAACAAGAGAGGAAATACCGCACTCGCTTGCTGTAACTATTGATAAAATGGAGCGCCGCGAAGATAAAGATGTCGTTCATGTCATGGCTACGATCATTGTGGAACGTGACTCCCAGAAAGGCATTGTCATTGGAAAGCAAGGAAAAATGCTCAAGGAAATCGGAAAAAGAGCAAGGGTGGATATTGAAAATCTTCTTGGATCACAGGTTTTTCTGGAGCTGTGGGTCAAAGTCCAGAAAGACTGGCGCAATAAAATGTCTCAGCTCCGCGATTTTGGCTTCCGTGAAGATGAGTACTGAACCAGCCCTAATTAAAGTATTATCCATTTCTGGTTTATATGCATACAGGTGATTGACAATATTTTCGTCTCATGATTTTACAAAGACAGGCTATGATATAGATAAATGTATTGGGATAAAGAATTGCTAGTTGAATAACTGAAAGGTGGGGTTTTCGATGATGGATTTTACCTGGAGAGTGTTTTCCCAGACAGGAAACATTGACACATATCTTCTCTTCAAGGAGCTAGAAAAGGAAACTCAGGATATACCCGGCAGCAATGACGAAGAGCTAGCAGAAGCTGATTTTCCCATCTCATAGGTTTGTCGAAAGACAGGGATGGTGTCACGGTTGCTTGATAAATGTGAAGGCATTGTCATCAGGACAACTAATTATAGTGAAACAAATAAGATAGTTACTTTATATACCCGTGAATGGGGAAAAGTTGGTGTGATGGCACGAGGAGCTAAAAAACCGAACAGCAGACTTGCTGCTGTCACCCAGCTTTTTACATACGGGAATTTTTTAGTTCAGCGCGGAAGCGGTCTGGGCACCCTGCAGCAGGGTGACATGATTTCATCCATGCGATCTATTAAAGAAGATATTTTTCTTACGGCTTATGCAAGCTATATTGTCGATTTAACGGATAAAAGCAGTGAGGATAAGAAGCCCAACCCATTTTTGTTCGAATTGCTGCATCAAACGCTAAATTTAATAAACGAAGGATATGATCCGGAGATTCTCACGAACATTTATGAAATGAAAATGCTGAACGGTTTGGGTTTATATCCAGTTCTTGATCAATGTTCTGTCTGCGGGAGCACTGACGGGCATTTTGCATTTTCAATCCGGGAAAACGGCCTCATTTGTCACCGCTGTCTTGATAAGGATCCTTACCATTATAAAGTATCACAGGCGACAATTAAGCTGCTGCGCCTGTTTTATTTTTTTGACTTGTCCAGGCTCGGCAATATCTCTGTTAAACCGGAAACCAAAGCTGAATTGAAAAAGATTATCTCTGCTTATTATGAAGAGTATTCCGGCTTAAGCCTTAAGACTAAGAAGTTTTTGAATCAAATGGACAAGTTTAATGATCTGATGTAATGAGCTCGTCTTGCTTTTTATTAAAGATTGACAATCCAATGTGATTCCGCTATGATTCAAATTAATAAAATATTATTGCTGTGAAGGAGAAGAGTACTTAACTTTTTCTCATTAAAGCGAACCCGGGACAGTGGGAGCCGGGTATGGATAGTTAAGGAAGGGCGCTCTGGAGCAATTTTGTCTATTGACAACCAAAGAGGCTGCGTTCAAACTCGCAGCAAATAGGGTGGAACCGCGGGTAACTCTCGTCCCTATGCCATTTGGCATAGAGACGGGAGTTTTTTATGTTCCGCAGGAAAAGCGAGCAGCCTGGAGCGGAAATCAACGGACAACATTGAGAGACGAAATATAACTATTTATACGAAAGAGGTGTCCTATGAATATTCAAAACATGATATTAACACTTCAAAAACATTGGTCTGAACAGGGTTGTATCCTGATGCAGGCTTATGATACTGAAAAGGGCGCAGGTACTATGAGCCCATATACATTTTTACGTGCAATCGGACCAGAGCCGTGGAATGTGGCTTATGTAGAGCCTTCACGCCGTCCGGCTGATGGCCGATATGGAGAGAATCCCAACCGGCTTTATCAGCATCATCAATTTCAGGTGATCATGAAGCCATCCCCTGATAATATCCAGGAGCTGTATCTTGATTCACTTAAGGCATTGGGCATTGATCCGCTTGAACATGACATCCGGTTTGTGGAAGATAACTGGGAGAATCCTTCACTGGGCTGTGCGGGCTTAGGGTGGGAAGTGTGGCTTGATGGAATGGAAATAACACAGTTCACATACTTCCAGCAGGTAGGCGGATTAGAATGCAAGCCTGTGTCTGTTGAAATTACATATGGAATTGAAAGGCTTGCCTCTTACATTCAGGATAAGGAAAATGTCTTTGACCTTGAATGGACAGAAGGATTTACAGTTAGGGACATTTTCCTGCAGCCCGAGTTTGAGCATTCGAAATACACGTTTGAAACATCAGATCAGGAAATGCTCTTCAATTTGTTCAATATTTATGAGAAAGAAGCACATAGGCAAATGGATGAAGGGCTTGTACACCCGGCTTATGACTATGTATTGAAATGTTCCCATACTTTTAACCTGCTCGATGCCAGGGGAGCGATCTCAGTAACAGAAAGAACAGGCTATATTGCAAGGTGCCGGAATCTGGCCAGAAAAATAGCCAAGACCTTTTATGAAGAGAGAGAAAAACTTGGCTTCCCAATTCTAAAGGATAAGGAGGAAGGCTCTCATGAATAAGAAAGATCTTCTGCTGGAAATTGGACTCGAAGAAATGCCTGCCAGATTTGTCACTAATTCAATGAATCAGCTTTCAGATAAAGTGAAATCATGGCTTTTGGAAAAGAAAATATCTTTTGAAGAGATCAGCGCTTTCTCCTCTCCCCGCCGTTTGGCTGTTCTTGTAAGGGGAGTGGATACCGCCCAGGAGGACATAAATGAGGAAGCGAAAGGACCTGCGAAAAAAATCGCTTTAACAGAAGATGGAGAATGGTCAAAAGCTGCGGTTGGATTCAGCCGGGGTCAGGGAGCTTCTATTGAAGATATATTTTTTAAAGAAATTAACGGCGTTGAATACGCCCATGTCAGCAAATTCATTAAAGGTCAGGAAACAGCTGCTCTTCTGCCTGAACTTCAGCAGATTATTACCTCGCTATCATTCCCGAAGAACATGCGCTGGGCAAACCAGGATTTGCGTTTTATCAGGCCGATCAAATGGCTTATTGCATTATTCGGAAATGAAGTCATTCCTTTTTCAATCACAAATGTCCAGACCTCCAATCTTACAAGAGGTCACCGCTTTTTAGGGGAAGAGATTGAGATTAACAATCCTGCTGATTATGAAAAGGCATTGCTGGCTCAATATGTGATCACTAACCCTCAGGAAAGAAAAAGTGCCATTCTCTCTCAATTGGAAAAAATTGAGGAAGAACATGGCTGGGTTGTCCCGGTGGATGAAGATTTATTGGAAGAAGTAAATAATCTGGTTGAGTACCCGACTGCATTATATGGCAAGTTTGAAGAAGAATACCTTGAGCTTCCGGAAGAGGTGTTAATTACTTCCATGAAAGAGCATCAGCGCTATTTCCCGGTAAAGTCCAAAGATGGCACTCTTCTTCCTTACTTTGTGACAGTCCGGAATGGTTCACATGAACATTTGGAAAAAGTGGCTAAAGGAAATGAAAAGGTATTGCGGGCAAGGCTTTCTGATGCAGCTTTCTTCTACAGAGAAGACCAAAAAACGGATATCTCAGCATCGCTCGAAAAACTCAATAACATTGTGTATCACGAAGAAATTGGAACCCTTGCTGAAAAGGTAAACCGTGTCCGCCAGCTGGCAGCAAAGCTGAGTGAGATTCTTGACTTCAGTGGTGAAGCAAAAGCAGTGACAGACCGCGCTGCTGAAATCTCTAAGTTTGACCTTGTTTCACATATGGTTTACGAATTTCCTGAGCTGCAAGGGTTTATGGGAGAAAAATACGCCCTGCAAAAAGGTGAAAAGGAAGCTGTGGCGCGTGCAATTAATGAACATTACATGCCGCGCAATGCAGAGGACCAGACGCCGGAAAGTGATGCTGGTGCAGTGCTTTCCATTGCTGAGAAGCTGGATACGATTGTGTCATCCTTTGCAATTGGAATTATTCCAAGCGGTTCCCAGGATCCATATGCTTTAAGAAGACAGGCATCCGGTATCATCCAGACGTTACTGGCTAAACACTGGGATTTGAAACTCGAAGAATTGATCGCATTATCTTTAGAGACCGTGCTGAATGCGAATATAGGAAAGAAATCAAAAAATGATTTAATGCAGGAATTAGTTTCTTTCTTTAAATTAAGAATTAAATATATGCTGCAGGAAAAAGCAATACGCTATGACTTAATTGAAGCTGTATTAGGAAATGATATCGGCTCCGTGCCTTCACTTGTGAATAGGGCTCAGGTATTGGAATCCAACAAGGATGCAGATGGCTTCAAGGAAAGCATTGAAGCGCTTAGCCGGGTAATCAACATTGCTTCTAAGGCTGAAGATAAAGGGGATATTGACAGCGGCTTATTTGAAAATGATAATGAAAAAGCTCTGTTCAGTAAATATTTATCAGTAACCGAGGAGTTGAAAAAAGAGGTTAAAGAGGAAGAAGCCTTTAACTTGCTAATCAGCTTGAAACCTGAAATTGATCAGTACTTTGAGCATACTATGGTAATGGATGAGAATCAGGAAATTCGCCGCAATAGGCTGCATCAAATGGCACATTTGTCTGATGTGATAAAGAAATTTGCAAATATGAACGAAATAATTGTTAAGTAATAAGCTAAAACTTTGCGTCTTATGCTTGAATACGATTAAAATCTAAGATGAGGACAGCTGCCGTGGCTGTCAGGAAAGAGCCTGTTTATCACACTGACGGGCTCTTTCGTATTTTGGGCATATTAGGCAGCGTAAATCAAACTATAGATGAAACACATCTTTTCATTTATGACAAATAGTATATAATAATTATATAAAAGTATAACCTTATTATAGTGGGAAATGAGTGCCAAAAGCATCTCCTTTTCAGATTAGGTGGTGAGAAAAATCGAATTAAATAAAAGGCAGGAAAAAATAATAGAAATCGTTAAGGAAAACGGGCCGATCACTGGTGAGAGTATTGCAGAACAGCTTAATTTAACGAGGGCAACACTAAGGCCGGATCTGGCTATATTAACGATGGCAGGCTATTTAGATGCCCGTCCGCGTGTAGGCTATTTTTATACAGGGAAGACTGGGGCGCAGCTGCTGACTGAAAACCTTCAAAAGCTATATGTAAGGGATTATCAATCTATTCCTGTAGTGGTTAATGAGAATGTGTCGGTATATGATGCAATTGTGACAATGTTTCTGGAAGATGTCGGCACGTTATTTGTTGTCGATCAGGGTTCACTGCTTGTTGGGGTTCTGTCAAGGAAGGATTTACTCCGTGCAAGTATTGGCAAGCAGGAGCTAAATTCCATCCCTGTAAATATCATTATGACCAGAATGCCTAACATTACCATGTGTGAAAAAGATGATTTGCTTATCGAAGTTGCTAAAAAGCTGATTGAAAAGCAGATCGACGCCCTTCCTGTTGTAAAAAAGACGGAGAAAGGGTTTGAAGTAAACGGCAGGATAACCAAAACAAATCTGACGAAAGCATTCTTGGCTCTAGCCGGGGAAAAGTAGCAGTGAAAGAAGGAGATGGTGTTAAAGGATGGAAAAATTGCCAGTCATTTATGTCGTTTCAGACTCAGTGGGAGAAACGGCTGAACTTGTAACAAAAGCTGCAACGAGCCAATTCAATGGCAGCGATATATCTATCAAGCGTTTTCCATATGTTGAAGAAAAAGTACATATTGATGAAGTTATTTCACTCGCAAAGCTTGATAATGGGATGATAGCCTATACGATGGTCAAGCCGGACATGAGGAAATATATTAACCAGCGGGCTGCTGAAGAAGGGATATATGCTTTTGATATTGTTGGCCCTTTAATGGATCAAATCCAAAGAGCCTGCGGCATTACACCGCTTTTCGAACCAGGACTGGTCAGAAAGCTGGATGAAGATTATTTTAAAAAGATTGAAGCAATCGAGTTCGCTGTAAAATATGATGATGGCCGTGACCCCCGTGGTATATTAAAGGCTGATATAGTGCTTATCGGTGTATCAAGGACTTCAAAAACACCTCTTTCCCAGTATCTTGCCCACAAGCGCCTTAAAGTGGCTAACGTGCCCCTTGTGCCTGAAGTCGATCCTCCAGAAGAGCTGTTTCTAGTCCCGCCGGATAAGTGCTTCGGTCTGAAAATCAGTCCTGAAAAATTAAACTTTATTCGAAGAGAACGCCTGATATCATTAGGTCTAAGCGATAATGCCAGCTATGCAAATATAGAGAGAATCAAAGAAGAAATAGGTTACTTTGAAAAAACCGTTTCCAAAATTAAATGCCCGGTTATTGATGTTACGAACAAAGCAGTAGAAGAAACAGCCAATATGATCCTAAATCAATACCGGAAAAACTTTCCAAAAAGCTAGCACATAAATTCTTTATGTGCCTTTTCTTTTTTTTTACCCGGCAAGGTTACAAGGGCTTTTTTCATATAAAAACTGCAAAATTAAATTATATTCTTGCCAGATAAAATAATGGCAAAATAGAGATTAATGTACTATAATAAAAAATTGTGATAAAAATGTATCCGAATAGGTTTAGAGTTCATTGCCAAGGAATAAACTATTTATTGTGGCATGTCAAGCTTTCGACCAAGAAAAAATTCGACATATCTCACTATGCAAAAGTTATTCATGTAAAGAAGGATTATGCGGAGTGATGTAGAATTATTAGAACATTAGGCAAACCAATCATTATGGTGGATGCTGATTCCTGTCCTGTAAAAGAAGAAATTGTCGAAATAGCCAATTCCTTTACTGTGGACGCAGTGTTTGTTGCTTCTTATGCCCATATGCAAAATGACCTGAATGGGGCTGTCTGGAAATTTGTTGACAGCAGTAAGGAAGCTGCAGATTTATTCATAATGAACAATGTGAAAACAGGAGATGCAGTTGTAACTCAAGATATTGGATTGGCATCAACTCTTTTGTTAAAGGGTGTTTATGTCCTTTATCCCAGGGGAATTTTATTTGAGGAAAGTGAAATTCGAACCGCTTTGGAAATGAGGCACCTTTCAGCCAAGGCGCGAAGAAGAGGGGTTTATGGGAAAGGCCCAAAACCATTTAGTCAAGAGGACCGATCCAGGTTTGTGCAGCAGCTGACAAAGATTTTGTCGAATTTTGAAGGGATTCAGTAACGTTTATCGAATACCTCAGTAAGTAATGGAGTTGTTCATATGGCAGAACGGATCGCCGAGGAGAAAGTAAATGAGATTCGGCAAGCTGTAGATATTGTTGATGTCATTGGCGACTATATCCAATTAAACAAGCAAGGACGCAACTACTTTGGGCTTTGTCCTTTTCATGGCGAAAATACTCCTTCCTTTTCTGTATCACCCGAAAAGCAAATCTACCATTGCTTTGGATGCGGAGCAGGAGGCAATGCGTTTTCTTTCATAATGGATTTAGAAGGATATTCCTTTCAGGAAGCCGCATTAAAACTCGCTGAAAAGGGAAATATCAAGCTCGAAATTGATGCATCCGCAGCATCAGCAAAATCAATGCCTGTGGATATACAGCAGATGATGGAAGCCCATGAGCTTCTGCGTAAATTTTATCACCATCTGCTTGTAAACACAAAAGATGGTCAGCATGCATTAGAATATTTGCTGAATAGAGGCTTTACGATGGAATCGATTGAGAAATTTCAAATCGGTTATTCATTAAAGTCCTGGGATTTTGTCTTCAAGTTCCTGACTAAAAGAAAGTTCCCCGAAGGCGTCATGGAAAGAGCAGGACTGATCATCAAAAGGGAGAAAGACGGGAACTATTTTGACCGCTTCAGAGATAGAATTATGTTCCCGATTTTTGACCGCAGCGGAAATACGATTGCTTTTTCAGGGAGATCCCTTGGGGCCGATGAGCCCAAATATTTAAATAGCCCTGAAACAGCAATCTTTAATAAAAGCAAAACTTTATATAATTTTCATTTGGCGAGACCACAGATTAAAAAATTGCAGAGAGCCGTTCTTTTTGAAGGGTTTGCAGATGTAATCGCCGCTGATCGTGCTGGCGTCGGTAATGGTGTTGGTACGATGGGCACTGCTTTAACTGAAGAACATGTTGCTTCCTTAAGAAGAAATGTTCAATCAATCACGATCTGTTATGATTCCGATAATGCCGGTATCGAAGCCGCATACCGGGCAGCAAACCTGCTAACGGAAGCAGGCTGCCAGATCAGAGTGGCACTGATGCCTGACGGCTATGATCCGGATGATTATATTAAAGAATACGGCGAAGAAAAATTTCGTCATGATGTAATCGAATCCAGCATAACCTTTATGGCATTTAAACTTCTTTATCTCCGCAGAGGCAAAAGGCTTCAAAATGAAGGAGATAGGCTCCTTTATATCGAAGAGGTATTAAAAGAAATCAGCCGACTTGATAAAGCGGTGGAAAGAGACCATTATCTTCGCCAGATGGCGAATGAATTTTCACTTTCTCTGGAAGCCTTGAAAGAGCAGCAAAAACAGGTTTATTACACGGAGAAGAGAAAAAGCAGCCAGAAGGGCAAAGGTGCTTTCGAGCCTCAAAAAAGGCTGCAGACACCCAAAAGGGCTGATAGTCTTAAACCCGCCTTTCATACAGCGGAAAGAAGGCTGATTGCCCATATGCTCAGGAATAGTGACATAGCATTTAAAGTTCAGGATATGCTTCAGGGAAATACATTTAACATCGATGAACACCAGGCTATTATTACCTATCTTTTAGGTTTCTACGAAAAAGGCCATACGCCTGATCCGAGTGCATTCATAAATTTTATAAATGATGAAAAGCTTAAGCGTATTGTGGTGGATATAGAAATGATGTCCATAAATGATGAAATAAGTGAACAGGAATTATCAGATTACCTTAAACAGGTGTTGAATTATCAAAAGATGTTAAAAATAAAAGAAAAACTAAATGAAGAAAAGGAAGCAGAACGCCAGAAGGATTATGCTAAAGCGGCTTTAATCGCAATGGAAATTCTTCATTTGCGAAAGTCACTATAAGAAGGCTGTGTGCCTTGAATAAATGTTTTTGGATTAGCATTACCTTAGGAAAAGTCCCATTTTAAGAAGATTTAGAATGTGTGTGATTTTTGGAAGGAGGGGGACATATGGCTGAAAAGTCGGCCCGTTCAAAAGAGGTTGATACAGAATTGACCCTTGAACAAGCGAAAGATCAATTAGTTGAAATAGGAAAAAAGACAGGTGTCCTTGCCTATGATGATATAGCAGAAAGATTGTCTCAATTTGAACTTGATTCCCACCAGATGGATGAATTCTATGAATTCCTCGGAGATCAGGGTGTTGAGTTAGTTGGTGATAATGAAAATGAAGATCCGAATGTTCAGGAACTTGCAAAAAATGAGGAAGAATTTGATCTTAATGATTTAAGTGTCCCTCCGGGTGTGAAAATTAATGATCCTGTCCGTATGTACTTAAAAGAAATTGGACGTGTTGATTTACTCTCTGCAGAAGAAGAGATTGCACTTGCCAACCGTATTGAGGAAGGCGATGAAGAAGCTAAAAGACGCCTGGCAGAAGCGAACCTCCGATTGGTTGTGAGTATCGCGAAAAGGTATGTAGGACGCGGAATGCTGTTCCTTGACCTTATCCAGGAAGGGAATATGGGACTGATAAAAGCGGTTGAAAAATTCGATTACCGCAAAGGATTCAAGTTCAGTACGTATGCAACTTGGTGGATACGCCAGGCCATTACGAGAGCGATTGCTGACCAGGCCAGAACGATACGTATTCCTGTCCATATGGTGGAAACCATCAATAAATTGATTCGTGTTCAGCGCCAGCTTCTTCAGGATCTTGGCCGTGAACCAACACCGGAAGAAATTGCTGAAGATATGGATTTAACTCCAGACAAAGTAAGAGAAATTCTTAAGATTGCACAGGAACCTGTTTCATTAGAAACACCTATCGGTGAGGAGGATGACTCTCACTTAGGTGACTTCATCGAAGATCAGGATGCCACTTCTCCATCGGAGCATGCGGCATACGAGCTTCTGAAAGAACAGCTTGAAGATGTTCTGGACACACTGACTGACCGAGAAGAAAACGTTCTGCGTCTTCGATTCGGCCTTGACGATGGCCGTACGAGAACTTTGGAAGAAGTCGGCAAGGTATTTGGCGTTACCCGCGAACGTATTCGCCAAATCGAAGCCAAAGCCTTAAGAAAGCTGCGCCATCCGAGCAGAAGCAAACGTTTAAAAGACTTTTTAGAATAAAAAATAATTGCCAGTGGATAGTTTACTTCTTACAATGGAAGTAAACTATTTTTTTTGACAGGATGTGCTTTGGTTGGAAGAAAACAGAAAAAAAATCATTGTTAACGAGCTGCTTCATTGGAAAAAGAGCCGAATGCTCCCTGACCATTATTGTGACTACCTGCTTGCTCTTTACACCGAAGGAAGTCAGCCGAAAGGAATAAAAAAACGTAAAAATACAGTGGTTTTATATCTTGCCAACCTTATCCTCCTACTGCTGATTCCAATTTCTGCTTTATTAATTTATTTTACTGAATTGTCTATTACTTTGCAAACCGTCATTTTAATTCTTTTCATTTCTTCGGATATTTTCTTTATTTTTTATTTTTCTAAAAAAGTAAAAATGATGCATATCCCCATCATATCAGGAGCTTTGATTTTACTAATGGGATCTGTTGATATTGTATCGGTGTTTTATCCAGGAAACGAGAGAATTCTCTATGTTTCCCTAGTAATTAATTGTGTTCTTTGGCTGTTTTCAGGATTAAAATGGAATTTCCTATATCTATGGATTTCAGGGGCTCTTGGCTTTCTTTTATTAGTTATTTCTATATTCGTATAATAAAATATTTTAAAAAGTTTTTAAATGTTGAGAAAACTCTAATATCCCTTATATAATAGTAATGAAAGCGTATACAACTTTTGTTCTTATAAGGGGGATTTACATGAATTTTGACTTAACTGCAGAACAGAATATGATCCTTAAAACAATCAGGGAATTTGCTCAGGAAGAAGTTGCACCGGGAGCTTTAGAAAGAGACCGTACAAAGGAATTTCCAGTAGAAGTATTTAAGAAAATGGCTGACCTTGGCTTGATGGGGCTTCCTTTCCCTGAAGAATATGGTGGGGCAGGGGCAGATACTGTTAGCTTTGCTATTGTAACAGAGGAGTTGAGCAGGGCTTGCGCGTCAACTGGAATCACTTATTCCGCGCATATATCACTTGGCGGAGCACCGCTTTATTTATTCGGTACCGAAGAGCAGAAGCAAAAGTATCTGGTGCCTATCTGTACAGGTGAGTCTTTTGGAGCTTTCGGGCTGACAGAGCCTAATGCAGGCTCAGATGCTGGCGGTACCAGAACAACAGCTGTCGAAAAAGATGGTGAATATTTCATTAATGGTAATAAATGCTTTATTACGAATGCCAGCTATGCGAAGCATTTAGCTTTGACTGCTGTCACGGGTGAAGTGGATGGAAAAAAAGAAATTAGTGCGATTATTGTTCCAACGGATGCAGAAGGATTTACCGTTATCGATAATTATGAAAAAATGGGACTCAATGCCTCAAATACAACTGAACTGGTACTTGAAGACGTACGCGTTCCGACTGAGCACTTGCTCGGCAAAAAAGGCGAGGGCTTCAAACAGTTTTTAATCACACTGGATGGAGGGCGTATTGGTATTGGAGCAATGGCTTTGGGGATAGCGCAGGCTGCTTATGATAAAGCGCTTCAATATGCAAAGGAGCGCCAGCAGTTCGGCCGTTCTCTCTCAAACTTCCAAGCTATTCAGTTTAAACTTGCAGATATGGCGATGAAAATTGAATTAGCACGAAATATGGTCTACAAGGCTGCATGGCTGAAAGATCAGGGGAGACCATTTGCCAAAGAAGCTTCCATGTGTAAGCTCTATGCCTCTGAAATCTGTATGGAAATCGCCGACCAGGCTGTCCAGATCCACGGCGGATACGGCTATATGAAAGAATACCATGTTGAACGATACATGAGGGACGGTAAGCTCACAGAAATCGGTGAAGGCACCTCTGAAGTACAAAGAATGGTCATTGCGCGCCTCATCGGATGCTAAGACTGTATATTATAGGTATGAATAAGCTATGCAGGTGAAATAATTAGCAAAAACTCCATCCTCAAGATGGAGTTTTTTGTCCATTTTATGAACAAGATTTGACAAAGTTTACAATAGGGCTTTTCCTTCTGTCTTTTTTAAAGTAAAATAGACATTGTTTGTATACTTACTTAAACTGAATGTGCTTACATAAGGGAGGTTAAATCATGAATCGCAATCCAATCATTCCATTTGTGTTAATTATGGTTTTTGGTGTGGTAGCAATGTTCCTAGTTTCTTTTAAAGGTCTTGGCGATATGGAAGAGCTTGCAAAAGAACAGGAAGGCGGCGGTGCTGAAACTGAAGAAACTGCAGCTGCGACCCCTGAAGAAATTTACCAGAAGAGCTGTATCGGATGTCACGGTGACCAGTATCAAGGCGGAGTTGGTCCTGCTCTAACAGGTGTAGGCGATCGTTTATCGCAGGATGAGATCGCTGATATCGTAGTAAACGGTAAAGGCTCAATGCCTCCAGGATTAGTGCCTCAAGACAAAGCTGCCGAAATGGCTGAATGGTTAGCAGGCCTTAAGTAATACCTATAATGAAAGTCCTTTGCATATGTAAAGGACTTTTTTTATACTATAAGAAAGGCTATCGTAAATTGACGATAGCTTTTCTAGCTTTTGCTCAGGAAGAGCAGGCGCTTTGCGCTTTTTACAATACATAAATAAGTGGTGACAGAATGAATACTGAAAAATTATCAAATCGGCTTGAAGCTGTAACAAATTATATTCCCTCAGGCGCACGAGTAGCTGATATCGGCTCAGACCACGCGTATTTGCCATGCTATGCAGTAAAGAAAGGGATTGCCTCTTTTGCTGTTGCTGGTGAAGTGGTGGAGGGTCCCTATCTATCCGCCAAAAAACAGGTGAAAATGGAAGGACTCGAAAATCAGATCTCCGTTAGAAAAGGGAACGGGCTTGAAGTGATTAGCCCAAATGAAGTTGACTGCATAACTATTGCAGGCATGGGAGGGGCTTTAATTGCGAGCATTCTTGAAGAGGGGAAGAGCAAGCTTGCTTCTGTAAAGAGGCTGATCCTCCAGCCGAATTTAAGTGCTATCTCAATTAGAAGCTGGCTGATTGACAATGGCTGGGAGTTAATAGCCGAACAAATCCTTGAAGAAGACGGAAAGATCTATGAAATCCTTGCAGCTGAAAAAGGAGAGCCATTGAAACCCTACCAGAATACAGAAAAAGGTTTACTGATGGGCCCTTTTCTTATGGAGCAAAAATCAGCCGTATTTCAAAACAAGTGGCTCGGCGAAAAGAAGAATTGGGAGAGAATCCTTTTGCAGCTTGAAAAAGCAGCAAATTCCAGTGAAACAGAGAAGAGAAAACAGGAGTTAAAGCGGAAAATCAAAATGGCAGAGGAGGTATTGATGCAGTGAAAAAAATAAATGGACATGAGATTATCCAACTATTTGAACAGTATTCCCCAAAAGGATATGCGATGGAAGGAGACAAGATTGGCCTCCAGGTTGGCAGGCTTAACACTCCTGTTGAAAATGTCATGATTGCTCTGGATGTTCTCGAAGGTGTAGTTGATGAGGCAATTGCAAAGAATGTTCAGCTGATCATAGCTCATCACCCGTTAATATACAGACCTCTGCAAAAAATTCCCACTGATACTCCATCAGGAAGAATTATTGAAAAGCTTATCAAACATAATATAGCTGTGTATGCAGCACATACAAATTTGGATATCGCCAAAGGCGGCGTCAATGATATGTTGGCTGATGCACTGAAGCTTTCCAGTACGGAAGTCTTATATCCCACATACGAAACTGTATTGAAAAAGCTAGCTGTGTTTGTGCCTGAAGAAAATGCTGAGTCTTTAAGACAAGCACTTGGAAACGCAGGGGCTGGTTCAATCGGCAATTACAGTCATTGCTCCTTTACGTCTTCAGGGACAGGGCAGTTTAAGCCTGGCAGTGAAGCAAATCCTCATATTGGCCAGCTGGGTGAGCTTGCGGCTGTTAGTGAAGTCTGCATTGAGACCATTTTTCCCGAACATATAGAAAAGAAAGTGCTTTCTGCTATGTTCAAAAACCATCCTTATGAAGAAGTTGCCTATGATATTTACAAGCTTGAAAACAAGGGTGAAGTTCTGGGGCTGGGTAAAATTGGAGTAATTGGCGAGATGACTCTGGGGGAATTTGCGGAGCATGTAAAACAAACACTTGAAGTGGAGAGAGTTCGTGTAGTGGGCGACCTTTCTTCAAAAGTGAAGAAAGTTGCTGTTCTGGGGGGAGATGGAAACAAGTACTTTATGTCAGCAAAGATGAAGGGTGCTGATGTATATGTGACTGGGGACATGTATTACCATGTGGCACATGATGCGATGATGACGGGCCTGAATATTGTTGATCCCGGCCATAATGTTGAAAAGGTAATGAAAAAAGGAGTCACCCAAAAATTATCTCAGATGTGTACAGAAAAAGGGTATAGCGTATCCATTTTTCCTTCTGAAGTTCATACAGATCCGTTTAAATTTGTCTGATAATAAACAGAACCGGCCTCCCTCAGGGACCGGTTCTGTTTATCGCAGCCTAACGGGCAGTAAGATCCCGCTTCAAGAATCAGAGAAATCAAATGAGGGTAAGTGGGGGTCAAACTGCCCAATCTAGCTGCGGCTCCTAGGGGCTCGAGGTCATAAGCCGATCAGCTGATGGGAAGAAAAGCACTTCCCACCATCTGCTCGTCTTATGCTTGTCACCCCTGGGCAAGTCGCCTCGCTTTATAATGTAAAGGCCCGAAAAGAAGAACAAAGACTAAGAACGCCACATCCTCCCAAAAGCTGCCGCTTTCGGTCGTGCGATGTATCGCTGCCGTAGCTTTCCTTGACCTGTGGCAACGTCTTTGTGACCCGCTTTCCGTGGGCCTCAACTAACAATCAGCGGGGGATAAAGCCCCCGCTGATTGAAGTTTCACTTTATATGCACTTCCGTTTTTCTTATAACTTTGCAGGCTTCTTTACTTTCGGAAGTATTTTATTTAGCGGCACTTTCTTCTCGCGTGACCATGTGGACTCATCAGCCGGATCAAATTGTTCAAGGAAAGTAATAACTTCCTTTGTAATCGGTGTCGGGGTTGAGGCTCCTGATGTAACGGCAACTGTTGATGCCTCTTTAATCCAATTCACATCCAGTTCAGTAATATCAGCAATACGGTAGGCTTTTGTCCCCGCAATTTCTTCTGATACCTGTGCAAGACGATTGGAGTTATTGCTCTTAGGGTCACCTACAACGATTAATACATCGGCCTGGCCAGCTTGTTCTGCAACTGCTTCCTGGCGGACCTGGGTAGCCATGCAGATTTCTTTGTGGAACTCTGCATGAGGGTATTTTTCCTTAATCTGATCCATTACATGGACAACATCCCATTGGCTCATTGTAGTCTGATTTGTCACCAGTATTTTATCAGCCTGTATGTTAAGTTCATTTACATCCTCAACAGTCTGCACTAAATGAACTGCATGGGGAGCCACTCCAACTGCACCTTCAGGTTCAGGATGGCCTTTTTTGCCAATGTAAATGATTTGAAAGCCTTCCTTTTCCTTTTCCCTGATCAAGTCATGTGTCCTTGTTACATCAGGGCAGGTTGCATCAAGTGTTACAAGGCCTTTTTGTTTCGCTGCTTCCCGCACTTCAGGTGAAATGCCATGTGCTGTAAAAATGACAGTGCCTTTGTCCACTTTATCCAGGATTTCTTTGCGGTCTTTACCATCAAGTGTAACAATGCCTTCCTCTTCAAAAGCATCTGTCACATGTTTGTTATGGACGATCATACCCAAAATATAGATGGGTCTCGGCAAAGATGGGTCAAGTGCAGCGTTCCTTGCAATCACCATTGCATCCACCACACCGTAACAATACCCCCGAGGAGAGATTTTTATGACGTTCATCGGTATATCCTCCCTAATTAAAAGCTTATATATGAATTGAACTGAGTTCTGTTTCTAAACGGAAAAACTCCATATTGCATCTTTATTATATAAGAGATAAACCGATAATACAAAAGGAGTAATTTTTCTTAAGGAAAAAGAAAAAAGAATGCCCCGGCATCCTTTTCTTTAAATATATAATTTGGGTTTGGAAATACCTTCTGCTGATGATCGCTTGGCAGCGGGCTGTTCCATCTCATGCTCCTTATTGATGTTTTTTGGCCTTGAATTCTGTTTCTTTTTTTCTGTATTTGCCTGAGGGGATTCCGATTTAGCTTCTGAAGCTGTCTCATCAGCTTCAGGTGCATCCTTTATGCCTCTATAAAGCTTCCACATGGCAGGAAGATTCCTGACCAGCGGTCCATACTGCTGAACCATAGGTCCGATCTGCTGTGCTGTATTTAAGACCTTTTGAGTGTTGGTTAAAAAACCGTTTATGGAAGATGGGCTGCTTATTGACTGAAGGATGCCTCCGCCTGCCTGCGAGCCCCCTGCAGCTCTTGCAGCTCCCATTCCTGCTCCAGGCTGGGCATTTCCTTTTCCTAATATTTTGGAGAGCAATCCTCCTCCTCCGCGTTTCATTCCCGGAGGACCGCCTGTCATTGGACCGCCCATCATTGGCCCCATGGGAGGTCTACCCTGCATCGGGGTCATAAAAGGATGGGGATGCATCCCTCCGCGCATAGGGGGTCTTGATCCTGGCATCATATTAATTGGCCTCCTTTCGCTGCATAGTTCTTCTTTTTAAATAAAAATTCATATTATAAAGTATGCGTTTATCCCATTTTGGTTTAGGCATTATGCAGAAGAAACCAATTTATTTATTAAAATCACCTAAAAAGCTCATCATAAAAATATAAATGCCTGTTTGAGTGGTTATTTGCAGGAAACTTTATTATAATAACAGGATGTAAGAAAAGCTCGGAACCAGCAAGTTGTCAGTTGATACTAGTAGATCTTACTCACTAATATATGTTTCGGATGAAGCCTGAACCAAGGCAAATCTGAAAAATTGAGGAGTTTTTTATATGAACGAAACGAAATTTGACCGATTTAATTTAAAGCCATTTATTATAGAAGCGGTTAAAGATTTTGGCTTTTTTGAGCCGACAGAAATTCAGGAAAGAATGATCCCTGCCGTGCTGAAGGGTGAAAGCGCAATAGGACAATCACAGACAGGAACAGGAAAAACGCACTCATATGTGCTGCCTATCCTTCATAAGGTTGATCCTTCCCGTCAGGAGGTTCAGGCTATTATAACAGCTCCAACCAGAGAGCTTGCCAATCAGATATATCATGAAATTCTTAAGGTTACAGAGCATTGCCCGGAGGGAGAAGAAATAACTGCACGCTGCTATATTGGCGGTACGGACAAGCAGAGAACCATTGAAAAGCTTAAAAAACAGCCTCATGTGGTTGTAGGCACACCGGGAAGGATCAATGATCTTGTAAAAGAACAGGCATTATTTGTGCATACTGCCGAAATCCTTATTGTGGATGAAGCAGATTTAATGCTCGATATGGGGTTCATTGAAGATGTTGATCAGATTGCAGCAAGGATGCCGGAGAAGCTCCAGATGCTGGTGTTCTCAGCTACCATTCCAGAGAAGCTGAAGCCTTTCCTGAAAAAATACATGGAAAATCCTAAATATGTTCACGTGGAGCCTAAGCAGGCCGCAGCAGCCAATATTGAGCACTGGCTTCTTCCATCCAAACACCGTAATAAAGTGGAGCTGGTCTATCAGGCACTGACTTCCTTAAATCCTTACTTAGCCATTGTTTTCACCAACACCAAGAAAAAAGCAGATGAAGTGGCAGACGGATTAATCAGCAAAGGCCTGAAAGTCGGACGTATCCACGGGGACCTTAACCCGCGTGAAAGAAAGAAAATGATGAAGCAGATTCTCGACCTTGAGTTTCAATATATTGTGGCTACAGACCTGGCTGCCCGGGGCATTGATATACAGGGAATCAGCCATGTAATCAACTATGAGCTTCCAACTGATCTTGATTTTTATATACATCGGGTTGGGCGTACAGCGCGTGCAGGTTTCTCAGGAATTGCTGTAACAGTGTATGAGATTTCCGATGAGGATGCATTAAACAGACTTGAAAAAATGGGAATCGAATTCAGGCACAAAGATCTGCAAAAAGGTGAATGGACAGACCTGGAAAATCGCAACAAGCGGAAAACAAGACAGAAACAAACAGATGACATTGATAAAAAAGCCGCTTCATTGGTGAAAAAGCCGAAAAAAGTTAAACCAGGCTACAAAAAGAAAATGAAATGGGAAATGGACAAAATAAAAAAACGCGAAAGAAGAATCAAGCGTAAATAAAGAAATAAAGGGAGAGGTATTGTCATGCTGAAAATTGGATCACATGTTTCCATGAGCGGGAAAAAAATGCTTCTAGCAGCAAGTGAAGAAGCTGTTTCATATGGCTCCAATACATTTATGATCTATACAGGAGCTCCGCAAAACACAAGAAGAAAAAAAATCGAAGATCTGAACATTGATGCCGGGCTGAAGCATATGGCAGAGAACGGGATTGCTGATATTGTTGTACATGCTCCTTACATTATCAATATCGGGAATACTTCAAACCCATCAACATTTGAATTAGGCGTTAATTTTCTTCGCTCTGAAATCGACCGCACCGAGGCGATTGGAGCTAAGCAGATCGTTCTCCATCCCGGCGCCCATGTTGGGGCAGGAACAGAGGCCGGCATCAAAAAGATCGTAGAAGGCTTAAATGAAGTCTTAAACGGCGAAGAAAATGTGCAGATCGCACTTGAGACCATGGCGGGAAAAGGATCGGAGTGCGGGAGGTCCTTTGAAGAGCTGGCTATGATTATAGAGGGAGTCAATTATAACAACCACTTATCTGTATGCTTTGATACTTGCCATACACATGATGCAGGATATGACATTGTGAATGATTTTGACGGGGTATTGGAAGAATTCGATAAAGTTATTGGACTTGACCGCCTGAAAGTTCTCCATATCAATGACAGCAAGAATGAGCGCGGAATGCGTAAAGACCGTCATGCAAATATCGGCTTCGGCCACATCGGCTTCAGCGCGTTAAATTATATTGTCCATCATCCTCAATTAAAGGATATCCCTAAAATTCTGGAGACTCCTTATGTTGGCGAAGATAAAAATAATAAAAAAGCCCCTTATAAACATGAAATTGATATGCTGCGCAGCCAGGAATTCAATGAAAGCTTATTAGAAGCTATTACGGCTGTATAAACATAGTAAAAAGCTGTGCCTGGACTGCACAGCTTTTTTGCATGAGAAATTAAGTATCATAAACTAAGTTCTATTTTGTAAATTGCAAAAAAAGCCTGTTTACTTCCCTTGCAGTTTCCGGGCCGGCAATCCTGGCAATTTCCTTTATGATTTTTGTCCTTTCCCGGTCATCAAAGATGTTTACCTGTTTGCCTCTCAAATGATCTGCAATTTTTTGGGCCTGCGCTTTTGTTATCTGGATGTTGAACTGCTCCCCATATTTTAATAATTCATCTGCGGTTATATTGCTTAATTTATGATTAATGATGTTTTCGAATATTTTCACTTTCATCACTCCTCCTCAGTACTGTATGAGTGAAGAATGTGAATAGTGACAATAAGTTTTAAGATTTATGATAAAAGCATGTACCTTTACTTTAAATGCAGGTTCCTGTATACTGTGTTAGTAAATCGTAATGATTCTTAATATTTTAGGTGATAAAAATGGAACAGCCAATAATTGAAATAGCTCATGTATCTTATAGATATGAGAAAGAGAATGTTCTTGAGGATATCAATCTGACCATTAATTCAGGAGATTTCCTCGGAATTGTAGGTCCCAATGGGTCGGGTAAATCAACCCTTTTAAAGCTTATTCTGAATTTGCTTAAAGTGCAGAAGGGGAGCGTCAAACTGTTCGGCCAGGAAATCAGCCGATTTAAGGATTGGCAGAATATTGGATTTGTTTCTCAAAAGGCAAATTCATTTAATACAGGATTCCCGGCAACAGTCTTTGAAGTCGTTTCAAGCGGTCTTACAAAGAAGCTGGGGCTTTTTAAATTTATGGGCAAGGCCGATCAGGCAAAAGTTATGCGTGCAATTGAATCTGTTGGCATGCATGAGTATGCAGGACGTAATATTGGCGAGCTTTCAGGCGGGCAGCAGCAGCGGGTCTTCATCGCCCGGGCATTGGTAAGCGACCCGAAATTATTAATATTGGATGAACCTACAGTAGGTGTGGATGTGAAAAATGTTCAGTCCTTTTATGAAATGCTGGATGATTTAAATAAGGAGCTGGGCATTACTTTATTGCTTGTTACGCATGATATTGGGACAATTTCTGATAAAGTCACTCATGTGGCATGCCTGAATAAAAATTTGCATTTCCATGGAAATACAGCAGAATTTGAAAGCTTGAATATAAATGAAATGTCGGAAATCTACGGACATGATGTACATGTCCTGACACATAACCATGATCACCATGATCACTACCACCACGATAAAGGAGCAGGCAGATGATTTCGGGAATCCTTCAATATGAATTTTTACAAAATGCTTTTTTAACTGGAATGATCATCGGGATCATTGCTCCTCTTCTGGGTGTGTTTATTGTTGTCAGAAGGCTATCTTTAATTGCCGATGCTTTAAGCCATGTCACACTTGCAGGCATCGCTGCAAGCCTGCTGCTCGAAAAGAAATTTATCGGTCTGAGCGGGTTGAACCCTTTGTATATGGGGATGGCTTTTTCAGTAGCCGGGTCGTTGTTTATTGAAAAGCTGAGAGCTGTTTATAAGCACTATCAGGAGCTGGCTATTCCCATTATATTATCTGGCGGCATTGGGCTTGGAGTCATATTCATTTCACTGGCTGACGGATTCAATACAGATTTATTCAGTTATCTCTTTGGCAGCGTCAGTGCAGTCAGCCGGCTTGATTTATGGACTATTTTGATTATCAGCGTGCTTGTCATTGCACTTGTGGTCTTGCTCTATAAAGAATTGTTTTTGCTGTCATTTGATGAAGAGCATGCCAAGGCATCCGGAATAGCTGCCAAAAGTGTCCACTTCATATTTATTGTGATGGTGGCCCTGGTTATAGCTGCTTCCATGAGAATAGTGGGTATTTTATTAGTTTCCTCCCTTATGACATTGCCGGTTGCTGCGAGCATCAGAATTGCAAAAGGATTCAAGCAGACCATTTTCCTGTCCATGCTTTTTGGTGAAATATCAGTTCTGGGCGGATTGACTATTTCCTACTATATTGATTTGGCGCCGGGCGGAACAATCGTTATGATTGCTGTATTAATACTGATTGCAACAATATTGCTGAAAAAACTTGCGGGCATGAGGCCGGCATAAATATGAGTGACTTCTATCCCAGATGATTTAAAAGCAAAAAAGAGGTGGAAAGAATGAATGTTGATGAAGCCATGCAGCTTTTAAAGGATAAAGGCTATAAGCATACGGGGAAAAGGGAAGAGATGCTTCAGCTGTTTGCCGACAGTGATAAATATATAACGGCTAAAGATGTTCTCGAAAAAATGAAAGATAATTACCCTGGACTTAGTTTTGATACCATTTACAGAAATTTATCGTTATTCGTGGAACTGGGTATTTTTGAAATGACAGAGCTGTCAGGCGAAAAACACTTCCGCTTTACGTGCTCTCATGATCATCATCATCATCATTTTATATGCCTGGATTGCGGAAAGACGAAAGAAATTGAAGTCTGTCCTATGAAACAGGTGCAGGAAAATCTAAAGGGCTATGATGTTTCAGGACATAAGTTTGAAATATATGGTAAATGCCCGGAGTGTTTTTAATACTGTAACAAACAAAGAAGCATGGAGCTATTCTTCCATGCTTCTTTTTTGCTGAAGCCAATCCTCTGCCCATGCATTGGCTTCCTTCCAGTTTCGAACTCTTATGACGCCATTGGGAAGGGGATCCTGATTATAGGGTGTATCGAATAAAATGACAGGAATTCCGCAAGCTTCATGAATCATGACCGCATTATCATGCTTGTCTTCCAAAAAGATATCCACCTCATACTTTTTGGCAGCTTCGATTTTATCATGGTTCCCGATTAGTTCGATATGATCAAAATCCAATGCATTCTCTAAAAACCATTCCTCTGTGACTTGCTGCAGGTGAGAGCCCCTGGCACTTATAAAATACAATTCATGCTCCTGTTTCCATTTGGTCAGAACTTCCTTTGCGCCTTTTGCCAGGGGGGATTCTTTGTAGATAACGGGCTCATTTTCATAAAACCACTGTGCAAATTGTTCTTCTGAAATCGTCACTAAAGGTGTTAAATCATATTGCTTAATATCATTTAAAGTAATATTCAAATTAAATGCTTCATTTAGATACGGGACCATGGCTTCAGGGCTGGTAACCGTTCCGTCTATATCGATGCCAAAGCGCTTCTTCATTATAATAATCTCCTTTAATGCATATATCCCTTATCTTAACAAAAGTCATGGCCTTACAAAAGAGTGTTGCAGACCAGGTTTGACAGTTAAACATTAACATCTTAAAAAAGCCTTTTATCGCAAACACTATAAATGCTCCATTAAGCAATATTTTTTTAGGAACACAGCAAAGAAAGAGAGGGATCATGATGGCAGACCAAGATCGCACCAATGAAGAGTATGACCTCCGATACAGTGAGCGAATTGGTGAAGCAGGTGCAGCAGATTATTCAGAAGAAGCTGCTGCAGAAATAGCGGCGCCGGGTGTCTATGACAGGTCGCTTGATCGGGATGAGGAAATCGAAGAAGAGGCAGTTCAGGCAAATTATTCTGAGGAAACCTCTGCAGAAATAGCAGCGCCAGGTGTCTACAATAGATCATTGGACAGGGATGAAGAGAATGAAACCGCTGCAGCCGGCAGAGGAGTCGGTTATGCAGCCCTGGCACTTTCCATTTTATCTTTGTTTGTGCTGCCGGTTCTTTTTGGAGCAACAGGAATTGTCCTTGGTTTTATCGCAAGAAGAAGGGGTTCAGAAAGCCTTGGGGGCTGGGCGATTGCCATAGGAGCGATTTCCATTATTGTCGGTATGTTTATACTGCCGTTTTTTTAGAAAATAACAAAAAAGCCTGGTTTCCAAATATAATTTGGTGCCAGGCTTTTCTGTTTAATTTATCGTGCGGTTCTTTCTATGGCTGCAGGCTTTCTGACTGTGCTTTTTCTTCTTCCTGTTTTGCAAAATATTCTTCAGCGATTTTGTCGATTTCAATCTTAAGTTCCTCGACCATCGTTTCTTCCGGAACCTTCCTTACAATCTGGCCTTTGCGGAACAGAAGACCTTCTCCACGGGCGCCGGCAATGCCGATATCAGCTTCCCTGGCTTCACCAGGTCCGTTAACCGCACAGCCTAATACAGCAACCTTAATGGGCGCTTTAATTTTTTGAATATATTCTTCCACTTCATTAGCAATACTGATTAAGTCAATCTCAATCCGTCCGCATGTTGGACAGGAGATCAGTGTGGCAGCATTGGAGGATAAGCCAAACACTTTAAGAAGTTCGCGGGCAACCTTGACTTCTTCAACCGGGTCTGCACTCAATGAAATTCTTAATGTGTTTCCAATGCCTTTGCTTAATATTGCCCCGAGTCCGGCAGCACTTTTCACAGTACCGGCAAAAAGTGTACCTGATTCTGTTATACCCAAATGAAGAGGGTAGTCAAAAGCTTGTGAAGCTTTCTCATATGCTTCAATGGCCAAGTTCACATCGGAAGCCTTCATAGAAACGATGATGTCATGGAAATCAAGGTCTTCTAAGATTTTGATATGATGCAGGGCGCTTTCAACCATGCCATCTGCTGTAGGGTATCCATATTTCTCGAGGATTCTTTTCTCAAGAGAACCTGCATTTACCCCAATCCGGATAGGTATACCTTTTGCTTTGGCAGCCTTGACGACTGCTTCCACTTTTTCACGTTTACCTATATTTCCGGGATTAATGCGGATTTTATCTGCTCCGCCCTCGATAGCCTTTAGAGCCAGCTTGTAATCGAAGTGGATATCAACAACAAGCGGTATGTTAATTTGTCTTTTAATATCTGCTATGGCATTTGCAGCTCTTTCATCTGGGCAAGCAACACGTACGATCTGACAGCCTGCTTCTTCCAGCCTTTTAATTTCGGCAACAGTTGCTTCAACATCATGTGTTTTTGTTGTGGTCATGCTCTGGATGAACAGCTCATTGCTTCCGCCAATTGTTAAAGGCCCAACTTTTACAGGCCTTGTTTTCGTGCGATGTATAATTTCACTCAATGGAGATTCGCTCCTTTTTATCTATTCATATAACAGCTGAATAGTACGCTGTTAGAGAAGGTCCACTCTATTGTATCAATGAACCGCTGATATTGACAAGAATGATGATTAGTTGTCCTGACTATATTTTGGGAATCTATAGGTTTCACCGGATTTTATTTCTTCTGGCTGCATTCCATTGTTCAATTCCGAGAAGTCAGATACCACCTGGTCTATGCCAACCGGAATTGGCCCATCAAGGTTTAGTTCAATTATTGAAAGAACTGTCTCTCCCGGATTGACCTTTTTCTCAAAAAACCCTGCTTCTGTTTCTGCAGATGGAATTGTGCTGGCCTCCATAGACGGGTTTTGCCCAGCTGGGAGTGTACCATGATTCAGGTCATAAAAAATTACGTAAATTACAAGGACTGAAAGCAATACTCCCGCGAGTTTCTTCATATTGGACAAACCTCCTGCAAATAGCATGTTTACCCAATATGTATGCTTGTCCTATCGGTCTTAGAACAACAAAAGATCTTTTTTATTATTCTGCAGACATAAGAGAATTATTTTAATGCAAAATAAAAAACGCGCTGGGTGCACGTTTTATTTTGGGTTATGAGCAGGAACTTCCCTAATGGCCAGCAGAAGAATAATAAGGGAAACAAGCCAGTTAATAATTGCCCCGTTTTGCACGGTGGTTTGCAGGGCTGACATGATAGCAAAGAAAATGGTTGGCAAAGTAATACTGTAGGCAGACATGCGCCATAACTGGCGGTATTCCAGTTTTTTGGCAAGAGCTTTTTTAATTAGAAGACCTGCCAGTGCTAAAATAGATATCTCAATAAATCGAATGGCCGCTGCAAAAATATAAATGACAATCCCTATTAAGGGAATAATAATCGGCATAAGGGATTCTGCAGAAGCAAGGAACTCGGAAAGATCACTTTTGGAAATTGTGCCGCCCGACAGCATCAAGTATGGATATGTCTGTTCCTGTCCTTCTGCACGTATGTAGACTTCATTTGTCAATAAAGCAATCGTATTGCCGCTTTCGGTTAGAACTGAAGGGTCAACTGCACCAGTCGAATCAACAATGATTGTAAAGTCATCCTTGCTGATGGTAACTGGTGCTTTTTCATCTGTGTAAAGCTGTCCATTTTTTATTTCAAAATTGGGTAATTGATTATCAATGGTTTCATCAATAGCATTGAAGCCATTTATGATTCCTGCCCCTGAATAAAATACGGTTGGCAATACTGACAGCAGGGTAAGGAAAAACACATACAAAATCGTCTTGCCTATTCCCTGATGCCTGAATAAAGCAATATCTTTAGGAGAAAACAAACTTTTATAAAACTGAACAAAAATATTCATTTGCACACACCCTTTTTGAGATTCACATTCTTATTTTAGCCAAATTCCAAGGAGTTACAAGGGAAATACTCTTTTCGTATTAAAGCAATACTTCTTCTGTTTTTGTAACGAAACTGTAACATTAGGGGCCAATGTTAAGGAATTGTAAATTTGGCTCTGATTATATTTACTTTTATCTTGAATAACATTAATAATTGTATGGGGTTTGATGAATCATGTCGAATAAATTATAGGGGTTGAAAATTGTGGAACTAAATGTTCAGCAAATGCTTTTTGAATTTTTTGGGGGACTTGGTATTTTCCTTTATGGAATCAAGTTCATGGGTGACGGGCTCCAAAAATCAGCTGGTGACCGGCTGAGAGATTTATTAGATCGTTTTACGACAAATCCGCTAATGGGGGTATTGGCGGGTGTACTTGTCACCATCCTTATACAAAGCAGCTCTGCAACTACTGTAATTACAGTTGGGTTAGTATCAGCCGGGTTCATGACTTTGCGCCAGGCGATAGGTGTAATTATGGGGGCTAATATAGGAACTACAGTTACTGCATTCATCATTGGGATTGATATCGGGGAGTATGCTCTGCCGATCATTGCTTTAGGCTCAATTCTATTATTTTTCTTTAAAAAACAGAAAATCCACAATATCGGGCAAATTGTTTTTGGATTTGGTGCGTTATTTTACGGACTGGAATTAATGAGCGGAGGAATGAAGCCTCTCCGCACATTGGAATCTTTCCATGACTTGACCGTCAGCATGAGTTCAAATCCAATTCTGGGTGTAGTTGTCGGAACTGTGTTTACAGTTATTGTTCAGAGCTCGAGTGCCACAATCGGTATACTTCAAGGCTTGTTTTCTGAAGAACTGATCAATCTGGATGCTGCACTGCCCGTTCTGTTTGGAGATAATATTGGTACAACCATTACAGCGGTTTTAGCTGCTATTGGTGCTTCTGTTGCTGCAAGAAGAGCTGCAGCTGTACACGTAATGTTTAATTTAATTGGTACAACCATTTTCTTGATTTTATTAAAGCCTTTTACATTCCTAGTTGAAACTCTGCAGGGTAAAATGGATTTAAATCCTGAAATGACAATTGCCTTTGCACATGGAATTTTTAATGCGTCTAATACAATTATTCAGCTTCCATTTGTAGCTGTACTGGCTTGGATCGTGACCAAGCTAATTCCGGGTGAAGATGCGGTTGCTGATTATAAAGCAAAGCATTTGGATCCTATGTTTATTGAACAATCACCATCAATTGCACTTGGACAAGCTAAGGAAGAAGTGCTCCGTATGGGAACATTCTCTTTACGCGGACTTGAAGAAACGGTTCAGTATTTAAAAACAGGCAATCAAAAACATTCTGATACTGCATACCAGTTAGAAGATGCAATCAATAACCTTGACCGTAAAATTACAGATTATTTGATTAAGCTCTCTACAAGCTCACTTTCTGCAAATGAATCTGCTGAGCACACAATGCTGATGGATACGGTAAGAGATATTGAGCGTATCGGTGACCATTTCGAAAATGTAATAGAACTTATTGATTATAAACAGGCAAATAAAGTGTCCATTACTGATTCAGCCATGGCAGATCTGGAGCAAATGTTCAAATTAACCATTTCCACCGTGAAAGAAGCTATGCAGGCACTGGATCATAATGATAAAATTGCTGCAGAGCATGTTGTAAAAAAAGAAGAAGAGATTGACAAGATGGAAAGAAAGCTCCGCAAACAGCACATTCTTCGATTGAATGAAGGAGCCTGCACTGGACAGGCCGGCATTGTGTATGTCGACATTGTCAGCAACCTGGAGCGTATCGGTGATCACGCTGTGAATATTGCTGAAGCTGTTTTAGGGGAAGAATAAGTGGTAAAATAAGCAAGGGATAATCCCTTGCTTATTTTATTTTAATGAAGGGGTGCTGAAATTGGATATAGTTTATTGGACACTGATTATTCTGTTGTTTATTATCGCTTTTGCGGGTCTGGTTTTTCCAATTATACCAAGTGTGCTGTTTTTGCTGGGCGGTTTTATCCTTTATGGAGTCCTTTTTTCTTTTGAACCGTTTAACTGGCTATTTTGGACGATTCAGGGGCTGTTTGTTCTCCTGCTGTTTGGAGCTGATTACGTAGCCAATATGATTGGCGTGAAAAAATATGGCGGTTCAAAAGCTGGTGTATGGGGAAGTACAATCGGCCTTTTAGCTGGCCCATTTGTCATACCTGTACTGGGAATCCTGATTGGCCCATTTCTTGGAGCGGTTATTGCTGAACTTGCAGTTAACAGGACAAACTTTAATGATGCATTAAAGATTGGATTTGGATCTGTAATAGGATTTGTCAGCAGCGCAGCAGCCAAAGCGGTGATCCAGGGAGTTATGATTATTTATTTTCTTTTTGTGGTTCTTTAAATAAGGCTGTTTTCGCAAGGTTTGTTGCTTTTTATATATTATTTACTGAGTTGATTGCAGCGGAAGGTGCGATACTCGAAAATGCATTCGCATATTCTTCGTGCGGTGTTTACTCAAGGGGGTTTTTTCAATGTCCTTCGGGAGCAGCGGGACAGGTGAGACCCGGCAGACGCAAAGCGTCGGGGAGGCTCACAGCCCGCCCCGCAGTCGCTGAGCAGCCTGGAGCGGAAATCAACGGATAACATTGTTGGCGAAAAACAACTATTTATACGAAAGAGACTTAAATTAGCAAGCTCCTGCGGATTAAAAAATACTAATTTGGATAATGTATATATGTAGCAAAGCATTTTATTTGAAACAAAAATCCAACTTTGGTAATCTTAATCTAAAGACCTTAGAAACATTATAAAATCTGAATTTTATAAATGATTGAATTGTTTCGGGGGCTGACCAAATCATATACATAGGGAGGAATTTTATTATGGCATTCGAATTACCGCAATTACCTTACGCTTACGATGCATTGGAACCAAACATCGACAAAGAAACGATGAATATCCACCATACAAAGCATCACAATACTTATGTAACAAACCTTAATAATGCGTTAGAAGGGAACGAAGAGCTTCTTTCTAAAACTGTTGAAGAAGTGGTATCCAACCTGGATGCTGTTCCTGAAGCTGCCCGTACTGCTGTACGCAACAACGGCGGCGGTCATGCAAACCATTCTCTTTTCTGGCAGATCATTTCTCCTAATGGCGGCGGAGAGCCAACAGGTGAATTAGCAGATGCCATCAGCAGCAAATTCGGAAGCTATGACAGCTTCAAAGAAGAGTTCGCTAAGGCGGCTACAACTCGCTTTGGTTCAGGCTGGGCATGGCTTGCAGTAAACAATGGTGAACTTGAAGTAACAAGCACACCTAATCAGGATTCACCATTAATGGAAGGCAAGACTCCAATCCTTGGCCTTGACGTTTGGGAGCATGCTTACTACTTAAAATACCAAAACCGCCGTCCTGAATACATCAATTCTTTCTGGAATGTTGTTAACTGGGATGAGGTTTCTAAGCGTTACAGCGCTGCAAAATAATAAATCAAACAGCACGGCAGATTATATCTGCCGTGTTTTTCTTTTTACATTGAATTTGCGGCGGTTCTTGCGCAAATTTCTAAATCATTGCATAACCGCAGTGGCTTTGTAGGAGACTACCCTTAGAACCAAAGGGGAGTTTTTTTATGAGCAGATTTAAAAAACTGATCGGTGATGTCGATTTAACAAAAGATTTAACATTGCTATTATTTATTGGCGGGCTGTATTCTTTAAGTGCTGCCCTTTCAAACACGTTTGTAAATATCTATCTCTGGAAGCAGTCTGGTGAGTTCAGTGATCTGGCTTTGTATAACCTGGCCATTGTTGTTCTGCAGCCTTTGACTTTTATTCTGGCGGGGAGATGGGCGAAGAAGATTGACCGTGTCATAGTACTGAGAATCGGTGTGATTTTTTTAGCCCTTTTTTATCTGACCGTACTGTTTATTGGAACAAACGCCTCGAACTTCTTATTGCTTCTTGGTGCTCTGCTGGGGGTAGGGTATGGGTTCTACTGGCTTGCTTTCAATGTACTCACTTTTGAAATAACTGAGCCGGAGAATCGGGATTTCTTTAATGGCTTCCTTGGAATACTAACATCCGTTGGGGGTATGATTGGCCCGATAGCAGCGGGTTTCATTATTTCAAGGATGGAAAAGTTCACCGGCTATTCCGTTATCTTCGGAATTTCCCTGACTCTTTTCTCAATAGCTGTCTTTTTAAGCTTCTTTCTTAAAAGGCGGCCGGCAGATGGAAGGTATTTATTTAAAAGAATTCTTGCAGAACGAAAAAACAGCCTGAATTGGCGCATGATTACAAATGCCCACTTTTTTCAGGGGCTCAGAGAAGGAACCTTTATATTTGTCATATCAGTTTATGTCTTTATTTCAACTGGCAGTGAATTGGCTCTTGGCACATACGGTTTGGTCAACTCAAGTATATCTTTTTTAGGGTATTATCTTGTGTCAAGACTCTTGAAAAAAGAGTATCGGAAAAGAGCCATACTGATCGGCGGATTATTACTATATGCGGCCATATTCTTTATTGTATTTGATGTCACCTATCCAAAGCTGCTGATGTATGCAGCCGCGATTGCTGTAGCGTATCCGCTCTTGCTTGTGCCTTATATCTCATTAACCTATGACGTCATTGGCAGAGGGTGGAAGGCTGCGGAGATGAGGATTGAATATATTGTCGTCAGGGAAATCTTTTTAAATGCAGGACGTATAGTATCGATTTTAAGTTTTTTAGCTGCGGTAACTTTTTTTCAGGAAGAAAAAAGCATCCCTATTCTTCTCCTGATAATAGGAGCCGGACATTCAGTCATTTATTTTTTCGTCAGAAAAATTCAATTTCAGTCTGCATGAGAGAGGAAATCCTCTCTCTTTTTTTTACCAATAAAATTATCTTTGTCGAAAAAGGGTTCTTTATAGAATTTATTGTTATTTTCTTTTAGAATGGGATTATGAGACTTTTTTAAAGGAAGTGTGCGTAATTTGAATAGGAAGAAAAAGAAGACCCATGTTCCTTTCCGTCTGAATATGCTCTTCTTTGCTGTGTTTTTATTGTTTTCTATGCTGATCCTCCGGCTTGGGATGGTTCAGATTGTTTATGGCGATGATTATAAGCGTGAGATTGAAAGAACGGAAGATGTTACAGTCAACAGTCCTGTGCCAAGAGGTAAAATGTTTGACCGAAATGGACAGGTTATTGTCGATAATACCCCGCAAAATGCCATCACTTATACTAATAATGGGTACAAGCAGGATGAAATGCTTGAGGTGGCAGAAAAGCTGGCCAAGCTGATAGACAAAGATACCAAAAAGGTTCAGGAACGCGATAAGAAAGATTACTGGATCATGAAGAATCCTGAAAAGGCAGAAGAAAAGGTTACTAAAAAAGATAAAGAAGAACTTGAAAAGAAGTATGAGGGTAAGGAAAAGGAGCTGGATAAGGCCCTATATCAGCTCACTTTGGATCGGATTACAGAAGAGGAATTAAGTGAATTGACAAAAGACGATCTTGAAGTTCTTGCTATCTATAGAGAATTTACAAGCGGATATGCTTTAACACCCCAAATCGTTAAGAATAAAAAAGTAACACCTGAGGAATTTGCAGTTGTCAGTGAAAATCTGCAGCTTTTACCAGGTGTTGATACAACAACCGACTGGGAAAGATATTATGCCTTTGGAGATACTTTGAAATCAGTGCTTGGAAAAGTAACAAGCTCTGATGAAGGTCTTCCGGCTGAACAGATTGAATACTATATGGCACGTGACTACAGCCGTAATGACCGTGTAGGAAAAAGTTACATTGAGATGCAATATGAAGAAGTACTCCACGGGCAAAAGGCAAAAGTGAAAAATATTACGGACAAAGCCGGGAATGTCCTTGAAACTATTCCCATTACAGATGGTCAAAGAGGCAAGGACCTTGTGCTGAGCATTGATATGGATCTTCAGAAGGAAGTTGAGAAAATCATTGAAGAGGAATTGCGTAAAGCCAAGGCATCATCCGGAACTTCATTACTGGACAGGGCTTATGTGGTACTGATGGACCCGCATACTGGAGAAGTTCTTTCAATGGCCGGCAAAAAGATTGTAAAGGATAAAGACACAGGCCAATCCGAAATGCAGGATGATGCATTAGGCAACATCACGACTACTTATAATGTCGGTTCAGCTGTGAAGGGTGCTACAATACTTACCGGTTATAAAACGGGGGCTATTAATCCCGGAACCGTTTTTTATGATCGTCCTTTAAAAATCAAAGGAACACCGGTAAAAAAATCCTGGAGAAACTTCGGCCCTTTAAATGATATCAATGCTCTTAAATTTTCCTCCAACGTTTATATGTTTGAAACTGTCATCAATATAGGCGGGGGGAAATATGAGTTCGAGAAGCCTTTATGGATAGATAAAAAAGCGTTTAGTACTGTAAGGGAATCCTTCGCTCAATTCGGTCTTGGCGTTCGGACCGGGATTGATTTGCCTAATGAGCAAACGGGATTTAAAGGAATGAGTGCATTGCCTGGTTTCATGCTTGACCTTTCGATTGGACAGTACGACACCTATTCCAACATGCAGCTTGCCCAATATGTGTCTGTCATTGCCAATGGCGGCAATAGGATGGAGCCTCATATTGTAAAAGAAATCCGTGAGCCATTAATGGAAAATAATGAACTTGGCCCTATTGTTCAGGAAATGGAGCCAAAGGTTCTTAATAGGGTTGAACTTGAAGATGGCTGGATGGACCGTGTCCAGGAAGGCTTCCGCAGAGTCATGCAGGAAAAAGGCGGTACAGGTTATTCTTATTTTGCCGGCAAAGAGTATAAACCGGCGGGTAAAACAGGTACAGCAGAGGCCTTTTATGATGGACCCGAGCGCAGCAAATTTGGAAAAGAGCCTCCTGAGGTCATGAATCTCAGCCTTGTTGGCTATGCACCATCAGAGAATCCCGAGATTGCCATGGCTGTTTTAGTTCCATGGGCCTATCAGGGAAGCGTGGACCACGGAGCGAATAAAAAAATTGGCGAACGTGTTCTGGATGCTTACTTTGAGCTTAAAAAGGAGCGTCACAAGAAAGGCAGCGACAGCAAAGAGTCTGTTCAAAAAGTGGAAAATATCGATGAAGTAATTGAAGGGCAGGAAGATGCCCGCAAAGAAAATGAAGAAAATGAATAAGCTTGATGGACTGTCTCCCTATTTAAACGGGAGACAGTTTTTTTTGTCTTAGTATCTTTGATATCTAAATATAACGTTATACCTCTAATTCGACATATTTACACAAGAATTGCTGACATTTACAAAAGCTTTACAATCAGTTAAAACCGCGTTAACAGTCAACCCTTATTCTAAATGCGTAGGACAAAACAACCAAATTTCTTAGGGGGAATTCAGGAATGAAACGTCTTAAAAAAATGAGTCTTTTACTAATGCTATCAGCCGTAATGGCATTCACTGCAGCATGCGGAGGCGAAGAAGGCACCAGCGCAAATGGAGATAACAATGAAGCACTGGAAGGCAGTGTGGTCATAGATGGTTCTGGTACAGTTTATCCATTTATGGCACGCATGGCTGAAAATTATATGGGAGAACAGGAAAATGTCTCTGTAGAAGTCAGCCGCTCCGGAACTTCAGCTGGCTTTAAGAAATTCCTTGCCGAAGACGGAACAGATTTTAACGACGCTTCCCGCCAAATTAAAGATGAGGAGAAAGCTTCCGCTGAAGATCTTGGCATTGATGTACAGGAAATGAAGGTAGCTTTAGACGGTATCACAATCGTAATTAACAAAGAAAATGAATGGGCTAAAGAGCTTACACAGCAGGAAGTTGTTGATATCTTCCTTGCAAGTGCAGGAAAGAAAAAATGGTCGGATGTTCGCCCTGATTTCCCGGATGAAGAAATTCAAACATATGGTCCAAATGAAAACCACGGCACTTACGAATTTATGTTTGAGAATATTCTCGACGAACAGGATCTTCCTGAAAATATCAATCTGCAGCAGGATTACTCAACTTTAGTGGATCTTGTATCTAAAGATAAAAATGCTATCGGATTCTTTGGCTATGGTTACTATGACAGCAACAAAGATAAATTGTCTGCAGTAAAAGTAGACTTTGGCAACGGGCCTGTTGAACCATCATTAGACACAATCAAAGAAGACGGAGATTATGCTCCATTTACTCGCCCGGTATTCACATATTTGAATACAAATATGGCTAAAGAAAAGCCTCAAGTTCTTGATTATGCTATCTATACAATGGAAAATGCACAGGATGTTGCAGCAGAAACTGGATTCGCACCATTATCAGACGAAGATATCCAAGCTTCTCTGGATGCTTTGAACGGATTGAAATAAAGAAGTTTTGTTATGAGAAGATGAGAGGTTTGCATTCTCATCTTCTTGTGATGTTCATGTAAAGAGTTCTTCTTTGGATGAGAAGGCTGAAAGGGGTTTTTCACTTGGCTAAAAGTTCTGTTCAACACGGTAACAAAACGCTGAATGTACGAGAAATCATTCAGCAAAAGAAAAAATCTCGAAGTGTCAATAATTACACAGAAAAATTAATACCGAAAATATTATTCGGCATCGCAGCAATTTCAGTTCTTACCACTATTGGAATTGTACTTACATTAATTACGGAAACAATCGCCTTTTTTAAAGACGTTTCTTTTATAGATTTCTTTACAGGCACTCAATTAAAGCCTTTAGGTGAAAATGCTGTCTTTGGTGTTCTGCCTTTATTGACGGGAACCATCATTTCGACTTTAATAGCTATGCTGGTTGCGATTCCAGTAGGACTGATGACAGCCATATTTTTAAGTGAATACGCATCAGAAAAAACAAGAAAGGCATTAAAGCCTCTTCTTGAAATACTGGCAGGTATTCCTACCATTGTTTATGGATTTTTTGCTTTTACGTTTGTAACACCTTTATTAAGATCTTTTATTCCTGGTCTTGAACCAACAAATATATTAAGCCCCGGGATTGTAATGGGAATCATGATTATCCCAATGGTAGCTTCCCTTTCTGAAGATGCAATGAGTTCTGTACCAAATGCGATGAGGGAGGGTGCTCTTGCACTGGGGGCAACAAAGCTTGAGGTAACCTGGAAAGTGGTAGTACCAGCAGCAATTTCGGGTATCATTGCTTCGTTTGTATTAGGAATTTCCAGAGCAATCGGGGAAACGATGATCGTCACCATTGCGAGCGGAAGTTCGAAAAATTTTACTTTTGATGTTACACAGTCCATGCAGACTATGACTGCTTATATTGTGGAAGTAACAGGCGGGGAAGCAGCCGCAGGAACAACCTTATATTATAGCCTTTACGCTGTTGCAATGACATTGTTTGTGTTTACGTTAATAATGAACCTTCTTGCTCAGTATATCTCTCGCAGGTTTAGGGAGGAATATTAATGAAATATGTAGATACAGAACAAGTGCATAAAAAAATGGGCAGCCGCCTGCTTGCCAATAACCTGGCTAAAACACTATTCTTTTTGGCCACTTTATTCGGTCTGGTTGTATTAATTGTATTAATCTATCGGGTCCTCGCTGATGGTTTAAGCTGGATCAATATGGATTTTCTGATGAATCGCTTATCAACAGATCCTGAAAGGGCTGGAATCTGGGGAGCCATAACAGGAACATTTTGGCTGATGCTTGTAGTTGCTCCTGTAACGATGATTCTTGGAGTAGGCACAGCAATTTACCTTGAAGAATATGCAGCCAAGGGCCGCGTTTCTTCATTTATTAAGACGAACATTTCCAACCTGGCGGGCGTTCCGTCAGTTGTTTTTGGAATCCTTGGATTAACTGTTTTTGCAAGAGCGTTAGATTTGGGTTCTGTAGTTCTCGCAGGAGGACTCACGATGGCACTGCTTGTTCTTCCTGTTGTAGTAGTTGCCAGCCAGGAAGCAATCCGTGCTGTTCCCCAATTTCTAAGAGAAGCCTCTTACGGAATGGGAGCAACAAAGTGGCAAACGATTAAAAATGTAGTACTTCCAGCAGCATTACCTGGAATCCTTACGGGGGTTATTCTTGCATTATCGCGGGCAATAGGCGAAACAGCGCCATTGGTTGTTATTGGAATACCGGCTTTGTTAATTCCCGTTCCTGATGGAATCTTTGATAAATTTACGATTTTGCCGGTACAGATTTATTATTGGACAATCGACTCTGCTCTAGTAGCAGAATATGCAAACCTGGCAGCTGCAACAATTGTGATATTATTAATTGTTTTATTCGTGATGAACTCAATAGCCATCTTAATTCGGAACAAGTTCCAAAAAAGATATTAGCCTGGGAGGTTTTCTAAAATGCCTGTTGTGACAGAAAAAACAAATCCAAATATAAAAAAAGAAAGCATAGCTCCAAATTCAGCAGAAAACAAAAAAGTTGTTTATAATACAAAAGATCTTAACCTTTGGTATGGTGAAGGCCATGCTTTAAAAAATATAAATTTAGCCATCAATGAAAATGAAGTAACGGCAATTATCGGACCATCAGGATGCGGTAAGTCCACATATATTAAAACGCTGAACCGCATGGTTGAACTTGTGCCTTCAGTAAGAATTTCCGGAGAAATCTTATACCGGGAGCGAAATATTCTTGATAAATCATTTAAAGTGGAGGATTTAAGAACAAATGTGGGGATGGTTTTTCAAAAGCCAAATCCATTTCCAAAGTCCATTTATGAAAATGTAGCCTATGGACCGAAAATTCATGGTATCCGCGATAAAAAAATCCTTGATGAGATTGTTGAGAAAAGTTTGAGGGGTGCCGCCATCTGGGACGAAGTTAAAGATCGCCTGAATCAGAATGCGTATGGCCTATCAGGCGGGCAGCAGCAGCGACTTTGCATTGCACGCTGTCTTGCAATTGAACCGGATGTCATCTTAATGGATGAGCCTACATCTGCACTTGACCCTATCTCTACCCTAAAAGTAGAGGAGCTGGTGCAGGAGCTTAAGGAAGAATTCAGTATTATCATCGTTACTCATAATATGCAGCAGGCAGCCCGTATTTCTGATAAAACAGCTTTCTTCTTAAACGGTGAAGTAATCGAGTTTGCCGATACGGATAAGATATTCTCTACCCCTTCAGATAAGCGGACTGAAGATTATATCACCGGACGATTCGGTTAATCGAATGATTATGAAAGAATACAAGCATTATTATATGGATGAAGGGGGATTACATTGATGGCAGTACGTGAAAGGTTTGACTATGATCTTCAGGAGCTTCAAAAAATGCTTATAGAAATTGGCAATTTTGCAATAGAGGCCCTGCATAGATCAGTTGAAGCACTTGAAACCCAAAACATTGAATTGGCACTTGAAATCATTGATGACGACAATCAGGCTGATATTCTGTATGAGGAAATAAATGATTTAGCCATTCTGCTAATTGCAAAACAACAGCCAGTGGCTATTGACCTCCGCCGCATCATTGTGGCTATAAAAATCGCAACAGACATTGAACGAATTGCAGACTTTGGAGTGAATATTGCAAAGTCCACCATACGGATTGGGTCAGAGCCGCTAATTAAGCCGATTGAACATATAAAGAAAATGTATGAAATTTCAACTGAAATGCTGCGTCTATCACTGGAAGCTTTCACTGAAGAAGATACTGCAAAAGCCAAAAAAGTTGCCGATATGGATGATCAGGTCGATGACCTCTATGGTGAAACCATTAAAGAGCTGCTGCAAATTAATCTGCAGAAACCGGAATACCTTCCGCAGATCACCCAGCTTTCATTTATTTGCCGTTATTTAGAAAGAGCAGCTGACCATGTTACGAATATTTCAGAGCATATTTTTTATTTGGTTAAAGGACGCCAGTATGATTTAAATAATTAACAAGAAAAGCGGAAGCGCCTGGTTCACGAGGAATGCAGACTAAGGTCGCCACGTCCTGTGGCGGCAACGTCTGCATGACCCGCATCCTCCCAAAAGCTGTCGCTTTTGGTCGTGCGATGTTTATGCTGACGAAGTCTTCCTTGTCCTGCGGGCCACAAGCACAAGACGAGCGTTGCGGAAAGGCGTTTTTTGCCTTTTTGGGAGGATTGCCCGAAATGTGTAGGCGACTGCCCAGGGACGACAGGCATAAGACGGTTCCTGTAAGAAGGCGTTTTTCCTTCTGAAAGGAAACGGCTTATGACCCCGAGTTCCTAGGAGCCGCAACTAGACAAGCTTGTGACCTCGAGGGGGTAGGCGCTGGAGCTAGACAAGAAAGCGGAAGCGCCTTGTTCACCCCCGACAAGCACAAGACGAGCCTCGCGGAAAGGCGTTTTTTGCCTTTTTGGGAGGATTGGCTTGTGACCTCGAGGGGGTAGGCGCTGGAGCTAGACAAGAAAGCGGAAGCGCCTTGCCATAAAGGAGCTGCAGTAAAAAAAGCTAAAAGGAATCTTAACCTTTTAGCTTTTTGTTATGATTTTAGCAATTTCTTTATAGCTCATATTATGGGTCAGTTCAAATGTGCCCAGCTGTATTTTTTTGCTGTACCCGTATTCCTCCAGGTAATTGCCGAAGTCTGCTGCCTGGTCGATTACACTCGATTTTTCAAGCAGTGACGCGATTTCCCCGGGTGTCATGCCGCTCTCAATGGTAAGCTGATAGACTTTCTGAGACTCTTCTTCCTGCTCCGTATTTTTCTCAGCAGGTTCTTCTTTTACTTCCTTATTCTCGTTTTGGTCTTTAGCGTCCTTCTGCTGCAGGAGAGTATATTCTTCGTTTGTTAATACAGTGTAGCCGTGTGCCTGCAGGAAGTTTTTTGCGCTGTTTTCATCGATTGTTCTATTTTCAGTATGCTCCGGTTTATTCAAAAAGTAGGCTGTGCCAAAGGCTATGACAGCAATAAGGATGCCAAATGCAAATGCCCTGGTATTTCTTTTATACATGGCTATGGCCCCTAAATTTCATTTCTGTTTGGATGGTCCTTACTTCATCAGGAGAGAGTGAAGATTGTCTTGCAATTTGTTCTACTGACAGCCCTTGCCTGGTAAGCAGAATCACCTGATTTTTTATTATTTCATGAACTTCCCTTTTTTCTGCAGAATGAATAGAAGGCTCTGCAGGAACGTGCTGAGTAAAGGGTTCATCCGCCACGAGCAGTTCTTCTTCCAATACTTTTAATTTCTTTTTAATTTGATACATTTCCTGGATTTGCTGCATGGACATTTGGTCCATTTCATCGCGCAGCTCTTTATAAGGATCTCTCAAAAACACTGAAAGAATGAATAGCCCTATAGATAAGATCAATAATGACAGTAAGATAGATTCCAATAAAAGTCACCTCTAATTCATTGCACAGAAATATTTTACCATCTAAATTGACAAATTTCGATATATAATCCATAAACAGGTGAAATTTAAAGATAATTGTCGCTGAAGCTCTGTCGAATAAGAAGCTCAGCAAACGTTTTAAAAGTTTTTTCTATTTGAAATCGGGAAGGCATGTGCATTCGCAAGAAGCGACAATTTCTGTTCATTGTAGGCTATCCATATCAGTGATAACATTGAGTTATATAAATAGTCATAAAATTTTGCTTTTTGTCATATAGAACCCTTTTTCTATGAAAATAATTGCAAGAGGTGCCGTCATGATAGATGAAATTATTAAGCTTCGCCGCAGGGGGCTGTCATTCCGTAAAATCGCCAGTAAGCTTGATACAACAGTAGGAAAGGTACAGTACCAGTGGACCAAACTTATCCAAAATAAAGGGAAACGCGACAGCGGGGAGTCTTTAGGGGAAAAATTAATATCTGAAGAAAACATTGTGCAAAATCAATCGAAAGATCATTTGACATTAACACGCTCAAGCGATGATAAGGCAAAAGTATCCTGGAGATTGTCTATTCAGAAGGTGAAGATGCTATCACTATACTTGGACAAGCCTGTATCCTCCTTGAGAAAATCTTTAAGAATCTATGATGTTACCGGGGTTGTTTTTGACGGAGCCAATGCAGTCTGTGATCATGAAGTTATCCTGTCCGATCATTCTGAATGGACCTTTAAAGGGCTCAAACCCGGCAAAGTGTATTGTGTTGAGCTGGGCATTAAAATAACAGATACTCATTTCATCCCGTTACTGCGTTCAGAAGCACTATATACTTCTGAGGAATCACCTTCCCAAGAAAAAAGTGAATCTGAGGTTCAGCCTGCATGGACGGTAAATGTGAGTACATACACCTATTATGAATCAGTGAGTGAAGGAGAAGGAAAAGAATGATGGACTCGGTAACTTCAGAACTAACTAATAATCGTATCATTAATAATAAACCTAAAATCCTTCTTCTTACCTGGGAGTATCCTCCCCATGTAGTAGGCGGTTTATCAAGGCATGTGTATGGACTCGCAGGAGGATTAAAACAGGATTATGAGGTTCATATACTGACTGCTAATCCCGGCACTCTTTCCAGCTATGAACATATAAACGGTATCTATATCCACCGGGTTAAGCCGCTAAATGAAAAAGATCCTAATTTTCTGCACTGGATTTTGGGGTTGAATTTGGCGATGGAGCAAAAAGCCATTGAACTGTCATCCTTCCACCACTTTGAAATCATTCATGCACATGACTGGCTTGTAGGTGCATGCGGCCTGTCCTTAAAGGAGAGCTTGCACTGTCCTTTAATTACAACTATACATGCAACAGAATATGGAAGGAATAATGGGATTTACACAGAATTGCAGAAATTTATCCATACAAAAGAAGAGCAGCTGATCATTGGATCAGATCAGGTTATTGTCTGCAGTGAATATATGAAGGAAGAAGTACTTCAGCAATTTTCAATTGCCAGGGAAAAAATAGCTGTTATCGCAAACGGAATCAGCAAAGAATCACTTCTTGATGATCCTGACAGCTTATTGGAAGGGGTTCCGGTAAAAAAAGGCGGAAGGCTGATATTCTCCATTGGACGGATGGTGAGGGAGAAAGGGTTTGAAACCTTGATTGAGGCAGCGCCTATAATAAAAGAGAAGTATCAGGATGCTTATATAATCGTTGCCGGCAAAGGTCCTATGCTTGAAGCACACAGAAAAAAAGCAAGAGAACTGAAGGTTGATGATGTCATACTTTTTCCGGGATTTATAAATGACATGCAAAGATTAGCTCTCTTTCAGAAGTGCGAAATCGCTGCTTTTCCAAGTTATTATGAGCCATTTGGCATTGTAGCCCTCGAAGCAATGATCACAGGAAAGCCGGCGATCGTTTCCTATACAGGAGGGTTAAAGGGAATTGTTAAACATGAATATTCCGGACTGTTCATGGTTCCAGGAGATCCACACAGCTTCGCAGAGCAGGCTTCCGCTCTTCTTGAGAACCCTAAAGCCGCCGATACAATTGGCAAACAAGGTCAAAAGGTCGCAGAAAGCCTATTCAGCTGGAGACGCATTGCTGATGAAACAAATAGAGTATTTCAAGAAACCCGGATCAGCCGGAAGCTTGAAGATCTGGTGTGATATATTTTACCTGCCATTAAAATGATGTTAAAAAAATTATAGAAAAAGGTGCATAAAGATGAATACATTAAATTGGATTCAATCTGATGTTTATGAAGAAATGGAGAAAGCGCCGATCGGGAAATTGAGGATGATTCCCGGATTATGGATAGACGGGAAAACTTACTGGATGGAAAATGTCAGTAAAGAAATGTTTCCTGATGAAAATATTTCTGTTCAAATTAAAACAGAAAAAATCCACTCTAAAATTTCCTATTTTAGATGCTATATTACGAACCATGCGGACGAGCCCAGAACGATTAAGCTTCTATTGCAGCACAGACATGAGTTTTCTTCCCGTGAACACCTTTCTTTCATTTCTCCCGCAGAAAATGTCATCTTTCATATGGCTGATTCCAAGCTGTTTTTGGTCAATGGCCAGCTAAACGGTAAAAAAATGGAAGAGTGTACGATTCAGCCATACTGGAACATTTTCAGTGACCAAATATGGAACTGCAAAAAGAAGGGAACATTGAAATACCACCCTATGGCCCAAGGGAATGCAATAAGCATCTTCGCACTTAATGCAGTATTTAATGGCAGAGGAACAGCAGAAGGGGAGTCATGGATTATCAACGGAAACAGCAAATCAGAGACGCTTCAGTATAACAGCCTGCTGATAGACAGGGTTAAAGAGGATACTTTTAAAAAAACGTACTAGCATTTCGATTTAAAAAATGATATTATAGAAAAGTCGTATGAACGAACTAGTTTGAACATAGTTTGGAGGGAAATTACATGCGTGTAAACATTACGTTAGCTTGCACAGAATGTGGAGATCGTAACTATATTTCTAAAAAAAATAAACGAAATAATCCAGATCGTCTTGAGCTTAAAAAATATTGCCCAAGAGACAAGCGTTCGACTGCACATCGCGAAACAAAATAAGCGGTAGGATCATTCCTACTGCTTTTTTTGTTGACTTTTTTTATGGGTATCCTTCCCTTTTCTGGATAAATTATTGTTAGCTTTGTAAAAACTGGAGGTTTTTATATGGAAATTGATAAGAAGGTCCTTAGGAAGCAAATGCAGGATCGGATGAAGGAATTGAGCAAGCCTGAGTATGAACAGCTATCCTATCAAATTGCCACAAGCCTTTATAGCACCACTTTATGGAGCCAGGCCAAAACGATAGGAATAACGGTTTCAAAGGCGCCTGAGGCTGATACATGGCAGATCATCAGAAGAGCTTGGGAAGAAGGGAAGAGGGTTGTTGTCCCGAAGTGCATACCTCAATCAAAGCAAATGGAGTTCCGTGAATTGAATAGCTTCATGGATTTGGAGTCAGTATTTTATGGATTATGGGAGCCAAATCCGAAAAAAACGGATGAAGTCCGCAGTGAAGAAATCGATACTTTAATCGTTCCCGGACTGGCATACATGAAAAACGGCTTCCGGCTTGGGTTTGGTGGAGGATATTATGATCGTTTTCTCGAGCATTATAAAGGAAGAACGGTTTCACTGGCTTTTGAAATGCAGGTTATAACCCGCTTTCCAGTGGAAAACCATGACAAGCCGGTGGAAATGATAATTACCGATCAGCAGGTGTGTGATGTTTGAATCCATAGCTATTATTATTTTTATATTGATCACATCCCTGGCCGGATATTATTTCCGATTACTGACCTTTTCAGGCAGTATAGCGGCATTCATTGTGGGTGCGGCAGCAGGCTGGGGATTTGGTTTTTATGGCCTTCTTGTCCTGGGGTTCTTTTTTGCAAGTTCAAGCTTCTGGTCAAAATTTAAAAGCCATAAAAAAAAGGAATTCGAAAATAAGCATGCAAAAGGATCAAGAAGGGATTGGCAGCAGGTTGCTGCAAATGGAGGCATAGCCGCAATTGCCAGCATATTTAATCTGCTGGATCCATCACAGGTTTGGCTGATAATGTTTCTTATCGGACTGGCTGCAGCAAACTCGGATACATGGGCATCAGAAATTGGCTCATTAAGTCAAAAACTCCCCATTTCTCTGAAAACCTGGAGGACAATCGAAACGGGTACTTCCGGTGCTGTCAGCTCTCTCGGGACACTTGCAGCTTTGTCAGGTTCTTTTATAATAGCCCTTCTATCAAATGTGCTGTTTGACATTTCAACTTATGAGGTTTTACTTATTGGAGTTTTTGGGTTTGCAGGAAATTTGATTGATTCTTTATTGGGTGCTTTTTTTCAAGCTGAATACAAGTGCCCGCTATGCAGTTCAATCGTGGAAACTGCACAACATTGCGGGCAGACGGCCTTTTTGATAAAAGGCTGGCATTTTGTAGATAATGATTTTGTTAATTTTTTTTCAGGTTTAGCTTCTGCCTCAGTGGGAATGCTTCTATATATCTTATTGGCATAAAGTAACTTTGCTGTTCTCTACAATTAAGTAAAGGGGAGTTATTATGAAAAATCGGGTAAACAGAGTGGTGCTGATCGGAACTGGATTCGTTGGATCAAGCTATGCGTTTGCACTATTAAATCAAGGTGTTACAGAAGAAGTGGTGCTGATTGATTTAAATAAGGATAAATCTGAAGGAGATGCCATGGACTTGAATCACGGCATGCCCTTTGCCCCTTCCCCAACATCGATCTGGTTTGGAGATTATTCCGATTGCAAAGATGCTGATTTGATTGTCATTACTGCAGGAGCGAATCAAAAACCCGGTGAGACCCGCCTGGATCTTGTAGAAAAAAATTCTAAAATCTTTAAAGGAATAGTTGAGCATGTCATGAACAGCGGTTTTGATGGCATTTTTCTGGTTGCGACAAATCCAGTGGATATTCTCACGTATGCTGTCTGGAAATACTCCGGGCTTCCAAAAGAAAGAGTAATTGGATCCGGAACGATATTGGATACGGCCAGATTCAGATTTCTGCTGGGTGAATATTTCAAGGTCGATACGAGAAATGTTCATGCTTATATAATTGGTGAACACGGAGATACTGAATTGCCTGTATGGAGCCATGCCGATATTGCAGGGAAAAGCATTGAAGACTGGATGAAGAAAGAAGAGAACTATAGGCAGGAAGATCTTAACGGGTTATTCCTTAATGTCAGAGATGCAGCTTATCATATTATCGAGCGAAAAGGTGCGACTTATTATGGAATAGCCATGGGTCTGGTCAGACTGACGAAAGCCATCCTTCAGAACGAAAATTCCGTCCTTACGGTGTCAGCTTATTTAGATGGTGAATATGGTCATGAGGATGTTTATATTGGGGTGCCTGCTATAGTCAATAGAAATGGCATTCGTGATATTGTTGAACTTCACCTAAACACCGAAGAGAAGAATCAGTTTACCCATTCAGTTAATGTTCTCAAGAAAACGATGGAACCAATATTGAAGGATTAATCAGCTTGTATCAATGGTGAAATTTATCGCAGTCTAACGGGCAGTAAGACCCCCACTTCAAGACTCAGAGGAATCAAAGGAGGATAAGTGGGGGTCAAACTGCTCGTAAAGGCCCGATTGGTGAGATACAGTGAAACTTGCCGACGCGCAGGCAGAGGCTTAGTTGAACCAATCGGGTTCGTAGTGTCGATTGATCGAAGCGCTAGCGGAGATCTTAGCGACACTAGAACGCGACTAACAATCAGTGGGGGATAAGGAAAACCCCCACTGATTGAAGTTTCACTTTATTTTACTATAGAGAATGGATAAAAATTATTCCCTCTTCTCACAATAAGGAAGAGGAGGGAATTCAATGTCTCGATTACTATCTATTTTTATGATTGGGCTGGGTACTTATTTTGCCTATCATAACCGTTATCGATTGATTAATGTTATGTTTGGGAATGTTTTTCTGCGGAAGCTGCTGGTTACTTCAGTCATGAGTTTTCCGCTTATCCGCGACAGGATGATGAGCTCTGTTTTCTCTTCAGGGCCATCAGAAGGGCGGCAATCTTGAAGTAAAAAGACCGTAATAGGTCTTTTTATTTTGCCGATATGTAAAGGTGCTTTTTCTTTTACAAAAGGTTTCTTTTTTGCCTATAGTTAAATAAAGTATAGTAATTATGCAACATATAGAGAGTGGGGGAAGAATTGGCTGTTCAAGAGGATTATGTATTTTGGAAACTTGCGGATTATTTCATATCTGACCACGGGTACAGAATGATTCAGTTATCTGGAGATCAGGATGAATTATGGCTTGAAAGGATGGAGGATAAAAACATAAAGGCAATCAGGCTCTTAAAATATGACCTTGACTGGAGCAATTGGATGCAGCGGGATATTGAAGTGACGGCCGAAAAAGCTGAATCGGTCAGGAAGCAGCTTGGAAAAAGGGAAATGCCGGTTTTAAATATCTATGTTTCTGCGTATCTGCCTGTTGATGACTATGAATTCCGCATCACAGACCCCTTCATGCCTGAAAATGGGAAAGCGTCTGTTCAAAGCATGATCATTGAATCCGGCAAACCGGAAAGCCTGCATGCGGTTGAAGAAATTTTCGAAAAACCGTTAACCCTTCCGTCCGGAAATTATACGGAAATGGATGCCGATGCCCTGAAGCATACTGCTCTTTCTAAAGCGGTAAAAACAGCAAAAAAAGAAAAGGAAATGTTCAATTTTGGGAAGCCTTTTTTCACGTATATATTTATGGTTATTCAAGTTGCTGTTTTTTTACTTTTGGAAGCAATGGGCGGCAGTACAGATACCTCGACGTTAATTAAGTATGGGGCTAAATTTAATCCATTAATTCTAGATGGGGAATGGTGGAGATTTTTAACCCCGATTGTCCTTCATATTGGATTGCTTCATTTACTAATGAATACACTTGCCTTATTTTATCTTGGAACCACAGTGGAACGTGTGTATGGAAATTTAAGATTCCTATTTATCTATTTGGCTGCTGGATTTGGCGGAACATTAGCCAGTTTTGTTTTTAGCCCTGCACTTTCAGCAGGGGCCAGCGGTGCTATTTTTGGCTGCTTTGGGGCACTTTTATATTTTGGGCTCATTTATCCAGGCCTTTTCTTCCGGACTATGGGTTTTAATATACTTGTTGTATTAGGAATCAACCTTGCATTTGGATTTACCATCCCGGGAATTGATAATGCCGGACATATAGGAGGGCTGATTGGCGGATTTCTTGCTACTGGCATTGTGCATTTTCCCAAGAAGAAAAAGCCATTGCTTCAGCTGCTGTTTTTAGCTGGAACATTCTGTCTGGCAGCCGGCTTGATGAAGTATGGATTCAATGAACCGGGAAGACTATTAAATGAACAAACAGCTATGGTAATGGCCGAGGAACATATCAATGGTGAAGAGTTTGAAAAGGCTCGTTTAATGCTTGCTGATTTTATTGAAGAAGGGAATGCTTCACCGGAAGTCTATTTTCTATTATCATATACTGAAATAAAAGTGGGGAGATTAAAAGAAGCAGAAGAGCACCTGCTTTATGTAATTAAGGGAGATGCTTCTTTTCATGAAGCACATTATAATCTTGCACTAATTTATTTAGAAGAAAAGCAGCCGGAAAAAGCAAGAAATCATGCACAAAAGGCCGCTGATCTTCAGCCGGATCAGGAGGAGTATCAAAAGCTGTTAAATCAAATAGAATAATGCTGACAGAATTTTCAGCTTACTTCCTGGGAAATAACAGCTGAATTTCCCTGCGAATTTTTATGAATCATGCCATTCATTGGTATGATTTTTTTTTTGCATGTCAATGATGTTGAATAGTATGCAAGGAAAAGAATGGAACAGAATGCTGAGGTGGGGATTTTGGAGAAAGCGAGAAGAGAGCCTGTAAAGGTTTCTCTAAAAGATAATATTGAGTATCTTAGAGATGCTCTTGGTGTTGAAAAAAGCTTTGATGTGATTCAGCTTGATGTTGAATATGCAGAAAGGGAAATGGCTTTATATCTGGTAGACGGCTTTGTAAAAGATGACATTCTGCACTATCTGATGAAAATGCTTGCCGGCCTGGATGCAGCCCAGCTGGAAGGAGATACACTATCCAGACTGATAAAAACGTATATACCATACGTTGAAGTTGAAACAACTGATGACCTGGATAAAGTGGTGGATATGGTGCTGGCAGGGCCGACTGCTCTAGTCGTGGATGGTATCGATGAAGTAATTCTCATTGATGCACGTACATATCCGGTAAGAGGCCCTCAGGAGCCTGATATTGAACGTGTTGTCCGCGGCTCAAGGGATGGGTTTGTAGAAACACTCGTTTTTAATACAGCTTTAACGAGGAGAAGAATTAGGGACAGAACACTGCGCATGGAATATATGCAGGTGGGCAGACGTTCCAAGACAGATATTGTTGTCAGTTATATTGAAGACATTGCAGATCCGGATATGGTGAAGAAAATAAAGGAGTCTATCTCTAAAATTGATACTGATGGATTGCCGATGGCCGAAAAATCAATAGAGGAATTCATTTCAGGCCGCCATTGGAATCCGTATCCCATGGTAAGGTATACCGAAAGGCCTGATACGGCAGCAACCCACCTTTATGAAGGCCACGTCTGCATCATCGTCGATGGTTCGCCAAGTGTTATCATAACACCTACAACCTTCTGGCATCACCTGCAGCATGCTGAAGAGTACAGGAATAAGCCGCTTGTAGGCGCTTATTTGCGATTTGTCCGATTTTTAGCTGTATGGGCTTCCATTTTCCTTTTGCCATTATGGTATTTATTTGCGATAGAGCCGCAGCTGCTTCCTGATGCATTATCCTATATCGGGCCCAATGACACGGGAGAGCTGCCATTAGTCGTTCAGTTCCTGATGATAGAGCTTGGTCTTGATATGCTTAGGATGGCTGCAATCCATACACCTTCCGCCCTGGCCACTGCATTGGGACTCGTGGCGGCCCTGATGATTGGTCAGGTAGCAGTTGAAGTGGGTTTGTTTATAAATGAAGTCATTCTTTATTTAGCGATAGCGGCAATTGGTACATTTTCAACCCCAAGCTATGAAATGAGCCTGGCAAACAGGCTGATAAGAATCGGTCTGCTGATATCAACCAGTATTTTTCATACCTACGGCTATGTAGTTGGCATCCTGCTGATGATTATCATGCTTGCCAGAATGAAGTCTTTTGGAGTGCCCTATTTATGGCCGTTCATCCCTTTTAATCTGAGAGCATTCAGGGATGTATTGCTAAGGTCACCAATACCATTGAAGAACAGGCGGCCGCGTTTCCTGCATCCAAAGGATCCGGACCGCTGATCTAAATCCCTTCCTGCTGGAAGGGATTTTTTATATATTCTAGGCGCTTCTCTGTCTTGAGAAGGGGGGGATTTTAGATTATACTTTAATGTGGTATAAACTTATCAATAAGGCAGAGGTACAGAATGAAAACCATTTATGATATACAGCAGTTTCTAAAGAAATACGGAACTATCATCTACATAGGGGATCGGGAAGCTGATTTGGAGCTTATGGCTGCTGAATTAACAGAGCTATATGACTCCCAGCTTATTGATGTAAAAGATTATCAGAGCAGCATCTTGATCCTGCGGACGGAAATTCAGAATCTTAAAGAGAATAAATAGAAAGAAAAGGTGATGGAGTTTGGCAGAAAAATGGCTGGTAGGGGTAGATTTAGGCGGAACAACAACAAAGCTTGCTTTTATTAACTACTATGGGGAAATAATTCATAAATGGGAAATTCCCACGGATAATAGTGAAGAAGGAAAAAATATTACTATAAATATAGCTAAAGCCATCGACCATAAGTTAGATGAATTGGATTTAAGCAAGGATAAAATTATCGGCATTGGCATGGGGGCGCCGGGTCCAGTAAATCTGGCAACAGGAGTTGTATATAACACTGTTAATTTAGGCTGGAAAGATAATTACCCGCTGAAGGATCTGCTTGAAGTGGAAACATCACTTCCAGTCATTATTGATAATGATGCTAACTGTGCTGCCCTTGGGGAAATGTGGAAGGGTGCCGGAAATGGTGCTAAAGATCTGGTCTGTGTAACACTTGGAACAGGTGTCGGCGGAGGCGTAATTGCCAACGGAGATATTGTGCAGGGAGTCAGCGGAGCTGCAGGTGAAATAGGCCATATTACGTCCATTCCTGTTGGCGGGGCACAGTGTAATTGCGGCAAAACTGGCTGCCTTGAAACAATTGCATCTGCTACAGGCATTGTCCGGCAGGCTCTGGAAAGCCTGGAATCTGGCGGAGAAGGGGCTCTATCTCAATTGTACAAGGCCAACGGGTTTATTACCGCAAAAGATGTTTTTGATTCTGCAAGGAATGGGGATGAAACATCACTTCTGACAGTCAATAATACAGCTATGCACCTTGGCTTGGCACTGGCAAATATTGCGAATACGTTAAATCCTGAGAAAATAGTATTGGGCGGTGGAGTTTCCAGAGCAGGAGATATACTGCTTAAGCCGGTTATTGCAAATTTCATTAAATTTGCGTTTCCAGGAGTGAAGGAGTCAACAGTCATTGATATTGCGACATTGGGCAATGATGCTGGAGTAATTGGTGCAGCCTGGCTGGCAAAAAATAAGTAAACTGAGAGAAAAGTACCTGATGTGCAGGTGCTTTTTCTTTTTCTCCAAAATTGAGAGTTTAGACAAGAATCCCTGGTTACATACCAGCTGCTCATTTTTACAAAGTTGTACAGTCATCTTTTTTTTCTTTTTCTCATAAAATTGAAATGATGGAAAGGGGGAGAAAAGATGAAAGTCAAAGTCCGCTCAGGAGATTCCTTATGGTATTACAGTCAGCTCTTTATGATGCCAGTCAATCTCATTGCTGATGCTAATCCCGGGATTAATCCTGAATCACTAAAAATAGGCCAGGAAATTAACATTCCCGGCTTTACATTACTAAATTATACGGTTAAGTCAGGTGACACCTTTTGGAAGCTGAGTTCTTCACGCAACCTCTCTGTGGATGCTCTTCTCCTGGTCAATCAATCCCTTAATCCGAACAGCCTGATCCCTGGTACAGCTATAAAACTGCCGAGGCGCGTCATTTCCCCAATTGTATCAGGCAGGAGGAATTATGATTATAAAGCATTAACAGCTGATATCTCCATGCTGGCAGATATTTATCCGTTTATAAAAGTAAATACAATTGGCCAGAGTGTTCTTGGAAAGCCGATTCAGGAAATACGGTTGGGAAAAGGGAATAAGAAAGTGCAAATCAATGCCTCTTTTCATGCGAATGAATGGATTACGACCCCTATATTAATGGCTTTGTTGAACACTTATCTTTTATCCATTACAAATGTCCGGCCGATAAGAGGAGTTTCAACAATGCCTTTGTATAATTCGGTTGACCTTTCCGTAGTGCCAATGGTGAACCCTGACGGGGTTGACCTGGTTTTGAATGGGCCTCCAGCGGAAGTCAGGGAGGAAGTTATTTCAATAAATAGGGGCAGCACTGATTTCACAGGCTGGAAGGCTAATATTAGAGGGGTTGATTTAAATAATCAGTTTCCTGCCAAATGGGACTTTGAGAAACAGAGAAGTGAACAAAGCAGCCCGGCACCAAGAGATTATCTTGGCGAAGCCCCGTTAACGGAACCGGAAGCCATAGCGATGGCGGAACTGGCAAGAGATAATCAATTCGATCGGATGCTGGCCTTCCATACACAAGGTGCAGAGTTTTATTGGGGATTTGAGGGAATGGAGCCTCCGGAATCGGAGGTAATCGCGCAAGAGTTCGAGCGTGTCAGCGGATATAGGGCAGTCCAGTACATTGATAGCTTTGCCGGTTATAAGGATTGGTTTATACAGGATTTCCGGATGCCGGGATTCACAATTGAATTGGGAAGAGGCATTAATCCGCTGCCCCTGTCACAGTATGATGATATTTATGAAGAGGTGCTCGGCATTTTTCTTGCATCGCTTTATATGTGAAAAAATTATCTTTATAATTGATTCTGTATTGTATTTTAATCAAGCAGACATTAAAATTACTATCATACTAACATCACTATGCCAATAGTTCTATGGAAACCAGCCGCTTTTCCAAAATGAAGACGGAAAAACGGCTTTTTCCTATTAAGCTTATTAATTCTACTTTTATTGAAACATTTTCATGCAATTTACGTACTTATATTTAGGGAGAAAAGGAGGTGCGGATTTGGTAAACATTTCAGATCAAAGGAAGTTTCTTTTATTATCTTTTATTCTGCTGGTTTCCTTATTTTTAATAACCGGCTGCGTACAGCCTGAAAAAACTGAGATAGAGCAGAATAAGGATCAGGAAAAAGAAGCTTCTGAACCTTCCGCACCACCTGATGAAGCCGGAAACAAGAGCATTAAGACTATTCGGATAAAAGAAGGGGAATTTCAGGGAGCAAATGGCTGGCTCAACAATGATCAAATTGTTTACACTGTAAATGATGGCGCAGCTTCCAGGATTTATGCTTATAGCCTGTTTTCAGGTGAACAAGAGCTTCTCTATGAAAGTTCACACCCGATTGCGTCTGTAACGGTAAGCCCAGCCGGCAAATACATACTGATTCGATCATCACCTGGAACTTATGAAGCAGCCTTAACGGTTATGAAATCAAATGGAAAAGTTGTCTGGGAGGAAAATGTTACTGGCTTTGATTTTGCTGTTGAGTGGAACCCTTATCATGAAGAGTCTATATTAATTGCTTCATTTACTGAAGACTGGGATTTCACACCTTACCATATAGATATCGCAAAAGGGACATTAGCAGAATTAAATTTAAGGGAGCCTTTTGCTAAATGGGGGGATTCAAATCATCTTATTTTCCTTGATTGGGACAGTGAAAACCCGTCACTTTTCGCACCGCTCGTTAAGCAATCTATTGCTGGAAATAATGAAATCCTCGTTGAGGAAGACATTTTTCAATTCGATGCTGCCAGGGACAGGCTAATGACCATTACTGTGCCCGCGGATCAATCAGACCAAGCTCTGTATACTTTTATGGATAATGATTTTAAAGAGCTGGCTTCATTTTCAATACCCCATTTGACAAGGTTTTCAGATTGGCTGGTGCCGTACTATGACTGGACTCCCCGGGGAATCATTACTTTTCAGCCATTGTACAGCGCTGAGAGTGATATGTATGCTGGGGGATTTCAGCTTATATCCGTTGAAAGTGAAACCGGTGATAAGGAAGTGCTTTTCGAAGATATGGAAAACGCGCCGCTTAGCTGTTCACCCAACGGGAAAGCCTGTTTAACAGGATTCTATCTTGAGGAACTGATCATGACCGACAGAAAAGAGGTCATCCCGTTAGTTGGACAAAACGAGTAATCAAACAGGCAAAGGAGCAGAGATATGGCAATTGCAGATGTTACAGTCATTCCAATTGGAACGGAAACACCAAGTGTCAGCAGTTATGTGGCTGACATTCAGCGTGTATTACAAAAGTACGAGGAAAGCGGCACAATCCGATTTCAGCTGACACCCATGAGTACCATTATTGAAGGGGAGCTTCCTGATTTGTTTGAAGTTATTCAGGCAATGCATGAAGTCCCTTTTGAAAAAGGCTTAATGAGAGTGGCGACAAATATCCGCATTGATGACAGAAGAGATGTTAAGAGGAAAATGGAAGAAAAGGTCCAAAGAGTTGAAAGCCGGCTAAATGTCTAAAATAAAAGGGCTCCCACTGAGGGAAGCCCTTTTATTTCTTAAGGTAAAGCATGATGTGTTTTTCTTAGTGAACAGCAGGATATCCACTGTTAATTAAGGTCATTACAGAGAACCATCCGAAAACGGCAAGTGTTCCTACAGCAAAAACCAAGCCAAGGAAGTTCTTGTTTTTCAGTGCACTAAATGCACCAAATGCTGCAAGAACTGCGACTAATGCAAAAATGATTGGTAGTCCCATTAAAACAGCCCCCTTTATTTCGTGATCAGCAGGCAAAAGCCATATCAAAATCATTCTTCAGGTTATATACCCATTATGTAAAACCCAAGTATATACATTCGTCCTTTATTTTATATTTTTTTCTTCTATTTGTCGAGGTCTAAAAATGACACTTGTATGTCATATGCTTCAGCAATGCCGATTATTAAATCCTTTAGATGAAATTCTGTAAAATAAACTGCCGGCATTGTATCTTCTTTTGCCGTAAAGACTAGATGCTCCTGAAATTGATAGACAGCCATCCGGATATCTTCCATATTGCCCCCGGTTATAGTAAAGGCGCTAAGGAGCTCAGTGAACAAGCAAACTCCGCTTTCTGTTTCAATCGCAAAGTCTTCAAAAGTTTCTCCCTTTACACCCGATTTTATGTAATAGAGCTTAAAAAATTCTTCAAAAAGTCCGGCATCGACCAGGACGCTTTTGGTAAATTCCGCATGAGTCCTCTCTTCAAACAGAAAGATGCTCTGCTGAAAATCGAACAGTTCAGTATTATTTTTTATTAAGTTCATGAATTCAGGCACATCTTGAATAATATAGCCGGCTTCAACGCCATATAGGATTTTCATCTTATACTCCTTTTGCAGATATAAGGCATTCCATTCTGATATAGTGTAAAATAATAGACAAATAAATCAACTATGGAGGTGTAGGCAATGGAATGGAATCAGATCCCTCTTGGCCCATTGCAAACAAACTGTTATGTCCTTTCGAATGAAAACAAAGATTGTTTAATCTTTGATCCGGGTGAAGAGAGCGGAAAACTGAGCGGCATTATCGAACAAAAAGGACTGAAACCTCTTGCTGTCATACTTACTCATGCCCATTTTGATCATATTGGCGCTGTAGACGAAATAAGAGATGCATTTTCTATCCCAGTATACATACATGAAAAAGAAGCAGCGTGGCTTCCGGATCCAGCCTTAAATGGTTCTCACCTATTTAAAATAGGCAAGCTGATAAAAGCAAGGCCTGCCGACCATATTATAACAGCTGAACAAGAGTTGAGCATAGGTGAATTTACCTTTAACATTCTGGAGACACCAGGCCATTCTCCAGGGAGTGTTTCTCTGTATTTTAGAGATGCTGGTCTTGTGGTGGCCGGTGACGCGCTGTTCAGCGGAAGCATCGGACGCACAGATCTGCCGGGCGGCAATCATCAGCAGCTCCTTGAAAGTATACATAATAAGCTTTTGTCAATGCCTGAAGATACAGAAGTGCTTCCTGGACACGGACCGGTTACGACAATTGGCCGGGAAATGGATTCAAATCCATTTCTGAATGGATTCTGATTGGAAAATAGAAAAGCCCTTCTCCAATGAGAAGGGCTTTTCTGGGGGATGTTTTATTCATATAAAATGGGAGGGGATATAGTTAAGCTACTACATTAACAATATAACAGGGAAAACACTATGTCAATAGTGAAAACAGTGTCCAAAACAATAAAAATGGCTGTTTCCAGAAATCCAGATTTTTCAATCGAAAAGGGAGTTTATATGCTGAATTTACTAATAAATTATATAGAAAATACTCCTCAAAAAATGATCAGCTATGCTGACTATATCCAGCAGGCCCTTTATCATTCCGAATATGGATACTATATGAAAGATGATGAAAAAATTGGGCCGGGGGGAGATTTTATTACAACCAGCAATGTTTCTGATATATATGGTAGGACCATATCAAAATGGTTTCATCAATTGGCAGGGAAAAATAAGCTGCCTTTTCAGGTCTGTGAAATAGGGGGCGGAAATGGACGCTTTGCAAAAGCTTTCCTTGATGAGTGGAATCTTAATTCTGATGAAGAGATTCATTATTATATCTTTGAAACAAGCCCCTATCACAGGAAGCTGCAGCAGGATCAGATAATATTTTCCGAACATATCAGACAAATAGATAGCTGGAACGAGATTTCTCCATTTTGCGGCCTGATTTTTTCAAATGAGCTGTTCGATGCCTTGCCTGTACATGTGGTTGAAAAAACAAATGATCAATTGACTGAAATTATGGTAACCGTAAAAGACGGAAAGCTTGCAGAACAAGCTGTACCATTAGCAAATAGAGATATTTCCTTATACCTTGAAGAAAGCGGTTTGTCACTTAGTGAAGGCCAAAGAATTGAAATCCCTCTGCAAATGGAGCAGATGATCAAGAGTATCTCTGCTGCTCTGAATAAAGGGTTTGTTCTGACTGCCGATTATGGCTATACAGATGAGGAATGGCAGGAACCGATTAGAAGGGATGGAAGTCTCAGAGGTTATTACAAGCATTCTTTAATTCCTAATGTACTCGAGCACCCTGGCGAGATGGATATAACCAGCCATATTCATTTTGATTCCCTGATCCGATTGGGAGAGAAAGAAGGGCTGAATTTTCATTTTATGATGAGACAGGATGAATTCCTGCTGTCTGCAGGCATTTTACAGGAGCTTGAAAATCATTATGATCCTAATCCGTTTTCTCCTGTCAGCAAAAGAAACAGGGCAATAAGAAGTCTGATAACGCCTTCAGGCATGAGTGCAGCATTTCACCTGATCCTGCAGGGGAAAAAAATAGGTGGAAAATAAAAAAGCGATGATTTCATCGCTTTTTTATCGGCTATTAGTGGCCGCCGGCACCAGGTGTCATCATAAATGTTGACCAGTAAGTGAAGCCTACGAAGAAAACAGTTAAGTATGCTCCAAAAACATAAATATACATACGTTCGGAAAGCTTTAAGTAGCTTAAAAGCAGGAAAAATCCTGTTTGGCCGAAGAAAATAAGGGACGTTGTATACATATCGCCAAGGTAGAACATAACAGCGAAAATTCCCGTCCAGAATCCTAATACTCTGTACATACGATCCATATGTATCCCTCCTTTTACCCTTACAAGTCCATCACTACAATATTATAAAGTAAATGCTTATTAAAAGTAAATAATGGTTTCTAAATAGTCCAGAAAAGGGCAGGAAAAAAAGCTTAGCAAGGTCTTTTTTTCGCCATTTTTCTGCGGATGCCTTTAATTTCCAACAATTGCTTTGTATGCGCACGAATCACAGCCAGTGAGCATATTCTGCTTTTCCACCAGTTGAATGGAATCAAACAGACTTTCAAACATCCCCTTTAAAAATTCATAATGCATATTGCAGACTGGTTCAGCATGCCGGGCTGCAACCTCTTTAAATGGGCAATTATAAATTTGGAAATAGACGATGGTCTTTTCCTCATTTGCATCAAATTCAGGGTGAAAACCTGACAAATCGGCAGCATGCTTTAAGATGTTTAATTTCTGTTCAAAAGTAAGCTGATCTGTGTTTCCATACCGTTTAAGCTCTTGCCCGATCAGTTCACTGCCAAACTTCTTCCCTGTTGCATACAGTGCTTTTCGTCCTTCTTCACCTAAGTCAAGCATTGTTTCCATGGCTATTTTGGCCAGCAGCTGATAATCCCTGTAAGGGAAATGCAGCTGAACAACATCATCAGACAACCGATATAACCGGCTGGGCCTTCCGCCTTTGCCCGTTTTTTTTGTTTCAGAAACAAGCATATTTACATCTTCAAGCTTGGATAAATGCAGCCTTGCAACATTGGGATGGATGCTGAAATTATCTGCAATCTCCTGCACAGTAACATCTTTATGCCGTTTAGTAATGTATTGATAAATATAATAGCGGGTTGGATCGGATAACACATTTGTTATTTTTAATGTTTGCTCCATTTATTGTCACCTCAAAAGGGTTATTTATTCCCGAGGTCATCAGCTGTCACTTATAGCATTTAGCTGGCGCCTTCCTGGCCTGCTTCCATTATAATACAGCCAATTAAGGTTAACACTGTAATCACTATAAGTTTAGAAAATGTTCACAAATGAAGTTTAATTACTTATACAAAAGTGTATACATATATTGTACAATTGATATACAATGAGTATAGGCAAAATAATGAATTTTTGAGGTGAAGAGGTATGAGCCAATTGACATTTTTCACATATCCCAGCTGTACTTCCTGCAGAAAGACGAAAAAATGGCTGACATCCCATTCAATTGATTTTGAAGAAAGGCATCTCTTCAGGGAGACTCCATCACCAAGAGAATTATTAAAAATCCTTTCTTTAACAACAAGCGGCCTTGATGAGATTCTCGCGACCCGCAGCCAGACCTATAAAGAACTGGGAGAGAACCTTGAGGAATTATCATTATCAGAAGTGGTGCAAATGGTTATTAAGGAGCCAAAACTGCTGCGGAGGCCGATTCTGACAAACGGAGATAAGATTGTTATAGGCTATAATCCGGATGCATTTAAGAATATGGCTAAATAGATTATTCTAAATTGAAAAAGGAAGGACATCCGGTGTCCTTCCACAACTACTGGGCTAGCAGGATTCGAACCTGCGCATGACGGAGTCAAAGTCCGGTGCCTTACCGCTTGGCTATAGCCCATCAATTCGCTATATCCTTTTTTATTATGGAAAGAAATAAATAATCTATTCACAAATTCGTCAAAAAAATTTGCCGAAAAATGAAGGAAATGCTTTGGATAAGTCGAATTATTATCCAGAACAATTAAAAAAGGTGGTGTATAATTAGTTGAGTATAATTGAAAGATTGGCAGAACGAATTATTAGAGACGCGGTCAGAAGCCATGCTTCCGACATCCACATCATTCCCCGAAGAAAAGACACACTCATTCAGCTGAGGTTCGGCAGCCAATTGACCCCAAGGCTTTATCTTCCCAAAGAAGAGTGTGACAGATTGATTTCCCATTATAAATTTACAGCATCGATGGATATTGGTGAAAAAAGAAGGCCGCAGAGCGGTGCATACTCACTTGAAGTAGACGGACAAATGATTGGCCTGCGCTTTTCAACCCTCCCATCAAGCCACAGCGAAAGCCTCGTTATCAGAATCCTTCCCCAGCAGGAACAAATTCCTTTTTACCAGCTCAGCCTTTTTCCAGACATGACAAGAAAAATGCTGGCACTGCTGAAGCATGCTCATGGTTTGATTATTTTCACTGGCCCGACCGGCAGCGGTAAAACCACAACTTTGTATTCCCTTCTGAATGAAACCTCCCATATGTTCCATCGCAATGTCATCACCCTGGAAGATCCCATTGAAAAAGAGAATGACTTAGTTCTTCAAGTCCAAGTGAATGAGAAAGCGGGCGTGTCTTATTCTGCAGGCTTAAAAGCAATCCTTCGCCATGACCCCGATATCATTATGGTCGGTGAAATCCGGGATGCGGAAACGGCGAAGATTGCAGTTAGAGCAGCTCTCACCGGTCACCTTGTTTTAAGCACCATGCATACCCGGGATGCCGAGGGGGCTGTTTACCGTTTAGCTGAGTTTGGAGTGAACATGCTGGAAATTGAGCAGACTTTGGTGGCAGTCACCGCACAGCGCCTCGTCGAATTGAATTGTCCATATTGTGAAAAGGAATGCTCCCCATTCTGCTATGGATATGGCAGGTGGAAAAGGGCGAGTGTGTTTGAATTGCTCGCAGGAAGGGCGCTCAATGCCTCCATAAAGAAGGCAAGAGGGGAAAGCAGCCATGTTAAGTATCGAACACTGAAGGAAGTCATAACTAAAGGGATTGCTCTAGGCTATATAAAGGATACAGAGTACAGCAGGTGGGTGCATGACGATGGAGAAGCATAAATGGACCATACAGGAACAGGGTTTGTTTTTGAAGAATACAGGGGAACTTTTGTCCAGAGGCTACCCTTTATCTGAAGCCCTGGAGTCACTGGTACATCAGCTGCCGCTAAAAAGAAAACATGAAATCAGGCAGTGCCTCTCTCAATTGAGAGAAGGGTTTCCTTTTTATCAAATACTTTCAAACATGAACTTTAATAAAAATCTGATTGGCTATGTTTTTTTTGCAGAACAGCACGGAGGCCTTGCTTCTGCATTTCTTGAAGGAAGCGAAATGGTGCTTCGAAAAGGCAGGGACACTGAAAAATTGAAAAAGCTGCTGGCCTATCCGATTTTCCTGATGCTCATTACCGCATTCTTATTTATTTTCGTTGATAAAATCCTGTTGCCCCGTTTCACTTCCTTATTCGATTCAATGCAGCTTCAGCCAAATTTCTTTACGAAAGCCGTTTATTTGTTTGGTGATTTTCTCCCATTTTTTCTCCTTATCCTGCTCTTCGGCTTGGTCGCTTTGCTTATATACTATTTTGCCAGATTCAGAAATCTTTCCCCTATCCATCAAAAAAATATCCTGGTTAGAGTACCTGCAGCAGGTCAGTTTCTTCGCCTTTACTATACCCACTTCTTTGCAGTGCAGCTCAGTTATCTTTTAAATGGGGGCTTATCTATATCTGAGGCGCTGAGTCTTTTTGAGAAAAATGAAAAGCAGCCTTTTTACAGTGTCCTCGGCAAAGCCGTGAAGCTCAAGCTCCGTGAAGGGAATAAGCTGGAAGACATCCTTGTGAGTTTTCCGTTTTTTGACAGAGAACTGTCTAATATTATCAGACATGGTCAAAAAAATGGCAGGCTGGACCAGGAATTAACGTTTTTCAGCAGGCATTGTCTGCACAAAATAGAGGAAAAAACAGAAAAACTTCTTAAGATCTTTCAGCCCGTTTTATATATGTTTATCGGTTTTTTAATAGTTTCGATGTATTTGGCAGTTTTGCTGCCTATGTTTCATTTACTGGAGGGATTTTAATGAAATGGCGTATGTTAAACAATAACAGAGGATTCACGCTTATTGAAATGATGATTGTTTTATTGGTGATTTCAGTGCTCTTAATCATCACCATTCCCAATGTAACAAAACACAATTCAAAAATAAACAGCAAGGGATGCGATGCGTTTGTTAAAATGGTGCAGGCGCAGGTTCAGGCATATGAAATCGATAAAAAAGCACTTCCTTCGAATATACAGGATTTAGTGGATGACGATTATCTAAATGAAAATAACACGACTTGCCCAAATGGAAAAGCCATTACAATTTCTGCAGATGGGAAGGTTGAATCTGAAGAGTCATGATGAAAAACAAAGCAGGCTTTACATTGATAGAGTCGCTATTCGTTCTCAGTATTTTCCTTATTATTGCCTCGGTTACAGCCCTGCTTCTAAAACCGCATATTTTCTATCTTGAAAAGATAATGTTCTTTTCCCAATTAAAATCTGACCTCCTTTATGCCCAAAACTATGCCATAACCCACCAGACAGATGTAGCTATTCAGATCATTCCAGAGGAGAATAGGTATTTCGCTAAGGAAAAGCTTGCGGCTGATCCTATCTTTAGCAGAGAATATTCAGGAATCATTGAGATTAAGCCGGGAACAATGCCATTTTATTTTCAATATGGACCTGGCGGAATTACAAATAAATTTGGAAGCTTCTATATTAAAGCAGACAGGGAGCAATACAAACTAACATTTTTTATCGGAAGAGGACGATTTAATGTGGAGAAGGAATGAAGGTTTTTTTCTGGCTGAGCTCCTGCTGTCTTTATCAGGGATGCTGCTTGCAGCGGGAATAATATTTCCCCTCGTCATAAAGGCACTTGTGCATTCTGAAGAGGTAAAACAGGAATATGAAAGCACCCAGCTGCTTTATGAAAGCCTTATGGAGGCTGCATCGGAGGGGAGTTTTCCTGAGGGGAAGACCATAAAAAAAAATCAGACAGTCTATCAAATATTCCTTAAGGAAAACCAAGGATTTATGGAGGTTTGCATAAGGTATGAAAATGTACGGGATAACACAAAGGAAAAGTGTGAGGTATTTAAGTAATAAGGGGTTTACCATGCTTGAAATGCTGTTTTCATTTTCAATATTTTTATTGATTGTTTCCTTTTTGACGGTGGGCTTAAATTTCCTTTTTCAGGACTGGAAAATGGAAGCTAGGACACAAAGACTTGAATGGCATGTATTTATCAACCAGCTGAAAAAAGAAATCAGGCTTGCTGATGCTGCAAATATAACAGCTGGATCAATTGTTTTGACTATAGACGGGAAAAGTGTGCTTTATGAAAAATATGGATCTAACTTGCGGAGGAGAGTGGATATGAAGGGCCATGAGATTGTCCTTCAAAAACTAAATGCCATTACCTTTACGTCTGTCAATGGCGGGGTTGAAATAAATGTTTCGGATCATTTTGATCAGAAGCATTCCGCGTTTCTTTATTACTTAATGGATATGGAGGAAATTGATGTACCGTAATCAGGAAGGATTTTCTTATCCTCTTACTTTAACAATTATTCTGGCTGCACTCTTTCTTCTTACAATTCAATTAGACCAGTTTATTTCCGAGAAAAGGATTGTGAATCAGGCGGAAACCGTCCTAATGCAGGAATACTACCTGCTGAGTTCCTTTAAAAAAACAGAAAAAATGCTGAGTGAAAATGCAGAACCGGAAGAATCAGGCGTTTATTCGTTTAAAAAAGGATCAGTTTCCTATGAGATTTCTCCAGTGGCAACAAGCTTAATCCAGATTACCTTCAAAACAAAAATTGGATCTGATAAAGAAATTTCCGGTTATGCTTACTATGACACAGACCTGCAAAAAATGATAAAATGGATTGAAAAAAACTGAGTGGGGATAAAAATGAAGCCAATTTATTTAATCGGATTCATGGGTTCCGGCAAAACTACGATAGGAAAAGAGCTGGCAGCCTGCTTAAATCAGGAAGTAATTGATACAGATGAAGAAATAGTGAAGCGCGAGAATAAAAATATTAATGATATTTTCGCTCAGCATGGAGAGGGATACTTCAGAAGCCTTGAATCACTTATATTAATTGAAATGGATGGCAGAGCGGGAGTTATAACCACTGGCGGCGGCATTGTAATAAATCCTGAAAACAGAAAAAGGCTTAGAGAAACAGGAATTGTTTTCTTCCTTTATGCTTCTCCTGAAGAAATCTTCAAACGGATTGAGAAGGATCATTCACGACCGCTGCTGAAAGGCGATAAAAAAAGGCTGATCCACGAACTTTATGAAAAAAGGATGCCGCTCTATATAGAAACCGCCCATGTGATCATTGATACAACTAATAAAGATAAAGCAGAAATTATACAAGAAATAATCGATTGTTTAGAGTGAAAACCCGTTGGACATACTTGTAAATGATAAATAGCAGGCAGCTCTTGCGATTCTGTACGGAAAAAGGCAGGTATGAACATGAAATCCAATGATTATGTAAAGTATCTTACACAGACAGTAGTAAAATATATTGATCAGCCAAAAGATGAGCGAAAACGGCATCGTATTGAAAAAAAGGATATGAAAGAGCCGTTTTTATTCAGATGGTTTGGAATGTTTTCTTATCTGTTTTACTTGGGCATGAGAAAAAAGAAACATAAATAGCTTTTATGCAAAAAACCGGCTAAATTGCCGGTTTTTTGCATTTTTAGACTGCGCTGTCTGTCAGATAAAAGAGACCGCCATTTATGATGGAGATATTAACCTTTGGTTCATATTGCTCCTGTAAGGCTGTTTTTTCGTTTTCATAACTTTCGCCCTTTTCTTCTGCCTCCTCATAAAAATGTTCAAGAAGGCTGAGATCTTTTTGCCAGCGCTTACGGGCCTCATCAGCCCATATATGATCTTCTTGTTCAATTTCGGCTTTAATAAAATTTGCTACCCTGTATACTCCGCTTCCCGGCATAATAAGCGGAGACAGTGTGAACGAGTAGTCGGGGATTTTGGGCGTAAGGCTCATGCCAAGCAATCTGTCATGAAAACTTTCGACCATCTGGCCATTTATCAATTGGAGGCCGATGGATTTGAAGACATCCCGTTTTCGGTCGCATTGATAGGATACGCGAATGTTCATTCCCAGCCATGGTCTTAGCGGCACCTGCTTTCCGGGTGCCTGCCGGTGATTTTCATATAATCGGATATAGCCGGCCAGATTCCTGGCCGAATCAAAAATCTGGTGAAGCCTTGGGGAGCCAAAATGAATGACTTCCCCCTTAATATGCGAAGGGGCCAGCTGCTGGTTTGTAATAAGCGTCAGCTGCATCGGGTTAGGAATTCCGCCTGTTTTTTCGAGATAGTGCCAATAAAAGGGACGATTCATTAACTCCTTATCCAAATCAATCGTCAGCTGTACGGTCATATACCCCGGACCTCTATCAATTATTTCACACCCATTTGCGTGAAAATACCTTTCAAGGAATTTATGAATTTCCTGTTGCTGCATTCAGTTCACCTTCTTTCAGATCCTCTGCGAATTGAATCATGCTCGTCAAGTTCTCCATTTTAATTCTCATTTCACCTTCTGAAGCCGATTTTCCGAAAATATCAACAAGATGATCGTCAATACTGCCGAATTCAAGCTTTGTTAAAATGTCGTCTAAATCACCGATGACTTTTTCAAAGAGATGTATTTTCTCATATAGAAGCTTCATTATGTGTTCTTCGACTGTTTCTTTTGTGGCGAAATTATAAATCATGACATCCTTTTCCTGTCCGAGACGATGGATGCGCCCAATCCTTTGTTCGAGCCGCATTGGGTTCCAGGGGAGATCAAAATTAATGATATGATTGCAGAACTGCAGGTTTATTCCTTCTCCTCCCGCTTCTGTTGCAATCAGGACTTGAGCATTCTTTTGGAAAAGCTCCCTCATCCAGTCCTTTTTGCCTCTTTTAAATCCACCCCTGAACGGAACCGATGTGATCCCATATTGCTTTAAAAACCACTGCAGGTACATTTGCGTTGCCCTGTATTCAGTAAAGATTATGACCTTGTCATTTATTTTCTGTATTAATTCCAGTGCCTTTTGAGCTTTTGAGTTTTGCTGGACCGCTTCAACCTTTTTAATAAGGTATTGTATTTGCTCCTGGAAAGCTATTGAAGGCTGCTCCTGTCTTTTCAGCATATTCTGAAGCGTAAAATAGACAGCTTCTCTGCTTGAGCATGCCTCTCTTTGCAGGGTCATTACTGAAAACTGGCTGGAACCCACCCAATTTTCTTCACTCCGCAGCTCTGTTACAGCTTCATAGAGCTCACGCTCGGCCTGCGAAAATTCAATCGGTATGGTTTCCACATGCCGTTTGGTCCATTCAATCCCGGTATCTGCCCTGCGGTTGCGGATCATGACTTTGTTTACGAGTTCCTTTAGATGTGCATCATCGTTTAAAGATCGTGAGTCTTTTTTATAATTCTCATAAAAAGCTGATTCATTACCAAGATGTCCGGGTTTAAGCAGAGACACAAGATTGAAAATCTCACTGATTCGATTTTGAATAGGTGTTGCTGTTAATAGGAGGCAAAACTTCTTTTTAAGGTTTTGTACAAATTCATAGTTTCTCGTTTTATTATTTTTTAGCTTGTGAGCTTCGTCTATAATGATCAGGTCATAATCAAGGCTGTAAATAATGTCCCGATGAGGATTGCGTTTGGCTGTATCGATGGATGATACCACAACGTCGCATTGTTCCCATACATAGCTTTTCCGCTGCGCCACAGCCGGAATAAAAAATTTGCTGTTCAGCTCTATGGCCCACTGGGAAACGAGGGAAGCTGGAACGAGTATTAGGACTTTTTTTACGAGTCCCCTGATCATATATTCCTTTAATATCAGTCCAGCTTCAATCGTTTTTCCAAGACCGACCTCATCAGCCAGGATCGCCTTGCCGTTCATGCTTTCGACTACCTGCTTGGCCACTTCCAGCTGATGGGGAAGAGGAGTAAGGTTCGGAAGATGCTTCGGAGCCTGCAAGCCTTCAAATTCAGGAATAGTTGTATGGTTCTCAACCTCAACAGCCAGTTTATAAAGTTCCCAGTTTCCCCATGGGCCGTCGTCATCAATCCTTTTTAAGAATTCATCCTGCCAGGCAGAATCAAAGCCAATTTGCACTGTCATAAAAACAGCTCCTTTTATCTATATAAAGATATTGCCCAAACCTTGTTTAGGTGGTACGATGTTAATAGCTTTGAAAGTTTTGAAAGTTAACACATTACATTTAGTGAACCGAAGTAATGGATGCTTAATTTTTTCTGTTTGGTATAAGTATGACCATCTTGGAAAATTTTATAAATGCGAATGACAACAAGGGGAGAGACTACATTAGTAGCGCCGAAGGAGCAAGCAAAATCTGTGAATCTCTCAGGCAAAAGAACTCTTGTTTGACGCAGCTCTGGAGAGTGCTTTTTAATAAGCCACCCAAGGGGACAGCCGGTTTCGGTAAACTTTCAGGTGCAAGGACAGAGATCTTCTCATAATTGAGGGGATATTCTGTCCTTTTTTATGTTCCTAAAACAAATTTCAAGAGATTTAAGGGGGACGAGTAAATGTCACAGTTAAAACGCACGCCTTTATTTGAGGTGTACAAGGATTACGGAGCAAAAACCATCGACTTCGGCGGCTGGGACCTTCCTGTTCAATTTTCAAGCATTAAAGAAGAACATGAAGCAGTCCGTACAAAAGCAGGCCTTTTTGATGTATCCCATATGGGTGAAATCGAAGTGAAGGGGACGGACAGTCTTAAATACCTTCAAAAAATGATGACGAACGATATTTCCAAACTAAAGAACTCAGGTGCTCAATATACGGCCATGTGCTATGAAAATGGCGGAACTGTTGATGATTTACTTGTCTATAAAATAGAGGATGACCACTATTTGCTGGTTGTAAATGCTTCCAATATCGAAAAGGATTTCAACTGGCTGCAGGACCATGCTGAAGGCAATGTGGAATTGAAAAACCTTTCAGAAGATATGGCACAGCTGGCGATTCAGGGGCCGCTTGCAGAAAAAGTGCTCCAAAAGCTTGCTGGCACGAATCTGTCGGATATCGGATTTTTTAAATTCCAGCAGGATGTTGATTTGAAAGGCAAGAAAGCCCTTGTATCCAGAACTGGATATACAGGAGAAGACGGATTTGAAGTTTACTGTGATGCCAAGGATGCAGCCGCATTATGGAATGAAATTCTTGAAGCAGGCAAAGAAGAAGGCGTTCTCCCATGCGGACTTGGCGCAAGGGATACCCTTCGCTTCGAAGCCAATCTGGCACTATATGGCCAGGAGCTCTCACCTGATATCACGCCGCTTGAGGCAGGAATCGGCTTTGCTGTTAAGGTGAATAAAGAAGCGGATTTTATCGGAAAAGAAGTGCTTAAGAACCAAAAAGAAAACGGAGTGCCGCGCAAGCTGGCCGGAATTGAAATGATTGACCGCGGTATTCCGCGCCATGGATATCCTGTATATAAGGGAGAAGAGCTGATCGGGGAAGTGACAACAGGCACTCAATCTCCGACATTGAAAAAGAACATCGGCCTTGTTCTTATCAAGAAAGAGCATGCGGAGCTTGGAACTGAATTGGAAGTGGAGATTCGCGGCAAACGGCTGAAGGCTAAGATTGAAGCAACACCTTTTTACAAAAGAGAAAAGAACTAACCGGGGGGAGAAAATGATGAAACATCGCTATTTACCGATGACAGAGTCTGACCAGAAAGCAATGCTTGAGAAAATCGGCGTCAGTTCTGTGGAAGAATTATTCAGTGATATTCCCGAGAGTGTAAGATTTAAGGGCGAATATAAAATCAAGCCGGCGAAATCAGAGACAGCCTTACTGAAAGAGCTTACTAAAATGGCTCAAAAAAATGCTGATCTTCGCACAAATACATCTTTCCTTGGTGCGGGAGTTTATGATCATTACATGCCGGTCATTGTCGATCATGTTTTATCCCGTTCAGAGTTTTATACTGCCTATACTCCTTACCAGCCGGAAATTTCCCAGGGAGAGCTGCAGGCAATTTTCGAATTTCAGACCATGATCTGTGAATTAACAGGAATGGATGTTGCCAACTCATCCATGTATGATGGCGGAACTGCTCTTGCTGAAGCAGCCATGCTAAGCGCAGGCAGCACACGCCGGAAGAAAATATTAATCTCAAGCGCAGTTCACCCTGAATCGAAGGAAGTAGTCAAAACATACGCAAAGGGCCAGTATATTGAAGTGATTGAGATTCCTCATAAAGATGGCACCACTGACCTTGAAGCCCTAAATGAAATGATTGGCGATGACATCGCAGCTGTGATTGTACAGTACCCTAACTTTTTTGGGAGAGTCGAGCCTTTAAAAGAGCTTGAGGAAATTATTCATGCCCACAAGTCCATGTTTGTTGTTTCAAGCAACCCGCTTGCTCTTGGCGCGCTTACTCCTCCAGGGAAATTCGGAGCAGACATCGTAGCAGGAGATGCTCAGGTTTTTGGTATTCCTACTGCTTTTGGAGGCCCTCATTGCGGATATTTTGCTGTAACATCCAAGCTGATGAGAAAAGTGCCGGGACGTCTTGTTGGACAAACGGTAGACGATCAGGGACGCCGCGGTTTCGTGCTTACCCTTCAGGCGCGTGAACAGCATATACGCCGTGATAAGGCAACATCCAATATCTGTTCCAATCAGGCACTCAACGCACTGGCGGCATCTGTAGCGATGACTGCTCTCGGCAAGAAGGGCGTAAAGGAAATGGCTGCTGCCAATATGCAAAAAGCCCATTATGCAAAACAGCAATTCAAGGCCGCCGGCTTTGAAGTCCCATTCGAAGGCCCTTCATTTAATGAATTCGTCATCAAACTGAATAAGCCTGTTAAGGAAGTAAATCAAAAGCTCCTTGAAAAGGATATTATTGGCGGTTACGATTTGGGCAGAGATTATACTGACCTGAAAAATCATATGCTTGTTGCTGTAACGGAATTGAGAACGAAGGAAGAAATCGATGCATTCGTTAAAGAAATGGGGGATTACCATGCATAAGGAAGATCAGCCACTCATCTTTGAATTAAGCACAGAAGGCCGTATCGGCTACAGCCTGCCGGAGATGGATATTCCGGAAATTGACCTGGGCGAGCTTCTTCCTGAGGGCTATCTGCGAGAAGAAGAGCCTGAGCTGCCGGAAGTGTCAGAACTTGATATCATGCGCCACTATACTGCACTTTCCAAACGAAATCATGGTGTTGATTCGGGATTTTATCCACTTGGATCCTGCACAATGAAATATAATCCTAAAATCAATGAGAATGTAGCGCGCTTCAACGGTTTTGCCCACTTACACCCGCTGCAGGATGAAAGCTCTGTTCAGGGTGCGCTGGAATTAATGTATGATCTGCAGGAGCACCTGATTGAGATTACAGGAATGGATGAAGTTACACTTCAGCCGGCTGCAGGAGCGCACGGAGAATGGACTGGATTAATGATGATCCGTTCTTATCATGAAGCGAATGGCGATACCAAACGCACTAAAGTTGTCGTTCCTGACTCTGCCCACGGAACAAATCCGGCATCCGCAACAGTTGCAGGCTTTGAAACAGTAACGGTTAAATCGGATGAAAATGGGTTGGTGGATTTAGAGGACCTGAGAAGAGTGGTTGGCGAGGATACTGCTGCTCTTATGCTGACTAACCCGAACACATTAGGGTTGTTTGAAGAAAACATTCTTGAAATGGCAGAGATTGTTCACAGTGCCGGCGGAAAGCTTTACTATGATGGAGCTAACCTGAATGCTGTACTTTCAAAGGCACGCCCTGGAGACATGGGATTTGATGTTGTTCACCTTAATCTTCATAAAACATTTACAGGACCGCATGGGGGCGGCGGACCGGGATCTGGCCCTGTCGGCGTAAAAGCGGATCTGATCCCATACCTTCCGAAGCCTGTTTTAGTTAAGAATGGTGACCAGTATGAATTTGATTATGACCGCCCGCAATCAATCGGCCGCGTGAAGCCGTATTATGGAAACTTCGGCATCAATGTCCGGGCTTATACTTATATCCGTACTATGGGGCCGGATGGCCTGAAGGCAGTTACGGAAAATGCGGTACTAAACGCAAACTATATGATGAGAAGGCTTGAGCCATTCTTTGACCTGCCATTTGACAGACATTGCAAGCATGAATTCGTTTTAAGCGGCAAGCGCCAGAAGAAGCTTGGCGTGCGTACTTTGGATATTGCCAAGCGCCTTCTTGACTTTGGCTATCATCCGCCAACCATCTACTTCCCTCTTAACGTGGAAGAGTGCATCATGATTGAGCCGACAGAAACAGAATCCAAAGAAACCCTGGACGCTTTTGTTGACGCGATGATTCAAATTGCAAAAGAAGCTGAGGAAAACCCTGAGATTGTTCAGGAAGCACCTCATACAACAGTGATTGGCCGTCTGGATGAAACCATGGCTGCAAGAAAGCCGGTTCTTCGTTACCAAAAACAATAATAAACAAGAGGCCCCGTCAAACTGACGGGGCCTTTTCAAATAACACTATTATTTTTTCGCCTTCACTTTTCCGGACCATTTTTTAAACCCGCCCTGCAGGTGTGAAAGGTCTTTATAGCCTTTACGGTGCAAAAACTGGGCAGCTCTCGCACTTCTCATGCCGCTCTGGCAATATAAGTAGACTGGCTTGTCCGGACGCAATTCTTTCATGCGCATTTTCATTTGTGAAAGCGGTATATTGCGTGCACCTAAAATATGGCCGTTTTCAAATTCATTTGGTTCGCGAACATCGATTAACTGGGCTTTTCTATAGCCTTCTCTAAACTGGTCTTCAGTAAGCGTTTTAACAATTCGGCGCTGATAAAACCATGTTATGACAGAATAGGTAATGATTGCACCCAAAATGATAAGAATGAAATAAAGTGTTTCCAATATGTCTTTCTCCTTTCACGCATAGGTAAGCCAACTAATATTATATAAGTCTTTGCTGATTGGAGTAAAGGAAATCAGGTAAATTTGTTCTGGAAATTCAACTTGCTTTAAATTTCATTGGAATTTTGTTAGACTAATAACCGCAAATGACCAGTTAAAGAAATTGAAAATGAGGGTTACATATGACTAAAGAAGTTTGGCGGTTTATCGATTCAGGAGAAGGTTCGCCTTCTTTTAATATGGCTTTGGATGAAGCCTTGCTTGATTGGAACAGTGAGGGGAAGATGCCACCTGTAATCCGGTTTTACGGCTGGAATCCCGCAACTCTTTCAATTGGATACTTCCAAAAGGTTGAAAAAGAAATAGATATGGAAGCAGTGAAGCAGCATGGCCTGGGATTTGTCCGCAGACCAACAGGCGGAAGAGGGGTGCTGCACGAACATGAACTCACATACAGTGTTATCGTTCCTGAAGCCCATCCGGATATGCCAAGTACAGTAACTGAAGCATACAGAGTCATTTCTGAAGGAATTCTAAAAGGTTTTCACGCTCTGGGGATGGAAGCTTATTTTGCTGTACCAAAGACGGCTGAAGAAAGGGACTCTCTAAAAAATCCAAGATCTGCTGTTTGTTTTGATGCCCCAAGCTGGTATGAACTTGTTGTAGAAGGCCGTAAAGTAGCAGGGAGTGCACAAACAAGACAAAAAGGTGTAATCCTTCAGCATGGCTCTATTTTGCTTGATTTGGATGAAGACAAGCTGTTCAGCTTATTCAAATATCCTAATGACCGGGTAAAAGAGAGAATGCAAAAGGCTTTTAAAAATAAAGCTGTTGCCATAAATGAGCTGACAGCAGAAAATATTACTCTTGAACAGGCTAAGGCAGCTTTCAAGAAGGGGTTTGAGGAAGGCCTGGATATTGTACTGGAACCTTACGAGCTCTCAGAAGAAGAGATGGCATATGTACAAAAAATCGCAAAAGAACGATATGAAAGCGATGACTGGAACTATAAGAGATAAAAGCGGCTAAGTCGCTTTTTCTCTTTTTTTAATGAATAATTTTCCAATTGCTGTTCTTAAAAAGTGCAAGCTTCAAAATATGTTAAAATTTATCGTTAATTGTCGGAAATCGGCTGTTAACTCTGTTTTTCTTTTATTTTTAGTATATTTTAAGTTTGACAAAATCAGATTCAGTTGAATCAGACACAATATGTAGTGGTGTCGAAAATATTTAGGACACTATATATTGATTTTGGGGTTTGAGTTATGGTAACTTTAGGGTACTCTTTTAAAACAGATAGATTTACCCTATCTGACAGAATACTTACACACATTAATTAGATAATTGAATTTAGAAGGAGTTGTAACAATGTCTGTTGCTCTAGGACAAAAAATGAAATTGAACATTGAACGTTTAAACAAGGACATCCGTCTCTTTCCTCAGGTTCACCCAGTAACCTCAGATATGAAAATGACCCACAAAGGTGTTTCCCGCTTGGTTATGCTAGATCGCTATACCTTCAAAGACACCGAGAAAGTGACACTCACAAACGGTGACTTCGTTGTCCTCACCATCAAGGAAGATCCCAAATTTCCTGCACGCGGCTTAGGCTACATCATCGATATTGACTGGGAAAACAAGACAGCCAAGGTTTTAGTAGAGGAAGATTACAGAGGAGTGCTGGATGATCCGGAAGAATCGAGAACAGGCATTATTACAAAGCCTCTTGATGTAATCGAGAAGCCTTTGGAAATCTACTATGAGCAAATCGCCAAGCGTAACGCAACAGGCCTTGCATCGGTTGAGAAGACCGAAGAAAAGAAAAAAGAGTGGTTTGAGAAGTTCTATCAGGAATTGAAAAACCTTAATTTCATTCCAGCTGGCCGCGTGCTGTATGGAGCTGGTGCTGACACAGATGTTACGTATTTCAATTGCTATGTAATGCCATTCGTGCAGGATTCCCGTGAAGGAATCTCCGAGCACCGCAAGCAGGTAATGGAGATCATGAGCCGCGGCGGCGGAGTAGGGACAAACGGTTCAACTCTGAGACCTCGCAATACACTGGCCAAAGGTGTAAACGGCAAATCCTCCGGTTCGGTTTCCTGGCTGGATGATATTGCGAAGCTTACACACCTGGTGGAGCAGGGGGGATCCCGCAGAGGTGCGCAAATGATTATGCTGTCTGATTGGCATCCGGACATTATCGAATTCATCATCTCGAAAATGCAAAACCCGAGAATTTTACGCTTCCTTCTTGAAAATACAAATGATGAAACAATAAAAAAATATGCTAAAGAAAAATTAAAATTTACTCCATTTAATGAACAGGAAATTGCCATGTATCAGGGCATTATTAATTATAAAAGCATTCCAGGCTATGGCGGCTTCAGTGAAAACATCATAAAAGATGCTGAGGAGAAGCTGGCAGCTGGCGGTACTTTTAGTGTTCATAACTCTGAGTTCCTTACAGGAGCAAACATTTCAGTCTGCCTCACGAAAGAATTTATGGATGCGGTTGAAAATGATGGAGAATATGAGCTTCGTTTCCCGGATGTTGAATCCTATGATGCCGAAACGATGAAAACATACAACGAAGAATGGCATAAAGTCGGTGATGTCAGAGAGTGGAAAAAACTAGGCTATAAAGTCCGCGTTCACCGTAAAATTAAAGCGAAAGAGCTTTGGAACCTGATTAACATCTGTGCAACATACTCAGCTGAACCAGGCATTTTCTTTATCGATAATGCAAACGACATGACGAATGCACAGGCTTACGGACAAAGGGTTGTAGCTACAAATCCTTGTGGCGAGCAGCCTCTGGCGCCAAATTCGGTATGCAACCTTGCAGCAGTAAATCTTGCAGAAATGGCAGATAAAGAAAATAAAACTGTTGATTTTGAAAAGCTGAAACGTACTGTTGAAGTAGGTGTACGGATGCAGGACAATGTAATAGATGCTACACCATACTTCCTTGAAGAGAACAAAAAGCAGGCATTAGGCGAGCGACGAGTTGGTCTTGGCGTTATGGGGCTTCATGATCTGCTCATCTATTGTGAAACAGAATATGGCTCTGAAGAAGGAAACGTGCTGATTGATAAAGTCTTTGAAACCATTGCTACATCAGCTTACAAAGCTTCTGTAGAGCTTGCTGAGGAAAAAGGAAGTTTCCCGTTCTTAACAGGTGACAATCCTGAAGAAACGAATCGTCTGCGCAAAGCTTTTACCGAAACAGGCTTCATGCAGAGAATGCCTGAGGATATCCGTGCTTCCATTTTAGAAAGCGGAATCCGCAATTCACATCTTCTAACCGTTGCTCCTACGGGATCCACAGGAACAATGGTTGGAGTTTCTACAGGCCTTGAACCATATTTCTCCTTCTCATACTTCAGAAGCGGCCGCTTAGGCAAGTTCATTGAAGTGAAGGCAGATATTGTTCAGGAATATTTAGACCGCAATCCGGATGCAGATCCTGAAAATCTGCCTGAATGGTTTATCGCAGCGATGGATCTTGCTCCAGAAGCGCACGCAGATGTTCAATGTGTAATTCAGCGCTGGATCGACAGCTCCATCAGTAAAACTGTCAACGCACCGAAAGGCTACAGTGTTGAACAGGTTGAGAAGGTGTATGAACGTTTATACCGCGGCGGAGCAAAGGGCGGAACAGTATATGTGGACGGATCACGCGATTCTCAAGTATTGACGCTGAAAGCAGAAGAAAACAGCTTTGATGGTACTGATACAGTCAAAAAAGAAAAATCAAAGCAGCATGTTGTGCTGGTAGATACAATCAGTGACCTGCGTTCCACCGATGTAACAATCGGTTCAGAAGTAGGCAATACATGCCCGGTATGCCGCAAAGGAAAAGTCAAAGAAATCGGCGGCTGCAATACTTGCACAAACTGTAATGCCCAGCTGAAGTGCGGTTTATAAAAATGGCTGTTTTCGCAAGGTTTGTTGCTATTTTTAAATTATTTACTGAGTTGATTGGAGCGGAAGGTGCGAGATCCTCGAAAATGCTATCGCATTTTCTTCGTGCGATGTTTTTTCCGGGAAGCTTATTCAACGTCCTGCGGAAGTAGCGGGACAGGTGAGACCCCGCAGACGCGCAGCGTCGAGGAGGCTCACCGCCTGCCCCGCGGTTCGCTGAGCATCCTGTAGCGGAAATCAACGGGCAGCATTGGTAGGCGAAAAACAAAAATTTATACGAAAAAGCCATAAAAATAAATAAAACGAATTAGAGAAGATGGAAATAATTGTTCCATCTTCTTTTTTTGCTGTTGGATTAATTGGCTCATACTACAGTCATAGGGTTCATCCGAAATTATAAAACGGCAGGACAAATTGACAAAGAGAGGTTAATCCAATGAAGCCATTTATCCCTCAGCTCGTTTATATAGAGCCTCAAGCTCTTGAGTATCCATTAGGAAGAGAACTAAAGGAAAAATTTGAGAAAATGAATATTGAAATCAGGGAAACAACTTCACATAATCAGGTGAGGAATATTCCTGGCGATAATGAATTGCAGAAATACCGCAATGCTAAATCTACTTTAGTGGTAGGAATCAGACGAACTCTGAAATTTGATACATCCAAGCCTTCGGCAGAATATGCCATTCCCCTTGCAACTGGCTGCATGGGTCACTGTCATTATTGCTATCTGCAAACCACACTTGGCAGCAAGCCGTATATTCGGACGTATGTAAACCTCGAAGAAATCTTTGATCAGGCCTCCAAATATATGGAAGAGCGCAAGCCTGAGTTAACACGCTTTGAGGCTGCTTGTACTTCCGATATCGTAGGGATTGATCATCTGACCCACTCACTGAAAAAAACGATTGAATTTATCGGTCAGACTGAATACGGCCAGCTCCGGTTTGTCACAAAGTATCATCATGTCGATCATTTGCTGGATGCGAAACATAATGGGAAAACCCGGTTCCGATTTAGCATCAATTCCCGCTATGTAATAAAAAACTTTGAGCCGGGTACTTCCTCTTTTGATGAACGGCTTGAAGCTGCCCGTAAAGTAGCCAATGCCGGCTATCCGCTTGGATTTATCGTGGCGCCTATTTACATGCATGATGATTGGCGAGAAGGCTATCATGAACTTTTTCAAAGGTTAAGCAAAGAACTTGATGGCATCAATCTGGAAGGCTTAACTTTCGAATTGATCCAGCACAGATTTACGAAACCGGCCAAAAAGGTAATTGAAAAGCGCTACCCGAAAACAAAGCTTGAAATGGATGAAGAAAAGCGAAAATATAAGTGGGGAAGATACGGTATAGGCAAGTATGTTTATCCGACAGATGAAGCAAAGGATCTGGAACATACAATCAGGGAGTATATACACTCATATTTTCCAGAAGCAGAAGTGCAATATTTTACTTAATTATGAAATTTTGCTTGTCAGCCGTACTATTTTAAAAAGCTCCTGATTAAAGATGTATAAGTAAAGGTTCCTCTATGAGCAAGTACATCGACAGGAGTGGCTTACATGTATATAGATGGTGTTTTTTCAGGAGGAGGCATCAAAGGATTTGCCTTAATCGGCGCATATGAAGCAGTTCATAGAAGGGGATTTCGCTTCAAGCGGGTTGCTGGTACCAGTGCAGGATCCATTGTGGCTGCGTTAATAGCTGCTAATTATACAAGTGAGGAAATATATCAGCTCGTCGATGAATTTGAAGTAAAAAAGCTCCTTGATGAAAGAAAAACATTTATCCCTTTTGCAGTTGGAAAATGGATTAATCTCTATTGGCGTTTGGGATTATATAAAGGATCTGAGCTGGAAAGCTGGATGGCTCAGAAACTTGGCGATAGGGGAATTAGGACATTTTCAGATCTGCCGCCTCAATCGCTGAGAGTCATTGCGTCAGACCTGACAAATGGAAGATTGATGGTACTTCCGGATGATCTTGTGCATTATGGCATTGATCCAGCTTCATTTCCGGTGGCAAAAGCTATCAGGATGAGCTGCAGCCTCCCGTATTTTTTTGAGCCTGTCAAGCTAAATGGCTTCAGCAGCACAAGTGTGATTGTGGATGGAGGGGTTTTAAGCAATTTTCCGATGTGGCTTTTTGATAAGGAAAATGTGAAAAAAACCAGGCCAGTGCTCGGGATAAAGTTAAGTCATAACTTAAGCCAACGGCCCCCGAATAAAATCGACAATGCCATACAAATGTATGCGGCGCTTTTTGAGACGATGAAGGACGCTCATGATGCAAGATACATCTCGAGAAAGCATGCACAAAATATTATTTTCATTCCAACCGATGGTGTACTGACTGCGGAATTCAATATAACTGAACAGAAGAAAAAAGACCTTCTAGAGCACGGCAGGCAATGTGCAGAGCAGTTTTTTACCTCATGGAGCTACTAATTAGAAAGCTAAGGAGCTTTCAAGTCAAACAATATATAAACATAAAAAAATCGAGCCCTGATTAAAGGGAGGCTCGATTTTTCTTTTTGCCTTTTTTGCCTTCTATGACTGTCAAATGTGGAGAAGACTTTTTCTTGGACTTTTTTATAGAAGTTATGGAACCGACAGATCCTTTTCTTCCATTAACAGTGCCAGATTCTTTATTATTAAAGCGTCTTTTTGATTTTTTGGCTGCCTTTATAAAAGCTCGCTGTTCTCGCTTTGAGGGATTAGATCTGTTAAAGCGCTGAAAAAGAAAGTATACAACAGCTCCAATGATGACAATGACAGCTATTCTCTGCAAAAAACCGGCAGGATTTGAAATCAAGCTGACGGCAACTCCGATAACAGCTAGAATAATAAGACCGGAGACAATATAAAATGTAAATGGTTTTTTCAAGAAAGCCACCTCCCTAAAAGCATGATGAGCAATTTTATAAGCTTTTAAACTCTATAAGCTAAAGTTTATCGAAATAATTATGAAAGCTGTTCTTCATTTTTTTATTTTCCTATTTCTTTACAATTTAAACAGAAGAACATTAACTTTTAATAAGTCTTAGTAAGGTTTTCCAAAGAATCACGAAAATGCTTATACTTAAATTTATGCTGTGCACCCCAGTCCCGGAACTCGCATAACCGGAAAAGCACAAAATTAAAGAGCTTTATCCTTAATTATTTTATTCGACTTAAAATCTCATAAAACCTCTATAACACAGGAAAATATATAAAAAATATGAACGGTTTTTTCAGCAGAAATTATTCCGGCCGCTTTTATTTAAAATTGGATGCAATGGAATAATTGTGTGTGGACATAATAGGAAAAGGAGGTGGCGCAAAGTGGCAGAAGAAAAAGAGCGCTTGGAACAGGATCAAAGGGAAAAACCGATGTCTTTTATGACAATGGTGGTCATTACCGGACTGGTTGGAGGCATTCTTTGGAGCGGTCTGGCCTATCTTGCTTATGTGTTTAATTTCACGGAAATTCGCCCTAATGTCATTCTCGAGCCCTGGACGATTGGAGCCTGGAAAGAGGGGTGGCTTGGAACACTGATCTCAATTTTCCTAATAGGGGGAGTATCTATTATAGCTGCCCTGATCTATTATGCAGCGCTGCGGAAATTTCAAAGTATTTTCGTGGGGGCAGGCTATGGAGTTGCCCTTTTTTTACTGGTGTTTTTTGTTCTCAATCCAATCTTCCCTGGAATCAGCCCGTTTTGGGATCTTGAGCGAAATACAATTATTACATCACTTTGTTTCTATATTTTATTTGGCGTATTTGTAGGGTATTCCATTTCATATGAAGCTCAAGAACTCAGAGGCAAAACCGAAGATGAAAAAAAGGCCCGCACAGATCCGGATTTAATTTAGTGGATTAGAGTCAGACTTCTTATTTGCAGATTAAAGCAAAATGACGAACGGTAAATTTTCTAGCATGGAATAATGAAAAATAATGAGAAAAGCGCTATACATCAGAACTGTATGAAATTTTGCTTTATGATAGAATGTTCTTAAGTGGGCATTCTTTTTCAGTGCTTTCATCAGGATGTTAAATAGAAGGAGAAGCCTGTAAGCAATTGTTAAAAAAGGGGGTTGAATATGGGGAAAATACTCCTGTTAAATGGGCCGAATTTAAACCTGCTAGGCAAAAGGGAACCAGGTGTTTATGGAAAAGAAACACTGGGTCAGCTTGAGCAAAATATGAAAGCATTGGGTGCTTCATATGAGACAGAAGTAATCTGTTTTCAGTCAAATCACGAAGGTGAACTCATTGACAGGCTACACCTTGCCAATGAAGATGGCACACAGGGTATAATTTTCAATCCCGGGGCATTTACTCATTATAGCTACGCAATAAGGGATGCTGTTGCAGGAATACAGGTTCCTGTGATCGAAGTACATATTTCAAATGTTCATGCCAGGGAAGAATTCAGGCATATTTCTGTCATTGCACCCGCTGCAATGGGCCAGATAGTCGGCCTTGGATTTAAAGGGTATGAACTGGCATTTTATGCATTAATGGATTTTGTCAAGGGGAGAGGATAATATGGAGAAAATACAAAAATTACGTGCACGCTTTACAGAGTCAGGGATTGATGGGATGCTGATTACCAGCAATTACAATCGCCGTTATATGACTGGTTTTACCGGTTCATCGGGCGTGGTTTTAATCAGTGCGGATAAAGCGCTCTTTATAACCGATTTCCGCTACACGGAACAGGCTGCCAAACAATGTGAAGGGTATGAAATTGTAAAACATACTGGTGCAATTCCGGAAGAAGTCGCTACACAGGCAGAACAGCTTGGGATTAAAAAGCTTGGTTTTGAAGAGAATCATGTAACCTTTTCATCCTATAAAGCCTATGAAAAAGCTGTTAACGCCGAGCTTGTCCCTGTTTCTGACACTATTGAAAAGTTACGCTTGATAAAGACCGATTCAGAGATTAAGATAATAAAGGTGGCGGCAGACATTGCAGATGCTGCGTTTAAACATATTCTTGATGTCATTCGGCCAGGTATTACGGAACTGGAAGTATCGAATGAATTAGAGTTCTTTATGAGAAAAGCGGGTGCAGATTCATCTTCGTTTGACATTATCGTAGCATCCGGGTACCGTTCTGCTCTTCCGCATGGAGTTGCCAGTGATAAGGTTATTGAAAAAGGCGATTTTGTCACTTTGGACTTCGGCGCTTATTATAAGGGGTATGTTTCAGATATTACCCGCACAGTTGCTGTTGGGGAACCGGAAGATAAGCTGAAAGAAATTTATACAATTGTGCAGGAAGCCCAGGAGCGGGGAATGGAAGGCATCAAACCTGGAATGAGCGGCAAAGAGGCAGATGCCTTAACTCGTGATTATATTGCAGGTAAAGGCTATGGCGAATATTTTGGCCATTCTACCGGACACGGGATCGGCCTTGAAGTGCATGAAGGTCCTGCATTATCATTTAAGTCTGATGTTATCCTTGAACCCGGAATGATTGTGACGGTGGAGCCTGGCATTTACATACCGGGACTTGGCGGTGTCCGCATTGAGGATGATACAGTCATAACAAATGATCATAATGAAACGCTTACTCATTCTACTAAAGAATTGATTATTCTTTAATTGTACACATTAGGAGGACAAACTTATGATTTCAGTAAACGATTTTCGTACGGGATTGACGATTGAAGTTGATAACGGAATTTGGCGCGTAATGGATTTCCAGCACGTTAAACCAGGAAAAGGAGCGGCTTTTGTACGTTCCAAATTACGCAACCTTCGCACGGGCGCGATTCAGGAAAAAACCTTCCGTGCAGGTGAAAAAGTAGGGAAAGCTCAGATCGATAACCGTAAAATGCAGTACCTTTATGCAAATGGAGATCAGCATGTTTTCATGGACAATGAGTCTTATGAGCAAATCGAGCTGCCTGCGTCAGCAATTGAGTATGAATTAAAGTTTTTAAAAGAAAACATGGAAGTTGCTATTATGCTTTATCAGGGAGAGTCTCTTGGAATCGAGCTTCCTAACTCTGTTGAGCTTACAGTAACGGAAACAGAACCAGGCATTAAAGGGGATACTGCATCCGGCGGAACAAAGCCTGCAACAGTTGAAACCGGCCTGATTGTGCAAGTTCCTTTCTTTGTTAACGAAGGGGATAAACTGATTATCAATACAACTGATGGTTCATACGTATCACGTGCATAGTTTAAAAAAAATCCCGAGAAATCGGGATTTTTTTATCCTTTATATTTCCTGCCTTCTGCGCCGGGGGATATGTCAGTGTCATTGCGATTATTATAATCAGGATCAGATGTGGGAGCAGTTCTGTTATCGCGGGTTCCGCCCAGATAAGCCCTGTCGCCTTTTTTCTGGTTTTTTAAAAATTCATCTAAATTTTCATTCATCCAATAACCTCTTTTCTATAAAATTGCTCAGTGCCGCCTTATTAGTATTTGCTTTTTCACTGCGATTATAAGCCGAAGATTTCCTAGCTGTAGAATATGAAATCTGCCGTGATGCGGCTTTCGATTTCTATTGTTCCCGGCTGGATAGGTGTGCTGACGGCACTTTTAACTAAAGCGGAGGATTGAAAAGAGACAGGCTGCACCATCCCTGAATTTCCTTCTGAAACCGATACTGGTGTTCTGATTAATTGGACTCTTAGTGAAGCAGCGATTGTTTCTGCCTTTCTATATGCATCCATTACGGCCATGCTTAGTGCCTGCTGATACAATTCCTGCTGGTTTTCTGTTTCAAACGTAATTCCTCTTACCGTATTTGCGCCGCTGTCTACTGCTGTGTCCACTACAAGTCCTGTATTTTCAATCTCATCGGCCGTAATGTTCAGTATATGCTCAACCTTGTACCCGCGGAAAATTTGCTTGCCATCCACAAAATCATACTGCGGAAAAATGGAGAATTCTGACGTTTGAATTTGTTTATCTGTTATTCCAATGGCATTAAGAGCCTTTTTGACATTTGAAATGGCTGCAGCATTCTGCTCCTGTGCCTTCTGAAGCTCCTGGTCTTCTGTTAAAACTCCCAGCTTTATTCTAGCCTGATCTGGCTGTACAGCTATCTTTCCTTCACCTGAAACCCTTATAGTATTTGGCTTGGATCTGGAATGCCTTCCAGTCTGCACAGTATTGCGGACGAATGGCTGATAATAATACATAACTTTCTCACCCCGCTTTCATGAATGTATCTTTCTAGAATTACGCGGGAGAAAGAGAGAAAATGCGCATAATATTAATGCAAGCTATAATTCATCAGTCCGGCAATTTTTTTCGGTATATCTGTATTCTCCAGTACTCCTGTAAAAGTTTCACTCCCATTGCCATAAGCAAATAAAGGGATCATATTGCCTGTATGACCGCCGGTAGAGCTGAGAGATCTTACTGTATCCGTTAAAATTCCCCCATGATATTTCTCGGCAATCAGGCTTCCTATTTCCCATGCTGCTAAATATTGAGGATAAACTTTGCTGCCTGTGTTCATTAGCTTTCCATTAAACGCTTCAATCTCCTGCTGGGTTAAATCAATATTCGCATACTTTTTTAGAACACCCTTCACACTTTCTGATCGATAAATGCCCCTCTCTACATCTCTTGCCAATTGGCTGACCATATACTGCGGTGTCGCCTTGATTTCCTTTAATTCCTGTATCTTCAGCGGCTCTGATGCTGATATTCCCATAGTCTCATGATCTGCGACAACCAAAACCAGTGTTTCTTTGTCCTTTTTTGCCCATTCAACTGCATATTTGACAGCTTCATCAAATTCAATGGTTTCTTTCCAGATGCTTGTAATATCACCTGCGTGCGAAGCATGATCAATTCTTGCTCCTTCCGCCATGAGGAAAAATCCCTGTTCTCCTTTTGCGAGTACATCGATCGCTTTTTCAGTCATTTCTTTTAAACTGGGTTCTTTGCTGTTCAGTAAAGGCCGGTCCAGTTTAAAGCTCATATATCCGTCATTGAACAAACCGAGCAGCTTTGGGGCTTCGGCATTAAGCAATTCGTCGCGACTTCCGGCATAGGCATATCCTTGTTGCTTTGCCTCTTTTATTAAATCCCTTCCGCTTTGCTTTTCCTGTGTGAAGTATGCTCTGCCGCCTCCCATCAGCACATCCACCCCTGATTTCAGCTGCTGGCGTGCAATTTCCTCCTGTCCCGACCATCTGTTGGCAACACTTGCTGTAAAGGCTGCGGGTGTTGCATCTGTAACTGAATTGGTGGATATCACCCCTGCTTTTTTACCGTTTTTTCTGAATAAATCAAGGATACTGTCTGCTTCCTTCCCATCCGGCGTAACTCCGATCATCTCATTATTTGTTTTTTTTCCAATTGCAAGTGCCGTACCACCGGCAGCTGAATCTGTCACAAAATTATTGGCAGATTCGGTATGCACCAACGCGGTGTGAGGCAGAGATTCCAGGAACAGCCGACCGTCCTTCCCATATTCCAGTTTTCTTGCAATCTCAATCTGACCTATTCCCATTCCATCGCCAATCATCAGAATGACATTTTGGGGTCCGTTTGTATTTCTCTGATGAGCTATTCCTTCCGCAGGTAAGAAACCAAGAACAATCAGGTGAAAAATAACCATGATGTAAATGCATTTTGCTTTCATAAATGGCACCAGCCTTTCTCTATGTTCCTTTTGAATTATTTTTTGAAGAAAGATATTTTTTTACTCAGGCAAAAGCTTGTACTAAATAAATGTGAAGCTTTCAAATCTAAGTCATATTGTTTTGCCGCAGGCATACATTTTAAATAATGAGAAGCTAGTCCGAAATCAGATTGGGAATGGAGGAGCAGACATGGAAACGATTATAGCCTTTTTGCCGAAAAAAATTGCCGAACAATTACAGAGAATCCCTCCGAAAATTTTAAAGGATCTGGAGGAAATCAGGGTCCGAATTTCGAGGCCTATTGAGCTGACAGCAAGGGGCGTACCGCATTTTCTCCCTTATATAATTGATTCAGAGGATGCCGTGCATTTATTGAATAAAATAAGCCATTTTTCGATTTACACACTCGAGGAAGAGCTGAAAAGAGGTTATATCACGATTGAGGGCGGCCATCGGGTTGGGCTTGCCGGAAAGGTTATTCTTGAGCAGGGCAAGGTTAAAGCGATCAGGGATATTTCCTCTTTTAACATTAGAATTGCCAGAGAGAAAGTCGGCATTGCCCAAACGCTGATTCCAAGGATTTACAGGGACGGATGGCTGCATACGATGATTATTGGACCGCCGCAGACTGGTAAAACCACATTGCTGCGCGATATTGCAAGAATCATTTCATCTGGTGATCAAGGCAGCGGCCTTCCTGCAAGTAAGGTTGGGATTGTGGATGAACGCTCCGAAATAGCAGGATGTGTGAATGGGATCCCCCAGATGACTTTTGGAAACAGGATTGATGTCCTGGATGCCTGTCCCAAAGCTGAGGGCATGATGATGATGATTCGTTCCATGAGCCCCGAGGTTCTCGTTGTTGATGAAATTGGCAGGCATGAAGATGCAGAGGCCATAATGGAGGCAGTAAATGCCGGAATAAAGCTGATTATGACTACACATGGAAATTCCCTGGAGGAAATTAAGAGGCGCCCGACTTTACAGGCCATACTTGAAATGGGCGTTTTTCAGCGATTTATTGAATTGAGCAGAAAAGATGGGCCTGGCAGCATTGACTGCATACGAAACACAGACGGTGCAAGATATCAGCATCAAGCGGGTGTGATGTAAATGATGAAACTTATTGGAGCTGTTTTGATCATCATTGCAACAACATGGGCAGGGTTTGAAGCTTCAAGGCACCTGACAGAACGGCCGCGCCAGCTTCGTCAGCTTAAATCGGCACTTCAGTCCTTGGAGGCTGAAATTATGTATGGCCATACACCTCTTCATGAAGCAGCCAGACGGCTTTCTGACCAGCTTTCCAAGCCCTTATCCTGGTTCTTTGAATCCTTTGCAAAAAAACTGACCGATTCCGAGACGACAGTAAAGGACGCCTGGGAAGAAAGCTTGACGGAAATATGGAAAATGACCGCCTTTAAACAAGGGGAATTCGAAATCATGAAGCAATTTGGCGAAACACTTGGAAGACATGACCGTCTTTCTCAGCAAAAGCAGATCATGCTGACCCTTACCCACCTGGAACGTGAAGAAGCTGATGCACATGACAGACAAGTGAAATACGAGAGAATGGTCAAAAGTCTGGGGTTTTTATCCGGATTGCTCTTAATCATTTTACTAATGTAGGAAACGCCGGCTTGATTTGCCGGACGCTGATCAGAGCTTAGGGGGAGAAAAGATGGGCTTAGAGGTAGATATCATATTCAAGATTGCGGGTGTGGGAATTGTTGTAGCCTTTTTGCATACTATTCTGGATCAGGTGGGCAAAAAAGAATACGCCCAATGGGTAACGCTTTTCGGATTTATTTATATCTTATTTATGGTTGCTTCCATTGTAGATAACCTTTTCCAAAAAATTAAATCAGTCTTCTTGTTTCAGGGATAAAAGGGGGGCTCAGCCATTGAAATTCTCCAGATAGTCGGATTTTCGCTTGTTGCCACGTTCCTGGCGCTGATTGTTAAGGAGCAAAAGCCGAATTTTGCCTTTTTGCTGATTGTTTTTGTCGGCTGTGCCATCTTTCTTTTTCTTGTCGATCAAATTTACGCCATTATCCATATGATTGAAAAGATTGCCGTCAATGCAAAGGTGAATATCGTCTATGTTGAAACCATTTTAAAGATAATCGGAATAGCCTATATTGCTGAATTTGCTGCACAAATTACGAAGGATGCAGGACAGGGAGCCATTGCAGCAAAAATCGAAATGGGCGGGAAAATTCTTATTCTTGCCATGGCCATACCAATCCTAACTGTATTAATCGAAACCATTATTCGCATGATTCCGAGCTAGCCGGCTGCCTGCTGAAACGACAGGCAGCAGGACTGGACAAGCTCACATTGCTGGAATTAGAGAGGGTCCTTTAAAAGAGGTGAGAAAATGAAGCAAAGGATGCAGAAAATTTTAGGGTTCAGTTTATTTCTATTCTTTTTCCTGGCACCAATTGTACAAGCCTCACCTAAGACCGGCGAAGCAGAAGAAACGATATCCCCGCAGGATTTAATTGAATCCCAGGTGGATAAGTTAGACCTTAATGAATTAAAGAGCTTTTGGGAAGAAATCACAACAGAGTATGGAGGGTTTTTGCCCGAGAGCCAAAAGGGGAGTCTCTATGAATTCATAAAGGGAGAAAAGGAGTTTTCACTAAAAGAGTGGGCTGGCGGCGCGATGAAGTTTGTATTCCATGAGTTTATAGTCAACGGGAAACTGCTTGGGACTCTAATATTGCTGACGGTATTCAGCATGTTCCTGCAGTCGCTGCAGAATTCATTTGAAAAAAGCACTGTCAGTAAAGCCGCCTATTCAATCGTCTTCATGGTGTTGATTATTATCGCACTGAATAGCTTCCATGTAGCGATCACCTACACAGAAGAAACCATTTCAACTATGGTGTCATTCATAATGGCTCTCATACCGCTGCTGCTTGCGCTGATTGCTTCTTCCGGGGGTTTGGTATCTGCAGCATTTTTCCACCCGGTGATACTGTTTTTAATGAATGTCAGCGGGTTATTTATCCAGTATGTCATTCTTCCGCTTCTATTTTTATCAGCCCTGTTAAGCATTGTCAGCACCTTGTCTGAACACTATAAGGTAACTCAGCTTGCCAATCTGCTCCGAAATTGGAGCATTGGACTTCTTGGGATGTTTCTGACAGTCTTTCTCGGAGTTATATCAGTTCAGGGAGCATCTGCAGCGGTTACCGATGGAATTACCATTCGTACAGCAAAATTTATTACGGGGAATTTTATTCCGGTCATTGGAAGAATGTTTACAGATGCGACAGATACCGTAATCAGCGCATCGGTGCTTTTGAAAAATACTGTTGGGATAGCAGGAGTAACCATTCTCCTTATTATTGCAGCCTTTCCTGCAATCAAAATTCTAATGATTGCGTTTATATATAAATTTGCGGCAGCAATTTTGCAGCCGTTGGGAGGAGGGCCGATCATATCCTGCCTGGATATAATCAGCAAGAGCATCATCTATGTTTTTGCAGCTCTGGCCATTGTCTCCCTGATGTTTTTCCTTAGCATTACGGTTATAATAGCGGCCGGCAATTTGACCATGATGGTCAGGTAGGGAGGGAATGAAGTGGATTTCATAAAAGAATGGGTTACCAACATCATATTATTTGTTCTGCTTGCCACTGTCATAGATATGCTCCTCCCGAGCTCCAAGCTTCAGAAATATACAAAAATGGTGACAGGGCTGCTATTAATAGCGATTATTCTTACACCGATTTTGAGAATTATATCAAGTGATTTTGAAGAAGCTCTTGTTTCCGTGCCGGTTTTTGAGGCTTCCGGAGAAAAAAATATGGAAAATTTAATAGAAATGAAGAAAAAAGAAATACAAGCCTCAAGTGATGCATATATTTTAGAACAAATGGCTGTCCACATGAAACAGGACGCAGAAGAGGAGTTGATGGAACAGTACGGTCTGGAAATTGCTAACATTGATATTTTAGTAGATGAAAGCAGTGATCAAGCCTTCCCGGATAACCTGCAAAAGGTCATGATCCAACTCAAAGCAGAAGATGCAGAAGCTGAAGCTGTAGAAGTGGTTAAAACAGTGGAAATCAATGCCGGGAAACCTCTTCCATCCAGCGGGCCCGAACATGAAGATGCAGAAAGAATTGCTTCTCTTCTCGCACAAAAATGGAATGTAGACGCAAACTCAATCGAAGTTCTGGTAGAAGGGGGGAATATGGATAGGGATGGATAATGAAAAAGGTCCTTTTACATGGTTAAAGAAGATAATTTCCAAGGATGGACAGTCTGATAAGAAGCCCGGAAAATTCCACTATTTGCTGCTGGTTCTCCTATTTGGGGCAGCGATCATGCTGATAAGCAATACGCTGTTTCAAGAAGACGGTTCCACCGGTGATTTGCCCGTATTTAAAAATGGGGAAGAAGTGAAGCAGGAGGAAGAAGTGCCAGTCTTCGGCCAGCAGAAATCCGGAGGAAATGACACCATCGCCAATTATGAAAAGGTATATGAAGCCCAAATAAAAGAGGCGCTTGATGCAATCGTAGGGGTGGAAGATGCCACTGTTGTGGTGAATGTCGATGCCACAGAGAAGAAAGTCCTTGAAAAAAACAAAACTACGCAAACTCAGAAAACTGATGAAACAGATCGGGAAGGCGGCAAAAGGAAGGTTGAGGATCAGTCACAGGAGGAACAGCTCGTGATTGTCCGAAATGGAGAAAAAGAGGTTCCCATTGTCATAGAAACCAAGAAACCTGAAATAAGGGGAGTGCTGGTTGTGGCAAAAGGGGCTGAAAATATACAAGTGAAAAAGTGGATTATTGAGGCAGTAACCAGAGCTCTGGATGTTCCAAGCCATAGAGTATCCGTAATGCCTAAAAAAACTAAGGGGGAATAATAGATGCTTTTAAAGAAACAAACGGTCTGGCTATTAACAATGCTGAGTTTGGTGGTTGTATTATCGGTTTATTATGTAACATCACCGGAGCAAAAAGGCAGTGACCTTGCTGGAATGGAAGAAAAGGCACAGGGTGAAATGGAGTCAGTTGAGAGTGAAGACGGCAAAGCGATCATTACAAACACTGCCAGTGATGAAATGTTTGAAAATCTCCGTCTTCAGCTTGATGACGAGCGCAGCCGCATGAAGGAAGACCTGCAGGAGGTCCTTGGTCAAACTGACCTTCCTGCCGAAGAAAGAATGAAGGCGAAAGATCAAATTGATGAATTAAATGAAATTGCACAAAAGGAAGCGATGCTTGAAACATTAATCAGAGCGATGGATTATGAAGATGTGCTTGTCCGTGCCGATGGCAAGAAGGTTCAAATTACTGTTAAAGCAAAAGATCATTCAGCTTCAGCTGCAAACAACATCATCCAGGAAGTAAGAAACGAAATTGGAAAGCTTGAGGCAGTGGCTGTTGAATTTCAGGTTGAAAAATAAAAATGTAGCGGGAGCCTGCAAAACTTTGCGGGCTCCCCTTTTCTTTTTATTGGCAGTTTGGTAACTATTGCTTCAGGAAATGGTATAAAAGTCCTGAATGTGAAGTGATTTTGGATGAAATTCGGTTAAATCCAATGAAACATTTCACAAACATTTAGAAAAATATTAAAATGGAACATAGGACGGAAAGAGAAATTATTATCCAGTACATAATAGAATGTTGAAGTTTTATAAGGTCTTATCGTATGATATTAGTATCTAGTCATAATTCAAACCATGCAGAACATTCCAGCCGTATGTTTCTAAATCTTTCAGCAAAATCAGCATACGGATTAAGGGAATTATCATGCAATGAGAAAACAAGGGGTGCAAAAATGTTAAAAGTACAAGAAATCCGTGAACTGATTAAATTGGTAGATCAGTCAAATATTGATGAATTTGTATATGAGCATGAAGGTTCTAAAATTGAAATGAAGAAAAAAGGCAATGAAGCCGCTGTTGTACAGCAAGTTCAGCCTGCAGCTGCCCAAGTGTTAGCGCCTGCTCCACAGCCGGTCCAGCCAGCTGCTGTGAAAGTGGAAGAGCCAAAAGCAGAAGCGCCAGCAGCTGCTCCTGAACCAAAGGCGGAAGCCGCGGAAGATTTACATAAGATTGTCTCACCAATGGTAGGGACCTTTTATCAGTCATCCTCACCTGATGCTGATGCATATGTAAAAGCCGGTTCAAAAGTTACGAATGATTCCATTGTCTGCATTGTAGAGGCAATGAAATTATTTAATGAAATCGAAGCGGAAGTTAATGGTGAAATTGTAGAAGTGCTTGTAAAGGACGGCCAATTAGTAGAATATGGCCAGCCACTATTTTTAGTAAAGCCTGAATAAGGAGCGGTTACAGAATGATAAAAAAACTCTTGATTGCCAACAGAGGAGAAATAGCTGTCCGCATTATCAGGGCAGCCCGCGAAATGGGGATTGAATCTGTTGCTGTCTTTTCAGAAGCTGACAGGGAAGCGCTCCATGTTCAGCTGGCGGATGAGGCATACTGCATTGGTCCAACAGCATCTAAGGACAGCTATTTAAATTTTACAAATATAATAAGTGTCGCTAAGCTTACCGGCTGTGACGCCATTCATCCAGGTTATGGATTCCTTGCAGAGAATGCGGACTTTGCCGAATTGTGCAGAGAATGCAATATTATTTTTGTAGGACCTACACCTGAAGCCATCAGCAAAATGGGCACAAAGGATATTGCAAGGGAAACGATGAAGGAAGCAGGAGTTCCGATTGTTCCGGGCTCTAATGGAATCATTAAGGATGCTGAAGATGCTATCCAGCTGGCAGAAAAGATTGAATATCCGGTCATTATTAAAGCGACTGCGGGCGGAGGCGGGAAAGGAATCCGCGTAGCGCGCAATGAGCAGGAGCTTATTAAAGGAATTACAATTACACAGCAGGAAGCACTTACAGCATTCGGGAATCCTGGCGTTTATATCGAAAAATATATCGAGGACTTCCGTCATGTGGAGATTCAGGTTCTTGCAGACAATTACGGGAACACCGTCCATCTCGGGGAAAGGGATTGTTCCATCCAAAGGCGTCTGCAAAAGCTGCTTGAGGAAACGCCTTCACCTGCGCTTGACGGTGAAACACGCGAAGAGATGGGAAATGCTGCTGTAAAAGCTGCAAAAGCGGTTGATTATACAGGCGCTGGCACGATAGAATTTATATATGATTATAAAAATCGCAAGTTCTATTTCATGGAAATGAACACACGTATTCAGGTTGAGCATCCTGTTACAGAGATGGTAACGGGGGTCGATTTAATCAAGGAGCAAATTAAGGTTGCTTCAGGAGAAAAGCTTAACTTCACACAAAGTGATGTGACATTTAACGGCTGGTCAATCGAATGCAGAATTAATGCGGAAAACCCGGAGAAGAATTTTATGCCATCAGCAGGAAGGATCAATATGTATCTGCCTCCTGGAGGGCTTGGTGTCCGAGTCGACTCTGCTGCCTACCCGGGCTATATGATTCCTCCATATTACGATTCAATGATTGCAAAAGTGATCACTTATGGCAATACTAGAGAAGAAGCCATTTCCAGAATGAAAAGGGCATTAAGCGAATTTGTAGTTGAAGGGGTTCATACAACAATCCCGTTCCATCTCAAGCTCTTAAGCCATGAAAATTTTGTGGAAGGGCAGTTTAATACGAAATTTCTTGAATTGCATGATGTAATGAATTCTTAAAGACTTGTGGAGGTGCTAAAATGAACGAAAATAACATTCTCGAAATGAGCCCTGAGAATTCAGGCCTGGGCAAGGTGGAAATTGCACCGGAAGTTATTGAGGTTATTGCCGGCATTGCTGCTTCAGAAGTAGAAGGTGTTGCGCAAATGCGCGGGAACTTCGCTACAGGAGTGGTTGAGCGGCTTGGTAAAAAGAACCACGGCAAAGGTGTTAAAGTTGAATTAACAGAAGAAGGCATCAAAGTCGATGTTTATTGTCTGATGAAATTCGGCATTTCCATCCCAAGCGTTGCCCAAAAAATCCAGGACAACATCCGTCAAGCACTGTTGAATATGACAGCCCTGGACGCCCAGGAAGTAAACATTCACGTAGTAGGAATCATGTTTGAAAACCAAAAGCATGAAGTTGAATACGAACAGGAAATGTAACACACACATCAAGCCAAAGACATCAGACTCGTCTTTGGCTTTTTTATGGTTCATTCTCTTCATCATTCACTCCCTAAATCGTTATAAAGGCGTTTGTAAAGGGGAAATTAATATTATAAGTTTTCTTGCATATGTTTCTGACCAAACATAATGCTCTTGTTGTAGTGCGAAGATTCCTTACTTATGCTATTATCTTCTTATGCAATTTTTGGACGTGCAAATGCTCAAAAATGAAAATTACTATGCTAGCCATAAAGGAGTTTTATAAAGATGAAGAGAAGAACAGCCAGAGAAAAAGCATTGCAGGCGTTATTTCAAATTGATGTAAGCGGGACAGAACCAGAGACCGCCATCGAACATGTTTTAGAGGGCGGAAAGAACGATGAATATCTAAGCAAACTTGTATCTGGTGTGCTGGAGCATAAAGAAACAATTGATAGTGAAATCAAAGGATTTCTTGAAAAATGGACGCTGGAGAGACTTGCCACTGTAGACCGCAATCTTCTGCGCTTATCTGTTTTTGAGCTGCTGTATTTAACAGAGGAAGTGCCAGCCAATGTGGTGCTCGATGAAGCAATTGAGATTGCCAAACTATACGGCGATGATCAGTCAAGCAAGTTTATTAATGGTGTTTTATCAAAGGTAAAAGAAAAACTCTAAAAAACATACACTGGATATGCTGGCACTTTCTAGATGCAAGCCGGCAGTCCTTATCAAAGGCGCTTTCGAGTTTCTGATAGGGGGATACAAATGGCTGCAGAATTAATAGATGGAAAAGAAATTGCAAGAAAGAAACAGGATCGTATCGGTGCTGAAGTGCAAAAGCTTAAGGCAGAAGGAGTCACGCCAGGATTGGCTGTTATTTTAGCTGGGGATAATCAGGCATCCAGAACGTATGTGAATAACAAGCAGAAAACCTGCAATAAGCTGGGCATGTATTCTATGCTTATTGAACTTCCCGAAAGTGTCAGCGAACAAGAGCTTATCAGAAAAATCACTGAGTTAAACAAAAGTGATGCAATCCATGGAATCCTGGTCCAGCTGCCGCTCCCAAGCCATATTAATGAAAAAGCCATCATCGAGACCATATCTCCTGAAAAAGATGTGGATGGATTTCATCCCATAAATATCGGCAGGATGATGACAGCTCAGGATGCCTATATCCCATGTACTCCTGCAGGGATCATTGAAATGCTTGAAAGCATCGGGGCGGACATTTCCGGAAAGCATGTAGTGGTTATTGGCAGAAGCAACATTGTAGGTAAACCTGCAGGGCAGCTGTTTCTTAATAAAGATGCAACTGTCACCTACTGTCACTCGAAAACAGCTAATCTAAAGGAATATACAAAGCGGGCAGATATTCTGGTGGCAGCAGCAGGTAAAGCCAATTTAATTACGGAGGACCATGTTAAAAATGGTGCAATCGTGATTGATGTGGGCATGAATCGAAATGCGGCAGGAAAGCTTTGCGGCGATGTTGATTTCGAGACAGTTAAGCACAAAGCAGGGTATATTACTCCTGTTCCGGGCGGAGTGGGGCCGATGACTATTACCATGTTAATGCATAACACATTAAAGGCAGCAAAGTATTCTATAAGCAAAATCTAAAATTCCTGGCCGCCATAGATGCAAAATCTGTCCATTTCCATTATCCTGTATTTAGGAAGCCTGTGATGCAGGCTGAATGGAAGGACAGTTTTTTTTATTGGTAAGATAGAATAACCTCGAACTTGATAATTGTCCAGCTCCACAAGGAAAGCTTCGACAGCTTTCAGGGGGAGCGCCTACCCCCTCGAGGTCACTTGAGGCCCCCAGTACAAGGAAGGCTTCGTAAGCATAAACATCGCACGACCGAAAGCGGCAGCTTTTAGGAGGACGTGGCGTTCTTAGTCTGCGTTCCTTCGTGGGCAAGGCGCTTGCGCTTTTCATGTGTTATTGCTTTGCAGGAGGTTCAATACGACTTCTGCATAAAGGAGATTGTTATGAAGGAACAGCAGTATCTGACAGTTCACGCACTGACCAAATACATAAAAAGAAAATTTGACGCCGACCCTCATTTACAAAATATTTTGGTTAAGGGAGAAATCTCAAACTTTAAACAGCACTCAAGCGGCCATATGTATTTCACTTTAAAGGATGAGAAAGCCAGAATTTTAGCTGTAATGTTTGCAGGAAATGCGAGATCCATGAAATTCAGGCCGGAGAACGGCATGAAAGTATTAGTTCGCGGAGCGATTTCCGTTTATGAATCCAGCGGGCAATATCAAATGTATGTACAGGAAATGCAGCCGGACGGGGTTGGTGAGCTCTATCTGGCATACGAGCAGCTTAAGGAGAAACTGGAGAAAGAAGGATACTTTTCGTCTGCGCATAAAAAAAATATCCCTCGTTATCCACGTACAGTTGCTGTTATCACATCCCCTACCGGTGCTGCAATCAGAGATATTTTGACAACGCTCAAAAGGCGCTATCCAATCGCGAACATACTTATATACCCTGCGCTTGTCCAGGGTAACCAGGCAGCTCCGTCGATTGTGAAAGCGATAAAGGATGCAAATGCCTCCAGGGAAGCGGATGTCTTAATTATCGGCAGAGGCGGAGGTTCCATTGAAGAGCTTTGGGCCTTTAATGAAGAAGCTGTGGCAAGGGCCATATTCAAGTCGGAAATACCTGTAATATCAGCTGTTGGCCATGAAACAGATTTTACAATAGCCGATTTTGTTGCAGATTTAAGGGCTCCAACCCCAACGGGAGCTGCTGAATTGGCAGTCCCGCATATTGATGATTTGTCAGAAAGGCTTTTTAACAGGCAATCAAGGCTGATAAGAGCGATGAAGGAACAAATTGCACTGCAAAATGAACGGCTTCTAAGGGTACAGAAATCCTATGCTTTCAGATTCCCCAAAAAATTGTATGAACAAAAACTGGAACAGCTTGACAAATTCACCGAACAGCTGCTGCGGGGATCAAAGAGGCTGCATGATTTAAAGCAGGAACAGGCTGATATCCTCCAAAAAAGGCTGGTTCGTAGTCACCCCGGTCAGCTGATGGATCAGGCAAAAGAAAAACATGATCGGCTGCATAAGCTTTTAAACAAAACAATGGCAAATACCCTGGCTGCAAAAGAAAAGGATTTTGCGAGAGTTATTTCAACCCTTGAGGCGCTCAGTCCTCTCAAAATCATGGATAGAGGCTATAGCCTTGCTTATACAGAAAAGGAATCCCTGGTAAAGACTGTGTCTCAGGTTAAAGTGAATGATATGTTAAAATTGAAGGTATCTGATGGAACTATTGAATGCCGGGTAACGGATATTGAGGAGTGAATGGCATGGCGGATGAAAAGCAACTTTCATTTGAGCAAGCGATGGAAGAACTTGAAGTGATTGTGGAAAAGCTTGAAGAGGGCGATGTTCCTCTTGAGGAGGCTATTAATATTTATAAAAAGGGCATGGAGCTTTCAAAATTATGCCATGATAAGCTTAAAAATGTGGAATCACAGCTTACGGAAATACTGACGGAAGATGGCCGAAAAACGAACTTCGCCATTCCGGAGGAGGAATAATCTTGCAGCAGCAATCCTTAAGTTCTTTCTCTGAATTGCATAAGCGTAAACTGGAAATTCATTTAAAAGAATATGTACATAAATTGAATGCTCCACCTGAAATCAAGGAAGCGATGAATTATTCACTTGAAGCCGGAGGAAAGCGGATCAGGCCGATGCTGTTATTTGCCACATTGGCTGCTTTTGGCGAAGATACGGCAAAAGGGTTATGGACTGCGGCGGCAATCGAAATGATCCATACCTATTCGCTCATTCACGATGACCTGCCAAGTATGGATAATGACGATTTAAGAAGAGGTAAACCGACTAACCATAAAGTATATGGAGAAGCTTTTGCCATCCTGGCAGGCGATGCCTTGCTCACATACAGCTTCCAAACCATTGCGGAAACCCCGGACGAATTTGCTTCAGCCGAAACCAGGCTGTCTTTAATTAAAGTGCTTTCAAAAGCTGCAGGTGCTGAAGGGATGGTTGGAGGTCAGGCAGCAGACATTAAAGGAGAGGGCAAACAGCTGGACTTAGAGGACCTGGAGTATATCCACGTGCATAAGACCGGCAAATTGCTGGAATGCAGTGTGGTTTCAGGTGCTATTTTGGCAAATGCCAATGAAGACACGATTCAGGCACTATCCCATTTTGCTTATCATCTGGGACTTGCTTTTCAAATAAGGGATGACATTCTCGACCTTGAAGGAACAGAAGAGATAATCGGGAAGCCCGTTGGCAGTGATGAATCAAAAAATAAAAGCACCTATCCAGCTCTTCTTACAATGAACGGCGCGAAAGAGGCGCTCGAATACCATATCAGCTCTGCAAAAGAGAAGCTGAAGGAAACAGGCCTTCAAACAGAGCTGCTCGAAGAAATAACAGATCTAATTGCAAACAGGGACCACTAATTTCTGGATTACATACTCATAATCGCAAAGACAGGGTACAAAAATGAATGAAGAAACGATGGTCTTGCCGCTGTACTATTTGTACCAGCGGCATTTGCTGTTTAATAAAATGATGGTCTTTATTGTATATATTTTGGTATGATAGGAATTGCTGCCGGGAGTCTTTCCGAAGAAAGACTGGCCGGAGTGATAGACTGTTTAAAATGAAAAGCATTTGGAAAATCTCCTGTAATAAGGTAATCTTAAGATATTATCTTTTAGACAGGCTGGAAGCCGTAAAAAAAAAGCTTTGATTTGTTATAAACATGATTGCCAAAATATACGTAAAAAAACGGACGAATAAGAAACGAAAGTGAGTGGTCCGCAGTATGGATCTGTTATCAATTAAAGACCCTTCCTTTTTAAAAGGGCTCTCGAATAAAGAATTGGAAAGTCTCAGTCAGGAAATCCGCACTTTCCTGATTGAGAAGCTATCAGGCACAGGGGGACATATTGGCCCTAATCTTGGAGTTGTTGAGCTGACTGTTGCATTGCATAAGTGTTTCGACAGTCCGAAGGATAAAATTATTTGGGATGTCGGACATCAGTCATACGTACACAAAATCCTTACAGGCCGTGCGTGCCAATTCGATACTCTTAGACAATATAAAGGTCTTTGCGGTTTTCCAAAGATGATTGAAAGTGAGCATGATGTATGGGAAACAGGTCATAGCTCTACTTCTTTATCTGCCGCGATGGGAATGGCCATTGCAAGAGACTTGAAAAAAGAGAGCAATTATGTCATTCCCGTTATTGGGGATGGTGCCTTAACAGGCGGAATGGCTTTAGAGGCCTTAAATCATATCGGCCATGAAAAAAAGGATATGATTGTCATATTAAATGATAATGAAATGTCGATTGCTCCTAATGTAGGTGCTCTGCACAATGTTCTTGGAAGGTTAAGGACTGCAGGTAAATATAATTGGGTTAAAGATGAACTTGAATATTTATTAAAAAAGGTTCCGGCAGTCGGCGGCAAATTGGCCTCAACTGCTGAAAGACTGAAAGACAGCCTAAAGTATCTGTTTGTTTCAGGCATGTTCTTCGAGGAATTAGGCTTTACCTATTTGGGGCCTGTCGATGGGCATAATTATGAAGCTTTATTTGAGAACCTTGCGTATGCTAAGAAAACAGAAGGTCCGGTGCTTCTCCATGTTATAACGAAAAAAGGGAAAGGCTATCACCCTGCAGAAAACGACAAGATTGGCACTTGGCACGGTACAGGCCCTTATAAAATGGAAACAGGGGACTTTGTGAAGCCTTCAGCTGCGCCGCCTGCATGGAGCAAGCTTGTGTCAGAAACTGTCAGGGAACTTGCGAGAGAAGATGAAAGAATTGTTGCAATCACTCCAGCAATGCCTGTTGGTTCGAAGCTTGAAGGCTTTGCAAGTGAATTTCCGGAACGGATGTATGATGTGGGTATTGCTGAACAGCATGCAGCAACAGTAGCTGCTGGCCTGGCAACTCAAAACATGAAGCCGTTCCTTGCGATATATTCTACTTTCCTGCAGCGTGCTTATGATCAGGTCGTACACGATATTGCACGCCAGAACTTGAATGTATTTATTGGAATCGACCGGGCAGGACTTGTTGGCGCAGATGGTGAGACGCATCAGGGTGTATTCGATATCGCTTTTTTAAGGCATTTGCCAAACATGGTTTTGATGATGCCAAAAGATGAAAATGAAGGCCAGCACATGGTGAAAACAGCCATTGAGTATAACGATGGCCCAATCGCCATGCGGTTCCCGCGCGGAAATGGCATTGGGGTGCCGATGGACACAGAACTTAAAGCTATTCCAATTGGAACATGGGAAGTTCTGCGCGATGGCAGCGACGGAGCAATTTTAACCTTTGGGACAACCATTCCAATGGCATTGAAGGCAGCTCAGCTCCTGGAAAAACAAGGGCATTCCATTAAAGTCATTAATGCAAGGTTTATTAAGCCATTTGATGAAAAAATGCTGCATGAATTGTTCGGAGCGAATATGCCTATTCTTACGATAGAAGAAGCTGTCCTGCAGGGAGGCTTTGGAAGTGCCATTCTTGAATATGCACATGAGCATGGCTTCCACCATTCCGAAATCGACCGTATGGGAATACCTGATAAATTTATTGAGCATGGCAGTGTAAATGAACTACTAGAGGAAATCGGGATGACTGTAGACGATGTTGTGGAGAGAATGGGAAAACTGGCAAGAAAAAAACAAAAAAGGGCTTAAAAAATGAAAACAAAGAAAGAACGATTAGACGTTTTATTAGTTGAAAGAGGTCTTGCTGAAACGAGAGAAAAAGCGAAAAGGGCCGTTATGGCCGGTTTGGTGTTCAGCAATGAAAGCAGATTGGATAAACCGGGCGAGAAGGTTAGTACAGATATTCCGCTGGCAATCAAGGGAAAGGTTATGCCCTATGTCAGCCGCGGTGGCTTAAAGCTTGAGAAAGCTCTGAAGGTTTTTGATTTAGAAATCGAAGGCAAGATCCTCCTTGACATTGGATCCTCAACCGGAGGCTTTACAGATTGCGCCCTGCAGAATGGCGCAAAAATGTCCTATGCTTTGGATGTCGGATATAATCAGCTTGCCTGGAAATTAAGGCAGGATGAACGGGTTGTTGTCATGGAAAGGACCAATTTCCGGTATGTAACTCCTGCAGACCTCTCAGCCGGTATGCCTGATTTTGCTTCCATCGATGTTTCGTTCATCTCTCTAAAGCTTATATTGCCTGTATTAAAAACACTGCTGGTTCCAGGCAGTGATACAGTTGCCTTAGTGAAACCGCAATTTGAAGCCGGACGGGAGCAGGTTGGAAAAAAAGGAATTGTCAGAGATCCTAAAATACACGAAGCCGTCCTTGATAAAATTATCCAATTTGCTTTGGGTCTTGGCTATGATGTCAAAGACGTTTCTTATTCACCGATTACTGGCGGAGATGGCAACATAGAGTTTCTCCTCCATCTGTATTGGTCAGGCAGCAAAGAAGAAGGAGAAAATCTCCTTAAAGCCCAGACCGATAAGATTGTAAAAGAAGCCCACGCCGAATTGAAAACAAAGCAGGTTAAAGAAGAGGAATAGGCAGATGCCTGTTCCTTTTTTTAAAGGAATTTGTCGTGTAAGGACGAATTATAATAATAATATACGGGAAAATTGTACTTTATTGAGAAAATCAGCTAACATTATAGTACAAAACACTATAAATTAATTTTTTCTGCCTGCTGTCAAGCGGCTGATTATAGAGGTGAAAAAATGAATAAAGGGCAAAGACATATTAAGATACGCGAAATTATTACTAATAACGATATCGAAACACAGGATGACCTGGTAGATGAATTGAAAAACGCAGGATTTAATGTTACCCAGGCGACAGTCTCAAGAGATATTAAAGAGCTTCATCTGGTAAAAGTACCTTTAATGGACGGAAGGTATAAATACAGTCTTCCAGCTGATCAGCGTTTCAATCCACTGCAAAAACTTAAAAGAAACTTAATGGATGCCTTTGTTAGAGTGGATACTGCAGGACATCTCCTTGTAATGAAGACTCTTCCAGGAAATGCCATGGCTATAGGCGCACTTATTGATAACCTTGACTGGGAAGAGATTCTGGGGACAATTTGCGGGGATGACACATGCCTGATCATTTGCAAAACCCCAGAAGACACAGAAGCCATTTCAAACCGTTTTCTTGAAATGCTGTAGATAATTTTTCAAGTTCAGAGCGCCTGTCCCCCCCTCGAGGTGCCGGTGGCAAAGCGCTTCTGCTTTTTCTAATGAGGTGATAAGCTTGTTAAATGAAATAACGATACGAAATTTTGCTATAATCGAAGCCCTTTCTGTCTCATTTGAAAAGGGCTTAACTGTTTTAACTGGTGAAACAGGGGCAGGGAAATCCATTATTATTGATGCCATTCACTTGCTGGCTGGAGGCAGGGGATCTGCAGAGTTTGTCCGGCATGGTGAAGATAAAGCTGAGTTAGAGGGGCTTTTTATCCTGGATGATCCTAAGCACCCTTGCTATAAACGAGCTGCAGAATTTGGGATAGATATTGAAGATGGAATGATTGTTCTCCGCAGAGATATATCAAAGACAGGAAAAAGCATTTGCAGAGTGAATGGAAAACTGGTCACTATTTCTGCTTTGAGGGAAATCGGAAGTTCACTTATTGATATACACGGTCAGCACGAACATCAGGAATTAATGAATGAAACCTTGCATCTTCCTCTTCTCGATCAGTTTGGAGGAACGAAGATTTCTGCTTCCCTTTCTGAATATCAGGATATCTACAGATTATATGAAAGCACCTTGAAAAAGCTTAAGAATTTAAGCGAGAATGAACAGCAAATGGCACACCGGCTTGATTTAATCCAATTTCAGCTTGATGAAATCCAGTCAGCACAGCTGAAATTGAATGAAGATGAGGATCTGATTGAAGAAAAGAGAAAGCTATCCAATTTTGAACGTATTTTTGACTCAGTTCAGTCTGGCTATAATGCTCTTCAAGGAGAGCAAAAAGGGCTCGATTGGATTGGGCTGGTTATGGGGTATATGAATGATGCCGCGGAATTGGACCCATCGTATAAAGAAATAGCGGAAAATGTGGCAAACAGCTTCTATTTGCTTGAAGATGCGGCCAGTTCCCTGCGCAATGAAATGGACTTTATGGAATATGATCCCCAGAGGCTCAATGAAATCGAAAACAGACTGAATGAAATAAATGGTCTAAAAAGAAAATATGGAAAAACGGTAGAAGAAGTGCTGGAATACGCAGCAAAAATAGAAGAAGAAATTGAAACCTTGCAAAATAAAGAAACCCATATTGATAAGCTGCAAAAAGAAGTTACTGCCCTGAAAAAAGACCTTATGGTTGAAGGGGAAGAACTGAGCAAGCTGCGGAGAAAATCTGCCCTAAAGCTTACGAAGTTAATTCATAAAGAGCTTAAGGAATTATACATGGAAAAAACAGTTTTTGAGGTAAGATTCTTTTCTGATCCCGAAGTCCTTCTGAAAAATGGCATTGACAGAGCGGAATTCTATATTTCCACCAATCCGGGAGAACCGCTCAAGCCTCTGTCTAAGATTGCATCGGGAGGGGAATTATCCCGAATCATGCTTGCCTTGAAGAGTATTTTCTCAAAACATCAAGGTGTTACAAGTATTATCTTCGATGAAGTGGATACAGGCGTGAGCGGAAGAGTGGCACAAGCTATCGCGGAAAAGATTCATCATGTTTCCGTGGATTCACAAGTGCTTTGCATCTCTCACCTGCCACAGGTTGCAGCGATTGCAGATACTCATTTATTTATTGCTAAAAACACGAATGAAGGACGGACCAAAACTACAGTGAAGCCTCTGAATGAAGAAGAGAAGATAAAAGAAATCAGCCGTATGATTTCTGGTGTGGAAATTACCGATTTGACGAAAGAGCATGCAAAAGAGCTGCTGCATATGGCTAAACAGCTGAAATAATTATGACCCAATATCCGGTGTGTGCCCTTAAGCTGCGCAGCGAGATCTAATACCTTGAAAAGCTATCCAAAGCAGGATAGCTTTTTTTATGTCACTGGCAGTTATAAATGCCATCGATGCAGGCAAAATTAAAGATGTAGCCATTTGACGTGGATGGACTAGAAGCGAGGAGAGTGAAAAATTTGACATATGATGTTTTGCGCAAAATAATTGGTGGAATTCTCCTTGTTTCATTAATTGCTTTAGGTTTTTCCAAGCCTGTTCAGGAATATTTGCAAATACCTGCAAATATTACCCTTTTTGAAGGGCAGCAGCTGGATATTGCAAAGGCAGAAGCAGTGTCAGCCGGGCTGTCCATAGATAATACAAGTGTTGCACTTAAGGAAGATAACCATTCGATTTTGCTTTCAGCAAAAGAAAATGGAAAAAATGAAATGCTTCTCGAACTGGCAGGTTTTCCGATAAAGAAGGTTGATGTAAATGTCTTAAAAGATTTTAAAGTAATTCCAGGAGGCCAATCAATCGGGGTTAAACTAAATACAGTAGGTGTGTTAGTAGTGGGGCACCATCAGGTTAATACGGCTGAAGGAAAAGCTTCGCCAGGCGAAACGGCCGGGATTAAAATCGGAGATATCATTACAGAAATCAATGGCAAGAAAATTGAAAAGATGTCAGATGTTGCCCCTTTTGTTCAAGAAGCAGGCAAAAGCGGCAACCCGCTCCAAATCATTGTCAGCCGTGAAAGCGGGAAGGTGAAAACGGAGCTTACTCCTCTTAAAGAAAACGGGGAAGAAACCTATAAGCTTGGTTTATATATACGTGATTCAGCAGCAGGCATTGGGACGATGACATTCTATCACCCGGAATCGAAAAAGTATGGAGCACTCGGACATGTTATTTCCGATATGGATACGAAAAAACCCATTGTTGTTGAAGACGGCCAAATTGTAAGATCGACTGTTACTTCCATTGAAAAAGGAAGTAATGGCAATCCAGGTGAAAAACTTGCACGATTTTCCTCAGACAAAGAAATAATCGGGAATATTGTCAGGAACAGTCCTTTCGGAATTTTTGGGGAATTAAACAGGGATATGAAAAATGGGATCTTTGACAAACCGATGCCAATAGCACTATCCCATCAGGTGAAAGAGGGAGCTGCTCAAATATTGACTGTAGTTGACAATGATGAAGTACAATTGTTTGATATTGAAATTGTCAGCACGATTCCGCAAAAGTTTCCGGCAACAAAAGGAATGGTCATAAAAGTGACGGATCAGAAGCTCCTCGATAAAACAGGCGGCATTGTCCAGGGGATGAGCGGAAGCCCGATTATACAGGATGGCAGAATTATTGGAGCGGTAACGCACGTATTTGTAAATGATCCTACTTCAGGATATGGTGTTCATATCGAATGGATGCTGAATGAAGCGGGAATCAATATATATGAAAAAGCAGAAGAAAAAGCATCCTAATAAGGGAATGGATCAAATAAAAAGGCGGGGAAATCCCGTCTTTTTGATTTTTTATGTTAAAATGACGATAATTAAAGATTTTTCGACAAGTATACACGAATTGTAAAGAGTATGGCGAAACTGGTCGAAAACAGAAGAAAACCAAAGAAAAAATGAGATTTCGGTGGTTTTTTAAGAAAATTTCAAAAAAGTAGAGGAATTTTTGTTGCATTGTCGAATTTCTCATTTAGAATAGAAAATAGAAATCATAAAAAGAGCGTGTTCAAATGAACATTCATTAAAGAGACCATAATGGGCCGAGGAGGAAAGTAAGTGAAGAAAATAAAAGTTTGTGTTGTGGATGATAATAGGGAGCTGGTCGGGCTTTTAGAGGAATATATATCTTCTCAGGAGGATATGGAAGTTGCGGGTGTTGCACATAATGGACAGGATTGCCTCGACATTTTAGAGCAGACACAGCCTGATGTTCTTGTGCTGGATATCATCATGCCTCACTTGGATGGACTTGCTGTACTCGAGAAAATGAGAGAATTAAATTTGAATGCACTTCCTAATGTAATTATGCTTACTGCATTCGGCCAGGAGGATGTCACCAAAAAGGCAGTGGATTTAGGAGCATCTTACTTTATTCTTAAACCATTTGATATGGACAATTTGGCAAGCCATATCCGTCAGGTCAGCGGAAAATCCAGCTCTTTTCTCCGCAAACCCGTTCCATCTTACCGTCCCCAGGCAGAAGCAAAGCCGAAGAACCTGGATGCCAGCATTACCAGCATCATTCATGAAATTGGCGTACCTGCTCATATTAAAGGATACTTATATCTTCGTGAAGCGATTTCAATGGTGTACAATGATATCGAACTTCTCGGTTCCATTACAAAAGTGCTGTACCCTGATATTGCTAAAAAATTTAATACGACTGCAAGCCGGGTTGAACGTGCGATCCGCCATGCGATTGAAGTTGCTTGGAGCCGCGGCAATATAGATTCAATTTCCTCTCTTTTTGGGTATACAGTCAGCATGACCAAAGCCAAGCCGACAAATTCCGAGTTTATTGCCATGGTCGCCGATAAACTTCGTCTCGAGCATAAGGCTTCTTGAAAGGGTAAGGACTTATAACAATTTTTATTTAATTTGCTGCGCTCCTATTGGGGCGTTTTTTATTTTCCTCATGAAATAAGCTGAGATATAAAAAGGTTCAGTTTGAATGCTTCAAACTGAACCTTTACTTTATCGCAGTCTAACGGGCAGTAAGACCCCCACTTCAAGACTTAGAAGAATCAAAGGAGGATAAGTGGGGGTCAAACTGCCCGTAAAGGCCCGATTGGTTCAACTAACAATCAGTGGGGGATAAGGAAAACCCCCACTGAATGAAGTTTCACTTTATTTGTTTTCTTCTTTCTCAAGCTCCATCATTTTTTGGATCAGGATATGCTGAGGCATGTGCATGATTTGCTCAAGAGGAAGATTAAGTTTTTCAGCGAGCTTTAATGCTGTTTCCGGTGATATCTGCAGCGGCTTCACTATTATCCCCCACTAACTTATTTAGATTTAAAACGATCCTGGACTTTGTTTCTTTTTCGGTCACGATAAAGAATAAATCCTGCGATGAAGCCAAGCCCTATAATCAAGAAAAGGAAACCTGACACAAATTGAAGCCATAAATAGGGAAATGGGCTTTGCAGGATGCCAAAGACCATATCTCTCATTAATTTTATCCCATACACAGCCAATATGCCCGGCAGGAGTAAAATTAATAAAGCAATTAGTCTTATCATAAAAAAATTCCCTTCAAATCGAGTTGCCTACCGAAATCATAAATCATTAAAGAAATTTGTCAAGTGCTTCTCCTATGCTAAAATAAAACATGAAGAATATTGCAGTAATTTCTATTGAATATGCAAGAATTTTCAATGAAAGCAGGTATGACTATGCAAACAGTGATGATTGTCGGTGCAGGAAAAGGCGGTACCGCCATCCTGAAAATAATAAAAGAAACGGCAGTTTTGGATGTAAAAGCCATGGTGGATATCGACCCTGATGCCGAAGGACTTCTGCTTGCCAACGAAAGCGGCATCCCAACCGGCGCTGATTGGCGACAGTTTATGAAACAAGATATTGACATCATTATTGAAGTTACCGGAAATGAGCAAGTGTTTATCGACATTAGGGAAGCCAGAAGCAAAAATACAGTTCTAATACCTGGAAGTGTAGCCTTTTTAATCGCGAAATTACTTGAGGAAAAGGAAGAGCTGATTTCGAAATTCAGAAATGAAACATATAAGCATGACTTGATTTTTAATTCGACCGATGACGGAATGATTGTAATAAATAACCAAACTGAAATTATAGTCTTTAATCGCAGTGCTGAGAGAATGACAGGAATAAAGAGGAAAGATGCTTTAGGGAAAAAAATTAATGAAATCATTACCGACAGCATGCTTCCCAGAGTTATGGCGACAAGGAGAATTGAAGCGAATCAGGAAATGACTTTGGCTAATGGCCTGAAGATTATTACGACAAGAATCCCTATGCTCGGTGAAAATAATGAATTAATGGGTGCCTTTGCCGTTTTTAAGGATATTACAGAAGTTGTTTCACTTGCGGAAGAAATAACGAACTTGAAAGACATACAGACGATGCTTCAGGCAATTATTCAATCAAGTGAGGAGGCCATCTCCGTTGTTGATGAAAATGGGAAAGGGATTTTGATCAATCCGGCATACTCCAGGCTTACAGGTCTGGAGGAGGAAAAGGTAATCGGAAAGCCTGCTACAGCAGATATATCAGAAGGTGAAAGCGTTCATATGAAGGTCCTTCAAACGCGAAGAGCGATGAGAGGTGTGGCCATGAGGGTCGGTCCAAAGAGAAAGGATGTAATTGTAAATGTTGCGCCTGTTATTGTTGATGGGAAATTAAAAGGGAGTGTTGGTGTTATACACGACGTCTCGGAAATTCAAAATCTGAACCGTGAATTAAACCGGGCCAGACAGATTATTCGTACACTGGAAGCGAAGTATTCATTCGAGGATATAATTGGAACATCTGAAGAGATGACCATTGCAATCGAACAGGCAAGACTTGGAGCTAAAACTCCTGCCACAGTTTTGCTGAGAGGAGAGTCCGGGACTGGTAAAGAGCTTTTCGCCCACGCTATACATAATGCAAGCGACCGAAAATATAACAAGTTTATCAGGGTAAATTGTGCGGCATTATCAGAATCTCTTTTGGAAAGTGAATTATTCGGTTATGAAGAGGGGGCATTCTCGGGTGCAAAAAGAGGCGGCAAAAGAGGTTTATTTGAGGAAGCTGATAAAGGCAGTATTTTTCTTGATGAAATTGGCGAGCTGACAGCTAACACTCAGGCAAAGCTGCTCAGGGTTCTTCAGGAACATGAAATTACAAGAGTGGGAGGGACTAAGCCTATTACAATTGATGTTCGGATAATTGCCGCGACCAATGTCAATTTAGAAAAAGGAATTGCAGATGGCACCTTTAGGGAAGACTTATACTACAGGCTGAATAGAATGCCCATACATATTCCTTCATTAAGACGCAGGAAGGAGGATATTCCTTTGCTGTGCAGCAGACTTATTCAAAAGATAAACCAGGAATATGGGCGGAATGTAGAAGGTGTGACAGAAGAAGCTGTTGATAAGCTGATGGCCTATAATTGGCCGGGGAATGTGAGGGAACTTGATAATATCTTGGGCAGAGCCATCATTTTTATGAATTACAGCGAAACGAAAATAGAAGAACGGCATATTCCTGATCTGGGTGCCAATAATCCGTCACCCAATATTGAAGCTAGTGAAGAAGCGCAAAATAAATCATTAACGCAAATGATTGAGCAGTATGAGGCAAGGGTGATCAGGCAAACTCTTCAAAAGCTGGATGGAAATAAGACCAGGACAGCTAAAATGCTTGGACTCTCAGTCAGGAATCTTTACTACAAATTGGAGAAATTTGAAATTGCAAAACCTGGCATGCAATAAATTTCATATTGTGCAATAAATTGCATGATTTAGTTTAATGAATAAAGCGTTTTCACAGCTTTTAAAGTTGGCACACTTCTTGCAAATATACTAAACGGAAGAACATCAAGAAAATGGCGTCGATTATTTTAAGTTTCTTGAACCTATGACGCCTGCGCTTTTCATGTAAGGGGGTTGAACAGATGACATTGGATTCGCTTCTAACGAAAGCAACCCAATATGGTGAGAAAACGGTAGCCGTAGCTGCAGCGGAAGACGAAGAAGTTCTCGAAGCAGTTTCTGAAGCAATTAAGCTGAACTTAGCAAGCTTTCTATTATTCGGGGATGAAGAAAAAATCCGCAAAATCCTGGACGAGAAGCATAGCGAAGCAGCCGAAAGCCCTAAAGTTAAAATCGTGCACGCAGAATCATCTGCGCATGCAGCGGAATTGTCAGTAAGGGCTGTGAAGGATCAGAAGGCCAATGTGCTGATGAAGGGTAATATTCCGACGGCAGGCATTTTAAAAGCTGTCTTAAATAAAGAATTTGGCTTAAGAACAGGAAATGTTTTATCACATGTGGCTGTTTTTGAGGTCCCAGGCTTTGAACGGTTTACAATCGTAACGGATGCAGCTATGAATATTGCGCCAGATCTTAATCAAAAAGCACAAATCCTGAAAAATGCAGTTTATATTGCAAAAAGCATTGGGATTGAAAAACCTCTCGCAGCCCCAATTGCTGCAGTAGAGGCGGTTAATCCTGCTATGCAGGCTACTTTGGATGCTGCAGCATTAACTCTTATGAACCAAAGAGGGCAGATTAAAGATTGTATAGTCGATGGTCCTCTTGCTCTGGACAATGCAATTTCTTTTGAAGCAGCTGAACATAAGGGAATTAAAAGCAAAGTTGCCGGACAGGCAGATATTTTATTGGTGCCGACTATAGAAGTTGGGAATGCTTTATATAAATCACTTGTCTACTTTGCAAAAGCAAAAGTAGGAGCCGTTATCGCAGGGGCGACAGCGCCAATCGTTCTTACTTCAAGGGCTGATTCGGCCGAAAGCAAGGTTTATTCATTGGCATTAGCGATATGCTCAGCAAAGTAATTTGCTGATATTCAGCATTTAAATAAAAAATTTTAATCAAACGAACATAAATTTTTTCATAATCCGGGGAGGAATTAGAACATGGAAATCTTCAAATACTTAGAAACTTACGATTACGAACAAGTGGTGTTTTGCCAGGACAAACAATCAGGCTTAAAAGCTATAATTGCTATTCATGACACTACTTTAGGTCCTGCGCTTGGCGGTACTCGCATGTGGACTTATGAATCTGAAGAGGCAGCTATTGAGGATGCATTGCGCCTTGCACGCGGCATGACTTATAAGAATGCAGCAGCAGGCTTAAACCTTGGTGGCGGTAAAACAGTTATTATCGGCGATCCGCGCAAAGACAAAAACGAAGAGATGTTCCGTGCTTTCGGACGTTACATCCAAGGATTAAATGGACGTTATATTACTGCAGAGGACGTAGGCACTACTGTAGCTGATATGGATCTGATCCATGAGGAAACAGATTATGTAACAGGTATTTCACCTGCCTTCGGTTCTTCAGGCAACCCTTCACCAGTTACAGCTTATGGCGTATACAGAGGAATGAAGGCAGCAGCAAAGGCTGCATTCGGAACTGACTCTTTAGAAGGCAAAACAATTGCCGTTCAGGGTGTTGGAAACGTAGCGTTCAATCTTTGCCGTCATCTGCATGAAGAAGGTGCACAGCTAATTGTAACAGATATTAATAAAGAAGCAGTTCAGCGTGCAGTTGAAGAGTTCGGTGCTAAAGCTGTTGAACCAAATGAAATTTATGGTGTTGAATGTGATATTTATGCACCATGTGCTTTAGGTGCAACAGTTAATGATGATACAATTCCACAGCTGAAAGCAAAAGTAATTGCTGGTGCTGCAAACAATCAGCTTAAAGAAACCCGCCATGGTGATTTAATTCATGAGATGGGCATTGTTTATGCACCTGATTATGTAATTAATGCAGGCGGAGTTATCAATGTTGCAGATGAGCTGTACGGATACAACCGTGAACGTGCAATGAAAAAAGTTGAAACTGTATACAACAATATTGAAAAAGTTATTGATATTGCTAAAAGGGATGGAATTCCAACATATAAAGCGGCTGACCGCATGGTTGAGGAAAGAATTGAAAGAATGCGTAATTCGCGCGGACAGTTCCTCCAAAACGGCCACCATATCCTTAGCCGCAGATAGGTTTTATGAGAAGAGGAATTTAGCCTGTCTTTCCTGAAATGCAAAGCGCTGAATTATGAATTCAGCGTCTTTGCCTTTAAAAGCATCGTATAAAAAATGCAGCGGCAAATAAAGTCCCCTGAGTAAGAGTATGCTTTTACAAGGGAGATTTCCGCTCTTTATGGAGGTTTAAACGTGCTAGAACAAGAACATCGAATTCTCGTCATCAATCCGGGATCCACTTCAACTAAGATTGGAGTTTTCGATAATGAGATCTCTGTCCTGGAGAAGACATTACGCCATGATGCAGATGTCATTAACTCATATGAAAGTATTATCGATCAGTATGAATTCCGTAAACAGACCATTTTAGAGACGCTGGATCATGAAGGAATCAATATTTCCAAATTAAGTGCAGTGTGCGGCCGCGGCGGGCTTCTTCGCCCAATTGAAGGAGGCACATATTCTGTTAATGATGCAATGCTTGGGGATCTTCGTGCCGGTTTTGCTGGCCAGCATGCTTCTAACCTTGGCGGAATCCTGGCATATGAGATTGCTTCGGGTTTAAATATTCCATCGTTCATTGTTGATCCGGTTGTGGTTGATGAACTGGACCCAATTGCCCGTATTTCAGGCTTTTCAATGATAGAAAGAAAAAGTATTTTCCATGCTTTGAATCAGAAAGCTGTTGCCAGGAGAGTGGCCAAGGAGCTCGGCAAAAAGTATGAGGAGCTTAACCTGATCGTCACACATATGGGCGGAGGTATTACTGTTGGCGCTCATAAAAAAGGCAGAGTAGTGGATGTCAATAACGGACTTCATGGAGACGGGCCGTTCAGTCCGGAACGGGCAGGTACAGTACCTGCCGGTGATCTGGTGGGACTTTGCTACTCCGGCAGCTTTTATCGTGAAGAAGTGATGAAGAAACTTGTTGGACAAGGTGGCCTTGTTGGTTATCTGGGAACAAATGATGCTGTAAAGGTTGAAAAGATGATTGAAAACGGAGATGAGAAAGCAAAGCTTGTCTACTCCGCAATGGCTTATCAGGTGGCTAAGGAGATTGGTTCTGCCAGTGCAGTGCTTGGCGGAAAGGTTGATGCCATTATCCTTACAGGCGGTCTCGCCTATGGCAAGGGCTTTGTAAAAGAAATCAGTGAGCGGATTAACTGGATAGCAGATGTCATCGTCCAGCCTGGTGAAAATGAGCTTCAGGCACTTGCGGAAGGTGCACTTCGCGTCTTGCGCGGTGAAGAGACTGAAAAAGAATATCCCGGAAAAACAGCTGGGAAAGCAGCATTGAAATAGAAGGGGGAAGCAACTTGGCACAGGAATATGATTTGGTGATTTTAGGCGGAGGCACAGGCGGTTATGTAGCAGCCATCCGTGCTTCACAGCTTGGTTTAAAAACGGCAATCGTTGAAAAAGGAAAACTTGGAGGGACTTGCCTTCATAAAGGCTGCATACCAAGCAAGGCATTATTAAGAAGTGCTGAAGTGTTTGCAACTGCAAAGCACAGTGAAGATTTTGGCGTAATCACAAGTGATGTATCAATCAATTTTGGTAAGGTGCAGGAACGAAAAAACAAAATCGTTGATCAGCTTCATAAAGGTGTTCAGCACTTGATGAAGCAAGGTAAGATTGATGTTTTTGAAGGCACAGGCCGCATTCTTGGACCTTCTATTTTCTCTCCAATGCCAGGGACAATTTCTGTTGAAATGAACAATGGGGACGAAAATAAAATGCTGATCCCTAAAAATGTGATTGTAGCAACTGGATCTCGCCCCCGTACCCTGCCAGGATTGGACATTGATGGACAACTTGTCATGACTTCTGATGAGGCATTAGCTTTGGAAGAAGTGCCAAACTCCATTATCATTGTTGGCGGCGGAGTCATCGGCATCGAATGGGCATCCATGTTATCAGACTTTGGGGCTGATGTAACAGTGATTGAATATGCTGACCGCATTATACCTACAGAAGACAAAGAAATTTCAAAGGAAATGCAGCGCCTTATGAAGAAAAAAGGAGTCAAAATTGTTACTGGAGCAAAGGTTCTTCCTGAAACCCTTCAGAAAGGTGAAGGAGTAACGATTTCAGCTGAAGTGAAAGGTTCCCAAAAGGAATTTTCCGCTGAGAAATTGCTTGTTTCTGTGGGCCGTCAGGCAAATACAGAAGGAATCGGCATTGAAAATACGGATATTCAAATTGAAAAGGGATTTATTTCCGCAAATGAATACTTCCAGACAAAGGAATCTCATATCTATGCGATTGGCGATGTCATTGGCGGTCTTCAGCTGGCACATGTTGCTTCTCATGAGGGAATTGTTGCAGTGGAGCACATTGCAGGCCAGAATCCTTCTCCAATTGACTACAGCCTGGTTTCTAAATGCATTTACAGTTCACCGGAAGCGGCAAGTGTAGGATTAACAGAGGATGAAGCAAAGGAAAAAGGCCATAATGTAAAAACTGGCAAATTCTCATTCCGTGCAATCGGAAAGGCGCTTGTATTCGGTGAATCTGACGGGTTTGTAAAAATTGTGGCAGATAAAGATTCCGATGATATTCTTGGTGTCCATATGATCGGCCCGCATGTAACAGATATGATTTCAGAAGCAGGCCTTGCACGCGTTCTTGATGCAACTCCATGGGAAGTAGCACATACTATCCACCCGCATCCGACGTTATCTGAAGCAATCGGTGAAGCTGCCCTTGCTGTAGATGGAAAAGCAATCCACGGATAAAAATCCGATTAAATAAAATAAGTCCTGGCCCCAAATGGGAGCCCGGGCTGATACATATTAGCTTAGGAGGTTGTATAAATGGCTGAAAACCGTCATAAAGATTTAGGTTTAAGTGATGAGAAAGTTCTTGAAATGTATGAGACGATGCTATTAGCCCGCCGTCTTGATGAGCGCATGTGGCTTTTGAACCGTGCTGGAAAAATTCCGTTCGTTATTTCATGCCAGGGGCAGGAAGCTGCGCAGGTAGGTGCCGCATTTGCTCTTGATCGCGAGAAAGATTATGTTCTACCATATTATCGTGACATGGGTGTTGTTTTAACATTTGGCATGACCGCAAGGGAATTAATGCTGTCAGGGTTTGCTAAAGCGGAAGACCCAAACTCAGGCGGACGCCAAATGCCTGGACACTTCGGCCAAAAGAAAAACCGGATCGTGACAGGGTCTTCTCCTGTTACTACACAGGTGCCTCATGCTGTTGGTGTCGCCCTCGGCGGAAAGCTTGAAGGGAAGGACCTGGTTACTTTTGTAACATTCGGTGAAGGCTCTTCTAACCAGGGAGATTTCCATGAAGGTGCGAACTTTGCAGGTGTTCATAAACTTCCTGTTATCTTTATGTGTGAAAATAATAAATATGCAATCTCTGTTCCGATTGAAAAGCAGCTTGCTTGCGAAAATGTGTCTGACAGAGCTATTGGCTATGGTATGCCAGGTATAACAGTTGACGGAAACGATCCGCTTGAAGTTTATAAAGCTGTGAAAGAAGCAGCAGACAGAGGCCGCCGCGGAGAAGGTCCGACATTAGTCGAAACCGTTTCATACCGTTTAACACCACACTCATCTGATGATGATGACCGAAGCTACCGTGCTCCTGATGAAGTGGCTGAAGCAAAAACTAAAGATCCGATTATTACTTTTGGGGCCTACCTGAAAGAAAATGGCGTTATGGACGATGCGATTGAAAAGGAAATCAATGATCGGGTTATGAAACTGGTAAACGAAGCAACTGATTATGCTGAAAACGCTCCATATGCAGAAGCGGAATCTGCTTTAAAGCATGTATATGCTGAACAGTAAGGGGGAGAGAATATGGCTGTAATTTCTTATATCGATGCGGTGACTATGGCAATCCGCGAGGAAATGGAAAGAGATCCAAAGGTATTTGTTTTAGGTGAAGACGTAGGTAAAAAAGGTGGCGTATTTAAAGCGACACAAGGACTATATGACAAATTTGGCGAAGACCGCGTAATTGATACTCCGCTTGCTGAATCAGCGATTGCAGGGGTTGGAATCGGTGCAGCAATGTATGGAATGCGTCCAATTGCAGAAATGCAATTTGCCGACTTCATTATGCCGGCTGTTAACCAGATTATTTCAGAAGCGGCACGCATCCGCTATCGTTCAAATAATGACTGGAGCTGTCCGATTGTAGTACGTGCACCATATGGCGGCGGTGTTCATGGAGCACTTTATCATTCACAGTCCGTCGAAGCTGTATTTGCCAATCAGCCGGGACTTAAGATTGTTATGCCTTCTACCCCTTATGATGTTAAGGGACTATTGAAAGCAGCAATCCGTGATGAGGATCCGGTGCTGTTTTTTGAACATAAGCGCGCATATCGCCTGATAAAAGGTGAGGTTCCTGATGATGATTATGTGCTGCCAATCGGAAAAGCAGATGTAAAACGCGAAGGTGAAGATATCACGGTCATCACTTATGGCCTATGCGTCCATTTTGCTCTTCAAGCTGCTGAAAGACTTGCTAAAGATGGCATTTCAGCGCACATACTGGATTTAAGAACGGTTTATCCGTTAGATAAAGAAGCAATTATTGAAGCTGCTTCTAAAACAGGAAAAGTGCTTCTTCTAACTGAGGATAATAAAGAAGGCAGTATCATGGGCGAAGTTGCTGCGATTATTGCAGAGAACTGCCTGTTTGAGCTGGATGCACCGATCAAACGCCTTGCAGGTCCTGATGTGCCAGCAATGCCTTACGCTCCAACTATGGAGAAATACTTTATGGTTAACCCTGATAAAGTAGAAAAAGCAATGCGTGAATTGGCTGAATTTTAATAATGGCATCTTAGTTAATAAAAATGGAGAGCTCGCAGAGGGTGCGGCTCTAAGGCCGGATTCCATTCCGGTTCAGCTGCACCTGCTGCATGACCCGCAGAGTGCGGGCAGCTAGAAGGAGGTTACTCAGGTGGCTATTGAACAAATAAAAATGCCCCAGCTTGGGGAAAGTGTTACAGAAGGTACAATCAGCAAATGGCTGGTTTCCGTTGGAGATAAAGTAAATAAATATGATCCGCTTGCTGAAGTAATGACTGACAAAGTAAACGCGGAAGTACCGTCCTCTTTCACTGGTGTAATCAAAGAATTGATTGCAGAAGAAGGCGAAACGTATGAAGTCGGCCAGGTGATTTTGACAATCGAAACCGAAGGCGGCGGGGAAACTGCTCAAGATGCGCCAGCAGAGACAAAAGCGGAGGATAAGACTACGGCTGCACCTTCAGCCTCAGCGCCTTCTGCACCAGCGGCACCTGTTAAAGCAGCGGATGCTCCAAAAGGAGTCCGTTATTCACCTGCAGTCTTAAGGCTTTCTCAAGAGCATGGAATCGACTTGAACCAGGTGACAGGTACTGGCGGCGGCGGACGCATCACCCGTAAAGATCTTATGAAGATCATTGAGTCCGGAGATATTCCAACTGCTGCAGCGGCTGCGGCTGCACCGGAAAAGACAGAAGCGCCAGCACCGGAAGCTGCACCTGCACCTTCCCAGCCTGCTGCATCCAAACAGGCGGCGCCAGCACCTAATGTACCGGTTATGCCAGGTGATGTTGAAATCCCTGTTACCGGAGTGCGTAAGGCGATTGCTGCCAATATGCTCCGCAGTAAACATGAAGCACCTCATGCCTGGACAATGATGGAAGTGGATGTTACAAATCTTGTTGAGTACCGCAACAGCATTAAAGGGGAGTTTAAGCAAAAAGAGGGCTTCAATATTACATTCTTTGCTTTCTTCGTAAAAGCAGTTGCACAGGCCCTTAAGGAATTCCCGCAGATTAATTCCATGTGGGCAGGAGATAAGATCATCCAGAAGAAGGATATTAATATATCCATTGCAGTTGCAACAGATGACGCGTTATTCGTTCCTGTCATCAAAGCTGCTGATGAAAAAACGATTAAAGGTATTGGCCGTGAAATAAATGATCTTGCCTTAAAAGTACGTACAGGAAAACTGACTTCTGCTGAAATGCAGGGTGGAACTTTCACTGTAAATAATACCGGATCATTCGGTTCCGTACAGTCCATGGGCATTATCAATTATCCGCAGGCTGCAATTCTTCAGGTTGAATCCATTGTGAAACGTCCTGTTGTCATGAACAATGGCATGATCGCTGTCCGTGATATGGTTAACCTTTGCATGTCACTTGATCACCGTGTACTTGACGGTCTGGTATGCGGACGCTTCCTGCAGCGCGTAAAGGAAATTCTGGAGAACACATCCAAAGAAAATACATCTATTTATTAATAAGTAAAATGACCGCTGCCCTGCTATGGGGCAGCGGTTTCTTATTGTTCATTGCTTGTTTCTTCTTTGTATACTAAAATAGGTGTATGGAGAATTTAGAATTTTATTATAATTTTCTTGCGGCAATGTTTCATAAGAGAAACGGGTCCGCTGCCGCATGAGGGGAGGGAACGCTGTCAGCTACAAGGACAGCCTAATTATGTCATTAAAGAAAATGATTGAAGAAAAATTCCCGCAGCAGACTAATGAAGATTGGGAACAGAGTGCAGAAAAAGCTCTTAAAGGGAAATCCTTAGAAACATTATCACGAAATACATATGAAAACATAAAATTGAAACCGCTTTATTCCAGAGAGGACCTGACCGAAATCCCGTTATCCCAATATCCGGGTGCAGAAGACTTCAGAAGGGGTTCATACGCTGCCGGATACCTGGGAGAGGAATGGAAGGTTGCACAGAAGGTTAGTGCTTCAGCTTCTGAAGAGCTGGCAGAAAAACTCCTTGCTGCTGTTGCGAAGGGTCAGACAGCGCTGGCTTTCCAGCCAGAACAGCTGACAAATCCAGAGAAGATCAGCATCGCTGTTGGAGAACTTTATAAAAAATATCCTTTCAGTGTGGATGCCGCTCAAAGTCACCGTCAATTAATAGAAGAACTTGGGAGATTAAGTGAAAGCGAAAAAATCACAGGATATATTGCAGCAGACCCGCTTGCCATTGCTGCTGCAGACAAAATGAACGATCGCTCAATCGATGAGCTTTACGAAAATTTGAATGAAACGGCCAATTCGGCAGCTGAACATATGCCAAGCCTGAAAACCATCATGGTGAATACTGCTGTTTATCACAATGGCGGCGCAAATGGCGTCCAGGAACTTGCTTTTGCACTGGCTGCAGGAGTAAATCACCTGCAGTATTTTCTTGGAAAAGGCAAAAAAATCGAAGAAATTCTATCCAAAATGCTATTCAAGTTTGCTGTTGGCTCAAACTTTTTTATGGAGATTGCCAAGCTTCGTGCGGCAAAGGTTTTATGGGGCAAGGTTGCAGAAGTATATGGAGCTGAGAGAGACAGTAAAAAAATAGTCATTTCAGCAGAAACATCCTCCTTTACTAAGTCAGCTTATGATCCTTATGTTAATGTGCTGAGAGCAGGGAATGAAGCATTTGCAGCAGTATTGGGAGGAGTCCAATTCCTGCATGTCAGTCCGTATAATGAACCGGAAGGAGCACATTCTCCTTTTTCAGACCGAATTGCCCGAAACACCCAGCTCATTCTAATGGAGGAAGCGCATCTGCTGAAGGTCTCTGACCCGGCGGGCGGCTCCTGGTATGTGGAGCATCTGACGAATGAACTGATTGATAAAGCCTGGGAACTTTTCCTTGAGATAGAAGAGCTGGGAGGAATGGCTGAAGCCCTCCAGACAGGGTGGGTTCAGAGTCAGATTTCTCAAGTTCATGAAAAGAAGCAGAAAGATGTTCATACTAGAAAACAAAGTATCATTGGAACAAATATTTATGCTAACCCTGATGAAAAGCCGCTTCAAATAGAGGCCGAAACCATTGAAAACAGCAAGAGTGTTATCAAGCCAATCCCGCAGGTTCGGCTTCCAGAGTCCTTCGAAGGTTTGCGGAGTTTATCGGAAAGATTAAAGGAAAAGGGGATACGTCCTCAAGCAGGACTAATCTGTCTGGGAGAATTGAAGAATCATAAGGCCCGTGCTGATTTTATTGCAGGCTTCCTCGCACCCGGAGGGGTTGAGGCAGTCAGAAGCGGCTCAGTAGTGAACCCGGAAGATGCTAAAGCATTTATCCAAGAAACAAATTGCAGGCATTATTTTATTTGCGGATCAAACGACCAATATGACAGTATGGCTGTTCCTTTAATTAAACAACTGAAAGAAGCTTTCCCATCAGCTGCAATCTATTTAGCCGGCCTTCCTGAAGAGAGAAAAAGGGATGAATTTAAAGGTGCTGGAATCAGAGGATACATTCACATGAAAAGCGATTGCTATGAAACTCTCTTGAAGATGCTGAACGAGATGGAGGTGGCAAACAATGGCCAATAAACCAGATTTTAAAAGCCTGGATATTCATAAAGTAAAACAATCAGCAAAGGATGACTGGAAAAGAAAAGCGGAGGAAGAAATCAATTCATCCATCGATCATCTTCTCTTTGAAACAAATGAGAGAATAAAAATAAAGCCGCTATACACAAATGAAGACCTAAAAGATATGGAGCATTTAAACGATAAGCCGGGGCTTCCTCCATATACAAGGGGGCCTTATTCAACCATGTATGTGAACAGGCCCTGGACTGTCCGTCAATATGCCGGATTTTCTACTGCAGAGGAAAGCAATGCTTTCTACCGCCGCAATCTTGCCATGGGGCAAAAGGGTTTATCAGTCGCTTTTGATCTTGCCACCCATAGAGGCTATGATTCTGATCATCCAAGAGTCGAAGGGGATGTAGGGAAAGCTGGCGTGGCCATTGATTCCATCCTGGACATGAAGACACTGTTTGATGGGATCCCTTTAGATCAAATGTCTGTATCCATGACGATGAATGGCGCAGTTTTGCCTGTTATGGCTTTTTATATTGTCACAGCGGAAGAGCAGGGAGTAAGCCAGGAGAAGCTTTCGGGAACGATCCAGAATGATATTTTAAAAGAATATATGGTGCGCAACACCTATATTTATCCGCCGGAAATGTCTATGAAGATCATTGCCGACATATTTGAATATACATCAAAATACATGCCGAAATTCAATAGCATCAGCATCTCAGGATATCATATGCAGGAAGCGGGTGCACCAGCTGATATTGAGCTTGCCTATACGCTCGCAGATGGACTTGAATACGTAAGAACCGGACTTAAAGCCGGAATCGATATTGATTCCTTTGCACCGAGACTCTCGTTTTTCTGGGCTATCGGCATGAACTACTTTATGGAAGTGGCAAAAATGAGGGCAGCCCGCTACATTTGGGCAAAAATGATGAAGACCTTCGAACCCGTTAATCCAAAATCAATGGCGCTTAGAACGCATTCTCAAACCTCAGGCTGGAGCTTGACCGAGCAGGACCCATTCAATAATGTAACAAGGACTCTTATTGAAGCACATGCAGCAGCGATGGGGCATACTCAATCTCTTCATACGAATGCATTGGACGAAGCCATCGCATTGCCGACGGATTTTTCAGCCCGTATAGCGAGAAATACACAACTGTACCTTCAGGAGGAAACAGGTATCACCAATGTAATTGATCCATGGGGCGGTTCTTATTATGTAGAAGCACTAACAGATCAGTTAATTAAGCGAGCCTGGGAGCATATTGAGGAAATCGAGAATCTTGGCGGAATGGCCAGGGCAATTGAGACAGGATTGCCAAAAATGAGAATCGAAGAAGCTGCTGCCAGAAGGCAGGCACAAATCGATTCCGGAAAAGAAACCATTATTGGTGTCAATAAATACAGGCTGGAAAAAGAAGAGCCGATTGACATTCTGGACATCGACAACACAGCTGTACGATTAAAGCAAATCGAAAAGCTGGAGCGGCTAAAGGCCTCCCGCGATAATGAGAAAGTTGCTGAGGCCCTGGAGGCTATTACAAAAGCTGCTGAATCAGGGGAAGGTAACCTTCTTGAGCTTGCAGTAAATGCAGCACGGGTTAGAGCCACTCTTGGCGAAATTTCCGAAGCAATTGAAAAAGTGGCCAGCCGCCATAAAGCGATTATTCGTTCAATCAGCGGCGTTTATAGTTCTGCTTTTTCAAATGAAAAAGAAATTGCAGAAGTAAAGCAGATGACAGATGAATTCCTTGAAAATGAAGGAAGAAGACCGCGGATTCTGATTGCCAAGATGGGGCAGGATGGCCATGACAGGGGAGCAAAAGTCATTTCAACAGCCTTTGCTGATCTTGGTTTTGATGTTGATATCGGCCCTCTGTTCCAGACTCCGGAAGAAACAGCTCTTCAGGCGGTCGAAAATGACGTTCATGTCATTGGCATCAGTTCACTTGCAGCAGGCCATAAGACCCTTCTGCCGCAGCTTGCTGCTGAACTGAAGAAACTGGATAGGGAAGATATTATTGTAGTCATCGGCGGGGTAATTCCGGCGCAGGATTATCAATATTTATATGAGCATGGTGCCTCTGCCATTTTTGGCCCGGGGACCGTCATTCCAGTGGCTGCCCAAAAGGTCATCAGAGAGATATACAGCCGTCTCGGGTACGAGGAAGTGACCCGGTAAATGACTGAGGATAAAAAACCGGAATGGTTTGATGAAGAAAAGGCAGAAGATTTTACAAGCACCGTGCGCAGTGGTGTGGATTCAGGTGAGCCGAAGCAGAAATTCGAGAAAATAGGCAGGTTTCAAAAAAAATCTGCCTCTCTGCCGGATCTTGACGTTCTTGAAGAAGGAATCTTGAGTGGCAGCAGAACTGTTCTTGCAAGAGCGATCACTCTGATTGAAAGTAACGCAGAGCATCATTTTCGCCATGCACAGGAACTCCTGCACAGGCTCCTGCCTCATTCAGGGCGATCGCTCAGGATCGGGATAACCGGAGTGCCGGGGGCAGGAAAGAGCACGTTCATTGAATCTTTTGGGACATATCTATGTGATGCGGGTTTAAAAACAGCTGTTCTTGCCGTTGATCCGAGCTCAAGCTTGAGCGGCGGCAGCATCCTTGGCGATAAAACAAGAATGGAGCAGCTATCAAGAAACCCGCGTGCTTTCATAAGACCTTCTCCTTCAGCCGGGAAACTGGGAGGTGTCCACAGAAAAACAAGAGAGACCATGCTGCTGTGTGAAGCAGCAGGCTTTGATGTTATTCTCGTTGAAACCGTCGGTGTGGGACAAAGTGAAGTCATTGTCAGGGAAATGGTGGATTTCTTTATGCTTTTAACACTGACTGGGGCAGGGGATGAACTGCAGGGAATGAAAAAAGGCATTATGGAACTGGCTGATGCGGTAATTGTCAATAAAGCCGATGGAAGCAATAAAAAATTGGCCGAAAAAACAAAAGCAGAGTATAACCGTATCCTTCACTTTCTTCAGCCAGCTACTAAAGGATGGCAAACGAAAGCTTATACCTGCTCATCTGTCTTTCATGAAGGCATCTCTGAGATCTGGAATGTGATCAAAACGTTTGAAAATACGGCAAAGACATCAGGAGTTTTTGAAGAAAGAAGAAGGCTCCAGACAAAACAATGGATACATTCTATGATTCTGGATCAGCTCCAATTCAGCTTTTTTTATCATCCTGACATAAAACCGCTTCTTCCAAAAATAGAGAACGAGGTCATCGCAGGGAACAGGACGGTTACATCTGCAGTTGAAGAATTGTTTAATGTTTATACAAAAAGATAGAGCTTTCTGTTTCGGGCAGGCTTTTCCCGAAGGCAAAAAAATGGCCAGTGCCTTGCGGGCACTGGCGAATCTAGGGAGTTTAGGGGTATGGATCTAGCTGTAGTTTTATCTTTCCCCGATAATCCAAAAGCTAAACTTTTTTATTCGAAAAATTGACTTGATTGTAAAATTTACTATTGTATTGGTATTATGTATATAGTCAAGAGAATTTTTAAATGAGGAGCGATGACTTTGAATATGGATTTTAATTTATTTATGAATGATGTTGTCAGGCAGGCGCGTCAGGAAATAACGCATGCCGGCTTTACGGAATTAACGGCACCTGAAGAAGTGGATGAGGCCCTTAATAAGAAGGGAACTACACTTGTGATGGTGAACTCTGTCTGCGGATGTGCGGGCGGAATTGCACGTCCTGCAGCCATGCATTCCCTGCATTATGATAAGCGCCCTGACCATTTGGTAACGGTATTTGCCGGACAGGATAAAGAAGCAACCGAAAAAGCAAGATCTTACTTCACAGGTTATCCGCCATCATCACCATCTTTTGCACTTCTCAAAGACGGTGAGCTATGCACGATGATCGAGCGCCACGAAATCGAAGGCCATGAGCCTATGGCAGTAGTCCAGAAACTGCAAGATGCCTTTGAGAAATATTGCGAAGAAGTTTAAATAGCGAAAAGGCCCCGAATAACGGGGCTTTTTTTTGTATGAAATTTATCTGAATAATTAAACTTCTAATAAATAATTAAAAACCTTATTGCATAAATATAAAAATCTGTTAAAATTCATTTTAGTGAATATTTATTAATAGATATGCAGAAATTATTCATATTTTTATAGGGGGAAACAAAGATGAAAAAAGTGATCATGATTGCTTTAAGCATGCTTTTAGTTGGTTTATTAGCTGCATGCGGGACTAGTGAAGAAGATGGAAAAAGCGGCTCTGGAGAAAGCTCAGATAAAAAGGTTTTAACAATGGGTACGTCAGCGGATTATCCGCCATTTGAATATGTAGATTCAGCAAAAGGGGAAGAAATCATCGGCTTTGATGTTGATTTGGCCAAAGCGATTGCTGAAAAATTGGGCTATGAAATCCAAGTGAAGGATATGGACTTTAACGGACTGATCCCTGCACTGGAAACGAGCCAGGTTGATTTTGTTTTAGCGGGTATGACTCCTACTGAAGAGCGTAAAGAAAACGTAGATTTCAGCGATGTATATTATACAGCGAGCCACATGATTGTTTCTAAAAAAGGCAGCGGAATTGAATCATTGGAAGATTTAGACGGAAAAACAATAGGTGTGCAGCTTGCTTCCATTCAGGCAGATAAGGCAGAAGAAATTGCTGAAACAGTTGATATGACTGTGGAAAACCGCAACCGAATCCCTGAGTTAATTCAGGAAATCATGGCAGGCCGATTTGATGCTGCCATGATTGAAGACACAGTTGCAAAAGGATATTTTGAAAAAAATAAAGACCTGGCCGGTTTCACAATTGAAGAAGATGAAACAGAGGCAGGCTCTGCCATTGCTTTTCCTAAAGGCAGTGAATTAACTGAAGAATTCAATGCAGAGCTTTTGAAGATGAAAGAAAACGGTGAATTGGAAGAATTGATCGTAAAATGGTTTGATAACAAATAATTCGCTGGGAATTGGCGTCCAAGGCATATCTTCCTTTGGACGCTTTATTCTTCTCAGAAAATAAATTACTTACAGAAAGGATGGAAAGATAGTGAATCTGGATTTTCAGCAGTTCATTCCCTCCCTTCCATATATACTTAAAGGCATTGGCGTCACGCTGCAAATTGTGTCTATGGCAGGCATACTGGGTTTTGTATTAGGTATTATTCTATCATTCTTTAAAATTAGCAAATTTAAATTTCTTGGCTGGATTGCAGATGCCTATACATCCGTTTTTAGGGGAACACCTCTTGTTCTTCAGCTGATGCTTATCTATTATGGGTCACCCCAGCTGATCGGATATAAAATTGATCCTTCCACAGCTGCCGTCCTGTCTTTTGGGCTTAATTCAGCGGCCTATATCTCGGAGATCATCAGGGCGGGAATCCTGGCGGTGGATAAAGGCCAAAGTGAAGCGGCAATGGCACTGGGCGTTCCATACAGGCCGGCCATGATGGATATCATACTTCCGCAGGCAATGAAAAACATTTTGCCTGCATTAATGAACGAGTTTATTACTCTTACAAAAGAGTCTGCGATCGTAACAGTCATTGGAGTAACAGACGTGATGCGCCGGGCTTACATCGTGGGAGGCGAAAAGTTTTCCTACTTCGAACCGATACTGATTGCCGGGCTGATTTATTACATTATGGTAATGGTCCTGACTGTTCTTGGAAAAGGAATTGAAAGGAGAATGAGACGCAGTGATTAAAGTGGAAAATTTGCATAAGCATTTCGGTAAACTTGAAGTTCTTAAAGGAATTTCAACCAATATTCAAGATGGCGAAGTAGTGGCTGTAATAGGTCCGTCCGGTTCCGGGAAGTCTACATTCCTCCGCTGCATCAATCTTCTGGAATTGCCAACAGACGGCAGGATCATGATTAATGGGCAGGACATTACGGATAAAAGCACGAACATAATGAAAGTGCGCCAAAATGTGGGGATGGTGTTTCAGCATTTTCATTTATTCCCCCATAAAACTGCCCTGCAAAACCTGACCTATGCACCGATGAAGGTTAGGGGATTATCAAAATCGGAAGCCGAGAAAACAGGGCTCGAGCTTTTGGAGAAGGTAGGGTTATCTGCTAAAGCACACGAATACCCCAATCGTTTATCCGGGGGGCAGAAACAAAGGGTTGCGATTGCAAGAGCTCTTGCCATGCAGCCTGAAGTTATGCTTTTTGATGAGCCAACATCTGCTCTTGACCCGGAAATGGTGAAAGAAGTGCTGGACGTTATGAAGAATTTAGCACATACTGGCATGACAATGGCGATTGTTACCCATGAAATGGGCTTTGCCCGTGAAGTGGCAGACAGGGTGCTGTTCCTCGATGGCGGTGTGCTTGTAGAGGATTCTTCGCCTGAAGAATTTTTTTCTAATCCTAAGAGTGAACGTGCAAGGGATTTCTTGCAAAAAATGCTATAATCGATATATGCTATGGGAGAAGATGGTCAACATGATCATCTTCTCTTTCGCATTTAATACCTGACAGCCTTTTTAAAATTAGATGGGCAATTGAATATAGGAGTTTGAATAAATGAAATACAGAATTGGCTACCGGACAATCAAGACTGCAGTGGGGACTTCCATCAGCATCATGATTGCACAGATGCTGCAGCTTGATAATTTTGTTTCTGCAGGAATCCTGACTATATTATGCATAAAAGTCACAAAGAAAAAATCACTCCGGGCTTCATGGGACCGATTTTTTGCCTGTCTGCTGGCAATGGCGTTTTCATCTTTGTTTTTTGAGGGCATTGCTTACCACCCGCTTGTAATCGGACTGCTGCTGCTGTTTTTTATTCCGGCAGCTGTCATGGCAAAGGCCAGCGATGGAATTGTAACAAGCTCAGTTATAATTTTGCATATTTATTCTGCAGGAGAGGTTTCAAAGGACCTCTTGCTGAATGAATTGGGCATAATTATTGTCGGAATCGGTGTTGCACTAATCGCAAACCTTTACATGCCGAGCCTGGAATCGAAGCTTAAGGAATATAGACTTGAAATAGAAGAAAACTTTAAGGTGATCTTTGACGAAATCGTGAGGTATTTGCGGACCCATGAAAGCAGCTGGGACGGCAGAGAAATTACTGAAACAATGGAAATGATCGACGAGGCAAAAGCGCTGGCCTTCAGGGATGTTGAAAATCACTTTCGAAGAGATGAAAATTTATATTATCATTATTTCAAAATGAGGGAAAAACAATTTGAAATTATTGAGAGGGTACTTCCAAGTGTTACTTCCATTGCACTTCCTGTTGAACAGGGAGAGATGATCGCTGATTTTATTGAAGAATTATCGGAACATATCCACCCGGGCAATACGGCCCTGCTATTCCTGGAGAAATTGTACCGTATGAAGGTTTCTTTTGAAAATATGGAGCTCCCCAAAACGAGGGAGGAATTTGAAGCACGTGCTGCACTGCTTCACTTTGTAAAAGAAATGGAACAGTATTTAATTATTAAGAGCTCTTTTAAAGGGTTAAAGGATAAGGAAATGAATCAAAGCGGGACTGGAGAAGCAAACTAAGGAAAAGGAATTGGAGCGTGAATTGTCATGCTGAAGTTTGCTGCAGCGGCCATCCTGTTTTTTTCACTTTCCCCAATCTGGCCATTGGGACTTAATCCGCTGCCTGGAGATCCATTTCTGATTGTCAATAAACGCACAAATGAAGTAGCGTTTGTACAGAATCATAAAGTGCAGAATGTCATCTCAGCTGCAACCGGGAAAACGGATGACCTTACACCGGAAGGGCTGTTCACTGTGACTGTAAAGGCAGCTGATCCTTACTACAGAAAAAAGGACATAAAAGGCGGTGACCCCCGGAATCCGCTCGGCACAAGGTGGATTGGGTTTGACGCAGAAAATACTGATGGCAGAATCTATGGCATTCACGGGACGAACGATCCTTCGTCCATCGGCAGATATGTCTCCAATGGATGTATCAGATTGCAGAATGAGGCAGTCGAGTCTCTATACGAATCCGTGCCGCTTGGAACAAAAATCTTAGTAGTCACCTCAGCTAAGAGCTTTGACGAACTTGGAAGAGATTACGGCGCCATAAAAAAAGATAATTGAAAGAATGTACAGCTGCATCTGAATGGATGCAGTTTTTTTATGAGCTGGATAAACGCTAACTTCGGACTCTGCAGTTCATATTTTTGCCTTTGGTGTCCGAAGTTGCTCAATGTCCGGACTCAACTCCCTGGTTCCCTGCTTTTTGTGTCCGAAGTTTCTCCAGCTCTTGGGATTTCGTTAAAAAGCATCAACTAAAACAATCAAACAAAAAAACTGCCCGGAATTGCCATCCAGAGCAGCTAATGAATAGAGTTCCCCTGTTATAAAAACATCGACATACCCATAATGAGGGTAGATGCGAGCATTGCAAATATCATTAGATAGACAATGACTTTCGCCAGTTTCTTATTTGACATTCTATGCCTCCTTGTCCCAATTCTTACTCTTATTTTACTAAGAATCATCAAATTGAACAACCGCTCAATTTTTAAAAGGATTTTCGACATTTTTAACGAATATTTAAATAATAGATTTAAAATATGCCTGTTTAATGCAGGAAGTTCATAATTTCGACATCCAAGAGGAGGGAAACAGATGATTAAGAAGGTGGACCATATTGGAATTGCTGTCAGGTCTATTGATGAAGCGCTTCCATTTTATACTGAAACGCTCAAGCTTGAATTTCTCGGATTAGAGGAAGTGGACAGCCAGGGAGTAAAGGTGGCGTTTATTAAAGCGGGGGAAACGAAACTCGAGCTGCTGGAGCCGATAAGTGAAGAAAGCCCAATTGCCAAGTTTATTGAAAAGCGGGGAGAAGGGCTGCATCATGTTGCACTGGGAGTTGACAGCATACAAGAACGCATAAACGAAATGAAAGAACAGGGTATCAGGATGCTGCAGGATGAACCAAAGATTGGTGCGGGCGGTGCCCATGTAGCCTTTATGCATCCGAAATCAGCAGGCGGTATATTATATGAATTCTGTGAAAAGAAAGGATTGAAATAAGGCATGGCAGACATCTATGAGAAAATAAATGAGTTATACGACAGGCGCAGGGAAGTAGAACTGGGCGGAGGGGATGAGCGTATACAAAAACAGCATGAAAAAGGAAAACTGACTGCCCGGGAACGAATCGATTTATTAGTAGATCCGGGAACTTTCGTTGAGCTGAACCCATTTATTGAGCACCGCAGCACGGATTTTGGACTGGAAAACCAAAAAGGGCCCGGAGATGGTGTAGTAACTGGCTATGGAAAGGTCAACGGACGTCCTATCTTCTTATTTTCACAGGACTTTACCGTTTTTGGGGGCGCTCTCGGGGAGATGCATGCAAAAAAAATTGCCAATGTAATGGATTTAGCAGCTGAAAATGGAGCGCCATTTGTAGGCTTGAATGATTCCGGCGGCGCCAGAATACAGGAAGGTGTTGTTTCCCTTGATGGGTACGGCCATATTTTCTACCGGAATTCCATTTATTCAGGCGTGATTCCGCAGATTTCAGTTATTATGGGGCCTTGTGCCGGCGGTGCAGTGTATTCTCCGGCGATTACGGATTTTGTCTTTATGGTGGAAAAGACGAGCCAGATGTTCATAACCGGACCAAAAGTAATCGAAACGGTGACTGGGGAGAAAATTTCTCCTGAGGATCTTGGCGGTGCACTTGTCCACAATACGATCAGCGGAAACGCTCACTTTAGAGGGGAGTCCGAAGAGGAAGTGATTGGGCAGGTGCGGAGTCTGTTAAGCTACCTTCCGCAGAATAACGAAGAGAAACCACCTATGTCCGAATGGGATGAAGAAGATGATTACCGTCCTGATTTGACAGACGTGATTCCTTTTGATGCCCTTCGTCCATATGACGTCCGAAAAGTCATTGAACAGGTAGTGGATAAAGATACTTTTATGGAGGTGCAGCGCGACTTCGCTAAAAATATTGTAGTCGGCCTTGCCCGGATCAAGGGTGAGACAGTGGGACTTGTCTGCAATCAGCCGAAGGTAATGGCGGGAGGCTTGGACATAGATTCTTCTGATAAGGCTTCAAGGTTTATCCGGTTCTGTGATTCCTTTAATATCCCACTTATTACATTTGAGGACGTCACAGGCTTTTTCCCGGGTGTTAAACAGGAGCATGGCGGAATTATACGGCACGGAGCAAAGATTCTCTATGCTTACTCAGAAGCAACGGTGCCAAAGCTTACTGTTATTTTAAGAAAAGCATTCGGCGGGGCTTACGTTGCCCTTAACAGTAAATCTATTGGCGCTGATCTTGTTTTTGCATGGCCGAATGCGGAAGTAGCCGTAATGGGTCCTCAAGGTGCAGCCAACATTATTTTTGCAAGGGAAATCCAGAACAGTGATGATCCCGAGGCAACAAGGGCACAAAAAATCGAAGAGTACAGAGAAAAGTTCGCCAATCCATATGTGGCGGCAAGCCGGGGCATGGTGGATGATGTCATCGATCCGCGTGAAACCAGAATCAAGCTCATTCAGGCGCTTGAAATGCTACGCAATAAGAAAGAAAGCAGGCCTCATAAAAAGCATGGAAATATCCCGCTATAATGGATTCCTGATTTGCTGTGCCAAAATTTTGGAGTTATACTTGCTTAGTAAGCTTAAAATTTGGAGGTTTGTACATAAATGATTAATGAGGAACGCTTATTAAACGAATTTCTGGAACTGGTGCAAATTGATTCTGAAACAAAGTATGAAGCTCAAATTGCCAAAGTTTTGAAGAAAAAATTCAGGGATCTTGGGGTTGAGGTGTACGAAGACGATACAACTGCACAGACCGGACATGGTGCAGGCAACCTCATCTGCACTCTTCAGGGAACGAAAGAAGGAATTGATACAATTTATTTCACTTCACACATGGATACAGTTGTTCCTGGAAAAGGAATTAAACCTTCCATCAAGGACGGCTATGTTGTAACCGATGGAACAACAATCCTGGGGGCAGACGACAAGGCGGGACTTGCCGTTATGCTCGAAATTGTTAAAGTTCTGAAAGAGCAGAATATTGCTCATGGAACTATTCAGTTCATTATCACTGTTGGTGAAGAATCCGGACTGGTTGGAGCTAAGGTTCTTGATCCTTCACTTGTTAAAGCAAAGTTCGGCTATGCATTGGACAGTGACGGAAAAGTCGGAAATATAATCGTTGCCGCTCCAACCCAGGCTAAAGTGAAAGCTGCTATTCTGGGAAAAACAGCTCATGCCGGTGTTGCTCCTGAGAAGGGCATTTCTGCCATCACGATGGCATCAAAAGCGATCTCAAGAATGCCGCTGGGCCGCATTGATGAAGAGACAACGGCTAATATCGGTCGTTTTGAAGGCGGACAGCAGACGAATATCGTATGTGACCATGTTGATGTATTAGCAGAAGCACGTTCATTAATTCCTGAAAAAATGGAACAGCAGGTAGCTAAAATGAAGGAAGCTTTTGAAAGTGCTGCCGAAGAAATGGGCGGCAAAGCTGAAGTGGATGTTCAGGTTATGTACCCTGGCTTTAAATTTGGCGAAGGTGATCATGTCGTTGAAGTAGCACGCAGAGCGGCTGCAAAAATCGGCCGCAGCTCCGAGCTTCTTCACAGTGGCGGCGGAAGCGATGCAAATGTGATCGCCGGCTTTGGCATTCCAACAGTTAACCTTGCTGTCGGCTATGAAGAAATTCATACAACCAATGAGCGCATGCCTATCGAAGAATTAAATAAACTGGCTGAAATGGTCATTGCCATTATTGAAGAAGTATCAGCTTAAACAGCAAGAGAGAGAACCAATGCGGTTCTCTTTTTTTGCTGCAGCAATCTATTATTTCCTCACTAGTTAGAAAATAATGGCTATGGTATATTAGTACTATACATAAGAGTTTCCGAGGAGGAAATAGGATGATTGAAAATAATAAAGCTGTCGTTTTCAGGGCAGGAAATGAGGAATATGCTACACCGGTTCCTTTTGTTATATCCATTGAGAAAATGGAAGGCATTACACCGATTCCTCATTTGCCCGGCTATGTAAGAGGAATTGTTAAAGTCAGGGGAGAGCTTATTCCTGTTGTGGATTTTGAAGAAATCCTCTACAGCCGGAAACTTGCTGATAGTGACTCGGCAAGAATGATCGTGCTGCAGACAGACGAGCTATCATTCGCCGTTCTTGTAAATGAAGCCAAGGAAATTCTCGATATTCCAGAAGATTGCCTGAAACAGCCAGGTTTGATTGCCTATCAAAAAACCAATTATTTCACAGGCGTGGCTAATATCGATAATAGGCTGATTGCTATAATCGATCCTTTAAAGCTGGTGGAATCACTGGAGGGAATAAGAGAAATAAAAGAGTATATGAAAACACAGCATACAACTGCATAGCGGACGAAATATAGAACAGGGGATCAGAGAGAGATTCCCTGTTTTCGCTTTTTCAAAAAGCACCTGATTAATAGAAAAGAAAAATATTTGCTAAAATAGAACTGAATTATATTTACAGGGAAGTGCCTGCATGAAACAAATGTATCCAAAAAACGGGAGAGTCATCCTTCATGTTGATATGAATAGTTTTTATGCTTCGGTTGAGATGGCTTATGATCCATCATTAAAGGGTAAGCCTTTAGCAATCGCAGGGAATCCGGAGGAGAGACGCGGTATTATTGTAACTTGCAGCTATGAGGCAAGGAAATTCGGGGTTAAAACCACCATGCCTTTATGGGAGGCTAAAAAACTCTGTCCACAGCTGATTATCATGAAGCCCAATTTTGAGAAATATCGTGCAGCTTCTATGGGAATGTTTGATATATTGCGCGAATATTCCTCCCTTGTTGAACCTGTATCCATTGATGAAGGATATGTGGACATAACAGACAGCTATGAGTTTGGGAGCCCGATAGAAATTGCCGGGACGATACAAAAGCAGGTTTTTCAGCAGCTCGATTTGCCCTGCAGCATAGGTGTTGCCCCTAATAAATTTTTAGCCAAGATGGCTTCCGATATGAAAAAGCCAATGGGGATTACAGTACTCAGAAAAAGAGATGTACCGCATATCCTATGGCCGATGGAAGTGGAAGAAATGCACGGAGTCGGCAGAAAAACCGGAGAAAAACTGAGAAACCTCAATATCACCACAATTGGGGAATTGGCAAAAGCCGATGAAATTATCCTAAAAGCAGCATTGGGCATTAATGGACCGAGGCTGAAACAAAAGGCCAATGGCCAGGATTTTAGAAAAGTCGATCCCGACTCTGCATCTGAATTTAAAAGTGTGGGGAATTCGACCACACTGCCAAGAGATGTCTCAAATCAAAGAGAGCTGCTCCAGGTATTTGGAAAGCTGGCTGCACAGGTTTCTTCCAGATTGAAGAGGAAAAAGGTTATGGCAGAATCTCTCGGAATTACTATCCGGTATAAGGACCGAAAAACCATTACAAGAAGCCGAAAACTGAAGAATCCGATTCAGCATAATGATGAAATTTACCAAATAGCAAAAGAGCTTTTTATAAAACATTGGAATGGAAATGCAGTACGGCTTCTGGGCATTACAGGAACAGACCTTGTCGAACCCGAACAGGCGGTTAAACAGCTGGATTTGTTCAGTTTTGAAAAAGACGCCAAAAAGGAGCCGCTATTTCAGACAATGGATCTTTTGCGCAAGAAATACGGCACTAAAATAATCGACAATGCGGGTGCACTTTCGGACATGAAATTGACCAGCCCCAAAATCGGCACTGACACCAGCTTTAATAAAGACTTTTTGCATGGCAGTCCAGCAAGAAGTGATAAAAAAGAAAAAGATGATCATTCATGAGTTTTTAAGGCAGCTATAAGCAAAACTAAGACAGGAAAGTTGAATCAGAATAGGAATCTTGCTAAAGTATAGTGGATTATTTTATTGAATTTTACATGTAACGCATAAAGCCTGGAAGGGAAGGTAATAAGATGACGAAATCGCAGTTTGGTGTTATCGGCTTAGCCGTCATGGGCAAAAATCTTGCCATGAATATTGAAAGCAGAGGGTACTCAGTATCAGTTTTTAACCGGTCACGTGAAAAAACGGATGAGATGCTTAAGGAAGTGGAAGGAAGAAACTTTAAAGGTACATATACAATTGAAGAATTTGTTGATTCTCTGGAAAAACCCCGCAAAATCATGCTTATGGTGAAAGCAGGCGGTCCGACAGATGCGACAATTGAGCAGTTAAAGCCTCTGTTGGATAAAGGGGATATTCTGATTGATGGAGGAAATACCTTCTTTGTGGATACGCAGCGCCGCAATAAGGAATTAAGCGAGCTGGGCATCCATTTTATCGGTACGGGTGTTTCCGGCGGTGAAGAGGGCGCTCTAAAGGGTCCTTCCATTATGCCTGGCGGCCAAAAAGAAGCCTACGAGCTGGTTGCCCCGATTTTTCAAGATATTGCTGCAAAGGTGAATGGCGAAGCATGCACCACATACATTGGTCCAGATGGGGCAGGACATTATGTGAAAATGGTTCATAACGGTATTGAATACGGCGATATGCAGCTGATTTCCGAATCTTATTTTCTTTTGAAAAACGTGCTTGGTTTGACTGCTGAAGAGCTCCATGAAGTATTCGCAGAATGGAATAAAGGCGAACTTGACAGCTATCTGATTGAAATTACGGCTGATATTTTCACGAAAAAAGATGAGGAAACCGGAAAGCCGCTGGTAGATGTCATCCTTGATACAGCAGGCCAAAAGGGAACCGGCAAATGGACAAGCCAAAGTGCGCTTGACCTCGGTGTACCGCTTCCAATCATTACTGAATCCGTTTTTGCCCGATTCATTTCTGCCATGAAAGAAGAACGTGTGAATGCAAGCAAAGTTCTTCGCGGACCGGCTGCACAGGACTTCACAGGTGATAAAAAAGCATTTATCGAGAGTGTCCGCAAAGCCCTTTACATGAGTAAAATCTGCTCATATGCACAAGGCTTTGCTCAAATGAGAGCAGCTTCCGAAGAATATGGATGGGATTTGAAATACGGTGATATTGCGATGATTTTCCGCGGCGGCTGCATTATCCGTGCCCAATTCCTGCAGAAAATCAAGGAAGCATATGACCGTGAGCCAGGCTTGAAGAATCTCCTTCTTGATCCGTACTTCAGGGAAATCGTGGAAAGCTATCAGGATGCTGCCCGTGAAATTATCAGTGTGGCTGTAAAGAACGGCATTCCTGTACCATGCTTTGCTGCTGCTTTGTCCTATTATGACAGCTACCGAACAGAAACATTGCCTGCAAACCTTCTTCAGGCACAGCGTGACTACTTTGGTGCACACACCTATCAGCGTACAGACAAAGAAGGCATTTTTCATACAAACTGGATGGAATAATAAAAAAACAGCGTCCGAGCGGCGCTGTTTTTTGTCTTTTAAAAAAATAAAAACCCCCTTCATCAGCAGGGGGGTCTCAGAATCATTAACACTGTTCAACATCAAGGTCAGTTACAGGCCACCAGAAGAAACCGTCTTTTTCAAGCAGCCGGTCTGCTTCTTTTGGACCCATGGAACCGGATTCGTAATTAGGGAAGCCTTCTTCTCTTGTGTTTTCCCAAACGTCGGAAATTTTGTCGACAAAGCTCCAGGAAAGGGCCACTTCATCCCAGTGTGTAAAGTTTGTTGCGTCACCGCGCATGCAATCATATAAAAGCCTTTCATAAGCTTCAGGTGTATTCATGTCATCGATGCCTTTGTTGGCAAAGTTTAATTTTACCGGTGTGGCTTCAATGTTTTGACCTGATTTTTGGGCATTTAAATAAAGGGTAATCCCTTCTTCTGGCTGAATATGGATCACCAGCAGGTTTGGATTTAGCGTTTGCTCAGTCTGATAATATAAGTTCATCGGAATATCCTTGAACTGGATAACAATTTTCGTTGATTTAGCAGCCATCCTTTTTCCTGTGCGAATGTAGATAGGCACACCTGCCCAGCGGAAATTGTCAATCATCAGCTTGCCTGCTGCATACGTTTCGGTGTTTGATTGCTCATCCACCATCGGCTCTTGATTGTAAGCTGGTACTTCCTGTCCATTTAAATGGCCTTTTCCATATTGGCCGCGGACAAAGTAATCTCTTACCTGATCGCCTTCAATTGGACGCATGGCTCTTAAAACTTTTACTTTTTCAGATCTGATTTCATCTGTTGTCAAGCGGATTGGCGGTTCCATTGCCAATAAGGCAACCATTTGCAGCATATGGTTTTGAACCATGTCACGAAGGGCGCCGCTTTTTTCATAGTAGCGGCCGCGTTCTTCAACACCCAGTATTTCGCTTGATGTAACCTGGATATTTGAGATGTAGCGATTGTTCCATAAGGGTTCGAAAATCGCATTGGCAAAACGAATCACTTCAATGTTTTGCACCATTTCTTTCCCCAGGTAATGGTCAATCCGGTAAATTTCATTTTCTGAAAAGGCTTTTCGGATTTGCTTATTAAGCTGCTTCGCTGATTCAAGATCATGCCCAAATGGTTTTTCAATGACAAGACGCTTAAACCCATCTACATCTGTCAGGCCATCTGCTTTTAAATGCTCTGCAATGGTTCCGAAAAACTCAGGTGCCATGGCAAGGTAAAAAATGCGGTTGCCTTCAAGGGAATAGTGAGTATCCAATTCTTCAGCCATGCTCTTTAATGCCAAATAGGAACTGGAATCCGTCACGTCATGCGAATGATAGTAAAAGTGAGAAATAAAATCTTCAAGTTCTCCGTTATCTTTTATAGCGGACTCAACAGAGGCTTTAACACTTGCCTGAAACTCATCATTTGATAGCGGCCTTCTCGCAACCCCTACAACGGCAAAGCGATCAGACAGCCTGCCCTTTTTGTATAAGCGGTAAAGTGAGGGAAACAATTTTCGTTTTGCCAAATCCCCTGTTGCTCCAAATATCATTATTAATCCGGCCGGTTTTTCGTTTGTTTTCACGATTCTAGAACCTCTTTTCGACAAAATTTCTGTATGTAAGGCGGGACTGACTTTTGTCCGTCCTCAGCTTGAGAAGAAGCTGTTATATTGCATTGCAAAAAAACGTCTGTACAAGTATAAAATTGTATCTGTTTACAGCTATTTTCGCAAATATTAAGTTTGTCCTTTTTACCATAGTTTCTATCTAACAGCCAGGAACTATCCTTTCAAATAATACAAAAAACAATTGTTAGTTGAATGAATTCCGAGGCTGCTATGGTATATTGTTTATATTCATACTGGCAAGAACAGACAGGCTTAATCCCTAAATTGCCGGAAGGAGGTATTTTATATGGACATATTTTTTCTGGGAACGGGAGCAGGAATTCCCGCTAAGCTGAGGAATGTATCTTCGATGGCTTTAAAGCTCCTGGATGAAAGAGGGAGCATATGGCTTTTTGACTGTGGCGAAGCGACCCAGCATCAAATTTTACATACAAGCATTAAACCGAGAAGAATTGAGAAAATCTTTATCACACATCTTCATGGTGACCATATTTACGGTCTGCCCGGCCTGCTTTCAAGCCGCTCTTTCCAGGGCGGTGATACAGAGGTGACCCTATATGGGCCAAAAGGTTTGAAAGAATTCATTGAAGTCTCGCTATCTGTCAGCGGCACATATCTTAAGTACCCTTTAAAGGTAGCTGAAATCACTGAGGGTATTGTGCTTGATGAAAAAGATTTTAAGGTGGAAGCCCGAATGCTCGAGCACGGAATATCCTCTTATGGCTACCGGATTACAGAAAAGGACCGTCCGGGCACATTGCTTGCGGACAAACTTGCTGAAGCGGGAATCAAACCAGGTCCGATATATAAGAAAATAAAGCATGGTGAAGACATAGAGCTTGAGGATGGAAGTATTATCGAAGCAAAAAAATTCCTGGGGCCGGCTCAAAAGGGAAGAATTGTCACGGTGCTGGGTGATACCAGATTCTGCGATGCGGCAATAGATTTGGCAGCCGATGCTGACCTATTAATACATGAGGCAACCTTCTCCGGGGGGGAAGAGAAGCTTGCATACGATTATTTTCATTCGACAACCCTGCAGGCAGCTCAGGTTGCGCTCGAGGCGAATGCAAGGAAACTTTGCCTGAATCATATCAGCTCACGATATGAACGCCAGGATTGGGAACAGCTTGTGAAAGAATCACAGACTATTTTCCCCAACACGGTTATTGCTGAGGACTTTAAGGAATTTCATATCCCGCTTGCTAAAGGAGAGGCGAATTAAATGAAGACTTTCTATATCGTGCGCCATGCAAAGGCTGAGGGCCAGCCTTTCTCTGCCAAATTGACAGAAAAGGGAAGGGAACAGGCATTAAAATTAATTGATTTCTTTAAAGGCAAAGAAATTAATCGCATTTATTCAAGCCCTTTTGTTCGGGCGGTTGAAACAATCCGGCCGCTTGCACAGTCCAGAAACCTGGATATCATTGAGGAAAGCCGTTTGGGTGAAAGAGTGCTGAGCTCTATTCTTTTTAATGATTGGCAGGACAAGCTTAAACAAAGCTTTACCGATTTTGATCTCGTTTTTGAAGGAGGAGAATCTCATTTATCAGGAATGAAACGAGCCTCTTCCCTGCTGGATGAATTAATCGCGTCCAATGAGAATCACATCGTTCTGGTCAGCCATGGCAATTTATCGACGCTGCTTCTGCGTTATTTCGATGAAGATGCAGGCTTTGAGCATCTGATGAAGATGAGCAACCCGGATGTTTTCGAAATTAAAGTAAATGGTGAAGATACCGTATGGAAGCGGATTTGGAATGAAAAGTAATGCCTGGAAAAATTGAATTTTTCAAATTTGGCATTGACGGCTCTCTGCATGCATACTATAATCACACTTATACTTTAAAACATTATAGTAAAAAGCTATGAAGAGACTCTATTAAGTTTTATCTCCCTGTTTATAGAGAGCCAGTGGATGGTGGAAACTGGCACAAAGATAAAATGAATTTCATCTTGGAGCTTATCTTTCCTGCATATAGCAGAAAAGACGGTAAATCCGTTATATTTTTGAGTGGAAAGTCACATGCTTTCAAAAAGGGTGGTACCGCGTGAACCTAAATTCACGTCCCTTTTGAAGAATGTGGCTTTTTTGTTTTTAAAAAAATTTGGAGGTACAGGCATGCAGCAAAATGAGCAATGGTCATCGAAGATAGGATTTATTTTAGCGTCAGCCGGTTCAGCAATCGGACTTGGAGCTATCTGGAAGCTTCCGTATGTGACAGGAACAAGCGGAGGCGGGGCATTTATTTTATTATTTCTATTATTTTCCCTTTTAATTGGTTTTCCGCTATTACTGGCCGAGTTTGTGATTGGCCGCAGTACGGGGAAGGAGGCAATCTCGGCATATAAGGATATTGCACCGGGAACTAAATGGCACTGGATAGGCTACCTTGGCGTATTCACGTGTTTCCTGCTTTTATCCTTCTATAGTGTAATAGGCGGGTGGATTCTGAAGTACATTGTATACGGGGTTACCGGCTCTATGAATGGTGCAGGCAATTATGAGGAGCTATTTGGCGCAGCCGTGTCAGACTCTGTGTCTGTTGTAGCGGCACAGGGGATCTTTTTATTCATAACTGTTTTAGTGGTTGCCAAAGGTGTCCAGAAGGGGATCGAGCAGGTCAGCAAAATTATGATGCCGGCTTTGTTTCTTTTATTTATTATTTTGATTGCACGATCTCTGACACTGGATAATGCGATGGAAGGCGTCTCGTTCTTTTTAAAGCCTGATTTTTCAAACTTAACATCTGAAACCGTCCTATATGCGATGGGCCAATCGTTTTTCTCTCTAAGTGTCGGGGTATCGGTTATGGTAACGTACAGCTCTTATCTATCTAAAAAAGAAAATCTGATGCAGCCTGCATTTTCTGTTGTCGCAATGAACTTATTTATTTCAGTTCTGGCTGGACTGGCAATTTTCCCTGCTGTGTTCTCATTGGGCTTTGAGCCTGCTGCAGGTCCTGGCTTATTGTTCATTGTCCTGCCATCTGTTTTCGATCAGATTCTGTTTGGGCGGGTGTTCCTGCTCTTCTTCCTTGCACTGTTTCTATTTGCAACCTTAACGTCCGCTTTTTCAATGCTTGAAATTGTGGTGGCTGCTCTGACGAATAAGAAGGGAAGTGGCAGAACCCGTGCAGCCTGGCTGACAGGACTGGCAATTTTTATCGTCGGGGTTCCATCTGCATTATCCTTCAGCAGCTTATCAGACATTTCAATTTTCGGCAAAATCATCTTTGATGCTGCTGATTTCCTTGTCAGCAACATCTTGATGCCGGTTGGAGCTTTGCTGATCTCCATATTCGTCTCATACAGAATGAAGAAAGACCTGCTGAGAAGTGAATTGATTCAAGGCTCAAAGTCGCTGAATGGAATCTTCTCCGCGTGGTATTTCCTTCTGCGCTATGTGGTTCCTCTGGTTATTATCATTGTATTCCTTGATTCACTGCAGATTATATAATAAAAACGAGGGATGGCAGCTAACAAGTGCCATCCCTCGTTTTATGTTACAGCCATCCCCGTTCATATTGCTTAGGAGGTTCGATTGATGCGCCAAGTTCTTTTGCTGCTGTCCGCGGCCAATAGGGGTCTCTCAGCAATTCTCTGGCAATAAAGACTAAATCAGCACGCTCGTTTTGGAGGATTTCTTCAGCCTGCAGGCCGGATGTAATAAGCCCGACTGCACCAGTCTGGATATTCGCACCTTCTTTAATGGTTTCAGAGAATTTGACCTGGTAGCCAGGGTAAGTATGTATTCTGGCCTGCACTACTGCTCCGGAGCTTACGTCAATTAGATCCACTCCCTGCTCCTTCATCCATTTTCCCATTTCTGCATAATCCTTTGCGGTCAACCCTTCATCATGATAATCATGGGCTGATACTCTGACAAATAAAGGTCCATCCCAAACGGCTTTAACGGCTTCAATGACTTCACCGAGGAAGCGATACCGGTTTTCAGCCGATCCCCCATACTCATCACTCCGTTTATTGCTTAGGGGTGAGAGAAACTCATTGATCAGATATCCGTGTGCCGCATGAATTTCAATTACTTCAAAGCCGGCCTTTTTCGCTCTTTCAGCGCCTTTTTTGAATGCCTGGACAGTTTCTGATACTTCTTCTTTTGTCATTTCTTTTGGTGTTTTCATTTTTTCATTAAAAGCAACAGCGGATGGGGCGAGAAGTTCTCCTTCAACAGTCGCTTTTCTGCCGGCATGCGCCAGCTGTATTCCAGGTGAAGCACCGTGTTCTTTCATTAGCCCGGTTAAATCCTTCAGGCCTGCGATGTGATCATCACTCCATATTCCCAGATCCTGAGGAGAAATTCGGCCCTGCGGAGTCACAGCAGTTGCCTCCAGGATGATTAATCCCACCTGTCCGACTGCCCGGCTCGTATAATGAGTCCGGTGCCAGTTTTCAACCATTCCGTCTTCATTATGGCTTGAGTACATGCACATCGGTGCCATAACAATTCGGTTTTTAAAGGTGACACCTTTAATTGTAAAAGGTGAAAAAAGCTTTGTTTCCATTATTTCTGCCTCCTTATTTCGCTATCCTAAATATTAAGTATATCAGGCAGTTCCAAAAATGAAAAAGAACATGCATTAAGGAAGGTGTGTGCTTTCAATGTTTATTCCTCAGTTCGCTTAACTTATATAATGTACCCCTCCAGACTATGCCGCCCCGTACAAAGGTCAGGATGCTGGCACGGATTATGGAATAAATAAACAGGAGAGCTGTAATTGGAAATACAGTAAACAGAAGCGGAGAAAAATTGGTCATTCTTTTTGTAATGATTGTATAAACACCTGCTAAAAAAATGATGTTTGCGAGGCTTAGATTGAAAATAACTTTGTCAGTTGAAAAGATGGTGAGAAAGGGAAGCACCTGTGAACTGAATGTGCCGGCAATTGCAAAGAGCACCATGCTAATTCGGTAATGGAGGCCTGCAAAAGTATTTTTCTCCAATCCTTTGAAGGCTTCTATTAAGCTTTCATACCATTCAACTTCAATCAGGTCCATCGCCGTTGCAAATTTCTGCCTGAGGCCGTTTTGTTTGATTTTCATTCCAAGCATTAAATCATCATCAGGCCGCATTTTTATTGCCTTGTGTGTTCCGATTGCTTCATAGGAACGCCTGGATACCATGTTAAATGCCCCAATGCCAACTCCGCTCTTTGAACGTTGATTATTCGCCAGCCAGGGGCGTTTATAATAAGAGAAGCCAAAAAGAAAAAAAGCAATGAACGTGTTGAGCCAGAAACTCCTGCCCGTCAAGCTCGGTGCCGCCGTTAAATGATCAAGTTCATTCTTGCTGAAATAATGAACCGCCTTGCTGAAGGCCTCCTCTTTAAATAACACATCAGCATCTGTAAACAAGATTAATTCCCCTGATGATTCCATATATCCTTTATAAAGAGCGTGGTTTTTTCCCAGCCATCCGCATGGGAGGGAATCAATATGAATACATTTAACCCTTGAATCATTATTCTGAATATGGTCCATGATGCTTCCTGTGCTGTCGGCTGAACGGTCATTGACCAATATCCATTCAATGCGCTTATAGCTTTGCCGCAGCTGGGTTTCTAAGCTCTCCGCAAGCTTTGCTTCTTCATTCCTTGCCGCTGTAATAACAGAAAGAAGGGGGCCTTCAGTCATCGTATTGCTATCTTCAAGGCGGTCCAGGCTTTTTAGTCCCAGAACGGCATCAATTAGTACTGCGATCCATACCAGGAGGCTTGCGCTTAATAGAATAATGAGTATTTGCAGGTTTCTCATCCTTTTTTAGACGACGTTTTTTAGGGGGGATGCTGTCAGCTATATTTTCACTGTGCTGCTGAAGCTTTGGCCAAGCCGCCTGGATTGGGCTGTCGCTTCCTTGATGCATTCAATGAAAGCTTCCTGCACTCCGTTCGCTTCAAGCACTTTTACACCTGCTTCGGTGGTGCCGCCGGGGCTTGTTACTTCCTTCCTCAGCTGCTCGGGGTCCTTGGCTGATCGGGCCAGCATTTCGGCTGCCCCGATGAGTGTCTGGATGATAAATTCTTTCGCCATACCCTTTTCGAGCCCGATTTCTTCCGCGCTTTTTTCCATAGCTTCCGCAAGATAGTAAATATATGCCGGTCCGCTGCCAGACAGGCCTGTTACAGCATCCAGCTGTTTTTCCTCAACAAATGCTGATTTTCCCACTGTATCAAAAATGCCTCTTACTGCTTTCATCTGTTCTTTGGACACTCTTTCATTAGCCGATAAGGCGCTTGCTGATTTTCCGACTGCTGCTGATGTATTGGGCATGGCTCTTACGACTGGCAGCTTTTTTTCTGCCAAAAGTTCAATGCCTTCGATCGAAACTCCGGCGAGAACGGAAATGATCAGCATGTCTTCGTGTAAATAAGGCTTTATGAGATTGATGGCTTCCTGAGCATCTTTTGGCTTCATCGCTAAAATAACAGCGTCAGCCCCGCTTAATAGTTCACTGAGATTATAAGTTATCTGAACGCCATAGGCTTTTTGCAGGGATTGAAGTTTTTCCCTGCTGCTTCTGTTTGTCACCCAAATATTGCTGCCGGTAATGAGCCGGCTTTCGACGATTCCTGATATTAACGCTTCTGCCATTGATCCTGCTCCTGCAATAGCTAATTTTTTCATTTGCTGTTATTCCTCCTTATTGTGCTCTATTGACCGGCTGTTAAAAATAAAAAAGCCTTTCCATCCAGTAAAGGACGAAAAGACTTTGCTTCCGCGGTACCACCTTCATTGCCTTTTCTTTCTTCGTGCAGCATGCCTGCCGCAGCCGCTGTGTTTTGAAAAGGCATCTCGATCCCGATAACGCCGGGGGTGCGTTTAGGTTTTCCTAACAGCTCATAAGGCAGGTTCAATGGTCAAGTGGACGGTGAAGCCTTTCAGCCGCTTGAGCTTCACTCTCTTTCGCCGTTTTCCATTTACTAATCTTATTCATCGCCATGTTTCTGCTGTAGAAGTACAGCTTTGATTTATGAAAATCAAATTTTAATTGTGATTATGCAAGAAGACACACTTATTTGTCAAGAAGTATTTTTTAAAAAATTATCAATATTGCATAAAAGTTATGTGAAAATAATGACAATTACTAAAAAGAACGGTACACTTATTTTTATATATGTCATTATGTGAATTATGTTATTAAATTCCGCTAATATATGCGTATGGCAAATGCTGATTTTTTAAGGGGATAACAGAACAGTTTACTAAATGAAGCATGCCTGCGGAAGTATATAGAAAAACAGCTTTATTTTATTTAAATATAGTGATTTAGGGGGATTGTAAAATGGCAAAATGGAAGGATGGTATTGCAAAGCTTGTGATCCCGACACCTTTTCCTGTCGGCGACGTTAATGTATATGCAGTAAAAGGGGAAAAGCTGACTCTTGTCGATGCCGGGCCTAAAACGGATGAAGCATGGGAAGCTTTAAAATCCCAGCTTAAAGAGCTGAATTTAACTCCCGGTGATTTTGAACAGGTTGTTCTCACACATCATCATCCCGATCATGCCGGGCTGCTTGACTTTTTCCCGGACAATCTTGATGTGTTCGGGCACCCGGTTAACCAAAGGTGGCTGTCCCGTACTGACGAATTTCTAAAATTTCATGATGAGTTTTACATAAAACTGTTTAACGAATTTGGAATTCCTGAAAGGTATGCTTCCTTTATTAACAAAATGAAAAAGACTTTGCGCTATTCCTGCAATCGTACCCTGACAGGAGAGCTGAAGGAAGGCAGCCAGCCTGAAGGGCTTAACGATTGGACGGTAACGGAGACCCCCGGGCATGCACAGAGCCATATAGGTTTGTTCAGGGAGAAAGATGGTGTATTCCTTGGAGGAGATCATTTGCTTGCACACATTTCACCTAACCCTATCCTGGAGCCGCCGCTTCCCGGCAATGCGGAAAGACCGAAGCCGCAGCTTCAGTATAACGAGTCTCTGAAAAAACTGCGGCAGCTGCCGATATCCCTTTTTTATTCCGGACATGGAGAGGATATTACAAATGTGAATGGGTTAATAAGCGAAAGGCTTGGCCGCCAGCATGAGCGGGCAATGAAAGTAAAGGCATGGCTTGAGTCCGAATCGCTTACTGTTTTTGAGGTATGCCGCCGCCTTTTTCCGAAGGTTTATGAGAAGGAGCTTTCCCTGACCATTTCCGAAACAGTCGCACAGCTTGACTATTTGCATTCAATAGGAGAGATTTATATAAATAAAGAGGAGGAAGCATTCTTGTATTCCGCATCAAAAGAGGTGGTTTGATTGTCAGACAGATTAAAAAATAAAAATGTGATTATCACCGGTGCATCAGGCGGAATCGGGGCGCAAATGGCCGTCCTTTGTGCCGAGAGGGGAGCAAATCTTGTCCTTCTTGCCCGCCGCCTTGACAAATTGCAGGAGCTGCAGGCAGACTTGCGGAAGCGCTTTTCAGTCGATGTTCATGTGGATAAGCTTGATGTTTCAGACACTGACGAAGTTTCGGCTGTTTTTTCAGAGATCATTGCCCGGTTTGGTCACATAGATGTGCTTGTGAATAACGCCGGCTTCGGTGTTTTTCGCGAGGCGCATGAAGCAAAAGTTGAAGAAATAAAAGGAATGTTTGATGTAAACGTTGTTGGCTTAATGGCCTGCACGAGCATGGTGCTCCCAGTGATGAGGAAACAGAGGAGCGGCCATATTATTAATATCGCTTCACAGGCCGGTAAAATGGCCACACCGAAATCGAGTGTCTATTCCGCAACCAAGCATGCGGTTCTTGGCTATACAAACAGCCTTCGGATGGAGCTTGCTGACAGCAATGTATTTGTGACTGCAGTTAACCCCGGACCGATTGAAACCAATTTCTTTACGATTGCAGATGAAAAGGGCACATACGTGAAAAATGTCAGCAAATTTATGCTTAAGCCTGAATACGTGGCCCGCAAGGTAGTCAATGCTATGCTGCGGCCTGTCAGGGAAATCAACCTTCCTCGGTGGATGAATGCGGGGAGCATTATCTATGCCCTTTTTCCAGGCCTGTTCGAAAAAATAGGAAAACGCGCATTCAATCAAAAATAAGAAGCTCAGAAGCTGCAGCCAAATGCCTGCAGCTTCTTTTGTTTTTGGCCGGTGAGGCGTCTATCCTGGGGAGAAAGAACCACTTTTAAGAAAAACCGCGTAAAATTTCCATTGAAACCGAACGCATATTCGCTTAATATAATGGGTATACATATACAGAACGGATGTTCTTGTGATATATATTTTTTGGGGTTCAGAGGGGCTATGCAGCATAGAAGCTGATAAGCAGCGCCTTACGCTTTTTTTGAAGGAGGATGTCGAAGTCATGGTTGATTACAGCTCAATGCCGAACAATCAAATTTTGTGTGTTGATATGAAGAGCTTTTATGCAAGCTGTTCTGCTGTCATGCTTGGTCTGGATCCTCTTGACTGCTATCTTGTAATTGCCGGGAATGTGGAACGGAAGGGGAGCGTTGTTCTGGCGGCCTCTCCACGAATGAAAAAAGAGTTTGGAATAAAGACAGGGTCCCGTCTTTTTGAGGTCCCCCAAGATCCGCGCATTCGAGTTGAGGAGCCGAAAATGGCAACTTATTTAAGAATCTCCACTGAAATCACCAGAGTGTTTAACCGATATGTCCCCAAGGAAGCCATCCATACGTACAGTGTCGATGAAAGCTTTATAAAAGTAGACGGCGCATTGCATCTCTGGGGTGATGCCCAGACGATTGCCTGGAAAATAAAAGATGATATTGAACGGGAATTTCAGCTTCCCTGTGCCATAGGAATAGGGCCTAATTTGCTAATGTCAAAGCTCTGCCTGGACCTTGAGGCGAAAAAAAAGGGAGTTGCACAATGGACGTATGGAGATGTAAAAACAAAGCTGTGGAATATATCCCCGTTACGGGAAATGTGGGGCATCGGCCGCCGTGTTGAAAAGACATTGAATGGAATGGGGATTTTTACAGTCGGCCAGCTTGCCCGCTATGATCTGGCTAAGCTCGAGAAGAAGTTTGGGATTATGGGCAATCAGCTCTATCACCATGCATGGGGTATTGATTTGTCGGAAATAGGCGCGCCGATTATGGCAGGGCAGATCAGCTTCGGCAAAAGTCAGATTTTACTGAGGGATTACAAAGAGGAAAAGGAAATTAAGCATGTGGTCCTTGAGATGTGTGAAGAAGTGGCAAGAAGGGCCCGCAGCCACCGCAAAGCCGGCAGAACCATCAGCTTTGGGCTTGGCTACAGCCAGGATGAATTCGGAGGGGGGTTTTACCGCTCCAGGACAGTTGATCAGCCAACCAATATTACGATGGATCTTTATCGGGTCTGCCTCGAGCTTTTTGACGAGAATTATGAGGGGAAAACAGTACGGCAGATTTCCATTTCCCTCGGCAATATTACGGATGACTGCGAAATGCAGCTGAGTCTGTTCGACTTGGATGGCTGGAAAAAAAGGGAGCTCGGCTATACTGTCGACCGGATCCGCTCCAAGTTTGGAGGAGGAGCTCTTCTGAGAGCCGTCTCTTATACAGGCGCAGGAACCGCCAAACACCGTGCGACATTGGTTGGCGGCCATAAAATGTAAAAGGAGGGTCAGCTTATGATTCGCGATCGGGGCAGAATTAAATGGACTTCCATGATGCTGCCGGAACATGTAAAGCTCTTAAGAGACTGGGCAAAGGAAGACACATACGAGCAAAAGCGGGAATTGGATGAGCAGAAGCTTGAATATATGAATGAAATTCTTTCGGAAGCAATGGAATTTCAAAAAAACGTTACACTTACACATTACAGGGGCAGAAATTATGAACTGGTTATCGGGAGCATTCATTATTGGGATGACCTTGGCCAAAAGCTTCATGTTGTTGACCGGTTTGGGGAAATTCACCGTATTTCCATTAACGATATAGCGGATGCGCGGTTCACGGAAGAATAGTGCTGTCTGAACTGGATGAATTTAAAACGGGTATTTTTGGGCGAGGGAAGCACCTTAACAGCAGGGAGGTGTATGAAATATGCCTAGAGGAAAAGAACTTGAACAGCTGCCAATGGCCAACGCCGCACCAGGGGCCGGGGAAGACAGTACGGACAGGGACCGGGAACGGCTTCAAGGGATAGTACAGGATGAAAGAGCGACACCTGCAAGAATAAAAAGTGAAAAATAAAAAAAACGGGGATGACTGTCCCCGTTTTCACCATTATTGCTGCTTGTCATCGGAAGCTTTCTCCGCGCGGACACAGGATTGGAAAGTTCCTTTATGAGTGCCATCACAAAATGGGATTTTCAAAGATCTTCCGCAGCGGCAAAGGGAAAAGGTTTTCCCTGTTTCGAATTTATTGCCATCCATATCAATTAACTCTACATCACCTGTTACACGCAGCGATCCATTATCCATTACTTTAATCTGCGCCTTGGACATATCCAATCATCCTTTCTAAAAATCTTTATTAGGCGGCTCAATAGCAGCTGTCTCTTTCAGAAGCATGTTATGCTTATCTGTGTTAAAATCAGCATATGCAAAGGGGAGGTAGTTTTACAACATGGAAATAACATTAACTGAATTGGCGGCAGAAAAATTATCGGGACGGATTGCCGGCAAAGATGGATTCATAAAACTAAAGTATGATATAGACGGCTGCGGCTGTGTGGTAAGCGGAGTGGCGGCACTCTGGCTTGTTGAAGAGCTGGATGAAGATGACAGGGAAATCAAAACAAACACCGGCAGCGTATATGTGGAAAAATCCAAGGAAGTATTTTTGGATGAAAAATTAACGATAGACTTTTCAGAGAAGGCAAATTGCTATCAGTTAAAAAGCCCGAATCAGTATTTAAACCCAAGAATGAGCTTTATTGATAAAACAAAATAATAATGAAGTAGCAGACGGCCGCTGAGGGAAGGCGGTCTTTTTAATAGGCTGAGATAGGTAAAAATACCCTTCCAAAATTCTGGAAAATAAGGTTTTAATATATTAGTAAAAGGTTAGATAACAAGATGTTTGTCAATATGGGTGAAGAGAGTGCTGATTGGGGGAGATTCGAATGAAGTGGAAGTTATTTTTTCTGGCGGCAGCTTTCCTGATTTTGTCGGGGTGCAGTACGGCAACGATGGGTCAGGCGATTGATGATGGAATTCCATTCAATGTAAAAGAAGTCTTACATAAAGAAAAGGTAAAAGATGGGGTCATACTGCTGTATTTAACGCAGCAGAATGATGGGCAAAATGAGGTCGAGGCCATGGCAGCTGCCTATTTGAAAGGCAGTGACAAAAAGGGCTGGAAAAATGAAGGCCATAACCATTGGGAGCATTATGAAAATGAACATATGACCGTTTATTCAGATACTTTCTATGATTACGATAAGGAAGGTAATCTGGAAAACAGATTACCAATAATTTTTGGTGAAATTCAAAGCAGAGATATTAAAAAAGTAGAGGTAGCCGGCAAGGAAGAGAAATTCGAAGAAGCGGCTATTATCAAAAAAGAAAACAAACGCTATTATTTTAAAATGGGAAATTTTCATACTGCAAGAGGGCTGTCGGCAGATGGCAAGGAAATCATAAAGAAAAAGAAAAATTAGAAAATCTTATATGAAGCAGCTGGCTTACACTGAAGCCAGCTGCTTCTATTGTGATAAAGTATCTTTGCTGCTGACATACTGCTCCAAAAACTCGTCAATGACTTTTTCATAATCCTCTCTGTTTTCGTTAAAGGATTGGGCATGGATCCCATTGGCAGCAAGGTAAAGTTTTTTAGGGCCTTGTTTCTTTTCATACAAAGCTTCGGACATGGTCGGCAAAATAAAATCATCTTTTTCACTGTGGATAAACAGGATGGGCTTCTTTATGTTTTCTATAACTGATATAGGCGACACATCAGCAATGGAATATTTCTCCCGCATCCGCAGAAATAGATCGGCAACAGGCAAAAAGAGTTTCGCGGGCAGCTTCATCTCGGTTTTTAAACGATAAGCCAGCTGCTCCTTAAAATCAGAAAAAGGGCAATCGGCAATGTAAAAATCGGCACCGTCTTCAAGCATTCCCGCATAAAGGAGCATGGTGGCTGCCCCCATGCTTTCACCATGAATGCCGATCTGGATATCAGGCCCTTTTTCCGCTTTAAGCCAATCAACAATTGCTTTTAAGTCAAACTTTTCATAATGCCCGTAGCTTGTCGTCTTCCCCCCGGATTCTCCGTGGCGGCGATGATCATAGATTACTGCGTTAAACCCCCGCTCCAGAAAGAGGTTCATATATTTAATCGAGTTCATTTTGTTTTCCGTAACCCCGTGAGAAATAATGATATAGCGGCTGTTTTTATGGGGTTCGGCAGCCACGGCTTTTAAGTTATAGCCAAATGGGGAAGGAATAAGCACTTCTCTTTTCGGGAGGCTTTCATACTTGAACAGATCAAGCCTGCCGGACTCCTTCTCCCTTTCTAAAATAAAGTCATCTTCCTTCTTTTTCATAAACATAAGCCTATTTGTAAAATAGACGCCGAGTGATGAAAGAAAGAGAACGATGGAAAATAAATAACGCAAAAACCTTCTCAAATCCATCCCTCCATCTTTTTTTCTTTTATCGCGGTCTAACGGGCAGTAAGCCCCCCACTTCAAGACTCAGAGTAATCAAAGGAGGATAAGTGGGGGGCTTACTGCCCAATCTAGCTGCGGCTCCTAGGCAAGTCGCCTCGCTTTATAATGTAAAGGCCCGAAATAAGGACAAAGACTAAGAACACCACGTCCAGTGGCAACGTCTCTGTGAGCCCAATTACTGTGGGCCTCAACTAACAATCAGAGGGGGGATAAAAGAAAACTCCTACTGATTGAAGTTTTACTTTATTTTACCATTATGGATAAAATTAAAACAGAGATGTTAACCGGGACATGGTGAAATTTCATAAAGGAGTTCTGGCACAAAAAAAGCCGCTTTTTGGCGGCTTATTGCTGTGCGTTTTGTCTTTTAGTTGGATGAATAGCTTTTTCTAATTCCTCGGCGGCAATTGTCTGGCTGACTGTATCGGAATTCGGCTTCCCCTTCTGGCTATATCCTTTATCACGTTTTTGGCTCATAGGATTATCCCCCTTTTAATGGCTGCAGCAGAACATGAATTCGTCAGCTGCTTTCATCTAATAAGATGCGATAAAAAAGGGGGCATTATTCATCTAAAACTGTAATGCTATTGAACAGTTTGAGCATTTAGCCTGAAATACGTGCTTTCAATCGGTCTGGAAAGATGTGGCTGAACAATTTTTACAGCTTCCATTAATTGGTCCAGATTAACATTGGTTTCAATTCCCATGCGCTCAAGCATATAAACAACATCTTCTGTTGCAGCATTGCCTGCAGCGCCAGGGGCAAATGGGCATCCGCCAAGTCCGCCGGCGGATGTGTCAAACCGGTCGACACCTGCCTGCAGGGCTGCAAAAATATTTGTGAGGGCCATTTTTCTTGTGTCGTGGAAGTGTGCAGTGATAAGGATATTTGGAAACTCTGCTTTCAATCGGGAAAATAGCCCATATGATTCATGGGGAGCAGCCATCCCAATCGTATCTGCCACGCTTAATTCATCAGCTCCTGCCTCTGTAAATTGACGGCATAGCCCAACTGTATCTTCAGGATTGATGGCTCCTTCATACGGACAATAAAATGCTGTAGAGATGCATGCGCGGACAAAGTAGCCTTTCTCCTTCAGTTCTCCGATAATCGGTTTTAGTTCATCCATGCTTTCCTGAGTGGTTTTATTGATGTTTTTCTTGTTAAATGTATTGCTTACACCAACGAAAACGGCAACAGCCCGGCAATCAGTCATATATACTCTGTCAATGCCTTTGCGGTTTGGGGCAAGCACGATATCCCTTGTATCCGCACCAAGGCAATCGGCCGTAATTTCAGCTGCATCCCCCATCTGCGGGACCCATTTAGGAGACACAAAAGAAGTAAGCTCCAATTCTGTTAATCCTGCATTTTTTAAACTTTTAATAAAGTCTTTCTTAACCTCAGTCGGTACAAACGACTTTTCATTTTGCAGTCCATCCCGCGGGCCCACTTCAATAATTGTTACTTTATCTGGAAATGCAAGCGTCATGTTTTCCTCTCCCGTTTCATAATTTAATTTTTAGTAAGCGTTTTCTCGGCGTCCTTAAATTTATTGTATTAGGAAAGTATTTTCGATTGCAAGAATAATAGAAATTTTGACAAAATAAAAGGAATTTTGATATCCCTCAACGAATATAAGCAAAGAGATGTTTTGAAAGGATGAGAGAGATGGCACAAACAGAAGTCGTAATAGTCAGCGCTGTCCGGACAGCAATCGGCAGTTTCAATGGAAGTCTTAAAGATGTATCAGCACCAGAGCTTGGGGCGATTGCGATAAAAGGCGCTCTTGAAAAAGCAGGTGTAACACCGGATCAAATAGATGAAGTAATCCTGGGAAATGTCCTGCAGGCAGGCCTGGGCCAAAACACAGCAAGGCAGGCAGCTCTTAAAGCGGGTCTTCCTGAAAGCGTTTCCGCAATGGCAATTAATAAAGTTTGCGGTTCAGGGCTGAAGGCGGTCCATTTAGCAGCACAGGCCATTTTGGCCGGCGATGCCGAAGCAGTGATTGCAGGCGGCATGGAAAATATGAGCCAGGCGCCTTACATACTGAAAAATGCAAGAAATGGCTTTAAAATGGGAGACCAAAAACTTATAGATTCGATGATTTCAGACGGTCTCTGGTGTGCTTTTAATGATTACCATATGGGAGTTACGGCTGAAAATCTTTGCTCGAAATATGAGCTGAGCAGGGAAGAACAGGACAAATTTGCCGCAGACAGCCAGGAAAAGGCGGTAAAGGCAATTGAAGAAGGAAAATTCAAAGATGAAATCGTTCCGGTTGAAATTCCTCAGCGAAAAGGGGATCCAATAGTTTTTGATACAGACGAGTATCCGAAAAAAGGGACAACTGCTGATAAGCTCGCAGGCCTGCGTCCGGCGTTTAAGAAAGATGGCAGCGTAACAGCCGGAAATGCGTCCGGGATTAATGACGGGGCAGCTGTATTGCTGGTTATGAGCAGAAAGAAAGCAGATGAACTGGGGCTTAAACCATTAGTGACGATTAAAGGAAATGCAAGTGCAGGTGTGGATCCAAGCATCATGGGCATTGGTCCTGTTGCTGCTGTGAAAAAAGCGCTTGAAAAGGCATCTGTTTCCATAGAAGAATTGGAGCTGATTGAAGCAAACGAGGCATTTGCAGCCCAGTCGCTTGCAGTTGACAGGGAGCTTCGTTTTAACAAGGAGATCCTTAATGTTAATGGCGGGGCCATTGCACTCGGACATCCGATCGGTGCAAGTGGAGCACGAATCCTTGTAACTCTTATTCATGAGATGCAAAAAAGACAGGCAAAGAAAGGCCTTGCAACTCTTTGCATTGGCGGAGGCCAAGGGGTAGCTACAGTAGTGGAGCTTGCATAGCCGTTTTTGATAATAGTCAGTAAAAATAAGTATTTTTTAATGAAAGGAGAGATTGAAGTGAAGAAAATTTGTACTTCCTTCAGTGAAGCGGTTCAGGAAATTCACGATGGTGCTGTCCTTATGGTTGGCGGTTTCGGTCTGTGCGGAATTCCGGAAAACCTTATTCTGGCTTTAGTTGAAAAAGGGGTTAAGGATCTGACAGTCATTTCGAATAACTGCGGTGTTGACGATTGGGGACTTGGACTGCTTTTAAAAAATAAACAGATTAAGAAAATGGTTGGTTCGTATGTTGGGGAAAACAAAGAGTTTGAAAGACAGGTTCTCTCAGGGGAAATTGAAGTAGAGCTGCTTCCTCAAGGAACACTGGCAGAGAAAATACGTGCGGGCGGCGCAGGCATTCCTGCTTTTTACACACCAGCTGGAGTAGGGACCCCAATTGCTGAGGGGAAAGAGACGAAGATGTTTGACGGCAAGGAATATCTCCTTGAAGAAGCTCTGAAAGCAGACTTCAGTCTTGTGAGGGCATGGAAGGGCGATAAGATGGGCAATCTTGTTTATCACAAAACGGCCAGAAACTTCAATCCGATGATTGCAGCAGCCGGCAAAGTGACAATTGCAGAAGTGGAGAAGCTTTATGAGATTGGTGAACTGGATCCGAATTATATTCATACCCCGAGCATCTATGTTCAATCACTGATTGAAGGGAAACAGGAGAAGCGCATTGAAAGACTGACGGTGAAGAAATAAATACCAGTGGCGGAAGGAGAGGGTGTCATGAGTAACGATAAAGCGGCAGTACGCGAAAAAATTGCCAGACGGGCTGAAAAGGAAATTGAAAATGGCTTTTACGTGAATTTAGGAATCGGTATGCCAACATTGGTTGCCAATTATATTTCTGATAATAAGGAAGTGGTCCTGCAATCTGAAAATGGATTACTGGGCATCGGCCCGTATCCTGCAGAAAGTGAAGTTGATCCGGATCTGATTAACGCAGGAAAAGAAACAGTTACAGCCATCCCGGGATCATCTTATTTTGATAGCGCTGAATCTTTTGCAATGATCAGGGGCGGCCATGTGAATATTGCCATTCTCGGCGGTATGGAAGTCTCTGAAAAAGGAGATCTTGCCAACTGGATGATTCCCGGAAAAATGATCAAGGGAATGGGCGGTGCAATGGATCTGGTTCATGGCGCCAATAAAATCATTGTCATTATGGATCATACTAATAAAAATGGCGATTCAAAAATTCTTAAAGAATGCAGCCTGCCTTTAACAGGTAAAAATGTCGTTGACCGCATTATAACTGAGCGGGCAGTCATCGATGTCACCGAGTCCGGTTTGAAGCTTGTTGAAGTAGCTAAAGGCTTCACAATTGAGGATATTATCAATTCGACAGAACCCCAATTGCAGGTTGATGAAAACGTTGTAACAGAAGCATACTAATACATCTGAAAAGTACAGCTGCATGCTGTGCTTTTCATTATTTTCAGTCTGAAGAAAAGAGGAGAAAAAATGAGTTTTTCCTTTAAAGGAATTGACCATATCCAGCTGGCAGCTCCGAAAGGCTGTGAGGAGGAAGCCAGAAAATTTTACGGTGAACAGCTTGGCCTGAAGGAAATTCCCAAGCCTGAAAATCTTCAAAAGCGAGGAGGCTGCTGGTTTATTTGTGGAAATCAGGAAATTCATATCGGGGTGCAGGAGGGCTTCCTGCCTGCCAAAAAAGCACATCCTGGATTTATTGTGGACAACCTGGAAGCCTTGAGAAGCAGTCTTCAAGAGCAGAAAATAACAATAAAGGAAGAACCTCCGATAGAAGGAAGAGAGAGGTTCTTTGTAGATGATCCATTCGGAAACAGAATTGAGTTTCTGGAGTTTTTACCATAAAAGTGATTTAGCCTGCTCCTTCATGAATAATAAAATATGCTATAATAAATGGCAAAATCAGTTGATGAGGGGATTATATGAAAAAGAAAAAACACCATTCCCAGCCTAAGAAAGACGACAAACCAGTCACGCTAGGCGATATGCTGAACCAGGACCTGGTGGAGCAGCTGAAAGGGAAAAAGCAGGAATTAAAAGCTGCTGAAGATAAACAGAAGGAAGAAGAAGAGCACAGAAAAAGAGAGGAAAGAAGTCTGCGCGAAAAAAATAAAAGTTTTGAAGAACTGCTTGGAGAGAGCGATCTGAACTGGAAAGAATACAAATAACATTAAAAGAAGGGGCAGACTTTTCCGTCAGCCCCTTTCTTGTCTTAAATTATGGACTTTCGATCATCTATGCTGCGCATATTTATTTAGCTTTGCAATAGATTTAATGATAGCCAATTCATCTTCATTGAGAGGAATGGCTCTTGCTGCTTCTGCATTGGCTTTTACTTGCTCAGCCCGGCTTGCACCTGCTGTAATAGAAGCGACTGCTGGGTCCGCGAGATTATACTGAAATGCTATCTCATTCATGGTGCGCTGGTCTGAAATTTTTTCCCGTAGGCTGGTGAGCGTTTTTTCCAATTCAGCATAGCTGTAATCCAAATAGCCTTTCTCTTTTACCGATTCTGATGCTTTATCCAGCATTTTGTCGCTGAGCAGCCCTTTGGCCAGCGGTCCTCTAGTAACAGCACTGATGCCTTTTTGATTAAGAAGAGGCAGCGCTTCTTCTTCAGGACGCCGGTCTAAAATGCTGTATTGCATCATGACAGAAACAATGGATGATTTTGAGGTGAATTCCCGAATGACATTTGGGCGAATGGAGGAAATGCCATATTGGAGGATGTATCCTTCTTCCTTTAGTTCCTCAAATGCTTCAATGGTTTCATCAATCGGATCTTCAATTGTGCCGCCGTGAAGCTGATATAAATCGATATAGTCCGTAGACAGTCTTTTCAAGCTGTCTTTTACAGCTTCTTTGATATGGCGTTTAGAGGGGTCCCAGCTCCAGCCGTCTCTATTTTTATTCCAGCGGTTGCCGGCTTTGGTTGCAATGATCACCTGTTCGCGGACATTCTTTAAGGATTGTCCGACAAGCTTTTCATTTTCGCCAAAGTCGTATAAATCGGCTGTATCGAAATAATTGATTCCTTCTTCAAGAGCCGCTTCAATAATTTCCTGGGCCTTATAAGGGTTGGTGCCAATTGACATGCAGCCCAGCCCCAGCTCGCTTACGTACAAGTCTGAATTTCCAAGTCTTCTCTTTTTCAAGTACCCACCTCATTTGAATGTTTTCTATAATTGTACATAAACAAATGAGGCATACTCAAATTTAGAGGCTTATCATTTTATCGTCTAACGGGCAGTAAGACCCCCGCTTCAAAACTAATATTAATCAAAGGAGGATAAGTTCAACTGACAATCAGTGGGGATAAGGAAAACCTCCACTGATTGAAGTTTCACTTTATAATGTTCTGAGATTCAACCCAGTCTTTTACAAGGACATACTGCCTGCTGTATTGTTTTAGCTTCTCACGGACTTCCCAGGCTTTGCCGGCCAGAATAATTCCCCTATTATGGACATACACCTTCATGCCAACTCCCCCTCATCAAGTATGATAAAATGTATGAGCAATCATTACCGGAATAGAACAGGAGTGACTGAAACAATGAGCCGCCTAGAAGAAAAAACACTTAAGACGGAAAAAATCTTCACAGGAAAAGTCATTAGTCTGCAGGTGGAGGATGTTGAGCTGCCGAATGGCAAAACATCGAAGCGGGAAATTATCAAACATCCCGGAGCAGTAGCTGTATTGGCAGTAACAGAAGATAATAAAATAGTGATGGTTGAACAATATCGAAAAGCACTGGATAAGATTATTGCTGAAATTCCTGCCGGAAAGCTTGAAGCAGGAGAAGAACCCAGCGTGTGTGCAGAAAGGGAACTGGAAGAGGAAACGGGGTACGCCTGCACGGAATTGGAATGGCTGATCTCATTCTACACTTCTCCCGGATTTGCCGATGAGCTCGTACATCTATATATAGCAAAGGGTCTTAAGAAAAAAGAAGATGCCGCTTCGCCTGATGAAGATGAATTTGTGAACCTTTTAGAGGTAACCCTTGAGGAAGCCATATCCCTGCTTGAGGAGCAAAAGGTTTATGATGCGAAAACTGCTTATGCAATCCAATATCTGCAGCTTCAAGAAGCGCTGAAAAAATAGCATGAAGCGCTTTTTTGCTGATCTTCATATCCATATTGGACGTACGTTTACGGGAAAGCCAGTTAAAATAACAGGCGCTAAATCCCTTACCTTCACTAATATCATCAGGCATGCCCGCAATGAAAAGGGGCTTGATATCATTGGCATTATTGACTGTCATTCTCCTGAAGTCATCCTTGAAATCGAGGACTTGACCCAAAAAGGCTTTGTAACCGAGCATAAGGACGGGGGACTCCAATACGGAGATTTGATGATTATTCCCGGGTCGGAGCTTGAAATTTATGATGATTCCTGTAAAGGCCCTATCCATGTCCTTTGCTACTTTCCAACCCTATCCGCAATGAAGGATTTCTCTTCCTGGCTGACAGGGTATTTGAAGAACATAACATTAAGCTCTCAAAGAATTTATGCCTCAGGCAGAATGCTGCAGGAAAAAGTAAAGGAACTGGATGGGCTTTTTATTCCTGCCCATGTTTTTACCCCGTTTAAGAGTCTATTCGGGAAAGGCGTAGAGCGGTCGCTGTCAGAGGTTTTTGATCCTGATCTAATTGATGCAATTGAGCTGGGGCTTAGTGCAGATACGATGATGGCTGATCAAATAGCTGAACTTCATAGATATACATTCTTAACAAATTCAGATGCCCATTCACTAAAAAAGATCGCCAGAGAATATCAGGTTCTGGAAATGGAAGCACCTACATTTGCTGAACTGCACAAGGCTTTGGCCGGAAAAGAAAAATGCAGGGTTAAAGCCAATTATGGGCTGGATCCTCTGCTCGGAAAATACCATCAGACTGTTTGTTCCGAATGTTTTGGCCCCTTTGATGAAGAGAATGGTAAATGCCGAAATTGCAATCACCACAAATTTATCAAAGGCGTGGCTGACCGGATCTCTGAACTAAAATCTTCAGGAGGATTGCCCGATGTACGGCCGCCTTATATTCATCAGGTCCCTCTTGAGTTCATACCAGGGTTAGGCCCGAAAATGCTCGAGAAGCTCCTGAATCATTTCGGAACTGAAATGGCCATTCTTCATGATGTTCCTTTCTCAGAAATCAGCAAAGTAATTCCTGAGAAAACAGCCATGCTTATTGGAAAAGCACGTGAAGGAAAGCTAAACCTCCAGGCAGGGGGCGGAGGCAAGTACGGCAGAATTGTTGATTCATAAAAAATAGAGCCCATCGAGGCTCTATTTTTTTAGCTGCTGACTTTAGCATAAATACAAGTATCTCTAAGCTCTTTTCCATCTGCGCTTAGACTGTCATTAATCAGGATTCCTTCAAGCGTGTACCCCAGCTTTTCGGGAATTCTCCGGCTGTTAATGTTTCTCGGATCACATCTGATTTCCACTCTGTTTGCTTGAAAATGCTCAAAGGCAAACTTCGTCAAGCCTGCAGCAGCTTCAGAAATATAGCCGTTCTTCCGAAACCTCACATCACCCCAATAGCCAATTTCGAATTTGCGGACATCCCAATCTATGCGATGCAGGCCAGTAGAGCCGACAAATACATCGTCTTCTTTCCTATAAATATGGATACGGAAATCTTCCCTTTGAATAAACTTGGCATAGGAATTTCGGATACCCGACTCAACTTCATCAGCTGATTGTTCATTCTGTGCAAAAGGAAGCCATTTTTTAAGCTCGGCAGCTGAAGCTGACACAGCTTCATGAACAGTTTTTCCGTCTCCGGGCAAGGCGGGCCTCATATAAAGTCTTTCTGTTTCAATTCTTTCTGGAAACTCTATTAAAATCGGATCCATTTTCTCCAGCGCCCCCAATGATAATTTAAATAATTTTGAAAATTATAGCAAAAAACATATGAAGTATTCAAGAACTTTTTTCACAATTGTGAGCAGCACAATTCTTTGTCATACAATTCCGGGACAGGCATACAATTTAATATCCAATTTGTTTTGTCTTAGGAGGATGAGCAATGAAGAAAAAAATGTACCAGAACGCCGCAGCAGCCCACTTTCGCGAACATTCCTCAATTTACTTATTTGTTATTGTTTTATTTCTGATGGGTGTGATTTTTGGAGCTATCGTTGTAAATAGCTTGAGTTTTACACAAAAAGAAGATTTATTTTATTATCTGTCTCAGTTTTTTGGACAAGTATCAGATGGGCATATTGCAGCAGCGGATGAATTATTCAAACAAAGCTTTTTCCATAATACAAAATTTATAGGATTGATGTGGATTTTGGGAATCTCCATAATTGGACTGCCAGTCATTCTGATTCTGTTATTTATGAAAGGCATGGTGGTTGGCTTTACAGTTGGCTTTCTCGTTAATCGAATGGGATGGGAAGGATTTTTACTTTCCTTCGTATCGGTCCTTCCCCAGAACCTGATCATCATACCTATCTTTATAATCGCCGCAACACTGGCTGTGTCTTTCTCTTTAAAGATGATTAGAAGACAATTTATGAAGAAAGCCGGACAGCCCATGATGCCTCTTTTTGGAAGATATATGATTGCTTTTGCTGTGGCCATTCTGTTTCTAATCGCTGCAGCCGGGGTAGAGGCATTTATCTCGCCTGTCTTAATGAAGTCTGTTGTTAGTTCAATCCAATCCTGATAATAATCATTGCTAAAGGCAGAGCTGCTGGCTCTGCCTTTTTGCTGTACGGGAAAAGGATAAAGATTATAATATAGGGTACATATAAAGAGGTTTAAAACTGTTTTAAAGAAAATTATAATTACTATTATATTAAATTCATTATCGTTTGTTATTTATAATTATTTTATTTTGAATGTGAACTTATTTCTGTTATAATGAGAATGTTAGTGGCGAGGGAGGGACTTTCGGTATGGAAAGCAGAATTGAAAGAATCAAAAAACAGTTGCATTCATCCAGCTATAAACTAACACCACAGCGAGAGGCAACAGTTCGCGTCCTGTTAGAACACGAAGAGGATCATTTAAGTGCGGAAGATGTCTACCTCCTAGTAAAAGAGAAATCGCCTGAGATAGGCTTGGCAACTGTATATAGAACACTTGAATTGCTGACTGAATTAAAAATTGTCGATAAAATCAACTTCGGTGATGGAGTTTCCCGTTATGACCTGCGTCAGGAAGGGGCAGCCCATTTTCACCACCATTTAGTCTGTATTGAGTGCGGAGCTGTTGATGAAATACAGGAAGATTTGCTTGAAGACGTAGAAGAAGTGGTTGAACGCCGCTGGAACTTCAAAATAAAGGATCACCGCCTTACGTTCCATGGCATCTGCTACCGCTGCCAGGATAAACAAACAGAAACCGAAGCAGATGAAAATTAATATGATTATTGGCAAAGCTTATTCTACATTAGAATAGGCTTTTTATTTTGGGTGTTTTCGAAGGGTTTGTTGCTTTTTGTATATTATTTACTGAGTTGATTGAAGCGGAAGGTGCGAGATCCTCGAAAATGCATTCGCATTTCTTCATGCGGTGTCCGGGAAGTTTATTCAAAATCCCGCGGTTCGCTGAGCAATCTGAGCGGAAATCAACGGGGAACATTTATTTGAGCTGTTTACACAAACAGAATAAGTGCCCTGAAGAAACACTATTTATGCAAATTCAGGTATAATTCTTGTCCAAAATGGCATACCTTTTAATAATAGAAAGCTGAATATCTTTCTTTTTTATTAAAAGTTATGGAGGACCAAACCATGAAATCCTGGCTGGGCATGGCTTTTCAGACCATTAAAGTATTTGTGATTTTTACTGGATGCACAATCCTTTTTTATTATGGTATTATGTGGTTAAATGAAGAATACCAGGATTATCACCGCTATGACGAACCAAGGGGAGCGGCTGTTAAGGTGTCAGCGAGCGGAACTGATGAAGATAGGAGCTTGCTGGACCGGTTAATTCTTTTCTACTTAAACGGGGAGTAATGCTATCATATGGATGATCAGTTAAAAGACTTTATTCATTATTTACTTGTAGAAAAAGGCCTCGCCAAGAATACAATTATCTCTTATGAAAGAGATTTGAAAAGTTATCTGAAGTATCTCAAGTCGGAAGAGAAGCTTGCAAGCCTTGAGGATGTGCAGCGCATGCAAATTGTCCAATTTCTCGGCTCTTTAAAAAAACAGGGCAAATCCTCAAAAACTCTGGCCCGGCATATAGCCTCCATAAGGGCCTTTCACCAATTTCTGCTCCGCGAAAAAGCAGTTGGCCATGATCCTTCTGTCCATATAGAAACACCGCAAATGGAACGTTCGCTTCCAAAAGTATTAAACATGCAGGAAGTGGAAACTTTATTGGATTTTCCGGAGATTAAGGATCACTTTGGTCTGCGGGATAAAGCCATGCTTGAACTTTTATATGCTACAGGCATTCGTGTAAGTGAGCTGATAGGCCTGAACTCAGGTGATGTTCATTTAACGATGGGCTTTGTAAGATGTATTGGCAAAGGGAACAAGGAACGGATTGTGCCTATTGGCAAAACAGCTTCTGAAGCGCTTGAAAGGTATTTAACTGAAGGAAGAGGCAAGTTCGTTTCTAAAAAGTATAGGGATGAAGCTTTATTTTTAAATCATCACGGAAGACGTCTTTCGAGACAGGGATTCTGGAAAATACTGAAGCGGCTGGCCCAGGAGGCAGGGATCGAGAAGGAGCTGACTCCACATACGCTGAGGCATTCATTTGCCACTCATCTGCTGGAAAATGGGGCAGATTTGCGGGCTGTCCAGGAAATGCTTGGACATGCCGATATTTCTACTACGCAAATTTATACGCATGTAACCAAAACACGGCTTAAAGATGTGTACAGTCAATACCATCCGCGTGCTTAAAATAGAAAAAATCAAATGTCATAAAGCTGCCATAAAAATAGGCAGCTTTTTCTTGTCATTTTACCTGTTTATTAGGTAAAATATAGATGTCAGACTTCTGACAAATGAAAGGGCTATCCTTAATATGTTTTAAAATGCGGGAGTGGCGGTATACACCCTGGCTCCAGCAAGACAATCAGTGTTAAATAAACCTAAAAAGGGTACTATACGAATATGATTTTTGTAACCGTATTCAAATAATTAGGAGGTTTTCAAATGTCTGCATATACATATAAGCGCGTTTTTTTAATTGTCATGGATTCAGTGGGAATCGGAGAAGCGCCTGATGCCGATAAGTTTGGTGATAAAGGTGCCGATACGATCGGCCACATCGCAGAAAAAATGAATGGCCTGAAGATGCCGAACATGGGCATACTTGGTCTCAGTAATATCCGCGAAATCAAAGGAATCGAAAAAGCGGATAACCCTATGGCGTTTTACACGAAGATGCAGGAAGCATCAAACGGAAAAGACACAATGACTGGCCATTGGGAAATTATGGGGTTAAATATTCAAACTCCATTTAGAGTTTTTCCTGATGGATTTCCGGAGGAATTGATTTCAGAACTTGAAGCACGCACCGGCAGGAAGATTATTGGAAATAAGCCTGCAAGCGGAACAGAAATCCTGGTTGAACTAGGAGAAGAGCATATGAGAACAGGAGCTTTGATTGTTTATACATCAGCCGATTCAGTTCTGCAGATTGCGGCACATGAAGATATTATTTCAATTGAAGAACAGTATAAAATCTGTAAAATCGCACGAGAGCTGACACTTGATGAAAAATATATGGTAGGCCGTGTGATTGCGAGACCATTCATTGGCGAGCCGGGAAATTTCCAAAGAACATCAAACAGGCATGATTATGCGCTAAAGCCATTTGACCGCACAGTAATGAATGAAATGGCAGATGGCGGACTTGATGTAGTGGCAATTGGGAAAATCTCCGACATTTATGATGGAGAGGGAGTAACTGAGGCCATTCGCACAACATCAAATATGGATGGAATGGATAAGCTGATCGAAACGTTTGATAAAGAATTTACAGGCCTGAGCTTTGTAAATCTGGTGGACTTTGATGCATTATTTGGCCATAGACGTGATCCTGAAGGGTATGGAAAAGCTCTTGAAGAGTTTGATGAACGCCTGCCTGAAGTATTTGAAAAAATGCAGGATGGCGACTTATTAATCATTACGGCAGACCACGGCAATGATCCTGTTCATCATGGCACAGATCATACAAGGGAATACGTCCCGCTTCTTGTTTATTCAAAAGATATGGAAGAAGGAAAAGAGCTTCCGGTCAGTGAAACCTTTGCAGATATAGGGGCGACTATAGCGGATAACTTTAACGTGAAAATGCCTGTCTATGGAAAAAGCTTTTTGAACCAACTGAAATAATTACATTAAAAAAGAAGATGAGGAGATTGAAAATGGATTACAGCAAAATTCAAAACGCAGCTGAATTTCTTAAAAATAAGTATACAGGCCAGCCAAAGATTGGGCTGATTTTAGGCTCAGGACTTGGTGTATTGGCAGACGAAATCGAAGAACCGGTTAAAATCCCATACAATGAAATTCCTGATTTTCCTGTATCAACAGTAGAAGGTCATGCAGGACAGCTTGTATTTGGACGCTTGAACGGCATTGAAGTGGTTGCTATGCAAGGCCGGTTCCATTATTACGAAGGATACTCCTTCGATAAGGTAACCTTCCCTGTAAGAGTTATGAATGAGATGGGTGTTGAGAAGCTCATTGTTACGAATGCGGCAGGGGGAGTGAATGAAAGCTATTCTCCAGGTGATTTAATGCTTATTTCAGACCATATCAACAATATGGGCAGCAACCCTTTAATCGGTCCTAATGATTCCCGCATGGGTCCTCGTTTTCCGGATATGTCAGAAGCATACTCAAAAGAATTGAGGAAACTTGCCAGAGGACTAGCCGAAAAGCTGAACCTGAAGATTCAGGAAGGAGTTTATGTCGGCAATACAGGCCCGACATATGAAACCCCTGCAGAAGTTCGCATGCTGAGAACAATGGGCGGAGATGCAGTCGGGATGTCAACTGTTCCGGAAGTCATTGTGGCACAGCATTCAGGCATGAAGGTCCTTGGAATCTCCTGTATCTCAAACATGGCTGCAGGCATTCTTGACCAGCCGCTTAACCATGAAGAAGTAATCGAAACTACAGAAAAAGTCAAAGCTGACTTCCTTCGTTATGTGAAAGCAATTGTTAAGGAACTTGGTGCCTAAGCTTAGTAATTTTGGCGGTTATGCTGCTAACTTGGTTTAATAACTGAGTTTATTGGAGCGGAGGGTACTTGATCCTCGAAAATACTATCGCATTTTCTTCGTGCGGTGTTCATTCGAGGGAGCTTATTCAATGCCCTGCGGGAGGAGAGGGGTCGGGTGACCCACAGGCGAAGCCGAGGAGGCTCCCGTTCCTCCCCGCGGAAAGCTGCTGAAATCAACGGGCTGACTTTTTAAGCAAAACAACAATCGATTAGACTAAAGCCATAAGAAATGAATAAATGAAAGTGGTGTTTGCTGATGAGAATGGTGGATCTTATTGAAAAGAAAAGAGACGGACTGGAGTTAACGGCAGAAGAAATTCAATTTGTCATTAAAGGATACACAGACGGTTCAATCCCGGATTATCAGGTAAGTGCATTAACAATGGCAATCTTCTTCCAGGGGATGACAGAGAATGAAAGAGCCAACTTAACTATGGCAATGGTAGAGTCCGGTGATCAAATCGACTTATCCAAAATAGAAGGAATTAAAGTAGATAAACATTCAACTGGCGGTGTAGGTGATACGACAACACTCGTACTGGGCCCGCTTGTAGCTGCAGTAGGTGTTCCGGTTGCGAAGATGTCAGGGCGCGGCCTTGGACATACAGGCGGAACAATCGACAAGCTTGAGGCTGTTGAAGGATTCCATGTTGAAATAGAGAATGAAGAATTTATTAAGCTTGTTAATCAAAATAAAATTGCAGTCATTGGCCAGAGCGGGAACTTAACGCCAGCAGACAAAAAGTTATATGCACTGCGCGATGTAACAGCCACAGTGGACAGTATTCCTCTGATTGCAAGCTCGATTATGAGCAAAAAAATCGCTGCAGGTGCTGACGCCATTGTCCTTGATGTTAAGACAGGCGCCGGCGCATTTATGAAGACACTTGACGATTCACGTGAATTAGCAAAAGCGATGGTCCGCATTGGAAATAATGTTGGCAGAAACACAATGGCTGTCATCTCAGATATGAGCCAGCCGCTTGGATATGCCATTGGCAATGCCCTTGAAGTAAAGGAAGCTATCGATACATTAAGAGGCGAAGGACCTGAAGATCTTACTGAGATTTGCCTGACCCTTGGTAGCCATATGGTTTTCCTTGCGAAAAAAGCGGATTCATTGAAGGAAGCGCGCGAAAAATTAGAGAATGCTATGAAGGATGGTTCAGCTTTAGAAACATTTAAAGTATTCCTAAGCTCACAAGGCGGAGATGCGTCAGTTGTCGATGATCCGCAGAAACTGCCACAGGCAAAATATACATTTGAATTAGAAGCTAAGCAGGATGGCTATGTTTCTGAGATTGTTGCGGATGAAATTGGAACTGCAGCCATGCTATTGGGAGCAGGAAGAGCAACAAAGGAATCAGAAATTGATTTGGCTGTCGGCCTGATTTTAAGAAAGAAAATCGGCGACCGTGTACAGAAGGGCGAATCTCTCGTCACCATCTGCAGCAATTTCGAAAATGTAGAAGAAGTAAGAACTATGCTTTATGAAAACATTACACTCTCCACTGAAAATGTGGAGGCACCAGTATTAATTCATGAAGAAATAACTGAATAATACTGAATCAAGAAGCCGCCGGGGTGATATCCGGCGGCTTTTTTGCGTGGAGCTGACTGTTTAATTTTTTTTAGTCTTACTGAACTGTATAAATTTTCTTTAACTGGAAAAAATGGAGGCTATAAAGAATGGAGGTATTGTGTGATGAAACGACTCGTCTCATTAATGTTAATAGCATTATTAATGGCAACAATCTTTGCTCCTTCCGGGTTTGCAAGAGAAAGCAGCGCAGATTTAGCGGATAATGTGAAGTCCGCAATTCTTATCGAGCGTGATACCGGTTCGGTATTGTATGAAAAAAACAGCGGTGAACAGCTTCCGCCTGCCAGCATGACAAAAGTCATGACCATGCTCTTAATTATGGAAGCGATAGATGAAGGAAAACTGTCATGGGATGAGAAAATCCGGACAAGCGAATATGCGGCATCAATGGGCGGTTCGCAAATCTTCCTGGAGCCAGGTGAAGAAATGACCACCAAGCAAATGCTGCAGGGGATTGCCATTGGTTCCGGCAATGATGCATCCGTTGCAATGGCTGAGAGAATTGCCGGTTCAGAAGAAGCTTTTGTTGAAATGATGAATAAAAAGGCAAAGGAATTAGGGCTGAAAAATACCCAATTCCAAAACCCTACAGGCCTGTCAGCTAAGGAACATTACAGTACTGCACATGATATGGCCATAATGGCCAAAGAGCTTCTTAAATATGAGAAAATAACTGATTATACGGGCACATATGAAGCCTATCTTCGTGAAGACACAGATAAAAAATTCTGGCTGGTCAATACAAATCGCCTTGTGCGTTTTTATCCTGGTGTTGATGGCCTCAAAACCGGCTTTACCTCTGAGGCAAAATACTGTCTGACGGCAACAGCCGAGAAAGACGGAATGCGGGTTATAGCCGTTGTTTTTGGCGCACCGACATCAAAAGAACGCAATGCCCAAGTGACTAAAATGCTCGACTTTGCATTTAGCCAATATAAGACACACCCAATGTACGAAAGAAATCACGTTCTTGGAAAAGTAGAAGTCAGCAAAGGCGAAAAAAAGATGGTTGAAGCCCTGACCAGTGAACCGATTTCCCTTTTAACTAAAAAAGGTGAAAGCATTAAAGAAATTGAACAGAAGATTACTTTAAATAAAAAAATTAAAGCTCCTGTCCAAAAGGGTGATCAGATCGGAACATTAACTTTGAAAAAGGATGGAAAAGTCTTAGTTGAAAGTCCTTTAGTTTCTAAAGAAGACAGCAGTGAAGCATCATGGTGGACATTGTTTAAACGATCCATGGGGTTATTTTCAAAAATTGAATAATTTATTTTTGTCGAAAAACATCCCTATGATTATTATTTTTAGCGAAAATACACTAGTTTTGTCTCCAGGAAGGAAATGAAGCTACAGGCATCGAAATTGACTCACTATAAGGGCGGATACCGGAAGTTTATAAGATTCCGGATTATCCTATCCGGAGGAAAAGCATGAGCATTAGCGGCTTTTTCAGTGCGGATACCAGATAAGGAGGCTAAGATAGTGAGTCTTAACATTAATTTGGAAGTAAAGCATGATGTCTTATGTATTCGTTTAAGCGGGGAACTGGACCATCATTCGGCAGATGAACTGCGTGAACAGGCGACAAAGGCGATTGAAGATTATGACATCCATCATATTATATTAAACCTTGAGCAGCTTTCTTTTATGGATAGTTCAGGGCTTGGAGTGATTTTGGGCCGCTACAAACAAATTAAACAGAAGCATGGTGAAATGGTTGTTTGTGCGATTTCTCCAGCAGTGCAGAGACTATTTGATATGTCGGGTTTATTTAAGATAATCCGTTTAGAACCGACAGAAGAAAACGCACTGCAAAGATTGGGGGTTGCCTGAACGATGAAAAATGTGATGAACCTCGAATTCAGTGCGCTTAGCCAAAATGAATCATTCGCCCGTGTCACTGTTGCTGCCTTTATTGCCCAGCTTGATCCGACAATGGACGAACTTACAGAAATTAAAACGGTCGTTTCTGAAGCTGTAACCAACTCCATTATTCATGGCTATGAAAATGATCCTAATGGGGTTGTCTATATTTCTGTCCTGATTGAAGATGGATTTATTGATCTGACCATTAAGGATAAAGGCCTTGGGATTATGGATGTGGAAGAAGCACGGCAGCCATTATTTACAACAAAACCTGAATTGGAAAGATCAGGTATGGGCTTTACCATCATGGAAAATTTCATGGACGAAATTGAAATCAAATCGCAGCCGGGAATAGGCACAGAGATCCGATTAAGGAAGCATTTATCAAATAGTAAAATGCTATGCAATTAAGGGAGTCTTGCTATGGATGTGGAGGTTAAAGCAGAGAAGGGCCAAACCTATTTAAAGGACAATGAAGTCAAGGAGCTAATAAAGCAAAGCCAAAGCGGAGATCAGGGTGCAAGGGACAGAATTGTTCAAAAAAATATGCGTCTTGTCTGGTCTGTCGTTCAGAGATTCTTGAATAGAGGATATGAACCTGATGACCTCTTCCAGATTGGCTGTATCGGCTTATTGAAATCGGTTGATAAGTTTGATCTCAGTTATGATGTAAAGTTTTCGACCTACGCGGTTCCAATGATTATCGGAGAGATCCAAAGGTTTATACGGGATGATGGAACGGTAAAAGTAAGCCGTTCTTTAAAGGAAATGGGCAATAAAATCAGGAAAGCCAAAGACGAGTTATCAAAAACGCTTGGACGCATCCCAACCGTTACAGAGCTTTCCAAGTTCCTGGAAATTTCTCCTGAAGATATTATCCTTGCCCAGGAAGCAAGCAGGATCCCTTCTTCTATACATGAAACAGTATATGAAAACGACGGAGATCCCATTACACTGCTCGATCAGATTGATGATGGAAATGAAGGAAAATGGTTTGATAAAATAGCATTAAAAGAAGCGATCCGTGAATTGGATGAGCGGGAAAGACTGATTGTTTACTTGCGCTACTATAAAGATCAGACTCAATCCGAAGTGGCGGCAAGGCTTGGCATTTCCCAGGTGCAGGTGTCGCGTCTGGAAAAAAAGATACTACAGCAAATGAAAGACCGGATGGATATTTAAATCCATCCGGTCTTTCATTTTTTTGTCTAACAGCCAATTATTGGAGTTCATGAAGCTAATATATGTAACTCATACTAAATATAGACACAAAAGCGAAAAGCTCCAAATAGGCGATCAATTTCGAAGAGGATATCACTTTGTGGGAAGTGAGCATATTGGAAAAAACAGTTTATATTCGCTTGCGGCATCGGCTGCAAATACGGCCCAATCAGAGAATACTGCTGAAAGATATTGCACAGGTCATTGCCGATGATGACATTTACGAAAAGCTTTGTGCACTTCCGCTTTATCAAGTAAGCGAGCAGGACCGGAATATTGTGGTAATTGATGTTATGAAGGTAATTAGGAGCATAACCCGGATATTTTCAAACATTGAAGTCCAGTCGATCGGGCCTGCTCAAGCGATAGTTGAGGTTGTTACAAAGAAGCGTAAAGTATCATTTCCTCTATTTCTGCTGGTTTGGCTGCTTCTGTTCATAGGTGCTGCCCTCGCCATTATGAATTTTCATGAAGACGTGAGCATGCAGGCTGTACAGCTTAGAATTTACACTCTCATAACCGGGGAAGTGGACAGCAGGCCTCTCATTTTTCAAATCCCCTATTCGATTGGCCTGGGGCTTGGCATGATCATTTTCTTTAACCATGTTTTTAAGAAGCGGCTGAACGAGGAGCCAAGCCCACTGGAAGTAGAAATGTTCAATTATCAGCTTGATCTTGATAACTATGTTGCGTTGAAAGAAAACAAGGAGAGTATGAAGTATCTTGATGACCATTAATGTTGTCCTGGTAATGATCATAGGATTTTCAGGCGGGCTCGCTGTTGGTTCTGGTTTTGTTGCTTTCCTGGCTGTTTTGGGCATTATCCCAAGGCTTACCCAGTTGAGCAAAACGATGAAGATGATCCATTATTATGAAGCTGCAGTTATAATGGGGGCTTTGGCTGGTGCACTGGCAACTTTATGGAATCCGGTTTTCCACCTGACAGCCCTGTTACTAATACCCATTGGGCTTGCTTCGGGCATATTTATTGGCATGCTGGCAGCTGCTTTAACTGAAGTGCTGAATGTTTTTCCAATCCTTGCGAAAAGAATCGGAGTGGATGGGAAAATTGCGATTTTATTAATGGCATTTGTATTTGGAAAGGTGTTCGGATCACTGTTTCAATGGATTTATTTTGTAAATAAATAAGCAATCGGCTGAGCATATTTAAAAATGAGGATTCGGAAAGGAAAAACCGCTATGGATGAACGGAGGCACGTCATTCTTATAACAGATGGAGACGATTTTGCAAGGAAGACAGTTGAGCTTGTTGCTCAGGAAATTGGGGGAAGATGTTTATCCTTGTCGCATGGAAATCCTTCAATCTTAACCGGTCAGCAAATCGTCAAGCTGATAAAAAAAGTCTCCCACGATCCTGTGCTGGTCATGTTTGATGACAGCGGGTTTATCGGGGAGGGAGCTGGGGAGAATGCGCTGAAATATGTTGCGTGCCATAGGGATATCGATGTTCTGGGAATCATAGCTGTTGCCTCAAAAACAAGACAGGCTGAATGGACAAAAGTAGATGTATGTATTGATAATAATGGCGAATTAACCCCCTACGGAGTTGATAAGTTTGGAGTTCCCGAGATGGAAACAGGCAGAATCAATGGTGATACCGTTTATTGTCTTGATCAGCTGGATGTCCCGATAATCGTGGGGATTGGCGATATCGGGAAGATGTCCAAAAAAGATCATTATGATGCAGGATCACCAATTACTAAAAAGGCAGTAGAACTTGTATTGGAAAGGAGCGGCTATTATGGCACAAAGCAAGACGAAGGAAGATAAGACACCCATTTTTGAATCTGTACATGAAATTGAAAAATATATGAAAAAAAGAGTCGGTCTGGGAGATAGCTTCGATCTAGGTGTCAGAAAGCTAACGATATTAAGGAAAGATGTGCATTTCTATTATATTAATGGATTAACGGATACAAGTTTCATTATTGCCATCATTGAGGGACTGGTTGGGATCAATGACAGTGAAAAACTTTCCGCTAATCTATTTAAAATCATTGAAAACAGACTGAGGCATCAATCAATTGAGCACATTAAAACAATGGATGAGCTGGTCGATCAGGTGCTTTCAGGCCTAATTGTAGTTGTGGGCGAGGGAGAGGGAGAAGGGCTTGTCATCGATGTCAGAAGCTATCCCGGCAGAACTCCTCAGGAGCCGGATACTGAAAAAGTTGTCCGCGGATCAAGAGATGGCTATGTAGAAAATATTATAGTAAACACTGCCTTAACCCGCAGAAGAATTAGGGATGAAAGACTCCGGTTTGAAATAATGCGCGTAGGAGAAAGGTCAAAAACAGATGTTGCCATCGGGTATATTAAAGATGTTGCCAATAAAGATTTAGTTGATTTAATTAGAAAAGAAATAAAGGCAATTGAAATAGATGGAATTACCATGGCTGATAAAACAGTTGAAGAATTTATATTGAAACAGGGATACAATCCTTTCCCGCTGGTCCGGTATACGGAAAGGGCCGATGTGGCAGCAGCCCATTTGCTTGAGGGGCATGTTATTGTATTCGTTGATACTTCACCAAGTGTCATTATAACACCTACTACTTATTTTCATCATTTACAGCATGCGGAAGAATACAGGCAATCGCCAGCTGTCGGCACATTTCTCCGCTGGATTCGTTTCTTAGGCTTAATGGCATCGATTGTGCTGCTTCCGCTTTGGTTTTTGTTCGTTTTGGAGCCTTCACTCCTGCCTGAAAGAATTGCGTTTGTCGGTCCTAATGAAGAAACGAATATTCCTGTCATTGTCCAGCTGTTCCTTGCCGATGTCGGGATTGAATTTCTAAGGATTGCCGCTATTCATACGCCAACTCCGCTTTCAACCGCAATGGGTTTGATCGCAGCAGTACTTATCGGGCAAATTGCTATTGATGTTGGTTTGTTTGTGCCCGAGGTCATCTTGTATGTAGCGCTTGCAGCAATCGGAACATTTGCAACGCCGAGCTATGAATTGAGTATTGCCAATAAGATTGTAAGACTTGGCCTGCTTATTGCTGTCGCGATTTTCCATACACCAGGCTTGGTAGTAGGGCTTACACTGACCATTCTTCTGCTTGCAAGCATCAAATCATTAAACACACCATATCTTTGGCCGTTTATTCCATTCAGCCCGGTGGCTTTAACCCAAATCCTGATTCGCCGTTCGATGCCGGGCTCTAAAATACGGCCAAGCATTGTCCAGACTAAAAATCGTTACAAGCAGCCTGTAAAATAAGAAATACGCGTAATGCCGATTGCTAAGATACACGAAATATGGTAAAGTTTTTTTAATTAAATAAAGGATTAAAGGAAACAGAATAGACAGTCTCTTGGGATGCTGTCTATTTCTTTCATAAATTGATCAGTCTCGGGGGGCAATGACACCCGAGGAAAAGGAAGAGGGGGAACCATGTTTTTTCACGGCACCATGAAGGCAAATGACAAAGGGCATCTTGAAATTGGCGGTATGGATACAGTCGAACTCGCCGGTCAATTTGGAACACCTTTATACGTATATGATGTGGCATTAATAAGAGATAGAGCAAGGGGATTTAAGGAAACTTTCGAAAAGCTTGGAATAGAAGCACAAGTTGCATATGCGAGCAAAGCTTTCTCAACAGTAGCAATGGTTCAGCTTGTAGATGAAGAAGGACTATCATTGGATGTGGTATCAGGCGGAGAGTTATACACTGCTCTTGCTGCAGATTTTCCATCTGAAAGAATCCATTTTCACGGGAACAATAAGAGCAGAGAAGAACTTGAGATGGCTCTAAAGAATCATGTCGGCTGTATTGTTGTCGATAATTTTTATGAGCTGGAATTATTAGAGGAAATCTGTGAATCTCTTGCGGTTAAAACTAAAATTTTACTGAGGGTCACGCCAGGAATCGAGGCACATACCCATGACTATATCTTAACCGGTCAGGAAGATTCAAAGTTTGGGTTTGACCTGCAGAATGGTCAGGCTGAAAAGGCTCTGCTAATAGCTCTAAATTCAAGCTGGATTGAAACGCTTGGACTGCACTGTCATATCGGCTCTCAGATTTTCGATACAACAGGCTTCATTTTGGCTGCCAAGAAAATTTTTGAGAAGATGGCAGAATGGAAAGAAAAACATGCATATGAACCTAAAGTGCTTAACTTAGGCGGAGGTTTTGGAATCCGCTATACAGAAGAAGATGATCCGATTCATGCATCTAAATATGTTGAAGAAATTATCCTGGAAGTAAAAAAACAGGCTAAGCATTTTTCCATGAAGATGCCGGAAATTTGGATTGAGCCGGGGCGTTCCCTAGTGGGAGATGCCGGAACAACTTTATACCAGACTGGGTCACGCAAAGAGGTTCCAAATGTAAGAAATTATCTCGCTGTAGATGGCGGCATGAGTGATAATATCAGGCCGGCCCTTTATCAGGCTAAGTATGAAGCGGTATTGGCAAACCGGGTGTTGGATAAGCCGGAAGAGACAGTATCAATTGCCGGAAAATGCTGTGAATCAGGCGATATGCTTATTTGGGATTTGCCTCTTCCAAAAGCAGGTGATCAGGACCTCCTGGCTGTTTTCTGTACAGGCGCATACGGTTATTCCATGGCAAACAATTATAATCGAATCCCAAGGCCTCCTGTAGTTTTTATTGAAAATGGAGAGGCTAAGCTTGTTGTTAAAAGGGAAACATACGAGGATCTATTAAGATTGGATCTGCCCATTAATGAAAAAATAAAAAATTAAGCTGCCCCTAAGGCAGCTTAATTTTTTTAAGAAAAGAAGGCTTTAATCGCATCTATTGCACTAGTGAAAAAACGTTTTAGGCTTTCTAAAAATCCCTGGCCTTCTTCACTTTCAAGGTACTTGGAAATTTTGTCTTTTGCCTGGTTAAGCTGTTCACCGACCTGATTCCAATCGATATCAAGCTCTTTCAGCTTGTTAAATAAATCTATTAAGCTTAGAATCTCCTGTTCGGTAAGAGTGATGCCAAGGTCCTTTGCTGCATTTTCGATAATTGTTCTGAGTTCTGCATCGGTTTCAGGTGAATTTTTGGCAATTTCCTCTTTGATTTTGGTAATTAAAGCAGCTGCATTCTCGTTTCCAACCGAATCGCCAAGCTTTGCTGTTTCCACCATTTCTTCATTTGCCGCCTGTTTTACATCTTCAGGGATCGTTGTTTCAGCTGAAATTTCATATGCCTTAATAATGCCTGTTAAAGCAGCTGTTCCAGAAACATTTGCAGGTGCTGTAATATAAATTTTTGCATCTTTTACACCTGCAGTAATCAAGGCATTAATGTACATTTCATCAGTGACCCAGTTAATATTCTTAGTCTCGACTTCAAGGCCGGAGCCTTGTTTTGCTACTGTGACTGCTGAAGAAGATATCGCTCTTGTTCCTATAAGAGCCTTAGAGATATAATTTCCAAGATACTGATGTTCTTCCTCATTTGAAACAGTAATGATGGTCGCATCTTTTGGAGCTTTCATTTCAGCCAGAAGCATATTTTTTTGTTCTTCTGATAGATTCTCACCTAAAGTGACAATTACATCACCTTCCGCCATATCTGCAAATGCCTGTATCGGCAAAATAAATAATAGCGACATTATGAATAGTAAAAGCATTTTATTCCATTTCATGCGGTTACCTCCCGGAGTAAAAATAGGGAAGCCATATGCCAGTTCTGCGGCTCGCTTAATGGCTTCCTGTAAATAGACGATTCCTTCTGCGAAAAAGTTTCAACTCTCCTCTAACAGAAACCTTAGCTCAAAATGCCTATTTCAGCAAGCAGAATGGAATTATGAGAAAGAATAGTGTAAAATGAATGATAGTTTGTAAGTCATAGGATTTATATATAAATGGGGGCAGTAAGGAAATATGAAAAAAAGCAATTGGCTTCTTTTTATAATATTGCTTGTGTTAAGCATCGGATGGGGACTTGTTTACTGGTTCTTTATAGTATAGGCTTTGCCGAAGGCGTCAAGGTAATGAATTAGCCGGTTTTATTCGAAAATAGCAACATTCAGCATGAATACATATACTGTTATGAAAAGTTTACAAACATTAAAATTTGGGAAAAATAGTTTATGATGTTTTTATTCAAATAATGAGGGATTAATATGCTAATTCGATATAAAAAGTCATTTGAAAAAATTGCAATGGGTCTTTTATCTTTCATGCCTAATGAAAAAGACTTGAAAAGGCTGCAGCAGACGATGAAGCAATATGAATCAGAAGAAAATCGGCAGCTGTTTTTGTGGAAGGAAGGCGAAGATATCATTGGACTGGTCGGCGTTACTTCAAGTGATCAGACAATGGAGATTCAGCATATCTCTGTTAACCCGTCACACCGGCATCAAGGCATTGGCAAAACAATGATAAAAGCATTGGATGAACTATATCCTGGGAAAACTTTAACTGCAACCGATGAAACCGAATCTTTTCTAAGCAAATGTGATGTTAATTAACAAAAGCGGAAGTGCCTGCACAAACCCGCACCCGGTCAGCTTAACCGCTATCGGGGTTCAGCAATATGCTTTGCTACATGGAAAAGGCAGCGAATAAATTATTCCTGCCTTTTTTTCCGGTTCAGGGCATCAAGTCTTTCTTTAATAACCATGGTTCTATCTCTTCTTTTATGGCGGTGCACAATATCTTTATCTGGTAAATTGCTGTCAAAGCACCAGGAAAATCCTTTGGATGCGCAGAACTTCATACATTCTTCCTTAAGTAAGGGATCTATAATTGGCAAGTTAACGCTGGAGTAATGTCCGCCTTTTTGAATCAGGAGAAGCCTGTTCTTAAGATCCTTTATCAATTGACCTGTTTCCAGACCCAGTGCCTGTATCTCTTCAGCTCTGCTCTCCAAAATGACGATTCCTTTGCGGAGGGTTCGTTCAGCACCATTTAAATTCTTTCTGCGATGATGATAAAAAGAAACTGCCATAAGAATTAATCCGACCCATGCAGACTTTTTATTGTTTGGGTCCGTACTCTTCCAATATTCCTCCAGTAACTCGTGACATTCAAAATAATCTCGGTCACCATGAAAATGGACCAGGAACTCAATATATTTATCAGGATACATACTTTCACTCCTTGACAATTCTTACTTCATTTTACCACAGCACAATCGATTAACAGAAAAATAAAAACCCGGCGCTTAACCGGGCTTTAACAGCTGATAAATCTGAACATATATATTGATGATTTTGGTTTCTAACAGGACAGCCTTGTCTATCGGCAAATGTGCAGAATCTGCTTAATAAACAAGGAGGTTTAGAAGAACCAGGAAGCTCCGACAATAATTAATAGGATGAACAGAACGACAATTAAAGCAAACCCGGTTCCGCAATCTCCAAATCCAGTATTAGACATATAAAATACCTCCTGTATCTTTATTTCCCTACATCGTATGTAGGCAATTGCCTTATTGATTGGGCGGTTCAAAAAAATCACGAATGAAGCAGGGGCATTGCTGACAGGGTTATTTTTCTATTGGATAACATCCATGAATAATCTATACTAGATATAGCCTTTTGGCATTTAAGGGAATTTATATTAGGAAAATTTGGTGGGTATTTTATGCAATATGATCATTATAACGTCAAAATAGATGCTTTCGAGGGGCCTCTGGATCTTCTTCTTCATCTTATTAACAGGCTGGAAATTGATATCTATGACATTCCTGTATCAGAAATTACCGAGCAGTACCTCATTTATATACATACAATGAAGGAGCTTCAGCTTGACGTAGCAAGCGAATATCTTGTAATGGCCGCAACGCTTCTGGCAATTAAAAGCAAAATGCTGCTGCCAAAGCATGATGAGGAAGAGCTCGAGGATGAATTTGGAATGGAAATGGAAGAAGACCCCAGAGATGAACTTGTAGAACGGCTGATTGAATACCGTAAATATAAGGAAGCTGCAGAGGAGCTTAAGGAGCGGGAACAGGATAGAAGTTTAATGTATACAAAGCCGCCTGCAGACCTTTCGGAATATGTGAATGAAACACAGCAGGAAAAAGCTGATTTGAATGTAAGTCTTTATGATATGCTTGGCGCTTTGCAAAAGTTATTAAGAAGGAAGAAACTGCAAAGGCCGCTTTCTGCAAAAGTTGCCCGCCAGGAGATTCCCATTGAGAAGCGGATGTCTGAAATTGTGGAACAGTTAAGAAGTGTAAAAGGCAGGAAAAAATTCACCGATCTTTTTCCGGTATCGGACAGAGAGCATATAGTAGTAACTTTCCTGGCGGTACTGGAGTTAATCAAGCGAAAAGAAATTCAGGTCGAGCAGGACAAAAATTTCTCTGATATTTTTGTAGCTTCCATGGAAGGAGGAAAATAGTGTGGAGATCGTTAATTGGAAGGGGATAGCCGAAAGCCTCCTGTTTGCAGCTGGTGATGAAGGCTTGTCTCTTAAGCAAATTGCCCATGTGCTGGAGGTGGAAGAGAATCAGGCCCGTGAAATAATGGACAGTCTTATGGAAGACTACAATACTGGCAGCCGCGGAATAATGGCTGTTGAATTGGCGGGGACTTTTCAGCTGGTTACGAAAAAAGAGTTTTCCCCATACCTGAAGAAGCTGGTAGAGTCTCCTTCTGCCGCTTCCCTTTCTCAGGCGGCACTCGAGACGCTCGCAATTATTGCTTACAGACAGCCCATTACAAGGACAGAAATTGAGGAAATTAGAGGAGTCAAGACAGAGAGACCTCTTCATACATTGTCTGCTAAAGCCTTGATTAAAGAAGTTGGACGGGCAGATGGAACAGGGCGTGCCTATTTGTATGGAACGACTAAAGAGTTCCTTGATTATTTTGGCCTTAAAAGCATAGAAGAGCTTCCGCCACTCCCGGATAAGATCAGTGAAGAAGAGGATTCATTACAGGAAGAGGCTGATTTATTCTTTGAAAAGTTCCAGGAGCTCGATTCTTGAGTTTTCTGACACATTACATAGGAAGTGTGGTAAAATAGATTTAAATTTTTCCCTTTCCTTTTAATACATATTAATCTTGTAAACCATCGGGAAATAGGAGGGTTTTGCTTGCTGATTAAACATTGCAGGGGATATGAGCTTGAAAAAGAAAAGCCAAACACCTCGGAAGATTTTTTTAACAGAAGTGAGATTGTGTTCGAAGAAGATGGACAGGAGAAGACTTTTCATGTTTTATACGTCCGTTTCTTTGATGAATCCATGAATGAGTTCACACCATATGACCAGGATCCAGTCTTTAAGGCTGGTTCTAGAGAAGTTCAGTTCAAGGATATTGTTGCTCTTTCATGTTTATTGAAGAACCCGGGTTTTAGACATCGCAAACGAATTTATCTTAATTCAAAGGCTGATTTTGCATCCTATTTTCAGGATCTGGAATTTTCCAAGCTTCCCTCCATTTTTGAAGCGCTGGAGAGTAAAAAATCCTATGACCTGCGATCACCTTTAGATTTCATTGTTCAACCGCAACAATAGCCAGTTTATAATTATGGGGGTGTAATGGATGGGGAATTCAATTGTTAAATCACAGATGGAAGATGTGAAAAATTTCCTCGGTAATAGCGTTGCCGCATTTGAAGATTTCTTAAATAATACAACAATAAAAGATCTTGAAGCAGAACAACAAGGGAATGCGAATTATTATAAAAGTATCCTCTCACATGTTAGAAAACTGCTTGTATATTGTGAAGAAGGACTTGATGCCAGCACGATCATATTAAAAAGTGACCCTTTCCAAAAAGGGGCTGCCGAAAAGACGTTATACCGGATTTACCATCAATGCATTGAAGAGTTTTTTTCTCCGAAAAATGATGCATGGTTTGAGAATAGCCGTTCAGCATATACAGGAAAAAACTCAATCCAGTTTCATGATGAAGTTCCGGACAGCCTCAAATCAATGTTCAGGCAGCTGGAAGGAGAGTTTCAAAGGGTTCGTGAGGAACTTGAATATTACGAAACAGATTACCGGACAAAAATGATTCAATCAAAATAGCATTGGAAGTGGAGAACAGCGGGCAGCTGTTCTTTTTTTTCTGGCACGTTATAGGGAGATTTCCATTTTCATTGGAAAACGTACAAACTTTCACTCATACAAATAGAAAGTGAGCTATTTATGGAAGCGAGTGAGGGATTGTATGAGTAAAATGGAAGATTACATTAAGGACGTTACGAAATGGAACAAAGAGCTAAGAGATTTTTTAGACTCGGAGGATGTTGAACAAAACAATGAATTGTGGCAGAGGCTGGATCATTTTACCGAAATTATGGATGGAATAAACGGCCCGCTGGATATAGAAGCTTTGGAAAAGCTGCAGAAACAAGTGGACTCTCTTCATTCTGATATGGAGAATTACTTTTCCAATAGACAGCAACTTGGAAATATCTATATGAATGAAACGTACATTTCTGCGGGAAAGCATATTTTACCCCCGCTGCCTTACGATTACAGCGCACTTGAACCGCATATCTCAGGGGAAATTATGAGGCTGCATCATGATAAGCATCATCAATCATATGTAGATGGCTTGAACAAAGCAGAGGTAATGCTCCAAAAAGCAAGGAATAATAATGATTACAGCCTCGTAAAACACTGGTGCCGCGAGCTGGCCTTTCATGGTTCCGGTCATTATTTGCATACGATTTTCTGGAATAATATGAGTCCTGAAGGCGGTGGGAAACCTTCCGGTGCACTCCTGAAGGAAATGAACAAATACTTTGGGAGCTTTGAGAAATTCAAAAGCCACTTCACTGAAGCAGCCAAGCAGGTAGAAGGAGTGGGCTGGGCAATCCTGGTGTGGTCTCCAAGAGCGCGCAGGCTCGAAATACTTCAATCGGAAAGGCATATGCTTTTAACCCAGTGGGATACAATCCCTCTGCTGGCTTTGGATGTATGGGAACATGCTTATTATCTGCAATATAAAAATAACCGTGGTGACTATATTAAAAATTGGTGGAATGTTGTCAACTGGAAGGATGTAGAAAACAGGTATTTAAAAGCATCTGAATTAAAATGGAAGCCTTTCTAAATAGGAGCAGAAATAAGCAAGAGGGGAGTACTAAGCGTATTCCCCTGTTTTTTGATGTACAAGCCGTTTCCAAATCCACAATACAAGTCAAACATAATAGTCATATCACTACTTGTCCTGCATAAACTTGTACAAATAAATGAAAACATGCGACTCCTCCTTTTGGGGAGATCATGTATTTCGCTCAATCTGACATCCACAAAGGAGACGGGGTTTTGTGCAATGAAAATGTTTAGCAGGCTGATGGCCATATCTTTGGTCACCGCGTTGATGATGGTGAATTTCCCTCAGAAGACAGAGGCTTCAGTTTCAGTAAGTGCCCGGAGCGCAATATTAATGGAACAGGATTCTGGCCGTATCCTTTACCAGAAAGAAGCAAATGAAATGAGGAGAATAGCAAGCATTACAAAAATCATGACGGCAATTCTGGCCATAGAATCCGGAAAAATGGACGATATGGTTAAAGTAAGTGATCGTGCTGTCAGAGCGGAAGGGTCATCGATATATCTAAAGGCAGGAGAAAAAATAAAGCTTGAAGATCTGGTTTACGGGCTAATGCTTCGTTCAGGCAATGACTCTGCAGTCGCAATCGCAGAACATGTTGGCGGAAGCCTTGAAGGATTTGGCTTTTTAATGAATAAGAAAGCTGAAGAAATCGGCATGAAGAATACCCATTTTGCAAACCCCCATGGTCTGGATGATCATGAAGACCATTATTCGACTGCCTATGATATGGCTCTGCTGACCAGGTATGCAATGAATAATGAGAACTACCAAAAGATTGCAGGAACAAAGGTGCACCGTGCACCAAACCCGAATGAAAGCTGGGACAGGGTGTGGAAAAATAAAAATAGGCTCCTGACCGAATTATATGAGTATTGCACAGGGGGGAAAACAGGATATACAAAAAGGGCAAAGAGAACTCTTGTAACAACAGCATCGAAAGGCAGTCTTAATTTGATTGCAGTCACCTTAAACGGGCCGGATGATTGGAATGACCATATAAATATGTATGAAACAGCTTTTAGAACCTTTGATTCTGTGGAAGTCATGCCTGAGGGAATTATATCGGATATTGATGATGAATTTTATAAAGGCAGGGTTTATATAAAGCATTCATACAATTATCCTGTTACCAAAGAAGAGAAAAACAACTTTAAAATTGATATAAAGCTGCTGAAGCCTGAATCAGAATGGGATGACGGCAGGACAACACCTGACGTGGTCGGTCAGGCAACTGTGTATTTTGAAGACCAGCAAATTAAAAAGCTCCCAATCTATTATAAGCATGATGAGGTAAAAGAGGATAAGTCGCTATTAGACTACTTTAAGGGTCTTTTCACCTCAATTGCAGGAGTGAAGACAAATGGTTAATATCATTTGGGTGATGCTTACAGCTATAGGCTTAGTTTTTGCTATGATAAACGGCACCATAAATGAAGTGAACGAAGCCATTTTCAATGGTGCAAAAGAAGCGGTCACGTTGTGCATCGGTCTAATCAGCATTCTTGTTTTTTGGCTGGGAATGATGAAAATTGCCGAGGACGCAGGCCTGCTGAATAAGCTTGCTTCCTTATTCAGGCCAATTGTGAAAAAACTTTTTCCGGAAGTGCCCGGTGACCACCCGGCAATGGGATATATGCTATCGAACATGATGGCCAATATGTTCGGTCTCGGAAACGCAGCTACCCCTCTTGGCATAAAAGCAATGGAAGAGCTGAAAAGATTGAATGGGGGTAAGAATGAAGCAAGCCGTTCTATGATAACCTTTTTGGCCATCAACACTTCAAGTCTGACCTTAATTCCTACAACCGTGATTGCCATACGGATGAATTATAATTCTGCCTCGCCCACCGATATCGTAGGTCCTACCTTAGTGGCTACATTCTGCTCTTCATTGGCCGCAATAATGATTGACCGTTATTTCTATTACCGAAGAACGCGAAAAGGATGAGGTTAGGATGGAGATTGTTTCAGCTGTTTCCCTTTGGTTAATTCCTATTTTAATAGGCTTTATATTAATATATGGAACATTTAAGAAAGTTCCTACTTATGAAAGCTTTACTGAAGGCGGAAAAGAAGGAATAAAAATTGCTGTATCCATTATTCCTTTTCTTGTCGGGATGCTTGTAGCCATATCGGTTTTCAGGGCTTCCGGTGCCCTGGAGTATTTTATGAATCTGATCAGGCCAGGACTGGAGGCAATTGGAGTGCCTCCTGATATCGTACCCTTGGCTATCATTCGTCCGATCTCAGGAACTGCAGCACTGGGAATGACCAGTGACTTAATTGCTGTCCATGGTCCCGACTCCTTCATAGGCAGGCTTGCCTCAGTACTGCAGGGCAGCACAGATACAACTTTTTATGTCCTGACGGTCTACTTTGGAGCAGTGGGAATCAAAAAAATGGGAGATGCACTTAAAGTCGGACTGCTGGCCGATTTGGCAGGCATCATAGCATCCATTGTGATCGTAACACTTGTTTTTGGCAGTATGTAACCATTAAAGAAATGATCCGGAACAAAAGATACCTGAGTGTGGGTATCTTTTTTATTTTACTTTCAAATCTCAACTTTCAGTAATTACAGTTTATTACTTACCTAAGCTGTTTTGGCAATGGTTTGCTTTGAAATCTTGACGAATTATGTCATAATTCATTAGGAGTGAAAAAGTATGAAGTATTGTTAATAAAACTTTGAGGTGACATAAATGGAAAGATTGCAGAAAGTTATTGCCCATGCAGGGGTTGCTTCGCGAAGGAAAGCTGAAGAGCTAATGGCTGAAGGGCGTGTAAGGGTTAACGGAAAAACAGTAAAGGAACTGGGTGTTAAGGTCTCTCCTTCTGACCGCATAGAAGTGGATGGAATACCGTTGGAGAGAGAGGAGCCTGTTTATTTTCTTCTCTATAAACCAAGAGGAATCATTTCAGCCGTCTCAGATGACAAGGGCAGAAAAGTCGTCACGGATTTCTTTGAGGGAATCAAACAAAGAATATACCCTGTTGGAAGACTGGATTACGATACATCCGGAATCCTCATTCTTACCAATGACGGGGAGTTTGCGAATCTTTTAATGCACCCAAGCAATGAGATTGAAAAAGTCTATGTTGCCAAGTTGAAAGGCATTCCTTCAAAAGAAAAAATGAAGAGCCTTCAAAGAGGCATTGTGCTTGAAGATGGAAAAACAGCACCTGCCAAAACCAAGCTGTTATCAATGGATAAGAAAAAACAGACAGCTATTGTGGAAATCAGCATTCATGAAGGACGCAACCGCCAGGTTAGGAGGATGTTTGAAGCCATTGGACATCCTGTTCTGAAACTGAAGAGGGAGAGATATGGGTTCCTCACTCTGCAGGGATTATCAGCGGGGGATGCAAGAGAACTTACTGCCCATGAAGTTAAGCAGCTTCGGACACTCGCGATGAAGAAGAAATAGTCAGCTTTAGAAAAATTCATAGAAGTGTCACAGTTACGCTAATTTGTAAACAATATAGGTATGATGAAAAATGCTATAATAGTAAACAGCTATGAGGCAAAAATCTTTTCCATATGTTACATATAAATTTGTTAAGGTACGGTCTTTTGGCCTGATTAGGATGCCTTAGGAGGGGAAGTTTTTTATGAAAAAGCAGCGTCTGGTAATGAGAACAGTCATATTGCTTGTCCTTGGTGCTGCCGTGGCATATACGCTATACGCAAATTTTACGAAAGATAAAATTCAAAAGGTTGCTGTTGGGGAAAAGGCACCTGATTTTGTTCTGACAGATATGGATGGCAATAAACACAGGTTATCCGATTATGAAGGCCAGGGTGTTTTCCTGAATTTCTGGGGTACATGGTGCAAACCCTGTGAGAAAGAAATGCCATATATGAACAATCAATATGAGCAATTTAAAGATGAGGGTGTTCAGGTTTTGGCTGTTAATGTCGGCGAGACAGATTTAGCAGTAAATAAATTTTCTGAGCGTTACGATCTGGCTTTCCCGATTGTAATTGATAAGGATAGCCAAGTCCAATCTGCTTACGGAATTAATCCTCTTCCTGCCACTTTTCTCATTGATAAAGATGGAAAAGTTGTCAAGTATATTACAGGCGAGATGACGGAAGAAACGATCAAGAACTATATGGAACAGATTAAACCATAAGTTACGGGGAGTTTTATATATGAAAGAAGTAAAATGCGACTGCGGCCATGTTAATCCCATAGGTACTATACTATGTGAGTCGTGCGGGAAGGTATTGGAAGAAAAAGAAAAAGACAAGAAACTTCTCGATATGCGGTATGAAGGCAGTGCACGCCGCTCGCAAACCTATAATAAAACGATAATTGATAAGATATGGAATTTCTTCTCATCTGTTAAGGTTGGAGTCTGGCTGATCGTAATAACGCTGATAGCATCAGCCGTTGGAACAATACTGCCTCAGGAAATGTACATTCCGCCAATCATGCCTGCTGAAGAATATTACGAAGACCAATATGGATGGATTGGTAAATTATACTACGATCTTGGATTTCATAATCTATACAGCTCATGGTGGTATTTGATTTTGATAGCCTCAATCGGTATATCTCTTGTAATATGCAGTCTGGATAGGGTTGTCCCTTTGTATAGAGCTTTAAAAAAGCAGAAGGTAAGCCGTCATGAAAGCTATCTGCAGCGCCAGAGGGTTTTTGGTGCGTCACAGCCAGAAGATACTGATAAGGCCTTCACAATGGCAAAAGAAAAATTAAAATCCAAGAAATACAGCATCCGGGAAGAGAATGGAAACATCCTTGCGGAAAAGGGACGTTTCTCAAGATGGGGCCCATACGTTAACCATGTGGGGCTTATCATATTTTTAATTGGCGGAATGCTCCGTTTTGTACCGGGCATGTATGTTGACAAAATTCTTTGGATCCGGGAAGGCGAAACAAAGGTCATTCCGGAAACCAATGGTGAATATTACCTTAAAAATGATGGCTTCATCCTTGAAATGTATGATAAAGAGAAAGATAACGAAGTGTTTGGGGAAGCGATTGACAAAGCAGGAATGGTAGCTAAAAATTATCAGTCCAATGTCATTCTTTATAAAAAACAGGGCGATACTGTTGCAGGTGAAGAGGCTGATCTCAAGAAAGTTAAGGACTATGAAATTAAGGTAAATAAACCTCTGAAGTTTGAGAACTTTGCATTATACCAAGTAGATTATAAACTTAATGAACTTAACAAAATGTCATTTGCCCTTACAAATAAAAAAACGGGTGAGGAATACGGGGATTTAACAGTCGACCTGAATCATCCACAGGATGAATATGATCTTGGAAATGGCTATAAAGCAGAAGTTGTCAGCTATTTTCCCGATTTTGAATTTGATGAAAATGGAGAACCTGTTACAAAGTCCAGAATCCCAAATAATCCTGCCTTTGTTTTTAAAATGTTTACTCCGGATAAGCCTGATGGCGAAATAAGTTTTGTTGCGATCAGACAGACTATTGAACCATTCGGCGATAATGAATACAAGATGGCCTTTAAAGGCATAGATACTAAAAATGTATCGGCCCTGACCGTCCGAAAAGATTTAACATTATGGATTATCGCATTGGGCGGCGTTATTTTCATGATAGGTGTTGCACAGGGATCTTATTGGAACCATCGGAGAGTTTGGCTGCGCCGTGTGAATGGAGAGGTGTGGGTAGCAGGACACACTAACAAAAACTGGCATGGACTTAAAAGGGAAATTGAAGCAGCATTGGATGGAACCGGAATTACGATGCCGGAAGATCAGCTGCAAAATCAAAGTGAAAAGAAAGGCTAAGGAGGAATCTGAGTGGTTACAATAAGCAGCAATTTACTATACACAGCTTTTATCCTCTATTTAATTGCTACTGTCTTTTTTGCCGGCTCTATAAAGGATAAGAATAGAACGAAACAAGGGCCAAACAGATGGGCAGCAATTGGATTATGGATCTCGATTATCGGGTTTGCTGCACAGCTTGGCTACTTTATTACAAGGTGGATTGCAGCCGGGCATGCGCCTGTCAGCAACCTTTTCGAATTTACAACATTCTTTGGAATGTCACTTGTTGGTGCTTTTATAGTGATTTACTTAATTTATAAAACACCTATTTTAGGAGTCTTTACGCTCCCGGTTGCGGTACTGATGATTGCTTATGCAAGTATGTTTCCGCGGGAAGTTTCACCGCTGATCCCCGCCCTGCAGAGTGATTGGCTTCATATTCACGTTACAACAGCTGCAGTTGGGCAGGCTATTTTGGCTGTAAGCTTCGCTGCCGGATTAATTTATTTGGTAAAATCAGTGGATCAAACTAAGCAAAGCAAACAGAGATTCTGGCTTGAAGCCGTTATGTTTGGCCTGGTTTGCACACTTGGGTTTATTGTTATAAGCTCAGGCTTCTCAGCTTCAGGCTACAAAGCGGAATTTAACTGGATTGATAAGAACGGTCAGGAAGATGTTCTGGAATATCATATGCCTGCTTTAACAGGTCCTCACGACGGTCAGCTGATTACGGAAGGTAAATTTGAACCGCTGGCGGAAATGCCTGCAATTATTAATGCAAAAAAATTAAATACCGTTATATGGTCTTTGGCTTCAGGTATTCTTCTATATCTTGCTTTAAGATTGATTCTCCGCAAAAGGGTTGGAGCAGCACTTCAGCCGCTTGCTAAAAATATTAATCTTGATTTGGTTGACGAGATCGCTTACCGCTCAGTATTAATAGGATTTCCGGTCTTTACACTAGGAGCTTTGATTTTTGCCATGATATGGGCACAAATTGCCTGGACTCGTTTCTGGGGATGGGATCCAAAGGAAGTATGGGCTCTCATCACCTTCCTATTTTACGCTGCCTACCTGCACCTTCGCCTTTCAAAGGGCTGGCATGGCGAAAAGTCTGCATGGCTAGCTGTAATCGGATTTATCATTATTATGTTTAATCTGGTTGCGGTAAACCTGGTCATTGCCGGATTGCACTCCTACGCTGGATCATAATAAAAATAAACAAGCCTTCACTTCACAATAGTGAAGGCTTTAATTAAAGATTTTAATCTTGTAAAATTTAGTGTTTTTCTGCTTTGTATACTATATTTCACCGCTGAGTTGATTGGAGCCTACGGGAGTATCGTACCAGGAAGAGACCCCGCAGACGCAGAGCGTTGAGGAGGCTCCCGGCAGCCCCGTGGGAAAGCTTGAGTGCCTGCAGCGGAAATCAACGGGCAGAATCCTTTAGCAAAAATGAATTTTGAAAAGAGCCATTTCTATTGACGTTAGGGGGACTTGAAAATGGAAAACCAAGTGAAAATATTGCTAGTGGATGATGAAGAAAGAATCCGCCGATTATTGAAGATGTACCTTGAGCGTGAAAATTTTTCAATTGATGAAGCAGAGAATGGAAACCAGGCTTTGTCAAAAGCCCTGGCAAATGATTATGATGTTATCCTATTGGATTTAATGATGCCCGGCAAAGACGGTATAGAAGTCTGCAGAGAACTGAGAGAAAAAAAAGCTACTCCCGTGATCATGCTTACAGCTAAAGGGGAGGAAGTTAATCGCGTACAGGGCTTTGAAGTCGGCACTGATGATTATATCGTAAAGCCTTTCAGTCCCAGGGAAGTTGTGCTGCGTGTTAAGGCTTTATTGCGCAGATCTTCTAAAACTACTTACCTGCAGACAGAAACAACAGCAAAAGATGTAATCGTATTTCCTCATCTAACGATCGATAATGATGCTCACAAAGTATTGGCTGATGGAAAAGAAGTCAGTTTGACGCCAAAGGAATATGAACTCCTTTATTTCCTGGCAAAGGCGCCCGATAAGGTGTTTGACAGGGAGCATCTGCTTAAAGAAGTATGGCATTATGAATTTTTTGGAGATTTGAGAACAGTTGATACTCATGTGAAGCGCTTGCGTGAAAAGCTGAATAAAGTTTCTGAGCAGGCTGCCAGAATGATTGTCACCGTTTGGGGAGTGGGCTACAAGTTTGAGGTTATTAATGAATGATGCTCTTTAGGAGTGTTGCCGGAAAGCTTTGGGGCACAATTCTTTTATTAGTTTCCTTTGTACTGCTGATTTTAACAGTCATGCTGCTGGAATTCTTTGAGAATTACCATATAAATGAAACAGAAAAAGGATTATCAAATACTGCCCATAAAATAACCAGAATTTTAAAAGAACATAATCGTGATGTCGGTTTGGAAATTTCCTGGGAACTTGTCGATGATGTTACAAAAGTAGTCATTATTAACTCGCCGAAAGAGTACTACTATTCTCCAAACCATACAGATTCATTAAAACTGCCCATTTCCTACCTCACCGAGGAAGATGATTTAAAAGAAGTTCTTACGAAAGACAAGACTGTAAAAAAAGTAACATCCGTTAATCCGGAGTATACAGACGTATCCGCAGATGACGACAGCAAAATTCTTATCATTGGAGTCCCGCTTGAAGGTGACGGCAGCAATGGAGCCGTTTTTATTTATCAGTCCATTGAGGTAATGCACGAAACATTGCGTTCAACCACAAAGTTTATTTTGCTGGCTGCGGGAGTTGCCATCATTTTAACAACCATCTTTGCTTTTTTCTTATCGACAAGAATCAATGCTCCACTGAGAAAAATGAAAGAAGCTGCCTTTGAGGTAGCAAGAGGTAAATTTGATACGAAAGTTCCGATTCTGACTAATGATGAGGTTGGCGAATTAGCCATGGCTTTTAATCAAATGGGCAGACAGCTGAAATTTAATATGAATGCCTTAAGCCAGGAAAAAGAACAGCTGGCAAGCATTTTAAGCGGGATGGCTGATGGGGTAATCACCTTCAACCGGGATGGAACGATACTGATTACGAATCCTCCTGCAGAGCGTTTTCTGCAAAGCTGGTTTTATGAGCTGGATGACATCGAGAATAATACGGAGGAAGTTCCTTCCAAAGTAATGGAGCTCTTCCAGCTTGCTGTTAATACGGAGAAGGAACAGATTGGTGAAATCCCAATACAGGGCCGTTCATGGGTGATAATCGTTAGCCCTCTTTATAATAAAAAATATATTAGGGGAGCGGTTGCAGTTATCAGGGATATGACGGAGGAGCGTAAGCTTGATAAGCTCCGCAACGATTTTATAGCTAATGTTTCTCATGAATTAAGGACGCCAATTTCGATGATGCAAGGATATAGTGAAGCGATCGTCGATGATATTGCGGGAACGGATGAAGAGAAAAAAGAGATGGCAAGTGTCATTTATGATGAATCCCTGAGAATGGGCCGGCTTGTGAACGAATTGCTTGATCTTGCCAGAATGGAAGCTGGGCATATTCAGCTGACAATGGAAGAAACTGATGTAAACTCCTTTCTGCAAAGAATCACCAGAAAATTCCAGGGACTCGCAAAAGAGAAGGAAATTAACCTGGAACATGATTTGCAAAGCGAAAATTTATCTATTCAATTGGATCCGGACAGAATAGAACAGGTTATGACCAATCTGATTGATAATGCCATCCGGCATACCCCCCATAACGGAGAGGTTAAAGTTATCGAACGGAGTGATGAACGGGGACTGCTTATCGAAGTGAAAGATTCTGGCTCGGGAATCCCCGAAGAAGACCTGCCCTTTGTATTTGAGCGTTTTTACAAAGCTGACAAAGCAAGGACAAGGGGCCGCTCCGGAACTGGCCTTGGACTCGCAATTGCAAAAAATATTATTGAAGCTCATAAAGGTCATATTACGGTTCAAAGCAAGACCGGACATGGTACGACATTTTCAATATTTATCCCTCGAAATGACGGATAAAGACGGGAATTGTGGCGATTGTTCTTGATACACGGGAAACAATTAATCATAGGCTGGGGAAGGAGATGCAAGAATTTCCTTCCCTTTCTTTTTGAATTATAATGAAAAGGCATTGGCCGTTCGTATCTGAAGGCAGGGAGTAATCCCCCGCCCAAACAGGCTCTTGCGTTTTTCTGCACAATAATAATATAGTTAAACTGTAACTTTTTTTAGAGAGAGAACGACTATTTTATTGAACGGGGAGGGGAATTCATGGACTCCGTTTTTGATGAACTTTATAAAAAATACCATCAGGACGTTTTTCAATTTCTTTTTTATATGGTCAAAAACAAGGAACTGGCTGAGGATTTAGTCCAGGAAGTCTATATAAGAGTGTTAAAGTCATATGAAAGATTTGAAGGGAAAAGCAGCGAAAAAACCTGGCTCTTTTCAATTGCGCGGAATGTTGCCATTGATTCCTTTCGCAAGCAAAAGGGCTGGAAACAAAAGATTATGGAGAAATTTGACTGGTCAACTCAGCAGGTAAAGGATGAACACCCCTTGCCTGATGAAATTGCTGTTCAACGGGAAGAAATCCAGATGATCTATCGCTGTCTTGATTTATGCACCATTGACCAGAGGCTAGTCATTATTATGAGATATATACATGAACTCACCATTACAGAAACAGCTGATTCACTTGGCTGGACTGAAAGTAAGGTAAAGACAACGCAGCACCGTGCGTTAAAGGTGTTGAAAAATCATATGGAACATTTTAAGGCAAAGGAGGGAATGGATAATGAAGGAATCAAAATGGAGCGATGAGCAGCTTCAGGAATTGCTGAGCCAGATGCCTAAGATTAAAGATAGTCGAGACCCGAGAGAAATTTATCAAACCATACAAATCAAGATGGGCAAACAAAAGAAAAGAACATGGATCATGCCTGCTGCAGCAGCGGCTGCTGCATTGCTCCTGCTTTTCATTCTTGCCCCGAACCTTATGAATTGGCAGGATTCTGCTGATCAACAAGTCGAAATTCAATCAGATCAGACACAATCATCTGAACAAATAACCGGTGACAATTACAGTATATCGGAAGCCAAAGACGAAGATTCAGACCCGGAACCTCTTGCAAAAGAAGAAGATCCACAAGAGGATCATGCGCAGCTTTCCGGTGACCCGGAAAAAGAATCTAGCAATGATATAAGCATGAAGTCTGTTTCATCCGAAGCAAGCCCTACTGCCGTTTATGAAGAAGACTTGGCAGGAAAAGAAGTCCTGACCTATGCAATTCCGGATAAGGAGGCTAAAAATATTGTACCTGTCAGCGTTCTGGTTGATAGTGACCCGGCCAGGACGAAATTTGCTCTGTTTGAAGACACGATGAGCAAACTTACTGAAGATGCATGGGGTTTAGATGATTACTATCCTTTAAAAGCAAATTTAACTCATGACCAGGAAAATAACATCCTGACAGTTGATGTGCCGGCGGATCACCCATATAGTATTTCCTCCACCTCAGAGTTACTTTTAGAGAAGGTTTTGGCGAATATAATGAACAATTTAGATATAGAAAAGATTGACCTTAGAACGGAAGGGAAAGTCGGCATTGAGTTCGGCCATTATGGATATAGAGACGAATTTATCCCGGAAAATAGCAATGGTAACTTAATTTATTATTTCTTGTATCCTAATGGTGCAGATTCAACACCATTCCTGGTGCCGTTAAGAGAAGAGCTCAATTCGGTAAAAGATGCTCTGAAAGCCATGAAACAAAATAGGACTGAAAATAATTTACAGGCATCCATACCGGATGATGTTGATTTTGAAATAGAAGAAAAAAAGGATGGCAAACTCAAAATCCGTTTTAATAATGAATCAGAAATAATCGATAATGCACCAACACTTCATGCGATCGAAGCAATCCTTCTTACGGCAAAAGACTTTGATTTCGACACGGTCAAATTAGAAAATGCAGATGTTGATAAAATAGGCAAGTTTGATCTTACTGAGGAATTAAAGGTACCTGTAGCAGCTAATAAACGAGATTTGCCAAATTAGAAAGGCGGCCCTATGTGGCCGTCTTTTCCATTTTAGGATAAAGTTCCTCCATATCTGCATAAAAACGTTGCTGCTGGAAGAATACTAATCACTGTGCTTTTATGAGCTTTATTATTAATTGTTCTAAAAGAGTACAAGCTGTCATAGGGTGAAAGAGAGTGCAGATAGAAAGCGCTCGAGCGGATATTTCAGCTGACATCATAGGAGGAAAAGAATGAAGGATTACATAAGGCGTTTCTTTATCGCAGGAATAATGGCTCTTTGTGTGAGTTTGCTATTTCTGGGAGGGAAGCATTCTAAAGCTGCTGAGCCAAAAATTTCTGAGTTGACAGAGCATTGGGTATGGCCGGCAGAAGGTGTAATTACGGACACGTATGGTACAAGAAGTGGTCAGCATAAGGGCATTGATATTGCCGGAGATTCCGGTTCTCCGGTTTATGCCGCTGACGCTGGAATTGTGTCCAGGTCGTATTACTCTCAAACATACGGAAATGTAATATTTATTAAACATAGCAACCAAACCGAAACAGTATACGCCCATCTGAATAAACGATTATCTGCTGAAGGCGACAAAGTTTCGCTCGGACAGAAAATCGGATTGATGGGAAGCACGGGTGACTCTTCAGGAGTCCATCTTCATTTTGAAATACATGCGCAGGCATGGACAGCTGATAAAATAAATGCAGTGGATCCCTCTGTGGCATATGGCATGGGAGAAGTTGGACAAGCTGTAAATGCAGCGGCAAGAACTGAAAACGCACGTGAAGTATCAGCCCGGCCGTCTAATTATAATTCTGGACAAATAACAAATGATTCCGGGGAAACCTACCATATAGTTAAAACTGGGGAAACATTATGGACCATCGCTGCACACTATAATCTGCTGCCCGGTGATATTGCCGGTTTAAATAATATTAATCCTGATCACATTCTTACAGGTCAAAAACTGATGATAAAACCCGGCAAATTTAGTGAATACACTGTTAAGCAAGGCGATACATTAACTTCTATAGCGAAAATGCATGATACAACAGCAGAAGCTATTAAAGAGTTAAACAATTCAAATTCAGATGTTATCAAAATTGGACAAATTCTAATCATTCACAAAAAATAGAATAGAAATGATTGCACCGCTTTACTCCCTTAAAGTATAATGGGTAAAAAACTGGGGGAGTTAGAGAAATGCTTACAGACTATCATAACCATCTTGAAAATGGCACGTTAAGCCTGGATTATTTAAAAAAATTTACAGATGCTGCTGCCCAAAAAGGGATTGAATCTTTTGGGATTTCGGAACATGCATATCATTTCTATCAGACAGCAGACATTCTGCAAAATCCATGGGTAAACGAAAGACGATTTTATGATATGAAAGACTATGTGAATGTTTTTCAAGAAGCGTGGAGTAATAACATAGATGTGAAAATGTCAATAGAAATGGACTATACGCCGGGCAAGCATTATGAAATGGCGAAGTTTATTAACAGCTACTCATTTGATTATGTAATTGGATCCATACATTGGGTTGGAGATTTCGGCATAGATCTTGCTGAATTTAGAAAAGAATGGGATAAAAGGGATCTTTATGAGATATATAGGAAGTATTTTGATCAAGTGGTCACACTGGCCCAATCCAATTTATTTGATATTGTAGGCCATTTAGACCTCGTGAAAATCTTTAAATATGTTCCTAAGGACGAAGAGTTTTTGCTGGAGCAGTATGATCGTGCAGCCAATGCACTGGCAGAATCCAAGACATGTGTAGAGATCAGCACAGCCGGTCTGCGAAAGCCAGTCGGTGAACTATACCCGGACAAACGGCTCCTGCAGAAATGCTATGAGAAAAATATCCCGATTGTACTTTCATCTGATGCGCACTTTCCTGAACATGTAGGTGCCGATTTTGATAAGGCTATTGCTCTTGCAAAAGAAGTGGGATATGAGTCCATCATGACTTTTTCCAAAGGAGAAAGAAAGGAATATCCTCTTGGATAATGCAAAAGGGATGGCAGAGCCTCCCTTTTATGTATTATCCAGAAAAATTTTAATAGGTATGGACATGGATATATATGTTTCAAATCCATACAGATAAACAAATCCCTTCACAGAATAACTTTTTTTCAGTATAATTAATCTGTATAAATAAATACGGTCTATCTTCGGGGCAGGGTGAAATTCCCGACCGGCGGTGATGGGTTAATCTTAACTCTAAGCCCGCGAGCCTGAGAGAAGCGTTTGGTCGAAAAACGCTTTGCATTTAATTGGGCAGGATTTGGTGCGATTCCAAAGCCGACAGTACAGTCTGGATGGGAGAAGATGGAGGTTCTGCAGACGTTCAAAAAATGCAGGTTTTGAACGTTATTAAGCATGCCTTAGCAACTCTCCCTCAAGTTATTTTTGCTTGAGGGTTATTTATTGCGAAGATATTTGCTTAGCCGAACCTTTCTTCTATAGGAGAGATAGTCCTAAAAAGGAGAGAGGAACTTGAAAAAACTTAATATCAAATCAATGGTTGCCATCGGAATGCTAAGCAGCATCTCTTATGTATTAATGCTGCTCAATTTTCCAATTCCGCCGTTTCCGCAATTTTTGATGATTGACTTCAGCGATATTCCTGCATTAATCGCGGCGTTAATCTTTGGCCCGGCGGCAGGAATATTAGTGGAGCTTATTAAAAATATTCTTGATTACTTCATGACTGGGAGTGCAACAGGGGTACCTGTCGGACATATTGCAAACTTTGCGGCAGGCATTTTGTTCGTCTTGCCTACTTATTATGTATACAGCAAGCTGAAGACCAAAAAAGGCATGACGTTTGGGCTCGTAATCGGCACCATGGTTATGGCTGTTATTATGAGTGTGCTTAATTACGTTGTCATTCTGCCGGCATATACATTCTTCCTGAATTTCCCGGCAATGTCAGCGCCTGAAATGAGAACAATGATTGTGACAGGAATATTGCCATTCAATATCCTAAAAGGAATTATTATTTCAATTGTTTTCATGCTCATTTTTACACGCATGAGAACCTGGGTAGAAAAGCAGGCTGTATTAAAAAGTGCAGCATAATGAATATATAAATCTAAAGCAGCGGCAAATGTTCCGCTGCTTTTTCAATTTGTAAGCCAAAAAACTCCCTTTCTAGTTGAAAGGGAGCAGTAGCTTAACAAAGATTAGAGTATGGCTGAGGGATTATTCGTATTTAAGCGGGTCGCCATCAAAAGCGTCATCAGCAACTTTGATTGAATCGGTTGGGCAGCCTTCGAATGCATCCATCATATCGTCCATCAATACATCTGGAATCTCAACGATACCCTGGTTATCATCAAGGGTAACAAATGCGATGCCTTCATCATCGTAATCATAAATGTCCGGTGCAGCTGCGCCGCAAGCTCCACATGCAATACATGTTTCTTTGTCAACAATTGTATACTTTGCCATGAAAAAAACCTCCCAAGAATTAAACAATTAATCTCCCATCAAGATGATGGTAACACATTCCTCACATCCTATTGTAAAACTGTATGTTCAACTTTTCAATAGAAAATGTATTGAGAATGCTTATCACATAAGGGTTTAGGCATAATTTACCCTGTTAGAAATAATTAAAACGGCCTGCCGAATTCTTTCATGATAAAATAGAAGTAAGAAAAAGAAGGTAATGAAAAAATAAAAAATCTTATGCCGTAAGGTGAACATAATGCAAAGAGCTTATTTGAAATCTGTAATAATGTACTGTGTTAACGAGTTGCAGGGACAAAGAACTATATATTCCATTTTACATTTGCTTAATGGAAAAAAGTCTTCCCAGACCATCCAAGATGCTCATCTATTTCAACTAACCCCGTTTTTTCGTACATTTGGAAATTTAAGCAGGGGAGTTCTGGACCATCTTGCAGAGGAAATCCTAAGCAGCAGCTGGATGACTGCCATTGATGAAAAGCATTACATTTTAACTGAAGAAGGGAAGAAAGAGCTCGAAAGATCTCTTTTAGAATGTCCAATACCTTCATCATTAAACGGATGGCTGTATCATAGTACAGGTGAATTGTTTTGGGAGAGGATTACACTTTTAATTCAGGTAATATCCCACTTAAATAATAACAATGTAAAGTACCTTCCTATCCAAAGAAAAAGAGATATTCATGAATGGCTGAAAGACTTTCTTGGGAAATCTGGATTTTCCCGCGGTGAAGTTGGGGTTATGCTGTACAAGGAACTTGGTCAGTGCCTTGAAGGTCTGAATAATATTAATCCTGCTGTGCTGACATTGAGGCTGACAGGCTATAACCGTATTGGCCTCACAGCTGTTCAGGCTTCTGAACAGCTTGGAATCAGCCAGGATTATTACCACCATCAGTTCCTTGGGGCTATTCATCATATACTGGCAAGCGGAAGAGATAATTCTGCCGAATATCCGCTTATCAATAAGATCGTTAGCGATGCAGGAAATGAAGTTCAGCTAACATTGTCTGCCCAAAAGACTTACACAATGTTAAAACAGGGACTGGAATTGGATGATATAGCTAAAATGAGAAGATTGAAAAAAAGTACAATTGAGGATCATATTGTGGAAGTAGCATTAAACGACAGCTGCTTTAATATCACACGTTATGTCTCCGAGGAAAAACAGAAGCTGATCCTTCATGCAGCCAATCGTGCTGATTCAATGCAATTAAAGCAAATACGTCAAATAGTGCCTGAATCCGATTATTTTGAAATCAGATTAGTAATGGCAAAGCTTGGAGAGGGACAATGAGATTGGACGAACTATTGGAAAGAAAATTTGGATATTCTGCCTTCAGACCTGGACAAAAGGAAATCATTGAATCCGTGCTCGCAGGCAGGAATACTGTTGCCATGCTGCCTACAGGTACAGGTAAATCCCTTTGTTATCAGCTGCCGGGATATATGATTGAAGGCCAGGTAATTATTATTTCTCCTTTGCTGTCCCTGATGCAGGATCAGGCAGAACAGCTCATGATGAATGGAGAAAAAAAGGTGATAGCATTCAATTCTTTTCTATCCCGTTCTGAAAAAAAGCAGGCATTAACTAATCTGGATCAGTATAAGTTTATCTTTATTTCACCCGAAATGCTTTATTTTGAATCAGTACAATCTCAGTTGAAAAAATTGCGCATCGCTTTATTTGTTGTTGATGAAGCACATTGTATCTCCCAATGGGGATATGATTTCAGGCCAGATTATTTAAAGCTTGGCGAAGTGAGACAAAAGGTAGGGAACCCGGTTACACTTGCTTTAACTGCCACAGCTACGCATGAGGTTAAATCAGATATAAAAAAGTCACTCGGCATACTGGACTGCAGCGAAATTATTTATTCGGTTGACCGTCCTAATATAGCGCTAACTGTAGAAAAGGCAGAAAATTTCCGTGTAAAAACAAAGAGGCTTGTGGAGCTTGCTGAGAGCCTTGAGGGTCCTGGCATTATATATTTTTCCAGCAAAAAAATGGCAGAACAAACAGCCGATATGCTGAGAGTAAATGGAGCTAAAAGAGTGATGGCTTATCATGGGGGAATGGACCAGGAAAGCCGCATCCTTGTGCAGCAGCAGTTTATCCATGGGCAGCTCGATCTTATTTGCGCTACAAGTGCCTTTGGCATGGGCATTAATAAAGAAAATATCCGGTACGTGATACACTTTCATATGCCTCTTCAGATTGAATCTTATTTGCAGGAAATTGGGCGGGCAGGAAGAGATGGAAAACAAAGTATAGCTATTATGCTCTATACACCCGGTGATGAGCAGCTTCCCATACAAATTGCAGAAAATGAATTTCCTGACAAGTCTCAAATTGATTGGATCAGCGGCTGGATGGAAGAAAACCCGAATGCGCTCACGAATATCAGTGCTTATGAAGAACAAATTAAACAGTGTTCCGGTTTAACAGAAATTCAGTGGAGAATATTTTATGATTTTTTTGAACGGAAAGCCAAATCTGGACTGGGGTATAAAAGGATTCTGCAGGAGATGAATGGGTACTGCGAAGGCAGAATCAAATTGAAAAGAAATAGCATTGAGGAAGTGTATAGGTGGATACACAATAAAAATTGCCGGAGAGAAAATATACTTTCCTTTTTTGATGAGGAAAAAAATACTCCGGTCCAATACTGCTGTGATATATGCGGTTTGCAATTTGATGAATTCATAAGAAACACAAAATCAGATAATCAGGATAGTATGCTTTATGATTGGAAAAATCATTTAGAATATCTCCTGATTCCAAGTGAGTGAACCGGATTGAAGAAAAAATACGAGGACATCATTAAGGAATTAACAGACAAGGAGCTATTATTCCATCTTTATCTTACTCAGGTGCTTATTTTAGCCATTGCTTTCATCTTTAGTATTATATTTTTTAACAGCTTTAAGGAATTCCAGGCTCTTTTTGTACTTGATGATATTAATATTCTTGTCATTGGGGCAGCGGCGGGATTGACTGTTGTCCTGATTGATATTGTCTTGATGAAGCTCCTCCCTGAGGAAATGTATGATGACGGAGGGTTAAATAAGAAAATCTTTCAAAACCGCCATATTCTTCATATTGCTTTTATTGCAGCAGTGGTGGCAATAAGCGAAGAACTTTTGTTCAGAGGTGTCATTCAGACCCATTTTGGACTGGCAATTTCTAGTCTTATTTTTGCACTTGTTCATTATCGATATCTTTTTAATTGGTTTTTGTTTGTAAATATTATTACATTAAGCTTTTTTATAGGTTATATTTATCATATATCCAATAATTTGCTTGTTACGATTGTTATGCATTTTCTGATTGATTTTCTTCTGGGTATTCTTATTCGAAAACGGTACCTGAAAAAATCTAAATAGGAAAAGGCAATGAACAAAGTAGATAACAGCAGCGTCAAATAAACTTCTTATGATTTTTTTTACAGGAAGGGATGAAACATGAGTAAAGAAGACCCATATAGAGATCAGGCTGAAAGACTCCGCAAGAGGATTGACAGAAAACAGGAGACGGGAGACAGCGTGCAAAAATCCGCTTTGCCGCCGCGGAGCCGTATACATCAGGAAAAAAGAAAAAAAAATAAATGGAGAGTTAAATACCCTGTTATTCGCTTGCTGGCTTTATTTTTTATCCTGCTCCCGATTACCATTTTCAGCATTTATCAATATGTAAGCAGTGATAAGAGCATTAATACCGGGTTAAATGCAGAATCTGAAGAAATAGGTTCTGAAACGGTCGTTTTTGCCACAAATGATGAAGGTGAAGGGACGACCATAGAAGCAAGAGAAGAGCAGGAAACTGAGAAACCTGAACAAGCTGAGAAACCTGAAAAAACTAAAAAAGCTGAAGAATCACAAGAGAAAGATGCTGCCAGCGACCAGCAGGAAAAACAGACTCCTCAAAAGCCTGATGAAGAAGATAAAGGTTCTGAATCCGCTTCTGAAAAGCAGGCCCGGCAAACAGCTTCTGATAGTACAGACTCGTCGAAAACTGCCGGGACACAGGAAGAATTAAATAAGGAAGGCAAAGTTGTCTACCATACGGTTAAACCAAAGGAAACAATCTTTCGAATTGCCATGACCTATTATAAATCCCAATCCGGAATTGAAATAATAAAGCAAGCCAACAATTTGCCGTCAAATGAAATACAAACGGGCCAGGTATTAAAAATTCCGCTTGAGCAATAAAAGAGTCTAAGACCATTTGCTGTCTTCTCTCCCAGTCATAGAATAATGTACAAGCTCATACATTATTATGAAAGGGAGGGAGCGTTTTTGGAATCGCCGATTAGAATGCTTGACGAACGTACAGACCAGGCAACAAGAAAAATGCTAGAGAAAGTTGTGGAGAGAAAACAAAAGTTTGATCGATTCAAGTCCTGGCATTTGATTGCCATGTGGGCGACCGTTTTTATATCCTTTTTATTCTTTTTTTATCTTTATAAAAGTGTTATGCAGCCTTACTCTTACTCGTTTGCATCGATGTTTTCGGCTTTTGTCAATCAGTCTGAAAATTTCTATTTACTAGTTTTTACGGTTGGCCTTTATGGGTTTATGAATCTTCTGAGAGAAAAAAGAGATAAAGCAGAAAAAGAATTTCATGCACTAAGGTGTGAAATAATTGATAAGAGCAAAGATCTCTGGAAAAAAGAAGATGAATGGAAAAATCGCCATAACGTTTTCGAAATGATGAAAAAAAATTATGATATAAACCTTTATCATGAAAACAAATGAAAAATAAACCAAATGGAAAAAGAAGCAGCCTGCCTGCTTCTTTTTGTTAAGTATTTAGAAGAATTTCTTTTTATCCCGTTCTTCCTTTAGAATCTCAACGGCTTCTCTGAAGCGCTGTGAATGGATGATCTCTCTTTCTCTTAAAAACCGGAGTCCGTCATTTAGATCCGGATCATCACTCAAATTTATAATCCACTGATAGGTTGCCCTTGCTTTCTCTTCTGCGGCGATATCTTCGTATAAATCTGCTATTGGATCACCTTTTGCCTGGATATAAGAAGCTGTCCACGGCACACCTGCAGCATTATGATAAAACAGAGCATTATCATGGTTAGCATAATGGGCATCCAGGCCGGCAGCCTTCATTTGATCAGGTGTAGCATCCTTTGTTAATTTGTAAATCATTGTCGCAATCATTTCAAGATGTGCAAACTCCTCTGTTCCTATATCTGTAAGTAGTCCGATGACCTTATCCGGTATAGTATAACGCTGATTCAAATATCTTAGTGCGGCAGCAAGTTCACCGTCCGCACCCCCATATTGTTCTATTAGATACTTTGCCAGCTTAGGATTGCAAGTGCTTACCTTCACCGGGTATTGCAGTTTTTTTTCATAAACCCACATTTTATTCTCAGCCTCCTTTGGAAGTCCGTTAGTAAGTCTTGAGCGCCTCCCCATTAAGAAGGCGCCTGAAAATCAACTATACCTGCCATGGCCACGGGGGATCATCCCAATTCCATGGCTGTCCCGAATAGCTGTGGCCAAATTGCATTAATGGACCATATTTGCTTTCAATGGCATTTCTCAGTTTTTTCCGTTCTTTTGCATAATGGTTGAATTGCTTAATGGCTTCTGTATCATTATTGTGAGTATCAAGGTATAAAGTCAGCTCAACAAGAACAAAGTCCACAGCCTGAAGCTGTTCAAGAAGCTGGTAGTAATCTGCGGGTAATTGTTTCATTACTGCTGTCCCTCCCTGGATTTTTCATAGGGACTGTACCATGGATCATAGAAAGCCTTCCACAGAGTTCCTGTTTTTAAGGCCTGCATTGGTGTAAATTGTTCCAGTCCTGGCGGCTGAAAACCCATATAAAGGTTTGGAGGTGTGGAATAAGTTTTGACCTTTATAGGAGTGCAGGGGTCAAAGGGGCTAACATATGGGTGCCAGGTCTTGCGGAGTGTATTCATCATAATCCCTCCTTTTTATGCGTCATTGAAACTTATGAAAAGCACAGTGATTTTATGATCGTTTACTCCAATAAAAAGAGGGGAAAGTTGAATAAATGGCGAATTAAATGTTAGGTCTAATTAATATTATTCTTGAGGTGATGGCAATGTTTGTGAAAAGTATTATGATCCCTAAACATAACTGTAAAACGGTCAGACAGGATGAAGCATTGAAAGATGCTCTGGATTTGCTTGAGGACAACCAGATTGATGGACTTCCTGTGTTGGACGGCGATCAATATGCCGGCATAATTACCAGATATGGAATATATGAGAACTTCTTTTTGTCAGGAAAATCAAAGGAAGAGTTTCTTGGAGGAACACTCGTAAAAGATATTGCCACACATCAGGAACAATATTTACAGGGGAATGAAATTTTTGAAAAAACACTGCTGGATTTAAAGGATTTTCCTTTACTTGCTGTTTTGGGCGAAAACCGTAAATTTCTGGGCATCGTTACCCGCTTTGATGTTCTGGCTCAATTTCAATCTGCCTTCGGGACGAATAAACCCGGTGTCAGGATTGCGTTTACCTCTGTGGAAGCGGAGGGGCGAATTGCCCGTTTGGCCGAAATCGCCCATTATTTCCATGAACACATCATTTCCCTTGTTACTTTTGATGAAACAGACAAGCTGGTCCGCCGCATCGTGATGAAAGTAGAGAAAAATGATAATATGGATAAGTTCATCAGCCGGCTTGAAAAATCAGGTTTCCGTGTTCTGGATATTACTGAAGATTAATGTATATATAGTCAACAAAATAAATCCTTCTCATACACTCTGTATGGGAGGGATTTTTATTGTTTATTATTTTGCTGAAGCTGGTGACAGGCTTTATTGGCGGCATTTTATATATTAAACTTTTTCCGGTGTCTATTCCCATGGGCATTTCAGATATGATTGTTATTTTTGTGCTCGAGCCGGCAGGCTTTGTCCTGGGAATGACTTTTTTTCTTATCTCCTTTATTGCCAACGCAGAAATCATTAGGATGATCATCGAATGGGCTGCAGGAGTTTTTAAAAATTTCAAGTCATTGAAAGAAAGCAATGCTTTATTTGGCACTGTTCTGATCTTATTGCTGATGGGATGCTTTTTTACTTTATCAGTCCTTTCGCCATGGGAAGCGTTTGCCCTTTTCTGTTTTTCGGCAATCTATGGTATTATTTCTTTAGATTTCAAGAAAATCAATTTTGCTGGAGACTGAGTAAAGGAAATTGATGGCAGGAGGATTTATGATATACTTAATAGCTTTAGCCTTAATTGGCGTTGCGGGTTTACTATTGTTTATGCTTAGGGAGGCATTTGCAGATAGAATTATATATAAAGAGCTTTCTTTTCCTGAATTTCCGGAAACCTTTGGTGAAATAAAGCTTTTTTTTATTTCTGATATTCATAGGAGGACAGTATCAGAAACCATTATCGGGGAGATAAAAGAGAAGAAGCCTGACCTGGTGATTATCGGCGGCGATCTCTTGGAAAGAGGAGTCCCTTTTGATAGAGTAAGGAAAAACCTGCTGGGTTTGAAGGAATGCGGGCCTGTCTATTTCGTGTGGGGGAACAATGATTATGAAGTTGATTACCATCAGCTCGACGCCCTCCTCCTCGAATGCGGAGTTAAAATTCTAGATAACACTGCCCTCTCTTTTGAATCAGAGGAAGGTGAGCGTTTTATTCTGCTGGGAACAGATGATTTCAGCAAAGAGAGGGATCGGCTCGACCTTGCACTTGAGGATATAGTCTCTGATGGATTTCGGGTTCTCGTCAGCCATGATCCACGAATCATTAATAGTATAGAAAAAGAACAAAATATTCACCTTGTCTTAAGCGGGCATACGCATGGCGGACAAATACATATTTTAGGGTATAGCCCTTATGAAAAGGGACGGATAAAAGTGCTGCCGCAAACAACAATTCTGATCAGCAACGGCTATGGAACGACTGGAGTGCCTTTAAGGCTGGGAGCAAAGTCTGAAACTCACTTCATCACCTTAAAAAAAGCTGATATCTTAGCTTCAAAATGAAAACACATCCAGATTTTACAATACTTACTGTTGTTTTTATACTTTTTAAGTAGGTATAAGTTCTGAAATTTAATCGCTGTCCAGCGATATTTGCTAATTAGCATTGAAGGGAGGGCTGAGCATGGCAACTGAAGAAGGTAAATATAATATTAAGGCTGTTTCTAAGATGCTCGGTATTCAGCCAGGAACCTTAAGGGCGTGGGAAAGGCGGTATCAAATCGTTGCTCCAAAGAGAAATGAATCAGGCCATAGACTATACACCGAAGAGCATATCAAAATACTAAAATGGCTGATCATGAAAGTAGATCAGGGCTTTTCCATCAGCCAGGCTGTTTCCCTTCTGGAGAATAAGGAATTAAATGCCGAGCCGCTTCAGGTGGATAAGGAAGGAGACCGGTCGGGTGCCCTCGCCAATGAGCTTCTTGAAGCTCTCCTTCATTTTAATGAATCGAAAGCGCATGATTTGATTAATCAGGCTTTTAGTTTTTACACAATAGATAAAGTCCTAATTGATATACTAGGCTCTCTTTTAGTGAAAATTGGACATCTATGGGATGAAGGGAAAATTACCACTGCTCATGAGCACTTTGCCTCGTCCATATTAAGATCAAGAATAGGGATGATTCTGCATTCATTTCCGCATAACGGGGTTCTGCCAAAGGTGGTCGCAGTTTGCGGGCCTGGAGAAGCTCACGAATTAGGACTTTTAATTTTTACGTTATTTCTGCGGAGAAGAGGATTTGAGGTTGTTTACCTTGGGACAAGCATTGCTGATGAAGATATTGACACTGTAATTGGAGTGGTTAAACCCAAGTTTTTATTTCTGTCGTGTACAATGAAGTCAAACGTGCCGGAAACCCTTAAACTTTCAGAGAGACTTACCGGGACTTATGGAAACCTCCATGTAGGCATTGGGGGATTCGGCATTGATTCCCTAAGCAATGAAGAAAAAATGAAGTATGAACAGTTTATACCCGGAAGTTCTCCGCAAGAATGGGAAGAATGGATTAAAGAACGGCTCCTTTAAACAATAGATCTGGCGGTTAATTGCCGGGTCTTTTCTTTTTTTAGTCACAGAAAAAAAGACGACTCACAAACTAAGCAATATATCATACACTAAACCAAAGAGTTGGTTCAGGTCAGGGGGCTTATCATGCGCTTAGAACGTTTGAATTATAATAAAATCAAAATCTTTCTCACTTTAGATGACTTGAATGATAGGGGACTGACTAAGGAAGATGTCTTGAAGGATTCATTAAAATGGCATCAGCTTTTTCATGAAATGCTGGAAGAAGCAAGTGAAGAATTCGGTGTAGACATTCACGGGTCAGTAGCAGTGGAAATATTCTCCATGCAGGCACAGGGAATGGTGATGATTGTTACGATGGAGGAGCAGATGGATGAAGAGCTCCTTGATGATGGTTTTATTGAAATGCAGGTAACTGTTGATGGCAGTGAAGATATATTATTCGAATTCCTGGATTTTGAACATGTAATTCAAATGGCAAAAAGTCTGAACAGCGTGCAGATTGAGGAAGGAAGCCTATACTTTTATAAAGAAAAATATTTTTATCATGCAGCAGATTTGGAGGGGGGAAATATTCACCGGGTAATTGCCATATTAGCTGAGTACGGTGATTCGGCTTTTACCAGCATTCACGTTATTCAGGAATATGGGAAAGTGCTGATCGAAGCCAATGCTGTAAAAAAGCTGGTGGAATATTTCTCATAATGTAAAGAGGGGATCCAACCTCTTTTTTTTATGCAGGTTACTCTTTTGCAATATGCATTCGCTGCATCCAGCAACGAATCTGGATTAATAGCTCATGAATTATATAAAAATTGGGTAAACCAAATATAGTCAAACAGCTGCAATAATATCATATATAAAGATGTTGCTTTACAAAAGGAAACAGGAGGTTTCTTTTGCCCTTCAGCGGGAAAAGGAGTACTGGGAGTAAACAGAAAATTCCCTTTAATACCAACGCTGACAGCGTTTTCACAAAAATATCAAAAAATGCGGAAAACCGCATGATTCTTCTTGCATAAATTAGGCAAAGGTGTATACTATTCCATGGAAGCGGACAACTAATGAAAGTGATTTTTCTAGGAGGTTTACAAATGGTAGCCGAGAAAGGTACTGATTCAAATAAAGCTGAAAAATTGGACGTTTTAAAGTCGACTCAAACGGTCATACATAAGGCTTTAGGGAAGCTGGGTTATTCCGATGAGGTGTATGAGCTTCTTAAAGAGCCAATTCGTATGATGACAGTGAAAATTCCTGTACGGATGGATGACGGAACAGTAAAAGTCTTTACTGGCTACCGGGCCCAGCATAATGATGCTGTTGGTCCTACTAAAGGCGGTATTCGTTTTCACCCGAATGTAACTGAAAAGGAAGTAAAAGCACTGTCGATTTGGATGAGCTTGAAATGCGGAATTGTAGATCTTCCATATGGCGGAGGTAAAGGCGGAATCGTTTGTGACCCGCGCGATATGTCCTTCGGTGAGTTAGAGCGGCTTAGCCGCGGATATGTTCGGGCAATCAGTCAAATTGTAGGTCCTACTAAGGATATTCCTGCGCCTGATGTATTTACCAACTCGCAGATCATGGCATGGATGATGGATGAATACAGCCGGATTGATGAATTTAATTCCCCAGGCTTTATTACCGGTAAACCACTTGTACTTGGGGGTTCACATGGACGGGAATCAGCAACAGCTAAAGGGGTTACAATTTGCATTCGGGAAGCTGCCAAGAAAAAAGGCATTAACCTTGAAGGTGCAAGAGTTGTTGTTCAGGGATTCGGAAACGCTGGAAGTTTCCTCTCAAAGTTTATGCATGATGCAGGTGCAAAGGTTGTTGGTATTTCAGATGCTTATGGCGGTTTATATGATCCAAACGGCCTTGATATTGATTACCTTTTGGATCGCCGTGACAGCTTTGGCACTGTGACAAAATTGTTTAATGATACAATTTCAAATAAAGAGCTGCTTGAACTTGATTGCGATATTCTGGTCCCGGCAGCCATAGAAAACCAGATAACAGAAGAAAATGCACATAACATAAGAGCTGGCATTGTAGTGGAGGCGGCTAACGGGCCAACTACTTTGGAAGCAACACAGATTCTGTCTGAGCGGGGAATCCTGCTTGTCCCTGATGTACTGGCTTCTGCCGGCGGTGTAACAGTATCCTATTTCGAATGGGTTCAAAATAACCAGGGATATTACTGGACTGAAGAAGAAGTAGAAGAAAAGCTTGAGAAAGTCATGGTTAAATCATTCGATAATATCTATCAGACATCCCAAACACGCCGTGTAGATATGCGTCTGGCTGCCTACATGGTAGGTGTCAGAAAAATGGCGGAAGCTTCAAGATTCCGTGGATGGATTTAACTGTAAATCTTCACATTTGAATAATCATAAAAAATCTCCTATCATAAACTGATGGGAGATTTTTTATAAACAGCAGCATGGAATACTTGTTTTTGGCATTTAAGGAGTGAGAATCTTGAATATAGACGCTATTATTGTTGGGGGAGGGCCCTGCGGACTGGCAGCTGCCATTGCCCTTCAGGAAGCTGGAAAAACCCCCCTTGTTATTGAAAAGGGCAATATCGTAAATGCAATATACAACTACCCGACACACCAGACTTTCTTCAGCACAAGTGAGAAGCTCGAAATCGGCGGGGTGCCCTTCATAACGGAAAATTACAAGCCTAAGAGAAACCAGGCGCTAACGTATTACCGGGAAGTGGTGAAAAGGAAAGGCATTAAGATCAATGCTTACGAAAAAGTTCTAAATGTAGTAAAAAATCATTCCGAAGCATTTGAAGTACAAACTGATAAGGGGGATTATACAGTCAATAACGTCATAATTGCTACAGGTTATTATGATAATCCCAATTACATGGAAGTTCCCGGTGAGGATCTTTCAAAGGTATTTCACTATTTCAAAGAAGCTCACCCATTTTTTGATAAAGACGTAGCAGTTATCGGAGGGAAGAACTCAAGCGTTGATGCCGCAATCGAACTGGTAAAAGCAGGAGCAAGAGTTACGGTGATCTATCGCGGAACAGAATATTCACCAAGCATAAAGCCCTGGATTCTGCCTGAGTTTGAGTCTTTAGTGAGAAATGGCGTCATTAAAATGGAGTTCAATGCACATGTGAAAGAAATTAGTGAAAATAAGCTATTATATACAGTGGATGGTAAAGCCTTTGACATTAAAAACGATTTTGTGTTTGCCATGACTGGCTATCATCCTGATCACGGATTTTTAAGAAATATGGGGATTCAAATTAATGATGAAACCGGGCGCCCTCAATTTAACCCTGAAACAATGGAAACGAATGTCCCTGGAATATTTATTGCAGGTGTGATAGCTGCCGGAAATAATGCCAACGAAATTTTTATTGAAAATGGAAGATTTCACGGCGGACAAATAGCAAAAGCAATAATTGAAAAAGAGAGCGGAAACAGAAAAGGCTGATCATTTCAGATCAGCCTTTTAATTATATTTGAAAAATCTCTTCGATATTTTGCTGTGTCTCCAGTCCAATTAACAGTTTAATTCTGGCTTTTTGTCCATTAAGCCCATTTGAAAATATTACCCCCATGTCCTTGAGATGTTTTCCGCCTCCGTCATAACCATAAACATCTTGAGCAATTCCATTGAAGCAGCGGGAAACCAATACAATCGGAATGTTTTTTTCTGTAAGGGCTTTAATGCCCTCAATTGTGGCTGGAGGCAGATTACCTTGTCCAAGTGCTTCGATAACAACACCATCGAAATCTAAATTCCCTATCGCATGAAGCAAAGAAGAATCCATTCCGGCGAAGGCTTTAATGAGTGTGACTTTTTTTACAACTGTATCCAAAGGGTAGTATTCTCTATTTGTCGGCGCGTTATGGAATAATACACCTCTCTTTGTGACTATTCCAATTGGCCCGTACTGAGGGCTCTGGAAAGTAGAGACATTACTCGTATGTGTTTTTGTAACATTTTCTGCTGTATGGATTTCATCATTCAAAACGACAAGGACTCCTTTGTCTTTTGCTTCTTCACAAGCAGCTACACGAATAGAAGAAATAAGGTTGTATAGTCCGTCTGAACCGATTTCATTACTCGATCTCATTGCACCTGTAACAACGATCGGAAGGGATGTTTTCACACTTAAGTCCAAAAAGTAGGCTGTCTCTTCTAATGTATCTGTTCCATGTGTGATCACTACGCCGCTAATCTCTTCCTTTGCAAGGCTGTTTTCAATGATTTCCTTTAATTTAAGCATTTCCTTTGGCGTAATATGCGGTGAAGGAAGGTGGAATGGCTCTTCAATCAGTAATTCTGCAAGGGACAGCAGTTCCTTTGTTTTTTCAGTTAATGGATTATTATCTGTTGGTTTTACGGCACCTGTTTCTGCATCCTCGCTCATTGAAATGGTACCCCCTGTGTGTATAACAAGTATCTTTTTTTTCACCATGTTAATCCCCCAATTTTCGCCTTGAAAAATAAATATGAACCGAAATATTTATTTTCCAATATTTGAATAATCATTTTAATTCTTACTATATCATGATACGATTAAGAAAACAGATTGAAAAGAGGACAGCTCATGCTGGGAATATTATCCGCTGGCATCGCGCCGGGACTGGCACTATTAAGTTATTTTTATTTAAAAGATCAATATGAGTCAGAACCTATCTCAATGGTTTTTAAAACTTTTTTATTTGGTGCTTTGCTTGTGTTCCCTATCATGTTCATCCAATATGTTTTAGAAACTGAAGGGGTGCTGCAGTCCAGTTTAGCGGATGCATTTCTATCATCAAGCATGCTGGAAGAGTTCTTTAAATGGTTTATATTATTCTATACTATTTATCAGCATATAACCTTTGATGAACCATATGATGGAATTGTGTATGGTGCCTCGGTATCACTCGGCTTTGCTACGGCAGAAAATATCTTCTATCTCATCGGGCTAGGTGTGGAACACGCACTTGGGAGGGCCTTGCTCCCGGTTTCCAGTCATGCTCTCTTCGGTGTTATCATGGGCTATTATATAGGAAAAGGAAAATTCTCGGCAACATCTACAAAAAAATGGATAGCCTTTTCACTTCTTATACCTTTTCTCCTTCACGGTATTTACGACTATATCCTTATTTCCCTTAAGCATTGGATTTTTATCATGTTTCCATTTATGATCTTCCTTTGGTGGCTGGGCTTAAGAAAAGTTAAAAAAGCAAGGGCTCATAGCGTAAAGCATGTGAATAATCAAATTGATATACAGAAAACTCTCCATTCCTGATGGAGGGTTTTTTATTTGCCGGCAGCCTTAATAAATGATTCAAGTTATTGAATAAAAAGCCAGAGACTACAAAAAATAGGATCAATGATAAAAGATTGACTTTTGGAGGTTATAATCCATGAAAAAGAAATTTATGGCAGGAAAGGTGTTAATCATAATCTCCCTTTGTGTTCTGGGAATTCCATTGAGCGGGAATATGGAAAAAGCCAATGCCTTTTCAAATCAGGTGATTCAGCACGGGGCTGTAGGTAACGATGTAATAGAACTTCAATCCCGTCTGCAGTATTTAGGCTTTTACAACGGGAAGATCGATGGAGTCTTTGGGTGGGGAACCTATTGGGCACTTAGGAACTTCCAATATGAATTTGGACTTCCCATTGACGGGCTTGCCGGCCAGGAAACAAAAAACAAGCTCGTGAAAGCATCTAAATATAATGAACAATATGTGAAAGAACAAATCAATAAGGGCAATAAATTTACCCATTATGGCGGGGTGGAAACTGAAAAGCAGACTAAGCCTCAGCAAGGGTCAACGGGGGGAACAGCACAGCAGCAGGAAGCTCCCAAACAGCCCACTGCTTCAAATGTCCCTAATGGATTCTCGGAAAATGATATTCAGCTAATGGCCAATGCAGTCTATGGAGAGTCAAGAGGGGAACCGTATACAGGCCAGGTGGCAGTTGCTGCAGTTATCTTAAACCGTGTAAACAGTGCTTCATTCCCAAACACTGTTTCTGGTGTCATTTTTGAGCCTCGTGCTTTTACTGCCGTTGCCGATGGACAGATATGGCTAACGCCGAATGATACGGCAAAAAAAGCAGTACTGGATGCGATTAATGGATGGGATCCGACAGGAGAGGCGCTGTATTATTTTAATCCGGATACCGCTACAAGCGGATGGATTTGGACACGGCCGCAAATCAAGCGGATTGGAAAACATATATTCTGTAAATAGAGGGGTGAATAATCATGCTTAGAGGAATTCTTATTGGAGTACTTGCGCTGGGTGTTGCCGGTACAGCGTTTTGGGGTTATCAGGAACACCGGGAGAAAAATGCAATCCTCATTAATGCTGAAAATAATTATCAAAGAGCATTTCATGATTTAACTTATCAAGTCGACCTATTGCATGACAAAATCGGAACAACTTTAGCGATGAATTCGAGAACTTCGCTATCACCTGAATTGGCAGAAGTATGGAGATTGACTTCAGAAGCCCACTCGGATGTGGGCCAGCTGCCTCTAACACTTCTTCCTTTCAATAAAACCGAAGAATTTCTATCCAATATTGGAGATTTCAGTTATCGGACAGCAGTAAGAGATTTAGAGAAGGAGCCATTATCTGAGAAGGAATACCAAACGCTCAAACAGCTTTATAAGCAATCTGCGGATGTTCAGCAGGATTTACGTAAAGTACAGCATATGGTTCTTGAAAAGAACTTAAGATGGATGGATGTCGAAATGGCTCTCGCGTCCAATAAAGAACCTGCAGATAATACAATCATAGACGGCTTTAAGACAGTGGAAAAAACAGTTGAAGGCTATGGAGAGACAGACTTTGGGCCTGCATTTGTAAATATGCAGAAAAAAGATGAAAACTACAAATATCTGAATGGCAAAGAAATAACAGAAAAAGAAGCTGCACGTATTGGCCAGCGTTATGCAGGTTTGGGAAAGAATGTGAATATCAGAGTAACGGAAAACGGCAAGGGATCTGATTACGGGTTTTTCAGTGTGAGTATCCTAAACGAGAAAACAAATGAAGAAGCAAACATGGATATTACCAAAAAAGGCGGCTATCCAATCTGGTTTATCCTCGACCGGAAAGTGGCGAAACAAAAAGTAAGTCTTAATGAGGCAAGCAATAATGCAGTTAAATTTCTTAAGGACAATGGCTTTAAAGACCTGGATTTATTCGAGAGTGCCCAATATGACAATTTAGGGGTATTCACCTTCGTGTCGAACCAGGATGGTGTAAGAATTTATCCGGACTCCATCCGTGTAAAAATTGCGCTTGACAATGGCAGGATGACTGCTTTTTCTGCCGAAGATTATTTAAAATCTCATCACCAGCGAGAAATCCCTGAGCCTGCGATTACTTCAGAAGAGGCAAGATCCAAGGTGAATCCGCAGCTGAAGGTCATGGAAGACAGGCGTGCAATAATCATTAACGATTTGAATCATGAAGTTTCCTGTTATGAATTTATGGGCACATTGGGTGAAGATACTTACAGGATTTATATAAATGCAGAAACTGGACAGGAAGAAAAAGTAGAAAAGCTTAAGAATGCAGAACCAATATTTGAAGATGTAGTGTAAAGAAAGCCGGATAGGCTTTCTTTTTTTTGTTTGGCTATTTTCGAAGGTTTGTTGCTTTTTATATATTATTCACTGATTTGATTGGAGCGGAAGGTGCGAGATCCTCGAAAATGCATTCGCATTTTCTTCGTGCGGTGTTTAACCAATGAAGCTTATTCAATGTCCTGCGGGAGTAGCGGGACAGGTGAGACCCCGCAGACGCAGAGCGTCGAGGAGGCTCACCGCCCGCCCCGCGGTTCGCTGAGCAGCCTGGAGCGGAAATCAACGGACAGCACTAAAGAACAGCAATTTATTCAGAATGTTTGGGTCTTTTTACCTAAAGAAAATCAAAATGTTATTGCAGGATTCTTATATAGCGTTCATAATTAAATGACAAGAATATCCTTTTATTATGGGGAAGTGTGGAAGTATGATAAATATTGGTGAAGCATTGATGCTCGAATTGACGTACTCTGAAAAACCTGAGAAGTATAAATGCAAGCTTGCCGAAAGAGAAGGAAATAACTTATATATTGATTATCCAATAAATCAGGAAACGAATAAAACTGCATTTCTGGTTGATGGTACACAGCTGAAGGCTACCTTTTTGGCTGATGATGGAACGGTATACCTTTTCGAAAGCGAGGTTCTTGGAAGAGTTAAGCAAAAAATCCCGATGATGATTTTATCATATCCCGGGGATGAACATTTAGTGAAAATTCAAAGACGGCAGTTTGTCCGGGTAGAAACTCCTGTTGATGTTGCAATCCATGCGGAAAATAATGAGTTCTCTCCTTTTGTGTCCGTTACGGATGATATTAGTGCAGGCGGGGCTGCGATCATTGCTAAGATGGACAGTTCCTTAAAAGCCAATATGCAAATATTTACTTATTTCGTATTAGCCATGCAAAACGGTGTCAATTATTATTTGAAGCTTAAAAGTAAGGTAATAAGAGTCTCTGAACCCCGAAATGGTAAATCGCTTATTTCTGTTCAGTTTATGGAGGTAAGCCCGCAGGACAGGCAATTGCTTCTGCGCTTTTGTTTCGAAAGGCAATTGGCCATGAAGAAAAAAGGCCTGGAAATATGAATAAAGGAATAATTTTTATATTCATCTCTCATAATAGATGGTGAAGTCTATTGACTTGATTTTATATTTCCGGTTGGAGAGATGGCAATGATGAAAACAGTGGAGAGGATTATTCTTAAATTAATAATAGTGCAATTTGTTTTCCTGCTGATCACTCAATTTTTTTTTCATCATATGGATGCTTTTCCCGAATTAAAGCAGCTGACACAGTATGAAGGTGTCACAGATCAGAATTTTACTGAGCTGCTTGAAACTTTCAGGAAAAATAATTAGCAGGCAGGCGCCTGCTTATTTTTTGTGGTGAGATTTTTTTGAGACTGCTTTTGAAAATTTGTAAGACTTAAAATACAGCTTATTTATGCACTGAAGCAGACTTATTATGTTAAAATAAAAGCGGAATGAACCTGGGGAAAAAGCGGCCAGGGTTACACAGGAGGAACTATGAGTAAACGTATATCAATCGCAATTGACGGCCCAGCTGCTGCAGGGAAAAGTACAGTAGCAAAGATCGTGGCGGAGAAATTATCTTACATATATATTGATACTGGTGCCATGTATCGAGCCTTGACTTATAAAGCAATTCAGAAAAATGCAAACCTCGAAGATGAAGCCTCTCTTATGGAGATTTTAAACAATACAGTTATTGAACTGCAGCCAGGCGAAAAAGGGCAATTAATTCATCTTGACGGCCAGGATGTGACAAATGAAATCAGGACTTCCGAAGTGACAAATTCTGTTTCCGTTGTCTCCATGCATAGGCTGGTTAGGGAAGAAATGGTTTCGCGCCAGCAAAGCTTTGCTTTAAATGGAGGAGTGGTAATGGATGGCAGGGATATCGGAACCCATGTCCTGCCCCAAGCAGAAGTAAAGATTTTTCTTTTAGCCTCTGTCGATGAAAGAGCTGTAAGGCGACATAACGAAAATATCCAGAAGGGATATCCATCTGATCTTGAAAAGCTGAAGGAAGAAATTTCTTTAAGGGACAAATTGGACTCTGAACGTGAAGTAGCTCCATTAAAGAAAGCAGATGATGCAAAAGAGATTGATACAACTTCTTTGTCAATTGGACAGGTAGTCGATAAGATAATGGATCTGGCTATTGAAAGGATTGGTTCAAAGTGAATCTCTATTCTTTTGCCAAAGCAGCAGTTTATGGAGTCCTAAAACCCATTTACAGATTTGAAGTGTTCGGAAAGGAGAACTTTCCGAAAGAAGGCGGAGTTCTTCTTTGCTCTAATCATATAGATAATCTTGATCCTCCGGTAGTCGGCATTAATGCTCCAAGGCCAGTTTATTTTATGGCCAAAGAAGAGCTTTTTAATGTACCGGTTCTGGGGAAAATTCTTCCCGATCTAAACGCTTTTCCTGTCAAAAGAGGAATGAGTGACAGGGAAGCATTAAGAAAAGGGCTTGGAATCTTAAAAGAAGGAAATGTTTTAGGGCTTTTTCCAGAGGGTACTAGAAGTAAAACGGGGCAGCTGGGGAAAGGACTGGCGGGTGCAGGCTTTTTTGCTCTCAGGTCAGAAGCGCATGTCGTTCCCTGCGCCATCATTGGCCCCTATAAAGCTTTTTCAAAATTAAAAGTTGTTTATGGAAAACCAATTGATATGAAAGAGCTAAGAGAAAGAAAGGCTTCGGCAGAGGAAACCACCGAATTGATTATGTCAGAAATACGTAAATTAATTGAAGATTACTCATAGACCTTCTTGCTTGACAAAAAACTTCTTTTGTAAGAAGTTAGTAAAAAGGCATTTTTTAAAAAGGCGAAAATATTCGAAAAATTAGGCTGTCCTTTACTGAACAATTTTTATATGAGGGCAGAAAGAGACATTCAACAACAGTTGAAAAAAAGCCTGCAAAATAAATAGCCATTCGAGTATTTCTGCTGCTGACACAGGGTTCTTGCCTGGATGGCAGGCAGTTGAATACAGATTAAAAATTTGAAAGCAGCCATTGGATTAAGGAGGAATACATATGTCAGAGGAAATGAATCAAGTAGAAGTTAAGAATTTTGAGGTGGGTGACAAGGTGAAAGGCCAAGTTACCAAGGTTGAAGAAAAGCAAGTCATTGTTGATCTTGCTGACAGCAAACTGGACGGGATTATCCCAATCAGCGAGCTTTCAAGCCTGCACATTGAAAAAGCTGGGGATGCGGTATCAGAAGGAGATCAACTCGAGCTTGAGGTTTTAAAAGTCGAGGAAGATGCTCTTATTCTTTCAAAGCGTAAAGTTGATGCCAGTAAGTCATGGGAAGCTCTCGAAAAGAAATTCAATGAGGGTGAAGTTTTTGAAGCAGAAATAAAAGATGTAGTTAAAGGCGGATTAGTAGTAGACCTGGGTGTCCGCGGATTTGTTCCTGCTTCCCTGGTTGAAGCTCATTTTGTTGAAGATTTTACTGATTATAAAGGCAAAACGATGACATTTAAAATTGTTGAGCTTGATAAAGATAAAAATCGTCTGATTCTTTCTCATCGTGCTGTAATAGAGGAAGAAAAAGGCAAGCAGAAACATCAAGTGCTGGAGTCCCTTCAGGCAGGCCAGGTCCTGGATGGAACAGTTCAAAGAATTACTGACTTTGGAGCATTTGTTGATATCGGCGGAATAGATGGACTTGTTCATATTTCCCAGCTTTCCTATGAGCATGTGGAAAAGCCTTCAGATGTTGTCGAGGAAGGCCAAAAAGTGAAAGTGAAAGTATTAAGCGTTGACCGCGACAATGAACGCATTTCACTATCCATTAAGGAGACTCTGCCTGGACCATGGGATAATATCAGCGAGAAGGCTCCTAAAGGCAGCACACTTGATGGAACAGTAAGAAGGCTTGTTTCATACGGAGCATTTGTTGAAGTTTTCCCGGGTGTTGAAGGACTTGTCCATATTTCTCAAATTGCTCATAAGCACATCGGAACTCCACATGAAGTTCTAAGCGAAGGACAGGAAGTGAAAGTGAAGGTTCTTGATGTGAACGAACAGGATCAGCGTTTGTCATTGAGCATCAAAGATCTTCTTGAAAAAGAGCAGGAAGAAGTGACTGACTATGAACTTCCTGAAGAAACAAAAGGCTTCTCGCTTGGTGATATGATTGGCGACCAGCTAAAGAATTTAAAAAAGTAATGGTGATAAATTGTGTCCAGATCAAAACGTAAATGGGATCATATACAGCATGCTTTAGCAACAGGCCAGAGCAGCAATACCGGTTTAGCGGATGTTGCTTTTGTACATCAAAGCCTTCCTGATGCGTTTCTTGATCAGGCAGATTTAGGCACTTCAATTGGCGAACTTTCATTAAGTTCGCCAATTTTTATAAATGCCATGACAGGAGGCGGAGGAGAAAGAACGGTTCAAATTAACCGTGATCTCGCCTTGGCTGCCAAATCAACAGGCCTTGCTATGGCAGTAGGGTCTCAGATGTCTGCACTTAAGGATCCAAGTGAAGCAGAATCCTACAGGGTTGTCAGACGAGAAAACCCCCGAGGGATTATTTTTGGCAACTTAGGAAGTGAAGCTACAATCGATCAGGCAAAAGCAGCAGTTGATATGATTGAAGCAGATGCACTGCAAATTCATTTAAATGCTGTACAGGAATTGACCATGCCGGAAGGGGACCGTGATTTTCGCGGTGCATTAAAGAGAATTGAAAATATCGTCGCCCATTCCGAAGTCCCAGTAGTAGTAAAAGAAGTAGGGTTTGGCATAAATAAAGAAGCAGCTTCAATGCTTGCATCTGTCGGTGTTACAGCCATTGATATCGGCGGATTTGGAGGAACAAATTTCTCCCGTATTGAAAATGCAAGAAGAGATAGACTGTTAACGTTTTTCGATGAATGGGGAATACCGACAGCTGTCTCCATCGCAGAAGCTGCATCTTTAAAAGCAGGCGTTGCTGTCATTGCTTCCGGGGGAATTCAGACAAGTCATGATATAGCAAAGGCAGTTGCGCTTGGTGCAGGAGCTGCCGGGATGGCGGGATTCTTTTTAAAGGTTCTGATGAAAGAAGGACTTGAGGCACTTATCGAAGAGATTAACAGTATTCATTCTGAATTGAAGATAATCATGACTGCCTTGGGGGCAAAAAACATAGCGGAACTCCAGCAGTCTCCGATTATCATATCTGGAAGAACCCACCATTGGCTGAATGAACGTGGAATTGATACAAAAGCATATTCCAGACGGACCACCCAAAAATAGCTCTCGTCATTTGACGAGAGCTATTTTTTTCATTATGGCTGCAGTGCATAGCAAGGCGCAGCAGCTTTTCTTAACTGTATTTCGAATCATTCAGAGATCTGGCTTCTTCGGGACTCTGCATCTTGGAAGCTCCAGGATAATGAAGTGCCTGGTCGCGATCGGACTCCACTTTTCCGCTATTCTTCAGCTTTTTTTCCTGTCTGTCTTTGCCCATATTTAACACCTCCATGTTATTAAGATGAAGTGAGCGGAAGAGAATTATGCAAAAAAGGCAACTGGGATTCCATAGACGCAGCTTTTGAACTTACAGGGTTAATTTACATACGAAGTAGCCATAATGGAAATGATAGGAGGTAGAGGATGGAAGGGTTAATTTTTTATTGGATTTCCTGGATGGTTTGGATTATGGCGACTTTTTTTATGGCTCGAACTAATAAATACAGGTTTTTATTGTCTGCCTGGATCTTATGCTTAGTGATCATGTCACCCCTGACAGTTAATATCCTTAATTTTGAAATTGGTATTGCTGTACTTTTTCTGCTTGCATCACTATATGTTTTTGCCGGGAGACTAAAAAAACTGAGCAGACTTTATTTCCTTTTTTGCACATTCATCCTGATGATGGCCTATGTCACTTTTCACCTTTTTGAACTGTTTGATCCTGTTTGGGTGATTTTCTCCCGGGAATGGATGCTTTCAGTCCTTATGGTTTATATGGCTGTACTCCTGCAAAAAAACAGAATGCTCAGGCTGCCGTTAATATTGCTCGGAGGCATTCAGGGAGAATTTTTGTATGCATTTATCCTTAAATCATTTTCCTTTCCGTATACGATTGGATCATTGGCCTTTTTGGATATCATGGCCATTTCAATTTCCATATCTTCTTTATGGATTGCAGTGCATTGGACGGTCAAATATATTGAAGCGAACTTTAAACATTTTGAAAGGGAGAAACAAAAATTATCATGAGTGAATACACGTACCCGATCCTTTTTGGTCTGGCAACAGGAACCTTGACCCGTATTTATATGCTTCGGACCGATTACCGGCAATATCCTACATATTTGCATGGGAAAATTATACACGTTGCACTGGGATTCATTGCTGCAGGCCTGGGAACGGTAGCAATTCCTTCAATTATGGAGGAAGACTTCACAGCCATCACCTTTCTGACTCTTGCAGCATCCCAGTTTAGAGAAGTCAGAAATATGGAGAGAAACACACTTACTGAGCTGGACAGCTATGAAATGGTTCCAAGAGGCAAAACATATATAGAAGGTGTAGCAATAGCCTTTGAAAGCAGGAATTATCTTGTAATCTTCACATCATTGCTTAGTACTCTAGGCTATCTGCTGTTTAATATATGGGGAGGACTTGCGGCAGCGGTTCTAGCCTTACTGATTTCCACGAAATTAATGTCGGGTGGCAGGCTGAAGGATATTGTTGATGTTGAGTTTGTGGAACCGCGTTTTGATGGAGCAGGCTTGTATGTGGACAATATTTACATTATGAATATTGGCTTGCCTGAAAGGCAAGCAGAAGTGCTCCGATATGGCATGGGGTTTATTTTAAATCCAAAAAATTTCAATGCCCGATCCACTATTGCTAATCTGGGACAGAGGCAGGCTATATTGCATGATGTTTCTACAGCTTTGGGTGTTTACCGGGATTCCGGGACTCCTGCGCTTGTTCCTCTGGCGAAAAGGGATCTGGATGATGGGCGTGTAGGGGTATTTGTCTTGCCCCAGGAAAAGGATATTAATAAAGCCCTAAAAGTCATCGAAGCAGTCCCAACACTCGAAAATGCGATTAGGATGCCTACTGAACGGCAAACGAACGGGAAAGGAAGTTAGTGTATGGTGCTTGAAAAATACATACTTGCTGCAATTACAACAAATCCATCCAAAATACCTTCAGGAACAGCCGTTTTTCATTGTGAAGATAAAAAAGAAATGGAAATCATCGCAGCCAATCTTGAAGCAATTCTAGACGGAATTGCCCATGCCTTAACAGAAGAACTATATGTAATTGTTAAGCATTAAGGGAGGTTTCCAAGTTTTTCATTGCCGTGAAGGTTTCTCTTTGTTAAAATATCTAAGTTAGACCCTTCTATCTTTGAGAAGGGTTTATTTTATAAATGTAAAGCGTTTTGGATGGTTTTAACATCAATGTAGTGTTATTGTGGACAGCCATCTGTATGCTTACTTTAAGTAAAAGTCATTTATGGATCATAGACGCAAAGTTTAACAATTTAAGAATAAAGAATCGAAAGGGTGATGTTCATGGCAAAACCAGTTTTGGCTATTGTCGGGCGTCCTAACGTTGGAAAATCAACGATATTTAACAGAATTGTAGGAGAACGGATATCAATTGTCGAAGATATTCCGGGAGTGACCAGGGACAGAATTTATAGTTCTGCAGAATGGCTGACTCATGATTTTAATATTATTGATACAGGCGGAATTGATATTGGGGACGAGCCATTTTTAGAGCAAATTCGTCTTCAGGCAGAAATTGCGATAGATGAAGCAGATGTCATTGTCTTTCTTGTGAACGGAAGAGAGGGTGTCACAAGCGCAGATGAGGAAGTTGCGAAAATTTTATATAAAGCCAAAAAGCCTGTAGTTCTGGGTGTGAATAAAATCGATAACCCTGAGATGCGGGATTTGATTTATGACTTTTATGCACTTGGCTTTGGTGAGCCGTTTCCGATTTCAGGTTCCCATGGTCTTGGTCTTGGAGACTTGCTTGATGAAGCTGCTAAGCATTTCCCAAAACATGGCCAAAGTGAATATGGAGAAGATGTCATTAAGTTTTCATTAATTGGCCGCCCGAATGTCGGGAAATCCTCCCTTGTAAATGCAATGCTTGGCGAAGAACGGGTCATTGTCAGCAATATTGCAGGCACCACAAGAGATGCAATCGACTCGAAGGTAAAAGTGGATGGACAGGAATATGTCATCATTGATACTGCGGGTATGCGAAAAAAAGGGAAAGTATATGAAACAACAGAAAAATATAGTGTACTAAGAGCTTTGAGGGCAATTGAACGTTCCGATGTTGTCCTGGTGGTCATTGATGGGGAAGAAGGAATCATTGAACAGGACAAGCGCATAGCCGGTTATGCTCATGAAGCAGGCAGAGCTGTTGTTATCGTTGTCAATAAGTGGGATGCTGTTGAAAAAGATGAGAAAACAATGAAGGCATTTGAACAAAATATCCGTGAGCATTTTCAATTCCTGGATTATGCACCTGTTGTTTTCCTTTCTGCCAAAACTAAAAAGCGTATTCATACACTTATTCCAATGATTAACACAGCCAGTGAAAATCATTCTTTGCGTGTTGAAACAAGCGTCTTGAATGATGTTGTCATGGATGCTGTTGCAATGAATCCTACGCCAACAGATAAAGGAAGACGCCTCAGAATTTATTACACCACACAGGTTGCTGTGAAGCCGCCGACATTTGTTGTGTTTGTCAATGATCCTGAACTTCTTCATTTTTCATATGAACGGTTCCTGGAAAACCGAATCAGGGACGCTTTTGGTTTTGAAGGCACACCTATTAAGATTTTTGCAAGGGAAAGAAAATAATGCGATGACTCCGGTCGGATAGCTTTATAATGTGTCTGGCTGCAGAATCGGATGAATTTTTGATGCATCAAATACATTAAAAGGCAGTGATCAAATGGAGCGAAAAAAAGAAAGCGTTGCTGTAGCTGGTGCCGGCAGCTGGGGTACTGCCCTGGCGATGGTGCTTGCAGATAATGGGCATGATGTCAGACTGTGGGGCCATAATCCTGTTCAGATAGAGGAAATTAATAAGCACCATACTAATCAAAAATATTTATCAGGGATACAGCTGCCTGCAGAAATAAAAGGATATACATCACTTGAAGAGGCTTTAACCGGAACAGACACGCTGATTTTGGCAGTTCCGACAAAGGCCATTCGTGAAGTAGTGGGGAAGATCAAGGGAATTAGAAGAGAGCCCCTAACCATTGTACATGTAAGTAAAGGAATTGAACCTGATTCACTTCTCAGGATATCTGAAATGATTGAAGAGGAAATGCACGGAGACCTTCTGGACAGTGTAGTTGTGCTATCAGGCCCAAGCCATGCAGAAGAAGTTAGTCTCAGACATCCGACAACTGTTACGGTATCATCAAAAAATATGGACGCTGCCGAAAAAATTCAGGATTTGTTTATCAATAACAACTTCAGAGTATATACCAACCCTGATATCATTGGAGTGGAAATTGGCGGTGCTTTGAAAAATATCATTGCCCTTGCTGCCGGAATTACAGATGGCTTAGGTTATGGAGACAATGCAAAGGCAGCTCTGATAACGAGAGGTCTTGCTGAAATTGCCCGTCTCGGGATGAAGATGGGGGCAAGTCCGCTTACTTTCTCCGGATTAGCGGGTATCGGGGATTTGATCGTTACATGTACTTCCGTCCATTCACGCAATTGGAGAGCAGGTAACCTTCTTGGAAAGGGACATAATCTGCAGGAAGTTCTGGATAATATGGGCATGGTCGTAGAGGGTGTCAGAACAACAAAAGCGGCGCATCAGCTTGCTCAAAAATATGACGTCAAAATGCCTATTACCACTGTTCTGTATGATGTCCTTTTTAATAATGTTAATGCGAAGGATGCTGTTGATCTTCTGATGGCAAGAGGGAAAACACATGAGATGGAAGATCTTGCGAACGTTTTGGAAGATCAAAGCGGGAATAAAAAAATCTAATATCTATATAAATTTAAAAATATAGGCATTAGATGATGCGAGACAGCAGGTTCCTGCATACAATGCAACGAAGCAAACTAGTGTAATGAACAGGGTGCTGGGTTATTTAGTCAAATGGCTGAGGTAAAGAATTGCCCCTTCTTTGCCTCAGTTTTTTTTGTCTTCATTTTTTTCGTGATGAAAAGTTTTTAGATTTATCCATTTAATATGGTATAATACATTTCGGAAAAGGGAGTTGATTTGTATGTCGCCGGCTTTAATGAAAATGTGGATTTCCCTTGCTTCTATGGGATTCATGTTTTTATCTATAATATTGATTTATCTTAGCCGATACAAGCTGAAAGCTGGAGTTTTTAAGTTTATAACAGCTATCGTTGCCTACTTTTTAATGATAATAAGCGGAATTATTATAGTGATTGTCGTGTTCAGCGGTCCGACAAGCAGCTAGCACTTTTACATAAAGGGTTGATTACATGAAAAAAGCTTTTAACATGTTTTTGCTTTTACTAAGCTTTGCTTTGATTCTGACAGGCTGTATGTACCCTGAAGAGAAATTATCTCAAAACCAGATAGCCTATAAGGATCAGATTCAGTCAGTACAGTCTGCAGTGGATCAATATAGGGAAGCGAATGGAGGTCTCCTTCCAATTAAAACCAAGGGCCAGACAACCCCTATCTATCAAAAGTATCCAATTGACTTCAAAAAAATTGCTCCTGAATACATGGCAGAACCGCCTGGAAATGCCTTTGAATCCGGCGGAGTTTTTCAATATGTGATTGTTGACGCAGAAACAGATCCAAAAGTGAAAATTTTTGATTTGAGAATTGCTGAAACAATCCGGGATATTAACCTGAGGGTTAAGGCACATGGATTCCCGCCATATAAAGAGCAAATTGCTGAAAATGTTTATACAATGGATTTTAACAAATTAGGATTTAAGGAAGAGCCAAAAGCCCTCAGTCCTTATAGCGGCCAGAGCCTTCCATATGTCGTAACCGGCAATGCTGAGGTATATGTAGATTATCGGGTTGATTTGTATAAGGCATTGGAGAATAAGAAGAATAAACCTGAACCTGGAAAGGATATTAGAAATCTTCTTGTGGAGGATTCTGATTTTGTTCCCGCCTATTCACTGCCTTATACAATTGAGCCCGGCACAAATGATCCAATCTTTTTGGTGAAATAGTCATAACCCTTCTCCTGCAAAATATATTGTAGGAGAAGGGTTATTTTTTTATTTATTTTTATAACCACTCTTCAACTAATGACTAAAAGCATAAAGGCAAAGAAATAAAGGAGCAGGGGAGTTTGAAAATAAAAAGGAAATTTGGAATGGCCTGCTGTCCATTCCAGACTGTCATAGGATTGGAGATTTCCAGCTCGATTGACAGGTGCAGTGCACTTTCCTGATAGGGGGGTAAAAAAGAAAAAAACTGTCATAACAATGTAGGACAACATCATACACATATAATGTCCAAACATAATAGATAGGATAATATTATCCCATTAACTCAAGATTTCAGGAGGGGATCACTTGGAAAAGGTTGATATTTTTAAAGATATTGCCGAAAGAACTGGCGGCGATATATATTTCGGAGTAGTTGGCGCAGTTCGCACCGGCAAATCTACATTTATAAAAAAGTTCATGGAATTGGTTGTACTGCCAAATATGGAGAACGAAGCAGAACGTGCCCGCACACAGGATGAGCTTCCGCAAAGTGCTGCCGGCAAAACAATTATGACCACAGAACCGAAATTTGTTCCTAACCAGGCTGCTACAGTTCATGTAGCAGAAGGGCTGAATGTAAATATCAGGCTTGTGGATTGTGTGGGATATACAGTACCGGGGGCGAAGGGCTATGAAGACGAAAACGGCCCGAGAATGATCAATACACCATGGTATGAAGAGCCGATTCCTTTTCACGAAGCTGCTGAAATAGGAACAAGAAAGGTGATTCAGGAGCATTCCACAATCGGAGTGGTGATTACAACAGACGGAACAATTGGGGAAATACCGCGTGCAAACTATATTGAGGCTGAAGAAAGAGTTATTGAGGAGTTAAAGGAAGTTGGCAAGCCGTTTATCATGATCATAAACAGCGTCCAGCCTCACCACCCAAATACGGATGCCCTCAGAAATGATCTTGCTGAAAAATATGATATCCCTGTCCTGGCTATGAGCGTAGAGGGCATGAGAGAATCAGATGTATTAAATGTTATGCGTGAAGCTCTTTATGAGTTCCCGGTATTGGAAGTGAATGTAAATCTTCCAAGCTGGGTTATGGTGCTGCATGAAGATCACTGGCTTCGTGAAAGCTATCAGGAAGCAGTTAAAGAAACGGTTAAGGATATTAAGAGGCTAAGAGATGTTGACCGTGTGGTCCATCAGTTCAGCGACTTTGAATTCATTGACCGGGCAGGCCTTGCAGGAATTGAGATGGGGCAGGGAGTAGCCGAAATTGACTTATATGCGCCGGACGATCTTTACGATGAGGTTCTTAAAGAGATAGTGGGCGTTGAAATCCGCGGAAAAGACCACTTGCTCGAGCTGATGCAGGAATTTGCCCATGCTAAAGCAGAGTATGACCAAATTTCCGATGCGCTGAGAATGGTGAAGCAAACCGGCTACGGCATTGCAGCCCCTTCACTGGCTGATATGAGCCTCGATGAACCGGAAATTACACGCCATGGATCACGCTTTGGTGTAAGGCTTAAGGCTGTTGCTCCATCCATTCATATGATTAAAGTAGATGTGGAATCTGAGTTCTCTCCTATCATCGGAACAGAAAAGCAAAGCGAAGAACTCGTCCGGTACCTGATGCAGGACTTTGAAGATGATCCGCTTTCAATCTGGAACTCCGACATCTTTGGACGCAGCCTCAGCTCCATCGTAAGAGAAGGAATCCAGGCAAAATTGTCACTAATGCCTGAAAATGCAAGATATAAGCTCAAAGAGACTTTAGAAAGAATCATCAACGAAGGCTCTGGCGGATTAATTGCGATAATCCTTTAATGAAGGCTCCTTTTGGAGTCTTTTTTTTTTGCCGGCGAAATGAGCCGGAACCGGGCTAACTTCGGACACAGGAGGAGAAAATCCAGTGCCCAGAGTCAGAACCTGTGTCAACTTCGGACACAGAAGGAGAAAATCCAGTGCCCAGAGTCAGAACCCGTGGCAACTTCGGACACAGAAGGAGAAAATCCAGTGCCCAGAGTCAGAACCCGTGGCAACTTCGGACACAGAAGGAGAAAATCCAGTGCCCAAAGTCAGAACCCGTGGCAACTTCGGACAGAGGAGGAGAAAATCCAGTGCTCAGAGTCAGAACCTGTGGCAACTTCGGACAGAGGAGGAGAAAATCCAGTGCTCAGAGTCAGAACCTGTGGCAACTTCGGACACGGGAGGAGAAAATCCAGTGCCCAGAGTCAGAACCTGGGCCAACTTCGGACACAAAAAGCTAAAATCCAATGTTCAAAGTCAGAACCCAGACCTCCTTATAGGAAATGGCAAACCTTGAAAATTGAAAAAATATGTTTCAACCCGCATGCTAAGGGTAATTAAACGAGGTCAGCGTATTACAAATATGTTGCAGATAAGAAAAGATTCCCATTAAATCATGAAATATTCTTGATAACAGCATTTGATTGTGATAATCTTTTAACAGAATTACCGTTATGGCGGCCAAACCCTTATTTTAAAAGGGTTTATAATGATTTTTTGATTGAAAAATTTCAATTTATCATTTAATATAAGGCTTGTTAAACAAAAACACGCCATAACGTATAGAATTCAGTAATTTTGTTTACAAATGTATGTAAGGAATCTTATTTTACTGGGTTTTATCCATATTTGGGAGGAGGTGAAAGGCATGAACAAAACAGAACTAATTAACGCAGTTGCTGAGGCTGGCGAACTTTCTAAAAAAGACGCGACTAAAGCAGTTGATGCTGTTTTCGATACAATCCTTGATGCTTTGAAAAATGGTGATAAGGTACAACTAATCGGTTTCGGAAACTTTGAAGTTCGCGAACGTGCTGCCCGCAAAGGACGCAACCCGCAAACTGGCGAAGAAATCGAAATCGCTGCAAGCAAAGTTCCTGCTTTCAAACCAGGCAAAGCGCTTAAAGATGCAGTTAAATAATCTACATACAAGTGCTTAAAGCTTATGCTTGAGCTAAAAACCGCGATATATTCGCGGTTTTTTCTTTTTTGCGTTACTGGCTCTTAAAAAGCAGAGGATTCACTCTGTTCCAGATATTTTATTTGAACTCATAGAAAGAAGTTTCAGTTTTGCCTGAATGAGGGGGTTATGCTAATATGAACATATTATTACCACAGTGTTAATACATAGGAGGCATAATTATGGCAGAGGTAAATCGTGCCCAGATCGAAGATGCGGTGCGTTTAATATTGGAAGCAATCGGTGAAGATCCAAATCGGGAAGGACTTCTTGATACACCAAAGCGGGTCGCTAAAATGTATGAAGAAGTTTTTATGGGACTGAACCAGGATCCTAAAGAATACTTTGAAACAGTATTTGGCGAAGACCATGAGGAACTTGTTTTGGTTAAAGATATTCCGTTCTATTCTATGTGTGAACATCATCTTGTGCCTTTCTTTGGTGTTGCGCATGTAGCTTACATCCCGCGGAATGGCAGAGTAACAGGTTTAAGCAAACTCGCCAGAGCTGTAGAGGCAGTTGCGAAGCGTCCTCAGCTTCAGGAACGCATTACATCTACTGTAGCAAATTCGATCCTGGAAAAGCTTGAGCCGCATGGTGTGATGGTTGTTGTGGAAGCAGAGCATATGTGCATGACAATGCGCGGAGTTAAAAAGCCTGGTTCAAAAACGGTGACATCAGCAGTAAGAGGCGTATTTGCAGAGGATGCAAGAGCACGTGCAGAAGTCCTTTCACTGATAAAACAATAATATGGACTCTGTTTATGAATGAGTTTAGGCAATAAACAGGTCAAAGGCTGAAAGATAAAACTTTTAGCCTTTTTTTGTAAATAATTATCAATCACCAACATTTCGCAAAGGATGGTATGAATGGAAAAGAAAAATCCATCAGGAAACGATTATATTGTGATTAAAGCAAAAGAAGACGGTGTTAATGTTATAGGGTTAACAAGAGGATCTGATACAAGATTCCACCATTCAGAAAAACTTGACCAGGGAGAAGTCATGATTGCGCAATTTACTGAGCATACTTCTGCGATTAAGATCAGGGGGAATGCCAGGATCATGACCAGCTATGGAGAACTCGAAAGTGAGGCTAAGAAATAGGTTTCCCCTGGAATTAAAAGGGCAGAATATTTTCATAAGATAATGTCCTGACATGTTCCTGTCATTTATGATATAATTGTCTCTGCTTGATTAATTCTCTTGAATACAAGATACCGGGTAAAAGGTTTTTTTTGCCCTTTTTATATTTAATAGGAAACAATGAATTGGCTAAAAATAGATAATAATGTGTAAGGCGTTTTGTATCCGTTCTCTTTGTCGCAGTATTCACATGGAGAAATAGCGGTTGGGAAAAGAAAATTAAGGGGAAACAAGGGTGATGGCATGCATGATGTGAAGATTAAATTAGCAGATGTGAAAGAACAGATTGAAAAAAAAGTTAACCACCCTTATCTGCTCAGGTATATTGATTCACCTGTTATTGATGAAGACAAGCTTCTGCTTTTTATCTCATTACTCGATGATGTGGAGATACCTGAATCAATAGCAGAAAAATATGCAGTAACTGCAATGCTTATCCAAATCGCCCTTGATACCCACGAACTTGTTAAGAACGATGAATCTGAAGACAAAGGTCTTAAACATAGACAGCTTACTGTCCTTGCGGGTGTTTATTACAGCGGATTATATTACAAGATTCTCGCAGCTCTTGATGATATCAAAATGATCAGGGTCTTCGCAGATGGGATCAAAGATGTAAATGAGCATAAAATTTCTCTATATCAGAAATCTCCTGAAGCGGTCGACACTCTGATGAGTTCAGTCAGGAAGGTTGAGGCGTCACTTTTTGAAAAGCTGGCTGACGCATTCAGCAAAACAGCATGGAAAGACGTAATATCCAATCTTTTATTCATTAAGCGCCTGATTATGGAGAAGCAGCAGTTCATGAAGGAAGGCACCTCAGTTGTTTTTGAAGCGCTTAAAAAGCTGACTTTCCCAAAAGTGAAAGAGATGTCTGCTGAGCAGCGGAAATATTTAATTCTCATTTGCGACAGGTATATTGATTTTTCAAGGAATATTGTCGATCAATCACTGCTTAAATTTCCTATGGCAAATGAATTATTAGAGCAGCGTATTCACTGCATTTTCAACAATAATCAGTCTGTGGCTAAAACATTTGTGGAAGAAGGATAAAATATGCAGCAATCAAAAGAAGAACGTGTTCATAGCGTATTTGAAAAGATTTATGGCAACTACGATAAAATGAATTCGGTTATCAGCTTTCAGCAGCATTTAAGATGGCGTAAAGATACAATGAAAAAGATGAATGTTCAAAAAGGTACAAAAGCGCTTGATGTATGCTGCGGTACAGCCGATTGGTCCATTGCGCTCGCTGAAGCCGTAGGTGAAAGCGGTAAAGTGGTAGGCTTGGATTTCAGCAAAAATATGCTGAAAATCGGTGAGGAAAAAATCAAGGAGCGGAAACTGAAGCAAGTTGAGCTTGTCCATGGTAATGCAATGGAGCTTCCATTCGCTGACAATTCCTTCGATTATGTTACAATCGGTTTTGGTCTGCGCAACGTTCCGGATTACCTGCAGGTGTTAAAAGAAATGCACCGTGTTGTAAAGCCAGGGGGTTTAGCAGTTTGTCTGGAGACTTCTCAGCCAACAATGTTCGGATACAAGCAGGCATATTATTTCTACTTCCGCTTTATTATGCCTATGTTCGGAAAGCTTTTTGCCAAAAGTTTTAATGAATATTCCTGGCTGCAGGAATCTGCGAGAGACTTTCCCGGGATGAAAGAGCTTGCAGGAATGTTCGAGGAAGCAGGCTTTAAAAACGTTACATTCAAGCCTTATAGCGGCGGAGTGGCTGCCGTACACATTGGAACGAAATAAAAATAATAACTTGTTCTGTATGTTTCTCATGGAAGATAGAGAATAGATCAGACGGGATCGATAAGCTGGGTGAGTAAGCGATGAAATTGAAAATGATGTATTCATTTTTAAATTCAGATTTAAATGTTATAGAAAACGAGCTGGAGGAGACGATTAAAGCTGAGTCTCCCCTATTGCATCAGGCTTCCCTGCATCTGCTGCAGGCCGGGGGGAAAAGAATCCGCCCAGTTTTCGTTTTGCTGGCTGCGAAGTTCGGAGAATACGATATTGATAAAATTAAAAACGTAGCTGTATCACTGGAGCTTATCCATATGGCGTCGCTTGTCCATGATGATGTTATTGATGATGCAGAACTGCGCAGGGGACAGCCTACCATCAAAGCAAAATGGGATAATAAAATTGCCATGTATACTGGTGATTATATTTTTGCGCGTGCGCTGGAATTAATAACAAATGTGGAAAATCCGCATGCTCATAAAATTCTCTCTCATACACTTGTGGAGCTGTGTATAGGTGAAATAGAGCAAATTAAAGATAAGTATAATTATGACCAGAATATCAGGACATATTTCCGGAGAATTAAAAGGAAAACAGCCATGCTGATTGCTGTGAGCTGTCAGCTTGGCGGAATTGCAGCTAATGTAGAGGAAGATATACATAAAAAGCTTTTTAAATTCGGCTATTTTGTGGGTATGTCCTATCAGATCATTGACGATGTCCTGGATTTTGTCGGTACAGAAAAAGAACTTGGCAAGCCGGCAGGAGGAGATCTCCATCAGGGAAACATTACGCTTCCTGCTTTATTTGCAATGGAGGATCATAGAATCTCCGAACAAATCAGGATAGTCCATGAAGGAACTGAAAGGTATGACATAGAGAACATAATTGCCTTGGTCAAAGACTCCGGTGCAATTGAAAAGTCCCTTCAAATTAGTGATAAATATCTGCAGAAAGCTTTAGGGGTACTCGAAGAGCTGCCTCATTCCAGGTCCAAGAAAGCTTTGCGGGATATCGCAAAATTTATAGGCAAAAGAAAATTCTAATTTACTGTACCAATTGCCAGCACTCTACCGGGTGCCGGCAATTTCTGTTTTTGGGAAGTTAAAATTAAAAGCGCTTTCAAATTTTTGTTGCTAAATTTTCAAAACAATGTTAATATTTTCGTGGATTAACATTATAACTATACATAAGTTTTAGGAGTGGAATTCAATGGAAAGAACTTTTTTAATGGTTAAACCAGACGGTGTACAGCGCAATTTAATCGGGGAAATCGTTTCCCGTTTCGAAAAGAAAGGCTTTCAGCTAGTAGGCGGCAAGCTAATGAGCATTAGCCAGGAACTTGCGGAAGAGCATTATGGAGAGCATAAAGAGCGTCCATTCTTTGGAGAGCTTGTTGACTTTATTACATCCGGACCAGTTTTCGCAATGGTGTGGGAAGGTGAAAATGTTATCGCAACAGCTCGTCAGATGATGGGTTCAACAAATCCTAAAGATGCTGCTCCAGGAACAATCCGAGGAGATCTCGGCATTACAGTTGGAAAAAATGTAATCCATGGATCCGATTCACCTGTAAGTGCAGAACGTGAAATTGGCCTTTTCTTCAAAGAAGAAGAAAAAGTGGAATACAAAAAATTAATGAATGACTGGATTAACTAATATTTTCAAAAAGTACTTGTCCATGACAAGTGCTTTTTTTGTAACCGAATTCATTATTTCAACTGGATGGGTATAAACGATAAAAGAAAAAAGCTCACCGGTAATATCAGAGGGGAAATAGAATGGCAGACGATTATCAGGAATTTATTCAAAATATAAAAAGAAAAACAGGAATTGATCTTTCTCTGTACAAAGAGGCTCAAATGAAGAGAAGGCTCATATCCCTTTATGAGAAAAAAGGCTTTCAATCATTTGGAAGTTTTTTTAGCGCGATAGTCAAGAATAGAGAACTGCTGAATGACTTTTTGGACAGGATGACAATAAATGTTTCCGAATTTTACCGAAATGCACAAAGGTGGGAGGTGCTCGAAAAAAATATTCTGCCTGGACTATTAGATCAAAATAGGAATCTGAAAATCTGGAGCGCAGCCTGTTCCACTGGTGAAGAACCTTATACAATTGCCATGATTTTATCAAAAATGCTGCCGATGTCCCAAATCAAGATAACTGCAACTGATATTGATGAAAATGCCCTGGCAAGGGCACGGATGGGTATTTACCCTGAGCGTTCGCTAAATGAAGTTCCTGAAATGATGAAACAAAAGTTTTTTAAGCGCGAAGGAAGTTTCTATAAAATATCCGAGGATATAAAAAGGACAGTAACCTTTAAAAAGCAAAATCTCCTTTCAGATGATTTTGGCGGTCCGTATGATCTCATCGTATGCAGGAACGTTCTCATATATTTTACAGAGGAAGCAAAGGATCAGCTTTATCATAAATTCAGCGGTGCATTAAGAAAAGATGGGATATTCTTTGTTGGGAGCACTGAACAGATATTTAACTCAGGCCGCTATCAACTGGCATCTGCTGAAACTTTCTTTTATAGAAAAGAATAATAACGCATGGAGGATGATTTTTTAATCGTCCTCTTTTTCTTTTCTTTTTTTGTTTGGTAGTAAATAACTATTCGTGTTAAAATGGCTCCATTCATAAGAAGAAATAAAATATTATAGGAATTTTCAATTTTATCTATTCTTATATTTATCATTATGTTATATTGATACATAATCCTTTAATGAGTTGAAGGGGGAAAGAGTTTTGAGATATCTTACATCTGGTGAATCTCACGGACCGCAGCTGACCACTATAATAGAAGGGCTGCCAGCAGGAATGCCGCTCGTAGATTCAGATATAAACGAAGAGCTTGCCAGACGCCAGAAAGGTTATGGCAGAGGCAGAAGGATGCAAATTGAAAAAGATACTGTTCAAATAACAGCGGGGATCAGGCATGGATACACACTGGGATCCCCGGTAGCGCTCGTTGTAGAGAATAATGATTGGAAGCACTGGACAAAAATTATGGGCCAGGATCCTCTTAATGCTGAGGATGAGGCAGAAGTGAAAAGAAAAATTTCCCGTCCTCGCCCAGGCCATGCTGATTTAAATGGAGCCCTAAAATATGGACACAGGGATATGAGAAATGTTTTGGAGCGTTCTTCAGCCAGAGAAACCACAGTAAGAGTGGCTGCCGGTGCAGCTGCAAAAAAACTGCTTTCTCAGCTAGGAATTGAGGTTGCAGCACATGTTATTGAAATTGGCGGTGTTGTTTCAGGCCAAAGAGATTATTCTTCACTTAAGGAGTTAAAGGAAATTACAGAAGAATCGCCTGTTCGCTGTCAGGATCAGGCTGCCGCCCAAAAAATGATGGCTGCGATTGATTCCGCTAAGGAAAATGGCGATTCCATTGGCGGAGTAGTGGAGGTTATTGTTGAAGGAATGCCGCCGGGAGTTGGAAGTTATGTACACTATGACCGAAAGCTTGATTCGAAGCTTGCAGGTGCAATGGTGAGCATTAATGCTTTTAAAGGTGTGGAGTTTGGCATAGGTTTCGAGGCTGCAAGGAAGCCTGGAAGTGAAGTTCATGATGAAATCGCATGGGACCCGGATAAGGGCTATTATCGGAAAACGAACCGTCTTGGCGGCTTAGAAGGGGGCATGTCAACGGGAATGCCAATCGTCATCAGAGGAGTAATGAAGCCAATACCGACTCTCTATAAACCGCTGCAAAGTGTCGATATTGAAACAAAGGAACCTTTCTCAGCAAGCATAGAGCGTTCTGACAGCTGTGCAGTGCCGGCAGCTGCAGTCGTTGCAGAAAATGTAATTGCCTGGGAACTGGCTTCTGCCATTGTAGACCAGTTCTATTCTGACCGGTTTGAGACATTAAAAGCATCGGTTGAACAGCAAAGGCAATTTGCGAGGGAGTTTTAATGAAAAGGATTTTAATCAAAACACCCGACAGGGCCTATCCGGTTTATATAGGGACCGGAGCAATTGAAGGATTGGGATCATATATTAAAGATACTTTTCCAGCCTTGACGAATGTAATGATCATTACGGATGAAACAGTTAGGGACTTACATCTGCCAGAGCTGGAAGCGGCACTTAAGGGGATGGAGCCAAAAGTCTGTACAGTGCCAAGAGGCGAGAAAGCCAAAACCTTTGAAGTATACTACCAGTGCTTATCATTTGCTCTGGAACATAAACTTGACCGAAAATCTCTGATCCTGGCGTTTGGCGGGGGAGCTGTCGGAGATTTGGCAGGTTTTGTGGCAGCCACATTTATGAGGGGAGTACCCTTCATTCAGATTCCAACTACCATCCTGGCACATGATAGCGCTGTGGGAGGAAAAGTTGCCATCAACCATCCTTCAGGAAAAAATATGGTAGGGTCTTTTTACCAGCCCCAGGCAGTATTTTATGACCTGGCGTTTCTTGACTCACTGCCTCAAAAAGAGCTGCGCTCAGGGTTTGCAGAAGTCATAAAGCATAGCCTGATAGATGATATGAACTTTTACCTGAACCTTAAAAACAACATCCTTACCCTTGAGAACCTCCCCTCTGATGTATTAAGCAGGATGCTTACAAAGGGAATAGAGATCAAAGGCAGGATCGTTGCAGAGGATGAAAAGGAAGCCGGCGTTCGGGCATTTCTGAATTTCGGCCATACCCTGGGCCATGCAATTGAAGCGGAGAAAGGCTATGGAGAATGGACACATGGCGAATCTGTTGCAGTCGGAATGTTATTCGCACTTCAATTAAGTAAAACACTGCTGGATGTTAGCTTTGATGTTAACGAGTTCAAGCTCTGGCTTGATCAGCTTGGCTACAAAACAGATCTCCCTGAAGATTTATCACATTCAAAACTGCTTGAGCGGATGAAGCAGGATAAAAAATCAGAAGGCCAGAATGTTCGCTTTGTTCTTTTAGAGGAAGTGGGTAAGCCTGTCATATATCAGGTTTCTGATGACATGATTTTGCGGGAGCTTGCTCTTTTTACAAAATAAATAGGCTTGACTATGACTAAGAGATAAAGTGAAACTTCAATCAGTGGGGGGGTTCCTTATCCCCCACTGATTGTTAGTTGAGGCCCACGGAAAGTGGGTCACAAAGACGTTGCCACAGGATGTGGCGTTCTTAGTCTTTGTTCTTCTTTTCGGGCCTTTACGGGCAGTTTGATCCCCGCTTATCCTCCTTTGATTCCTCTGAGTATTGAAGTGGGGGTCTTACTGCCCGTTAGACTGCGATAAAAAGGCTGACAAAACAGCTATGGGAGGTGCTGCAAGTGATTCGAGGGGTGAGGGGAGCCGTCACCGTAGATAAGAATTGTGAAGCTGAGATATTAGAAGCGACTGAGCTGGTGATCAGGCAAATGATTCAGGAGAATAATATTGTATCTGAGGATGTAGCTTCTGTCTTTATATCCGTTACGGAAGAATTAACAGCAGCCTTTCCTGCAAAGGCAATGCGTTCAATTGAGGGATGGAAATATGTTCCTGTTATGTGCATGAGCGAAATACCTGTTGAAGGGTCACTCCCTAATTGTATCCGGGTAATGATGCATGTGAATACAGACGCACCTCAGCAGAATATCCGCCATATTTATTTGCGTGGAGCCATCAAGCTTCGGCCAGATCTAAATACCACGAACTCTCCTTAATGGAGAGTTTTGTGATAATATAGGAGCAGATCAACAACGCTTTAATACGATAATTAGTGAAAGTGATAAAAAAAGAGGTGGATTTGAATGAAATGGAAGGAACAGCTGTTGAATTTAACTCCTTACCAGCCGGGAAAATCAATTGATCAAGTAAAAAAGGAATATGGACTGAATCAAATAGTTAAGCTTGCTTCAAATGAGAATCCTTTTGGATGCTCTGAAAAAGTTCTTTTTACGATGAATCAGTCGCCATCATTTTTTGCCCTGTATCCCGATGGTTATGCTTCTGAGCTGAGGTCGGTTTTGGCTGGGCACTTAAGCATACAGGAAGATCAGCTGATTTTTGGCAATGGCTCGGATGAAATTATTCAAATGATTTCCAGAGCTTTATTAAGTCCGGAAACCAATACTGTTATGGCGGCGCCTACATTTCCGCAATATAGGCATAATGCTGTGGTAGAAGGTGCGGAAATCAGGGAAATTCCACTGGTTGAAGGAGAGCATGATCTTGATGGAATGCTGGCTGCCATTGATGAAAAAACAGCTGTAGTTTGGGTGTGCAGTCCAAACAATCCGACAGGGAACTATATTAATGAGTCTGCATTGCTTTCATTCCTGAAAAAGGTGCCTCAAGATGTATTGGTTGTCCTTGATGAAGCTTATTATGAATATGTTACAGCAGAGGATTACTGCAATACATTGGATTTAATCAGGAATTACGAAAATTTGATTGTCCTGCGTACATTCTCGAAAATTTATGGCTTAGCAAGCCTTCGAGTAGGCTATGGAATTGCAAATCCTCAAACAATCAAAGCCCTCGAACCGGTAAGAGAGCCATTTAATGTAAATAAGTTTGCTCAGGCTGCCGCTGCTGCAGCCATAGGAGATCAGAATTTCATTGAAGAGTGCAGACGGAAAAATCGCGAAGGGCTCGAACAATTCTATGCTTTCTGTGAAGAGCATGGACTGGGTTATTACCCTTCACAAGGAAATTTCATATTAATCAATTTTAATGCCGATTCAGATGAGGTGTTTCAATTTTTACTTGAAAAAGGGTATATCGTCCGGTCCGGCAAGGCACTTGGCTTCCAGGGCTATGTCCGTGTAACGGTAGGTTCTAAGGAACAGAATGATGGTGTACTTGCCGCAATGGGTCAATATCTTGCAAAGCAGGCTGCAGCATTGTAGGAAGTTTTTGGGGTTAACAGGATTAAATACTTTTTTGATATCCATTCAGAGGCATAAGTATGCCTCTGAATTATTTTTAATAAAGGCGGTGAGAGGATGAGAGGGAAGATCTTTATTATTGGCCTTGGTTTGATCGGAGGTTCTTTGGCCCTATCAATAAAAAGAAAACATAGCGAAAGCATGATCATCGGCTTTGATGTAAATAAAGAGCAGGGGCGCCTTGCCCAAATGCTTGGGGTCGCAGACGAAATTTCTGCTACTATTAAAGATGGGGCAAGGGACGCAGATTTGATTTTAATAGCTGCACCTGTACAGGAGACTCAAAAAATTATACATATTTTAAAAGAGTGTGAATTGAAAAACAGCGTCATCATTTCGGATGCAGGCAGCACGAAAAAAGAAATTGTCAGCTGCGCAAAGGTGCTAAAGGAAAAAGGAATTACTTTTATCGGAGGGCATCCAATGGCTGGCTCCCATAAGAGCGGTGTCACTGCAGCAAAAGATTTGCTTTTTGAGAATGCCTTTTATCTGCTCACTCCTGAAGAGCATATTGCTCCGGCAGAAGTTGAAAGGTTAAAAGAATGGCTATCAGGAACAAAAGCGAAATTTCTTACCATAGCTCCCGATGAACATGATTATATAACCGGGATCGTCAGCCATTTTCCGCATATGATAGCTGCTTCCCTTGTCCATCAGGCAGAAAAAACAAGCCGTTCGCACAAGCTGATTCCAAGACTGGCAGCTGGAGGCTTTAGGGATATTACCAGGATTGCCTCCAGCAGCCCCGCTATGTGGAGGGATATTCTTCTTCAGAATAAAGAAGTGCTGCTTAAGTTAATGGAGGATTGGCAGGGAGAAATGGAGTTAGTAAAATCAATCCTCAGACAGGAAAACAGCGAGGGTATATTTGAATATTTTTCCCATGCAAAAATGTTCAGGGATGAACTGCCGCAAAAAGAAAAAGGGGCAATTCCGGCATTTTATGATCTGTTCGTGGATGTACCGGACTACCCTGGTGTCATTTCAGAAATCACTGGATATTTGGCAAAGGAAGAAATCAGCATAACGAATATTCGAATCCTGGAGACAAGAGAAGAAATTTATGGAGTTCTGGTTATAAGCTTTCAAACGGAAGAGGACAGGGATCGGGCAATCAATTGCCTGGAACAGTATACAAGCTATGAAACAACCATCGGTCTATAGAGCGAATTTATTAATCCAGCAAAGGGTGATGATAGATGAAACTGGCAAAATTGAAGTCAAATGTCAAAGGTTTAAGCGGAGAAATAGCGATACCCGGTGATAAATCCATATCACATCGTTCTGTCATGTTTGGGTCTATTGCAAAGGGGAAGACTGCTGTAACTAATTTTCTGCCCGGAGAGGACTGCCTTAGTACGATAGCCTGCTTCCGCAAGCTCGGAGTAACTATTGAGCAGGAAGGCAATAAAGTTATCATTATGGGGCGGGGAATGGATGGATTACAGGAACCGGCTGATATTCTGGATGTTGGGAATTCAGGTACGACGATACGTCTTATGATGGGGATTCTGGCTGGCCGTCCGTTCCATTCAGTCCTTGTAGGAGATGAATCCATCGCAAAAAGGCCGATGACAAGAGTGACCGCGCCACTAAGTTTATTTGGTGCAAAGATTCATGGCAGGAAGAATGGAGAATTCACCCCCTTATCAGTCATTGGCGGCCCCTTGTGTGGAGTAACATATGAGCTTCCTGTCGCGAGTGCACAGGTTAAATCAGCACTGCTCTTTGCCGGCCTGCAGGCAAGCGGCGAAACAGTCATTATTGAACCTGTGAAGACACGTGATCATACTGAAAGAATGATCACACAATTTGGCGGGGAAGTTGCAGCAGATGGGCAAACCATTCGGATTAAGGGAGGCCAAACACTGACAGGGACAGAAATTCATGTTCCCGGTGACATCTCCTCTGCTGCCTTCTTTCTGGCTGCAGGAGCCATTGTGCCTAATAGTGAAATTACTTTGAAAAACGTTGGACTGAATCCTACAAGAACCGGCATCCTTGAAGTGCTGCAGCAGATGGGTGCAGATTTCAGTATTGAGCCGTATGAAAATGGATCAGCTGAGCCTGCAGGGGATATTACCATCAGGACTTCTAAACTTAAAGGAACAGTTATCGAAGGGGCGCTCATTCCCCGGCTTATCGATGAAATTCCAATTATTGCCCTGCTCGCAACACAAGCAGAGGGAGAAACAGTAATTAAGGATGCAGAGGAACTTAAGGTGAAGGAAACGAATCGCATTGATACGGTTGTCAATGAACTTTCAAAGCTTGGAGCCGTGATTACTGCTACAGAAGATGGGATGGTTATCAGGGGGAAATCATCTCTTTCAGGTGGAACTGTCTCAAGTCATGGAGACCATCGCATCGGCATGATGCTGGCAATAGCTGCTGCTATTTCAAAAGGCGAAGTTCACCTTCAGCAGGAAGAAGCGATCTCTGTATCCTATCCGTCGTTTTTTGATCATTTAGATAGCCTTATTTCAGATTGAAATACCTTCATTGAAAAAAGAAAGGGCTGTATTCCTGCAGCTCTTTTTTTCTGTTAAAGCAGTCATATTTATCTGAAAATTTCATAGCTTGTCATAAGACCGTTTAAGAGGGTGGTTTTATGACATATATTATTGAGAATGCAAATCTGCTAAAGGGAGACAAGCTGTTAAAAACATCAATGCTGATAAGAAATAATGAGATTTCACTGATGCAGGCTGAAATGAAAAGGTTTCAGTTTACAAGAATGGATGCGGGTGCATTTATTATGTCTGCAGGATATGTGGTTCTGGACACATCTATCCCGCTGGAAATGCCTTTTTCAGAACTCAAAGAGTATTATATCCGGGAGTTCATATTAAAAGGATGTACAGCCTTCCTGACAGCCGTGCCTGTAAAGCATGAATATTCTTTGAAGAGTGATCTTAAAAGCTTTAAGGCAAGATTATTAAGCAGCCCGATTGATTATATTATTGGTGTGAAAATTCCTGTCCGTCTCCTCACCCCTTCTTTTATGAGGAAATCCAAGAGAGAAAAAGTTCCTGTTGTTTTTGTTGAAATACAGGATGCACAGGAGCTTGAACAAGTTCCATGGGGATGGCTTCGTGAAGCAATGTTTCCTTATAATTGTCCGCTTGCACCCATCTTTGCAGGCAGGAATGAAAAGGAGAAAAGCAGAATAAATACAGTATGGGCAAAACTGATGCAGGAAGAGAAAATACCTTCGGTGCCGAATGAGCTGATGGAACACGAGCCTTTATCCAGGTCAGTTCTGTCCAAAGCCGGGATTTACCCTTTAAAAGGGAATATTCTTCAGGGCGGGGAAGTCAGTTATAATTTATTTAAAAAACCTGAAGAAGGTCTTACCGTTGAAGAATCACAGCTGTTTCATTATCATAGAGATAAACTTGCTGTCACTGTACTGAAGGGAAAAGTGATTAGAGCCGGACAAGAAGTGATTTTTCGTTCAGGTTTCGGAGAGCATGTTAAAATCAGCACACCAGCTTATTTTAAAATAGCCGATTAGCATTCGAAAGGAATTTAGTATGGATAAAGTAAATAAAATCATTACTCTTTTAGAAAACGGTCATCATGAAGAAGCGTTGGAGAACTATCAGCAAATACTGCTGGATGGTTCCCATGAAGAAAGGTTCCTGCTGGCAGAAGAACTGTTCCAGTACGGGTTCCTTGAGGAATCAAAGGCCTTATATGAACGGCTTCTGGAAGCATATCCTGAAGAAGGAGAACTGCTCGTTCTGCTGGCTGAAACACATATTGATCTTGGAAATGAAGAGGAAGCCATCCTTGTCCTTGAAAGAATAAATGAACATGATCCGAGCTTTCCGCAGTCGCTTCTCTTATTAGCAGACCTTTATCAGATGGATGGTCTATTTGAGGTCAGCGAACAAAAGCTCCTGAAAGCAAAAGAAATATTGCCTGATGAGATAATTGTAGATTTTGCCCTGGGTGAACTTTATGCAGAGCAGGGACGGTTCCTGGAAGCAAAGCGGATTTATGAAAATGTTCTCAGGAAAGAGGAAATCATTGCAGGCATAAATGTAAATCAGAGATTGGCGGATATTCTCAGTGCAGGCGGAGCTTTTGAAGAAGCCCTTCCATACTACGAAAAAGCGCTTGATGACAAACTGGAGATTAATACCCTTTTCAGTTATGCTTTTACAGCGCTTCAAGCCGGCTTTAACCGTACAGCCATTGAAAAATTGACTGAACTGAAGGAGCTGGATCCCGAGTATCATTCACTGTATTTATACCTTGCTCAGGCATACGAGCGGGAGGAAGAAGCAGGCAACGGCCTGGAAGCAGTCAAGGAAGGCATAAAACAGGACGAATTTAACAAAGAATTATTCTTCTATGGCGGGAAGCTTGCCTTGAAAAATGGCAATGAAAAAGAATCAGAAGATATGTTCAGGCAGGCTCTTGCACTGGATCCCGAATATGTCCAGGCAGCCATTCTTTTAAATAAACTTCTCCTCCAGCAGGAAAGATATGAAGATGTAATCGAAATCACTGAAATGCTGAACGAGCTGGAAGAGCCCCAGCTTATATGGGATTCAGCCGTTGCCTTTCAGCATATAGAGAAATATTCAGAGGCATTAAACAAATATCAGCTTGCATATACTTTCTTTAAACAGCAGCCGGATTTTCTTTCAGATTACGGATATTTTTTAGCAGAGGAAGGAAAAAGGGAAGATGCTGCCGAAATTTTTAATACATTAACCGAACTGGAGCCTGGCAATGAGGAATATCTGGATGTGCTGCAGCGACTCACGGATGATTTACTTGATTAAAAAAGGCAGTGTCTATCCTTAATGCAGTTTCAGTAAGACCAAATTTGTCTGTAAGCAGAGGAGGGAATCAAAAATGGCGACCCCTGTATCTGTCAACGAGAAGAAAGATTTTATCCGCTGGTTTTTAAACCATTATCAGCTCAAAAGAAGAGAATGTGTTTGGATTCTCAATTATTTGATGAGTCATGACCAGCTTATGGAAAAGGTGCATTTTGTGGAGCAGGCACAGTATTGCCCAAGAGGCCTCATCATGTCGACCCATTGTGTGGATGAAGTTCCTTTCCGTTTTTACAAAGAGAATGTAATGACCACAGATGCGGAGAAGTCCTTCCATGATATCCGCTTAAACAGGGATGAAGAGATTTATATCCAGCTTAATTTCCATGCTTCAAATAAGGCTCATCAGTATGCAGCGGTCATGGAGGAAAATCCCTTTATGCCAAAGACACTTCAGATAAACGAAAAGGATCGGCTGATCGCCGAAAGGTTCCTGACAGAAAGCCTGGAAAAGTTCAGAAGAGAGAAACTCCTTGAGCTCATTGATGAAGCATTGGATAAGCAGGATAAAAAAGCTTTTAACGTTCTAACTCAGCAGCTGAATAGATTAGAAACTACTTAAGCCTTGCTTTTATAAAAGCAGGGCTTTTATTTTGCCTGCATTCTCTGATTTGAAGCACTCTAAGCATTAATGATATATTAAGGAAGGCAAATATATGTAATGGAGTGAATGATATGAAATGGATATCACAGGATATCGACATGTTCCTAAAAGAAAAGCAATATGTAGACACTGCTGTTCTGCCGCTCCTTCCTGTATCATTTGGCGATGATATCAAGCAGTCTGTAGCGATGACAGAATTTATATCACTTCTAAGTGTGCAGCTTGAAAGGCAATTCAGAGGACGCCTTATCATGCTGCCTGGATATGCCTATCTGAAACCGGCATCAGAAGAGAGCATGATCAGCGGCCTGGGCCAATGGGAATCAGAATTGAAGGCACAGGGATTTAAGCATATTTTCCTATTAACTTCGGACAGCATGTGGAAAACGTTCGAAGACCGGCTGCAAGGAGGCTTAATTTGGCTGCCATCCCTGCCTCTTGAGCATATGGATGAGAATTATCGGAATTCCATTCTGGATGACCAGGTGAAACAGCTGCTGAATCTTTTTGTGCAAAAGTGGCAAAATGGTGAATAGTGTGAATGTTAAGTCGCTCTATTTACATGTTTCGCCAAAGGATTATATTGACCTTGCATAAAGATTGATATATCATTGTTATGTCCTAGTTTTATATTGTGTTGAATTTTGTCCGTTGGACTTAACTTCATAATAGAGGGGGGAAAAGTATGAGCAAAAATCGAGTTTCTAGACGTCAATTCCTGAACTATACACTTACTGGTGTAGGCGGTTTCATGGCAGCAGGCATGCTTATGCCGATGGTCCGTTTTGCGGTTGATCCTGTATTGCAGGCAGCTGGTGAAAGTGATTTTATTCCAACAAAGCAAAAAGTGGCTGAAATTACCGAAAAGCCGACAAGGGTTGATTACACTTACGAGCAGCAGGATGCATGGTACACATCCGAAGTTACCGGCACTGCTTGGGTTTATAAGGATGATAAAGGTGAAATTGTTGCATTGTCTCCAGTATGTAAGCATTTAGGGTGCGTAGTTGACTGGAATACTGACAAGTCAAACCCTGATCATTTCTATTGCCCTTGCCATGGCGGCCTTTATACAAAGGATGGGACAAACGTTCCAGGTACACCGCCGGTTGCATCACTTGATGTATTTCCTTACAAAGAAAAAGATGGCTTCTTGTATTTAGGCAAGGCTGAACCGCGAAAGGAGGCGTAATAATTGTTAAACAAAATTTATGATTGGGTAGATGAGCGTTTAGATATTACGCCGATCTGGCGGGATATTGCTGACCATGAAGTGCCTGAGCATGTAAACCCTGCACATCATTTCTCTGCATTCGTTTACTGTTTTGGCGGTCTGACGTTCTTCGTTACTGTAATTCAAATCTTATCCGGTATGTTCCTGACAATGTACTATGTTCCGGATATCAAAAATGCATGGGAATCCGTGTATTATCTTCAAAACCATGTTGCATTCGGGCAGATTGTCCGCGGAATGCACCACTGGGGAGCAAGTTTGGTAATCGTAATGATGTTCCTACATACGTTACGTGTTTTCTTCCAGGGAGCTTATAAGAAGCCCCGTGAATTAAACTGGGTTGTCGGAGTGCTTATTTTCTTCATTATGCTTGCACTTGGACTGACTGGTTACTTATTGCCTTGGGATATGAAAGCCCTTTTCGCTACAAAAGTAACAATCCAGATCGTAGAATCAACTCCGCTGATTGGAGAATATCTGAAAATACTTATTGCAGGACATTCTGATATTGTCGGCGCGCAGACGATCACCCGATTCTTTGCTATCCATGTATTCTTCTTACCGGCTGCATTATTCGGGTTAATGGCTGCCCACTTTATTATGATTCGTAAGCAGGGTATTTCAGGACCGTTGTAAGAAATAATTTTTTGATCATTGCAAAAGGAGGGGAAATCGCCCAATGCATCGTGGTAAAGGTATGAAATTCGTAGGTGACTCTCGTGTTCCTGCAGAACGCAAACCGAATATTCCGAAAGACTATTCGGAATATCCAGGAAAAACAGAAGCATTCTGGCCAAACTTCCTGTTAAAGGAATGGATGGTAGGGGCTGTATTCCTCATCGGTTTCCTATGCTTGACAATTGCGCATGAGCCGCCGTTAGAAAAAATTGCTGATCCAAGTGATACAGCTTATATTCCGCTGCCAGACTGGTACTTCCTGTTCTTGTACCAGCTTCTGAAATACAGCTATGCATCCGGACCTTATAATGCAATCGGTGCTTTCATTATTCCGGGTCTTGCATTCGGAGCATTGCTGCTTGCACCATTCATTGACCGCGGACCTGAACGCCGTCCGTCCAAGCGTCCTTTAGCAACCGGCTTTATGCTATTGGCTCTAGCCGGCATCACTTATCTGACTTGGGAATCAGTTGCCCACCATGACTGGGAAGCGGCTGCACAGCAAGGTAAGATTGTGGCTGAAGTAGAGTTTGATAAAGAAGACGAAGGCTACAAGATTTTTGAAGCAAACGGCTGTATTTCCTGCCACGGAGGAGATCTTCAGGGTGGTGCAGGTTCACCTGCACTTGTTGACACTGGGTTAACACCTGAAGAAGTTGCTGACATTGCTAAAAACGGTAAAGGCGCTATGCCTGCAGGAATGTTCAAAGGCTCTGATGAAGAACTTCAAAAGCTTGCTGAATTCATTTCTGGCCTTGAAAGCAAATAATTTAAAAGGAGCTGGCTTTGCCAGCTTCTTTTTTTTGCCTAAAAATTGTTCGTTTTTTTACAGGAGTTTGATGTGGTAAAATAATGAAATAATCGTGTACATAGAGAAAAGGAGAAAAAACATGAAATGGATCTATCCTTTATTAGGCAGCAGAGCTATGCTGATACTGCTTCTGATTATTAACACAGCAGGCACCATCTATGGCTATATATGGTATAAGTGGCAGCTGGTAGATACACCGGCTATTTTCTTGCCATTCGTACCCGACAGCCCTACAGCGAGCCTGTTTTTTATGTTTGTGCTGATTGCCTTTCTAATGGGCAAAAATTGGCCATTAATGGAAGCTTTAGCAATTGTAACCCTTATTAAATACGGTATATGGGCCGTAGTTATGAATTTGCTGGTATTTGAGGTTACAGGTGAATTGGATCCTGTTGCTCTCATGCTAATCTTCTCCCATGGTGCAATGGCAGTCCAGGGTGTTCTTTACGCACCTTTCTATCGCTTCAAAACATGGCATCTAGTCATTACGGGTATCTGGACTTTACACAATGATGTAATTGATTATGTCTTTTTCATGCTACCCCGCTATCCTATTTTAAATCTTTACACACCGCAAATCGGCTATTTTACATTCTGGCTCAGCATTTTCTCACTAGGAACCGCGTATTACTTCGTCCTAAGAAAGAATCGGTTTAGTCTGGATATAGTGAAATAGTGCTCTGATTCCCATGATCCAAACCATTGAGTGTTTTGGGTCTTTTTTTAGGCTGTTTTCGCAAGGTTTGTTGCTTTTTTGTATCTTATTTACTGGTTGATTGGAGCGGAAGGTGCGAGATCCTCGAAAATGCTATCGCATTTTCTTCGTGCGGTGTTTCTCGGGGGAGCCTATTCAACGTCCAGCGGGAGTAACGGGACAGGTGAGACCCCGCAGTCGCGGAGCGTCGAGGAGGCTCACCGCCTGCCCCGCGTTTCGCTGAGCAGCCTGGAGCGGTAATCAACGGGCAATATTGATGAAAAACAACATTATATACGAAAAGAGCCTTTTTTAAAGAAATAACCTGGCTTCCAAAATTATTTTCTGGTCTAACCTTGTCCCTCTTTTCATATTTATCTAATAGTAATTTGAGGGGGGACAAGTTTGATGAGGCGAAAAGTAATCGCATTCTTATTCATTATTATGTTATTGCCTGGAATGGTGTCTGCAGATAAGACAACAAAAATAGATAAATTAGATCAATTATCTAATGAAGCCTTACAGATGGTTAAGCTTCACAGGTATGAGGATGCCAAGAAGCTTTTGGAGTATTTCTCCGAGCAATTCGTTGCTGTAAACGGCAAGGATAGGCCATTTACAATGGACGAACTGCGGATTATTACCGTCTCTCATGATGATGCTGTACAAGCTGCGGTAAATACATCCATGAGCCATGAAGAACGGCTGAATCATGCAACAAAATTCCGCCTCGTAATGGATGCGATTTCCTCCAAATATCAGCCTTTATGGACTGAAATGGAGAAGCCGATCATGTCAGTGTTTGGTGAGGTAAAGGAAGCGGCTTACAGCGGCAATAACGAGAACTTCCATTCACGTTTGAATTCCTTTTTGTCTTTATATGAGGTTATTTATCCCAGTCTGAAGATTGATGTGGATGCAGAAAAGGTACAAAAACTGAACGCACGCATAAATTTTATCGATCATTATCGGCCGCAGGTGCTTTCCCAGCAGGCAAGCCAGCAGGAACTTGCTGCATTGGAAAATGATCTGCAGACGATCTTTGATGAAATGACAGAGGATGAAACGGATCCATCCCTCTGGTGGGTGATCATCTCAACCGGGAGCATAATCATCATTACATTATCTTACGTAGGATGGAGAAAATATAAGGGAGACAGGGCAAGACAAAAAAATCGATCCTAAATACAAAGAGCTGTTTTCGCAAGGTTTATTGCTTTTTGTATATTATTACTGAGTTGATTGGAGCGGAAGGTGCGAGATCCTCGAAAATGCATTCGCATTTTCTTCGTGCGGTGTTTACTCAAGGGCGCTTATTTAACGTCCTGCGGGAGTAGCGGGACAGGTGAGACCTCGCAGACGCGGAGCGTCGAGGAGGCACACCGCCCGCCCCGCGGTTCGCTTAGCAGCCTGGAGCGGAAATCAACGGCCGATATTGTTGGCGAAAAACAATATTTTATACAAAAAGAGCCTTACAAAAAAAGAGAGTCTTTTCCTGTTTTGTAATGAAGAGAAAAGGGAAGAGATAGGCAGAGTGACTTGTATGCTGGGCATTCGCAGGCCAGCGGTTAAAATTCACCATGAACAGCTTAATGGGAGGTAACAGAATGGGAGGATATCTCATTTATTTTGCAATAATTATTCTTGTTCCGCTTTGGGCACAAATGAAAGTAAAGGGAGCTTACAGCAAATATTCAAAAGTTCCTTCATCCACTCAAATGAGGGGTGCTGAAGTAGCCAGAAGAATTCTGGATGAGAATGGTCTATATAAAGTTGGCGTTGAAGAAACAAGGGGGCATCTAACAGATCACTATGATCCGCGATCCAAGACAGTCAGACTTTCAGCAACAAATTATCATGGCCATTCTGTGGCTGCTGCTGCAATTGCAGCCCATGAAGTTGGCCATGCTATTCAGGATAATCAGGATTACGCTTTTCTGCGTTTCCGCCATGCACTCGTACCTGTTGCGAATCTTGGTTCCAACTTCTCCTGGATTCTGATCATGATCGGTTTTTTTGCTGGGTTGAGCGGTATGGTGCTGCTTGGAATTATCTTCATGGCAGCTGCAGTGGTTTTTCAGGTGATCACACTTCCGGTAGAGTTCAATGCTTCCAATCGTGCGATGGATCAGGTAGTATCCCTTGGAATTATCAGAAACGATGAAGAAAGAGAGACTAAGAAAGTTTTAAATGCAGCTGCTTTGACATATGTGGCGGCAGCAGCCGTGGCTGTGCTGGAATTGCTGCGTTTAATTCTTATTTACACAGGAATGACCAGATCTGAGTAAAAGCCGGCAATGCCGGCTTTTTTAATGAAAAAAAGTGATGTCCCTGGGACATCACATTAATTTTTAGCGTTCAACCGGCTTTTTATTTTCATCCAAAGTAAAGCCTTCCCCCAGCACATCATGTACAGCTGTGACAGAAACAAATGCATGGGGATCAACAGAAGTAATCGCATTTTTTAAACGGACAATTTCATTTCGGCCGACAACACAATATAATACTTCCCGCTCTTTTTTGGTGAAGGAACCATGGCCTTTTAATACTGTAACGCCTCGATCCATTTCTTTCATGATTTTATCGGCAATTGCATCGTTTTGTTCTGATATGATCATGGCCCCCCTTGCTGCATAAGCCCCTTCCTGCATGAAATCTATTACTTTTGCACCCACAAAAACAGCAACCAGGGTATACATGGCTTCCCTGTAGTTCAAATATGTAATTAATGAAAGGGCAATCACAAAAAAGTCAAAAATGAACATTGTCTTTCCCATGCTGACTCCGGCATATTTATGTACAAGTCTGGCAATTATATCAACTCCGCCTGTTGTGCCTCCAAACCTGAAAATTGTGCCAAGGCCGATCCCGATAAAAACACCCGCGAATAAGGAAGCAAGAGTCAGATCCTCTTTTAATGGCATTTCAATCTGGTACCGCTGAAAAATCCATAGGAATAGGGACACACCGACCGTTCCGATGATGGTATAAAGAAAAACATACCTGCCCAGAAGTTTCCATCCAATAAAGAAAAGAGGTATATTTAGCAGAAGGTTAGTATAGGAAGGGTCCCACTCGAAAAGGAAGTATAAAAGCAGGGTAATACCGGTGAAACCGCCTTCGGCCAAGTTATTTTGCATATTAAAGTGAACAAGGCCCCAAGAAAAAATGGCCGAACCTAGCAAAATGAAAAAAATATTCTTAAATTTTAATCCATAAAACATATTATCCCTCCGCTGCCTGAATATCACAATACCAAAGCGTATCTAATTATATAAGATACAGATTATAAGAGCAATAACATCAAAGGACAAGAAGCGGCTGACTGATCATCTATAAGCAATGATAAAAAATATTTGTAAAATGGCTGAGCTATAGCTTAACATGAAAAGTGGAAATCTCGTATATAAAACATGTAATAGAAACAGAGGTGAAAGTATGGAGAATCCAAAAACAATGAAAGAAATGCAAACAGACGTTGACAAATACATAAGCCAATTTAAAGAAGGTTATTTCAGCCCATTGGCGATGCTTGCAAGGATGACCGAGGAACTTGGGGAACTATCCAGGGAAGTAAACCATCACTATGGTGAAAAACCAAAAAAATCCACAGAGGAAGAAAAGGCTATCGAGGAAGAGCTTGGAGATATGCTCTTTGTTCTAATATGCTTTGCTAATTCCTTAAATATTGACTTAGAAGAAGCGCACAATCGCGTCATGGAAAAATTCAGCACACGCGATAAAGACAGATGGACAAGAATTGAAGAGTAGAAGGAGAGAGGACAATGGATAAAGTTAAAGTTATTATTGCGGGACCGCGGGGGAGGATGGGAAGCGAAGCCGTCCATCTTGTTAATCGAACAGAGAACTATGAGTTAGCTGCTGTGATCGATCATAAAAATGGCGGTGGCTTTCTTAGCGATTTTGAAGGCTTCTCACAATTTGGCCATGTTCCGGTATACACAGATCTGGCCCTAGCCTTTCAGGAGCTAAGTCCCGACGTTCTGATCGATTTGACAACTCCGGAAGTAGGAATGTTCCATACAAAAACTGCCCTGGAATATGGTGTAAGGCCAGTTGTTGGAACAACAGGCTTTTCGAAGGATAATCTGAAAGAGCTTGAAGAACTTTGCCATGAAAAAGGCATTGGCTGCATTATTGCCCCAAACTTTGCACTTGGTGCTGTATTAATGATGAAATTCTCCCAATTGGCAGGAAGATATTTTAATGATGTGGAAATTATTGAGCTGCACCATGACCAGAAATTGGATGCTCCATCTGGTACTGCAGTTAAAACAGCGGAGATGATTGCTGATGTAAGAACGAAAAAGGAGCAGGGGCACCCGGAGGAGAAGGAAACGATTCCTGGTGCCAGAGGCGCAAATTTCGATGGCATGCATATACATTCTGTACGCCTGCCTGGCCTGATTGCTCATCAGCAGGTAATGTTCGGCTCTGAGGGCCAGACATTGACGATCCGTCATGACTCATATAATAGAGCTTCTTTTATGTCAGGAGTAAAACTTGCTGTTGATACGGTTTTGAAAATTGATACACTCGTTTACGGTCTCGAAAATATTATTGATTAGAGAGGGGTGCCGACATGAATATTGCCTTAATAGCCCATGATAAGAAAAAGGATGATATTGTAAGGTTTGCGATCGCCTATAAATCCATTCTTGCCGAACATACCCTTTATGCTACCGGAACGACCGGTTCCCGCATCATGAAAGAATCTGGCCTTTCCATTCACCGTTTTCAGTCAGGACCTCTTGGCGGGGACCAGGAAATTGGTGCTTTAATTGCCAACAATAAAATGGATGTTGTATTTTTCTTCAGAGATCCTCTGACTGTTCAGCCCCATGAGCCGGATGTCTCAGCTTTGGTGCGTCTCTGTGACGTATATGCTGTGCCGCTCGCGACCAATATGGGCACAGCTGAAATTATTATTAAAGGCCTTGAACGCAATGATTTATCTTGGAGAAATATCGTAAGTGAAAAAGGTGACATGAATGAACCCGGATAACCTTGATATACTGGCATTTGGCGCGCATGCTGATGATGTTGAAATCGGCATGGGCGGCACAATTGCCAAATTTGCCTCTATCGGAAAAAAGATTGGAATATGCGACTTAACACGGGCAGAGCTTTCTTCCAATGGGACAGTTGAAATCCGTATAGAAGAATCGATGAAAGCAGCATGCATTCTGGGGGTTAGTGTCCGGGAGACTCTTAATCTGCCGGACAGGGGCTTATTTTATAACCAGGAATACATAAAAAAGATCGCTGAAATGATCCGCAAATATAGACCTGCCCTTGTGTTTGCGCCATATATGGAGGACAGGCATCCAGACCACGGGCATTGTGCCCGCCTGGTGGAAGAAGCCGTCTTTTCGGCCGGAATCAAGAAATATGAAACAGGCGGCAATTTTGCTCCGCATAAGGTGAAAAGCCTGCACTTTTACATGATAAACGGCTTCCATAAGCCTGACTTCCTGATCGATATCTCTTCATTTATGGATAAAAAAATTGCAGGTCTCGAGTCCTATCAAAGTCAATTTACAAGAAGCCCAGGTTCATTTGATACACCGCTTGTCAACGGTTATATTGAAACTGTTGCAGCGAGGGAAAGCTTATTTGGAAAACAGGCAGGGGTGCAATATGCAGAGGGCTTTAAAGTGAAGAATCCCTTACTGGTAAATATGGATATATTCGGTGGAGAAATATGAGAAAAAAATTAAAAATAGGTATCACCTGCTATCCCACGGTGGGAGGTTCAGGTGTTGTAGCAACAGAATTAGGGAAGATGCTTGCCGAAAAAGGCCATGAAATACATTTTATTTCATCAAGCCTCCCTTTTAGACTGAAAAGGATGTACCCCAATATTTTTTATCATCAGGTGGATGTCAATCAATACTCCGTATTTCAATATGCTCCTTACGATATCGCGCTGGCAAGTAAAATGGCGGAAGTGATAAAACGCGAGGGACTTGATCTGCTGCATGTGCATTATGCGATTCCTCATGCAGTCTGCGCGATTCTGGCAAAGCAGATGAGCGGTACAGACATTAAGATTGTTACCACCCTTCATGGAACAGATATTACAGTTCTCGGGTACGACCCATCCCTTACAGATGCGATACGTTTTGGAATCGAAAAGTCTGATGGAGTTACAGCTGTTTCCAAAGCTTTAATATCACAAACTTATGACCTGATCAAACCTGATAAGTCCATAAGAGCTGTTTATAACTTTATAGATGAAAGAATATACAGGAAAACCGATTCTCTTTATCTAAAAGAAGAATATGGCATAAACGCTGGTGAAAAGGTGATCATCCATGTATCTAATTTCCGCAGTGTAAAGCGGGTGCCGGATGTTGTGAAGGCCTTTTCAAAAATTTCTGCAGAAGTTCCTTCGAAGCTGCTGTTAGTAGGAGATGGACCGGAAATGAGCGTTATATGCAGACTGGTGAATGACCTGAAGCTTAAAGACAAGGTTTTGTTTTTGGGAAAGCAGGACAATGTGGAGGAGCTTTACAGCATCAGTGATTTAATGCTTTTATTATCGGAAAAGGAAAGCTTTGGACTTGTTGCTCTTGAGGCAATGGCATGCGGAGTGCCATGCATCGGTACAGATGTCGGTGGAATTCCCGAAGTAATCAGCGATGGTGAGACCGGCTATATTTGCACATTGGGTGATATAACTGATATCTCGCTAAAAGCAATTAAATTGCTTACTGATGAGAAACTGCTTGACAGGTTTTCTTCACAATCCATTTCGCTTGCAAAAGACAGGTTCAGTGCCGGCCGCATTGTCATTCAATATGAAGAGTTTTATTATGAACTTTTGGAAAAAGGTGACCTTTGATGAATGAAGCTTTTGCAAAGGCAGTTCCTGTGCTCGAGAAGTTAGAGGCTGCAGGTTTTGAGGCCTATTTTGTAGGAGGCTCTGTCAGGGATTATATACTTGGAAAAGAAATTGCAGACGTCGATATTGCTACTTCGGCTACCCCGGAAGAAGTAAAAAACATATTCTCGAGAACACTTGATGTGGGTATTGAACATGGCACTGTGGTGGTTCTATATCATGGCATACCCTATGAAATTACAACCTTCCGAACAGAGGCTGAATACCTGGATTTTCGGCGGCCTTCAGAAGTGCAATTTATCAGATCACTGGAAGAGGATTTGAAAAGAAGAGATTTTACGATGAACGCGATTGCCATGGATAAAGAAGGGCTGCTTATCGATCCTTTTAACGGCAGGGGCGCTATAGAGGGGAAAAAAATTTGCACTGTAGGCAACCCGGCTGAGAGATTTACTGAAGATGCCCTTCGAATGATGAGAGCAGTCCGCTTTTTCAGCCAGCTGGCATTTGAGATTGATAAAAACACTTATGATGCTTTGGCATCCCTGTCACATTTACTTGAAAACATAGCAGTGGAAAGAAAGCTGGCAGAGTTCGAAAAGCTATTAGCGGGAACCGGCAGGATGAAAGCTCTTAAGGTCATTGCGGAAACAGGATTGTCTAATTATCTGCCAAAAATGTCAGGCTTCCAACAGGAATTAAAAGAAGCAGAAAATTATAATGCAGCAGATCTGACAGGAGATGAAATGTGGGCCTTTCTTGCGTATATCTTTAAGTTGGACGAGTCACAGGCTGAAGCTTTTCTGAAGAACTGGAAACTGCCTGTAAAGAGAACAAAAAAGATAGTGTCGATTATCAGCTGGATCCGGTACAGGGCCGAAAACCAGTGGGAGGCCTATTCCCTTTATCAGGCAGGGGACAAGTCCCTGAACGCGGAACGGGTCCGCAACGTAATCTTGCATGAGGACTCAAGCAGGGGAACAGACAGCCTGCTGAGTCAATATAATTCTCTGCCGATTAAAGAAAGAAGCGACCTTCAGCTTACTGGAGATCAGCTGATGGATTGGTTTGGCAAACCTCCTGGTCCCTGGATTAAAGCGGAGCTTGAAAAAACCGAAAAAGCAGTCTTGCGCGGCGAAGTGAGTAATAGTGATGAATCCATAAGGGAGTGGCTCATAAAGTGCAATCAGAAATCAGGAACAAATTGATTGATGCTTTTACGAAAAGCAATGAGGAATTTCTTTCAGGCCAGTATTTAGCTGACCTGATTGGATGTTCAAGAACGGCTGTATGGAAGCATATTGAAGAGCTGAGGAAAGAAGGCTTTGAATTGGAAGCGGTCAGAAGAAAAGGTTATCGGATAACAAAAACACCTGAAAAAGTTACCCCTGATGAAATCAGGCTTGGTCTGCAGACTGAAACCCTTGGACGCCAGATCCATCATGAAGAAAGTGTTGATTCAACTCAGAAGATTGCCCATCGCCTTGCATACGAGGGTGCGCAGGAAGGAACGGTGGTCATTGCGGAAGAACAGCTTTCAGGCAGGGGGAGAATGGACAGGAGATGGCACTCCCCAAAATCAACAGGCATATGGATGAGTGTTATTCTAAGACCGAACATTCCACCTCCGAAAGCTCCGCAGCTTACGCTGATTACAGCAGTGGCTGTTGTACAGGCAATTGAAGAGCTGACCGATTTAACACCGCAAATTAAATGGCCAAATGATATTTTGATGAACGGGAAGAAGGTTACAGGAATTCTGACAGAACTGCAGGCGGATGCGGACCGGATTATTTCTATTATCATAGGAATTGGCATCAATGTTAACCAGCAGCTTGATGATTATCCCGATGAACTTAAAGAAATTGCCACTTCATTATCCATTGAAAAAGGCGAAAAACTTTCAAGAGCTGAGCTGATTAAGATCCTGCTTGGCAAACTGGAAAGTCTGTATAAACTTTATTTAGAGAAGGGCTTTTATCCGATTAAGCTTTTATGGGAAAGTTATGCGGTCAGCATTGGCAAAAATCTTACTGCAAGGACGATTACCGGAAGCATATATGGCAAGGCCCTTGGAATAACCGAGGATGGGGTCCTGATGATTGAAGACAGCAGCGGGAAAGTCCATCACGTATATTCTGCAGACATTGAGCTGGATGTATAGAATGCCGGCCTGAAATTTTTTATAGCCAACTCAATTGCCTTTTTGATATACTTTTTATGGGCAGTATCCTTAACAGAACTGCACCTTTCTTAAGGAAACGCAAATATAATATATCTGCCTAGATCCGAAAAATGGACCGGGACAGAGGGATGAACTGATATATGAGCTAATGTAAAATCCTTCTGCCGACAGAAGGATTTTTTTAATGTTCTGTCTTTATAACTCATTATAGTTTTATTGCCTCTTCCTGCATAAGGAGGACGAATGATGAAGCAAACAACAGACTTTTTAAAAATGAAGGAAAATGATGAGAAAATTGTCATGCTGACCGCCTATGATTTCCCTGCTGCCAAACAGGCTGAAAAAGCCAATGTGGACATGATACTTGTTGGGGATTCGCTTGGGATGGTAGTGCTGGGCTATGATTCAACCGTTCCTGTTACGATGGAGGATATGATTCATCACGGAAAAGCTGTTAAACGAGGGGCACAACATACATTCATTGTGATTGACATGCCGTTTATGAGCTATCATTTGTCCGTAAAAGATACACTGTTAAATGGGGCAAGGCTCATTCAGGAGACAGGTGCACATGCTGTTAAGCTTGAAGGCGGTGATGAAGTCGCACAACAAATTGGTGCGTTAACAAAAGCAGGCATTCCTGTTGTTGCCCATCTCGGCCTGACACCACAATCCGTGGGGGTCCTTGGAGGCTATAAGGTCCAGGGGAAAAACGCTGAAGCAGCCAGAAAGCTGATTGATGATGCCAGGGAATGTGAGAGAGCCGGAGCCTTTGCTCTTGTCCTTGAGTGTGTTCCAAAACAGCTGGCAAGGCAGATCACGGAAGAATTAACGATTCCAGTCATTGGAATCGGAGCCGGCAAGGATACAGATGGACAGGTCCTTGTGTACCATGATGTATTAGGATACGGTGTAGATCGTGTTCCAAAGTTCGTGAAACAGTATGAAAATCTGAATCCGATTATCGGCGACAGCCTTACTAAATATTCCGATGAAGTGAAGAATGGAGCATTTCCTGATGATTCCCATTCTTTCAGGATGAAAGAGGAAGAGCTGCTGAGTCTGTATGGAGGAAAAGCATGAGAACGATTACTGATATAAGAGAAATGCAAAGGATTGCTTTACAGCTTAAGAGGGAAGGAAAAACAATCGGGTTTGTCCCCACAATGGGCTATTTGCATGAAGGCCATCTTTCATTATTACAGAATGCCAGGAAAGAAAACGATGTTACAGTGGTCAGCATCTTTGTCAATCCGCTGCAATTTGGACCTAAAGAAGATTTAGCGACATACCCAAGGGATTTAGAGCGTGACAGCAGCCTTGCAGAGAAAGAGGGCTGCGATTATCTTTTTTTTCCTTCAGCAGAAGATATGTATCCTGCAGCACTGTCGGTAACGGCTAAGGTACAGGAGCGGACAGATGTTTTATGCGGAAAATCACGGCCCGGCCATTTTGATGGTGTTGCCACAGTTCTGATAAAACTGTTCAACATTGTTCAGCCGGATAAAGTGTATTTTGGGATGAAGGATGCCCAGCAGGTGGCTGTCGTTGACGGGCTTGTAAGAGATCTTAATATTCCAGTGGAGATTATCCCTGTTCAGACCGTCAGGGAAGAAGATGGTCTTGCTAAGAGCTCACGGAACGTGCATCTTCTGCCGGCAGAACGCGATCAGGCATCTGCTCTCTATAAAAGTCTTATAATGGCGGAGACTCTAATAGCTGAAGGGGAATACGATCCAGCGAGGATTCTCCGGAGAATCAGGGAATTTATTAAAAAAAACACAAGCGGAGAAATAGATTATATTGAGATTCTATCCTATCCAGATCTTAAACTGCTTTCCTGTTTGGAAGAGAAAATCATTATCGCTATGGCCGTTAAATTCAAAAAGGCCCGTTTAATAGATAACGCAATAATATCAGTGAAAAAAGAAAGCTAAGGGAGGAAGGCAGCATGTTTCGCACCATGATGAATGGCAAGATCCATCGTGCAACAGTAACAGAAGCCAATCTGAATTATGTTGGCAGCATCACAATTGATACGGACATTATTGAAGCGGTAGGAATGGCACCTAATGAAAAGGTTCAAATCGTTAATAATAACAATGGTGCTAGATTTGAAACCTATATTATCCCAGGGGAAAGAGGCAGCGGAGTAATCTGCGTGAATGGTGCAGCTGCACGTCTTGTTCAGGAAGGCGATATTGTCATTATCATTTCTTATGCTCTTGTTCCGGATGACAAGGTGCCTTATCATGAACCAAAGGTAGCCATAATGGACAGCAGCAATCGCATCGCTGACATGATACATGCAGAGCCTGAAAGTACAGTGCTATAATGTATTTTAACTAGAGCGGAACTCTTAAGGAGCTTCGGCTCTTTTTTATAATAGTCAGTGAATAAGGGACCTAAGCAGGTGGAAGAAAATAAAGAGAAAAAGGATTTGCCTTTTTCTTTTTCCGTTTTTATGATACCTTTTGAATGACTGAATATAGAGGTGTTAGCCATGGGTAATAAATATGTTGTAGTGGATTTGGAAACAACCGGTAACGCCCCGAAAAAAGGCGATAAAATAATACAATTCGCTGCTGTGGTGATCGAAAACGGAATAATTACAGAGCAGTATTCCTCCCTTATAAACCCGGAGCAATCCATTCCCCCTTTCATAGAAGAACTGACAGGTTTGTCAGATGAAATGGTAGAGAATGCCCCGCTTTTCTCGGAGATTGCCCCTAAAGTCCTGACTTTGCTCGAGGGTGCCTATTTTGTGGCTCACAATGTTTTATTTGATTTGTCCTTTTTACAGGAAGAATTGATTGAAGCGGGATATAACGGGTTTTACGGTCCTGTTCTTGATACAGTGGAGATGGCCAGAATTCTTTTTCCCACTGCAGATAGCTACAAATTATCGGATCTCGCACTCAGGGAAGGCCTTGATCATGAACGCCCCCATCAGGCTGACAGCGATGCATATGTTACCGCTGAGCTCCTGTTAATATTGTTAAACAAGCTTAATAACCTTCCTCATACCACCATAGAACGGCTGCATAAGCTGTCTGGAGGCTTAAAAAGTGATCTGGATATATTATTGGACGAGCACATTTTAATTAATGAAAGCAAGATTGAGCAATTGGCAGATGATATTGAAGTTCACAGAGGTATTGCTTTAAAAAAAGGAACAGAACCACAGGAATCTGCAGGATCCGGACTTCAGGCCTTTCCTTTCCGTGAAGAGGAAAAACAGGCGTTGTTCGTTAAAGCTTTCCCGTCCTATGAAAAAAGGCAAGGCCAGTTTATCATGATGGATTCGGTTTATGAAGCCTTCAAAAATAAACAGCATGCATTAATAGAGGCAGGAACTGGTGTTGGTAAATCCCTGGCATACCTTGTTCCGGCGGCTTTACATGCAAAGGAGAGCGGCAGAACTGTCATTATCAGTACATATACAACACAGCTGCAGGAGCAGCTGCTTTCAAAGGATGTTCCTCTGCTGCAAAAAATGCTGTCATTCCCGCTTAGTACTGTATTGCTGAAGGGGAGAAGCCACTATATCAGCCTCGCGAGGTTCGTTCAAACACTAAGAGATGATGAAGATAATTATGATACAATCCTCAGCAAAATGCAGATTCTTGTATGGCTTCTGGAGACTGACACTGGTGATATTGATGAATTAAACCTGTCAAGCGGCGGGATGATTTACTGGAGCAGAATAAAGAATGATGAAACAGCTTTTTTGCAGGATAAGTCGTGGATATCGAGAGATTTTTATTTGAGGGCAAGAAAGGAAGCACAAAAGGCAGATATCATTATTACGAATCATTCACTGCTATTAACGGATCTTACAGCAAGTACTGCTATTTTGCCGGAATTCAGCCATGTGGTGATCGATGAAGGGCATCATTTTGTTAAGGCTTCCGGGAAACATTTCGGAAACAAGCTGGATTATTTATCAGTGCGGCTGATGCTTGGACAAATTGGAATGATGGAACAGAAACAGCTCTATTATAAGCTTGAGAAGCTGGTGGAAGAGAAAGCAGGGACACGGGATGATTTCATGCATTCTTTTGAAGTCAACCAATTAATAGCTGATATTCTTCATGAAATGGATGAATTGTTCAGAATAATAGCGATTTATGCTAAGAAGTACAATAAAGCCAAAAAAAGCGTAAATCGAATTTCAGTAAGATTTAATAATAGTACTGCCAATAAGGAAACGAAGGCTGTATTAGCGGGTGCCGAACGTTTTGGATTTATGCTTAAGGATTTAATCCAGGCGATAGACAGTCGTGTATGCGCAGTTTCAGCAATTAAATCGGTCCTGTCTCTTGAGGAAAAGGCATTAATGGAGGAAGTGGCTTCTATTTTGGATGATTTGCGGGATATGAAAGAAGACTTAGAGCATATCTTTCATTTGCCGGCCTCCGAATTTGTTGTATGGGTAGAAATGGATACACGCGCAGCACAAAATGCCACAACGGTTTATGCACAGCCAGTATCGGTTTCTGAATACCTTAAAGATCAATTCTTCAGCCGAAAGGAAAGTGCGGTCATTACATCTGCCACTTTATCTGTAAAAAATTCCTTTAGTTTTATCGTAAAAGAATTAGGTCTGGAGGAACAGCAATGCACTCTAAAGCAGATTCAATCTCCTTTTGATTATCAGAATCAGGTTAAACTAGTGGTTTCTGATGATTTGCCTGAAGTTAATGCAGTACCGCTCGAGGAGTATGTGGCCTCCATAACCGAGCATATTATTTCCATTGCGGAAGCAGCAAAGGGAAGAATGCTGATTCTTTTCACTTCGCATGAAATGTTAAGGAAAACCCATGAGCTTATTAAGGAATCAGGATTTCTGGAGGACTATGCTATCATCGCCCAGGGTGTGACAAGCGGGAGCAGGTCAAGGCTAACGAGAAATTTCCAGCGTTTTGATAAAGCCATCCTCTTAGGGACAAGCAGCTTTTGGGAAGGTGTGGATATCCCGGGTGAGGATCTTTCCTGTCTTGTTATTGTAAGACTGCCTTTTTCACCGCCTGATGAACCAATGGCACAGGCAAAAAATGAGCAAATTGCCAATAAAGGAAAAAACCCGTTTTCCGAATACTCATTGCCCGAGGCAATTATCCGCTTTAAGCAGGGTGTAGGGAGATTAATCAGAACAAGTTCCGACAGGGGAGTCATCGTGATATTTGACCGGAGAATCATCACCGCAAGATATGGGAAAGCATTCCTGGATTCCATTCCGCCCATTCCTGTCGAGAAAAGCCATATTGAAGAAATTGTTGATTTGATAAATAATTGGCTATAAACGTTTTGTGTATTTTCACTTTCATTCCTTTATGATGAACAAAGGTCTGTAATGCAGGATAAATTTAGATGATTAACACATTATAAATTTGTTGGGTTTTAATTTTAAATGGCTATTTGTGATATGTAGCTTTTTCATAACTTAGTTAATTTGCTGAGTTGATCTTCGCTGTGGACACTTGATCCTCGAAAATGCTGACGCATTTCCTTCGTGCGGTGTTCAATCTAGGAAGCTTATTCAATGTCCTGCGGGAGGAGAGGGAAGTGTGAGACCCCGCAGGCGAAGCCGAGGAGGCTCGCATTCCTCCCCGCGGGTTCGCTGCGTGCCTGGAGCGGAAATCAACGGGCTAAATTCATTAACCAAAAACAACAATCTTTGAAAAGAGCCTTTTAAATAAACCCTCAGTCTGCTTTTGTTTCAATGTAGGAGGATGGAAAGATGAACGTGCTGTTCGCCTTTATGCTGCTGTTTGCGAATTGGTATTACATACCGAAAGATTCACCGGCAGTTCCTGTTAAAGTGGAAAGCATTGACCTAAAACTAAAAAGTGATGAATTGGCTATTACGTTTTTTTCTCTATCGGATGGCGAGTCTGCCTTAATTCATCATGGAAATGACGAAAAAATCCTCATTAACACCGGTGGGCAGGGAACTGAGGGTGAATTAAGAAAGCTTCTTGAATTATATGGCGTTAATCAGATTTCAGCAGTCATCCTGACAGATGAAGAATTATATAATAAGGCAAGCCTTAAATGGCTTATTAAAAACTTTGGGGTAAGGGAAATTATAGCGAATGAATCTGCCCTTTCAGAACTGAAGTCTGAAAAAGGAATAAGTGATCTCGATTGTCATGCCTGGAAACAAAATGCGAAGCAGCAGCTTTTTCCGGGATTACATGCAGAAGTTTTATACGAAGGCAGTGACCTGGGTGAAGGAATGGATATTTCTTTTATATTCCAAAGACATCGGGTATTGTTTATGAACTCGACAAGTCCGGAAGCCAAAGAATTTCTTATGAAAAAAGAGTTATCAAATGTTAATATTGTTAAACTTCCTGCGTTTGGAGGGAATGGCTCTATATCAGAAGAGATGATTAAACATCTGGATCCCCAGATCGCTATTCTTTTTTATAGACCATCCATAAAACATGATTCAGATCTGTTTCGGCTGTTAAATGATGCCTGGGTTGATGTATATTATACAAGAAAGCACGGTACGGTCACCATCAAATTTACAGACGTTAATTATGAGCTATTCACGATTTTCCCGGATGAGGAGTTCAAATAAACAGAAAATGAACCTTCATGAAAAATTCCCAGGGAAGATTTTGTGAAGGCAATTAATTTTTGGCGGCTAATTATTGTAACTCAGCTAAGTTCCTGCCTTTTGAAAAGGCAGGAAACGAAAAAGCTGCGCTTATGGCGCAGCATGACGTGGTGGACCAGAAGAAAATTTGTATTGTTTTAATACCAGTTGATCATTTCTGCTGTTATACTGTTACTGAGAATTATTTCTTTGTAAAATTAGTTTAACCTTAACGGTTGGGTATATAAGTTACAAATATTGTAGAGGCTGAGGAGGAATTCCAGAATGGAAAGCAAAATTGAGGTTTTATCTACGGTGAAGATCCAGCAAAGCCCGGATCTGTATAAAATTGTTGATGCACTGAATAGAACGTTAAAAGAAAAAGACTTGATGTTCGGTTTGGCGCTTGATCAGGAAGACCAAAATAAAGCGATTTTTACGATTTATCGTACATAAAAGAGTGATTGAGACATGAAAAAAATTTTATGGGGTATCATTATTCTGCTTGTCATAAGCATTGGAGCAGGCTCTTTCATTTACTTAAACAGCACGAAGCCAGTGAGGGCAGCAGAATCAAAGGCAGTTGAGATTGCAAAACAGGAAACGGATCTTTCTGAAGCTGAAGATTTCAATTTATATCATGGAACAGAGACCTTCTATGTGATTGAAGGCAAAGACCATGATGGTACAAGCATATATGTCTGGGTTCCGGAAAAAAAGGGAAAAATCGTCTCACTGAAGCAATCTGATGGAATTTCCAAAAATGAAGCCATTAACAGGCTCAAGCAAGAGAAAAATGCTGCTGAGATCGTGTCTGTTCGGCTGGGAATGGAGAAAAATATTCCATTATGGGAAATTCATTACCGTTCGGGCAGTAATTTAATAAATTATTACTATATAGATTTTAAAACAGGGGAATGGCTGAAAAAAATTGAAAACCTGTAGCTTGAGGCATTCACCGCCACAATGCAGGAGAAAATCGGGAGGAAGCAAGCAATGGAGATTCAATTGGCACAAAGAGTAAAAGCATTAACACCATCAACAACTCTGGCAATCACTGCTAAAGCAAAAGAGCTAAAGGCCCAGGGACATGATGTTATCGGATTGGGAGCAGGCGAGCCGGACTTTAATACGCCACAGCATATCATTGATGCTGCCGTGAAATCAATGAATGAGGGTCATACAAAATATACACCATCGGCAGGGCTTCCAGCATTAAAGAAAGAAATCGCAAACAAGTTTAAAAAAGATCAGGGACTTGAATATGATGCTTCACAAATCATCGTAACCAATGGGGCAAAGCATGGCTTATATACACTGTTCCAGGTCTTGCTGAATGAAGGGGATGAAGTCATTATCCCAATTCCATATTGGGTCAGCTATCCTGAACAGGTTAAACTAGCCGGGGGTGTTCCTGTTTATGCAGAGGGAAGAGAAGAAAATGGCTTTAAAATCACTCCGGAACAGCTGGCCAAAAGCATAACTGATAAAACCAAGGCTGTTATTATCAACTCTCCAAGCAACCCGACAGGCATGCTTTATTCTGCAGAGGAATTAAAGGAGCTTGGAGAGGTATGTTTAAAGCATAATGTTCTGATTGTTTCTGATGAAATTTATGAAAAACTGGTTTATGGCAGCCATCAGCATACTTCAATTGCTGAGCTTTCACCTGAGCTTAAGGAACAAACCATAATAATTAACGGGGTATCTAAATCTCATTCTATGACAGGCTGGAGAATTGGATATGCTGCAGGCAATAAAAGTATTATCAAAGCCATGACCAACCTTGCCAGCCACAGTACATCCAACCCGACAACAACAGCACAATATGGCTCAATCGCTGCATATGCCGGGCCGCAGGATACACTGGAAGAAATGAGAAAAGCATTCGAACATCGACTAAACGTTATCTATGATAAATTAATCAGCATTCCGGGCTTTACCTGTGTAAAGCCACAAGGTGCATTTTATCTGTTTCCTAATGTAAAAAAGGCAGCAGAATTGACCGGATTTGCGAGTGTCGATGAATTTGTGGAGGCTCTTCTGGAGGAAGCGATGGTTGCAGTCATTCCTGGATCAGGTTTTGGCGCTCCGGATAATATCCGTTTATCCTATGCAACTTCTCTTGAGTTATTAGAAAAGGCAGTGGAACGGATGCACGGATTTGTTGAAAAGAACTTAAAATAATAGTAAAACGGGAAAGCCGGATCGTATCCGGCTTCCTTCTATGTTTTCAGCCTAATTAGAGCGTTTACTAATTTACTGTTATTGCTTGTCAATGTGCTTGAAGGTATAATATATAGCGATACATAAGAAGTGATTGCTTAGATTTTTTTGGAGGGAACTTAAATTGATAAAAACAACAATTTCTCAAGTTCATAAATATGTTGACCAGGAAGTTACTATTGGTGCTTGGATTGCCAACAAGCGTTCAAGCGGGAAGATTGCGTTTTTGCAGCTGCGCGATGGTACAGGATTTATTCAAGGTGTTGTAGTAAAAGCGGAAGTGCCGGAGGAAATCTTCCAAGGTGCTAAATCAGTCACTCAGGAATCTTCCGTATATGTGACGGGCAGAATCCAGAAGGACGAGCGTTCTCCTTTCGGATTTGAAATGCTGGTTACAGGCCTTGAAGTTCTTCATCAGGCTGTCGATTATCCTATTACCCCAAAAGAGCATGGAACTGAATTCCTTATGGATAATCGCCACTTGTGGCTTCGGTCCCGCCGTCAGCATGCAGTCATGAAAATCAGAAATGAAATTATCCGGGCAACTTATGAGTTTTTCAATGAGCAAGGGTTTTCTAAGGTTGACCCGCCAATTCTGACGGGCAGCGCACCGGAAGGAACGTCCGAGCTTTTTGCGACCAAGTATTTTGATGAAGATGCTTATTTATCCCAAAGCGGCCAGCTTTATATGGAAGCAGCTGCGATGGCTCTTGGAAGAGTATTTTCATTCGGCCCGACTTTCCGTGCTGAAAAATCGAAAACCCGCCGTCATTTAATCGAATTTTGGATGATTGAACCTGAAATGGCTTTCTGCGAATTTGATGAAAACTTAAAAGTTCAGGAAGAATATGTTGCTCATATTGTTCAGTCCGTACTTAAGAATTGTTCAATTGAACTTAAAACACTTGGCCGTGATACAGAGAAGCTTGAAAAAATTACAGCTCCATTCCCTCGCATAACGTATGATGAAGCAATTAAGTTTCTTCAGGAAAAGGGCTTCGATGATATTCAGTGGGGGGACGACTTTGGAGCACCGCATGAGACTGCAATTGCAGAAAGCTATGATAAGCCAGTCTTTATCACGCACTATCCAACTTCACTGAAGCCTTTCTATATGCAGCCGGATCCTTCAAGAGAAGATGTTGTACTATGTGCCGACTTGATTGCACCTGAAGGATATGGAGAAATCATCGGCGGCTCTGAGCGGATACATGATTATGACCTGCTTAAGCAGCGCATTGATGAACATAAATTAGATTTGGATGCTTACAAGTGGTACTTGGAGCTTCGCCAATATGGTTCAGTGCCTCATTCCGGATTTGGCCTTGGGCTTGAAAGAACAGTTGCCTGGATCAGCGGCGTCGAGCATGTACGTGAAACAATTCCGTTCCCTCGATTATTAAACCGCCTATATCCATAATAAAAAGTGAATGAATAAATTAAGCAAAAATCCGCCTCCCGCGGATTTTTTGCTTCTTCCAGTTTCGTTAGAACTTTCAGAAGAAGGCAGTCAAGCTGAATCTTCATGGAAAAGTTACCGTTTTTTCAACTCACTTTGGTCACTATGTTCATGATATACTGAGAAGGAGGTGTCCCGAATGTCTAAAAATAGTTTATTAAAATGGCTGCAGGAAGGTAATATTTCAATACCTGGAGTCCTGCTTTCACAATATAAAGAAATGAATTTGAATGAGCATGAACTCGTCCTGATACTTCATGTAATTTCCTATATTGAACATGGAAATAAATTTCCCACCCCTGTAGAATTATCTTCCCGAATGACCATTTCTGTGGCTGAATGTACAGAAATGCTAAGAAAATTAATCCAAAAAGGCTTTATTGATATTAAAGATAGCTACTCTGCCGATGGAATCAGATATGAAAGTTACCATCTTGATCCGCTTTGGGAGAAGCTCATTGATCAGTTTCTGCTCAGCGGTAAAAAAGAGGAAGCTGCTAAGATGCAGCAGGAGGAAACAGACCTTTATACCTGCTTTGAAAGGGAGTTTGGCAGGCCGCTTTCACCTTTTGAATGTGAAACACTTGCTCTTTGGATGGATGATGACCACCATGATCCCCATATTATAAAAGCTGCCTTAAGAGAATCTGTCCTGTCCGGTAAACTGAATTTCAGATATATAGACAGGATCCTTTTTGAATGGAAAAAGAACGGCATAAAAACGATTGAACAGGCTAAAAGCTATGGGAAAAAATTCAGGCAGAATCAAGCACAGCAAAGGACAAAGAGGGAGGATACTCCGTCACAGACAACGAAATCTGTTCCCTTTTATAATTGGCTTGAACAGTAAGCAGGCACTGCTGCCCGAAAAAATAATGAAGATAGTAAGTTGGTGATTTCTTTGTTAAATAAAACACAAATTAGACACTGCCTTGATGCAATGGGAGAAATGTTCCCGGAGGCACATTGCGAATTGAATCATTCCAACCCGTTTGAACTGGTCATAGCAGTGGCACTGTCTGCACAATGTACTGATGCACTGGTTAACAAAGTGACAAGGAACCTGTTCCAAAAGTATAAAACCCCCGAGGATTACCTGAATGTTTCCATAGAGGAGTTGCAGGAGGATATCCGCTCCATTGGTCTTTATCGAAACAAAGCCAAGAATATCCAAAAGCTATGCAAATTGCTTCTCGATGAATACGGAGGGGTAGTGCCGCGAGACAGAGACGAGCTGACAAAGCTTCCCGGAGTAGGCCGCAAAACAGCTAATGTCGTTGTCTCAGTGGCTTTTGGGCTGCCTGCCATTGCGGTTGATACTCATGTTGAACGAGTCAGCAAAAGGCTTGGTTTCTGTCGCTGGAAGGACTCTGTACTGGAAGTTGAAAAGGCATTGATGAAGAAAGTGCCGATGGATGAATGGTCAGTTACACATCATCGTATGATCTTTTTTGGAAGATATCACTGTAAGGCACAAAAACCTCAATGTGAAATATGCCCGCTGCTCGATTTATGCCGGGAAGGCAAAAAACGAATGAAGGAGAAGCAGGCAAAATGACCGGAGAAATCGTCATACCTGTTAAAGAACAATTATGCCATTCCCTGTTTTATAAAAGGGGTGATTCAGTGGCTGTAAACCAAGAATCTCTTTTCGCTTACCAGCCCCTGCCGCCCTTTTTATACGAAGCGGCTTTTTATGCAGGTATCCCTGCAGTAAGACCTTGGGAAAACAATGCTAATTATATTCCGGTTTTGTTTGATGAGTGGGCAGGACAGAAGAATCTCCTTGGTATGCACTTCACAAACCGGGACCGGAAAGCTGCTTTAGATCCGATGAAAGTATCTTTGGGATTGTTTTTACAGATGCTCTATTGGACAAACGGGAAGCCGGTAAACCTTTTGTCCGATTCCGGAGAGTTGTCAATAAAGCCAGTGAATAGTAAAGAACGGCTGGATTTCATTTTTGCACGTCCGGCTTTTTATCATTCTTACATACAGCTGTCTGAACTTATAGCTGAAATGGAGAAGCAATATATGAGGATGCTGGCATTAGAAAAAATGAAGAAAAAGCGCTGATTCAAAACTGAATCAGCGCTTTTTTATAAGCTTTATTTAATTACGGCCGCCACTGGATTCAGATCCGTTGCCGGAATCTCCTCCGGTGTCGCCGCCAGTCCCGCCAGTTTCAGTTCCAGTTCCTGCTCCGGTACCTGTATCGCCATCTCCAGTACCTGTATCGCCATCTCCGGAACCTTCACCATCACCGTTTCCGGCTCCTTCACCATCTCCAGTACCTGTATCGCCATCTCCGGAACCTTCACCATTACCATTTCCAGAACCATCGCCATCCTGGTTTCCGTCCTGGCCGCCTTCACCATTTTGATTGTCCTGATCTTCCTGTTCTTCTTCTTCCGTTCCTTCCTGCCCTTCATCTTCCGTTTCATCTTCTTCGATGAGACTTGGGTCAGGGATTTCTACTTGTACAGAAGCAGGATCACTTTGCTGGTCACCGTTAAATGCTGTTACTTTAAAGGTATACACAGCACCTGGCTGAGGGTTGGCAATTTTTAAGCCTTTTTCTGAAGTAACGCTAAGCTGCTGATCTCCGCCTTCATTTACGGATACAGTCACTTCAAATTGAGTGCCTTCTGCGTCTTCCGGGTAATTCCATGATAATGTGATCTCATTTGCATCCTGGTCAAAGTTCGCTGACAGTCCAGAAGGGGAGTCCAGTTTATCAAACTTCTCGGACACTTGTGTCGGAGCATTGCCTTTTACAGCGTACTCATAAATGATTTGCTCCTTAGGTGTGTACTGGCTTGCCAGTTTGGCAGGATTGCTGCCTTTTTCAATGGCTACCTTCTCTACAGAGTTAGGGGCCTTGAAGTCTTCCGTTTCTTTTCCTTCTGAAACATGTGCCATTAAGCTGCTGAAAAGCTTTTGAGCAATTTTTTGCTCATCGCCGGCCGGGATGTAATTTTTTCTATCCTGATAGCCGGTCCAGACAGCTGCTGTATAATTAGTTGTATAGCCTGCAAACCAGGCATCAGGCACGGCACCTTGAGGTATTCCAAATTCCTGTTCCTGTTCATCCGTATAGTTTGTAGTCCCTGTTTTTCCTGCAACAGGCAATCCAGGTACATCAGCCAGACGGCCCGTTCCGTAAGAAGATTTAACTACACTTTTCAGCATGTCACTGATCATAAATGCTGTATAATCCTTCATCACTACTTCAGATTCAGGTTTCAAATCAAGCTTCGTGCCGTCACGCATTTCAATTTGCTTGATGGCATGTGGTTCAGTGTAGAAGCCATTATTACCAAATGCACTGTATGCACCGGCTACCTGAAGAGAAGAAACCTCATAAGCGCCGATAGAATAGGACTCATACATCTCTTTCATTGGAATGCCTAATTTATTGGTGAATTCCAATGCTTTATCAGTCCCGACTTCCTGAAGTGTTTTCAGAGCCGGAATGTTGCGTGAGCGGGCAAGGGCCTCACGCATGGACATAGGACCCATGTGTTTTCCATCCCAGTTATTGATTTCTGTACCTCCGGAATATGTGTGAGGTTCATCAACTATTGTCTGGTAAGTTCCCCATTTTAGATATTCGATTGCTGGTCCATAATCGACAATTGGTTTAAAGGTTGAACCGGCATGTCTTCTTTGATCCACGGCAAAGTTAAAGCCGCGTTTTACTTCCTGATTGCGTCCTCCTCCGATTGCTCTGATTTCCCCAGTTTTGGTATCAAGCAGGGTGATTCCTGCTTGGAATTCGTCATCTGGATACGCTACTGCTGCATCAGTGTTTAAAATGTTTTCTACGTGTTTCTGTGCATTTGGATCGAGTGTCGTATGGATTTTCAGCCCGTCAGAATATGGGTTAAGATCCGGGTATTTTTTTTCGACTTCGTCCAAGACAACATCGATGAAAGAATCATATTTTGATTCGTTTGTTTCTCTTTTTTCTTCAGCCACAAGAGTAGATTCCACAGGAACCTTTTGGGCTGCTTCCATTTCTTCTTTTGTAATAAAACCATGCTGATTCATCAGTGAAAGGACAATATTTCTCCTTTTCTCTGCTTTGTCAGGATGATCAAAAGGATTATAATTGTTCGGGCTTTGCGGCATGCCGGCTAAGAGGGCAGCTTCATGCAGTTCCAGCTCACTAAGTTCTTTACCGAAGAAAATTTTCGATGCCGTTAATACCCCATGGCCTTCAGACATATAAATCTTGTTTACATACATTTCAAAGATTTCCTGTTTTGTATACTTGCGTTCAAGCTGGAAGGCAAGCCAGGCTTCCTGGGCTTTTCTGCTAAGCGTTTTTTCATTATTCAGGAAGGAGTTCTTTACCACCTGCTGGGTAATCGTACTTGCCCCTTCAGAACCAAATCCGCGCGTAACATTTGCGATAACAGCACCGCCTAAACGGATTAAGTCCATTCCATTATGTTTATAAAATCGGACATCCTCAGTTGCTAAAAAGGCGTCTTCCACAAGTTTTGGAATGTCTTCATATGCGACATAATCCCGGTTTTCCGAGCCTACATCTGTAATGAATTCGCCCTCCATATCGTAAATCTGTGAAGAAATGGGATCCTTCAGCAATTTTTCATCAAGCTTTGGTGAGTCTTTCACCATAAATGCAAAAGCGCCTGCTCCTAAGAGCATTCCAGCAATTCCGAGGGCAATTAAAATAAGGAAAATACGTTTAAAAGTGCCTGTGCCTTTTTTCTTGCCCTTCTTTTTAGGCTTGGATTGCTGTTTGCGGCGCTCCTCCCTTGATTGATATTTTTCTGTCATATCTATGTTCATCCTTTCTGACAATGGAACTGTAAATTAATTATTTAAGGGTATAAAGATAATCTATTATCTTAATATAGTCAATTCTGGGCTGAAATCCAAGCGGAATGTAATGGCCATTCATTTCAATTTCACCCTTGGTGATTGATTTTCTCCCCCCATCCTTCATTCTCTCCCAATATGAGAGCAGATGATGTGCCTCTAACAGGAAAACTTCTTCGGTAGCCGAGAAGCGGAGGAGGACGAAACAAATCCCTTTCTGGGCTAAAACTTTCTCCATGTGCTTTACCTGGTGCTCATGAAAATTCTTTAAAGGGAAGGAGGTCGTGTTCTGGGTTTCTTTTGCTTCAAAATCAATATACCTGCCTTTATACACACCATTATAATCAGTTGTTGATGCTTGTTTGAAATAAGCTTCTTTAATAACGGCTGCACTTCTCTTTGGATAATCGACCTGTACGATTTGAACAGGCGTGGGCTTTTTATGAATAGTGGCTATTCCATGTTCCAAATAGAATTCATTGGTTTCATTTATATCTTCCTCCAGTGTCATTCCGCGATTGCTGTATGTCCATTTCTTCTCTGGAGTCAGTTTTTTGGCGCTATTAGCAGGCGGGGTATATCTCCTGCCATTAGGATAGTGGAAATTCATGCATTCACCTCATTTTCAGCTACTCCCTATGATAACAAAAGTACGCATGATTTGGTTGAATAAAAAGTTCTAAATAACAAAGTATATAGGAAACTCCAGTTAAGCAGTATTTTCCGGTTTTGCCCGGATGCTGCCTCATGCCCAAATATAGAACATTCATTTTCTGAGGTGAATTGCGGTGTTTCTTTCTGGGAAATTCCTGAACAGACATGAAAAAAAGGAACAGGCAATAAAGGATCATATTATGAAAATGACAGCCAAATATAACATGGATAATATCTCGAGAACGGAAGCTTATTTTCATTTTTACAAAAAGCACCCTGAAATACGCTGGGCGTTCCTGGCCTCCATGGTATCCCGTAATGCCGGCTGGAATATGTGCGATCTTGAAGGAAGCTGTTTTCCTAAATTGATAGGAAAGAAATTCAGGGATATGCTTTATATTACATATGAAAGGGCCAATTGGCTGATTTTTCAGGATGCATTTCCCCAGCTGCTCCTCTATCATTATTCGACGAAACTAAATAGGCCAATGTTTCATTTATTAAAAACTTTTCATGTATCGGCCTTTATGGAAAAGGAGTGGCTGTATTTCTGGAAAAATAGAAATAAAAAGAGATTAATGATTTCACTGATTATTAACGAACAAAATGTTATTCAAGAGCCTGTAATGGAGCATTCTATTTATAAAAATAAAGTTTTTCATACATTGCTTTTTTCCTTTCAGGATTATCTTCATTTTAGTTCAGTCATCTTCCCTACTTGCAAAGGGGAATTATACGGGGCGAGTGTTAATGGTTTCCGCTCTGTGTCCAAAAGAATTGATCTTGGAAAACGGCTGGCAGAAATATTATTTGACACAAGTTATTATGACGACGTGTATGAATTTGCTTTTAACACGGTTCATACTGGTTCAAGGCATGATTATGAGAAATACTTTAAGGGAAGAAAACGGAGAACTACCCCTTTCTTACGCTGTACATACCCAATAATCACTCATCACATACATCAATTTACTGATTGGTCTGTCAAAAAACGCATAAAGAGTAAATGGACATCAGAATCGGTTGTCCTAAAACATCCCGTCCATATTAAAAAATGGTATTTGCATAAGCAGGACCAGCTTCACAAGGCTGCCAAGCTGGGAAAAATATTTCGCTCAATTTGTTAACAGAATAAAACTGCAAACAAAAAAGCAAGGAGTTCCTTGCTTTTTTAGTGTCTGCATCCAGCTCCAGCGCCTGCCCCCTAGAGGTCAGAAGCCAATCCTCTTCCGCTTTTGTTCTATTAAGTTGAAGGGCGGTCAGGACCTTCAAGCTTTTTATTGCCATAGCCTGCTTTTGTTTCTTCCAGCTTTTTTGGCTGAATTTTATTTTGTTTTTCTTTTTTTGCCATAACATAACACCTCCGTTCATTAGTTTGTTCAATGATGTTATTTTCATTCTTCGGAGGCTGTCGAAACCTTGCCGCTTCTATGCAAATAAGTAGTTTCTTTGGCGAATCACTTCTAGTTTTGTCATGCATGGAGGAAACCTTCAGGGAAGATAGAATTTATGTAGGCACAAAGCAAATTTTCACTGTATCCTTCATTGTATTTATGGCAGATGGCAAGGGGAAAAAGAAATCGGGAGGTTTTTTGAATGCAGGGAAAAATGGTAGAAAAAGATGAATTGCTGGCCATGCTTTCAGAAATATATGATCAGCTTGAAGAGCTTGAAAATGTACTGGAGTCTAATTTGTCAGGACTTCGGCAGGATTGGTATTATGAACAGTCAGAAAAAATAGAGGCTTGTGAAAGCAGGCTCGAAGTGATTGAAGAAGATATGACGGCAATCAGGTCTGAGGCAGACAGTGTAGAGAGCGCAAAAAGATCGGCACGAATGAAGCTTGAACTCGGCTTCTAAGTGGAATAGAATAGCAGTATCCTTCAGTAGCTAAAATTGACTAGCTACTTTTATTTTTGGAGATGAAGCCCATGGTAAATGAAAATTCCCTGCTGCAAATGACAGAAATGCTGCTTGAATATGTGGAGATCTCGGACAGCAGGTATAAACAGGTTAAGGAATCAGGTGAAAAGGGTGATTTTTATAATGAAGTCAAACCTTTTGCTGATGAGGTTAAATCCATAAATGACAGATGGAAAGAAGAAGCCCGGGAGTGGGTTAGCATTCATAAACCACGAAATCTTTATTCACAGCAGATTGAATCTGCTTCTGAACATATTGAAATGGTTTCCATTCAGGCATTTTTTCCTGAAACAAGCAGAACCAGATTTATTAATTATGTTAATTCGGCTGTGTATGTGTTAAAGCAGTTGATAATATTATTAATTGATGAAAAAAAGGGAACCTGAATCAGGCTCCCTTCATTAAATTCTTATGCATTTACTGAATCCTGGAGGGTATTATCTCTGTAGCTTTCTGGAACGGCCGCTCCTTGAGCTTCGAGCTCACGAACGAGATTTCGATAATCTGTACTGGAAATTTCATTATGGATATAGGCCTTTTTAGCAAAATCCAATAATTCATTAACATTTTCAGGAGTATACTCCCGCAGCTGATGAAACTTCATTTGTAGTTCGTGAACATTCATGATATTGCCTCCTCTAGAATAGATTCGCGGAGAAATTTCTTCCCCGCATTCCGGTAAATGAAAAAGCGGACAAGAAACAATTTGTTTTTTATATCCTAACATGAAAATTTATTTTTCATCGTTTTTAAAAAAATCAAACTTCCGACATCTTTCATCATAGTTAGACAAAATCGGAAAGCGCTTCCTTTTTTACTCATATTTTACTCCTTTCACATTCTGGGCAAATCATTCATATATTGTAGTGGTGATAATAAGAAAGCTACTGCCTGATATTATCGCTAATATACTTATCTTATTGAATGGGGAGGATGTTTGCCCATGTTTGGCCGAGTAATGAATAGAACGAACCATATACAGCCATACGGCCATTTAAATCAAAATGTATACTTTGATCCATTTTATATGGGGCTCAATGGCCAATATTATATGAGGCAGCAGCCATTGCAGAATTATAACCAAGCTGCCGAACAGTATAATCCTTATTATTCGCCTTTTAACATGGAATACCAGCAGCCGCAGCAAATGACAGGAATGCCGCAGAGTTTTCCGCACCAGCCCTATCCGCAGCAAAATTTTGATTCCGGATATTACTCACATACAGGATCAAAAAATGCAGGGATTTTTCAGAATCCTCTAGAATCTGAAGATTATTATGGAAATCAGCCAAGTAAGCCAGCTGCTCCGCAAATGCCATACATGAATCCATATCCAAAGCAATCCTTCATTCCAAAACAGCCATCTGGCGTGCAAAGCATTATGAATTCGTTTAAAGCTCAGGACGGATCACTGGATCTTAATAAAATGGTAGACACAGCAGGCCAGATGATGTCTGCAGTCACACAGGTATCATCCATGGTTAAAGGGATTGGCGGAATATTTAAAGCTTAAAGGATCATGGCCGCACCGGCCTTTTTTTTATGTTTTAAAAAATCAGACTTGAAAAAAGATTAAATATATTTAAAAATAGAATAGCCGGTCTATTTTTAAATATATATAGGAAATATTATCTATGAGAATTTAATTGTTATGATTGGCGAAATTTAGACAAAAGTGAAAAAATAGAAAAATGACTCTTAGTCATAAAAGGGGGGTTACTATGGTTCGTGCTGTGCAGCAAATTTTTATTATATTTGTATTAATTTTATTTCTTGCAGCTCTGCCAAAGATTATATCTGTTGATCCATTGAGCGGGAGTCTACAATGGAGCTTCGAAAGTCTGCCGCATATTTATGGAGATTTTATTTCTGAAATAAGCAAGGGAAGCCTTGGTACCTATGAGCTTGGGATGCAGACACGTCCTATAGCCGGGGACATTGCTGATAACTTTTTTACCAGCCTGCTGATCGTATTGGTTGCTGTAAATGCATCCTTAATTATAAGTCTAATTTTCGGAGTGTTTATCAGCCGCTTCAGGCTTACTAAGCTTTTTGGGGCTTTCATGAATATTCTTGCGGCCATACCTGACTTTATCATCATTGTGATGTCTATGATTCTTGCCGTTAAAATATATAAAATGACCGGTATCAGGGTGATTTCACTCAGACCGGATGGAGGAGCTCTCAACACATGGTTTCCCACAGCGCTTGCAGCGATTGCCCCGACGCTATATTTATTTAAGCTCGTGTCGGTCAAATATTATCAGACAAGCGGGGAGGATTATATTAAGACTGCAGTTGCTAAAGGAATGGGCTTAAATTACATAAATTTTCAGCATGTCTTCAAAAATTTAGAGCCATTTATCAAATCTGAACTTGTCAAAGTGATTTCCCTGGCTATTGGCAATCTCTTTATTATTGAATATATTATGAATGTTTCCGGCATAACAAAATTTATTTTTCAGAGCAGCGGGGTTCAGCCGATTGCAATCGGCTTGTTTGCCATGCTTTTGATTTCTTTAATTGTCTATATTTCTAATAGACTCATATTCTATCTGTTTAAACGGGGTTTTATCTATGAATAAGCTGTTAAAAATAAATTACTCCTTAATTATCGGAACTGTTATGGTTTCCGGCTTGCTTTTTTTCAGCATTTTCGGGCCTATTCTTGCACCGCATTCATTAACATCGGTTTTAGAAACACAATATACTAACGGGAAGGTTCTGGCACCGCCATTGGAACCTTTTGAATCCTCTTCCTATCCGCTGGGCACCGATAAATGGGGCTATGATATTTTATCCATGATTTTATATGGATTAAGGTACACTGTTTTTATTGCAGCTGCTGTGACTGTTATAAAAATGGCATTTGGAACAATCATCGGTTTGTATGCGGGCACCTTAAAAAGGACGCCAGGCTGGCTGATTGCTTTCGAAAATGCATGGAGCTATGTACCGCTTTTTCTGATCCTGTATTTTTTTCTTGCGCCAATAAGCTTCAACAGTAATCTTAAGCAAAATGTGTTAATTGTCTATTTTATAGTCATTGCGTCAGTCATCAGCATTCCAAGCATTGTGTCTTCTGTAAGGCTTAAAACCGCTCAGTTATATAAGTCTGTTTATATTGAAGCTGCAAAAGCCCTGGGGGCCGGAAAACACCGTCTGATCTGGAAGCATATTTTTCCTCAGTTAAAGGAAACGTTCCTAGTAATGTTTATACTTGAAATTGTCTACGTAATCGCCCTTATGGGCCAGCTGGCACTTTTAAATATCTTTGTTGGCGGAACCATTATGAGATATGACCCCATCATCTACCTGTCAGCAACAAAGGAGCTGGCGGGATTGGTTGGCCAGGCAAGATTAAATATTTATGGCAATACCCATATATTAATTGCACCATTAGCGGTCCTTTTGCTTGCAACTGTGTCTTTCAGTCTGCTGGCAAATGGACTGAAGAACCGCTTTCAATCAAACTATCAGCGTACTCCCTGGATTAAGACTGGGCATGAGCCATTAATACAGCCTTCCAGAAAACAATATGGCCGAAAAAAGAAATTCTGGTCATTCTCCGGCCCTAAAGCAGGCTTCGCTGCATTAGTCGTTGCTTTTGCAGGTGCAGGTGTCTATGTTGTGGCTGCAAAGGATTCAAATACAGGTGTTCAAAGCGGCAGCAAGGCGGATTATAACATTGATCTGGAATTGAACGGTGAAGGCTATTTCACTGCTAAAGCAAATATCCAGATGAAAAACCAATCAGATAAAGACTGGAATGAGCTTGTCTTTTATTTCATTCCGAACGTTTTTAAAGAGGGACATTCATTTGATTCTGTTGAAGGATCGTCTGAAGCAGAGATCGAAAAAGTGACAGTGAATGGGCAAAAAGCTTCTTTTAAGCTGGATGGTGATACGCTAACAATAAACTTAAAACCTGAAATGAAGGATAAAAGCAGACATAAGGTGGAGATCCAATATGGATTTACAGTCCCAGAAAGAGGCATCCGTTTTTCAAAAGCAGGTACAAATTATTATCTTGCTCAATGGTACCCAATGGCTGCAGTCTATCAAAAAGGCAAATGGAACAAAGAGCCTTATATGGAGGGGCTGGAAACATTTCATACAGGCTTCTCTGATTTCAAAGTTTCCTATAAGCTGCCTGAAGGGTATTCCCTGGCTTCCACAGCAGAAATGGATCCGGAAAAAGGAAAGAGTGAAGGGACAGTTAAAGCCAAAAAGGTCAGGGATTTCTTCATTGCAGTCATGAAGGATATGAAAGTGTATGAAACGGAAGCGCAAGACGGTGTGAAGGTCAGACTATTTTCAAAGGGGAATCATGACAAAAACCCGGAAGCATCGTTAACACTGGCCAAAAAAGCACTATCTTTCTATCAGAATAATATTGGTGATTACCCGCATGAGCAGCTTGATATTGTTTTGGATGAAGGGCAATTTATGGAATATCCCGGTATAGTCACTATAAATCCTTATATTGATGATAAAAGGTTTTATGATATTTCTATTGTTCATGAAATTGCTCATCAGTATTTTTATGGAGCAGTAGCTAATGACCCATACAACAATGCGTGGATTGATGAAGGGATTACTGAATTTGCCACCTCTATGTACTTCTATGCAGGACAAAACCAAGCTGAACGACAGGCATTTGGCATCTCCCATTATCGGATGGAGGCTATCGAGGAAGCTGGTCTGGGCAGGCAATATTCAAATGTGCCGGTTAATGAGGTAAAGCATACAGGATATATTTATGGCCAGCCTGCTTTGGAGATTTTACAAATGATTCAGGAAAAGTATACCTTGAAAGGAGAATCCCCTAAGGAAGTGGGGATGCAGTTCCTGTCAGATTATTATCAGAAATTCCGCTATAAAGAGGTCGATACGAAGGAGTTTATATCCTTCACAAAGGATTATTTCAGTGTTCCGACCGGCTATTTCAATAATTGGATTGATACATCTAAACTGAACAGTTAAGCCCAGCTTAGATGAACAACAAAAACAAGCAGGCTTGATACTGCTTGTTTTTGTTTATCCAGACTCTATAAAAGTGCAGCCAGAATCAGTTCTCATCGATCAGGATTCTTTTTCCCTGCTGCTTAGGTACTGTGATTTGCAAAAGGCCATTTTGGTAAACCGCTTTTACTTTCTTTTCATTAACTGGCTGTGGAAGCGGAATTGTCCGGCTGGAACGCTGCATGCTTTGCTGCCTGCGGAAAATTTTGTTTTTTTCATCTTCTTCCGTTATCATCTCAGAGGATTTAACTGAAATGGTTATATAATTATCCAGGATATCAATCTGTATTTGCTCTTTATTTATTCCTGGAAGTTCCGCACTAATGATGTGTTCCTTTTCAGTTTCAGCAACATCAACATGGAAGGAAGAAGAAGCCGGGAAGGGATTTTTAAAGAAATCATCCATTGTCTGCAGAAATCCTCTGCCAGGTTTTTCATGGAAAAGCTGATTCATTGATCTCATCAAATCCCCAAATGGTTCGTTTCGATCCTTTTTCTTTGGATCCTCCATATCCATCCATCCCCTCTCAAACAGGATTTTTCAACATATCGTATGCTGCCTATTGGGTGGATGTTCCTGTGGAATAATCAGGAAAAAGAAAAAACCGCATAGTGCGGTCTTAAAATATTGTTTCTAATAGCTGATCAGGGTTTATGATTAAATGTCCATCCTGGTCTGTTTCAATTAACATTTCTTTTTTCATTTTGGTTAAAGTCCTGCTGACCGTTTCCCTTGTGGTGCCAATCATATTGGCAAGGTCTTTATTTGTAAAGTCCCCTTTTAAAACAAAGCTGCCGTTTTCAAGTTTTTTTCCATGCATTTTGGCAAGCCGGATAAGCAATTTAATGATTTGCTCATAAGTATTGTTTAAAATTTGCGATTCCAGGCGCTCCTGCAGATCGACAATCTTCTCGCCAAGGACTTTAAACACCTTAATACATAACTCTGGATTTTCAATAAGCACCTTTTCAAATTGCGAAATAGGCACAACTACGAGCTGAGCGTTTTCCAGCACCTCGGAAAAAGCCGGGTACCCGCCTTTTCTGAAGAATCCCACATGAGGGAACATCTCGCCTTTTGCCAGGATGGCCACAATCTGTTCTTTGCCATTAATATCACTTCTATAAATCTTAACTCTGCCGTTGTTAATAAAATAAACATTATCCAGCGGGTCGTCCTGCAGAAAAACATGACTTCCTTTTTTCCATTCCCGTGATATGGATATCTCAACTACTTTATCCAGTTCTTCGCTGTTCAGCTCTTTAAAAAGAGAGAACTGGGAAAGAACTCCCTTAATTTCTTCTGCTTTCATAATCCACCTCTTGCTTCTGTCCTATTAAGCTTATTGTAACAAAAAACATTAATAACGTTTATCTTAAGAAAAGCTTATTTTACTAATCCCGGCTGTGACATCTAAATATATCGGACCTTCCTGGTGAAAAATGATTTTAATCCCTCGGCGAAAATATTAAAAGTTAAGATGGCATAGGTCATGGAAAATGCCGAGAAAAAAGGAATCCAAATTGGGCCTCTTATATCCTCAAAGGCTTTAATCATCATCATTGGCCAAGAAATCGAATTATTGACCAATTGCCAATCTCCTGTCATGGATTGAACAAAATCCTGTGAAATAAAAATGCCGATAAACCCTAATTGACCAAGCAGAAACATGACTTTTCCAAGATCAGTAACCATATATACAAGAAGCTTACTATACAGAAGAGGAAGATAGTATATTCTGAAAAGCCTGTAAGGTGAAGATCCGGCAGCAATCCCTCCATTTATATACTCTTTAGATGAAATCTGATCAAATTCCAGCTTTATCATTTCAGCAGCACGGGGCATTTCTGCCAGAGCAATAATAAGGAGCAGGAATAAAGGGCGGCATTCACTCAGCAAAAATGGCGGCAGCATGGCAAGAAGCATGACAATGATGATGGTTGGAATATATGACAGCAGTCCATTCAGCCATTTAAGCAAGAGGTGTGTACCCAGCCATTTTTTGTGTGCAAGAAAGGAGAGCGGAATGGCCAGTACATAGCGAAGGACAGTTATACAGGCAACTAGCAAAATGGTTTCTTTTGCCCCCAGGATGATAAGACTGAGTAAATCCCTTCCGCTTTTGTCAGTGCCAAATATGTAATCCTCTGATGGCGGATAAGGCGGTATAACTGGCTTCTTATCCTCATTTAGGATGTATGTAATCGTTGTAAGCTCGCGGTCAACAAAAGGAAGATATGGTCCGGCAAACGTGATTGCCAGCAATAGCAGCAGCAAAAAGGTTCCTAAGCAAAATAAAGCATGTTTGTTGATCCATGATAAAAGTCGCATCTCCATCACACCCTTTCCTTTTGGACGAGCCATAATTTTGCTGTCTGTGAAAGGATAATAGTTAAAAACATGATGAAGAGAAAGGGAAGCATCAGGGACAGTGCCTTAATTTCATCATTAGATGATATGCTGAATAGAAGTTCCTTGCCTGCCCCATTGTAGCCTGCCAGCTTTTCAATGATTGGGAGACTGGATAGGATATAGAGCATCACCATCTGCGCCTGGTTCATCATGGGGGACCAGCAATTCCATAGCATGTGAAGAAGTGCTTTGAAGTCGCCAAGCCCTTTTGCATATGCTGTGCGCACATACTCTTCGCCCATTTCATTTTCAAGAGCAGCCGATGTAAAACGGGACATGTGCAAAAATGGAAACAAGGATAATGAAATGAGCGGCAATAAAAAGCTATACCAATTTTCATGTCCATATAGCTTAAAGTGCGGAAGTCCATGCTGCATCATCAGAATGAAAAGATACTGTATGGCAATAAACAGAAAAAAATCGGGTATGGAAGAAAACATCCAGGAAAGAAAATTCTGCAGTTTCCCGGTGAACTTTGTTCTCCGGTGAAATTGGACAGCACCCATTAATGTGCCAAGAAGCATGCTGAAAATGAAAGCAGGCAGAACAATTTTTAAGCTGCGCGCCACGAATATTCCAGCTTCTTCACTAACGGGGCGTCCGGTGCGGGCTTCCCCTAATCCTTTTTCAGTTAAAATATGGTCTGTGAAATCTTCTATTCTTTCCAGATATAGTTCAAAACTGAAGGGGTAATCTGCTTCAATTTGAAAGGCCGATAAAAAGGTTACTTCCTTTTCTCTTGGAAGAAAAAGAATCAGGATAAATCCAATGACAATTAACATAAATACACCTGTTGATTTTAAAATACTTTGCAGCACGACTTCACCTCATTTGAGAAAAAATGGATATGCTATATTTTCTTATATTTAGAACTTTCAGTCAATTTTTCTGTGAATCTGAAAATAAAGATTAAAGACTTTAAGGCTTAGTAGAAATTATTCCATAAAAAGTTAATAGAAATTAAGAGTTTGCTCTGTTAGAACGAACGTTTATTCGATAGAATAGGAAGATGAGGTGAAATAGATGAAAGTGCGAAAAAATTTGCCTGAAATCATGAAACAGCTTATATCTGAACAGCAATATAAAGAGAATATTGTCCATTGGCACACAATAGAAGAAAAAGAGGCTAAGACTGCCAGCCTTCCGGAAAACATTCATCCATCCTTAAAGGGTGCACTCCAAAAAAGGGGCATTTCAAGGCTTTATACACATCAGAAAACATCTTATCAGACAGCCATGAATGGGGACAGTCTGGTAGCTGTTACTCCAACGGCATCTGGAAAAACGCTTTGCTACAACCTTCCAGTCCTGCAGACGATCGTAAATGATCCAGATGCAAGGGCGCTTTATATGTTTCCGACAAAAGCATTGGCTCAGGACCAAAAAAGCGAAATCAATGAAATCATCCAGGAGTCCGGATTGGATATAAATTCCTATACATATGACGGGGATACACCGGCAAACATCCGGCAAAAAGTTCGCAGGGCCGGGCATGTAGTTATAACAAATCCCGACATGCTTCACTCGGCAATATTGCCTCACCATACAAAGTGGGTATCCTTGTTTGAAAATTTAAAGTATGTGGTCATAGATGAACTTCATATTTACAGAGGGGTATTTGGCAGTCATGTAGCAAATGTTATTCGCCGCCTTAGACGAATTTGCCGTTTTTATGGCAGCGACCCCATTTTTATCTGTACATCTGCAACAATAGCCAATCCTCTGGAGCTGGCAGAAAAGCTTACTGAAAAGCCGATGAAACTCGTGAATAATAATGGAGCTCCAAGCGGGAAGAAACATTTTGTATTTTATAATCCTCCAATCGTCAATAAACCGCTGAATATCAGAAGAAGTGCAACTCTCGAAGCGAGAAAGCTCGCAGGAGAACTTCTGAAAAATAAAATCCAGACCATTGTATTTGCAAGAAGCAGGGTCAGAGTCGAAATCCTGCTGACGTACCTCCAGGAGCTTGTCAAACATAAACTGGGGCCTAAAGCAATTCGGGGTTATAGAGGCGGTTATTTGCCAACCCAGAGACGGGAAATTGAAAAAGGACTGCGTTCAGGGGAGATCTATGGAGTTATCAGCACAAATGCCCTTGAACTGGGAGTGGATATCGGACAGCTGCAGGTTTGTGTCATGACCGGATACCCCGGTACCATTGCCAGCTCATGGCAGCAGGCTGGACGTGCAGGCAGAAGGCATGGTGAATCGCTTGTCATTATGGTGGCAAGCTACAGTCCGCTGGATCAATATGTTATTCAGAATCCTGATTACTTTTTTAATAAAAGTCCTGAAACAGCCAGAATTAACCCGGATAACCTTATTATTCTCGTTGATCATATCAAATGTGCAGCCTATGAGCTCCCTTTTAATGCCGGGGAACGTTTTGGCACTTTTGAAACTGAAGAGGTATTGGAATACCTGGCGGAGGAAAGGGTGCTTCATCAGAACGGTGACAAATTTTATTGGATGAAAGACTCATTTCCTGCCCACAACATCAGTCTTCGTTCAGCATCACAGGAGAATGTTATCATAATTGATCAGTCAGATATTGCGAATGTAAAAGTAATTGGTGAAATGGACCGCTTTTCCGCTATGACCCTTCTCCACGATGAGGCAATCTATCTTCATCAGGGAACCCAGTTTCAGGTGGAAATGCTTGATTGGGAAGAGAAGAAGGCATTTGTCCGGGAAGTGGATGTAGACTATTTTACGGATGCTAATCTGGCAGTAGAGCTCAAAGTGCTTGAGCAAGATAAAATCAGGTCGTCATCCATTGGAGAGATTGGCTTTGGGGATGTCAGTGTTGTAGCAATGGCAACAATATTTAAAAAAATTAAGTTTGAAACACATGAAAATATTGGATCCGGTCCAATAACACTTCCTGAAGAAGAGCTCCATACAAGCTCAACCTGGCTTTCGTTTAACCGGGAATCCTTGAATTATAAACAGGACCGGCTTGAACAGGGACTCATTGGAACAGCACATGCGCTCAAGCATATTGTGCCGTTATTTGTTATGTGCGATCCTCAGGACGTTCATGTTATCCCGAAAGTGAAAGCTGCCCATAATGAAAAGCCGACGATCTTTTTCTACGACAGGTATCCTGGCGGTGTAGGGTTAAGTGAGAAAATTTTCGGGGGAATCGAACATATCATGCACGAAACGATGGAAATGGTCAGCAGATGTGCATGTGACCATGGCTGTCCTTCCTGCATAGGAACAGATACCTCATCAGAAAAGGCCAAAAAAGACGTACTCAGGATTCTCGGCTCTTTTAAAAATGGCGTTAATAGCGCAGGTGATAGAATTGTCCATTAAAAACAAGCTGAACAGGCTTAAGGGCCATCTTGGCACAGATAAAGATAAACAGCCTTCATCCGTCCCAAAACATGAGAATAAGGCCGATGTCCCTTTTAAAGAAGTATGGACTAAAGAAGGTGTTTATCCGTATTACTTTGAAGACTCTTACTGTCTTGTAAGGGAAAAAGAATACAGCCTTGATTACAGGCATGGAATCTATACTTTTGGACAGTTTACAGCAGCGGTGGATGCCTGGAATTCTTCCGGCCTCAGACATCCGCTGTCTGCATCCGGTCACGGGCCGGAAAGTCTTTTCTTTTTTGATACAGAGACAACCGGTTTGGGCGGTGGTACTGGCAATACTATCTTCCTTCTTGGCCAAGCCAGCCTGCAGGGAAGCAAAATAAAGCTGAAACAGCACATTCTCCCTCAGCCGGGTGCTGAGATAGCTTTATATAAAAGTTTTCTGGAAAGCATAGATTATTCAACAATGGTCACATACAACGGGAAAGCTTTCGACTGGCCGCAGGTTAAAACGAGACATACCCTGTTAAGGGAGCATGTTCCAAAACTCCCGCCGTTTGGACATTTTGATTTATATCATGCTGCAAGGAGAATGTGGAAGCACAAGCTTGAAAGAATAAAGCTTGCTGCAGTGGAGAAAGATGTTCTGGGGATTGAAAGAAAAGATGATATTCCAGGGTTTCTGGCACCAATGATTTATTTTGATTTTATTGAAAGAAAAGATCCTGAAGGCATGCTGGGAATCATAAAGCATAATGAAATTGATATCCTATCCCTGATCAGCCTGTATACACATCTTTCTTTCCAGATTCTGCAGCTGGATGAAAGACAGACATCACGTGAGGTTTATGAAGTGGGAAGGTGGCTTTCCACACTGGGTGAATCTTCACAGGCAGCAAGTGCCTTCAATAAAATATCTGAAGGAGAGTCATCTGAAGCTTTGGATGCCAGGTTTGCATTAGCTTTTGAGCATAAGAAACATAAAAATTGGGATGAGGCAGCAAAATTATGGAAGGATATTGCTGAAAAAGGCTTGATCAATATGAAGTCAGTATCATGCATTGAACTGGCCAAGATTTACGAGCATCGAATAAAGGATATAAGCCAGGCTATACTCTATTCAAATAAAGCGTTAAACCTGCTGGAGGCAGATAACGGAACAGAAAAACTGAAAATAAAACAGGAAGATGTACACCGGCGGATTGTACGGCTTAAACGAAAATTTAATCGAGCTAATATCTCCTTGTAACATAATTTTAATATACCAGACAAAAAAATCCACTATTTCCTAGTTGTATGTACTTCTTCTAACAGTTAAAATTATAACTTGTGTGGTACTTTTTTAGGAATTTTTTATAGTGAGGCTGGTAAAAGATGTATAAAGCAATCTTATTTTTATTCTTCCTTGTAATTTTCACTACTGCAATCGTTTTCTCCAATTTAAAAGACAGTTTCTACAGTATGCTCTAAGGCTAGTACCTATAAAATAGGTGTTTTCATTAGTACAAGATTACTCTTTCTAACATAGGTTGTTAATGTAAAAACAATTTCGAAAGGGGATCTTTACATGTATTGCAGACCAAGACCTTCGCAGGTGATGCCTGCTGTTGTTCATCCGACAAAATGCTGTGTAACTCATTCGTTCCAGAACATTGTGGTTCCGCACATTCATCCTACGCATCATACTCATGTAAACCACATTAACTATGAGAATCAGCACTCTTACCCGCACACGCAGTCAAATGTTAACCAGGTTACACAATCGAATGTGAATATGGGACCAAGACCTGGCGTGGCAGGTGCATATAGCCCAGGAATGGGTCCAGGTATGGGAATGGGCCCTGGTATGGGAATGGGTCCAGGTATGGGAATGGGTCCAGGATATGGCGGACCTGGAACTGGCGTAGCTGGAGCATCAACGGGAATGGGTCCAAAACAAGGGCCAAGTTTTTCCGGCAGATAATAGACAAGGGCTTTATGCCCTTGTTTTATTTATATAAACGGCAGGTTACTCAGCCAGATTTCTTTAAGGAGTTTTGCAATTGACAAAAGTAGCAGTTATTTCAGGGTACAAGCCTTTTGAAGTAGGGATATTTAAAAACGATGCCCCTGCTGTCAGCTATATTAAAACCGCAATCAGAAAAAGCCTGCTTTCATTGCTGGATGACGGTCTGGAGTGGGTAATCATCAGCGGACAGCTTGGTGCAGAACTTTGGGCAGCTGAAGTTGTTTATGATCTTCAGATCGAAGGTTACGAAGACCTGAAGCTTGCAGTCATTACTCCCTTTTTAGATCAGGAAGCTTCCTGGAAGGCTGCCAACAAAGAATGGTATGAATCTATATTGGTTCAGGCAGATTTTGTTGATTCGGTAACAAAAAAACCTTATGAAAGCCCGCTGCAATTCAGATTGAAAAATCATTTTTTGGTCAGTAAGAGCGATGTTCTGCTGCTGTTTTATGATATGGAAAAAGAGGGAAGCCCTAAGTATCTGTATGAAACCGCAAAAAAATATCAGGAAGAAAATGAATATGATATTAGACTAATCACCTTTTATGATTTACAATTGGTTGTAGAAGAAGAACAACTCTCTCAGAGAGACTCATTTGAATAATGCTCAGATAAATTGACAAATGTACATATCTCTGGAAAAATAGTATTAATTATGATTGCCGATATACTGAGGTGAGTGTCATGCTATCCGATAAAATTAAATTAACTGCAAAAGATATTTTGGAAAAAGAGTTTAAGACAGCCATGAGAGGCTACAAGCCTGAAGATGTCGATAAGTTTTTAGATTTGGTCATTAAAGACTACGAAGCATTCCATCAGGAAATTGAAGATTTGCAGCTGGAAAATATGAAGCTGAAAAAACAGGTTGAGGAAGCTTCACGCAGACCGGCAGCACAAACTGCAGGAACAACCAATTTTGACATCCTAAAAAGATTATCAAATCTGGAAAAACACGTTTTTGGCAGTAAATTGTATGATTGACAGTATTTATCGGACTTTCCAGTTTAAAACCATTGCTATTCCATCACAGATTACATATAATATTCTTTGTGATCATTAATAGCGTTCGGGTAATCGCTGCAATATATCTTATATTGTAGAGGAAAGTCCATGCTCGCACAGGCTGAGATGCCTGTAGTGTTCGTGCCTAGCGAATTCATAAGCTAGGGCAGTCGGAGCTGGCTCCGGCTGACGGCAGGGAAAATGCCTAAGTCCTTCGGGATATGGCATGAATACCTTGAAAGTGCCACAGTGACGTAGCCTTTTCAGAAATGAAAAGGGTGGAACGAGGTAAACCCCGCGAGCGAGAAACCCAAATGATGGTAGGGGCACTTTCCCTGAGGAAATGAACAACGGGAAGGACAGGCAGAAGCCTGTAGATAGATGATTACCACCTGAGTACGAGACATTTGTCGCTTGCAGTACTACGGTACAAAACATGGCTTACAGAACGTTATTAGTGAGACAGTATGAGTGTTATAAATTCAAGCTCTCCTTTTTGGGAGAGCTTTTTTACTTTGCTGCAGGCTGGTAAGAAGTATATGCTGATTTCAAGATGACTACTCAGAGGACCTGAGAGTCTCATTGCGGCTAAAGAAATAAACAGATATACTTTATGTGTTGATTGCTATGTCCAGTTAGGGTATACATAATAGAAATAAGAATTTAGGTTAGGGTGAAAATAAATATGTCTAAATACGATTTAATCGCCACTACGGCCATGGGCCTTGAGGCACTTGCTGCCAAAGAAGTGCGCGATCTTGGATATGAATGTGAAGTTGAAAATGGCAGAATAACATTTAAAGGCGATGAAGCTGCAATTGTCCGGTCTAATTTATGGCTGAGAACAGCAGATCGGGTTCGCATAAAAGTGGGAGAATTTAAAGCAACGAGTTTTGACGAGCTTTTTGAAAAAACTAAAGCGCTGCCCTGGGAAAGGTATATGCCAGAAAACGCCGAATTCCCAGTATCAGGGAAATCTGTGAAGTCCAAGCTTTTTTCTGTTTCCGATTGTCAGGCGATTGTCAAGAAAGCAATCGTTGAACGCATGAGAACAAAGTATAATAAGACAGGCTGGCTTGAAGAAAATGGGCCCCTATTTAAAATAGAAGTCGCTCTCCATAAAGATGTAGCCCTTCTGACCATCGATGCCAGCGGAAGCGGCCTCCATAAACGGGGATATCGTGCAGGGCAGGGGGAAGCTCCACTGAAGGAAACACTTGCAGCTGCATTGGTTATGCTGACAAATTGGAACCCTGAAAAGCCATTTGCTGATCCCTTCTGCGGATCCGGCACTATCCCGATAGAAGCAGCATTAATCGGACAGAATATTGCACCCGGTTTCAATCGTGAATTCATTTCGGAAGGGTGGTCCTGGATTCCTGAAAAAGTCTGGGAAGATGCAAGAAATGAAGCTGAAGACCTGGCAAACTATGATCAGCCACTCGATATAACAGGTGCTGACATTGATCACAGGATGGTTAAGATAGCCGAAGAAAATGCTTTCGAAGCTGGGTTGGGTGATTTGATCAACTTCAAACAAATGCAAGTGCGTGATTTTACGACTGCTAAGGAATATGGTGTCATTGTCGGGAATCCTCCATATGGGGAACGCCTTGGTGAGAAGGCTGCGGTACAGCGAATGTATGCAGAGATGGGAAGTGCCTTTGCTCCTCTTGACACGTGGTCCATTTATATCCTGACTTCAGACGAGGAATTTGAGACTCACTATGGAAGAAAAGCAACTAAAAAACGAAAGCTCTTCAATGGTTTTATTCGTACAGACTATTATCAGTACTGGGGCAAAAGACCGCCGAGAAATAATTAGCAGCAAAAGCATAAAACCTCCTGAAACTGTATAGAATATATCTATCTGATTCTTTTTTCAGGAGGGGTGGCAATGAAACATTCCAGCATCGATTTCCATAAAATTTCCCAGGCGCTGAATGGAACACTTGAAGCAATACACGGAGACGGTGATCCATCAGCAGAGGCACTGGAGAGTCTTAAAAACGCACAGGATGAACTTCAGCAGGCATTGTCATTTTCTATGTCACGTTTCAACTAGTCGTTTATCGCAGTCTAACGGGCAGTAAGACCCCCACTTCAAGAGATAAGTGGGGGTCAAACTGCCCGTAAAGGCCCGATTGGTTCAACTAACAATCAGTGGGGGATAAGGAAAAACCCCACTGATTGAAGTTTCACTTTATAATGAGCAGGGGGCTGCCTTAAAGCACCCCTGTTTTTTTGATAAATTTGCAGGGTTGGCGTTATATCTTGACAGTTACTGTATTTGAGATAAAATTATATGATGTTCATTTGATTATTAATTACTGATATATGAAATAATGATAGAACTGAATTCAGGAGCGTCTGGTTTATAGGCGCTTTAACTTTTTAATTACGGAGGGGTAGCATGTCGAACCGGATGCCTTTTGCCGTATCCAAGAGCGAATCTTTTTATGAAAAGCTAAGTGAGTGGATCGGAGATGTTTTTTACGATATATTGCCTGAAGCAGGATTTGAAATTCGGGATGAGCAAATATTTATGGCTTTTCAGCTGGAGAAAGCATTTAAAGATAAAAGTGTTATTTTCGCTGAGGCAGGTGTAGGGACTGGGAAAACGATTGTTTACCTTTTATATGCAATCAGTTATGCAAGGTACATAAATAAACCTGCTATTATCGCCTGTGCGGATGAGACTTTAATCGAGCAGCTTGTGAAAAAAGAAGGTGATATTGCCAAGCTGGAAAAAGCATTAGGGTTAAATATTGATGTCAGACTGGCAAAATCACGCGATCAGTATCTATGCCTAAACAAGCTGGACAAGCTCGTTGCAAATGATGTTCATGATCACTATAATCGCATTTTTGATGATCTTCCGGATTTTGTTCAAACAGGCTCATCCATGCAAAAGTTTGAAAGATATGGTGACCGGAAAGATTACCCTGAATTGCCGGATGAGCATTGGACCAATGTCTCTTGGGATTCAATACAGGACTGTTTCACTTGTGAGAAGCGTCACCGCTGTGGTCAAACTCTCCATAGGGAATATTACCGCAGCGCAAAAGACTTGATCATTTGTTCACACGACTTTTACATGGAACATATCTGGACCAAGGAATCGAGAAAACGGGAAGGGCAGCTGCCTTTGCTCCCTGAGAGCTCATGTGTGGTTTTTGATGAAGGCCATCTGCTGGAATATGCATCGCAAAAGGCTCTGACATATCGTTTTTCCGAGCAGATTCTGGAATCCATCTTAACAAGGCTCATGGCGAATGATGTACGTGAAAAAACGTTAAATTTCATTGAAGATGCTATTTACCAGAATGAGCATTTCTTTTTGACACTGTCCATGTCAGCTTCGGGTGATACTGGTTCTGACAAGAAAACGATTGAAAAAACTGCAGATGTTATGAGTGAAGGACGTAAACTGCAGGACTTGATCAATACACTTGAGGAAGAATTAGTATTTGAAAGCGAAATGTATGTCATTAATGAATATGACTTAAAAATTGTTGAAGAATATCTTGAGCAAATCTCATACTCACTTTCATTGTTCCTTAAGGATTTAAAAGGAATCACCTGGTTTGAAGAGAATAATGGGGAAAGAACCCTGGTTATTATGCCAAGAATGGTAGAAGACATTATGCGGGAAGAAGTATTTTCCCAGAAGAAGCCGTTTGTTTTCTCCTCTGCAACACTGTCTGAGAATAAGTCCTTTGATTATATGGCAAAAAGCCTGGGAGTAGACGATTATCTATCCTTTACCGTAGATTCCCCGTTCGACTATGAAGAAAATATGGTCATTCGCATGCCGGAATTTGCGGAGGGATCAGGAACTGCGAAAATGGACTACATTCTCGAACAAGTTAAAGCAACAGAAGGAAGGGCTTTAGTATTATTCAACAGTTCTTCTGAGCTGGCAGAATTCAAAGCATTTGTTTCAGGGAAAATAAGTGTGCCGGTCTTTTTTGAAGGGGATGCAGAGATAAGCAGCCTCGTATCAAGTTTCCAAAATGATGAGCATTCAGTTCTCTGCTCTGTTCATTTATGGGAAGGTCTTGATATACCGGGCAGATCCCTGGAGAATGTGCTTATTTATGGCCTTCCATTCCCTCCTCACGATCCGGTCTTTACAGCCAAAAGGGAAGGTTCGGCCGATCCTTTCAAAGAGGTTGATCTTCCATATATGATCCTGCGTTTAAGGCAGGGGATTGGAAGATTAATTAGAACACATGAAGACAAAGGGACCGTTCATATTCTGATGAATAAAAATGAAAATCCTGAAGTCCGCGAAATGATAAAAAAGGTTCTGCCTGCAGAGCCCGTAACAAGCTGAACGAAGGCAGTGCCCAAGCGGGCGCTGCCTTCCTTTTAACCTCTCAACAGCTGATTTGCTTCGGGTGTCATACGAGCAGGAGTCCAGGCAGGCTCCCAGACAAGGTTAACCTCTACATCTGAAAACAGCTCAAGATCTTCAATGCAATACTTAACTCCACTGACTATGCTGTCATGCAGCGGGCAACCCGGTGTTGTAAGAGTCATGGTAATAACTGCCTTGTCACCATCGGGAAAATTAATATCATAAATAAGGCCCAAATCAACCACGTTTATATTCAATTCAGGATCCATAACTCTTTTTAGATTGCTGAGAACTACTTCTTTTCGATTCATGTTAATTCCCCCTATTGTTTTAAAACAGAAATAATCAAATAACAGAAAACAATGCTGGCTCCAGCCGTTACAATCTGGCCGGATAGGAACAGGGCGGGCTGTTCACATACGATGGAGACTGTCACACTGAGTATACCGAGAATAAAGGCGGAAAGAACCGGAATGGATGCCTTGTCATTCATCATATCTTTGAGAGAAGGTACACTCCGTTTGCCGATCTCTTTGCTGTATTTCCAGGTCCACCACAAGAATGGCACGATTTTAAACAGATAACCGAGAATGCTCAAAGCTACCCAGAGCATGAGGTATGCAAACACAAGATACCCAACTGTATTTTGAAAGCTTCCGATTAGTGAGCTTATGAATGCTCCAAGGTGGATTGCCAGCCCTGCAGGTATGGCGATAAGAGCATATCGGAATGAATAATCAAGCTTTTTCTTTACTCTTTTCTGCAGGATTTGCAGCATGTGCCAGGTGAAGAAGGCAAATCCGCCAGCCAGGACCAATAAGGCAATAGTAAAAAGAGAATTATTCCCGGTGAAAAAAGAGATAATTGCCGCAGCCAGTCCTGCTGCATAAACCATATACACATATTTGGCAGGCTTCATGCTGTAGCCGTGGGACAAGGAAAACATGGGAACCATTTTATAGGAAAATCCAAAAATCAGAAGTGTAAACCAGCCTGCTGTCCCAAGCAGTATGTGGCTTTTAAAAACTGCCTGGTAATCGGCGGAAATAAATCCGGTTTTCATGCTGAAGACCATAAGGATTCCCAATAGAATTGCAGACAGCAGGCTAATTAGTGCAGTTCCTACGAAAAGAGTCAGTACATTAGGCTTTGCCTGCTGCCTTAAAGTCATGAACATCTGCAGCAGAAACATTAAGATGCCTGTTAATGTAATGAGCCCGGGCAGCATTGCACCCGCCGGATTATAAAATAGACTATGCGCAAAATATAATATTCCAAAGGCAGTTACAGTAAATTGTGAAAATCCAAATCTTTCATTCCATATAGGGGTAAGAAAGGCCACCGGAACGAGCTGATACATGGCTCCCATTGCTGTCATCAACGCCCAGCCCAATATAAACAAATGAGCCGCTGACCAAATGGCGGGTATACGGAATTGACTGTTAATTATGGATTCCCCTTGAAAAAGAATGAGCGCCATAGATCCTATTAAGCAGAGCAAGCTGAAAAGTATAAAGGAAAAAGGAAGTTTTATATTGGTCTCATTTTTTGTATTGGCCAGCAACGCGATCACCTGCTTATTTTTTGATTTCTATTAAAAAGCTTCCGTTTTCCAGTTCGGAAGTTACATGCCTGCAGCCCATTTCGTCCAGCTGTTCATAAAGAAACATGGGCCGCCTGTCATTTATAATTGATAAGGTTTCTCCCTCTGGCAGATCTTCAAGAGCCGCGAGAGTTCTCATCATCGGCTGAGGCGGTTCCAGCCCCCGGTTATCCAGTTTCATTATGACGTACCTCTCTTAGTAAAGATCACTTTCCAATGCTTCTTTTCAATTTCTTCAGCTTTATATTCAAACCCTTTAGCCTTTAATACTCCAAAAAGAGGGATGGGCTTAAACGGGGCATGAAGGATAAAAACATCATCGATATCAAGTTCAGCAATCGCCGACATGATTTTCTGAAACGGCTCCAATTTATTTTTTAAATCCTCTCTTACATCAAGCTCAATAACTTTGTTTTCCATTCTGATCTCTCCTTCAATCGGCTGATGGATTAAATTAATTGCCAATAACTGAAAATCACCTGCCAGTGAGAATCGTTATTAATTACTTTAAGTTTAACAGCGTGAGCTTTTCAAATAAGTGACATATATCATATTTCAGAGAACATTTTTCAATGTACAAATCCAATGGAACAAAAAAACCCGCAGATGCTTACTCTGCGGATTCTTTCTGTTCTTCTATACATTCAAAACAGATGGTTTCATTTTTTTCATTATGGACTCCGTTGAAGAATCCATCAAGACAGTATAGGTCTTTCCCGCAAACAGCGCAGCAGCCTACTAATTCTTTCATTTTCAGTCACTCCCGCTTTTTAATATTTGAGGGCTTCTCTTTTTAAAGTATATCGACATGCCGCATACAGTTAACAATAAAATAGCTGCGGCGATTAAAAAACCTGTATCGAATGTTACTCCTAAGAAACCTAATATGGTGGAACCGGCTACCACGCCTAATGAAAAAAAGGCATAGAAGAGGCCAAATGCCTTACCTCTTGTTTTTTCAGTTGTATGATTGGCAATAAGGGCATTAATGGATGGGAATAGAAGAGCAAACCCGGTGCCGTAAAGAACCATGCATAAAAACATGAAACCAAGAGAAGATGCTGAACTTAGCAGGATTAATGCGATTCCTATGATCAGCATTCCGGTAAGCATGCTATTGTGATGTTTATACTTATCAAAGATTTTATTAATGGGCAGCAGAAAAATAAGAATTGCAGTTATTCCAAAAGTGCTTAATAAGATCCCGCTGTACATCGCATCAATTTGCAGAGCTTCTACCTGAAGAGGAAGAAGGTAGGCAAGTGTCCCTTGAGCAAACATGAGAGAAAAGGCTCCTAAATAGCTTGCTGCGAGCATAGGATTCTTAAGTAATGGAAGCATTTTTTCATGGGAGTTCTCTTTTTTTACATTTTTCAGAGTTCCTGCCGGCAGAAACAGAAAGGCGAGGACTGCGCTGCTGATCATGGTTGCCGCTATAATTAAAAAGACCCAGTTTATAGTGTAATTGGACGCAATCACCGCCCCAAAAGCCGGTCCTATAATGGCTGAACAGCCGACAGCAGCGCCTGATACAGCCATTTTTCTTCCTTGTTTTTCTGAATTTCCGATGTTTGAAATGATTGTGAAAGCCGCAGGGACCAGGAAGCCTCCAAATAACCCGTGAAAAAATCTTACTGAAATTAAATGCAGGGGTGATTCAGCAAATGTATACAGTACTAATATAATTCCAGTTAAGGTTAGGCCGGACACCAAAACTCTTTTTGCTCCGCTTTTATCGATCCAATAGCCGGCTAAAATATTGCCAATCATATTCGAGAAGGAATACATCCCAACAATCATTCCTGCAAATGCGGGTGATGGATTAAATGTCATGGCAAAGGGGCTTATTATAGGAAGCTGAGAAAATGTATCAATAAATGCTGCAATAACGATAAAGTAAATCAAATATTTCATGCTATCTCTCTTTCCGGTTAGTTCACTTTCCACTATTATAACTCTTTGGCAGCCAGGTGAAAAAGAAAAGCAGCCAAAGGGCATAGTTTAAGAAAAAGATTATAGAGACTGCCTTTTCAGAAAAATATGATAAAATGATACTGTAGTAGATACAAAGGGGGAAAAATTGTGGCAGAATCACTAAAACAGACAGAACAGCAATTCCTTGATTATGTCAAAAAAATGATGGCCTATAATGAAGCGATCGGGCTGATGTATTGGGATATGCGGACAGGCGCACCCAAGAAGGGAATGGAACAGCGCTCCGAAGTGATTGGAATGATCTCTTCAGAAGTTTTCAGAATGTCCACTTCTGAGGAAATGGCAGCATACATAGCGAAACTTTCAAGCCGGGAAAATATTTCTGAAGTAACATTGAAAACATTGGAAGAATGCAAAAAGGATTATGACAGGAATAAAAAAATTCCTGCAGAGGAATATACCGAATATGTCATCCTGCAATCCAAGGCTGAAAGTATTTGGGAAGATGCAAAGGCAAGCTCAGATTTTGAAATGTTCCAGCCTTATTTGGAAAAGCTTGTTGAAATGAATAAAAGATTCATTTCTTATTGGGGATATGAAGGAAACAAATATAATACACTGCTGGATATGTATGAACCTGGCGTAACCGTTGATACGCTTGATCAGGTGTTCGGGCAGCTGAGGGAAAAAATTGTTCCGCTTGTTCAGCAAATCTCTGAATCACAGAATAAACCGGACACCAGCTTTTTATTTGAACACTTTACCAAGGATAAGCAGCGGGATTTCAGCCTTAAAGTTCTTGATCAAATGGGCTATAACTTTAAAGCGGGACGTCTCGATGAAACTGTTCATCCTTTTGCAACAGGTTTGAATCCTGGTGATGTCCGAGTGACCACCAAATATGATGAAGCTGATTTCCGGACAGCTGTGTTTGGCACGATTCATGAAGGCGGGCATGCTCTTTATGAACAAAATATTTCTTCTGACCTGGTTGGAACTCCGCTGTGCTCTGGAACATCAATGGGAATTCATGAATCACAGTCATTATTTTATGAAAACTTTGTCGGAAGACATCGTTCTTTCTGGAAAAAGAATTATGACCTTCTTAAAGAATATGCAAACGGTCAATTTGATGATGTGTCAATAGATGCTTTTTATCGTGCAATTAATGAATCAAAGCCTTCATTAATCCGTATTGAAGCAGACGAATTAACATATCCGCTTCATATCATTATCCGTTATGAAATTGAAAAAGGCTTGTTTAACGATGAAATTGAAGTTAAAGACCTGCCAGCGATCTGGAATGAAAAATATGAACAATACCTCGGAGTAAAGCCAGAAAATAACGGAGAAGGCGTTCTGCAGGATGTTCACTGGGCAGGGGGGAGCTTTGGTTATTTCCCTTCATACGCTTTGGGTTACATGTATGCAGCACAGCTAAAAAACAGCATGTTAAAGGACTTGCCAAACTATGATGAATTACTTGAAGAAGGCAATTTAATGCCAGTCAAAGAGTGGTTTACTAAGAATGTGCACCAATTCGGCAAAATGAAAAAGCCGCTTGAAATCTTAACTGAAGTCACCGGGGAAGGCCTGAATGCCCAGCATTTAATTGATTATCTGTATGATAAGTACGGTAAGGTGTATCAGCTGAAATAAGTGTTTAATCATAATTTTTGTAAGAGGGTGGTCTCAGTCATCCTCTTACTTCATGGAGAGACATAATGAAGAAATTACTTCCATTTCTAATGATTGCATTAGGAGCAAGTCTATGGGGCATTATTGCTGTATTTGTTAAAGGGCTCGGGGAATATGGATTCTCAGCTATGGAAATCGTGGCTGTAAGAGTGTTTTTTGCGGCCATATTTCTCGTTCTAATAGGGATAATGCGTTTCCGGAACTGCTTTAAACTGGAATCTGCCACTGACATCCGGTTATTTGCTGGAACCGGGATACTGAGCATCGTCTTTTTTAATTATTGTTATTTCACAGCAATGAACCAGATCAGCATTTCATTGGCAGTCGTTCTGCTTTACACCGCTCCTGCATTTGTGACTGTATTATCCTGCCTGTTTTTAAAGGAAGGGATAAATCTAAGAAAGATTGCAGCTGTAGCAGGCACCATTGTGGGCTGCATATTAGTTGCCGGATTATCAGCAGGCAGCAGTGATATTACTCTGCTTGGAATTTTGACGGGGTTAGGTGCCGGGTTCGGGTATGCGCTTTATACCATCTTCGGGAAATTTGCGTTAAGAAAGTATCATCCTTTTACAGTTACGCTTTATACATTCCTGGTTGCTTCGGTATTTCTGATCCCGGTAACAAAGCTATGGACAAAAGCTTCAGTTTTTTTGAACGCTGAAGTTCTGTTTCTTAGTATGGGTTTAAGTTTTGTGCCTACGGTTCTCGCCTATTTTGTTTACACATGGGGACTGGAAAAAACAGATGGAAGCAAAGCAGCTGTAATCGCTACAGTCGAACCAGTCGTTGCCATGCTTTTAGGAGTGACACTTTACGGGGAAAATCTTGGTGCAATCCAGATTGCCGGTGCTTTACTGATACTTAGTTCGGTTATTATTGTGAATCTGCCTGCAAGAAGGAAAAATACGGGACTGACAGCTGAGAGCAAGTTAGAACATTAAAACACTCCGGTCCAATTTAGACCGGAGTGTTTTTTTACCATAACTTATATCCCTTGGCCCCTGGGGGTGCGTTTTGAATTAAATCGATAAATGGAATGGTGTAGGCAAATAGAATAAGAACAACAGTAATTCCGAGCCATAGCTTCCAGTTTTCGAATACCATCGGTGCTTTTTCGGCTTCTTCAGCCGCTTCTCCGACAGGGAACTCCTGCTCGCCCTTTGGTGCGAAGAATGCAAGGTTGATAAAGATATAGATCATTAATATAATGCCAATAAAGAGAATAGAACCGCCGATTGCCTGTGCAACCTGGTATGGAATCCATTCTGCTGCTTGTGCTGCTCCGCCATATTCAGAATATGATGAACGGCGCGGTGCTCCAAGCAGACCGACAGCATGCATGGCACCGGACATGAATGTCATTCCGATTGACCAGATAACTGCCTGGATGATCCCTAATTTATTCATTGCTTTGGTTAATGTTCTTCCAGTCAGATGAGGAATAAGCCAGTAAGAAACCCCAAAGAATGTAAGTACTACAGAAGTTGCCACTGTTAAGTGAAAATGACCGGTTACCCAAATCGTGTTATGAACTACCTGGTTCATCTGGTGGGAGGCGTTGACGATCCCGCCTGCACCCGCAGGGATAAAGGCTACCATCCCAATAAAAGGAACGACAAATCGCGCATCTCCCCATGGAAGCTTCTTCACCCAGCCGAATAACCCTGTAGCCCCTTTAGAACGGCCAAAGCTTTCGAAAGTAGCAAATAAAGAAAATGCAGTCATTAAAGATGGAATGACAACAAGGAATGTTAAGATAACCTGCAGGAATTTCCATGCCGGATCAATTCCCGGCTCCATTAATTGATGGTGAAATCCGACAGGGATTGAGAACAGCAGGAATAATATAAAAGACAAACGTGCCAATGAATCAGAGAAAATTTTTCCGCCGATGACTTTTGGAATGACAACATACCACGCCATATAAGCAGGCAATAGCCAGAAGTATACAAGCGGATGTCCGAAATACCAGAATAGAGTTCGGCTGACGCCGATATTTACGGTTTCTACAAATCCCAATGACCATGGAAGAAGCTGGAAAAGAACGGTAGATGCTACACCGATTGTTGCCACAATCCACATCATTGTATTGACCAATGACATGAAAGTTAATAACGGACTCGGCTGGCCAGGGTTTTTCCTGCGCCATTCTGCATACTTCATAATGATTGCTGCCCCGTCAATCCAGCTTCCCACTATAACAAGTGTTAAACCGATATAGTACAATGCATGTGCCTGAAGAGGAGCATAGAAAGTATAAAGAACTGTAGCTTCATTCAGCAGGATCATAACAGCTGCAAGAACAGTTCCCGCTGTCATCAGCCAAAAACCGATCCAGCCGGTAATTCGCTGTTTATTTGTAAGGGTCCCTGATGTTTTGCTTGTTGCAGCTAACTGGAAGCCCATTATAAAAAAAGTAGTAAGTACCAGTCCCAATACAACACCGTGAACCGTGAGGATCTGGTAATACCCGATGCCTGCCGGGAGCTCGAATTTACCGGAGCGGACCAAAGTCTGCAATAATCCGGCTAGGCCGCCTATTGCTAAAGCTGTAAAGGCAACGAAAAAGTGAGCCATTGCCAATTTTGCGTCGCGAGGGTCAACTTTTAATTTTGCTGAAGGATTAAACATTATTCCACCACCTTAATTTTAGACGACATCATGTGGTGACCAACACCGCAATATTCATTACATACAATTAAGTATTCGCCTGTTTTATCAAATGTTGTCACATGTTCACTGATATAGCCGGGTTCAAGCATCATGTTGATATTCGATCCCGCAACTTCAAAACCGTGGACGACGTCTTTGGTTGTAGCGATAATTTTCACTTTAGCCCCATATGGAACCTCTACTTCAGCTGGGCTGTAGGAAAACGCAGATGCTACGTATACCAATTCGTAATCCCAATCTTTTCCTTCTACCTTTTTCAATCCAGGCTCATTAAATGGAACGGTAGTATCGACCTTTTCAGGGTCAATGGTTGCCAAACAGCTTGGAGGCTGATTGCCCAGGTAAAATGCGCTGACTCCCAGTACTGTTAGGAAAACAAGCAGTGATCCAATTCCAAAAATGAGCCAGGCTTTTTCAAACTTATGCATATGCATGGCTTTTTCCCCCTTCTAACTTTAAAAGCGGCTGATAAATAATAGATAAACGCCTACCCATGTAATAATCAGGAAGAATCCTAATAAGAAAACGGAAGCTAACGTTCCCTTTAAGGAAGAGCTATCCTCTATTTCAGTTTTCGTTTTGCGGCTGAGTTCCGTTTTCGCCATTTTCCTTCACTCCTTTCGAAAATTGGAAAAAGTAAATGATTACACTTTCATAATACAAAACATTTAGGAAGATTCTAGATGCTTTTGGTGAGTTCACAAATTGTTCATTCGTAACTTAAACACTATGATAATGGTGAAAAATTGATATTTAAGTGATTTAAATCACAAAACCCATGTGTAAATTGTGAAATAAATGTGAAGGTTTATATTAGGCTTCAAAAGTGGGACTAATTATTGAAAAAAATCATACTGAAGATAGTAAAATGTTCAATTTACGAACAATTATGAAAAAAACATTATTTTAGTTCGCTTTTCTATGAAGGTTTTTGTTGAAGTATTAGGAAATGGTGTTATAATGTTAATAAATTAATAACATTCACTCATATAATCGCGAGGATATGGCTCGCAAGTTTCTACCGGATTACCGTAAATAATCTGACTATGAGTGAGCAATGACCAGGACGTTTTTTTGTCATCCTCGTTTGCCTGCAGCCAGCCTGAAGGCCATTGCTTCACTCATTTTTATGTTGTGAATGCAATGGGCCTCAGGCTTTTTTTATGGACCTGAAGGCTTTCTATCACAGAGGAGGATGCAAAATGGATATGCTTATTGAAAAAATAAAAAGCGAAGGGATTGTTTTATCGCATTCAGTCTTAAAGGTTGATTCATTTCTGAATCACCAAATAGATCCTAAGCTTATGCATGAAGTCGGGAGAGATTTTGCAGATAGATTCTCAAACAGCGGGATTACAAAAATATTGACAATCGAATCTTCAGGGATTGCACCAGCTGTAATGGCGGGACTTCATCTGAATGTCCCGGTTGTATTTGCGAGAAAAAGAAAATCTCTCACTCTGGTAAATGACCTGATTACAGCTTCTGTCTATTCTTTTACTAAAGAAGAAACAAGTGAAATTTCTGTTTCAAAGAAATATCTTTCAGAAAAAGATAATGTTCTTATAATCGATGATTTTCTTGCGAATGGACAGGCAGCATTAGGTCTTGCGGATATAGCGGAAAAAGCGGGATCATCAATAGCAGGGATTGGGATCGTTATTGAAAAAGGCTTTCAAAAGGGCGGACAGCAGCTGAGAGAGAAGGGATTTCGGGTCGAATCTTTAGCTATTATTGACTCTCTTGAAAATGGCATGATCAGCTTTGAAAAAACATCAGAGAATGTGGAGGAATTGTTGCGATGAATCAGAATCCAATTAAAATTGCTTCGCTCGGAATTCAGCATGTCCTTGCCATGTACGCAGGCGCGGTCATTGTACCTTTGATTGTAGGAGGGGCACTGGGCTTAACAGGGGAGCAGCTCACCTATCTGGTTTCAATTGATATTTTTATGTGCGGAATTGCAACACTGCTTCAAGTATGGCGCAGTAAATTTTTCGGGATTGGCCTTCCGGTCGTCCTTGGCTGCACATTTACGGCTGTTGGACCAATGATTGCGATTGGCGGTCAGTATGGGATACCGGCAATCTATGGGTCTATACTGGTTTCCGGTATTTTTGTGGTTGCTGTTTCAAAGTATTTTGGAAAACTGGTGAAATTTTTCCCGCCTGTTGTAACAGGGTCAGTAGTTACAATAATCGGGATTACGCTTATTCCTGTTGCTATGAATAATATGGCCGGCGGGCAGGGAAGCCCTGACTTTGGGTCGATGACAAACATAGCATTGGCTTTTGGAACATTGCTGTTCATCATTATTCTCTTCCGTTTCTTTAATGGCTTTATCCGGGCGATTGCCATTTTGCTGGGATTAGCTGCGGGAACCATAGCATCCTATTTTATGGGCATGGTCGACTTCACAGCTGTTGGTGACGCTTCCTGGTTCCATATGCCATCACCTTTCTATTTTGGCATGCCGACATTTGAGGTGACAGCCATCCTGACTATGATTCTAGTAGCAATGGTAAGTTTAGTTGAATCTACAGGCGTATACTTTGCTCTGGGAGATATTTGTGAAGAGAAACTGGAAGAAAAGGACCTCTCGAATGGTTATCGTGCCGAAGGACTTGCCATTATCCTTGGTGCTGTCTTTAATGCATTTCCTTATACAACCTATTCCCAAAACGTCGGACTTCTTCAGCTGTCAGGCGTAAAAACAAAAAATGTCATATATACAGCAGGTGCTTTCCTTGTACTGCTTGGACTGGTACCGAAAATTGGTGCATTGACCACTATCATTCCAACTCCGGTATTAGGAGGCGCAATGGTTGCCATGTTCGGTATGGTAGTCGCTTATGGAATAAAAATGCTCAGCAAAGTGGAATTCTCCTCCCAGGAAAATTTATTGATCATTGCCTGCTCTGTCGGGATGGGACTGGGCGTAACAGCTGTTCCTGAACTATTCGCGCAAATGCCTTCGAGTGTGCGGATCCTGACGGATAACGGGATAGTGGCAGGCAGTGTGACGGCCATTCTTTTAAATATCGTTTTCAATGTAGTTAAAGGAAAAAAAGCAGTTCAGCGCCCTTCTCTTGCGGAGCAAAAGGCTTTATAATTCTCTTTTGAGGCAATCACAATAATATTGGAAATTAATATAATAATCTATCGGTATTTTTACATTTCCGAAGCGATGTTTCTCGCAAGAAAGAGAGTGTAATGTGATGGAGAAATATTATTGTGATAACTGCCGGCTTTTATATAATGAAGAAGAGGTTTGTGCTGCTTGCGGTATCCTGGTGACGAAAAAAATATATATAGAAGTTCAAAAGCATCATAAAAACCATAATGGATTGGATGCATCAAAATAACTGCGTCAATCGCCGGCCGCATTTCATGGTTAGGTGCGGCATTAAAAAGTAATTGGAAAAGATTTAGTAATGCTATTCATTTAATGATTCATTTATAATAAAGATGCACAACAACTCCTTCAAAACACATTGCTTCCTCCTAATGGGGGGAGCTTTTTTTTTGCTCTTTATCCAATTTTGAAACATAAATTGCTTTTATTTGGAAAAATTAACAGAAAGCAATAGAAGGAGAGTCGCTTATGCCAGCAATTGTATCAGTAGCGGAGGCAATACCTGAATATGTTCTGACACAGGATCAGGTAATGGATTTTGCCAGAGATTTATTTTCCGATTCCTTTAAGGATATTGAACGGCTATTAAAAGCTTTCCACAACGGCCAAATTGAGAAGCGGCACTTTGCAAAGGGACTGGAATGGTTCAAAACAGATAAATCATTTGAAGAACGAAACAATGCATATATTGAGCAGTCTATTGAACTGGGAACAAGGGCCATAAAGCGCTGCCTGGAAAATGATCTTTTCCTGACCAGAAGTCTTCCGTGCGATGAGATAGATGCCATCTTTACTATCTCAAGTTCAGGGATTGCCACTCCGAGTATTGAAGCAAGAATCATGAATAAGCTTCCATTTTCTGAGTATACGAAACGAATTCCGATATGGGGGCTCGGATGTGCAGGCGGTGCTTCAGGGCTTTCAAGAGCCTATGAATATTGTCTGGCATTCCCTGAAGCGAAGGTACTGGTTTTAAGTATAGAATTATGCAGTTTGACCTTTCAGCGCAATGACCGGTCAAAAAGCAATCTTATCGGGACCTCTCTTTTTGCTGACGGTGCAGCATGTGCTCTTATAACAGGTGATAAGGTACAAAGGGATTTTCAAAAGCTGTCATCCATTCCAGGAATTCGGGGAACCCAATCGACAACCAAGCGAAATTCTCTGGATGTAATGGGCTGGGAAGTTAAGAATGAGGGTCTATATGTGGTGTTCTCAAAGGACATCCCATCCATAATAGAGGGATGGCTAAAGCCTAATGTAACGGAATTTCTAAGGGGAAAAGGCATAGAAATGGAAGAGATAAACCACTTTGTTGCCCATCCCGGCGGAAAAAAAGTCATTGATGCTTATCAGAAAGCGCTGCAATTTGACCCTGGTATGACAGAGATTTCACTTGATGTATTAAGGGAATTCGGTAATATGTCATCTGCAACTATTCTTTACGTACTCAAAAGGTTTATGGAGATAGGCAGACAGGGAGATACCGGGCTGGCAACTGCACTCGGACCGGGATTCAGCTCGGAATTATTGCTGCTGGAATGGGAGTGAATACATGCTGTTCTTAATTTTTATTACCTTCATCATTTTGCAAAGGGCTGCAGAGCTTGCTGTAGCCCGGAGTAATGAAAAGTGGATGAAAGAGCGTGGAGCATTGGAATTTGGCCAGAGGCACTATCCGTGGATCGTTGCTGTTCACGCTTCATTTTTTGTCTGCTATTTGCTGGAAGTATTCATCTTTGAAAAGAATCTGTCGCCTTTTTGGCCCATATTGCTGATTCTGTTCTTCCTTACCCAGGCGGGAAGGGTATGGGCGCTGTTTTCCTTGGGCAAATACTGGAATACGAAAATCATTGTCCTGCCGGGAGCTGAGGTAGTCAGAAGAGGGCCATACCGGTTTATAAAGCATCCCAACTATGCCATTGTAGCTGCTGAATTTCTCGTGATTCCTTTAATGTTTCAGGCTTATTTAACGGCTGCTGTATTTACTCTGCTAAACATAATAGTGTTATCTGTCAGAATACCGGCGGAGGAAAAAGCACTGAAGGAATTGACAGAATACGAAGAAGCCTTTTTACGATTACGGCCTGACCTTAATGAAGATATTAAAAAAGTTTGACAATTTTAAATTCCCTATTGAAAATGATTATCGTTCGTGATAAACTTCTAATTGAATTTGAAAATTATTCTCAATATCATTCCAACAGGAAGGTGCTGCTACATATGACAATTCTTTTCGTTGCCGGCACAATTGCTGCCTACTCACTTGTTATGAAACATGTTTTAAATAACGTAGCTAGACCACATACAAGATAATTACTACTTATTGAAACCAGGCTATCAATGCCTGGTTTTTGTTTTCATATCGTCTATTTAATTAGGTTTTTAGAAGTTAAATACATTAATGCACTGAGTTGATTGGAGCGGAAGGCGCGAGATCCTCGAAAATGCTATCGCATTTTCTTCGTGCGGTGTTTTTTCAGGGAAGCTTATTCAACGTCCAGTGAGAGCAGCGGGACAGGTGAGACCCCGGAGACGCGTAGCGTTGAGGAGGCTCAGCGCCCGCCCCACGGAAAGCGAGTGTCTGCAGCGGAAATCAACGGGCCAAATTGAAAGACAAACAATTTATAAGCAGTAATTTGAAAATAGAACATAGAATAACAGCAGAAACTGATTTGCTGATAAAAATTAGAAAAATCAAAGATTAATCCATCCTGTATAGGAAAATAAACAAAAATCATTTAAAATAGGAAGTAAATTAAAGTTACAAGGGGATTAATGGAAATGGCCGACACGATTTTGCAACCAGGATTGCAGCAAACTGAATTAATTAACAGAATAACTGCTATATATACATTTGCCCAGAGAAATGGAGATGCCGAGACAGCCCAAAGAGCTAAGGATCTCGTGCTTAAGCTAACGAATCAGGAATTTGCCATTGCTTTTTGCGGTCATTTTTCTGCCGGAAAATCAAGCATGATCAACAGGCTGGCAGGAGAAGATCTTCTTCCTTCATCGCCGATTCCAACCAGTGCCAACCTGGTCAAAGTCAAATCAGGTGAGGAAGATTATGCAAAAGTAATTTTTAAGGAAGGAAAGCCAAGACTTTATCCTGCTCCATATGATTACGGACAGGTAAAATCCTATTGCAAAGATGGCGATTCTATCCATTCCATTGAAATAAGCCATTCTGCCACCAGCTTGCCAAAGAAGGCAGTGATTATGGATACACCCGGAATCGATTCCACTGATGATGCGCATAGAATTGCTACTGAATCTGCTCTTCATTTAGCTGACCTCATTTTTTATGTAATGGATTACAACCATGTCCAGTCGGAATTAAATTTTCTTTTTACGAAAGAACTGACGGCAGCAGGAAAAGATGTTTATCTTGTTATCAATCAAATTGATAAACATCGCGATGAAGAACTCAGCTTTGAGCAATTCAAAAAAAGTGTAAAGGATTCATTTGCATCCTGGGGAGTAAAGCCTGCCCGGATTTTTTACACCACGTTAAAAGACGAGAACCATCAGGCAAACGATTTTAAGGAACTTCAGAGCTTTATTAACAGCAGCATCGCTGATCGTGAAGAACTTTTGCCTCAGTCTGTATTTAATTCTTTGAAGAAATTAACAGAGGATCATCTTGAGTTTTTAAGAGACTCTCATGCAGCTGAAAAAGCTGACTGGGAAGAAAAACTGGCAGAACTTGATCAGGATGACAGGGAGCAGCTTCCCGGCAGACTGGAAGACCTGGAGAACCAGTTAAATAAGCTGAATTCTTCCTTACATGAAGCTGATATAGAGGTAACCGGTAAATTAGATGAGATTTTGAAAAATGCTTATTTAATGCCTTTCCAAACGAGGGAACTGGCTGAATCATATCTTGAATCGTGCCAGCCTTCCTTTAAGATTGGCCTGTTTTTCAGCAAACAGAAAACGGAGCAGGAAAGGTCATTGAGGCTTGACCGCTTCTATGAGGATTTATCAGAAAACGTTAAATCTCAGCTGGAGTGGCATATAAAGGAGCTGTTTTTACAGCAGTTCAAGAAGCATAATATCCATGATTCTGAAAAACTTGCACAAGTTCAGAGCTTCAAGCTTAACTTTGAACCAGCTGTTTTAGCTGAAACGGTAAAATCCGGGGCAATGGTTTCAGGTGACTATGTTCTGCAATATACAAACGACACAGCTGAGGCTGTAAAGAGAATTGCCAAAAAGAACGCAGCTTCTTTAAAGAATGCACTTCTAGAAGCACTCGAAGAAAATAACAGCCAGGAACAAACAGCGCTGGTCAATGAAATTCACACCCTTAATGCTTACGCTGAAGCATTAAATGCGCTAAAGGCCATCCATGAAAAAATTAATAAGGCATCAGCGGGAATGAAAGTCTATTTGACTGGTGAATTTAATACTCATGAGTTTCAGGAAAAAGCCCAGATGCTTGCAGTAGAAGAAGTTGATGAAGCTGAAGTTGTTTTCCTGAATGAAGATAAAGCTAAGAAAGAACAGGCAACCCGGAAATCTGAACAGTCACTTGATGAAGAGCCTGAAAAGGAAGCGGTTGCTGTTGCGGTACAGCCTGTTATTGAAAAGCTTCGATATACTGCTAATGCAGTAAAGGAGCTCCCTGGCTTCAGAAAGCTTGCAGCTGATTTGGCAGATAAAGCATCAAGGCTTGAGAGCAAAGAATTCACAGTTGCCCTTTTTGGTGCATTTAGTGCAGGGAAGTCTTCCTTTGCCAACGCTTTGATCGGGAATAAGCTTCTTCCTGTTTCACCGAATCCGACGACAGCTGCTATCAATAAGATTAAGCCTGTTACAGATGAATATAAACATGGAACCGTTCTTGTTAAAGTTAAAGATTCACATACACTTTTAAATGATATCAATCATTCCTTGAAGGTGTTTGATTATTCAGCAGGAAACTTCGATGATGCTGCCGCCGCAATTAAGAAGATTACTGGGGAAAACCAGGATTTTGATGCGAGTGAAAAGACACACTTTGCATTTCTTAATGCATTTATGAAAGGGTACAATTTCTTCACTGATAAGCTGGGGAAAATCATTAAAGCTGACTTGGATGAGTTTGGGGATTATGTTGCCAATGAAGAAAAATCATGCTTTGTTGAAACGATTGAAGTTTACTTTGACTGTGAACTGACAAGGCAGGGAATTACCCTGGTTGACACACCCGGCGCTGATTCGATTAATGCGAGGCATACCGGCGTTGCATTTGAATATATTAAAAACTCGGATGCTATCCTTTTTGTCACTTATTATAATCATGCCTTCTCAAAAGCGGATAGAGAGTTTCTTATCCAGCTGGGGAGGGTTAAGGATACCTTCTCCCTTGATAAGATGTTCTTTATTGTCAATGCCATTGACCTTGCCAATAATGAGGAGGAAAAAGATTCGGTTCTACAGTACGTTGAAGAACAACTGGTGCAATACGGAATCCGCCGTCCTAATTTGTCTGGCATTTCAAGCCTTCAAGCTCTGGCAGAGAAGCTGGATAGCAGCAAAGAGGAAGTATCCAATATCAGTTCATTTGAAAAAAGCTTTTACTCCTTTATTAATCAGGATCTGCTGAATATTTCCATTTCATCAGCTGAAACAGAGTGGAGGCGCCTACTAGCCCAGCTGAGGTCTTATATTTCTTCCTCACAGGAAAATAAAGAAGTCCGGATTGAAAAGCTCAAACAGCTTGAGAAAGAACATAAGGATATTACTGCGATTATCAGCGGACAAAAACCTGAACTGCTTTCCCAAAGGCTTGAACAGGAAACAGATGAGCTCGTCTATTACATCAAACAGAGGGTATTTCTTCGTTTCTATGACTTTGTGAAGGAGGCCTTCAATCCATCAGTTCTGAAAGATGACGGCAGGAATTTAAAGAAAATGCTTAAGTTGGCACTGGACGAATTCCTTGCAAGCTTTGGATTTGATTTTGCCCAGGAGCTTCGTGCTACAACATTAAGGCTTGAATCCTATATATCCAAACTGATCGCTCAGCAGCAGGAGACTATTTCGAAAAAAGCCTCCAATGTAAACAGTGATTTGACTTTTAGCACATATGAGCCCTTAAAAATGGAAAGTATTGAATTTGAATCAGCATTTTCCAATGAAGACACGAACCAATTTAAAAAAGCTTTGTCCTACTTTAAAAATCCAAAAGCATTTTTTGAAAAAAATGAGCGCAAGCAATTAGCTGATGAACTGGAGAAGAACCTGCAGGAACCTGCAGAACGTTATCTGCAGGCTGAAAGCAGCAGGCTGAAATTCCATTACAGCAGCCAGCTGATGACTGAATTCGAGCGGCTGCTCAATTCGCTGATTGAACAGAACAACGAATATTATGAAGGAATTACGGCTGCTTTAAAAGATGATTTCCCAATTGAAGAGCTGAAAGAAATTGAGAGGAATATTGCACAGTACGAAAACTAACTTGGAAAGGTTGCTGCTTTTCACATGGACAAATGGCTGTGCACAGCAGAAGAGAAATATAATATCGATATCCTTTTTGCATGTGACGCGGGGAGCAGGGCGTGGGGGACAGATGATGCGGATTCGGATTATGATATTCGCTTCATCTTCAAACATAAGAATCTTAAAACATATCTTTCCCTTGAACGCGCAAAAGATGTTATCAATACAGATACCCCTTATGATGCGCATGGCTGGGATATCTTTAAAGCATTTGACCTTATGCAGAAATCCAATCCCAGTATATTTGAATGGGCATACTCACCTATTGTCTACAAGGAAATGAACGGCTTTTCAGAAAGACTGAGGAGTATTGCGGAAGAAGAGTTTTCAAGATTTAAGTTATTCCATCATTACACTCAGGCTTTTTCACGGAATCTCGGTGAAGCGGTAAAAAATGAGAATCTTACGTTTAAGAAACAAAAGCTGCTGATTCAGGCAGTAAGGGCGTGCCTCATATCAAGGCAGCTGCTTAAGCAAAGTAATGTAAAAGGGGATTTTTTGTATACAGGTCTCTTTTGCATAAAGGCCGAGGATGAGATCACCCGCTTTTATCAGACCCTGGTTCATGCAAAACAAAGCGGGAGGATTATCGAGAATCATTTAGCAATGCAAATGGCGGAGAAACTGGAGTCAGAAAGGGAACTGCTCTATGCAGCAGCTGACTCAATGCCTAAAGAAAAAGGCAAGGTATCCGGATTGAATGAATGGCTTTGGGAACTGCTGAAGATTTAATATCATTTCTGAGAAGAAAAGGGAGACAAATGGAGAAGAATTCTTTTCATGCATGTGCAACCTGCATAAACTTCCAGCCTGAAAAACGTAAAGACGGAATGTTTTATTTTTGCAGCAGGCTGGGCTATGAGACAAAGCCTGACTATCAATTTAATTGCTGGACACCAAAGGAACATATAATACACCTGATGGAAAAGAGAAAAGGGGAGAACCTTAAATGAAGTATCTAGCAGAAAAGGAATGGGTATTATCCAAACTGGATGACTCCAATATCCGAATTGCCGACTGCCGTTTTAAACTTGGATCGCCAGATGAAGGGCGCAGCTTATATGATCATAGCCATATTCCCCATGCAGTGTATTTTGATCTGGAGAAAGATCTGTCAGGTCCGGTAAGAGAACACGGAGGCCGGCATCCCCTTCCGGATCCAGCTCAACTTAAAAAAGTCCTTGAGAAAGCCGGGATCAGCAGAGATACCACAGTTATTGCCTATGACGGCGGAGAAGGGGCTTTTGCTGCAAGATTCTGGTGGCTGCTCAGGTATTTAGGGCATGAGAAAGTGTTTGTATTGAACGGCGGATATAAGGAATGGGCTGAAAGCGATTATCCTTTGACTAAAGAAGTTCCCAGCATGGAGCGCGCGGATTTTAAAATTGATCTGCAGCCTGACATAATTGCCTCATGCGAAGAAGTTAAAAGCGTCGCAGGTAATCAGGATAGCGCTGTATTAATTGACTCCAGAGAGGAAAAGAGATACCTGGGGCTGGAGGAGCCAATTGATAAAAAAGCAGGCCATATTCCAGGAGCAATCAATAAAGTTTGGCTTGAAGCATATAAAAATGGCAGATTTAAAGATACCAAAGAACAGGAAAATCGATTTGCAGGTATGGATAAAAACAAACCCATCATTGTTTATTGCGGCTCTGGTGTAACGGCGGCACCTAATTTTCTTGCTTTAAAGGAAGCCGGCTATAAACATGTTAAATTATATGCAGGAAGCTTCAGCGATTGGATCTCTTATGACAGCAATAAAATAGAAACTGTCGAAAAATAGTGAAATCCCTTTTTAAAAAGGGATTTTTTTACTGTTTAAATTATTATATAATTTAAAATGTTTGATAGATTAGAAATTTTGGAGGGGAAATATGAATACTTCGGGTTACACCATAACCAAAAAACAAAAAACCGATATAACTCAAATATTGGTCACGACGGGAATCATTCTTATATTATCTGCAATATTTATTCCAATATTTTTACTTTCGCCATTTCAGGCTCAATTTTACAGGCCTGAAGGAACCTGGGTATTCGAAGCGCCAAAATCAGCTTATTTGACATTTAGCATTGGTCTGGCAGCTGTGGGTGTTTTTATCATATTGGGAGTTTGGATGAAGAGCGCCGAAAAATTCGGGTGGTTTGGAAAAGTTTTTGTCGGAGCAGGATTTTTAATTTCGCTTTTGATGGCAATTTTAAGTTTTGATTATTATCACTATATCGATAAAAATGGTGTGCATTTCAACACCTTACTCAGTTTGCAGGAGAAGCATTATGAATGGTCGGATATTCAGCAGGCAAGGCAAACGGTTATAAATAAAATGGGTGTTATGTCAGATGATGAATTAATTTTTACTTTTTCCGATGGAACTGCTTATTCATTTCAGCTAAATGATAATATCCGCAAAGCGAGAATCGCGACTTACTATGAATTGGAAGAACAAGGAGTGGAATTGATCAGGGAAACGGACTGATTCTGTAAAACTTTTCAAGAGAAATGGAGAGTTTCCCATGTTATAATAGTTGTTATGATTATAATTGGGAGGCGGAGACATGAACGAGAATAAACCTTCACTGCTGCTTGTTGATGGAATGGCGCTGCTGTTCAGAGCTTATTTTGCAACAGCAATGTCCGGTCAATTTATGATAAATTCTAAAGGAATTCCTACAAACGGAGTTTATGGTTTTGTTAAACATTTTTTAACAGCTGTTTCTTCCTTTAATCCGTCACATGTGGCAGTATGCTGGGATATGGGCAGCAAAACCTTCCGAACGGAAATGTTCGATGCCTATAAAGCAAACCGTCCAGAAGCTCCGATTGAACTTGTGCCTCAATTCGATCTGGTAAAAGAAGTGGTGGAAGCCTTCGATGTACCTAATATTGGCCTTGAAGGATTTGAAGCTGACGATTGCATTGGAACCATTGCAAAAAAAGCAAGCCAGGAAGCGGAAGTTCTGATCCTTACTGGTGATCAGGATATGCTGCAGCTTCTGGATGACAATATTTCTGTCATTTTACTGCAAAAAGGCTACGGCAATTACCTTGTGCATACAACGGAGACGTTTTATGAAGAAAAAGGAATCACACCTAAGCAGATGATTGACCTGAAAGCCTTCATGGGAGATACGAGTGATAATTACCCGGGTGTAAAAGGAATTGGCGAAAAAACAGCGCTTAAGCTGCTTCAGCAATTTGAGCATATTGAAGGCGTATTAGAAAATCTGGAACAGCTGACAAAGGGACAGCGTGCCAAGATCGAACAGGATCTTGAAATGCTCCACTTGAGCAGGCAGCTGGCCGAAATAAAATGCGACGTTCCTGTTGAATGCCCTCTTGACCTCGCCCAATTCACAATGAACCGTGAAAAGGTCCTCGAGAAATTCACTGAAATTGAATTCCGCGGCCTTCACAGATTCCTTGATATTAAAAAGGAATATGCATAAATAAAGCTCCAGGCTTAGCCTGGAGTTTTTTTATGCATACATCGAAAAAAGCCGCACGTGGCGGCCATCCTAATATTATTTAGTATTTTTCTTCTTCGCTGCATTCTCCAGCTTGCTTTTAGGCTCTTCTGCAAATTCAGCATCCTGTCCGTATCCTTGCGGGTTTACGCCAGGTGCTTTTTTTCCTCTGTTTGTATGTCCGTTTTTACTCATCTGATTCACCTCCTAAGCCAGCAATTCTTCATTTGATAAGCTTATTATTGTTAAAGTCTTCGGGTTTTAATCATGTACAGGCAGGGTACAATTTAGCAACTGATGCGGTGAATTTTTTCTTCAGATCCGGTTTAAATTACTCCATAAAATCCAATCTATTTAGCGTTTGAAGGAGGAATAATAAAAGTCTGCATACTTAACACTAATGATGAGGTGAGTTTTTATGAATAAGGGAGTTTATATAGCTCTTTTAAGTATAGGGATGGCACAGGGTTTGAAAATTCCGATCCACTATGTGAAAAAGGGAGAACTGCGTCCGGATTTATTTTTCCAGACAGGAGGCATGCCAAGTTCCCATTCGGCAGGCGTATCGTCTTTAACCACGTTTATTGCTTTAAAGCGGGGTGTACCAACGGTGGATTTTGCTCTATCACTGGTTTATGGCCTGATCGTAATGTATGATGCACAGGGAATCAGGCGCCAGACAGGTGAGCTTACCCTAAAAGTAAACAGTCTGGGTGAGCTGGTTGATAAAATTCACAAAGATGAAACCGTAAAATTTGAGGAAGAAGGTCCAAAAAAGCTGAAGGAAATGCTTGGCCACCAGCCTGCTGAAGTATTAGGCGGAGCACTCCTGGGTGTATTAACCGGAACACTTGGCTACCTTCTTACTAAAAAGAAAAAATAGCTGCTCACTTGAGCTTACAGCGCCCCTGCTTCATGCCGAAAAAAGGTAGATAATTGTCGAAAAATCAGTTAAGATTTAAGAATACAGGAGGAGCAGGGGAAGAGGGTAAGTACAATGAAGACAGTTGAAGAATATTTGCATTTTTTGCAAAGTAAAGGTTTTCAATTCAGGGAGGACGCAGTTGGCTTCATTTACTTTGGCAAACATTATACCAATGCTTCTGACGAGCTGGCCAATGCAGCGATAGAACTGACATTAAAGGCACAGAAATCATTTGACGGAAGTTTCTACGTTTCTTTGCTGGAAACTTTGGTTTCAAAGAATATTACCAGCAGGCGGGAAGCAATAAAGTTTGTAAAGGAAAAAGCAATCATCTAAAAAGGCGTGTCTGTTTCGAGAACACGCCTTTTTTGAATTATGAAGCCGTTTTTTTTCTGAAAGTTAAAAACGTTTTCTTAGCAGGCAGTTCTGCAAAAATCATTCCCGCAAAAATAAGCAGACAGCCGGCCAGGGCACTAAACGAAAGTCTTTCATTCGCCCACATAAATCCTGCAGCTGCTGCAAACACGGGCTCCATAGCGAAAATCAGGGCAACTCTTGTTGGTGTTGTGTACTTTTGAAATGCCGTCTGTGCAAAGAATGCGATAGCGGTAGCAAAAAGTGAAGTCACAATAAGCGCAGTAACCACATTGGCTTTAAATAAAACTTCTGTCTCCAATGCCTGCTGCCAGTCTTCAGTGATCAATGCGAAAATAACTGATAATACTGCCACCGTACTTACTTGGATAACCGTTAATAGCAGGGCAGGGTATTTGCTGCTGTATTTACCTGTAAAGATAATATGGAGGGCAAAACCGACAGCACAGATTAATACATAGGCATCACCAATATTCAGCGGGGCATTATCGGTCATGGTTAGAAAATATAGTCCGGCCGTCGCGATTGAAACTCCGATAATGGCATTGAATCCCGGCTTGATTTTTAGCAGCATTAAAGAAAAGACTGGAACCATTACTACACTTAACCCCGTAATAAAGCCGGCTTTTGAAGAAGTTGTGTGCAGGAGGCCGATCGTTTGAAAGGCATAGCCAATAAATAAAAACAAGCCCATAATAACTCCGGATATTAAAAGCTTTCTATCCATTTTCTTTATCTGTTTTCTTTCAAAAATAACAAGCCATCCGCCCAGAATTAAAGCGGCCAGGAAAAAACGGACACCATTAAAAGAGAATGGCTCAAGAAAAGCAATGGCGTTTTGTACTAGCACAAAGGTGGTTCCCCACACAAAGGCAACCAGCAAAAGGCTTACATCTGCAAATATTACTGATCTATTCATGATCTTCCTGACCTTTCACTTTGTTTTTGTGAATGGCAGCTCTTGCTAATTCATCCGCTGCCTTGTTTTCAGAGCTGGGAACCCACTTCATAAAAAATAAATCAAATTTTCCTGTAAGCTCCAAAGCTTCTTCAAGCAGTGGGGCAAACTTTTTATTTTTTACAAATTCTTTTTCAACAGCACGGTTAACAAGCTGTGAATCCGTTCGAAACGAAACAGTTTTATACCCCTTATCAATGCATAATTTCAGTGCATGAATAAATGCACGGTATTCTGCTTCGTGATTTTCCATGCAGCCCAATGCGATGGAAAAGCGTTCAACCTGGCCATTATTTTTTATAAATATGCCTGCACCGCTGGGACCCGGGTTTCCCGCACTTGCTCCATCGATATATACTTCAATCAATTGAATTGCCTCCTGATTTTAACACTATTATAGGGTAAACTAAATGTAGTTTATCACAAAAATAGTTGATACTGCAGAAAAAGGATACCTAAACGGCATCCTAATCTTTTACTGGGAAACGTTTAGCGATATAGCCAAACGGGGTATCAAGTACAGCTACTATAAATTTCAGCAAGTAAGTTGTGATGAAAATTTGGATCCATTCTTCCAGGGGAAATACACCAAGGAAGGCAATGCTTGTAAACACAAGGGTATCCAATAGCTGGCTGATCATGGTGCTGCCATTATTCCTGATCCAAAACTGGCCGTCTTTTGGAAATTTCTTTTTTAAATAGGTAAAGATATAAACATCTGTAAATTGGCTGACTAAATAGGCAGCGAGGCTTCCGGCAGCAATTCGCGGCAGAACCGAGAAAAGAGTGCTGAGAGATTCCTGTGCAAAATCCGTTTCATGCGGTTTGAACATTAATACCATCTGCATAATCAGAGTCATGGACAGAAGAGTAAAGAAACCGAGCCATACAGCTTTTTTCGCTTCTTCTTTTCCGTACTTCTCATTTAAGATATCTGTAACAAGAAAAGCTGTACCATACATAGCGTTGCCTAAAGTGGCAGTCAGTCCGAACATTTCAATTGTTTTTACGACTTGAAGGTTGGCCATGACAGTGGAGAAGCCGATCCACACGAAAAGACCAGTCTTTCCGAACAGGCGGTACATCGCCAATACTAAAATGAAATTAATTAATGCAAAAAGCAATCCAAACCATTCATTAAACATCAAATTCCTCCTAGTTTTGTTAATGCGGGAGTTTTCGAACCGCAGAATATAAAAATGTCATTGACCATTATACCTTGAAATATACTCATTTAGTAATAAACAAAGGAAAGTATAATAAGTTCAACTATTGCAAACAGTTCTAATAATGATAACCAGCTAATAAAGTACAGAAAGGCTGACCTCAATGAAATATAAATTAGAATGGAAATATAAACTTAAAGGAACTGAGGATATTTTGTTTACTTCAGACCTGATCGATGGTGAAACTGCTTTGCAGGCTGGTGAAGATATTGAAAAGTCGGGCAAGGGCAAAGAGGTAATTTATTATGATGAAGCCGGCACTTCCTGGAGCACAAAGGAAATGAAAAAGCTTCTTATGGAAGTTGAAGAGGACCCTCATGATATTACCGTATTTTTTGATGGCGGCTTTAATAAAGATACCGGCCAGGCCGGACTCGGTGCGGTCATTTATTTTAAACAGGGCAAAAAAAAGTATCGTTTGCGGGCAAATGAGCTTTTTGATGAGATGGATAATAATAATGAGGCAGAATATGCAGCCATTTATTACACCCTGAATCTGCTTGAAGAAATGGGCGTTCATCATATGACATGTGAATTTAAGGGGGATTCCCAGGTAGTATTAAAACAGCTTGAAGGTGAATGGCCTTGTTATGAAGAAAATCTAAATCGCTGGCTTGACCGGATAGAGGAAAAGATTAAAAAGCTGGGCATACTGCCAAGATATAAATCCATTCCGCGCAATGAAAATAAAGAAGCGGATAAGCTGGCAAGCCAGGCACTGCAAGGGAAATTTATTAACAGCAAAATGCAGATCATATAATCGCAAATAAGGAAGGCGTGAACCGTTTTGAGCAGAAAGGAAATTATCAATGAAGTGGAGGAGCTGATGACCAGTTACTGCAAAGACTGCTTCCTTCATAAACATCATAAAGATGAAAAAGGGCGCAGATATGCCCATCGATTTTGCATTACAGAGTGCACTGTCGGTGTGAAAATAAAATCGATAGGAAGCAAGCTTTCATAAAGTGAAACTTCAATCAGTGGGGGGCTTTATCCCCACTGATTGTTAGTTGAGGCCCACGGAAAGTGGGTCACAAAGACGTTGCCACAGGACAAGGAAAGCTACGACAGCGATACATCGCACGACCGAAAGCGGCAGCTTTTGGGAGGATGTGGCGTTCTTAGTCTTTGTTCTTCTTTTCGGGCCTTTACAGGCAGTAAGACCCCCGCTTATCCTCTATTGATTCATCTGAGTTATAAAGTGGGGGTCTTACTGCCCGTTAGACTGCGATAAAGTGAAACTTCAATCAGTGGTGGCTTTATCCCCACTGATTGTTAGTTGAACCAATCGGGCCTTTACGGGCAGTTTGACCCCCGCTTATCCTCTATTGATTCATCTGAGTTATAAAGTGGGGGTCTTACTGCCCGTTAGACTGCGATAAAGTGAAACTTCAATCAGTGGGGGCTTTATCCCCACTGATTGTTAGTTGAACCAATCGGGCCTTTACGGGCAGTTTGACCCCCGCTTATCCTCTTTTGATTCATCTGAGTTTTAGAGTGGGGGTCTTACTGCCCGTTAGACTGCGATAAATCCTGGACAAAAATAAAAGGCTGGCAGATGCCAGCCTTTTTATCGTTATATTTGAATTATAGTTTTACAACGTTTGCAGCTTGAGGTCCACGGTTTCCTTCAACGATTTCAAAAGAAACTTCCTGGCCTTCTTCTAAAGATTTGAAACCATCACCTTGGATAGCTGTGAAGTGTACGAATACATCGTCTCCGCCTTCAACTTCGATAAAACCGAAACCTTTTTCATTGTTGAACCATTTTACTTTACCGTTTTGCATGTTTACTTTTCCTCCTAAGCCTTTCAAGACACAACAGGTGCCTTAGATGAATATTACCACCTAACAAAACATAAAGCAGATATTTTTAGCTAATAACGGAAATATATTCTGTTAAATGATGATTATAATATACACGAATGGGCACTTTCAGTCAAGGAAATGAACACCTTTTTTACAAAAAACATTAAAATATTTTAAATATTTTTACTTTTTTATGCTGGGGAGGAAAATACAAAGTTTCTGCTGTGATCTGATAACATAAATTATCGTTTTTCTCATATGAATTATTAATTATCTTGTTGTTAAAGGGTGAGGAAAATGTACAGGTTTTCGATTGAGGATCAGGATTGGATTTTGAGGTTTTCACCCAACATCCAAATTGAAGCGGAGGAGAAGCAGGCCATTATAAGCTCCATTCTGCAGGTTGGCAAGGATCTCCCGCAATATTCGCATGGAGAGTCTTTTATCATTATGAATGACCAATTAGGCATTATCGTTTTTAGTGTCGAGAAAATACCATCTATGATATTGACCGTCTCAAACATTGTTACAGAAGATAAATGGTACATTCAAAAGAACCTTACAATAAAGCGGTATCATAAAGAATGATCGGCAAATGCCGATTTTTTTTTGAGAGATAAAAAAGTATAAAACTTGTACGTAGATAACTGTTCAGCTCCACAAGGAACGCTTCGGCAGCATACCCATCACAGGACTAAAAGCGTTAGCTTTTAGGAGGAGCGCCTGCCCCCTCGAGGTCACAAGTCTGTCTTGTTTCGGCTCCTAGGGCCGAAAGACTAGCCAATCCCTTCCAGAAGGAAAGAACACCTTCTTGCAGGGCTCTTCTTATGCTAGTCTTCCCTGAGCAGTCGCCTCCACATTTCGGACAACCCTCCCAAAAAGGCAAAGAACGCCTTCCCATGAGGCTCGTCTTGTGCTTTAGGCCCGCAGGACAAGGAAGGCTTCGTCAGCATAAACATTGCACGACCAAAAGCGGCAGCTTTTGGGAGGACGTGGCGTTCTTAGTCTGCGTTCCTTCGTGGGCATGGCGCTTGGGCTTTTCTTATTGTGAACAGGTTTAATAGGTAAAAAATCACAGAGTCTTCCGCCTTATGCAAACGCTTTCTCTTTTGGATTAATATATAATTGCAGGAATCTTTAAACAATTTATAAAGGAGGGCTTAGGTTGAAAGGGTTTAAACAGTTTATTTTTCTGGCCGCAGCTATCATATTGGCTGCATCAAATTTTTTATTCCCATTTATGCAAACGATTGCATCGGCCGAAAAAACAACACAAGGGGCCGGTCAGACTACAGCAGTTACCATCCATTATCAGCCTGAAGAGGGCGAAATAAAGGATTGGAATTTGTGGGTATGGCCTAAAGATGGCGAGGGCCAGGTTTTTGAATTCACTGGTGAAGATGAATTTGGACTTATTGCAGAGGTTGTGCTGCAAGGTATTCATGATGAAGTTGGTTTTATTGTCCGCACTGACAGCTGGGAGAAAGATGGAGGGGACCGATTCATCAATGTAAAGAGCGGCAATGATGAGGTATGGGTGAAAGCAGGCGATGAACATACATATACATCACCGCCTGATGGTGAGTACAGAGACTTTCCAGCATTTGAACGTGTGAAGGTAAAACTCCACTACTTTCGATATGACGGAAATTATGAAGGCTGGAATTTATGGACATGGCCAGAAGGCAAGGATGGGAAAAGAGTTGATTTTACAGCAGAAGATGATTTTGGGAAAGTTGCAGAGTTTGAGCTTGAAAATCCGGAAGGTATGAAAAAGGCCGGATTTATAGTGAGGAAGAGCATGGAAGGAAATGATTGGGCCGGCAAGGAATTTGGTGATCGCTTTATTACAAAGTTCGATGAAAATGGGAATGCAGAAATATGGATTGTTCAGGGAACAGAAAGAATTTATTACAATCCAGCGTATATTGAAAAAGATCCAAAAATAGTGAATGCTTCTATGGATACTTTTAATCAGATTACGCTTGAAACCAATTTTCCTTTCCAGTGGAGGGATTGGAAATCCATAATTAATATTGACAATGCCGATATTAAAGAAGTTGTCCCTTATGACGGGAACGAGGAAAATAATTTTACAAATAAAGTAAAAGTGATAACAGAAGATAAACTGGATTTCAGGCAATCTTATAAAATCTCTGCAGTTTCATTTGGAGAGGCAGAGGTGAAGATAGGGGAGATTGTCAGATCAAATGAATTTGATGAGGCTTTCTATTATGATGGCAAGCTTGGAAATCAGTATACGAAAAATAAAACCTCTTTCAGGCTTTGGGCCCCTACAGCAAGTGAAGCATTGATTGTGCTTTATGACAGCTGGGATGATCAGACCGCTGAGGAACTTCCTCTTAAAAGAGGTGAAAAAGGAACCTGGACAACTGTTCTAAAAGGTGATCAAAATGGGCTGATTTACAATTATAAAGTCAAAATTGGAGGAGAATGGACAGAAGCCGCTGATCCCTATGTCCGGGCAGTAACAGTAAATGGCGACAGGGGCGTTGTAATGGACCTGGACTCAACCAATCCTAAACAGTGGAATAAACAGAAGCCGGAGTTAAAGAATCCAGAGGACTCCATCATTTATGAAGTTCATGTACGGGACCTTTCAATTCATGAGGACAGCGGCATTAAGCATAAGGGGAAGTTCCTAGGGGCTGCTGAGAAAAGCACCATAAATTCTAAAGGAGAAAAAACAGGTTTAAATCATATAAAAGACCTTGGAGTCACACATGTTCAGTTCCTTCCGATTTATGACTACCGGACAGTTGATGAAACAAAACTGGACGAACCTCAATATAACTGGGGCTATGATCCTAAAAACTATAATGTGCCGGAAGGATCCTATTCTACTGATCCTTATGATCCAGCGGCAAGAATTACAGAATTGAAGACTATGATTCAGGAATACCATGATGAGCAGCTGCGAGTTGTAATGGATGTTGTGTATAATCATGTGTTTGCAGTAAATGAATCCAGTTTCCACAAGCTTGTTCCAGGCTACTATTTCCGCTATAACGAAGATGGAACACTTGCCAATGGCACAGGCGTCGGCAATGATACAGCTTCAGAAAGAAAAATGGTGCAGAAATTTATTATCGACTCTGTTGCCTATTGGGCTGAGGAATATAATCTTGATGGATTCCGCTTCGATCTGATGGGCATTCATGACACTGAAACAATGAATAAAGTAAGAAAGGCATTGGATAATATTGATCCTACTATCATTATCATTGGTGAGGGCTGGGATTTAAACACTCCACTGGCAGCTGAAAAGAAGGCCAATCAGAAAAATGCCGAAGATATGCCTGGCATTGGCCATTTCAATGATGGCATCCGGGATGGATTAAAAGGCAGTGTGTTTAATGAACTGGATAAGGGCTTTGTAAATGGCAAACAAGGCATGGAAAGCTTTGTACAGCAAGGAATTGCAGCCGGATTGGATTATCCGGATGCAATGGCCACATACAAAGATCCTGAACAGGCGGTTACGTATGCTGAGGCACATGATAACCACACTCTTTGGGATAAGCTTGACCTGACCAATCCGGATGCAGCGGAAGAATCCAAAAAGAAAATGCATAAATTGGCTTCTTCCATCATACTGACATCCCAAGGAGTCAGCTTTGTTCATGCTGGCCAGGAATTCATGCGGACAAAGTATGGGGATCACAACAGCTATAAATCCCCTGACAGTGTAAATCAGTTGGACTGGGACCGCCGAACTGAATTCAGCGGGGAAGTAGACTATTTTAAAGGTCTGATTAAGCTCAGAAAGCATTATAAATCCTTTAGAATGACAACAGCTGAGGATATTCAATCAAAGCTTCATTTCATTGAAGCCCCGGATAATACGGTGGCCTACAGACTGGATGCAAAAGGCCTGAAGGATAGGGCGAAAGAGATCGTTGTAATCCATAATGCGAATACAAAACCAGTTAAAATATCACTTCCGGGCAAGGGCCCTTGGCATTTGCTTGCAGACGGAAAACAAGCTGGGGTTAGAACCCTAAAGGTATATAAGTCAAAAACAATTGAAGTACCCGCACAAACCAGCTTTATACTAAAAAGATAAGTAACGGAGGAGAATCCTGTCAGGGGTTCTTCTTTTATTTGCTTAGCGGAACACGATTGTTTTAAAAATTTCATAACTATAAAGGTATTTTAACTCCTTTTGCTAAATTTTTAGGTTAATATTAAAATAGATGTCTATATTTTGTTTTACAACAAAGGGAGCTAAAGTATGAAACTGATAATCGCGGAAAAGCCCGATCAGGGTATGACGCTGGCTTCTATTTTTAAAATGAAGAAACACCAGGGATATATTGAAATCTTTCCAAATGATATATTCCCCCAGGGGGCTCATGTTACCTGGGCTATAGGCCACCTATGCCAGCTGTCTGCCCCTGAAAAATACAAAAAGGACTGGAAAAAATGGTCATTGGACACATTGCCGATCATTCCGGAGCAATTTCAATATGAAGTGACAAAGGATAAAGCAAAGCAATTTAATATAATCAAACAGCTTGCTTCTAATCCTGATTTAACAGAAATTATCCATGCGGGCGATGCAGGGAGAGAAGGAGAGCTTATCATCCGGAACATTCTAAGGCTTACCGGATCAAGAGTGCCTATGAAAAGGCTCTGGATCTCTTCTTTGACTCCAAAGGCCATAAAGGAAGGGTTCCTTGCCCTGCTGGATGAAAGTGACACAAGGAATTTATATTATGAAGCCTATACGAGAGCATGTGCCGACTGGGTCGTTGGGATGAATGCTTCGCGTTTATACAGTCTTCTTCTGCAGCAGAAAGGTTTCTCGGATGTTTTTTCAGTAGGAAGGGTTCAGACCCCAACTCTTGCTTTAATTGTAAAGAGAGAACAGGAAATTCAGAATTTTGTTTCCGAACCTTTCTGGGAGGTAAATGCACAGTTTAAAGTGGACGGGAAAAAATATACCGGCAAGTGGGAAAAAGATGGTGAGACCAGAATTAAAACCAAAGAGCTTGCCGAAAAAATTGCGGCATTTTGCAGAGATAAAGAGGCACAGATAGAAGATGTGCAAGCTGAAAAAAAAGAATTCCTGCCGCCGATGCTTTATAATCTTTCGGCATTGCAGGCGGAAGCCAACCGCAGGTTCAAGTTCCCGCCTAAAAAAACACTTGATGTACTGCAGAAGCTCTATCAAAAAGGAATCGTATCATATCCCCGTTCAGACTCCAGGCATGTAACAGAAGGAGAAGCGGAAATGTTTCCGGAAATCCTCAGAAAAATGGAAGCAAAAGAGGAGTATAAGGAATTCTTCCCTCTGCCTATAAGCTCCATATTGCATAATAAACGGTTTGTGAATGACAAAAAGGTAACGGATCACTATGCCATCATACCGACGGAACAGGTGCCGGACCTGGGAAGATTATCTTTGGATGAAAAAATTCTCTATGATCTGATCGTAAGGAGCTTAATAGCTGCCCATTATGGAAAAGCTGTATCAGAATATACAACTATAAAAACCCTGGTTGACGGAAGGGCATTGTTCCTATCCAAGGGAAAAGTACAGCTTGAAGAGGGCTGGAGAAAAGTGATTCCGCAGCAGGAGAAGGAAAAGGAACCGATTCTGCCTTTATTGCAGGCTGGCGACCAGGGAACAGTGTTAAAGGCCGATGTAAAAGAAAGCAAAACCCAGCCGCCCAAAAGGTATACCGAAGGCCAGCTGATTACACTCATGAAATCGGCCGGGAAGCAGATCGAGGATAAGGAACTCGAAAAGGTTCTAATGAAAACAGAAGGCCTGGGAACGGAAGCCACAAGAGCGGGAATCATTACCATGCTGAAGGAGCGCAAATACATTGATATAAAGAAGAATCTTGTATATGCAAACTCAAAAGCAAAAATCCTTATAGAAGCGATAGGAACAGAGATACTTGCTTCCCCTGAAATGACTGCCAAGTGGGAACAGCGGCTGAAGGACATTTCAGATGGGCAGGCATCCCCGAAACAATTCATGGAGCAGACCAATAAAATGGTAGGACATTTAATCTCTGCCTCCATTGAACATTCTGGAAAGTGGGCATTCTCAGAAGAAGACAAAGAGGGATTCATCCCTGGGAAATTCAAACAAAAAAGGTCAGCCAATCTGGGCAAATGCATGCTGTGTGATGGTAAAGTTGTGGATAAAGGAAGCTTTTATGGCTGCTCCAATTATAATAAAACCAAATGCACTTTCACTATTTCCAAAAGCATTATGGGCAAGACAATAACTCAAAAAATGCTCAAACAGCTATTAAAGGATGGAGAAACAGAATTAGTCGAAGGATTTACAAGCAAAGGAAAAGATAAAACATTCTCTGCTAAATTATCCTGGGACCGACAGGAAAACAGAGTTAAATTTCTCTTCCCGCAAAAGGCCTGAATAAGCCAGATGCAGTATATTTCCTTGTCTCCATTTTCCAACTGTAGTAAAATCGTTAAAGTCTAATATTTATTTAAGAAAGATATAAAGTGAACATGCGCTCTGCGCTTTTCTAATAATATCTGAATTTGTATCTTTGAATTTTGAGAACTGTCTAGCTCCAGCGCCTACCCCCTCGAGGTCACAAGCTTGTCTTGTTTCGGCTCCTAGGGACTCGGGGTCATAAGCCGTTTCCTTACAGAAGGAAGAACGCCTTCTTCCAGGAACCGTCTTATGCCTGTCGTCCCAGGGCAGTCGCCTCCACATTTCGGGCACTCCTCCCAAAAAGGCAAAGAACGCCTTTCTGAGAGGCTTGTCTTGTGCTTGTCGGGGGTGGGCAAGGCGCTTGCGCTTTTCTAATTGGCAGGAGGTTGCGTAATGCCAACACCAAGTATGGAAGATTACATTGAACAAATATATATGTTAATTGAAGATAAAGGATATGCGAGGGTTTCTGATATTGCTGAGGCTCTTTCTGTGCATCCATCTTCTGTGACAAAAATGGTTCAGAAGTTAGATAAAGATGAGTATCTTGTTTATGAAAAATACCGCGGGCTTATATTAACGCCAAAAGGGAAAAAAATCGGCAAGAGGCTTGTATATCGGCATGAACTTTTAGAACAGCTACTGCGTATTATTGGAGTCAAAGAAGAAAACATTTATGAAGATGTGGAAGGCATCGAACATCACCTGAGCTGGGATGCCATCGACCGGGTTGGCGACCTGGTTCAATTTTTTGAAGAGGATGACAGCCGCATCGGAGTGCTGAGGGAAATTCAGCGTAAAAATGAAGAAGAACAGTAAAAACCTGACTGCTATAAGTCAGGTTTTTTCATGTTTCGCAATATTAATAGAGGCTTGGAAAATCATCAAAAGATGACGAATCGGAAGGATTCAGCTGCATAGAGCCGTCTTCGTTTTCATCAATATGGATCCCCTCAATTACACCGTTCTCAGCCTCCATTAGTGCTTTGCGATAAGAAATAATCCGTCCTCCGGAAGTCTGGAAGGAAATTATTTCACCATTATTGTTGCGGTAGACTGCTGTCAGCTGCTCGCCGTTCATACAAAACTCTCCTTATTCATTTTCTATTAATATTGTTGACGTTTTTACCATTTTATAATCAGAGGTATTTTTGAGAATCTTAGCGAATTTAAAATATTGGGAACTTTTTTATTGAACAATCGTATTCAAAGACGGAGGGATAAAATGAGTACTTTTAATTGGTCTGCAGAAGCAGAGAAGCTTTGGGATAATAATTCGGAATCATGGAATGCAAAGAGCAGGGCAATGTGGGAGGAAGGAAGCCGAAAGGATATCATCTCCTTCTTCGAAAAGCATGTCAAAAAAGGATCTGCTGTTTGTGATCTTGGTTGCGGAGATGGTTACGGTTCATACAAGCTTGCTTTGGCTGGCTATAGAGTTACTGGGATTGATGTCTCAGAAGAGATGATACATAAAGCTGAAAAATTAAACGCTGAAACTGATGCGGTGTTTAAGAAAGAAGACATTTCTAATCTTTCACTTGAGGAAAATGCGTTTGATTCGATTCTTGCCATTAATTCCTTGGAATGGACTGAAAGCCCGCTGGATGTTTTACAGGAAATTCAGCGAATAGTTAAGCCGGGAGGAAGAGCGTGTATAGGGATTCTTGGCCCCACAGCCGCCCCCCGGGCTAACAGCTACCGCAGACTTTATAAGGAAAAAGTTATCTGCAATACCATGATGCCATGGGAATTTGAACAGCTTGCAAATGAAAACGGATGGTTGAAGATTGATGAACTGGGTGTTTATAAAAAAGCATCAGAGCAGCTTTCAAAAGGATCGCTGACTGATGAGCTAAAGCAATCATTATCTTTTATGTGGGTCTTTATGCTTGAAAACAGGGAAATGAAAGGATGAAAAGAGAATGAGCAGATATTCAATTGAAGAGTTTGTAAACCAGACGAAACAGCAGGATAAAGGTGAAGGGCTGTTTGAACTGGAAACATCAAGGATGCTCGAAATTAATTTAACCAGCCAGGTTTGGGCTAAAGCAGGCGGGATGGTTTCCTACCGCGGCCAGATAAAGTTTGAGCGCGAAGGCATTCTCGAGCATGGCTTAGGAAAGATGTTCAAAAAGGCACTTACTGGAGAAGGCACAGCATTAATGAAAGCAACAGGCAACGGAAAGCTGTACCTTGCAGACCAGGGGAAAAAGATTTCAATCCTGAATCTTGAGGGGGATTCCATCTTTGTAAATGGGAATGATCTCCTTGCTTTCGAGCCTTCCATCAGCTGGGATATTAAATTAATGAAAAGGATGGCAGGCATGCTTGCAGGGGGCTTGTTCAATGTCCGTTTAGAAGGGACGGGAATGGTGGCTATTACTTCTCACTATGAGCCCCTGACACTTTTAGTTACTCCTGATAATCCCGTATATACCGATCCAAATGCGACAGTTGCATGGTCAGGGTCACTGCAGCCGGAATTCGTAACAGATATCTCCTTTAAAACGTTTCTTGGAAGAGGGAGCGGGGAGTCGATCCAAATGAAGTTCTCAGGCAGCGGATTTGTAGTGGTTCAGCCATTCGAAGAAGTGTATTATGCTCAGCAATCATAATGAATATCGGAAGCGCTTCCGCTTACCAGCCGCTTGAAAATATTTAAATTTTATAAAATGAAAAAGCCGGTTTTGAGAGGGAAAACCCTGCAAAAAACCGGCTGTTCCTGCTTTTAGCTGCATATTAAGTTATTCCGCTCACTGCATGATTAATCCCACTCGTAAGGAGTCTCCTGGTATACATAGTAGTTCAGCCAGTTGGAAAACATTAAATGGGCATGTGACCGCCATATATTAAGGGGTCTTCTGCCGGTATCATCATTCGGAAAATAGTGTTTTGGCACTGGAACCTGAAGACCTCTGCTTTTGTCTCTAGTATATTCTTCTGCGAGTGTGCCTGCTTCATATTCCAGATGGCCAGTTACCATGATTTGTCTGCCGCCGTTTGCGCTCATGATGAAAGGACCCGCCTCCTCAGAAGAGGAAAGAAGCTTCACTTCCGGGTGATTCAGCAGCTGCTCTTTATAAACATCGGTATTTCGTGAATGCGGAGCATAATAGATATCGTCAAAGCCCCTCAGCAATTTTTCGCTTCTGTCATGAACTTCATGAAGATAAACACCGGAGCATTTCTCAGGCAGCTCATATTTTCCGATCCCAAAGTGATAGAACAACGCTGCCTGTGCTCCCCAGCATATATGCAGAGTGGAGGTAACATTTGTTTTTGTCCACTCCATTATTACAGTTAGCTCCTCCCAATAGTCAACTTCTTGAAAGTCAAGAAGTTCTACAGGAGCTCCAGTTATAATCATCCCGTCAAATTTTCTTTTTTGAACTTGCTCAAACGTAGTATAGAATTGTTCAAGATGCAAGGGACTGGTATTTTTTGATTGATGAGTGGCTGTTTTTAAAAATGAGATATTTACCTGTAAAGGCGTATTTCCAAGAAGTCTTAAAAGGTGGGCTTCTGTTTTTTCTTTCTCAGGCATCAAATTCAGGATGAGGATATTTAATGGACGGATATCCTGCTGTTTGGCACGGTCCTCATCCATGATAAATATATTTTCTTCCTCTAAGATCTCCCTGGCAGGAAGCAGCTTAGGAATTTTTATTGGCAAGTGATCATCTCCCTGTACAAAATTCAATTAAACTTATTATAAAGACGATTCAAAATTGTATCAATGCTTTACTGTGTGAAAATGCGAAAATATCAAAAGTAATTGATAATATTTCGTTTCAGTGATGGTACAATATAGCTGTAAGTAACTTATACATATTGGATTCCGGGGGTATAAAAATGAATGTGAAACCGATCGTGAAATCAGATATTGAAATTGCTCAGGCATCAGAAATGAAGCCCATTACGGAAATAGCTGAAAAACTAGGGCTCATTGAGGATGATCTGGAGCTATTTGGCAAGTATAAAGCAAAAATATCCGCAGCAGCCTTAAAGAAATTAAGTACGAATGACAGCGGTAAAATAATTCTAGTCACTTCCATTAATCCAACACCAGCGGGCGAAGGGAAGTCCACAGTAACAGTCGGACTTGCCGATGCTTTTAACAGACTTGGCAAAAAGGCTATGGTCGCAATGCGGGAACCTTCCCTGGGGCCGACAATGGGAATTAAAGGCGGTGCAACAGGCGGGGGATATTCACAAGTTCTGCCGATGGAAGACATCAATCTGCATTTTACCGGCGATCTTCACGCAATTACAACAGCAAATAATGCCCTGGCCGCCCTGATTGATAATCACCTCCAGCAGGGAAATCTGTTGAATATCGACCAGAGAAGAATTGTCTGGAAGCGTGCTCTGGATTTGAACGACCGTGCATTGAGAAAAATCGTGATTGGCCTGGGAGGGCCGTTACAAGGTGTCCCAAGGGAGGATGGCTTTGATATTACTGTTGCTTCAGAAATTATGGCCGTTTTATGCCTTGCATCCGATCTGCAGAATCTGAAGGAAAGACTGGGGAAAATGGTTATAGCCTACAATTATGATAAACAGCCCGTAACAGTGAGCGATCTTGGAGTGGAAGGCGCTCTTACTCTCCTGCTTAAAGAAGCAGTCAAACCTAATCTGGTCCAGACTATAGAACATACACCGGCATTGGTTCATGGCGGCCCGTTTGCCAATATCGCTCATGGCTGCAACAGTGTGATTGCAACTTCCGCTGCATCCAAACTCGCTGATTATGTAGTGACAGAAGCGGGTTTTGGCGCAGATCTTGGCGCTGAAAAGTTTCTGAATATTAAAGCCCGAAACGAAGGCATTGACCCTGAAGCAGTGGTTATTGTTGCTACAATCCGTGCTTTAAAAATGCATGGAGGCTTGTCAAAGGCTGAATTGGGCATGGAAGATACTGAAGCACTCACTAGAGGCTTTGCAAACTTAAAAAAGCATGTTGAAACAGTTGAAAGCTTCGGGCTACCGTATGTAGTGGCTATTAACCGGTTTATTTCCGATAGCGAGAATGAAATTGCAACCCTTACAGATCTTTGCAGTGAGGCAGGCATGCCAGTTGCCCTGACAGAGGTTTGGGAAAAAGGCGGCCAGGGCGGGATTGAGCTGGCAGAGAAGCTGCTGGAAATTTTGGACCAAAACGCAGCGAAGTTCAATCATCTGTATGATTTATCACTGCCTCTTGAAGAAAAAATTCTAACAGTGGCTCAGAAGGTTTATGGCGCAGATAATGTTGAATACTCAACCAAAGCCAAAAAGCAGATTAAAGACTTTGAAAGCTTTGGCTGGGGTGTCCTGCCGGTTTGTATGGCTAAAACACAATATTCTTTATCTGATGATCCTTCAAAACTGGGAAGGCCATCTGATTTTACCGTTACAATCCGTGAACTGAAGCCATCGATTGGTGCAGGATTCATTGTAGCACTCACCGGTGATGTGATGACTATGCCGGGCTTGCCTAAAGCCCCTTCAGCCATGAACATGGATGTAGATGAAGATGGAAATGCAGTCGGCCTATTTTAAGGGGGATAACCATGTTTGATCCAACGGCCTTTGAAAATATGAAGGTTGTAATGGAAGGCGGATTCTATGACCGGGATCTGAGCGGAGAAATAAGAATAGTTGACCGGAATGATAATATAAACTCAGCGAAAATGAGCCGCAGGTATGATCTTACTTTCACAGATCTTGCTGAAGGCTTGGCGGAGATTCTCGGTACCTTTACTATGGAAGCGGGACTTGATAACCTTGCAGCTGAGCTCTTGCCTCAAGTGAAATCAGAAATGCTGGCCGGATGCCGGATTTCTGTGAATTTTAAAATTAAACATCAAATGGAACACAACAAATTTCAGGAAATTCGAGAAGTCCTGGAGCAAATTTGGGGCAGCGGACGGAATATCGAACAGACAGTGAAATACAGCCCTGAAAATAGGCAGGGTCTTGCCGAAACCGAAACCATCATTTCCTTTAACCGCCTTGTCCAGGAAGAACAGATAGATGACCTGCATGAAATGATCAATTATATGACTGCTTCTATGGATGCTTTGAGAAAAATTCAATTTTGACACAAAAACGCCTTGCTGGAGGAAGCAAGGCGTTTTTTTGTGTGGCTGTTTTCACAAGGTTTGTTGCTTTTTGTATCTTATTTACTGTGTTGATTGTAGCGGAAGGTGCGAGATCCTCGAAAATGCATGCGCATTTTCTTCGTGCGGTGTTCACTCAAGGAAGCTTATTCAAAGTCCTGCGGGAGTAGCGGGACAGGTGAGAACCCGCAGACGCGCAGCGTTGAGGAGGCTCACCGCCCGCCCCGCTGTTCGCTGAGCATCCTGGAGCGGAAATCAACGGACAACATTGATAGGCGGAAACAACATCAAAAAGAGCCTTTTGCAAAGGATTTTACGAAAAATTCAAAATTATATTTACAATCCATTCCTCTGATAATACGATTAAGAAGGAATGGAAAAACATTCCGAATACGATCAAAAGGAGGAGAGGCAAATGATTAAGGAAATCATTGCGAAAAAAGATTTGGAGAAGGGTAGACAAGACGTAACCTAGTCAGGAGGACAAAGGAATGATTCAAGGTACAGACAAATTAATCATTGCAGAGTATCATGAGGACTTTGCTGCAGGAATCGCAAAAATGTGGAACTTAAGCAGAGACAGCTGGGGCGGAGATACCAGTGTAATGACGGAAGAGCAAGTGAAAACGAAGGAAGCGAATAACGGCAATATTATTTTATACTTAGCCCTTGATGGGGAAGAAGTTGTAGGCTATTGCGGGCTATCGGAATATAAAGAGGATACGGGATCCCTGTATATCCCTCTTTTAAATGTAAGGCCGGATTACCATGGGCGGAAAATCGGAAAGATGCTGGTGCTAAAAGCGCTGCAAAAGACTATAGAATTGGGCTGGCCGCGCCTTGATTTATATACATGGCCAGGAAACGTGAAAGCTGTCCCGCTTTACAAAAAATGCGGCTTCTTCTGGGAAGACCGGGATGATACAACCCATTTAATGAATTTCATTCCCGCTGTTCACCAGACAGAGCTTTTAAAACCTGTCCTGGAGAAGCTTGATTGGTATGGCAGCAGCCTGAGAAATATCGATGTGAAGCCAGATGGAATCAAAAAAAATGGCTTTACATTTTACGAGTATAAATGGCAAAGCGGGGAAGTGTCTGCAAGAGTCAGATTTGAAAGAACTGGCAGAGGCATCAGTTTAATTGAAACAAATGATTATCTTCTAGAACTATGCATGGATAATCATGAAGTTATTGAAAATCAAGTTCAAACTTTTCAGCTCAACCTTGTAAATAAAACAGGAAATCCCGTTTCGTTTAAAGCCGAAGGGAATAATCAGGGAAGGGTCGAATCAATGTTCGAGCATGATTTGACAGCTGAGAGCGACGCTGTAATGACCGGAACATATATTGTGCATGAAGGGGAAGAGCCCAGTGTCTGGAAAACTCATCCTTCATTGGATGTAAAGGTTTGGGTAAATGGAGAGGAATGTGAACTGCGCCTTGGGCTTCTTCCAAAGCAGCCAGCCAAAATAACAGGCGCTTCTAAAGGAAATCTCAGTTTTTTAAATCAGGAAGCAGAATTGGAAATGGAAGTAGAAAATAACCTGGAGGATGAGGCAGTATTTCACCTTTCTTTCCCTGAAAGTGATCTGGTTGAATTAGAAAAGCGGGAGTATCGAATACAGCTCCACAAAAAAGAACGTAAGCTGCTAAAGGTGCCTTTTATAGTGAAAAAACATGGCTTTTATCAGCCCGAAATATCGATAACGGCATTAAAGAAGAACGGAGAAGAACTCTCTTTTATGTGCAGATCGGTGGGCATTCCCCTTAAAAGCTTCGGTCAGAAATTCGGAGGAGAGTCCAAGGATTACTGGCATATCTGCAATGGGATCTGCCAGGTGAATATCCGGAAATTAGATTATAAAATAACAGCAGGCAGGAATGAAAGTGTTAACCAGCCTTTTTCGTTTTTTGTTCCTAAGCTTGGCAAGCCTTATTCTACTGAATTTTCAAAGGCAAAGCCTTTGGCAGCAGAGTGGTTCACAGATGATACGGCCATCACCTTCAAATTGGTTTTCAGGTCTGAAGCTTTTCCGGGAATTCTTGTAGCCTTGTATACCTCTCTTTATAGTGAGGGCTTTGTGAAAATTTGGTCTGAACTGACAAATGATGGGGATAAAAAATATGAAAACCTGTTTTTAAGCCAGCCGTTATATCATGAAATGCAGCATCCATATTTTCCGCTGGAGAATGAGGTGATAGAGTTTTCTGATGTAAGAGAATTAGGGTTCATGGAAATACCAGGTGAAAGCATAACTGAAAATTGGTTTTTCGCCAATCATAACGGAGAGCCGATTGGATTCTGCTGGCCTAAAAGTGCTAAATCCAATCCGGATGGGTGGCAATTTTATTATCAGCAGGAGACTGGCTGTCTTGCACCCGGAGATCAGAAGGTACTGGCCCCTGGCTATTTATCCATTGGAGCTTTCAGGACATGGGAAGAAATGCAGCAATTTGCATGGGTGACGGCTGAAGCTGGAAAAATAGTGAAAAATGAAAAAGCGCTAGTAATAAATAGCGGAAATCCAGTTGCAAAGGAGCAGGGAACAGCGGAGTTTACTCTTAAAACCTATCGTTCGAGTTATCTAAACGGCACTATAGATATTTATTTAAATGAAGATAAAAAACTATCCGCAAATTTCAGCCAGGAACAGGAACTTAAGGAATTTAAATCGAATTTCCCTATTGAAGGAATGAAACCCATTTCTCTTGTAAAAGCCGAGATTACACTTGACAGTGGTAAGACGAATGTAAAAGATCTTCTGCTGATGCCCCGTGGGAAAATTCGTATATTAACTGAAGAGCAGAACGGCAAGACTGTATATACAATGGATAACGGCATTATTAGCTTCAAAGCTGCACCGAATTTTTATCCTGGATTATTCTCTTTATCATATAAAGATAGGGAATGGCTGGATTCTTCATTTCCTGAACCGGTTGCCAAGGGATGGTGGAATCCGTGGGCTGGCGGCATGAAAACTGCTCCATCGCAAATGAGTGTGTTTTCGCTATTGAAGGAGAAATCTTCTGCTGAATTTCTCAATGTTAAAGATTCGTATGAAAATGAATGGTCTGTATTGGCCATTCATACGAAAGCAGTCCAGCACTCCACCTGGAAAGGTCTTGATTATACACAGTATTTCGCGTTATTGCCGGGAGTGCCAATCCTTGCTCATTGGGTAAAAGTGATCAATGCAGGCGGGAAGTATCTGTTAAACGAAAAATGGATTACAGATATATTTTTATCCGGAGGCTCATTAAAGGATCTTACGCTTACACTAAGTGACAAAGGTGCTGAATCAGCCTACCAGGCAGGAGTCGAGGAACAATCATTTGTTAATATTGATGGATCCCGTATCAGCAGCTCCCTCTCTTCTGAAAAAATGTACGTAATGAAAAGCAAAGATACTGAATTCCTGGGGGCATATATGAATAAAGAAGCCTTCGAAGTTATTTCCGAAAGGAAGGCGTGCCCATTGGCCAAACCGGGATTTATCGCATTTGATGAAAGAAGCTTCGATGGCCGATTACTTAATAAACTGCATTATCTGGAATTCCGTTAAAGGAGAAATTATGAAAGTCATAGATGCACATATTCATTTTTCTGATATAAAATCATTTCATCATACTGCCGAGGAACTCTCATTTGTAGATTATTCATATGATGGGCACCAGAAGGAGTTCCAAAATGCCAATGTAGTTCTGAGCATCGCAATGGGACTTACAGAAACAGATAATATGGGCTTTCCTGATTATGAAACAAGAACACCCATGGGGATTGACCTGGAAGACAAGGTCCCGGCTAATATTGTTTACTGTGCCGGCATCAATCCATATGATCTCAATGAAGAGGCTTTAGAAAGGCTCGAAGAAGATCTGCAAAAGCCTGCTGTTGTGGGCATTAAGATTTACCTGGGGTATTATCCTTTCTACGCCTATGATGAAGTATACGAACCTGTGTATGCACTCGCTGAAAAATATGGAGTTCCTGTTGTATTTCATACAGGGGATACTTACTCCGAAAGGGGATTGCTTAAGTATTCTCATCCCCTGGCTATTGACGAGGTTGCAGTTAAACACCGGAATATCAATTTCATGATAGCTCATTTTGGAGATCCGTGGACGCTGACCGGAGCTGAAATCATATATAAAAATCCGAATGTCTATGCCGATCTTTCAGGCCTTATTGTTGGAACAGAAAAAGAATTGAAGAAACACAGTGAAGGAAGATTTTTGGATCATCTTAGGCATGCTTTAGTGTTTGCAGATTCTTACGATAAATTGCTTTTTGGAACCGATTGGCCGCTTGCGCCTGTGGGCCCTTATATCGAATTTATAAAAGAGCTCATACCTGGAGAGCATCATGAGGATGTTTTCTATAATACCGCTATAAAGGTTTTTCCTAAAATCAAGCCTTTTCTGCCATAGAACCAGGGGCTGGGAGAGAAATCTTTCAATTCCAGCCTTTCAAATAGTATTATTTACATACATATACGTATAAATATCTTAAAAGGGGGCGTCTTTAGTGGTTAAAATTGCATGGGTAACAGACAGCACGGCTTTTTTAAATAATGAGTTAAGGAACCACCCTGACTTGTACCAGATTCCAATGACTATCATTATGGATGGCAGTGAGTATACAGATGGTGTTGATTTATCACCTGAAGAACTTTATGCGAGATTAAAAACCCTGGATACCCCGGCTAAAACTTCCCAGCCATCCATTGGCGCTTTCAGGGATTTATACGAAAATCTGCATAAGGATTATGACTGTATCATCGCTGTACTTGTATCGGCAAAGCTCAGCGGGACTGTTTCTTCGAGTGAACAGGCTGCCCAGCTGGTTGATATTCCGGTATACAGCCTGGACTCCAAGATATTATCATATCCTTTAACAAGATTAATCCTTAAAGGGATGGAATTGGCAGAGGCCGGATTGGATAGTAAAGACATTATCAGCGAGCTTAAGACGCTTCGCGATACGGGCGAAACATATGTCCTCATCGGCAGTCTTGAACAGCTTCATCGAAGCGGCAGGATGTCCGGAGTTCAATTTTTCCTGGGAAGCATGCTTAATGTAAAGCCGATTATCTCAGTACATGATGGAGAATTAAGTGTCAGGGAGAAGGCCAGGAGCGAGAGAAAGGCAAAAGATAAGATTGTGAAGCTTCTGAGGAGCGCTCACGAGAGAAACCCGCTGAAGGAAGTATTCATCCTGTACGGTTTGCATCCGGAAGAAGCCGAGCTATGGAAGAAGGAACTTCAGGAAGAATTTACGGGCATTGAATTTGGGTGCTATTCCTTAGGAGCCACCATTGGCGTCCACGCAGGAGAGCATACACTCGGCATCAGCTGGCTGAATGGCCTGGAATAAATTATTATAAGCTCAGGTGCAGGAAATCAATTACTGGTTTTTTGCACTTTTTTTGTCTTCAAATATCAATATAGCTTGACCTTGCCATCGTTTCTTTTTAGGACTAATGTTAAAATGGACAGTGGAGTTTGAAAGCGGGTGAAATAATGAAAGAAAATATAATACATATAACAGAAAAATTTGTCCGGGATACACTCGGGGATGACTCAACCGGGCATGACTGGCATCATATTGAGCGCGTGCGAAAAAATGCCCTTTACATAGCGAAAAGGGAACAAAAAGGAGATCCTTTTTTCATTGAAATGGCAGCCTTGCTTCATGATATACCTGATGCGAAGCTGAACACTTCCAGAGAAGCAGGGGACAGGAAACTGTCGGACTTTCTGCAGGAACTTGAAATCACAGAGGAAGCATTCAGCAGTATTAAGGCAATCATTGATTCAGTTTCCTTTAATGGCGGCCATAACACCAGGATTTTAAGTGAAGAAGCCAAAATAGTCCAGGATGCGGACAGATTGGATGCGATCGGCGCCGTGGGAATTGCGAGAGCATTTGCATACGGAGGCAAAAAAGGACAGCTGATTTATGATCCTGCCCTTAATATCAGAAGAGAAATGACTGAAGATGAATACCGGAATGGCAGGTCGTCATCCATCAATCATTTTTACGAAAAGCTTTTGAAGCTGAAAGATCTGCTGAATACTGACACTGCTATGAAAATGGCAGAAGAGCGGCATGAGCTTATGGAACAGTTTCTGCACCAATTTTTTAAAGAATGGAATGGTCAAGCATGAAGATGATTTCTGTGGAAAATGTGACAAAAACCTATGGTGAGAAAGAACTTTTTAACAATATATCATTTACAATAGCCGAAAAAGAAAGGGCAGGACTGATCGGTGTAAACGGTACAGGAAAATCCTCCCTGCTGAAGGTGATCGCGGGGGTAGACCTGCCGGACTCAGGAGAAATAGTCAAACCGAGAGATTACACCATTTCATATTCAGCACAGCAGCCTGACCTGAATTATGATTTAACCGTTCTCGAGCAGGTATTTGCAGGAGATGCGCCAATACTTGTCCTGCAGAGAGAATATGAACAAGCGCTGCTGGAGCTTAGCCGGAACCCTGAAGATCCAGCTATCCAGGATAGCCTTTTCGAACTTCAAAAAAGAATGGATACACTTAATGCATGGGAGGTAAATACCGATGCCAAAACGATTCTCACTAAACTGGGCATTGAGGATTTCAGCAGAAAAATTGGCGAGCTTTCAGGCGGACAGAAAAAGCGGGTTGCGCTCGCCCAAGCTTTGATCCAGTCACCAGACTTGCTGATTCTTGACGAGCCGACAAATCATCTTGATTTTGAATCGGTTAAATGGCTGGAAGAATATCTGGGCAGATATAGGGGCGCACTGCTTCTTGTGACACATGACCGTTATTTCCTTGACCGGGTTACAAACAAAATGTTTGAGCTTGAGGGCGGAAATCTTTACAGCTATAAAGGGAATTATGCTGCATTCCTTGAAGCCAAAGCAATAAGAGAGGAAAATGAAGCAGCCACTATAGAAAAGCAGAAAAATCTGTTCAGAAGAGAACTCGAATGGATCAGAAGAGGTGCAAAAGCCCGTACCACCAAGCAAAAAGCCAGGATCCAGCGGTTCGAAACTCTTGACAGCCAGCTTGCTTCAGTTAAATCCTCCGAAAAATTGGACATGTCCCTAAGCGGCAGCCGCCTCGGAAAACAGGTATTTGAACTTGAAGCTGCATCAAAAAAATATGGCTCCCAGACAATTCTGGATCATTTTGATCTTCTCGTAAAACCAGGGGACAGAATAGGGATTATTGGAAGAAATGGGACAGGGAAATCAACTCTCCTTAACATACTGGCAGACAGGATTCCGCTTGACTCAGGTGAGCGCATTATTGGGCAGACAGTAAAAATTGCTTACTATACACAGGAAAGCGAAGATATGGATGAAAGTAAACGCATGATAGAATATCTCAAAGAAACAGCTGAAGTAGTTGAAACTTCAGATGGAAAAACCATTTCTGCGGCTCAAATGCTGGAGCGTTTCCTTTTTCCGCCATATACTCATGGCACTCCAATCCGCAAGCTTTCCGGCGGGGAAAAACGGAGGCTTTATCTACTGAAGATCTTAATGTCAGAGCCTAATGTTCTTCTTCTTGACGAGCCGACCAATAACCTTGATACCCAAACCCTGACGGTTCTCGAGGATTACCTGGATGATTTTCCCGGCGTAGTCATTACTGTTTCGCATGACCGCTACTTCCTGGATAAAGTGGCTGAGCAGCTGCTTGTGTTAAAAGGAGAGGGCAAAATCGAATCCTACTATGGAAATTACAGTGAATTTCTTGAAAGTGAAAATGCCAAACCGGTTCAGGAAATGGACCATGCCCCTAAAAAAACGAGGGAAACAAAACCGAAAAAGAAGAGAATGAGCTACAAAGAGAAGAAAGAATGGGAAGAAATAGAGGGAAAGATTGAGGCTGCTGAAGCCCGTCTTGAAGCGATTTCCTCAGAAATGGCCAGCATCGGAAGTGACTTTGAAAAGGGCCAGGCCTTAGTAGAAGAAGAAACAAAGCTGAATGAAGAGCTTGAATACTTGATTGAGAGATGGAGCTATCTATCAGAAGCAGCAGAAGATGAATAATGTCATGCCCGGGGGAATCTCCGGGTTATTTTTTATAGTTAAAACAGCTAAAATGCCTCGAAATTCTTCTTATGTTAAAATAAAATCAGTTACCAGCGTGAATATATAAAAAAGGGTGATACTTTTGAAAATAAAAGCAATCGAACCAACACCAAGTCCGAATACAATGAAGGTTATTCTTGATGAAGAGCTTCCAATGGGGAAAGCCAATAATTATAAAAAAGATAAAAAAGAAGGAGCTCCAAGGATCATCCTTGATATTCTTGAGATCGAAGGCATAAAAGGGGTTTACCATGTTGCTGATTTCCTGGCAGTAGAAAGAAATGCCAAATATGACTGGAAAGAGCTGCTTCCTCAAGTTCGATCTGCATTTGGCGAGGACGTGGAAAATGACGGTAGTGAAGAAAACGGCATGGATGAACATTTCGGTGAGGTGCAGGTATTAGTCCAAATGTACAAAGGAATTCCGATGCAGGTGAAGCTGACTGACGGCACAGAAGAAAAGCGCTTCGGACTTCCTGAAAACTTTATTAAAGCAGTTACAAAAGCGCAGGATCCTGCTGATAATGTTGTCATGGTCCGCAAGTGGAAGGAATTCGGGGTCCGCTACGGGGACTTTGACCAAGTTGGACATGATATTGTTGAGGAACTAATGGCTGCCTATCCGGAGGGACGGCTCCAGACCCTAGTGAAAACAGCTAAAAGCCCGGATAACACAGAGGATAAACATGTGCGGTCTCTCCTTAAACTTTCATTAGAAGATTTGGTTTCTCCTGATTGGCGGGAGCGCTATCAAAAACTCGAGCAGATGGATAATCCAGAACTGGGGGATCTGCCTGTTCTTGAAAAAGCTCTCAATGATGAAAAGGCTTCAATTAGAAGACTTGCGACAGTTTATCTTGGAATGATTGAAGATAAAAAGGTCCTGCCGCTTCTGTACAGAGCATTGAAGGATAAAACGGTCACTGTAAGGCGTACAGCCGGAGACTGTTTATCAGACTTAGGGTTTGCAGAAGCAATGGATGCCATGAAGGAAGCCCTGCAGGACGATAGTAAGCTTGTACGCTGGCGTGCGGCCATGTTCCTTTACGAAGTGGGTGATGAAAGTGCGCTGTCTGCTCTAAAAGCTGCAGAAGACGACCCTGAATTCGAAGTCAGTCTGCAGATTAAACTGGCAATTGAGAGAATTGAGCATGGAGAAGAAGCAAAGGGTTCAGTATGGAAACAAATGACTGAATCCCGGAATAAAGGTGAGAAATAATTTTAAAAAAACCGCTCAGATTTTAGGATCTGCAGCGGTTTTTTTATTGGAATTGATTAATTTAAAACTTACACGCATTACAGTTTCATTCATTTAAAGCGAAAAATTAAATTAAATTTGCAATAATTATTGAAATTATCCGAAAAAGGGTCTATATTGAAAAGAAATATTTGGGGGGCAGGAGGTTAGTTAATTTATTTCCATAGAATAAGAGATTATGAATCTAGGGTAAAACAGGAGGTACATACTATGACTGGCTCACAGATGAGAAGTGATATGATCAAAAAAGGGACAGACAGGGCTCCGCACCGCAGCCTGCTGCGTGCTGCCGGAGTAAAGGAAGAAGATTTCGGAAAACCATTTATTGCTGTGTGCAATTCCTACATTGATATCGTTCCTGGCCATGTGCATTTGCAGGAATTTGGTAAAATTGTTAAAGAGGCAATCCGTGAAGCAGGCGGTGTTCCATTTGAATTTAATACCATTGGAGTGGATGATGGCATTGCCATGGGCCATATCGGCATGCGCTATTCTCTGCCAAGCCGTGAGATCATTGCAGATTCACTTGAAACAGTGGTTTCTGCCCACTGGTTTGACGGAATGGTCTGTATCCCGAACTGCGATAAAATCACACCCGGAATGATGATGGGGGCATTGAGGGTTAATATTCCAACCCTTTTTGTCAGCGGAGGCCCGATGAAAGCCGGCGTAGATTCAAGCGGAAAGCCATTATCCTTAAGTTCGGTATTTGAGGGTGTAGGTGCCTTCGAATCCGGCCAGATAGATGAACAAAAGCTCCTGGAAATCGAGCAGGTAGCATGTCCGACCTGCGGTTCCTGTTCAGGGATGTTCACTGCGAATTCCATGAATTGCCTTGCAGAAGGACTGGGCCTTGCACTTCCTGGCAATGGCACGATTCTGGCCGTATCAGAAGAAAGAAAGGAATTTGTTAAACGTTCAGCCAAACAGCTGATGGAATTAATCAAGCAAGACATCAAGCCGCGTGATATTGTTACTATTGATGCCATTGACAATGCATTTGCCCTTGATATGGCAATGGGCGGTTCCACCAATACAGTTCTTCACACATTAGCGCTTGCTCACGAAGCTGAAATTGAATATCCGATTGAACGAATCAATGAGATCGCCAATCGGGTTCCGCATTTAGCCAAGATCGCTCCTGCATCAGATTATCATATTGAAGATGTTCATAATGCGGGTGGGGTGAGTGCAATCATCAATGAATTGCTTAAAAAGCCGGACGCCTTGAATGGTGACTGTCTGACAGTTACCGGAAAGCCGCTAAGGGAGAATGTAGCAGGCAGTGAGATTCTGGATAAAAATGTAATCCGGACACTGGAGAATCCGCACTCTGAACGAGGAGGGCTGGCAGTTTTATTTGGGAATTTAGCTCCTGAGGGATCAATTATAAAAGTGGGTGCAGTAGATGAGTCAGTAGGCGGATACCATAGAGGGCCAGCCATCTGCTTTGACTCGCAGGAAGATGCACTATCCGGAATCATTACTGGCAAGGTGCAGGAAGGCCATGTTGTTGTCATTCGTTATGAGGGCCCTAAAGGCGGCCCTGGAATGCCGGAGATGCTTGCACCGACTTCACAGATTGTCGGCCGTGGTTTAGGTGCAAAAGTCGGCCTGATTACAGATGGCCGTTTCTCGGGTGCTTCACGCGGCATCAGCATTGGGCACATCTCACCGGAGGCTGCTGAAGGCGGACCTATTGCATTTGTGGAAAATGGAGACATAATTGAATTGGATCTGAATAACCGTACAATCAATCTGGAAATTTCAGATGAAGAATTCGAAAAGCGGAAAGCCAATTGGAAGGGCTTCGAGCCAAAGGTTAAAAAAGGGTACCTTGCCCGTTATTCGAAGCTTGTCACGAATGCCAGCACAGGCGGCGTTATGAAAATTTAAATATATTTAGGATGCCGGTCTTTTAGGACCGGCTTTCTTGCTGAAATGATTTGAATTAGAAACCTTATGACAAAAAATAAAACCCGGCATAGAAAAATTGCATAAAGATCGTGTGATATAGTATGCTTACTTTACAAAATGAACGATAAGGAGGAAATAAATTTTATGTCAATGGCATATGAAGAATATATGAAACAAATGGTGAAGCCGATGCGTGAGGAGCTTGTACAGGCAGGCTTTAAAGAGCTTACGGCTTCAGAAGATGTAGAGCAATTCATGGAGAACCTTGAAGGCACAGCTCTTGTTGTTGTGAATTCAGTTTGCGGCTGTGCAGCAGGTCTTGCCCGCCCTGCAGCAACACAGGCTGTTCTAAGAAGTGAAAAGAAACCTGATCATCTAGTGACGGTTTTTGCAGGACAGGACAAAGAAGCAACAGCAAAAATGCGCGAGTACTTTGATGGATATGAGCCTTCATCACCTTCTATGGCTCTTTTAAGAGGAAAGGAAGTTGTGCACTTCATTCACCGCCATGATATTGAAGACCATTCCATGGAAGCAATCATGGAGAACCTGCTTGCAGCATTTGAGGCGAACTGCTGAGAACATAATGCTTAAACAAAAAAGGGTGTCTGCAGGCACCCTTTTTTAATAGCAATTTTAGGAATCAGGTGAACATATATGCTAATTACGACATCCGGACGCACCAATGAAGCAATGAAAGAAAAAGCAAAAAACATTGCAGAACAATTGGGAGCAGAGTACATCGAAAGGAATAAAAGGTCTGTTAAAGCGATTCAACAACAAGTTCCTGAAGACTGCATAGTAGTCGGAAAAGACCGGCTGGAACTTTATCAGATTGGTGAAAACCAGCCGTTCTTCTTTCATCCGAGTTCTGCAATGTTCAGAGTGAAGCGCCTCTTAAAAGGTGAGAGTGATCCTTTTCTTGAGGCTGCGGGTCTTAAAGAAGGCAGCAGTATACTCGATTGTACTCTTGGTCTGGCATCTGACAGCATAACAGCCAGTTTTGCTGCGGGCAATAAAGGTAAAGTTACGGGACTCGAAGGAAATAAATACCTTTCCTTTCTCGTTGCGAACGGGCTAAGGCAGTGGGACTCCGGGCTTGAAAGTATGAATCAGGCCATGGGAAGAATAAATGTTGAAGCAACAATGGCCCTTCCATATTTAAAAAAACTGCCTTCGGACAGTTACGATATTGTCTATTTTGATCCAATGTTTGAAGAAGAAATCTTTGAGTCAGAAGGGATTAAAGCTTTAAGGAACTTTGCTGTTTATGAAGATCTGTCAGAGGAAGTTATATTTCATGCAAAAAGAGCTGCGAGGCAAAGGGTGATCCTGAAAGACCACTTTAGAAGTTCCAGGTTTGCTCAATATGGTTTCAAAGTAATTGAAAGAAAGTCATCTAAATTTCATTTTGGCATAATTGAAAAATAAGAAAAGGTGCCAGTTAACAGGCACCTGCTTATTTAATCTGCAATAGCCAGATAAACAAAGTAAGCCATAAGTAAAAGACTTGCAATGACAAAGAATACAGACCAATCCATGATCATTTCCCCCTTATTCATTCTTCTGGACTTGAAGAACATGATTTGTTTTATTATTCCCCGCTTTGCTCCTAATTAATCCGCCAAATAAGTTATTACTATATTTCTATTGTTCTTTTTGCAGATACATGAAATCAATTTTAATTTGGTTCGAAAAGAAGTATAATAGAAAAATAGAAACGAGATACATAGCGAGGAAGGTTACGATGGAATTTCCTATTTCAAAAAGAATGGCTTCTTTTACAGAGAGCGTGTTTACGGAATTGGCCCAAATTAAGAATTCGAAACTTTCAGACGGGCTTTCGGTGATTGATTTGAGCATTGGCAGTCCTGATATGCCCCCTCCCGCTTTTGTTATGGAGGAATTGGCAAGAGGTGCCCGTGATCAAGAACTATACGGGTACTCGTTAACAGGTACAAATGAATTTCATACCGCAGTCAGCGGCTATTATAAACGAAATTTCGAAGTGGATGTCGATCCTGCTTCAGAGGTGCTGCTTTTAATGGGGTCCCAGGATGGGCTGGTACATTTGCCGATGGTTCTATGTGATCCGGGAGATTATATCCTTGTTCCTGACCCCGGATACACTGCTTATGCTGCAGGTGCTGCAATGGCTGGTGCACAAATGTACGGAATGCCTTTAAAGAAGGAGAACAGCTTTCTCCCTGATTTTAATGAGATCCCTGAAGAAATCCTTGCAAACACGAAATTAATGATATTGAACTTCCCTGGCAACCCAGTTCCGGCAATGGCCACAGAGGAACTTTTTCTTCAAGCGATCCGGCTTGCAAAGAAATACGGTTTTGCTGTACTGCATGATTTTGCTTATTCGGAACTTTATTATGAAAATAAGCCTTTAAGTTTTTTGTCTGTTGAAGGGGCCGCTGATGTGGGGATTGAAATGAACTCACTATCAAAAAGCTTTAATATGGCTGGCTGCAGGGTGGCATATGCCGCAGGTAATCAGCAGCTTATTGCGCTGCTGGCCAACTTCAAATCCAATTTGGATTATGGGGTATTTCTGCCGGTACAGGCAGCTGCGGTGAAAGCATTGAATGATCAGTCCGGTTTTTTGCAGGACTTGAGAGAGACATATAGAAAAAGAAGAGATGTATTAATAAAAGATCTTGAAACTATCGGCTGGGATATCAGCAGGCCTGAGGGGTCAATGTTCTTGTGGGCCGAGGTCCCATCCGGGTACAGCTGCTCCAAGGATTTTGCGATTGACTTAATTAACCGGGCCGGTGTAGTCGTAACTCCTGGAAGTGCATTTGGCAGGTGGGGTGAGGGATACGTTCGGATTGCTCTTGTTCAGCACGAAGATGTTTTAAGGCAAGCTGCCCTTAATATTGAAGGCAGCGGCATATTTAAAAAAATCCTTGCTTAGGGGAAAGGAAGGGCGAATAACATGCCGAATTGGCTGAGGAAATCCTTTGTTGTACTTGTTACCATTTTAACGTTTGGCCTCGTCACACCTTCTCAGGCATTTCTTTATGAAAATACGAACCAGCTAAAAGCCTCCAGAGCTTCAGATGTTGAAAACTCAGAGAAGGGCGCAGAACTTGTTGAAGAGGAAAATAGTAATTTCGATAAAGAGAACTTTATCAGGCAAATGCTTGTAGAGGCTGAGACACAATCGTATGAGAAATTTGGTGCAAAGATAGGCCCAGTTATTGAAGATGAGTTTAACGAGGTCATCCTTCCGGAAATTGAGAAAGCCATCCAGGAGGTGGCAGTGCAATTTCCCGAGGAAAGCCTTGCACAGTTAAAAGTTACAGAAACTCCGGGGGGCGGATTATCGGAAAAAATTTTCCATATCACCAATAGCATGACGGATGAGGATGTGATTCGGTTCCATGTGCGAAGGGACCACCCTCCTCAACAGGGGTACTGGTTTAATTTTCATTATCACACACACCATGATCAATTTCAGGCTCACCATGAACTCGGTTCAATCTATTGGAATAAAAACACCCCGCCTAAATGGATGAGTTAGAGGTTTAAGATTGAAATAAATTTTGGAATGTGAAAAAATATTTATACGGATTATGAAACTTTTCATGATTTATACCGTAAATACATTTATTCTACATAATGGAGGTTTGAGTTGAAATGGCAGTAAGCTTATCAAAAGGACAAAAAGTGGACTTAACAAAGACAAATCCAGGAATGAGTAAGGTAGTAGTAGGACTTGGATGGGATACGAACAAATATGATGGCGGAAATGACTTTGATTTGGATTCCTCCGTATTTCTGCTTGGAGATACTGGAAAAGTAACTTCTGAAAGTGACTTTGTTTTCTACAACAATACATCAGGCGCTAATGGTTCAGTTGTACATACTGGGGATAACCGTACAGGTGAAGGGGAGGGCGATGATGAGCAGGTGAAAATTGACCTGGCAAATGTGCCGGCAAACATTCAGCGCATTACATTCACAATCACCATTCATGATGGGGAAGCCCGCAATCAGAACTTTGGACAGGTATCCAATGCTTATGCAAGAATTCTGAATGAAGATACAGGCGAAGAATTGATCCGCTATGACCTGGGTGAAGACTTCTCAATTGAAACTGCTCTTGTAGTTGGGGAATTGTACAGACATAACGGAGAGTGGAAATTCAGTGCAATCGGAAGCGGATATCAGGGCGGACTGGCTGCACTGGCAAAAGATTTTGGTTTACAGGTTGGATAAATAAGAGGTATATTTGCTTAATAAGGCTCGGCAATGCCGGGTCTTTTATATGAAAAAGCAGTCATCACCGGGAGGAATAATTTAGAATGGAAATCTTAGAATCTATTATGCATACATATTCCCAGTTCTTTAATTGGGAAATGTGGGTTGAAGCTTTGTCAAAGCCGGAAAGCTGGGCACTGATAGGTACACTTGTAATTCTGGAAGGCCTATTATCTGCTGATAATGCGCTTGTTCTTGCTGTAATGGTAAAGCATCTGCCGGAAAAACAGCGGAAGAAAGCTCTTTTTTACGGTCTTTTAGGTGCTTACTTCTTCAGATTTATTGCTATCGGCATCGGTGTATTTTTAATTGAATTCTGGTATATCAAGGTGTTAGGTGCTGCCTACCTGGCTTGGCTTGCTATTAAGTATTTTATTGATAAGAGGCAAGCTGAAGAGGAAGGCGATGAACATGCAATTGAAGGCATCAATCAAAGAGGATTATTAATTCGCCTTTTCGGTACTTTCTGGGGAACTGTCATTGCAGTTGAATTGATGGATATTGCATTCTCAATCGATAGTATATTGGCTGCGCTTGGAGTCAGCCAGGAAATCTGGGTGCTGTTGATAGGCGGTATGCTTGGTATTATCATGATGCGTGGTGTAGCAGGCGTATTTTTGAAGCTGATTGACAGGGTTCCGGAGCTGGAAACCAGCTCATATATTCTGATCCTTCTTATTGCTGCTAAAATGCTTGCGAGTGCTGCTGGTATTCACATCGACCATATTTACTTCTTTATCGTATTGGTTATCGTGTTTGCTGTTACTTTTATTGTACATGCGAAGAATGCAAAAAAAGAAGCTGCAGATCAAGGATCAAACTAAATATGTAACTGCATAGATCTTGAAAGGGAACAGACACTTGTCCGCTCCCTTTTATTTTTATCTTTTTTGGTTGAAAAAGGAAGAAAGTAGTATTTTAGTGAAGGAATGGAGCTGCGAAAATGAGACTATTTTCCGATATTCCGGGTGAAAAAATAAATAAAATGTTTTACAAGAAGCCTGGCTATTTTAATAAGAGATCCGACAGGGAGCTATTATCATATGCTCTTGGGGCAACTTTATATATGCCGGCGACAAGGCCAAATATTCACCAGGATCTGCTGTCAAAAAAGCATGCTGGCCTTTCATCCATGGTCATATGCCTTGAAGATGCAATTGGTGATGATGAAGTGGAATTGGCGGAAAATCTGCTTTGTTCGGAATTGGAAAATTTGAGTTCAGACCTTGTGAAAGGTCTTTGTGAAGAAGAAGATCTCCCTTTGATCTTCGTGCGAATCAGAAGCTATGAGCAGCTTATGAGACTCAAAAGCAGAATTCCGAATGGAATGCATCTCCTGACCGGCTTTGTCCTGCCTAAGTTTTCACCAGCTGAAGGATGCAAAATTTTAACTGAAATAAAAGAGCTTAATTCTCATGGGTATTGTTTATATGCCATGCCGATTCTGGAGACGAAAGAAATTATTCAGAAAGAAACAAGGCTTGAAGAGTTGATCGGCATAAAGAAAGTGCTGGATCAATATTTTGAGCTGATATTAAATGTAAGAATTGGAGCTACGGATTTTAGCGGACTCTACGGAATACGAAGGAATTCTGATACGACAGTTTACGATATTGCTGTAATTAGAGATTGCATATCAGATATTATTAATATTTTTCTGCGTGCGGACCAGCCGTATGTCATTTCAGGTCCGGTATGGGAGTATTTTTCCTCAAAAGAGCGTCTTCTAAAGCCTCAAATAAGGCAAACACCATTCATGGAACGTCTTGGACAGGATGGACTGAAAATGAGAACGGACTTAATTGATCGGCATATGGATGGTTTAATAAGAGAAATTGCAATGGATATTTCAAATGGCTTAACAGGGAAAACCATTATTCATCCAACCCACATTAGGCCTGTACAGGCATTGAATACGGTAACACTTGAAGAGTACCTGGATGCTCAGAGCATCGCCGGTCAGGCCGGCGGAAAAATAGGGGTTATGAAAAGCAATTATCAAAACAAAATGAATGAAATTAAACCCCATTTATATTGGGCAAAAAAAATATTATTAAAATCAGAAGTATACGGGGTGCTGCAGGATGAGATCACATACATTGATCTACTCAAAAACGAAACATTCAATTCAGATACTCAACTCATTAACCGTTGATATTCATATAACCGAGAACCCATATGAGCTGCTCCCTGAAGATTTATTTGTCATGGCAGCAAGAATTAACAAGAAAAGATCTTTCTTATTTGTCAGCAAAGTACTCGGGAAGCATATACCGATAGACCCTAAGATCGGACTTCTGACAGGAGAATTGCTCGCCAGCCGTTATATGGAGAAGGTGAAGAAGGTGGAGACCGGAAAGGCCGCAGAGCTTTTATCCGCTATTGAAAACGGTACAGATTTCTTGAACAGCAGTCCTTTTATTGATAAAGACCATAACCCGGTTATTATTGGATTTGCCGAGACAGCAACGGCACTTGGACATGCTTTCTTTCAATCATTTAAACGTGCCGATTACTTTCATACAACAAGAGAGCAGCTGGCAAATCAGAATTCAGTCATAACTTTTGAAGAAGAGCATTCTCATGCTACTTCACACAGATGCTATGCAGATGCAGACCTTTTGGATAACAAGAGGGAGATTATACTTGTCGATGATGAAATGACTACAGGGAAAACAGCTATTAATATCATCCGCTCCATCCATGAACGCTTTCCGAGAAAGATATATACAGTCGTCTCCATCCTGGATTGGCGTTCCCCAAAAGATCAAATCCTGTTTGATGATTTGGAAAAAGAGCTGGGCATTATTATTAACAATGTGTCTCTTCTAAAAGGGGAGATCGATGTAAATGGGACTCCTGATGTGAATAAAGGTCAGTCAGCAGGCGAGCTTTCAGGACAAACTGCACAGATTTCCTATATTGATATAAGTAAAGAATTCCCTGAATTATTAGGCCGGACGAACGAACCATCAGTTACTTTAAGCGGTGAGATCAGAAGTATTCCCTATTTAAAAGATTCGGGCCGTTTCGGGCTGGATGCAAAACGCCAGGCCGGATTAAGTGTGTCATTAGCAGAGATTGGCCAATTCTTATCCCGAAAACGGGATGGAAGAAATACATTATGTCTCGGAACCGGGGAGTTCATGTATATCCCTATGAAGCTTGCCTCCTTAATGGGGGAAAGCGTAAAGTTCCACTCAACAACACGCAGTCCCATCTTTGTAAGAAATGATAAAGACTATGGAGCACAATACGGCATTTCCTTTGAAAATCCTGAAGACCCTGAAATGGCACAATATGTTTATAACATTCCAGACGGTTGTTATGATGAAGTGTTCCTGTTTTTTGAAAGAGAACCGGAAAAAGATTTCCTTATGCCTTTTATCAATCAATTAAAAAAATATATTAAAAATGTAAAAGTAGTCTACTTTAACGGAGGTGGAAAAAATGAATAAAACAGCAGATAAATTTGGTTCATATAGTAAAGATGATGTTATCTTTTTATTGAAGGATTTAAGTGGATATTCACTTGAAGGATCCATTGAACAAAGAGAAAAAAACATTCAGTCCGGTCAGCATTATAGTGAAACGCTTCCTATTGAATATCAGCCGCCTGAAAAATACCTTTCTCTGTTTTGGGAAACGCTTGATGTTTATAAACGGAAAACAGCATTGTCAACAGGAGCGGTTTCTGAGCAGATCTGGAAGCAAAAAGGAAAAAATACTGTTTTAGTTTCTCTCGCGAGAGCAGGAACACCTGTTGGAATTCTGATAAAGAGGTATCTTTCTGAAGTTTATGGTGTGAGTTTGCCGCATTACAGCATTTCCATTATCAGGGACAGGGGGATTGACGAAAATGCCATAAAGCATATTCTAAACTCACATCCCGGCTGTGAAATTCAATTTGTGGACGGATGGACAGGAAAAGGGGCTATCTCCATTGAATTAACCAAGGCCTGCAGACAGTTCCAGGAAACTTGTGGTGTTATTCTTGATGATACCTTGGCCGTTCTTGCTGATCCTGGTTATTGCACAACTTTATATGGAACGAGGGAAGATTTTCTGATTCCAAGTGCCTGTCTCAACTCAACTGTTTCAGGATTGGTCAGCAGAACAGTATTAAATAAATCCTTAATTGGGCCTGAAGATTTCCATGGCGCCAAATATTATAGTGAGCTGGAAGAAGCTGATGTTTCAAACCAATATCTCTCAGCTGTAGCAGAGGAGTTCCCGGCTATTAAACAGGAAGCTGCTGAACTTGCGAAAAGGATTATGAATAACCCGGGGGAAGCAAGTTTTAAGGGCATGGAAGAGATTCAGAGAATACAAGAGGAATTTAATATTGAATCTATTAACTTTGTAAAGCCGGGAGTAGGCGAAACAACCAGAGTTCTTCTAAGAAGGCTTCCATGGAAAATTCTGATGAAAGATCCGGAAAGTCCATATGTTGGCCATATTGTCATGCTGGCCCGGGAGCGGAATGTTGAGGTTATTCATTATCCTGATATGAGTTATACCTGCTGCGGATTAATTAAAAAGACTGGAGAAAAATCATGAGGATGTTTGCATCAGATTTGGACAGGACACTGATCTACTCAAATAAAGCACTTGCTGATTTTGGGCAGTCAGGAGAAGATTTAATAGGTGTTGAGCGTAAAGATGGCAGGGAAATTGCCTTTATGACACAAGAAGCTCGGAGTTTACTGAAAGAGATATCTGCTCAAATGCTCTTTGTGCCTGTTACAACGAGGACTTATGAGCAATATAAGCGTATTTTCATTTTTCAGGATGTCCTTAACATTCCTTACACTGTCACATCCAATGGTGCCAATATCCATTATTATGGAAAACCTCTTGAGGAGTGGTCCGTCATAGTCCGAAAGAGGCTGAAGGCAGAGTGTGCTTTGCTTGAGGAAATGATGGTCAGGTCACAAAGCCTGGAACTGAACGGGAAAATAAGAATGGCTGAAAATCTTTTCTTTTATTATATTCTTGAAGAAAAATTAACAGCTGAAGCCAAAAAAGCAATGGCTGATCTGGCGGAATCCTTTGGATGGAGGATATCCCATCAGGGAAGAAAGCTGTATTTTATGCCAAATCCCATCTGTAAGGGCGAGGCAGTGAAATTTATTCAGGAACGGGAAGATATAAATATGATAATTGGGGCAGGAGATTCCATGCTTGATCATGACTTTTTAAAGTACTGCGACTATGCATATGTCCCCAGCCACGGAGAACTGGCAGCTGAAAAGTCCATCACATCTCCTTACTTGATTACTGCTAATATAGGGACAGCGGCAGGGGAAGAAATTCTAAATAATATACTAAATAGTATGAAAGAAAGAGTTTAGTCCGGCTGGTCCCTCAGCCATTTTTTTAAAACGATAAATAAGCAGATGCAAAAAGTATAGCTTCCTGTAAAGATTAAGCTGCTGATGGGAATAGACTGGTAATTGGCAAAAGAGAAAATGGCAAGGATCAATGACAGGAAAAAGACGTCTATAAAAACAAAGGAACTTGAACATAAAGTATTCCTGATTATATCCAGATCATGATCAATCCCCCGATATCTCACTCTTCGAAAAAGCAGCCTCATACTTACTCACCTTCCTCTTACAAAGTACTCCACTTTATGCGGGGACAGGGATAAAGGTGAAAGAGTCCATTTGATGTCAATCAGCAATGAAAAATATTGCCGGAATGAAACTTTCTTACTGTTTATACGTAAAGAAAGTGAACGATTTTTAGAAAAAGGCTGTATTCCTATGATATGATGGTAATAAGTTTACATATTTTTTTCCGTGCTATTATCCGGGAACTGAAACGCAATTTTTGAATGAAATGATAAGAATGCATCTTTCGCTCATAGAGGGAAGGGATAATAATTGAACTTGTCGTACAGTCAAATTAAAACTCACATCTTAAAGGTTACATATGAGAACTGGAGCTCTCAGTTAAAAAAGCCTAATCATGAACGTGAAAGTTACAGAGAGGAACAGCAAACGCTGCATGTTGGCCAAATTGTTGCCAGATTTCTTGGAGTTCCCCTCGATGAAGATGAATATTATAATCGTCTTTTTGATCTTATTCACACAGAGAATACAGGGCTTCTCCTCCTTAGTGAAGAACATTTGGATAAAACCATTAATAATCAGCAGTTCCAGGCGATACAAAAAGTCCTGAATATTAACCGGGAACAGAATTTATCCATAAACCGATTTGCTGCTTTCCTAGATGGAGAACAGCTGCTGCTCAAATCTTCCTCACCTTCTCTGCACAGGAAAATAAGAGAAGCGATGATCAGTATGCTGAATCTGTTTTCTGAAAAGGAATCAGGCGGCTTGAAAAACCAGGATATAAGAAGAGTGCTTGTAGATGTGATTAAGTGGTCCGCTAATCATTTAGGCACAGAACTTAAAGAAATTGACCCGAAATTGGGTATGCCAAAAGTCCTTTGGTACGGGAATGGGAAAAAGAGTCATTATTACTTTTTATACTACTTAATTCAAATCGGGTGCGATATTCTTTATTTTTCTCCTTCAGGAGAAGACCTTTTTGCAGAGATGGGTCAGGAAGTTCAGGATTCTTTTGTACATCATTATACTGAAAAGAAAAAGCCTGAACCCTTCCCGCAGGAAAAGAGAAGAAGGAGTGCTACAGTCGCCTACAGGGCATCCAGGGAAATAGAAACCATCCTTAACCATGAGGGTTCAGGCCTTTATAAACCCTGGCAGCTTAGGGAGTATACTCCTTCTTCTGTTACCTTGAAAACCACTTATGATGAACTTTTTATTTTAATTAAAGAGAAAGCTATGATCCGCCCAAACTTTGAGGTGAAGGATGGAAGGGTCATGATACCCTCCCTTTTTTCAAAGATTCAGGGAGTAAGCAGGAACCGAAAGGAATATTGGGATCGAATACAAACGATCAGCCAATATGAAGAAAGTCTGCTGATAAAAAGATTCCCTTTCACGAACAGCGTCAACAATGATTTTCGTTTCCATTATCGCAATGCACTGGACGGGGAAGGGAAGCTTGACCCTGAAAAAATCATTTCAGGGCACTATTGGAGGTATCAGCAGCTTCCTGGAGGTCTTCAAAATGGAATTGCAAAGGCCATTAGAAATATGTGTGATCGCCCGCGATTAAAGCCGCTGCCGGGTGAATCGGAAGAAGAATTGAAGATTTATCTGTTTAGCCAAAGCCTGCAAATTCCGCCGAGCATTCTAAAGTTAATGCAGCAATTTGATTACTCGCAGGAAGTTCCTAAGATTATCCTCTATAACAACGAGCTGAACGGGACGATGGTAAGAACAGATGCCGCACTCCTTTTGCTGCTTAATCAATTTGGGATAGATATTGTACTGTATAATCCGCCGGGCCATAACGACATTGAAAACTTCATTGAGGAAGATTTATATGATGTTCATTGGCTTGAGGATGTTGTTTTTGAACAGGAATTTAAGGAGCCATCCTTTCTTAAAAAGGTTCTCTTTCAAGGATTATTAAAAAATTTAAAGGGTGATTGAAAATGAATCCGACCAAATCAACAGAACTGAATTTAACAGCCGAGCTGCAGGATGATAAATTAACCGAAAATAACGTTTCAGAAATTAAGCTTGCTTTAAGGCAGGAGCCTGAGGTGCAAAATCTGGCCAGGTCCATTGATGAGAAGGACCAAATCCAAATACTTGAATTCGGCAAAGAGCCCGCTGTTCAGATTTCCCGCTTCTCTGACCAGATATTGAGCAACATGAGAACAACGAAGGTTGAAGATTCAGGTGAACTTTTAAAGCAGCTCGGCAGAATCATGGACAAATTTGACAAGAAGGATTTTGAGCAGGGACCTAAAGGCATCTTTGGCAAGCTTTTCAAGCGCGGAGAAAAAATGATTGAAAAGCTTTTCGGAAAATACCAGACAATGGGTGCGGAAATTGATAAAGTGTATGTTGAAATTTCCAAATACCAAAGTGAAATGGTCGATTCCACAACCATGCTTGAACAAATGTATGAGCAGAATTATCAGTACTATCTGACGCTCGAAAAATATGCTGTTGCAGGACAAATGAAAGCTGATGATATAAAAGCCAATCAGCTTCCACAGCTGGAAGCGCGGGCGGCTCAGGGAGATCAGATGGCTTCGATGCAGCTTGATACGTTAAGAAATGCCGTCGATCTACTCGAGCAAAGAGTTTATGATCTTGAAATGGCTAAAATGGTTGCCCTTCAGACAGCACCGCAAATCCGGCTGCTGCAGAGAGGAAATACCAAACTTATCGGCAAGATTAATTCTGCGTTTGTAACCACTATTCCAATCTTTAAAAACGGTCTGATTCAGGCAGTTGCAGCCAAAAGGCAAAAGCTTGTTGCTGATTCTATGAGCGAGCTGGACAGACGGACAAATGAAATGCTGGTGCGCAATGCGCAGAATATTTCAAACCAAAGTGCTGATATTGCAAGATTGGCAGGCGGTCCAAGCATTAAGATTGAAACGATTGAGGAATCCTGGAATATCATCATGAAAGGTATGCAGGAGACAAAATCAATAGAAGAAGAAAATAAACGTCTGCGAGAAGAAGGAACCAGGAGACTGGAACAGCTCCAGGACAATTTTAAAAAAATGAAGCAGCAGGGTTAGTCAGCTGCACATTTTTAAATAAAATATAAATTATTGACGAGGTGGAATTGATATGGCAATAAATCTTCAAAAAGGCCAGCGTGTTGACTTAACTAAAGGAAATCCGGGATTATCTAAAATTATGGTAGGATTAGGCTGGGATCCAGTGCAAAAAAGCGGAGGCGGCGGTCTCCTGGGATCTTTATTCGGAGGCGGCGGCGGAGCAAATATCGACTGTGATGCTTCTGTAATCATGCTTGGTGAAAATGAAAAGCTTAAAAGCAATAAAGATGTCATTTACTTCGGCAATTTAAAAAGCAGCGACGGAAGTGTCCAGCATACGGGGGACAATCTGACAGGAGCAGGAGATGGGGACGACGAGCAGGTGCTGATTGATTTAAGCAGAGTGCCTGCACACATTCACAAAATGGTGTTCGTTGTAAACATTTATGACAGTGTAAAGAGAAAGCAGCATTTCGGAATGATTCAAAATGCATTCATCAGAGTAGTAAACTCCGGCAACAATCAGGAACTGATTCATTACAACCTGACTGACAACTACAGCGGAAGTACCAGCTTAATAGTTGGAGAGATTTATCGCCATGGAAGCGATTGGAAGTTTGCAGCAGTAGGTACTGGAACTGCTTCTCCCGGCCTTTCAGATGTAGTGCGTTCTTATTCTTAATAAAAATAAACTTCAAAGGGGCCCGAAATTACTCGGGCCCTTTTTGAATTTTCATAAAAGTTTCCCATCATTTGTTTCCTTTTAATCCTCCTTTCATATGTTATAATTTTAATAGATTATCAGATCGGTAAAAGATTTTTTCTCCATTCAGGCAGTTCCGCAGCTTATACACTTCAAAGAGCTCTGTTGCCCGCAAATTATACATCTTAGATTAGCAGAAGGGGCTTTTAACATGCGCAAAATGGTACTTACATTTACAATTATAATCGTCTCCCTTGCACTGCTTGGGAATTCTCAGGCTGCCATGGGCGGCATCAAACTAAAGGATTACCCGCATTCTTCCCAGCTTAAAGAGTTTCTTAGTCTGAAATCTCCACGCCAGCTTGGTGAAATCTTTATTGTGCCTCTCGAACCTTTTGATGAGAGAGAGGCTGCAGAGATGATTTCCCGAGTGGATCATCTGCCCGCTTCCCTGCTCTCCAAAATAGAGGGTGAAGATATTAGGGTGAAATTATTCACGGGGAAACTTACTGATAATCCTACAGCGCAGCATCTTGCAGGGGTAATTCCCCGCGGCTATACAGGGGATACCACTTGGGATGATGTCCCGGGGATTGGCGGCGCAAAAACAGTCCTTGTAAAAATAGGCTTCAGTGATAAGGGGAAAGGTCATGGATCCGTTAATCTGGAACTTCATGAACTTGCCCATTCTGTTGATCGTCATGTTTATAATGGCATTCGATTTAATCAGAAGTTTCTCTCTGTGTGGAAAGCGGAAAAAGCTAAATTGTTCCCGGGCCAAAATTATCTTCTTTCCTTCCCGGAAGAATATTTCGCTGAGGCATTTGCGATGTATTTTGCAGAAGGGGAATCGAGGGAATTATTAAGAGAGAATGCTCCGAAAACCTATGATTTTATAAAAAAATTAAACTGATTTTACCTGTTTTTTTATAATTTTTAACTAATGTTAAACAATCGGAAATTGTGTACAATAGCAATGAGTATTTTAAAAAGGTTGGGTTGATATGAAACAATATTTGGATCTTTGCAGGCATGTCCTGGAAAATGGCACTAAAAAAGAAGACCGTACAGGCACAGGTACAATAAGCACGTTTGGATATCAGATGCGCTTTGACCTGCAGGAGGGCTTCCCGCTTGTTACGACTAAGAAATTGCATCTGAAATCCATTATCCATGAGCTATTATGGTTTTTAAATGGAGATACAAATGTGAAATACCTTCAGGATAATGGTGTGCGGATATGGAATGAGTGGGCAGACGAGGAAGGGAATCTAGGGCCCGTTTATGGACATCAGTGGAGATCCTGGACAGGTGCTGATGGAAATACAGTTGATCAGATCACGAGCCTGATTGAGCAAATCAAAACAAATCCTGATTCCCGCCGCCTGATTGTAAATGCATGGAATGTTGGAGAAATTGAAAAGATGGCTTTGCCGCCTTGCCACTGCATGTTCCAGTTTTACGCTGCAGATGGAAAGCTATCCTGCCAGCTTTATCAGAGATCTGCAGATGTCTTTCTCGGCGTGCCGTTTAATATTGCTTCCTATGCTTTACTGACTATGATGGTTGCGCAGGTTTGCGATCTGGAGCCTGGTGAATTTGTTCATACTTTCGGTGATGTGCATATCTACCAGAATCATCTTGAACAGGTAAACCTCCAGCTGAGCCGCGATCCCCGAAAGCTTCCAAAGATGAAGATTAATCCTGAGGTGAAAGATATTTTCAGCTTTAAGTTTGAGGATTTCCAGCTTGAAGACTATAATCCGCATCCTCATATTAAAGGAGTTGTCAGTGTATGATTTCTTTAATGTGGGCAATGGATGAGAACCGTGTGATCGGCAGGGATAATAAACTTCCCTGGCATTTGCCTGAGGATTTAAAGTTTTTTAAAAGAACGACGATGGGGCATCCCATTGCCATGGGACGCAAAACCTGGGATTCAATCGGGAGACCTCTGCCGGGGAGAGAAAATATTGTGATAACCCGGAATAATTCCTTTTCCTGTGATGGATGTACAGTAGTACATACAGTTGAGGAGCTGCTGAAGTACAGCGGCGATAGGGAAGATGAAATTTTTGTCATTGGCGGTGCCGAGATTTTCAAAGCCATTCTTCCTGCAGCTGATCGTCTATATCTGACTATGATTTATGACGAATTTGAAGGGAACACATATTTTCCGGAATTGGACATGTCAGAATGGGACCTTCTTTCAAGGGAGAAGGGCACAAGGGATGAAAAAAATCCGTATGATTTTGAATTCCTCATTTATAAAAGAAAATAAACAAAAAGCAGCTCGCGCCGGCGGGCTGCTTTTTTAAATTTATAAACTGTAAACATATAGTGAAAGGATCCTGATTAATATATAATGTAAAACATCCCAACCCTTGGAGGTATGTATGCTTCGATTAATAATCTTTTTTCTTTATATGGGCGGATATTTGATTTATAGCCTGCCTGCTCTATCCCGGATGAGAAACCTGAATTCAGCACTTCCCGTTGAAGAGCGCGACTGCATCATCCATAAAGTGCCCCAAAAGTGGTCCAGGACAATAATGAAAATATCAGGCTCTCAAGTAAAAATTACGGGGCAGGAATTGATCCCCGAGGGGCCTGTTGTCATTGTCTGCAACCATGAAGGGGATTTCGATATTCCAGTCCTTCTATCATCTATTAATAAACCTTTTGGCTTCATATCAAAAATTGAAGTGAAGAAAGCACCCATCATCTCATCATGGATGGAAGTCATGAACTGTGTCTTTATTGATCGCAGCAATCGCAGGAGTGCTATCAATTCTTTGAAGAATGCTGCAGAGCTTTTAAAACAGGGACACTCTCTCCTGATTTTCCCGGAAGGGACGAGAAGCAGGGGCGGGCAGGTAGCGCCTTTTAAAGTAGGCGGATTCAGGCTTGCACAGGATGCAGGTGTTCCGATTGTGCCAATATCTATTAAAGGGACGGCAGATGCCTTTGAAAAGAATGGGAGACTCATAAAGCCGGCTAAAATAGAAATCAGGGTATGCAAGCCTGTGAATGCCAGGATTGTTAAAGATATGGATGCAAAGTTTCTTGCGCAGGAAGTAAGAGGGATAATCTGCAGCAGTCTCTCGAACAGAAAAATCGCATCATAAAAAGAAGGCCCCAGTCAGTCAGGGGCCTTTTAGCGGTAAATTATAAATTCGGATTCACTAAATAATCTGTGAGCTTCTGAATCATTCCGTGGTATTCCCTGGGATCGCAAAACTCTTCTGCGGTAAAGTTCTCTTTCACCCACTCTATTAATTCATCTGCACTGTTGAAGTACTCTCCACTCGTGTCGCTTTTCCGAATCATATACCTGCCGTTATCTTCATCCACTGTTACCTCCACAGGCAAAGCGCTATCCAGACTGCATAAAGAAAACTCCATTCCTGCACCCCTTTGAGATATAAATTAACTTTTGCTTATTATATGTCAGTTTTATCTGTTTCTATCCATAAAATAATTCGAAAAATGTAAATTTTTAAAATACCGGATTGAAATCGTGATTTGTCATGGTATAATGTACAAATTAATAACTTGTAAAGAAGAGGGTGGCAAAATGGAACAGAAACTAATGACAAAAAAATGGGTGCAGTTGGAAGATATTTTGATTGCATACCAGCAGCTAAAGGATATTGTTGCCCATACACCTTTACAGAAAAATGAACGCCTATCAGAAAAGTATGAGTGCAATGTCTATTTGAAAAGGGAAGATCTTCAGCATGTCCGCTCATTTAAATTAAGAGGCGCCTACTATAAAGTTAAATCTTTAACTGCAGAGGAGCTTGAAAACGGTGTAGTCTGTGCAAGTGCAGGGAATCATGCGCAGGGAGTTGCCTATGCATGCAGACACCTTGGGGTTCAGGGGAAGATCTTTATGCCAGCGACCACGCCGAGACAGAAGGTGAGCCAAGTAGAGCTGTTTGGGAGAGATACAGTGGAGATTATACTTGTTGGAGACACTTTTGATGATTCCTATCACGAAGCTCTTAAATGTGCCACGGAGGAAGACAGGGCATTTATCCATCCGTTTGATGATGAAATGGTGATAGCGGGACAGGGAACAGTAGCGGTCGAAATGCTTAACGATTGTGAAGAGCAAGTCGATTTTGTTATTGCCAGCATTGGCGGAGGCGGATTGATGGCAGGACTCAGCACATACATAAAAAGCATCTCACCGGAAACGCAGATGATTGGGGTTGAACCTGAAGGAGCACCCTCTATGAGTGAAGCTATCAGGGTTCAAACAGTAGCACCCCTCGGGGAGATTGATAAGTTTGTAGATGGTGCTGCGGTAAAGTGTGTCGGTGAAAAAACTTATGACATCTGTAATGAGCTTGTTGATGATATTTTCATGGTTCCGGAAGGGAAAGTGTGCACGACAATCCTTGAATTATATAACGAGCATGCGATTGTGGCAGAGCCTGCAGGTGCTTTGCCGATTGCTGCATTGGATATGTGCAGAGATCAAATTAAGGGAAAGAATGTTGTATGTGTGATCAGCGGGGGCAATAATGATATTGGCCGCATGCAGGAAATTAAAGAGCGTTCCCTGCTTTATGAAGGCCTGCTTTACCACTTCATAGTGAATTTCCCCCAAAGGGCAGGAGCATTAAGAGAATTCCTTGATGAAGTGCTTGGCCCAACGGACGATATTACACGTTTTGAATATACGAAAAAAAATAATAAAGAAAATGGTCCGGCCCTTGTAGGAATAGAACTGAAGCATAGGGAAGACTATAGCGACCTCATAGTGAGAATGAATAAAAAGGGATTCTCTTACAAGGAGATAAACAAAGACAGCAACCTTTTTCATCTTCTTGTATAAGTATCCGGATGACTTGCAGATCCCTATGATTTAATAAGATATGTGACTGAAATATGAATTTTTATGATATCTGTGACATTTCCTTTGAAAAGTACTATAATCGTATTAGATTCAAAAGGGAAGTACTTTAAAGGAGATGTGAATATGCTTTCAAATATCGGTGTACCAGGATTAATTTTAATCCTTGTTTTGGCGTTAATCATATTCGGTCCAAAAAAGCTGCCGGAAATTGGCCGTGCTTTTGGTGAAACACTAAGAGAATTTAAAAAATCTACCCGGGACCTGACCAGTGACGTGATGGATGAGCTTGAACAGGATACTAAGAAAAAAACGGTTAAATAAGGTGTAAGGATATACTTCTTGCACCTTTTTGTTTTGGGTTAAGATACAACAGGCTGGGCCAGATATAAAATTAGCAGGAGAATCGTATGGAAGAAAAAGAGTTAAATTTAGTCGAACATCTAGATGAATTAAGAAAAAGACTCATTATAACGGCATCAGCATTTATCCTGTTCTTTATTGCAGGCTTTGTGTTTGTGGAGGATATTTATAAATGGCTGGTAAGAGACCTGGACGTCAAATTGATTGTCCTGGGCCCAAGTGATATAATCTGGGTTTACTTTATGCTTGCTACGGTCATTGCCGTTGCAGGAACAATTCCCGTTCTGGCTTTGCAGATTTGGCTGTTTGTCAAGCCTGCCCTTACAGCAGCTGAGCGGAAGATTTCTCTTTCTTATGTGCCGGCGCTATTTATTTTGTTCATTATTGGCCTTTGCTTTGGCTATTTTGTCATTTTCCCCACCGTATTAAGTTTTCTTGTTGATTTGGGTGGAGAATTGTTTGAGGCCAATTTCACTGTGGATAAATATTTCCGCTTTGTCCTTAATATGACTTTGCCTTTTGGAGTTTTGTTTGAACTCCCGGTAGTCATCATGTTCCTGACTTCGCTGGGAATTATAAATCCTTATGTGCTTACTAAAATCAGGAAGTATGCTTACTTTGTCCTTGTCGTGATTTCGGTTGTAATATCACCTCCTGATTTCATGTCTGATATTCTTGTCACTATTCCATTGCTTCTGCTCTACGAAATAAGCATCAACTTATCAAAAATTGTCTATAAAAAAAAGCTAAAAAAACAAGAGAATACAGGAGAATCTTCTTCATAAAAGTTTTTTTGCAAGGTTTGATGATATATATATATTATTTGCCGAGTTGATTGGAGCGGAAGGTGCGAGATCCTCGAAAATGCATTCGCATTTTCTTCGTGCGGTGTTTACTCAAGGAAGCATATTCAAAGTCCTGCGGGAGTAGCGGGACAGGTGAGACCCCGCAGACGCGAAGCGTCGAGGAGGCTCACCGCCTGCCCGCGGAAAGCGAGCAGCCTGGAACGGAAATCAACGGTCAACATTGAGAGGCGAAAAACAATAATTTATAGGAAAAGAGCTTCATAAAAAAAATAATGTGATAGCATAATCAGACACATTTCGAGCCGTATTTGGGGTATAATATTAACAAACGGGTGAAAAAGAGGATTGATATTTTGCTATTTAAAAGCCTAGAGTTCAAAAATGCTGTTGGACAGAAGGTAAAAATTACTGAAATTCCTGTATTGGCAAAAGATAGCCCTTATTATTTTATGATCCAAGTCCGTTTAAAAACTTTTATTGCGGCCACTAATGCCAATCCACTTAAGAACCATTCTTTTAGAGAATATCTAAAGCGAGTTTTAAAGTGGCCCGTCTATGCAGAGATTTTTAAGACTCCAGAATTAAAAAATAACGCTTAACAACATTGATGCCGGCAGCCAGCCGGTATTTTTTTGGCCGCTTGGAAGAGAAAAACAAGCTATATATTTATTGCTTTATTTGTATTTTGCTTGAATGTATAATATGAACTAATTGTTAATGCAGGGGAAGTGAAAGCATAATGGCTAAAATTAAAATTGTTACTGATTCAACAGCTGACCTATCCAGCGAATTGCTTGAAAAATTCGATATTGAAGTCGTCCCGCTATCTATTCACATCGATGGTGATACATACTTGGACCGGGTTGATATTACTCCATCTGAATTTATGAGGAAAATGAAAGAAGCGGACGAGCTGCCTAAAAGCTCACAGCCTCCCGCGGGAGTGTTCGCAGAGGTGTATGACAGATTTGGTGACCAGGGCTATGAAATTCTCTCTATTCATATGACTGGCGGAATGAGCGGTACTGTTCAATCAGCAGAAAGTGCAGCAGCTATGTCACATGCAAATGTTACCGTGGTAGATTCCAGATATATTTCCAAAGCACTGGCTTTTCAAGTCTTGGAGGCTGCGAAAATGGCCAGAGAAGGTAAAAGTATTCAGGAAATTGTCAGCCGGCTGGAAACCATTCGCAGCAATACTAAGTTGTTTGTAGTAGTGGACACACTGGAAAACCTTGTGAAAGGCGGGAGAATTGGCAAAGGCAAAGCCATGATCGGGTCCCTGCTGAATATAAAACCAATTGCCTCGCTTGAAGGCGGTGTTTATACACCTGTCGCCAAAGTAAGAAGCCATACCCAGGTTGCAAAATATTTGGCCAAGCAATTTGCAGAAGATATTAAAGGGAAAACAATTAGAGGTGTAGGTCTTGTTCATGCAGAGGGCATTGAGTTAGCTTCTAAGCTGAAAACAATGATAGAAGAGCTGGATGCTGGCGCAGAGGTTGAAATCGAAGAAACAACTCCAATTATCAGTACACATACAGGTCCAGGTGCAATTGGGTTTATGTATCATCTGGAAGATAAATAAAAAGGACGCATAGCTCTCAGGCTATGCGTTTTTTTGCGAAATCAATTTTTTCTCTAATCATGGTTAGGAATAGTGAAATCATAGACTTTTATCCTATTTTAAAATATTTGCCATTCTTGATTATCCCCGGAATAAAATGAATTATGGGGGTGTAGGGTTGAAGAGGAAAAATGTATTATTTTTTAGTGACTTTGGTATTGACGATTTTGTTGCAGTTATATTTGCGTTTTTCTCAGAGGACATCAATATCGTCGGGATTGTTGCTGATTATGGAAATGTTTCCAGGGACGATGCCGTCCGAAATGCAGCTTACCTTCGTGAATTGACCGGACAAAATACTCCTGTATTCAGCGGAGCCGTATTGCCTTTAACCGGCGAGGTTCCGGTGTTTTTCCCGGATATTCACGGCATAGAAGGGCTGGGTCCGATTATTCCTAACCTGGAGAATTCCAATAACATGTTTGAAAACTTCGATGATTTTAAGGAACTGATCGAGAACTATGAAAATGATATAACAATCGTTAATGTAGGAAGACTTTCTTCATTGGCGACGGCCTTTATCCTTTATCCGGGACTTATGAGTAAAGTCAGTGACTTTTATATTATGGGAGGGGCATTCAATGTTCCGGGCAATGTGACTCCAGTGGCTGAAGCAAATTTTTATGGGGACCCGTATGCGGCTAATGTTGTGTTTGCCAATGCACCGAAGAAGATTCATGTCTTTCCTCTGGATGTAACCATGTCTGCAATCGTTACTCCGGCACTTATCGATTCTCTTGATGCCTATTATCAAAAAGTGCAAAATAAAGTCGGCTTGTTTCTTAAGCCTATGGTTGATTATTATTTTAATTTTTATAAGGAAACCTATCCAGACATAAGCGGAAGTCCCATGCATGATTTATTTACATTGTGGGCAATGCTTGCGGGGGCTGAAATTCAATATCAGGATGTACCGGTAAAGATAATTACTGACAAAGGGGAGGCATTTGGCCAGAGCATTGGAGACTTTAGAAATGTTCCTCCGGAAGAAAAGATGAAGTACCGGATACATCAGATTGCTGTGCAATTTAATTATTCAAACTTCATAAAAACATTTTATGAGATTATGACGAACCATAAAACGAAACCAACCTAAAAATTTTTCCATCCATCAGTTTGTCATAATAATAGAAGAAGGTTCTTATTCACAAGTTTGTCATAAGTACTTCTTTCTTCTTTCATGAATATTTGCTAAAATTAGCATCGTAACTAATCAAAGCAGGTGAATGTATGAGGAAAAAAGTTTTTGCTTTAATGGCTGCTGCTTTTATGCTTGCAGTTCTTGCAGCATGCGGACAGAGCGGCATAAAGGACGCGTTAAATTGGGAACTGGCTGATTTTACGTATACAAACCAGGATAATAAAGAATTTGGTTTAAAGGATCTTAAAGGCAAGGTGTGGGTAGCCGACTTTATTTTTACCAATTGCGAAGATGTATGTATGCCCATGACAGCTAATATGAAGAAGCTTCAGGATTTGGCTGAGGAGGAAGGCATAAAAAATATTGAATTTGTTTCATTCAGTGTAGACCCAAAAGTGGATACACCTGAAGTTTTAAAGGAATTTGCATCTACATACAATGCAGATTTCAGCAATTGGCATTTTCTGACCGGATATGAACAGGAGGAAATTGAGAAATATGCTATGGAATACTTCAAAACCATTGTGAAAAAGCCGCAAACAGGTGATCAGGTAATCCATGGAACAGATTTTTATCTTGTTGACCAGAATGGTAAAGTAATGAAGTATTATACTGGTCTTAATGAAATTCCATTAGATGAAATTATAAATGATATTAAAGCATTGCAATAGACCTTGGACGAGGTCTATTTTTCTTTTCAGTTTAGTCCTTGCTGCTGCAGGAACAATGCTGATTATTTTTAAATTTGAGTTGCATGTTATAATATGAATGAGAAAAATGGGCAGGTGATAGTATGATAAAAAAATTCACCCTCATCTTTTGGATCATGCTGCTTCTTGCCTCCTGCAGTTCAGTTAACCACAGCGATATAATTCATTCTGAAAAAGAATCCCGCCTGACAGTTAAAGAAGAAATTCCATTGGGTTTTTTCCCTCGAAACCTTACTGTTGCTGCAGTAGGTGATTCTTTAACCCAAGGGGTAGGAGACAGTACTGAACGTGGAGGTTACGTGCCATATCTTGAAATGTCACTGGAAAAAGACAAAAGTGTTCAAGACGCTGTTTTTTATAATTTCGGTGTAAAAGGCAATCGTTCCGATCAATTATTGAAAAAGCTGGGGACAGATGAGGTAAAAGATGTTGTAAAGAATGCAGACGCGGTGATCATAACCATTGGCGGCAATGACGTTATGAAAGTTGTCCGGGAAAACTTTTCAAACCTAAAGCTGAGGGCCTTTGCCAAGGAAAAAGAAATCTATGAACAAAATCTGACTGAGGTTTTAGATTCGATAAAAGAGGTAAACCCAAATAGTAAAATTGTCTTAATAGGCTTATATAATCCCTTTTTAAAATGGTTTTCAGAAATAACGGAAATTAATGCTATTCTTGGAGATTGGAATGACACAAGCCAGGATATATTGAGAAATTATCCAGGCACTTATTTTGTTGAAATAGATGATATATTTGAAAATACCGATGATAATCTTTTATATACAGACTATTTTCATCCAAATGATAAAGGCTATGAATTAATAGCTGGTCGGGTCCATCAAATACTCACAGAGGAAGTGCTGAAAGATATTCCGTATAAAAGGAAAGCTGAAGGAAATGGAGAGAAGTTGATTGAAAGATAGAAAATGGAAAAAGCTGTTTTTTGCACTGCTGGCGATTAATGCACTCGTTTTAGCTGTGCTGTTTATTTTTATCAGTATACCGGCAGATGACGAAGACTACACAGCGATCACCGAGAATAGTGATAATTACGTTCCTTTTAACATAAAAGCCAATAAAGAAGATTTGAATAGAGTCATAAACCACTACCTTGAAAAAGAAGGGCTGACAGGAGCAATAGATTACAAGGTCCTCCTAAACGATGAAGTTGATTTATATGGCACAATCCCTTTCTTCAGCCAGGATCTGCAGATGAAACTGTCATTTGAACCAGAAGCCTTGAAAAATGGGGATGTTGTCCTTCAGCAAAAGTCTATATCTGTTGGGCAGCTGAATCTTCCAGTTTCACATGTTCTAAAGCTGGTAAAAGACCGCTACAAGCTTCCGGAAGGTGTTACCATTCAGCCGCAGAAAGAAAGAATTTATGTGTCTCTGCAGGAAATGAAGCTAAAAAGTGATGTGAAAGTAAAAGTGGATGAATTTAATCTAAAACAGGATGATATTCGTTTTACCCTTCTTGTTCCGGTTAAATGAGAAAAGGGAATCCTTCCGCAGCTTTGGAGGGTTCCCTTTTTTTGATGCTTGATAAGCGGTAAAGCATTAATCTGCAATGATAATTACTTCGAGCTCAGGCTCTGTGGCCACGGAACCTACAGCCGCTAAAGTGTAGGCCTGGTCTGCTTTAAATTGCATTCGAGGGATGGACAGCACTGAATTTGGGGTTCCCGCTATCCTGGCTTCCAAGTCGACGGTCATTGGAGTTAGTGCCATGTATTTGCTTGCCTGCCTGAAAGCGATATTGGGGAAAACAACATCCCTGTTTTTTACGGCAATATCAACTGCAGGAGCATCGGGTGACAGGTGGACAAATCTGACTTTTGTTTCGCCGGCAGGCACTTCAGGCTGATCTTCTAAAAGGACAAGCTTTAAGTTTGCTGAATTCCCTGCAGCCGCAATTGTATATACTTTATCTGCAGCAGCATTGATTTTTCTGCTTAGAAGAGTGGAAACCATGCTGCCAGCCGGATATATGTCTATCTGATGCTTGCCTGCAGGCAGTGCAGCATAACCGCTTGCTTCTTTATATGAAAAGTCCTTTAAAATTCGGGTGCCATTTATATAAATATCAATCTGACCGGCATCAGGGGAACCATGGAACATCCGTACTATTGCCTGCTGTCCCTGATGAGCTTCTTCAGAAGGCGCAGAATTATTTGAACGCATCATTCGAAAAGCCTGATTGAGGCAATGTAAATGTTTATGGTAATAAGCAATATGCTGTGCTGCATCAATGTATTTAAAATACTGAGCCAAAAGATCATATTTTGCCGCTTTTTGTAAGTACCACTGCTGATTTCTCTCAGTAGGCATAATTTCCCTCCTAAATCTGCTTTAATACCATATGCTTCTCCCTGTGTGAATGCCACAAGAAATAAAAGGACTTTACTTCTGGATCAAAATTCCATATAATATAAACAAATAAACGAAAGCGGGTGATGTGCTATGACAAGAGAATTTTACGCAAATACGTCCATTGTAAATAATTCAGGCACAGCCCAAATGGAATTCGTTTAATCGAGCGGACCAGATTGTTTTTTTCTGCTTATTGAACTTTGCATGATCAAACCATGGGCTGATTGCCTATGGTTTTTTGTATGTAAAAAAATATTCGATAAGCATGGAGGAACAAACATTGACAATTAATAAACTTGGATTCGATCCCTTTTTTAAAGCCGCTTTTTCAGCGTATGAAGAAAAAGAATATCAAATGGGCCGGGTGGCTTTAGAGCATAAAAGAATGTATCGTGTATGGACAGATAAGGGTGAAATGCTCTGTGAAGTATCAGGAAAATTTTCTTTCGATGCATCATCAAGGGAGGATTTTCCTGCTGTAGGTGACTGGGTTGTCATCAAAGAAAGAGCGGATGAACAGCGGGGTACTATTCATGCTGTCCTTCCAAGAAAAAGCAAATTTTCAAGGAAGGCAGCAGGGGTGAATACGGAAGAACAAATTGTAGCTGCTAATGTAGACACCATATTCCTGGTTAATTCTCTTAATGAGGATCTAAACTTAAGAAGATTGGAACGTTATTTGCTTTTAACATGGGAAAGCGGGGCAGCTCCAGTGATTGTTCTTACCAAGGCTGACCTTTGTGAGAATCTGGAAGAAAAGCTTGCTGAGGTGGACACCGTCGCCATGGGTGTTCCTGTTCTCTCAATCAGCGTGATGGAAGAGAAGGGAATAGACCTGCTTAAGCCGTTTTTGGAGCCTGGAAAAACAATCGCACTGCTCGGCTCTTCAGGTGTTGGAAAGTCCACGCTTACCAATTATCTTCTTGGCGCGGAAAAGCAAAAGGTCCAGGATATTCGAATAAGTGATGACAAAGGAAAGCATACAACTACTCACAGGGAGCTCATCCTTCTTCCTGAGGGTGCCATACTGATTGATACCCCAGGAATGAGAGAGCTTCAGCTGTGGGATAGCGAAAGCGGTCTTTCAGAAAGCTTTACAGATATTGAGAAAGCCGCTGAAAATTGCAGATTCAGGGACTGTACACATGAAAATGAGCCGGGATGCGCTGTGCATATGCTAATAGAAGAAGGAAGCATATCAGGAGCACGTCTTAGCAGCTATAAGAAGCTTCTCAAGGAACTCGCATATCTGGATAGAAAGCAGGATAAACGAGCCCAATCTGAAGAACGCAAACGCTGGAAAAAAATAAGTGCTGGAGCAAAGAATAAAAGAATGTAAAGATTCAGAAACCTCTTTTGTAAAGAGGTTTCTTTTGCATAAAATGAATCTTTTCATTAATCTTATGTATATAGCTTTAAATCATCATTTTAAGGGAAAAAGTAAAAGATAGAAAAGTGCCGGAAAGAGGTGGAGCAGAATGACAGTGAAACAATACGAAAAGGCAAGCTTCGCAGGAGGCTGCTTCTGGTGCATGGTAAAGCCTTTTGATGAACAGCCTGGAATAAAAGAAGTACTATCCGGATATACCGGAGGGAATGTAGAAAACCCTACTTACCAGCAAGTCTGTTCGGAAACAACTGGCCATTATGAAGCGGTTCAGATCACATTTGATCCTGAGGTCTACCCATATGAAAAGCTGCTTGAATTATATTGGCAGCAGATTGACCCTACAGATGCCGGCGGGCAGTTCTATGATCGCGGCCAATCCTATCAGACAGCGATTTTTTATCACAATGAAAAACAAAAGCAGTTAGCAGAAGAATCAAAACAAAAGCTTGAAGAGACTGGTCCATTTACAAAACCGATTGTTACCAGGATTCTGCCTGCTTCAGACTTTTATCCTGCAGAGGAATATCATCAGCACTATTACAAAAAAAATCCGGAAAGATACAATGCCTATCAAACCGGCTCTGGAAGAAAAGCATTTATTAATAAACATTGGGGTGAAGAATAATGGCAAATAATAGAGAAGATTTAAAGCAGAAACTTGATCCCATGCAATATGAAGTAACTCAGAATAATGGCACAGAGCCGCCATTCCGCAATGAGTATTGGAATGAATTTAAAGATGGGATTTATGTGGATATCGTTTCCGGAAAGCCTCTCTTCAGCTCAAAAGATAAATATGACGCAGGATGCGGCTGGCCCAGCTTTACAAAACCCCTACAGGATGAAGAAGTTGTTGAAAAAGAAGACCGCAGTCACTTTATGGTCAGAACAGAAGTGAGAAGCAAATCAGCCGATTCCCATCTTGGTCATGTTTTTGATGATGGGCCGGGACCTGCGGGCCTCCGTTATTGCATTAATTCTGCTGCACTCAAGTTTATTCCTAAGGAAAAACTGGAGGAAGAAGGCTATGAAGAATATCTGAAATTATTTAATAATGAAAATTAAGAAATGGATGGTGTTTTTATGTTTAAGAAATTATTTGGCAAAAAGGAAGCGGTCAAAGCAATTGAGATTAAGGCTGCTTTGACGGGTACAGCAGTTAATCTGGAAGAGGTGCCTGATCCTGTATTTGCAGAAAGAATGATGGGTGACGGTATTGCAATTGAACCTTCAGAAGGGGTTGTTGTTTCCCCGGTAAATGGAGAAGTAGTGCAAGTATTCCCTACCAAGCATGCCATTGGCATTCGTGCTGAGAATGGTGCGGAGGTTTTAATCCATATTGGTCTTGAAACGGTCTCGATGAAAGGGGAAGGATTCGAGACACATATTTCTGAGGGTTCAAAGGTCAGCGAAGGTGATAAGCTTGTCACGTTTGATTTAGCGCTGGTTAAAGAAAAGGCAAAGAGCACAGTAACGCCAATCATAATCACTAATGGCGACCAGGTTGCTTCTCTTGAGAAAAATGCAGCAGGAGCTGTAACGAGAGGTACTTCAACAGTAATGACAGTTACTGCGAAATAATGAGAAAAAGCCGCTGATAATATTGGCGGCTTTTTTCGAGTTGTTTTTTCAGTCTTCTTCTGCTTTTGCCCTTCATTGGTCTGCCCTGGTGAGGATGGAGGAGATTTGAATAACGGCATCGTCAGTACTGTTATTCACGGATTTTTCATTGGCCACAATAAATTTCACTAAATGCTGTCCGTCTTCGAGACCGCTGACAATATATTGATATCTTTCTTTAGTCAGCGGCCACCAGGCGGATAAGGATGTAATATACACATCATCTATAAACACATCCATCTTCCCGCCTTTTTCGCTTCGAATCATATCGACCCCAAGGAAAGGGCCGCTAAATTGATATTCAAGAGTGTCTCCCGCCTTGCGGCTCTCCCAAATGCCGTCTTTGTGAATAAATGATCCAGATATATCTGTCACATGAGGGATGGATGATATTTCGATGTCCGCATTTTCATGAATGGGGGCAGAAAGCTCAGCAATATCTGCATGACTGCCGGTAAGCTCCCTTATTTTCTTTATCAAGGTATCTGCATATATTTCATAGCCGTCATCATTTGGATGGACTAAATCCTTTGTCAGTTCCTCTGCAGGTAATCCCGATAATTCAAAAGGCTTTCTCATATCCACATTTTTTGCGCCATAATGGCTGGAAATATTAATAATCGCCTGAACGAACGCTTCATTATCAAGAGGGTTTTCTGTAATAGTTATGATCTCGGTATCAGGGTAAAGCTGTTTTGTTTTCCGGATAAGCCCTTCGTAGAAATATGAAAATTGCGTCTCATCCATATATTTGCGGTCATTCTCCCCAAATACAATAAAAGTTAAATCAATTTTCCCTAAATGTTCGGATTGCTGAAGCTTATATAAACCTTCAAAGGCAGTCGCACCACTTTGGACGATGGAATGTCTTTTGGCTTTAATCCCAAATTCACTATGCAGATGCTTCTCAAGCCTTGTAAACCATGCCGATGATTTGGAGGTCGCACCTGACCCCCTGCCAATGCTATCCCCGATAATCAGGTAATTGATATTTTCTTTTGACGATAGCTTTTGATACATGTTAGTTGGATTTGCCCCTTCAACTTTAGATAGGCTATCAAACAAATGATACAAACCATATATAAAAGTGATGATAAAAAAATATATGCCAATCTTCCTTCTCTTCATTGGTTTGAATCCTCCGCTTCTTATCTGAATCTCTTACGTTTATCGTACCCTATTAATGGCTAAGGGGGAAGGTTTTAAAATGGAGTTAGAGCGTTTTTTTATAAAAATGGGCATATGCACATGCGGGTCAAGTTCACCCTACATACATTAATATTGAAAATGCCCAAGAAATCTTGTTGAGGAGTGATTATTCATGTATAAAGGTGCAGTTGCCGGTGCTGGCTACGACCAATGTTATCCGGGATATGGCTATCCTGTTGCTGGTGCTCATTATGGAGGATGTGGATATGGCGGTTTTGCATTGATCGTCGTATTGTTCATTCTATTGATTATTATCGGAGCATGCTGCTGCGGAAATTGGTAATATAAATGGATGTTGTGAAGGCTGCTCGTAATGAGCAGCCTTCTGTTTTTTGGACACGGAATTATTAACGGAATTTTACATAAATTATCGTAAATACGAACAATATATATAAACTTAAATAAAAAGTTCGTATAAACGTTGACCTGTTCTATTGTTTTTGATATAGTTACCTTTGGTTGATGAAATTAACGAATAATGCGTCTGGGGGAAAAGGACGATGAATACAAATTATGATGTTATTGTGGTCGGTGCTGGACCGGCTGGAATATTTACTTGTTATGAATTAACATTGAAAATGCCTGAAGCAAAAGTTTTATTAATTGATAAAGGACACGATATTTTTAAAAGAAATTGTCCGATTTTACAGAAAAAGATTGCTAAATGCCCGCCGGCAGCAGGAAGAAAAGAATTTGCCGGCTGCCTGCCGGCTTGCTCTATCACGAATGGATTTGGCGGAGCAGGGGCTTATTCAGATGGAAAATTCAATATTACGAGTGAGTTTGGCGGCTGGATGACCGATTATCTCCCTGACTCCCAGGTTGTTGATCTGATAAAATATGTAGACGAAATCAATTTGAAACACGGCGCGACTGAAAGCATTACAGACCCAATGACAGATGAAGTGAGGGATATCGAGCGCCGCGGATATGCAGCAGGACTTAAACTGCTTCGTGCACAGGTCAGACATTTGGGCACCGAGCAGAATCTTGAAATCCTAAAGAGCATTTATGAATATTTACGTGAAAAAATTGATATGTCCTATAAGACAGAGGTTGAAGATCTCATAACAGAGAAAACCCCTGATGGCCATCGCATTATGGGAGTTAAGCTTAAGTCCGGAAATGAAGTTCATGCTGATAAGGTGGTTGTAGCACCAGGGAGAGATGGATCAGTTTGGCTGGCAAACCTCCTGAAGTCACGCCGTTTGAAGATGATCAATAACCAGGTAGATATTGGCGTGCGGGTTGAAACTTCGGATATTGTCATGGAAGAGATCAATAAACATCTTTACGAAGGAAAGTTCACATTTAATACATCTGTCGGTACAAGAGTGCGGACATTCTGCAGCAATCCTTCCGGCCATGTTGTAGTGGAAAACCACTCAGGAATCATGCTTGCGAATGGCCATGCTTACAAAGACCCTAAGCTGGGAAGCCCGAATACGAACTTTGCGCTGCTGGTATCTCATACATTCTCGGAACCGTTTGATAAGCCAAATGAATATGCGCATGAAATTTCCAGGCTTGCCAACAGCCTTTCAAACGGCGGAATCATTGTTCAAAAGTATGGAGATATATTAAAAGGAAGAAGATCTACCGAGAAGAGAATTAAGGAAGGCTTCCTTGAACCAACCTTAAAGGAAGCGGTGCCTGGCGACTTAGGCCTTGTGCTTCCATATAATACAATGAAAAGCCTGATTGAAATGACAGAGGCATTAAACCATGTATCTCCTGGCCTTGCATCAGAACATACCCTATTCTATGGTGTGGAGGCAAAATTCTACTCTGCACGTCCCAAGTTGAATGACCGTTTCGAAACGGAAATCAGCGGACTATATGTCGGCGGGGATGGTGCAGGCATCACCAGAGGACTTGCACAGGCGGGTGCCTGCGGTGTCTGGATTGCAAGGGATATTATCGAAAAGACAAGTAATGCACCAAGAAGAGAACCTGCATTAGTATAAGAACAGAAGGCCGTGCTGGAAAGCAGGCCTTTTTTTAATAGGCTGTTTTCTTAAACTATGTTGCTTTATCATAACTTTGTTTAATTTTGCTGAGCTGATCTTCGCTGTAGGCACTTGATCCTCGAAAATGCTGACGCATTTCCTTCGTGCGGTGTTCTTCGAGGAAGCTTATTCAATGTCCTGCGGGAGGAGGCTCGCATTCCTCCCCGCGGGTTCGCTGCGTGCCTGGAGCGGAAATCAACGGGCTGAATACATAAACAACAATAATCTTTGAAAAAGAGCCTTACAATAAAAACAGTTATTTCCTAACGACCCCGTATTTGATAAAATGTAAAACAATCTAAGTCTGAAAGTGAAAAAGGAGAGGACACAATGCTTGCAGAGCGATTAAAGCCCGGCGATGAGATCCGGGTCATTGCACCGTCCAGAAGTATGGCCATCATAAAAGGAGAACAATTGCGAATTGCCCAGGAGCGGCTGAACCAGCTGGGGTTCACAGTGACATACGGCAAAAATGGAGAAGAGCATGATGAGTTTTTCAGTACTTCTATAAAAGAAAGAATTGAAGATTTGCATGATGCTTTTACTGACCCTAATGTAAAGGGAATTCTGACAGTGATCGGCGGCTATAACGCCAACCAGCTTTTAAATTACATAGACTTCGAGATTATAAAAAATAATCCAAAAATCTTTTGCGGATTTAGTGATATCACTGCACTGCAGGGAGCCATTTATAAAAAAACAGGTTTGATCACCTATTCTGGCCCGCATTTTTCAAGCTTCGGTGTAAAGCATGGGTTTGAGTACACTTTGGAATCTTTTATTAACGCAGTAACAAACGATGCCCCATATGAAATTGCAGCATCATCACATTGGAGTGATGATCCATGGTATCTCGATCAGGAAGACAGGCATTTCATCAAAAATAATGGGTATACGGTAATCCAGGAAGGGATTGCAGAAGGCAGATTAATTGGAGGGAATTTATGCACGCTTAATTTGCTGCAGGGGACAGAGTTCATGCCCTCTTTAAAGGATTCAATCTTATTTATTGAAGATGATGAGGAATCACATGCTCTCACCTTTGATCGGGATCTTCAATCACTTCTGCACCTGCCTGATGCCCGTGACATCAAAGGAATCCTCATTGGAAGGTTTCAGAAAAATTCTCAAGTGACAGATGAAGCACTGAAGAAAATTATTGTATCCAAAAAAGAGCTTCGAGGCATACCTGTAATCACAAATGTAAACTTCGGCCATGTACAGCCCTATGCCACTATCCCAATTGGAGGGAAAGCAGTTATAAAAGCACAAGGTTCTGAAAGTGAAATTTGGATTGAACAGAATTAGGAAAATGAATTTTGAGCAGCCGCTTGATAGCGGCTGTTTTTATTTGCAGCGAAAAATAGATAACTCTGCAAAATTCTTTTATGAAAGATTTCTTAAGTGACTTCATACAATTTACTATATTGCCAAATGGTAGAGAATAGTTGGCTTGTAGAATTGAGGATTTGCTGTGAAAGCTCATGAAGCCATCGGCGGATATTGATTAGCCGCAGGCAAATTTCGCAATTATTGTTGGAGGGAGTACGCTGATGAACCAGTCGAACTTGATTAAGCCGATGCTTGATGCGCAGTACCCGATCATAGATTATGGCAGGGGAGTTTATTTATATGACATGGACGGAAAGGAATACCTGGATGCGTCATCTGGCGCGATAACAGCCAATATTGGCCATGGTGTGGAGGAAATCATTGAGGCAATGCATGAACAGGCAAAAAAAGTTTCTTTTGTATATCGATCGCAATTTACGAGCGGGGCAGCTGAAAAGCTTGCCCATAAAATAGCGGAGGCTGCGATTGGCGACTTGAATTGGAGCTTTTTTGTGAACAGCGGGTCTGAGGCCACAGAAACAGCTATGAAAATAGCGATTCAGTACTGGCAGGAAAAAGGCATTGTGACAAAAACAAAGGTGCTCTCAAGGTGGATGAGCTATCATGGCATAACCCTTGGAGCTTTATCAATGTCAGGACATACGGGCAGAAGGGCTCGCTTCATACCGCTGCTGGAGGATTTCCCTGTCATTCATCCTCCATATTGCTATAGGTGCCCATACAATCTGGAAGCCCCTGAATGCGGTTATCTGTGTGCACATGAACTTGAAACCGTCATTAAACGGATAGGGCCAGAGAATATTGCTGCGTTTATCGCAGAGCCAGTCATTGGGGCTGCAGGGGGGGCTATTGCACCTCCAAAGGATTACTACCGGATAATCAAAGAAATTTGTGAGCGGAATGACATATTATTTATTGCTGATGAGGTGATGACTGGTTTTGGCAGAACAGGCACCATGCTTGCCTGTGAGCATTGGAATATAAAGCCTGATATCGTCGCACTTGGAAAAGGAATGGGAGCCGGGTATGCCCCGATTGCGGCTGCACTTGTAAGCGATGAAGTAATGGAGCCCATACTGGCAGGTTCAAAAAGCATTATGAGCGGTCATACGTTAAGTGCTAATCCGCAGTCATGTGCAGTTTCCCTCGCAGTGCTTGAATATATTGAGAAAAACAATATTATCCCGGAAGCAGAAAGCAAAGGAGTGTATTTAAGAAATAAATTGACTAAGCTGCAATCCAAATTTCCCTTTATTGGTGATGTAAGGGGAAAAGGGCTAATGGTCGGACTTGAATTTGTAATGGATCCTCTGACTAAAGAGCCGTTTACAAAAAGCTTCGGTCTGACTCAGAGGTTAATACAGGAAGCGCAGGAACAGGGTCTGCTTATTTACCCTGCAGGTGCGGGCACAAATGGTACAGACGGAGATGCCGTATTGATTGCACCGCCGCTGACCATTACCAAAAGGGAAATTGATGATCTGGTAAAGCGGTTTGAAAAGACTTTGCAGATTTTTGCAGATCATTTGAACCCTGGGGAGGAAGAGGCTGAATAACAATGGAGAACACATTTAATAAGATTATTAAACTTGATGATGCAATGAAGCATTTTCGGGACGGCATGATCATTATGTTTGGCGGCTTCGGCGGAATTGGCACCCCTCCATCCCTTATAGATGGCATTTTGGATAATGGATTCAAAGATTTAACCCTTATTGGCAATGATTCAGGCTTTCCTCATATTGGAATCGGGAAGGTGGTAAGCCAGGGAAGGGCAAAAAAAATGATTGCTTCTCATATTGGCTCAAATCCCGTTGCCGGCCAACTTATGACAGATGGAAAAATGGAGGTGGAATTTTCACCCCAGGGGATATTGGCAGAAAGAATACGCGCTGGCGGAGTCGGCATACCTGCCATTCTTTCAGACATTGGCCTTGATAACGACATTGTGACCGGCAATAAGCAAACATGCAGCGTGGGCGGAAAAAAGTATCTTGTCGAGACGGCACTGACTGCAGATGTATCGATTGTTTTTGCTAAGAAAGCTGATCCTTACGGGAACTTAATTTTTGACAAAAGTGCCAGAAACACAAACCCGCTTGTCGCCATGGCTGGTGATATGACCATTGCGGAAGTGGAAGAAATTGTCCCGCTTGGCAGCCTGGATCCTGATGAAATTATAACACCGGGCGTTTTCGTTAATTATATCGTTCCTTCGAAGGGAGTGAATTGGAAATGGGCATGGGAGTAGAAATTAGAAATCGTATTGCCAAACGTGCTGCTGAGGAAATAAAGAACGGAATGATTGTAAATCTCGGAATTGGAATCCCATCGCTTGTGCCCAATCATTTGCCTGCCGGGACAAACGTAATGTTTCATGCGGAAAATGGCATTACAGGTATGGGGCCAAGTCCGGAGAAAGGGAAAGAAGATGAGAATCTCTGTAATGCAGGAGGTTTTCCGGTTTCCATTGTCAAAGGTGCTTCATATTGCGACAGCACCATTGCATTCGGGATGATACGCAGAGGAAGAGTTGATATGACGATTCTTGGCTCCCTGGAGGTAAGCGGAAAAGGGGATCTGGCCAATTGGATTGTACCGGGAAAGAAAGTTCCAGGTATGGGCGGTGCAATGGAGCTTGCCCAAAAAGCAAAAAAAGTCATTGTCCTTATGAACCAGACAGACAAGTACGGGAACTCCAAAATTGTGGACGAGTGCACCCTGCCTCTTACATCAGCACGCTGTGTAAACATGATTATTACAGAGATGGCTGTCTTTCAAATCTCAGCTCATGGACTCACACTGACTGACTTGTTTGCGCCGCACTCTATAAATGAAGTAAGGGCAAAAACGGGCTGCAGTTTTACAATTGCTGAGAATGTGAGAGTGATTAATTGATAGATATATTGGCTTTGGTCTAAAAAGGAGTGAGAATATGAATGATCATGCAAAGGTTAAACAATGGCTGGAAGAAAATAAGCAAAGAGGAACAAGACTTCTTCAGCAGCTAGTCCAGGAAGGCAGCATCCGCGGAAATGAAAGCAGTGCACAGGCCGTCATCATTGAAAAATGCCGCAAACTTGGACTAACCCTTGATATTTGGGAAATCGGCAAGGAACAATTGATTAAGCATCCTGCCTTTTGTTCGGATCGAAAGGATTTTTCCGGAAATCCCAATGTGGTGGCTGTTTTGAAAGGAACAGGCGGAGGAAGGTCGATCATCCTCAATGGCCATATTGATGTCGTTCCGGAGGGAGACCGAAATGATTGGGAACATGATCCATTTAGCGGAAGAATTGAAGATGGAAAGCTATTTGGCCGTGGTTCGACCGATATGAAAGGCGGCACCGTTTCGCTCCTGCTTGCCATGGAAGCCATTATTGCGATTGGAATCAAGCTTAAAGGCGATGTGATTTTTCAAAGTGTCATAGAAGAAGAAAGCGGCGGGGCGGGTACATTGGCAGCAGTCCTCAGGGGATACTCAGCGGATGGGGCAATCATTCCCGAACCGACAAATATGAAACTATTTCCAAAACAGCAGGGCTCGATGTGGTTTCGGATATCAGTAAAAGGGCGTTCAGCTCATGGCGGAACCCGATATGAGGGCGTCAATGCCATCGAAAAAGCAATGTATGTGATGACAAAGCTTCAGGAGCTTGAGAAGTTAAGGAACCTTAACATTGAAGACCCGCTCTATTCAAAAATCCCTATTCCGATTCCTATTAATATCGGAAAAATATATAGCGGAGAGTGGCCATCCTCCGTACCGGATATTGCTGTCATAGAGGGAAGGATGGGGGTAGCGCCGGACGAAGAGATGAAATCGGCCGAAAAAGAGCTGGAAGATTGCCTGAAGGAAGCAGCACAAAATGATCCGTGGCTTAAAAAGAATCCTCCTCAAGTTGAATGGTTTGGCGGACGCTGGCTGCCTGGAGATCTGGAGCAGGATCATCCTTTAATGGCTGTATTATCGGAATCCTTTGAAACTGTAAAGGGAAAACTGCCGGCAGTTGAGGCATCACCATGGGGCACGGATGGAGGCATATTATCCAAAGTAGGAAATACACCTGTTGTTGTATTCGGACCAGGTGTAACGGAAGCCGCACATGATGTTAACGAATTTATTTCCTTAGAGGAAGTTTTTGATGCGGCTGAAATTATTGCTCTGGCCATACTGGAATGGTGCGGCACTAATCAGGGAGAGGGGAAATAAGGATGGGATCAATTAATATAAGAACAGAGCTGCCGGGACCAAAAGCGAAGGAGTTATTGGCTAAAAAAGAGAAGAATGTCCCAAAGGGGCCCTTTAACACGATGCAGACATTTGCTGCTAAAGGGGATGGAGCACTTCTGACAGATATAGATGGGAATACTTTTCTTGATTTTGCGGGGGCAATCGGGGCCCTGAATGTTGGACACTGTCCGCCAAGGGTTGTTGAAGCGCTCCATGCCCAAATTGACCAATATCTTCACCCATGCTTCCATGTCATGATGTATGAGCCTTATATCAAGCTGGCAGAGAAACTCAACAGCATTACACCCGGCAATCACAGCAAAAAAACCTTCTTTTTAAGCACTGGAGCAGAGGCAGTGGAAAATGCGGTTAAAATAGCAAGGAAATATACAGGCAGAAAAGGAATTATATCATTTGAAAGGGGATTCCATGGCCGGACCTATATGTCCATGAGCTTAACGAGCAAGGTAAAACCATATAAATATGAATTCGGGCCATTTGCGCCGGAAACGTATAAATGGCCTTATCCTTATTATTACCGCAGCGAAGGCCTAAAGGATAAAGACCATGATAATGCCCTGCTTAAAAGATTCGAAACGTTTTTTCTGAGCGAGGTGCCGCCTGAAGAAGTCGCTGCTGTCATTATGGAGCCTGTTCAGGGTGAAGGCGGTTTTGTTATGCCGTCTTCCCATTTTATAAAAGGTGTTAAAGCGCTTTGTGAAAAACATGGAATCCTTTTTATTGCTGATGAGGTACAGACAGGATTTGGCAGGACAGGCAAAATGTTTGCCATGGAGCATTATGATGTTGTGCCGGATCTTATGACCATGTCTAAATCAATCGGTGCCGGATTGCCGGTCAGTGCTGTAACTGGAAGAGCAGACATAATGGATTCACCAAATATTGGTGAAGTCGGCGGAACTTATGGAGGCAGTCCGCTAGGCTGTGCAGCTGCATTAGAAGTGATTCGGACGATTGAGGAAGAAGGATTATTAGAAAGAGCAAATGAAATCGGAAGTCTTTTCACTGAAAAATTTTCTGATTTTCCTTTAAAATATAAGCAAGTGGGTGATGTACGTTCTTTAGGAGCAATGTGTGCCATTGAATTTGTTAAAGATCAGGAAACAAAGGAACCCAATAAAGAAATCGTTCAGGAGATCCTGTCAAAGGCACACAATCGCGGCCTCATCATAATGAGCGCCGGCTTATATGGCAATATTATTCGTTTGCTCAGCCCCCTTGTGACAACCAATGAACAGCTTGATGAAGGATTTTCCATACTGGAAGAAGTAATAGGTGAATGCTGCACATAAGGAGGATTTCCATTGAAACAACATTTATGGATCAGCGGAAAGTTCAAGGAAACAGAGAATTACAAAGCATTAAAGAGCCCTTATAGCGGGGAGGTTATTGCAGAAGTTGCCATGGCAACTCCTTCCGATGTGAAGTCAGCAATTGATGCGGCAGAACAATCCAGAAAAGTAATAGCTGATATGCCTGCCCATAAACGGGCGGAAATACTGGAAAATGTGGTCGCCATCATGAAGGAGGAAAAAGAGGAGTGCGCAAAAATTATTGCGCTAGAAGCTTCAAAGCCGATAAAGGCTGCTAGAGGAGAAGTTGACCGCACCATCATGACATATACCTTCGCTGCCCAGGAAGCGCGCAGACTTTATGGAGAAACAATCCCAATGGATGCGGCTCCGGGAGGAGAAGGCAGAGTCTCCTATACAGTACGTGAGCCTCTCGGGATTATCGGAGCCATCACGCCATTCAATTTTCCTATGAACCTGGTTGCGCATAAAGTGGGACCGGCTATTGCGGCCGGCAACACGGTTGTTTTAAAACCTGCATCTCAAACGCCAATGTCGGCCTACAAAATTGCTGATATTTTCCACAGAGCAGGACTTCCTGCCGGAGTGCTGAATGTGGTAACCGGAAGCGGCGGAACGGTTGGGGATGTACTTGTTGCCGACGGACGCATATCAATGATTACTTTTACAGGCAGCCCGGAAGTAGGCAGGCAGATCCGCGAACATGCAGGCTTGAAGAGAGTAACACTTGAATTAGGTTCGAATTCAGCAGTTGTTGTGGATGAGAATGCAGACGTGGAGAAAATTGTCCCGCGTATCGCAGCCGGGGCTTTTGCCTTCCAGGGTCAGGTATGTATTTCCGTGCAGCGCATCTATGTGCATAAATCTCTCTGCCAGACATTTGCCGAGCGTTTTGTAGAGGAAGCCAAAAAGCTGAAAATCGGCGATCCGCTTAATGAGGATACGGATATTTCAGCGATGATCTCCCGGAGTGACACTGAACGCGCAGAGACCTGGATCAAGAGTGCCATAGAAAGCGGAGCGGAGCTTGCTCTTGGCGGGAATGCGACAGATAATACATTGTATCCGACCGTCCTGCTGAATGTTGACAAATCTGAAAAAATTTCTTGTGAGGAAGCATTTGCACCAGTGGTTCATATTAATTCATTCAGCAGCTTTGAAGAGGCGCTGGCACTTGTGAATGATTCAGATTTTGGCCTTCAGGCAGGTGTTTTCACCAATGATGTGAACAAAGCCTTCAAAGCAGCAAAAGTGCTTCATGTCGGCGGAGTAATGGTGAACGATTTCCCAACCTTCCGTGTAGACCACATGCCATATGGAGGAGTGAAAATGAGCGGAATGGGACGTGAAGGAATCAAATATGCTGTTGAAGAAATGACAGAGATGAAGCTTATCAGCTTTAAAATTGACTAAGATTGAATAGAAAGAATACTAGCGATAAAGTGCTGTTTTGGCGGGTATTCTTTAAGCTTTCATAATGCCTGGCCCCCTGGCCGGGCAGTTTTATTAATAGAAGGGGGTCTTAGCAATGAATAATACTGCTTCGGTAAAAACATTAAAAAACGAAGGCTTTGTGGCCGAATTCTATCTTGATTCATTCAATAAACGATTAAGGGTAGACGATTATGCAGGTAAATTGGCAGATGCCGTCCATGAAGCAGAGAAAACAGCAAAAGAATACCAGTATGAGAAATTAATTTTCAGGGGAAGAGTTGAAAATTATATAGATCTTCTTGCGATGGGGTTTCAGTGCGAGGCTGTTATCGACGGATATTTCCGCGGCTCTGATCAATACTTTTTCTGTAAGTATTTTTCTGACGAAAGGAGAACTAATGAACACTGGATCTCTGAAGACAGCATCGTTAAAAATGTAACCGCCCTTGAAAGAAACCCGGATGTCATTATGCCTCCTTCTGAATATCAGCTTATAAAAATAACGGAGCAGGATGCTGAAAAAATGGCTGAACTATACAGTGAAGTATTTAAGATTTATCCAACACCTCTTCATGATCCCTCATATATAAAAAAGACAATCCGGGAAGGAACCATTTATTACGCATTTAAGTATAAAGGTGACCTTGTCAGTGCTGCATCAGCGGAGGTCAATCTTTTTTATAAAAACGCAGAACTGACAGATTGTGCGACACTCCCATCCCACCGTAAACATGGTTTAATGAAAATACTCCTCGAAAAATTGGAAAAAGATCTAAAATCGCAGGGTGTATTCTGTGCCTACTCCATCGCCAGAGCGCTGTCATTCGGTATGAATGCCGTTCTGCATCAGCTTGGCTATTCCTATCGGGGCCGTCTTCTTAACAACTGCTATATTTTCGATAAACTTGAAAATATGAATGTCTGGGTAAAGAATTTAGCCTATTCGGATTGACGGATCCTCAAAAAGAAGTGCCGGATTTTCGGCACAATCCTGACAGGTTTTCGGCACCCTGTCATATACATAAGTGGGGGGGATTTAATGATTGAAACTCAAAGTATTTCTAAAGAAGTTCTGGCCGCCATATTAAAAGGCATTGATGAAGGGATTCATGTAGTGGATTTGAATGGAATTACCATTTTTTATAATGAAATAGCTGCTAGACATGATGGTCTGGAGGTTTCCGAGGTAATCGGAAAACCTGTTCTGAAAGTCTTTCCTTCATTGGATAAAGAGACAAGCACTTTATTAAAAGTTATGAAAACAAAAGCACCGATTTATAATCAGACTCAGTCCTATGTAAACCTCCATGGTGCACAAATAGAAACCATCAATACCACTCTCCCTATAACTGTTAATGGGAAGGTAGCGGGAGCTGTCGAGATTGCCAAGGACTATTCCAGATTGAAGCTTCTTTCTGAAAGCCTTCTTGATTTGCGCAAAAAAATAAAACAGCCCCTCAACAAAGCGGCTGCTGCCAATAATGTACAGTATACACTGGATAGCCTTCTCACAATAAATAAGGAAATGAAAAATATTAAAAAGGAAGCAGCCAAACTGGCAAAATCCGATTCTTCCATTCTTGTGTTTGGGGAAAGCGGGTGCGGAAAGGAGCTCTTTGTTCAGGGGCTTCATCATTCTTCCTCAAGAACTGAAGGCCCATTTATTGCACAGAACTGTGCGGCAATACCGGAGTCCTTGCTTGAAAGCATTCTTTTTGGGACTGCTAAAGGAAGCTATACTGGAGCAGTAGACCGGCCGGGGCTATTTGAATTAGCCGATGGCGGGACACTCTTTCTCGATGAAATACATGCCATGCCGATTGAACTGCAGGCTAAACTGCTTAGAGTGCTGGAGGATGGCATTGTCCGAAGAGTAGGAAGTCCGAAGAGTTCACAGGTCAATGTACGGGTGATTGCAGCCATGAATATCCATCCAGTGGAAGCACTTGAGAAAAACCAAATGAGAAAGGACTTATTTTACCGCTTAAACGTTCTCACATTCGGGCTCCTGCCGCTAAGGGAGAGAAAGGAAGATATTGAATTTCTTGCCCTTTATTTTATTAAGCAATTTAATCAGGTGTTACACAAAAGCCTCTCAGGAATCGGAGAGGATGTGCTGGCCTTTTTCAGACAATACCATTGGCCCGGAAACGTCAGGGAATTAAAGCATACAATCGAGTACATGATGAATGTCTGTGAAGAAGACTTACTTAAAGCTGAGGATTTGCCAGTTATAATGAAACAGCAGCTTCAAAAGAATAAACAGGATTTTTCATTAAAAATCCAGCCATTAAAGGCAAGTATGGAAAAGCAGGAAAAAGCTTTAATCGAAAAGGCTCTTCAAGAAACAAACGGAAATATAAAAAAAGCCGCAAAGCTATTAGAGGTGCCCCGTCAGACACTGCAATATAAACTGGCCAAATATAATATTGAAATGAATAACAGAATCCTGGTTAGTAACACTCATGAAGGTGCCGAGTAATCGGCACTTTTTTGTTTTAACGGAAATGAAAGTATCCCTTAAGTTGCAAACAATCGCCAATCCGGAAGGGATTTCATATGATAGTACGAAATATTCAGAATTGGCATGAAACTTGCAATGTGTATTTTATAGAAATTCATATAGGGGGAATAGAGATGAAGAACTTTTTATATAAACCGGATCGGCATTGGAAAGATATTGAGCTTTGGAAGGACGTCACAGAAGAACAATGGAATGACTGGCTCTGGCAGCTGACAAATACCATTCGGACAGTTGATGATTTGAAAAAGGTGATTAATCTTACACCTGAAGAGGAGGAAGGAGTCAGGATTTCTGCAAAAACCATTCCATTAAATATTACACCTTATTATGCTTCACTTATGAATCCGGATGACCCACGGTGTCCGGTGAGGATGCAATCCGTCCCTATTTCAAATGAAATCTATAAAACTAAATATGATCTTGAAGATCCGCTGCACGAAGATGAAGACTCCCCAGTTCCGGGATTAACGCACCGCTACCCCGACCGGGTCTTATTTTTGGTAACAAATCAATGTTCAATGTATTGCCGTTATTGTACAAGAAGAAGGTTCTCGGGACAAATAGGAATGGGTGTACCGAAAAAACAGCTTGATGCGGCAATCAGCTATATCAGGAATGCTCCTCAGGTTAGAGATGTTCTTATTTCTGGCGGAGATGGACTTTTGATCAATGACAATATTCTTGAATACATCCTGAAAAATTTGCGTGAAATCGACCATGTTGAAATCATCAGAATTGGCACGAGGGCTCCAGTTGTATTTCCCCAGCGGATCACCGAGAATTTATGCAATATCCTGAAAAAGTATCATCCAGTGTGGTTAAATACACATTTTAACACTTCCATTGAAATTACCGAAGATTCCAAGAGAGCATGTGAGATGCTGGCAAATGCCGGTGTGCCCGTGGGTAATCAATCAGTTATTTTGGCAGGCATAAACGACAGCGTTCCAATTATGAAAAGACTGATGCATGACCTTGTTAAAATCCGGGTCCGTCCTTATTATATATACCAATGTGATCTTTCTGAAGGCATTGGCCATTTCCGCGCTCCGGTTTCGAAAGGGCTTGAAATTATTGAAGGGCTAAGGGGACATACATCCGGCTATGCTGTCCCGACTTTTGTGGTCGATGCGCCTGGCGGAGGCGGAAAGATTTCACTGCAGCCGAATTATTTGATCTCGCAAAGTGCTGACAAAGTGGTCCTTCGCAATTTCGAAGGTGTAATCACCACTTATCCTGAGCCTGAAAACTATGTCCCAGGCCGTGCAGAAGGCTACTTTAAAGAAATTTATCCTGATATGGATGAGAAAAAATCAAATGTAGGCATTGCGGCGCTAATGAATGACCAGCAATTCAACCTGGTGCCTGAAGGCCTGGCAAGACTGGATCGCCGTGAAAAATATGACAGCGACCCAGAGCACAGCTCTTTGAAAGATAAGCGGGGCAAACGGGATGAATTAAAGGAAAAGAAATTCAATGCCCAGCAGACAAAGCAGAGTCCTGCAGCAGAAGCGGGTTCAGAAGCTGCAGCTGCCAAGGAATAGGAGGACAGGAATGGAAAATAAATGTGCCTGGTGTGAAAGCCAAAATATAAGTGAAAGCAGTGAAACGGTTTATTGGGAGCTCCCTGATGGAACAAGAGCCATCCAAATAAATGAGACACCTTCCATTTCCTGCAGGGATTGTGATATGGTTTACCAGTCAGATGAGCTTGTTAAGTCGATTGAGAACCAGCTATTTTTGATTGATGTCAAGAAGATCGGACAAGAGATTAATTATGAAAAATTGATGGAGCAGCCAAGGCTGCTGAAGCGAAATTATTTTGATTTCTCTTCCTATGATAAGTGAGGAAAAGAGCAGCCCGCAGATATGCGAGCTGTTTTTAATGTCTATAAGTAGACGAGCCTGGCACAATTCGATTATAGTAGAAAATAAATTAATGAACGACAGAATAAAAAGGAAGGCGTTAGTATGTCAAAAACTTTCTATCACTTTTTAATGAAATACAGACATCCTGCACCAAAGGATAACATCAGCCGTTTTGCCAATGACGCATATGAGGACCACAGCTTTCCGAAAACAGCTTATGATTATGATGAGGTAAGCTCTTACCTTGAACTGAACGGAAGCTATCTGGAGACCATGTCTATTTTCGATGAAGCCTGGCAATTGTATGTACTCTCTGAAAGCTGAATGAACATTTTGAAACACTCCTGCATAGGAGTGTTTTTTATTTTGAGATGGCTGATTGTGATGAACGTACGGACGATTTTCATAAAAAGTGCATATACTATTGTATTCACTACTCACGACTCAGTCATTGAGAGGATGGAGGAAATGAGCAAAAAGAAAAAACCCAAGTACAAAATCGGTGATACAGTCGTGATCACTATTTATGGTACAGTCGGAAAAGTAACAGATGTAAAGTGGCTAGATGATATGTACGTCTATGAAGTCAATAAAAGTGAAGGCCTATATATGGAATCCAGCCTTCAAATGCTGTCTGAGTATGAAGGTGAGATTATGGAAAAGGAGCATATTGACATCGAATATAAATACTTTTTTGGCGACCTTGTCCAAGTCAAGGGGTATGGTTCGGATCTTTTCAAAATCGTAGGCTTCAGGACGGAAATTTGGAGATACAAAGAAGATGCATGGGAAGATGTTATTTATGAGCTTTCAAGAATTAATGACGGGGAATGGCTGGAAGCAGGGGAAGAAGAGCTGACACTCGTTGCGGATGCTGAAAGTGCTGATGCATTTATTCAAAAGCTTGGGCTCCTCTATATGATCAATAAAAAAGAAAAGCTTCCTGAATTAAGGGAAACGGCACATTCATTCCGCAAGGCAGAAAAGGAATTGCTTGAAGGGATAAAAGAAAGAAAAGTGCTGATTGATGGTTTGCTTGATATATACAATGATTATCGTATTCTTTATGAAATGTTTCAGGATGATGAGTATAAGCATATCATGCGGGTTATACTCAGAAAGCTGAAGCATATTGCAAACAATGATGATAAGAGCACTGTGTAAAAAGCACAGAAGTCTTTGCTCTTTAGAGCCAGGTGACCAGGAGATACAGTAAAAATGGGATGCCAAACCATATGACGAGCTTGAACCAGGCATTTAATAGATTGCTATAAAGATTTACTATAGAACTTTCATCACGATTAACATCTTCTTTAATTAGTAGGGCTAGTCTGGATATACTGGACATGTCGCTGCCTCCTCAATTTCTGTATAAAATGGATTGCTGCTGGCTGTTTATCCTATATGTATGTCCTAACTGAAAAAAAATGCATCGAAAATAAAATAAAGAATATGGCTTGTTCTGCATGAATCCAGGGAGTGCTTCATACATTTTGTACAAAGGGGGCGTTGCTGTGAAGGAAATAGAAGTCGTAATAGATACAGAAGAAATTGCTGAGTTTTTCTTTCATGAGCTGGCAAAAAGGGGATATGTGCCTACTGAAGGAGAATTGGATGAACTTGCAGATATCACGTTTGAGTACCTGCTGCAAAAGTGCATCATTGATGAAGAAATTGAAGATGACTGATATAGAAAAATGACGAGGAACGATGCTCGTCATTTTTTTGCGGAGCAGCAGGAACATCTTACACATACATATTCTAAACACAGCATTTTCTGAGGTATGCAGTGAACGGAGCAATTCCGAAAAAAAATATGTGCTGCCGCCATTGAAAATGAAACCTTCTTGTTAAGAAGCACGTATATCTAAGTGAAATAAGTGCTTTGCTTTATATATGCAGTAAAAATAAAAAATGAAACAGGGAGAGAAGCATATGTCATTTTTTAATAAGGTTTTGGCAAGTGTAGGAATTGGATCAGCAAAAGTGGATACGAAACTTGAAAAGGATTTAGCAGTTCCGGGCGAAGCCCTCAGAGGCGTGGTTGAAATTACAGGGGGCAGCACCGAACAGAAAATTGATGATATTTACCTTTCATTGAATACTACTTATATTAAAGAATCAGATGATAAAAAATATACAGTCTCCGGTCTGATTGACCGTTTCAGGCTTGCTCAATCCTTTACCCTGGCAGCCAATGAACGAAAGGAAATTCCTTTTACCTTTAACCTTCCAGCTGACACACCTTTGTCTTTTGGCAAAACGAAAATTTGGGTGACGACAGGACTAGATATAAAAAACGCGGTAGATCCTGCAGATAAGGATTATATTCGTGTTGCTGCTACCCCGCTGATGGATTCTGTATTGAACGCTGTTTCAAGTATGGGATTCCGTTTGCGGGAAGCAGAATGTGAACAGGCTCCGCACCGCCTTCGCAGAAGGCTTCCGTTTATCCAGGAGTTTGAATTTGTTCCAGTCTCCGGTCCTTTCAGAGGAAAACTTGATGAACTGGAAGTGGTCTTTTTTCCACTGTCAAACGGAGAGACCGAGGTTATGATGCAAGTAGACCGTAAAGCGAGAGGAATAGGCGGATTCCTGGCAGAAGCACTGGAAATGGATGAAACATTTGTCCGTTTCACTGTTACAAATGCAGATATTCCTTATATGCAGCAAAAGCTTCAATCGGTCATTGCAAAATATGCTTAATTCATTGAGAAAACGATGGGTGATGCCCATCGTTTTTTTTGCTTTGGCTGCGACAGTGGAGCGCTATAGGTTACGCCAGAAGTGTTTTAATTAAATCCTGTCCTTTTAAAAAGGGGGTTATGAGCACGTACATGATTGAATCGGGGATTCTCTTCTCATCATCGGAAATAATGCCGTGAACACCAAGCCTCTGCATGTCTGCAAATTGGTATTGTTTACTGATGGTCCACGAATAGATCTCATAACCGAATAATTCAGCTTGATTAATGAAGGACTTGGAAAGCAGGAGATGGTGAACAGATAGAAAAGAGGCAAAATCGCGGTAGGATGCCAAATGAAACAAGTCCAGGTGTTTGCTCAGCAGCAGGCCAGCAGGAATCTCGGGAGCCAGCTCGTGAAACTTTTTCATTTCATTAATATGAAAAGATTGGACTTTTATGTGACTGTCGGGTTTGTAAGAGTTTAGTACGTCTGCGAGAATTTCTGTCATGCCAGGCTGATTTTCCGGTGATTTCATTTCAATTATAATTCCTATTTTTCCGCTGGCTTGTTTTAATACTTCAGTCAATAAAGGGATTTTTTCACCGGCATACGCAGGAGAAAACCATGATCCTGCATCCAGTTTTTTTAAGTCTTTAACTGTTAATTCCTCAATTAGCCCCTCACCGTCGGTAGTTCGCAAAACATTAGCGTCATGAATAACAACCAGCTGTTTATCCTTGCTCAGCCTTACATCTAACTCGATATAGTCAAAACCCATTTCAATAGCTTTTTCAAACGATGCAAGCGTGTTTTCCGGTGCAAGTGCAGATGCGCCTCTGTGTGCGATGGACTTAAATGGCATGAGAGGCTGAAAAAAATAAGAGAAAGTCATTAATAACATTCCAATTAGGATGGAAAGCAAAACAGGCTTTTTAGATACCAGCAATTTCATCACCTCCAGATAAGACTTTTATACATAATATGCAGATTAAACATTTTTGAAAGCGTTTACTTTACGAAAAAAACCGTTAATCGACAAAAATAGAATTTTTTTGATGGAGGAAACGACAATAAAAATGGCTAATTAAACAGTAATGAAAAGTTGTTCACTTAAATTTAGGCAGCTGGCTGGAAAACGTCATAAGAATGCTTTTGAAGACCTTATTCGATAGTTGACAGGTCACTTGGTGAATTAGAATCAGCCATAAATAACGGATGCTGGGAATAAGAGGGGGATGCCATATGCTGATGGAATTAACAAGGATCAAAAGAAGAGAGTATGATGTTACGATCTTTCAAACACCTGAATTCAGGGGCAAAAAAGGCTTTCAGCAAGTATATCGCCTTAATGTAGAAGCTTTGACTCATGATGAATGCCTTGAATCAGTTTTTAGAAAGTTTAATGTGCATGATCGGATCCCGGAGGATTTCGATGGCCGGTTTATTTCCACAGGAGATATACTCTATATTGATGAAGGCAGAAGAGGGCAATTTTATTATCAGCTGAAGCCGGGCGGCTGGGAAGAAGTTAATAGGATACATATTAGATAAATAAGAAAACAGGAGGGCATAATAGCTCTCCTGTTTATTTTTATTATATAGGAAAGTATAACTTTTAACTTCGATAACTGTCTAGCTCCAGCGCCTACCCCCTCGAGGTCACAAGCCAATCCTCCCAAAAAGGCAAAGGACGCCTTTCCGTGAGGCTCGTCTTGTGCTTGAGGCCCGCAGGATGCGGGTCATGCAGACGTTGCCACAGGACGTGGTGTTCTTAGTCTGCGTTCCTTCGTGACCAAGGCGCTTGCGCTTTTCTTATTCGGTTATGTTTGATCCCGGACTGTTTTTGCGTTTGTTGGCTGTGTATTCCTTGCCATGCGCTTCCTGCTCTGCAACAATGGCTTCTGCAGGAATATGATTATTCTTCTTTGGTGAGTTTATACGGTTACGGTGCTTTTTGCCCATCTTAAGTCCCTCCGCTTATCGATTGCTTATTGTTTTGACTGTTTTGGATGTATTAGGCTCGGTATTAGCCCTGGAAGATGGATTTGTCTCATTGGCATGCTGGACTGCCTGCCTGAGTTTTTTGCTCATTCCTTTTTGCGGCATGATTACAACCTCCTTTGGAAAAGCTAAAATTAGCTTTCCCGCACAGGGAAAAAACATGCCCTGTCATATTTGTTTCTAACTGGTGGCACATATGGTATAGTGTGACTTGGAAGCATTTACATCAGCTTCAGAATGAATTTGGAGGTTAGATTTATGAGCGTACATATTGGTGCTAAAGAAAATGAAATTGCGGAAACGGTCCTGCTTCCTGGAGACCCTTTGCGTGCAAAATATATTGCAGAAACATTCTTAGAAAATGCGGAGTGCTACAATGAAGTCCGCAACATGTTTGGTTATACAGGAACATATAAAGGGAAGCGCATATCAGTTCAGGGTACAGGCATGGGGGTTCCATCCATTTCCATCTATATCAATGAACTGATGCAAAGCTATAATGTCCAAAACCTGATTAGAGTAGGAACGTGTGGTGCGATTCAAAAAGATGTAAAGGTTCGAGATGTAATCCTTGCGATGAGCTCTTCTACAGATTCCCAAATGAACAGGCTCACTTTCGGAGGGGTTGACTTTGCGCCGACAGCCAATTTTGATCTATTGAAAAAAGCTTATGATGCAGGTATTGAAAAAGGATTAAACCTTAAAGTCGGAAATGTCTTCACATCTGACATGTTCTATAATGACAATTCGGAACTTGAAAAATGGGCAAAGTATCAGATCCTGGCAATTGAGATGGAAACAGCCGCTCTATATACACTTGCAGCGAAGTTTGACCGCAAAGCACTATCTGTCCTAACAGTCAGTGATCACATCCTGACAGGTGAGGAAACGACTGCTGAAGAAAGACAAACCACCTTCAATGAAATGATCGAAGTGGCACTTGAAGCTGCTATTAAGGAATAATATAGAATGAAACTGGTTCACCTGAGCCAGTTTTATTTTTTTTGATGATGTAATTTTGAAATTATTAAAAATGAGATTTGTGCCGTTTGTCCTGTTTTTAACACAATTATGGACTAGTTGACGTGTAGTGTTAAAATAGTAATGTTGCAAAGAAATAAAAAGACAGGTGAGTTTGAATGAAGAAGATCATAATTATGGCAGGGACCCTTAGCCTTCTGCTTTCCGGCTGCAGCCAGCTGGATCCGTATTTGGATAAAGCAAAGCCGCTTATTGAAAAAATTCCGTTCCTTGGGGAAGATAAAAGCCTCGATGAACCTTCTCAAGAAAATGAATCACTAAATAGAGAAGAAAGCAGTGCCGGGGAAGCAGGAAATGAAGACAAGAAAGATATTCAAAAGGATCCTCTTTCATTGGAAGCTTCATATTTTAATGATATTAAATCTGTGGATGGCAGAAATATTATCCAGAACCCTGATAATGTGATGGTCATGGTGAATAAACAATTCAGCCTTCCGGATGGCTATGAACCATCCAAGCTAATGATCCCGGATGTCGCATTTTCTTACGGGAAGTTAGATTTGGAAAAGAGCTATATGCGCCAGGACGCAGCTGAAGAACTGGAGAAGCTATTTGCTGGAGCATTGAATGAAGGTGTGGAATTATTTGCTGTATCCGGCTATCGCTCTTTTACACGGCAATCTGAAGTTTTTGAGGCCGAAGTAAATAGAGTTGGTAAAGAAAAAGCGGTCCAGGCTGTGGCGATTCCCGGAAGCAGTGAACATCAGACAGGACTGTCAATGGATATCTCAAGCAGAAGTGCAAGTCTTGAGCTTTCCGAAGAATTCGGGGAGACAAAGGAAGGAAAGTGGCTTGCTGAAAATGCGCATCATTATGGTTTTATTCTCCGCTATCCAAAAGGAAAAGAAGCCATCACAGGTTATAAATATGAGCCTTGGCATTTCCGTTATGTGGGCCATGAAGCTGCGAAAGTCATTTATGAAAAGAAATGGACTTTGGAAGAGTACTTTGATCTTGTTAAAAAAATCTAAGAGGCCAAAATGGCCTCTTTTATTTGCCTTTCTCCTTCAGCCTGCTTTTTCCTGATTGAAAATAGAATATCACCGCTAAAAGGAAGGGTACAGCTGGAAGGCCTGATAGAAAACGGAGCACATTTTCTGCCCCTGTTAGAGAATATCCCAATGGCAGCAGCAGAAAAAAACTTAATAGAGCAAGTTTCCATGACTGATTCATAATCCCGGCAATTAGGCTGATTAGGGAAAATGCGAAGCTTATCCATAATATTGCGGTTAACATCATAAAATCACCCCTTAAGAAAGTGCTGGGAGAGCTAAGGTCTGGATGATGAAAAGGTTTGATAGAGAATTTTAAAATGGCTTTATAATAAAATATGTTTATACCGCCAAAACATTAATCTTTTATTTTCCTGATGTAAATGCCGCTTTAATTCAAGTGAAGTTTGGCCGGGCCGGCTGTCTGTTTACCTGATGTTTATAAACCTCCTTCAATGAGGTATTAATAAAGTAAGGTTTAATTTGTAAAAAGGAGGCACATGCTTTGGAAAAAGTTTCATTTAAAGTTGTAGGCATGACCTGCGGCCATTGTGAAGAGGCAGTCAAAAATGCCCTTCTCTCCATCGATGGCGTGGCAAGCGTCTCGATTGCCTTTCATGATGAACATGCAGAAATCGTCTATGATCCTGAAAAATCTGATAAGGAACATTTGATAAAAGCGATAGAAGACCAGGGCTATGGGGTAGCCTGACATAAGAAAGAGCGCCACGCATATTTTGCTGGCGCTCTTTAATCGCTGCACACATTTTTCTTTGTAATTTATTCGATAAATGTTATTCTAATCATTAAGGATTGTACATAGTTATTTTACGGTGACGAAAGTGGTGAAAAGTTTGCAAAATGAAGATTTAAACAAAGAAACTTCAGAAACACCAGATAATAACCATTCAGGTTTTATCCGCATGAAAAAGTTTCATTTTGTAATGCTGCTGTTTTTTATTGTGTTTCTTTCAGCTGGAATTACTACCTTTGCACTGGCCTTTGGAGATGAAAAGGCAGTAGATGTGGGAACAAGCGAAAGAAGGGAATTTGATAAGCTGTATACAGCGTATGATACCCTGAAAGCAAACTATTTCCAGGAAGTGGATCAAAATAACCTTATAAATGGCGCTATTAACGGTATGCTTGAAGCGCTCGATGATCCATACTCGGACTATATGAATGAAGAAGAAGCCGAAAGCTTTCATCAGAGTATTTCATCCTCTTTTGAAGGAATCGGAGCTGAAATCCAGGAACAGGAAGGCTACATAGTCATTGTATCCCCATTGAAAGGTTCACCTGCTGAAAAAGCCGGGCTTAGGCCAAATGACAAGGTTCTCTCAGTTGATGGAAAAAGCCTTCAGGGGATGAGCTCTACAGAAGCCGTTATGCTGATCAGAGGCGAAAAAGGGACTAAAGTAGAACTTGCAGTTCAGCGTCCCGGCACAGATGAGCCTATGAAAATTTCCATTACACGCGATACCATTCCGCTTGAAACCGTCTATGGGGAAATGCTGGAAGATGGTATTGCAAAAGTACAGATTACTACATTCTCAGAAAATACTTCTAAAGAACTGGTTGAAACTCTGAATGAACTGCAGAAGCAGGGCATGAAAGGATTAATCCTTGATCTTCGCCAGAATCCAGGAGGCCTTCTGGATCAGGCAGTGGAAATCTCCAGCCTGTTTGTCCCGGATGGCGAGATATTATTCCAAATTGAAGACCGCAATGGAAACAGAGAAGAAGTAAAATCAAAGAGAGAAGAAAACCCGAATATACCTTTAGTCGTTGTGATTGATAAAGGAAGTGCCAGTGCATCAGAAATTCTGGCTGCGGCAGTACACGAATCCGCAGATGTGCCGCTTGTCGGTGAAAAATCGTTTGGGAAAGGCACCGTCCAGCGTGCACAGGACTTCTCCGATGGGTCAAACATGAAATTCACTACTGAAAAATGGCTGACACCGGATGGAAATTGGATTCATAAAAAGGGAATTACACCTGACCACAAAGTGGCCTTGCCGGAATACGCTGCACTGCCATTTATTAATCCAGACACTGAATTAAAGCTTTCTGCTTCTTCAGCTCAGGTTAAAGCAGCTCAAGCTATGCTGAAAGCTCTGGGATATAATCCTGGAAGAGAAGACGGTTTCTTTGATGAAAAAACGGAAGCAGCTGTCAAGGAATTCCAGGCTGCTGAAAAGCTTGATCAAAATGGAGTATTATCAGGGCAGTCTACTCTTAGGCTGATGGAAAAACTCCGTGAAAAAATCGACCAAAATGATACGCAAATTCAAAAAGCAGCTGAAGTGCTGAAAAAACAAATAGGGTCATAATCTAAAGCTCTCCGATTCGGAGAGCTTTTTTCATCATTTTCAAGCGAGACGATTCCTTCCTCAAGCGAGTAGCGGCAGGTGGGGGCAGTTCAAGTATGGCTGTTCTTAGAAAGTGGGTATAGAAAGCGTTTCTCTTTCCCACAATGGTAATAACTTAACTATTAAGCAGCGCAGGGGTGATTTACTTGAAAAAAATTATGATCCTATTTGCAGCGGCTGCAGCTATACTATCCGGCTGCATGTCTTTTCAGCAAAAAGAAAACAATAATGCAAGGCAGGAGACGGAGATCGGCGAGTCCGAAAAGGTGAATAAAGAGCCCTCAGCGATTGTACATGAAACGAAAAACTTTTTGCTGATTGGTGTCGATAGCAGAGGAGAAGAGGATTCACGTTCGGATGCCATTGTGCTGGCCAGCTATGAACCTTCCGGGGAATCCATTAAATTGGTCTCTCTTATGAGGGACAGCTATGTAAAAATACCGGATTACCAATATATGTACAGCAAGTTGAATCATGCTTATTATATAGGCGGCAAGGAATTATTAAAGGATACAATAGAACAAAACTTCGGAATCCAAATCGATCATACAGCAATTATTGATTTTAAGGGATTTACAGCGATGCTTGATGCGATTGCCCCGGACGGAATTGAAGCAGAAGTCAGTGCCGCCATGATTGAAGATATGGGATTGGATCTGGAGCCGGGAAAACAAAAGCTTAAGGGAAGCGACATTTTATCATATGTGAGATTTCGCCATGACGGACAAAGTGATTTCGGGAGAGTTGACCGGCAGCAGGAAATTTTAATTGGGCTTAAAGATGAAGTGATGAACCAATTCTCATCACCTGCCGGTTTAGCAAGGTTTCCTGAAGTAATCAGCCAGGCAATGAAATACGTTGAAACCGACTTAAAGATTGAAGAAGCATTATCACTCGGTGTGAAGTTTTTAATGAATCCTGTCACTGACATTGAAACACTTAGGGTACCTGTTGAAGATAGTTATGAGAATAAAACTTATGAACATGCCGGTTCGGTTCTCCAGCTTGATTTTGAAGAAAATTCAGAAGCGCTTAAGCAGTTTTTGGATGCTGAAAAGAACTGAGAGAGACGCTATTAAAAGTAAATGAGGAGCCGGCGGGCTCCTCATTTACTTTTTCTGCAGACTGCAATCCCAAAAGGGTAGTGTTTGCCTTCTCTTTTCGGTTCAATGAGAACACTTCTCTGATAATAAAATTCCGTCTCTCCGTAAGACTTGAACAGTTCAATAAATTCATCCTCAGTCAGCTGGTGAAAATGGAAGGGCTCATTTGTTGGCTTTCCCCTTCCGGCACCGAAGGGCGTGGATAAAATGAGAGTCCCGCCTGGCTTTAGCATCTTAAAAAGACTGTTAAGGAATATTTCTTCTGATGGCAGGTGTTCAAGCGTTTCAAAGCTCGTTATCACATCAAAGAATCCTAATTGTTCAGGGAGGGAATCATCTTCCGCATTGGCTTTAATATATTGCACGAGAGGATGATAATGATGCTGTCTGGCATAGTTCAGTGCACCCTCATCAATGTCCACTGCAACAATTTCATTAATTTCTTTTTTCTTGGCTTTTGCCATTATTTTTGAACCGTACCCCGTCCCGCAGGCAATATCAAGCACTCTTCCTTTAGCGTAATAAAGGGCAAAATAGTAACGTGCCAAATGTTCCAGAAGCATTCCGTTAGTAACCGGCATTTCCTCCAGTATGATTCTTTCTCCAGTATTTTCGAGCATTTTTCTCCACCATCCTTAATAGAAATTATAGCAAATATGTCTTATGGTTTGTATGGACTGGTAAAATCATATACAATGGGTCATTAGACAGGATAGCTATAAAGAGGTGATCCTTTGAAGCAGGTAGTAAAGCTTAATGAAGAGAGCCGCAGGCAAATATCAGATATTGAACAAAAATGTGAAAAGCTTGCAGAAAAACTTCTTAATAAGTACAAAACAGACTTTCAAACTGAAGAGGAAAATCTGGCAGTGGACCTGGTCAGGACGATAAAAGGCAGGCATGCATCAGAAAACGATGTGTTTGAAAATGATTATGAGTCCATTCTGGAACTGGGAATAGAGACGGAGGATGAATTTTTTCCGAATGCTTATATTCCCATCTGGAAATGCAAACAGGAAATGTTTCATTCTGTTGGTTATTTAACCAATCTGGATATTGATTCAATAGAGAAGAAAATGATGCTTATGATTGAAGAAATGCTGGCAGATCGTGTAGAAGGGGAAAAGTATGAATAAAACAGAAATATATATATTATCAGGATTTCTTGGGAGCGGGAAAACGACGCTTCTAAAGCAGCTGCTCCAGGATGAAAAAAAGCAAGGCAGAAAAGTGGCAGTCATGATGAACGAGCTTGGGAAAGTTTCCATTGACTCGGATGCAGTCGATGAGGGTGTGCCATTAAAAGAGCTGCTTGACGGCTGTATATGCTGTACCATCTCAGATAAGCTCGAGGCGCAGCTTCAGGAATTATTAATGGTTGAAAAGCCGGAAGCGATTTATATTGAAACTACAGGTGCTGCTCATCCCATTGAAGTTCTGGATAGCATCCTTTCCCCCCTTTTTGCAGACAGGATGCGGGTAAAAGGCATTATTTCTGTTGTTGACAGTCCAAGATGGCTTAATCGAAATGTGTTAAGTCCTCAGGTGCAGCAGCTTTTAATTGAGCAGGTAAGGCATGCAGACTTAATAATCCTGAATAAAGCAGATAAACTTTCCGAGGCGGAACTGGCGCGGCTTACAATGGAGATTCAGGGTCTTAACAGCCAGTCGTTCACCATCTTAACTACATATTCAAAGATTGCTGTGAAGCAGGTAAGAGATATGTCCTCCGGGAAAAAGAGCAAGGCTTCCAGATCACATGTTTTTTCTGATTTAAAGCTTAGCACGTTCGTTTATCAGTTTCAAAAACCTGTCAATCAGACTGATTTTGAAGATTTTCTTAGAGGACTTCCAGATACTGTGTACAGAATAAAAGGGTATATGAAGCTGAATTCTTCAAAGTACCCGTATCTTTTTCAGTTTTCATATGGAATGCCGCTTTATATGCAGGAAAACATCAATATGCCCCTGAATATGGTGTTTATTGGGGAGAATCTTGATTGGGCAGAAATCGAACATAGGTTGAAGATTCTAGAAGAATCTATCTAATCAGGATATTAAAGAAAATCGCATTCATACGGTGCGATTTTTTTTTATTGCCTGAATGAATGAAGAAAACCTTTTTTTGGGAAACTCATTATATAATGCCTAACCGAAAAAACCTATAAATGAGTGGAATTTATGAAAAAATTAAACATAGTCATGGTATTCATCTTTCTTTTTTTTGCAGGAGGCACATACACATCTGCAGATGAAGAAGGGGTTAGCTGGCGGATTGAGATGCTGGCATGGGAGAAAGTGAATGGGATATTGCCGAAATACAGTAAATTTACCGTCCTGGATGTTGAAACAGGCAAGAAGTTTAAAGTCCAGCGGCGTGCCGGAAGCCATCATGCAGATGTTCAGCCATTAAATGCTGAAGAAACAAAAATAATGAAAAGCATTTATGGCGGAAAATGGAGCTGGAAGCGGCGCGCCATCATTGTAATTAATGGCAATCAATGGATAGCGGCTTCCATGCATGGCATGCCCCATGGAGGAGGTGCATTGAAAAATAATTTTCCAGGGCATTTTTGTATTCATTTTTACGGCAGTACCACACATCGAACAAACTTTATGGATTTATCACACAAGCTTATGATTTTGAAAGCGGCAGGAAAGCTTGATGAATATCTCAATAATGCCAATCCATATGAAGTGATCAGTGCATTCATGGCAGGACTAAAACAGCAGGATTCCAGGATTGTCCAGTCGATTTCCCTCCAGCCTTTAGCATGGTATAAACTCATGCCCAGAATTGAGAATGTAAGGCTGAGTGCGATGCCCGTCCTTCCGGCTGAGGATTTGACAGATGAGCTGAGCCTGGAGGTGCCGGTGGAAGCGGATTGGTTTATAAAAAACCGCGGCAGACAGCATTTTCGAGGCAGCATCTATCTTGTGCGCTTTTCACAGGCAGATCCATGGAAAGTGGATAATAAAAGGTTCTTAAAGGAAAATAAGTTATTGAACGAATAAAAGCCTGAGAATAGACTCTCAGGCCTTTATTCGTTTTACTGTTTTTCGCCAAATTTAATGAATGTCCGCTCGTCTTCTACAAGTCCGCAAGCCGCACATTGAACCCTTTTTTCAGGACCTTTGTAAGGCATATGGAAGGGGGACAGCTGTTCACTGCTGTATTCTTCCAAAACATTCCCTGTCTGAGGATCCATTTTGATGGATTGAGGCACCTGCTGAATAATATTGAATCGGCTTCTGTTTGTTTTACAGTTTGGGCACCGATAAGGTGAATTCATAACTCATTCTCCTTTCTCGCATATTAGCTGTATTTTTTGCATTTATAAATTTATTTATGTAAAAATACATGTAAGGAAATATATTTGTTTCCTGTTTTGGAAGGGATGTGGCAAGTTATGAGTCCAGACTATGAAAAGCTTCTGAATGAATATCGGAAGCTATGGAATAACCGGAAACTCGAAGAGGATACTGACGCAGAAAACATTTTGAAGAAAGCAATCTCCAGGGAATTAAGGGATGAAAATTCCCATCCAAGAGTCCGTAAGACTATCTATGAAAAATTCTACCTTGCGGTTAAGAGAATTGCACATTCAGACCTGGATGACAAATCCAAAGAAGCTCTTATCCAAATCCATATCCATGAAGCAGAAGGTTTGAAATAGGGAGGGTCAAACCTTCTTTTTTTAATGGCTGTTTTCGCAAGGTTTGTCGCCGCTTTTTATTTTATGCTGAGTTGATTGGAGCGGAGTTCAGCGGACAACATTGTTAGCGAAAACAACATGTTATACGAAAAGTGCCTTTTAAATTTATAGGTTTACTGCAGATTTCAAGATCCTTTCACATTTATCTCACAATGTTAATGTAAGATAAAGATAAGATAGTCATGAGGAGAAATTGTATGTCAAAAAAAATGTATTGGCTTTTCTTTTTATGGATCATAACGGCCTTCCTTACTTCCTGCTCAGAAAAGAGGCAGCCTGCAATACCCGAGGATATTAGCTTTGCTGCCACAGTAAATATCAAGGATATGACCATATCTTTTGTGGACCTGGAAAAAAAGAAGCTGGCGGCAGAATGGGCTATGGAGAAACCTTATACAGGCGCTTTAATTCTCCCGGACAATGATTCCATCCTTCTTTATGGAAAACAGCTTGAAACGGCTGACCTTTATTCCTTAAAGGAAGGTAAACTGATTAACAGCTGGGAAACAGGAGAAGGAATCGTAAATGGAATCCTGCTTGAAACGAATGAAATCGTTTTTGCAGATCAGCATTTAAACAAAATTAGGTTCTTTCATTTAAATGGAGAAGAAGAAAAACAGGTCGAATCTGAGATAGATCCGCTTACCCTGCTGGAATCCCGTGAAAAGAATAAGTTATTTGTTCTAAGCTTCAATCATAAAAAAATGGGAATTATCGACCTTGAATCAAAAGAAAAAAGCGGGGAATTTACGATCCATCCTTCAGCAGCCGGTGCGTGGCTCAATGAGAAAAACGGTGAAATCTGGATTGGCGGACATGGAGAAGGTGTAGAGATTGAACAAAATATCCACGTATATGATGAAGAAACGGGTAAGTTAATAAAGAAAATTCCAGCCGCTTCGATGCCGATTAATTTTCTGGGACAAGAAAATCAAGTATATGTCCTAAGCCACGGGTCAAATATGTTATATAAAATTAATGAATCAGGGGAAGAAGAAGCCGCTGTGTCGATTGCGGCAAATCCTTTTGAAATGGCTTTTGCAGCAGATACACTATTAGTGGCCGGTTATGACAGCAATGATTTACATATACTGGAGCCGGAAAATTTAAAAACCCTTAAAAGCATCAAGGTTGGAGAGGGTCCTTTTAAAATAGTCATTAGGGAGAGTGTGAAATGACATGCTGAATATCCTGATTATAGATGATGAAGCTGATATGAGGCATTTGATTGAAATGTACCTCGGGAATTCAGGATTTGCATGCTTTTCAGCAGAGAGCGGCTTTGAAGCATACGGCTTACTTGAAAATAATGTGATGGACTTAGTTATTCTGGATATCATGATGCCTGGGGAGGATGGGTTTGATGTATGTTCCCGAATAAGGCAAAAATCAAATGTGCCAATAATATTTCTTTCAGCTAAGGGAGAGGAATGGGATAAAGTGAAAGCCCTGCAGTTAGGGGGAGATGATTATATTGTCAAACCATTCAGTCCTGGAGAGCTTGTCGCCAGAATCAATGCTGTCCTTCGAAGAACGGGAGGAATAAAAAATGACATGGATGCTATTCAAATTGGGAAAATCACAATTGACAAAAAAGCACGAAAGGTCTCAGTTGAGGGAAAGCATGTCACGCTTACGCTTAAAGAATATGAATTGCTTCTGTTTTTTATCGAACATAAAAACCGGGCATTAAGCAGGGAACAGCTGCTTGAAAATATTTGGGGCATTGATTATACAGGAAGTTTAAGAACAGTGGATACTCATATAAAAACGCTGAGAATGAAGCTGGGGGTTGGTGACTATATTCAAACAGTCTGGGGAGTAGGCTATAAATTCGAGGTGCCGGATGAATGAAATTCCTGACAAATAGCCTGGCTAAAAAAATGTGGCTGACTGTAACAGCCGCAATTATTATTACGATCTTATATTCCTATTTTTTATCTTACTTATTTTATGAAAAAATTTATGTAGAAAATGTCAGGGACTCTCTGCTGACTGAAGGGAGAAGCCTGGCGTCAGAGTACCAGGGTGGTGCTTTGACAGAAGATCTCAGGAAAAAAATCGATTGGTATAATTCTAAATCAGAAACAGAGATTTTTATTGTCAGTAATCCCAGAGAACTTAGTGCCTGTCTGCCTTTTGAAATTGACTATCAGACTTTAATTGGCAAAGCAGAGCGTGAAGATCTTCTTAAAGGCATTCCAGTTGAAAAACTGGGCTATGAAAAAAGGTTTGACCGGAAAATTATGGGTGTCATTATTCCGCTTCTTGATGATAATCGGCTTCAAGGCATTATTTATTTATATGTTCCCCTTGCGAAGATTTCAGAGATTACCCGGGATTTTGCATATCTGTGGCTCGCAGCTGCGGCGGTTTTTACGATTATCAGCATCATTTTAGGTACGTTGCTGGTTAAAAAACTGACAAAGCCTCTGCTGGATATGAAGGGTGCAGCAGAACATGTTTCAAAGGGATACTATGATATTCATTTAAACATTGATTCAAAGGACGAAATTGGCCAGCTGGCCAATGCCTTCAATTATATGTCCTCCTCTATACGAAAAGAAGACGAAAAGAAAAGGGATTTTCTCGCGAATGTATCTCATGAGTTAAGAACTCCTATCAGCTATGTAAAAGGATACAGTGAGGCGCTCATTTCCGGAATGGAAAAATCCGAAGAGGACAGAAAAAAATACTTACAGCTGATACTTAGAGAATCACGAAGGATGGAACGTCTCGTTGGAGATTTGCTTGATTTATCCAAACTTGAATCTAACGAATACAAACTCGAAAAAATGCCGCTGCCATTGGCACAGTTAATAGAGGACGCTATTGAAAAATACAAGCCGGTCCTCCGTGAAAAAAATGTGGATCTGCAATATCGCCTGGATCCTGAAGTAATCATTAACGGTGATGAAGGCAGGATTGAACAGGTTATCCAAAATATTATGGACAATTCCATCCGGTATACAGCAAAAGGCAGAATCAGCATCCGTTTATCTCAAGAGAGAGAGCAATGCCTGATTGAAATAGAGGATACAGGCATAGGGATTTCAGAAGAACATTTAAGCAAAATTAAACAACGGTTTTATAGAGTGAATAAAGGCAGAACAAGATCAGATGGCGGCACAGGGCTTGGTCTGGCAATTGCAGAAAAGCTGGTTAAGCTTCATCAAGGCGAGCTGACTGTGTTCAGTGAATTAAATAAGGGGACGACAGTTAGAATCATGCTGCCGCTGCTCGAAATAAAGAAAATTTAGAGGAGATTAATAATGAAAAAACTAATGTTTATTTGGCTTGCGGTAATGATAATTATTAGCCTGGCAGCCTGCAGCAATAATAATGCAGCTGAAGAAGAGCCGCAATTCCTGGATGTCGAGTTATCGATAAACCCTGAAAAAGCAAAAGTGAATGAACCGGTTGTTTTTGAAGCAAAAGTTACATATGGAGAAGAAGAGGTTACAGATGCAGACGAAGTCAAGTTTGAGATCTGGAGAGCGAATGCAGAAGAACACGAAAAAATTCTTGTTGAACATGCTGAAAACGGGATCTACCGCCTGGAGAAAAGCTTTAAAGAAGAAGGTACCTATTATATATATTCACATGTAACGGCGCGAAGGATGCATAATATGCCTAAAAAAGAATTTGTTGTCGGCAAGCCCAGTCCACCTGAAAAAGAGTCAGGCAGCCAGGAAGAAAATATGGATGACGATGATCATGGCAGCCATTAAAAAGCAGCATTGGCTGCTTTTTGTTTTGGAATCGAGTAATCCTGCAGTAATTTTTCCTTTAGGGGCATATATACCCATTCACGGGTACATATACCTATAATATTTGTTACATTGGTGTAATAAAAGTAAAAAATAGTATCAGGTTAAAAACCTGTCAATAGTGATATTTTAGTATATAAATGGTACATGATAAAGGTAGCTTCCAATAAAGACAAAAAAATGCAGAAGACTATTTACCCATTTGTAAGTATCCATAAACCTAATAAAATAAGTATTTATGAAAACTTGCAGGCTGATTTTTACTAGTTTCCAAGTCTATCAGATATGCTGCATTCAAGAATTTGTAAAATCTGTCCAAAAATATTACGAAAAACCCTGTGTTATGATGATTGTGCAAGTCACACAGCACCACACAACAAAGAAAACAAACACAGGGAGGATTTATATACATGAATAAGAAAGTTATTTACTCAGTAGCAGCGGCAGCAGCATTACTAGTATCAGCACCAGGAGCTAACCAAGCGGACGCAGCTTCAAATTGTCCTACTCCTGAGCAAGCTAAAAAAATTCAAATCTCTCAATCTGGTAACCTAAGCCAGGAACAGATCAATAACATTCTTCAAAAATACCTTAAAAACTACAATATTAATTGGGGAAATGTTCAAGTAAATAAACAGGAAGCTCAGAAGCCTGCAGCTCAAGCTCCAGCAGAGCAGCCTGCTAAAACACAAGAAACAGCAAAAGCACCTGCGCAGCAGCCTGCACAGCAGCAAGCACCTGCTGAACAGACAAAAGAAGCAGCACCTGCAACTTCTGAAGTAAGTGCTTACGAGAAGAAAGTACTTGAATTGACTAACCAGGAACGTGCAAAAGCAGGAGTACCTGCACTTAAATTGGATGTTGAATTAAGCAAAGTTGCTCGTGAAAAATCACGTGATATGCAGTCTAAAGGATATTTTGACCATAACAGCCCAACTTACGGTTCACCATTTGATATGATGAAGCAATTCGGCATCTCATACACTACAGCAGGCGAAAACATTGCTATGGGCCAGCAATCTCCTGAAGAAGTTGTACAAGCATGGATGAATAGTGAAGGCCACCGTAAAAACATCATGAATGCCAACTTCACACACCTTGGTGTTGGCCATGTTGCTGACGGTAACTACTGGACACAAATGTTCATCGGGAAATAATAGTTGAATGAATAAAAGGCAGCCTTTTTAGGCTGCTTTTTTTGTATTATTATTCAATATAGTATGAACTTCAGCTCCATGTATGTATTCAATCATTCATTGGAACATTAGTAAGAGCTGCTAAAAATGAAAAACAACAGGTGATTTAAATGGAAATTAGAAAAGGAACAAAAGCCGATTTGAAGGAAATAATAGAAATTGTCCAGAAGACGGTCAGCATTATGGAATCTGAGGGGAATGATCAATGGAACAGGACCTATCCCCGGAATGAAGATTTTTTAGCTGATGTGGAAGCAGGCAGTTTGTACACTGCCATCTTTGAAGGAAATGTCGCAGGTTCCATTACTGTCGATCAAATCCAGGCGGAGGAATATAAAAATGCCTCATGGAGAAAAGATGAGCCCTGCTTTGTATTTCATCGTCTCGCCGTAGATCCTGAGATAAGAGGCGAGGGGATTGCGAGCAGGTTAATTGCATTTGCTGAAGATCATGCAGTGAATAACGGGATATTGTATATGAGAACAGATACATACTCGCTGAATAAAAAGGCTCAAAGGTTATTTGAGAAAAATGGATATGTTAAAGCAGGTACAATCTTTATGGATCGGGAAAATCCTTTTTACTGCTATGATAAGCTGCTTGATTAAAGCTGCTCTTCACTCTTTACAAAAATGGGTATTATTTCTTCCTCTTCGAATAAGATGGGAAGAGAAATGGAAAGTATCCCATTTTCAAATGAAGATTCTATCGAATATTTATCAACAGGCATAGGGAGTGTCAGAACTTTTTCAAAAGATCTGCTATGTCTTTCTTTCAGAAAATAGCGCAAGTGCTGCTGAAATGCTGAACATTTACCTTTAATAATTAGTTCATTTTGTACAAGAGATACTTTAATATCATTTTTGTTTATACCGGGTAGCTCTGCTTCGATTTTGATCTTGCCATTGTTCTCATACATATCACAGCGCGGAAAAATTTCCTGATTAGACAGAAAATGATTTATTTTTTCCTGCTCCAGGCCTGAAAAAGAAAGTTTCTTATTATGATTGGAATCCCCAGGTGAAATAAGCGTTTCCCAGAAATCCTGATCCTGATATTGTGCGGTCATTTTGATTAAATCTTTCCATTTTTCCAGTTCCATAAGGAGGCCCCCTTTATAATATTTCCGTTACATCTATCTCTGAATATTGCATATCGATATTTTTAGGTATTTTTATCTCCATATAGCCCTCTTTGCAGCTGGCGGATGATCCTTTTTTCCTGACAATGGCAGGGAGGGTAATGATATGTTTATCGTCTTTATCGGGAATATGTTCGATAATCATTTGGTTGGAGGTGTGATAAAGCTTCATTTCTTTTAACCATTCCTCGTTTTTTATTGGAAATCTCACAAAAACATAATCATGGGTTTCGAAGACGGATGAATTAAGTGGTGCAGAATTTGGCTGTTGATTAGTTCCGGGGGCTGCGGCATTAAAGCCTTTCATAAAATCCGGTGCTCCAGTCATTCCCTGCATATTCTGAGGAAACATTTGACCCATGATATTTTTAATATATTTATCAATTTCCTCCGGTTTCATTTGGCTGGGAGGATTCTTCATATCTTTATTAAATGGAAAAAGATTCCACGGAAACATCCTTCTCATCCTTTCCTTGCTAAACTGCCGCAACGGCTGATGATTCAATACTATGCCATATATTCTATGCAGATAAATGCCTATCTGTTAATAAAGGATTCTTTTGCTAGTACTGCTGCATCATGGGCGAAAGCTTCTTATTATTTGCATTAATACACTGTAATTACTACTATATTGGTATCGATGTATACAAAATAATTAAATACTAAGGGGTAATTTTGTGAGAAATAAAGCAGCTTTAATCACGGGAGGGGCAACAGGGATCGGGAAAAGAACAGCGAATATGCTTGCCGCTAAAGGCATCGATCTGGTGATCAATTACCGTAGCAGTCAAGAGGAAGCTGTCTCATTGTGCAGGGAACTGACCGAAAAATTCGGCACTAAAAATATTGCTTTGCAGGGAGATATTTCTTTACCGGCGGACTGTGTAAAGATGTCCGAAAAAGCTCTTAATGAATTTCAAATCATCGATATAGTCATACATAATGCCGGTCCTTATGTGCACGAAAGAAAAGAGATGCTGGATTATTCTTTTGAACAATGGAATTACCTTATTAATGGCAACTTAAATGCGGTCTTTTATTTATCCAAGTTGTTTATACCGAAAATGAGGGAAAATGGATGGGGAAGAATTATCACGATAGGCTTTGATCGTGTAGAATCAGCATCTGGGTGGATATACCGTTCTGCATTCGCGGCTGCAAAAACGGGGGCAGCGTCTTTAACGAAATCCATTGCAATGGAAGAGGCCGGTAACGGAATTACCGCAAATATGGTTTGTCCGGGAGATATTATCGGTGAATGGAAGGAAAGAAATATCGAAGAAGCTGCGAAGGTTCATGATCATGCATCACCAGTCGGAAGGCCGGGTACAGGTGAGGATATTGCCCGTGTAATCAGTTTTTTGACCGATGAAAAATCCGATTTTATTACAGGAAGCATAATCCCGGTTACTGGCGGAAAAGACGTCCTGGGGAAAATTTATCAGGAATGAAAGCGAAAGGCAGAAGAACCGTATTCTTCTGCCTTTTTATCGCAGTCTAACGGGCAGTAAGACCCCCGCTTCAAGACTCAGAGGAATCAAAGGAGGATAAGTGGGGGTCAAACTGCCCAATCTAGCTGCGGCTCCTAGGGGCTCGAGGTCATAAGCCAATCAGCTGGTGGGAAGAAAGGGACTTCCCTCCAGCTGCTCGTCTTATGCTTGTCACCCCTGGGCAAGTCGCCTCGCTTTATAATGTAAAAGCCCGATTGGTGAGATACAGTGAAACTTGCCGACGCGCAGGCAGAGGCTTAGTTGAACCAATCGGGTTCGTAGTGTCGATTGATCGAAGCGCTAGCGGAGATCTTAGCGACACTAGAACGCGACTAACAACCAGTGGGGGATAAGGAAAACCCCCACTGATTGAAGTTTCACTTTATATTTACTTCGCTTCCATATATGCAGGGTATTTTCTGTTTTGCAGATAGATCAGCCGGCTTGTTAAAGTAATGGCGCCAGCTGCAAGTCCTGTAATTAAACCAATCCAATAACCATAGGCTCCCCAATCCGTATGATTGGCCAGGTAATAGCCAAACGGCAGCCCGATGATCCAATAAGAAATAAGCGACATAATGAAGGTGACATTTACGTCCTTATATCCGCGCAGCGCTCCCTGGACGGGTGCCTGAATGGCATCTGAAAGCTGAAAGAACATGGCATAAATTAAAAAAGCGGCTGTTAATTGTAATACATGGTCGTCTTTTGTATAAATCGATGCCACTTCTTTTGGGAAAGCCAAAAGAACAGCTGCACAAATTAATGCCATAAATACAGCAATACCGACACCGATCCAGCTGTACTCTTTAGCATCTCTGAATCTCTTAGCCCCCGCTTCAAAGCCCACAACGATTGTTAATGCCATTGAAATGCTTAGGGGGATCATATAAAGAAGTGATGCGAAATTGAGGGCAATCTGATGAGCTGCGATTACGGCTGTTTCAAATGTGCTCATTAATAAAGTAACTGCTGAAAAGATACTGGTTTCGAAAAAAATCGATAACCCGATTGGGATTCCGATAAGAAGGATTTCTTTCCATTTGCCGATAGAAACAGCATGCATTCTTCTGAAAATTCCATAGTTCGAGAACGGGGAATTTTTATGAATAATAATAATCGAAATAACCATGATCAGCCAGTAAGTAATAGATGAAGCATAGCCTGCACCTGCTCCGCCGAGTTCCGGAAAACCCAATTTGCCATATATAAGTATATAGTTAAAAAAAGCATTGATTGGCAGTGTTAGAAGGGTGATGATCATACTGACTCTGGTCTTTCCAAGAGCATCAATAAACGACCTTAATACATTGTAGACAAACAGGGGAATCATTCCTGTGCTTAATGCTGAGAGGTAGTTGAAAGCTGTATCCTCAACCCTGTTCTCGAGATTCATTCCACTTAAGATTGGATTTAAGGAAAGTGCTCCTCCGCCAAAAACAATGACGGCCATAATGATGGACAGATAAACACCCTGAATAACAGAAAAAGAAACTTCCTCACGCTGTTCCCCTGCTCCCACGAGGTGGGACACAATCGGGGTAACAGCTAGGAGTATTCCGCTGAGCCCGGTGAATACAGGAACCCATAGAGAAGATCCAATCGCTACACCTGCCAGGTCCTGTGAATCATAGCGGCCGGTCATTAAAGTATCAATAAATGTCATAGAGTACATCGCCAGCTGGGTTACTAGTATTGGAACTAAAATAACCAGCAGCTGATGCAGTTTTTGTTTTTTGCTGTATGTCTGATTCATGAATCTTTCCTCTTTCTATAATGTGACTAGAGAATTATATCATACTAAAGAGAAGCCGGCCCCAAGCGGGTCTGTTATTCAGTATAGTAATTTGCTGATAAATATTTCAATTATGTGAACTTTTGCATAACGGGAATAAAAATCCTTCAATCGGCGAGTATAAATAGTAAACAGCCATTTCCAAAAAATAGCTTGAGGGAGGCAGAAAGATGAGCTTCAATATAAATAGGATTAATCCCAATCAGACACAAGTTTCATTTGTGGACGGGCGTTTTGAGACTCTTACCAATGAAGAGCTGGATGAATTGCTGTCCCATTACGGAATAAGAGAAAAAACAGATGAATCGGAAACCAATATTATTAATTGAAAAAAATAAAAAGCACTTGCTCTATGCAAGTGCTTAGCGTTTTTGTACTTCGAGAGCTGCTTTTCTTTAAGCCTCCAATAATTGGGACGATTCTTGGACTGCTGCTCCATGACGCATTACATGAAGAGTATATAAATCTTTTGGGATCTCAAATAGATTGTAAATATCACCATTTGCATTCAGCTGATCATATACAGACTTTCTCGTTTCATTTGCAAGAATGACATAAGGCAGCTTTTCTGCAGCTTTTTGCGAGCGGATATTTTCCTTGCGGATCCTCATAAAAATGGTTTCAATGCCTGTTTCAAAAAAGAGCTCTTCAAAGAAAGCATCTTTTGCTAATTTGTTATACCCATTGCCATGATAAGGTTTGCCAAGCCATGTACCGAGAAAGCCGGCATTGTCCTGGATGTCATACAAATTAATCGTCCCAATCGGAGCGCCCCATTCATCAAGAATTGTGCGTGAAATCAATTCACCGCGCTCTTCAGATTCGATTGTCTGCTTTGTAATAAATATAAACTCATCATAACAATTGGCTTTTTGGCGAACAAAAGGGAAGACATCAGGGTGCGTCATTAAATCAAATAAAGCATGGCAGTCGTGAAGATCACGTTTCTTGAGCATAGGTTATCCCTCCAATTGAGGGCAGTCCTACTCCATGCCAAATAGAGCCTTCGGTCCACCCTCGAAATTTTTTATTATGCTGCTAAAAAATTTCGGGGTGGGAATCGAACCCACTAGAACCAGATAACTGGTGGCGCACCATTTGCCTTCCCTATTACTATCGTTTCCGATATTTGATTGTCTGTCATGTAGGAAGCAAAATTACACTTCACTTTAGGTATAATACTAAAAAAATTTCAAAAAGGAAATAGGTTTTTTGATTATTTTTTTTGCGATTTTATGTCAAATATCACCAGCAATATTCGACACCGTTCTAAGACTCTCTAAACACAAAATCTCCCCCTATCATTGTCCATTTTGGCTTGGAAAGAAAGTGAAATGGATGATGATTCCATAGAACTAAATCAGCATCTTTTCCTTCCTCGATGCTTCCAAGCTGATGATCGATTCTGAGGTTTCTTGCCGGTAAAATGGTGATTCCTTCTAAGGCTTTTTGCTCGGAAAGGCCTTCCCGGACTGCAATAGCTGCACACATATTTAAATATTGCACAGGTGTGTATGGATGATCTGTAGTGATGGAGACTTCCACTCCATGCTCTGTCAGCTGCTGATACGTTTTCCAGGTTTTATTTTTCAGTTCCACTTTCGATCTTCTTGTTAGAGTAGGCCCCACTGATACCTTTAAATTTAAGCCTTCCAATTCGTCTGCAATTAAATGGCCTTCTGTGCAATGTTCGATTCGAAGATCGAGATTGAATTCCTCTGCAAAGCGGATGGCAGAAATAATATCATCTGCCCTGTGTGCATGTATTCTGACGGGAATTTCTCTTTTGAGCGCCCTGACAAGCGGTGCAAATCTTAGAGAGTCGGGATTATCGCACTGTAAAGCCTCATAAAAAGTTTCCCTCAGCATTCCCATAATCCCCATTCTTGTTATGGAATCCTTGTTGCCATGACTATGAATCCGTTTTGGATTTTCACCAAGGGCAATTTTAAGGCCGGCTGTTTCCTGGATAATCATCTTGCTGATGTTTTTCCCGGATGTCTTAATAACAGAGGTTGTTCCTCCAATTACATTGGCGCTTCCCGGCATGATGTGGGCAGTTGTAATGCCATATTTCACTGCATCAGAAAAGGCGGGATCAAGAGGGTATACACCATCCATCGCTCTAATATGCGGGCTTAAGGGTTCAATTGTTTCGTTGGCATCATTGCCTGCCCATCCGGTGCCTTCATCATAAAGACCCAGATGAGTATGGACATCTATGAAGCCCGGAAGAAGGTGGTGGCTATGGCAGTCTATAATTTTTACATTTGAATCAGACTTTAAGTTCTTGCCCATCTTTAGTATTTTTCCGTTTTCTACTATTACATCCCCATGGAAGGTGGGGGAAGTCACAGGATATATGACTGCATTTTTTAATAAAATTTTCATCTTTTATCGTCCTTTGATCCTAAGTATTTGCTTTATTTTACAAAAATGATTAGAAAGTGTGAAGAATTTTCTCAACATCACTAGCTCAAATAAAAAAAGTGTAAAATTGGAATTCTACACTTTTGGTAAATTTGCTATGTTAACTTCTCCTCTTCATATAAAACAAATAAATAGCGCCGGAGACCAAAGCAATAACTATGATCGGCAAGATAAATGGTTTTGCATATTCTTTGATGTCTCTCCAGTGATCACCAAGCTCCATCCCCAATAATAGAAAGAGAACCGTCCAAGGCACCATAGCTGCTAGTGTGTAAACAGTAAAGACCGATAAAGGCATCTTAGCAATTCCGGCTGGGATTGAAATGGCATGCCGTATTACAGGTATAAATCTGGCCGTAAAAATTACTCCAGTCCCATACTTTTCGAACCATTTCTCTGATGCATCCAAATGCTTTTTTTGAATCAGAAGATATTTTCCATATTTGTCAAGAACAGGCCTTCCTCCATATGCGCCCAGCCAGTAAAGAAACAGCTGGGCAAGTGTTCCGCCTGCAATCCCTGCAAGGAGGGCTCCTATAAAATGGATTTTTCCGGTGCTGACTAAAAAGCCGCCATAGCTCAGGACAATTTCGCTTGGGATCACTTCAACCATTAACCCAAGTGCAATGCCGACATAACCCAGCTGGGAGAGTAATTCAAAAATGCCGGCAATTATCTCTTCCATTCTGATACCTCCCCATCTGAAAATTAAAAAGTCCCGGTCATTTGAAGGAATATAATGATGAACCCTAATATCCAAACGTATACAGCAAATATCTTCAGGGATTTTCTTTTTAGAAAATTAATCATCCATACGACTGCTGCATAACCGAAAATCGCTGATGACAAGGTCGCCATTAACATGCTGCCAAGAGTTATGGCTTCTGTGTGACCGGACATCAATTCGCCAAATTGCATGACAATGCCGCCAGCGATGGCAGGTATGGATAACAGGAATGAAAAATAGGCAGCTGTTTCCCTGTCAAGCTTCCTGAAGAGGCCTGCTGCAATGGTTAAGCCGGATCTAGAAACTGCCGGAAAAATGGCAGCAGCCTGAAAGGTGCCGATAAACAAGGCATCTCCGTACGTGATGCTGTCCATTTTTTTTGCGCCTTTCTTAACACCATCAGCAATCCAGAGTATGAACCCGGTAAATAGAAATTCCCAGCCGATTGTAACACCGGATTTCGAAATTGAATCGAACATGTCACTCAGCAGGAGTCCCACGATTACGGCCGGAATCGTCCCAACTATCAGAAGCATCGATAGCTTGCCGAAGGGCTTCTTAATAATTTGAAGCAATTCATTTTTATATACGACAAGGACTGCCAGTAAAGTTCCTATGTGCAGCATTGTATCAAGGAAGAGGCCTGCTTCATCAAGGCCAAATAGATGTCTCCCCAAATATAAATGTCCAGTACTGGAAATAGGCAGGAACTCGGTAAGCCCCTGGATGATTCCCAGAATGAAAGCCTCAAGTTTTGACATCATCTGTATATCACCTTCCTAGGCGGTTTAAGAATAGGCAAAGGTATATGCGCAATGCCTGTCTTTAACATGTGTATTCGAGTTGTCCCAATCGAGAACTGGAAATTAAGGCTGCAGAGGGGGGATAAAAAAATATAAAAATACATGAAACCTTTTACAGTGAATATCGTAAATAATATAAAAGAAACATCATTTATATTTGAGGTTAGCTTAGGAGGAAACAGGATGAATGATTATAAAATGCCTTCCAATGATGAAAGGCTTATAGCAGCAGCAATCTATGTAACCAGCTTTTTTACCGTTTTTGTCGGACCGCTGATCATTTGGCTATTGAAAAAGAATGACTCGGAGTTTGTAGATTACCATGGAAAGGAATATTTAAATTTTTTAATTTCCTATTCGATCTACAGCGCAATCAGCGTAGTGCTAATGATCATATTAATTGGGGTCATTACGATTTGGATCGTGGGAATCCTTGCTTTTATCTTTACAATAGTAGCTGCTGTCAAAGCATATGAAGGCAAGGAATACAGAATACCTTTAGTTTTCAGAATTTTAAAATGATGAACACAGTCCAGGGCTAGTTGCCACTGGGCTTTTTTAAATGGATAATTAACTCTGCAGAGCTTTTAGTTATAAAGTACATGGGGTGAAGTAATGAATAGACTCGATAACAAACAAAGGATGCTCAAGCTTATGGAAATTTTGAGAGAGCAGACCGATGAAGAAAATGAATATACACTGGACGATATAACTGAAAGCTTTAAAAAGGAATATGGACCGGATGTGAAATTAAACAAAAATTCATTGAGAGACGATATTGAACATCTGATTGAAGCAAAATTTGATATTACCATTAACCAGGAAAAAGAGGGAATGCCAAAGTTCTACAGCCATCAATACCGTCTATTCGAGCTTTATGAATTGCGCATGCTGATTGATGCTGTTGCTTCTGCACGCTTCATCACCAAAGATGAGACTAAACAGCTGATACGGAAAATTAAAAAGCTGACAAGCATTCATCATGCCAAAAAGCTGCATAATGAAATTTTGATCGATTCCTCTGTGAAAAGTGAAAGTAAACTGGTTCGGCTGGCTATCAATGATTTGCATGAAGCCATCTCCGAGAGGAGAATCGTCACATTTCAATACGGAAGATATAATCTCAATAAGGAATTTGTATTAAGCCACAATGGAGGGCAATACAGGGTCAAGCCGCTGGCGCTCACATGGGTAAATGACTTTTATTATTTAATAGCCTACTATTTTGCGAAAGAAGAAATCCGCCATTATCGGATTGACCGTCTCCGCAATGTTAACATAACGGAAGAACAATTCGCATATGAACCCTTTGATGTATCCAAGTATGTGAGTTCAACCTTTCATATGTATGCCGGATCTGAAGAGTGGATAAAAATCCAATTTCACAACGATTTGATCAACGTGATAATTGATAAATTTGGACGGGATGCAGACATAAGAAAACTGGATGAGAACCATTTCGTTCTATCAGCAAAAGCTATTGTGAGTGATGGACTTGTCAAATGGCTCCTCAACTGGGGTAACCAGGCCAAAGTGCTTTCACCATCCTCACTTATTGATCAGGTAACAAACGAAATTAAAAATATGATGGCTGTGTATGAAAAAGAAATGGATTAACCTTAGCAATTAAACTAATAGACACTCCAATATTGGGGTGTCTTTTCTTTAGAAAAATAGTTGAAATCCCTTTGAACGATTTTTGTACTTAAACGTCATATGAATGACAGTACAAAAAGGGAGGACATCGAAATGGAAATTTTAGAAAGCATTAACTGGGCGATTCTTGCACCTATTGTCATCATTCAGCTAATATTAATGGCTGTAGCCATTATTGATCTCGTAAAAATAGAAAAAGCAAATGGTCCAAAATGGGTATGGGCTCTCGTCATTTTATTTATTAATCTGCTAGGGCCAATCATTTACTTTATTTTCGGAAGGAGAAGCTGAATATGCCGGTTGTAAGCATAACAAATCTTAAAAAGCGGTTTAAGGAACAAGAGGTCATAAAAGGTCTGGATTTTCAATTATCTGAAGGAAAATGTATTGCATTGCTGGGAGCAAATGGAGCAGGAAAAACAACTACACTTAAGATGCTTGCCGGCCTGGTGAAGCCAGATTCCGGCACAATCGTGTATGAAGGGGGAGAAAAAGCGGATTTCCGAAGATTAATAGGCTATCTTCCTCAATTTCCTGTTTTTTATGAATGGATGACAGGCAGGGAATTTCTTGAATACGCAGGGCAGCTTGCAGGCCTTCCCAAAGCAGAAGCAAAAGACAGAGCAGCGGAGCTTCTTGAACTTACCGGTATATCCGAAGCTAAAAACCGCCGGATTGGAAAATACTCTGGAGGTATGAAGCAGCGGCTTGGCATCGCTCAGGCTATAATCCATCGTCCGAAGCTCGTCATGCTTGATGAACCAGTTTCTGCCCTTGATCCCTTTGGACGCAGAGAAGTGCTGGAAATGATGGATAAGCTGAAAAATGAAACTGCCATCCTGTTTTCAACTCATATCTTAAATGATGCCGAAGAAATCTGTGATGAAATACTATTTCTCCATAATGGTGAACTGGTTGAGTCTGGAACAATGGCAGACCTGAGAGCTAAACATCAGCAGGCAAAGATTGACTTAGCTTTTAAGCAGAATACTCCGCAATTTGCCGAAGAATTATCTCTGCTTCAGCCTGTTTCTTCAATGAAATTGGGTGGAGAGTGTGCGAGTTTTTTGGTTGAGGATATAGAATATGCCAGAAAACTATTTTTAACTGAGATTATGAAACGGAACTTGCCGCTGGTTAAGTTTGAAATCAGCAGAACAAGCCTGGAGGATGTCTTCATGAAGGTGGTGCGAAAATGAACCAATGGTTAACTTTATTTAAAAAAGAAATGCTTGAAATGGCCAGAAATTACAAATGGATCTGGGTGCCTCTTACTTTTATTTTGATAGCTGTAAAAGAGCCGCTGACATTATATTATATGCCTCAGATTATTGATTCTTTAGGCGGTCTTCCGGAAGGGGCAGTCATCGAGCTTCCTGTTCCTTCTGCAGGTGAAGCACTCGCTGCAAGTCTTAGCCAGTTCAATACGTTTGGTGTGCTTATTATTATATTAATTACAATGGGGACTATTGCTGGGGAAAGGAAAAGCGGTGTGGCGGGTCTTATACTGGTGAAGCCTGTTTCATACGCTCGGTTTGTAACTTCAAAGTGGGCGGGTTCTATGATTCTCATATGGTTATCATATTTTCTAGGTTACTTCCTCTCCTGGTACTATGTGGGTATATTATTTGAATTTATTCCTTTTGCGGATTTTCTTCAATCCTTCTTTGTTTATGGTATCTGGCTTACCCTTATAATCACTATAGTCATCCTCTTCAATACTTTTATAAAATCGCCTGGGGCAGTTGGATTTATATCAATTGGCATTATAGTCATAGCAACTCTATTGAGCACTTCGCTTTCTCATCTGCTGAAGTGGAGTCCGGCCCTTTTGTCTGCTTATACGAATGCTTTTATCATGGGCGGTAATTTCCCTGATGAATTATTGCCGAGTATTATTATTTCTGTGATTGCCATTACGATTTCCATGATTGCATCAATTGCAATTTTTAAACGAAGGGAACTTGCCTGATTTCATGCAAGTTCCTTCCTTTTGGGCATATTTGTATATCGGAGGGTGCTATTTTGGTAGTATAGCTTTAAAAGATAGAAAGGAAGATGAAAGGTGATCAGTGAAACGGGTCTGGTGCTTGAAGGCGGAGGCATGCGTGGAGTGTATACAGCCGGTGTTCTAGAATATTTTCTTGAACAGGACCTCAGCTTTCCTTATGTTATTGGTGTTTCTGCAGGGGCATGCAATGCCGCTTCTTATTTGTCCAAACAGAAGGGCAGAAACAGAATTGTAAACGTGGATTATGTAACAGATCCGCGATATATCTCATGGCGCAATTTCTTTAAATCGCGTCAGTTTTTCGGAATGGATTTTATTTTTGATGAAATACCGAATAAGCTGGTCCCGTATCACTACGAAGAGTTTTATAAAAACCAGTCTGAATTTGTAATTGGAACAACAGATTGCCATACAGGAAAGCCTGTTTATTTCAATAGAAAAGACTATGGGAAAGATATGCTGAAGGTTTTAAAAGCATCCAGTTCCCTGCCTTTTATTGCACCTGAGGTCGATTTTAATAAAAGGGTCCTCCTTGATGGAGGAATCAGCGATCCTATACCAATCAAAAAAGCACAGCAGGATGGATTCAAAAAAAATATAGTAATCCTGACAAGAAACCGGGGTTATTCCAAAAAGCCGTCTAAATTTGCTTTTATGGTAAAAAGGAAATATCCGCATTATACCGGGCTGCAAAAAGCATTGGCAGAACGGTACCTGACCTATAACGAGACCCTTCGCTATGTAGAGCAGGAAGAAAAGAAGGGGACAGTTCTTGTCGTCCAGCCGCAGGAGCCGTTAACAGTGGGACGGATGGAACGAAATCCTCAAAAATTGGATAAGTTATATCTCCAGGGATATAATGATGCCAGAAAATCATTTGAAAGAATTAATCAATTCTAACCGTATCTATCAGGATGCGGTTTATTTTTATTAGGATAAAACTCATATCTTTTCGACATTAAGGATTGGAAAGAAAAAAAGATTTTGTTGAAAATAAGGCTAATATACCTGTGGCTGTTTAAATCTATGGATTTTAATGTAAAAAATATGAGTTTTAAGTTGTGGATTTTGGTTTTGGGACAGAGGGGTATGTCGAATAAGAAAGATTGCCGGCATCTTTATTTCGAATATAATGAAAATTAGAAAATATAAGGGGGTCAATATACAAAATGAATATGAAAAAGGGCATCGTAACGGGTGCATTAAGTTTGGCATTATGTGCCTCAGCTGTTTTTGCGGGTTCTGCCGGCGTTGGACAAGCCCAAATGGCTGAAAAGAACTATTTAGTCGTTTTTAAAGATGAGGCAAATCTGCCTGCAGGGTATGCAGATTTAGTGAAAAAGGCTGGAGGGCAAGTAGAGAATAAGCTGAACAAATTAGGAGCTGTTGAAGTTTCTTCAGCTAATCCTAACTTTCTTAATGAAATCAGAAAGTCTTCCCTTGTCTCGGCTGCCGGCACTGAAAATCTCATTTATCCCGAAGCTCCTGCAGTGGAAGCAGATCTTCCATTAGATGGTGCGGATTTATATAACAGTCTGCAATGGGACATCAAACAAGTGACAAATGATGGGGCATCATGGAATCTTCCAGGAGGAACTGGAAAGGCCGCTGATGGCAAAGATATTGTTGTTGGGGTAATCGATACAGGTATCGACTATAATCACCCGGATCTTAAGGAAAATTACGCATATGGTAAATCATTTGTTCCCGGTTATCCAGATCCAATGGATGAAAACAGCCATGGAACACATGTTGCGGGATCCATTGCAGCAAAAGGAAGAACGATGGGGGTTGGACCAGACTTGAAGGTAGCGGCTTACCGTGTATTCGGTCCTGAAGGCGGAGCAGCTACTTCCCATATTGCCGAAGCTTTAATGACAGCTGCTGATGATAATGTTGATGTTGTTAATATGTCTCTTGGCGGATATGACTGGTTCCAGAATCCTGAGTATGCAACAAAGGATACTGTAGCAGACGTGCAAATGTTTAACAGAGCCATCAAATATGCGATTCAAAAAGGTGTTACTGTAGTTGGCTCAGCAGGCAATAATGCAGTTGATTTAAAAAGTCCGGGGCAGCTGTCAGGTTCAGATAATGGTGCCACACACAGAAGTCCAAGCAGTCAACTGATGATTCGGGTGTCTGCGGGAGGAGCTTTAAAGAATCTTGCCTTCTATTCCAATTATGGTGTCGGCAAAATTGATGTTATGGCTCCAGGTGGAGACTTGGGACCAAACTATGATCCAAATACTGGAGCGGGCAGGGATAATACTTACTTGGCATTAGCAACAATCCCTGGCGGAGGCTATGGCTATAAGGGAGGAACTTCAATGGCTGCTCCGAAAGTAGCGGCACTTGCAGGTGTGATCATTGCAAAACATGGTAAAGACAACATCTCTCCCGCACAAGTTAAGCATATCATTCAAACTTCATCTGAAGATATCTTTAAACCTGGGTATGACGAGCAATCTGGCCACGGGCTAATAAATGCAGTTAATGCGCTAAAATAATCCAATTAATCAGGCTGGCGGAAACTTTCCGTCAGCTTATTTTTATAAGTGAAATTTGCAAAATAAAAAGAGCTCCTGCTAATAAAATCCTCTTAAAATTCATTTTTATTGGACCTGATTAATAGAATATAGAGAGAATAAAAATAGCAGGGGAGACTTACTGATGAATATCCAGCACTATTACCTGAAAACAGCTGACATCTCTTTGAATGCAAGCCTAACTGCACTTATGCCGCCATTTTTCTTCCTATTGATATTCTTTAACAAATTTCCAGGGAATTTCATTATTATCTTGTTCCCTTTTATTATTTATAGCTTTTTGTGTCATCAAATATATCTTCTGAATAAACAAAGGGCAGCCGAGGCAGCGGCAAGTAACTTTTATTCTATTGGACAAGCCCCTCTGCCTTTTTTGCAGCAGTCAAGAGTGCTGATCGCTTTTCTGCCGGCCCCTTCTCTCAGAATGGTTATTTTTGATCCCGAAGGAAGGGTGATAGGTGAAATAAGAGATATGAAAATGCGGAAGCTTCGCTGGTTCCTGCCTTATTTTATCGACCGATTCTTTCCAAAAAGGCTGGGAATTTATGACTATACTGATAATCTTGAGGCATCAATCATCATCCGTAGAAAGGGAATCGAAGTCTTGTCTTCAGATGGTCACTGCAGGGAAATTATCGAATTAAAAAAGGAAGGAAGCACACTGCTGTTTCAGAATGGAGATATGCAGTATGCCGTTCCTAAAACCTTTTTGCATACAGATCTGCAGGTACTAGATGATCAATCGAATAGAATTGCCCGTGTTCGCAAAGGGTGGATGCCATTTGAGTGGAGTAAGCGCTTTAAGGATCCAAACACACCTGTCCTTTCTTTTAATATTAGTCTGGATGCAAAAGAAAAGCGTAGAATTTATGCCATTTTTGCGGCTCTGTTTCTTTATCGCAATCATTAAAACCATGTGCACATTTATAGATTCTGGATTCCCCATATAGTATGATAAATTCAGTTTAAGTATAGGGAATTCAGTATAGAGGTGTTGGAATGAAAAAGTTTTTACTGGCAGCTGCTGTTATTGTCCTTTTGCTGTTCATTGTTGACAAGACCATTCTTAAGGAAAAGGGAGTAGTAGAGCAAGCTGGACAAATGCAAAAATACGATAAAATTGAAGATCCTGAGGATTTGCCTATTGGTCTGGAGAAAGGCAGCCTTGCTCCAGATTTTGAACTGACAGATATGGAAGGGAATCCGGTGAAACTCAGTGACTACAGGGGCAAAGCTGTGCTTCTGAATTTTTGGGCAAGCTGGTGTCCTCCATGCCGCGCGGAAATGCCGCATATGGAGAAGCTTTATAAAAAGTACAAAGATAAAAAATTCGATATTCTTGCCGTAAATCTCACAAACACTGAAAAGAATAACGGAGACGCTGAGAAGTTCGTGAAAGAGCTGGGTCTGACTTTTAAAATCCCTATGGATGTAAAAGGCACTGTTGGTGCGGATTATAATATTATGGCCTATCCTACAAGCTATTTTATTGACTCTGATGGAGTTATTAGAGAAAAAGTTTTGGGAGCCTTAAATGAAGAATATATGGAGAAGGAAATCAAAAAGCTTCCATAAACAAACCGGAGAGCCATATTAGCTCTCCGGTTTTATATCTGCAATCATATCCTGGTGAAGTCGATTAACGATTACCCTTTTTCTGTATAGCATAATGCCGGCTTCTGCAATATCATTAACGGCAGAGCGATTTATGAATGCCCCAAAAAGCAATCCGGCAATAGGGATCATTTGGAAAAGTTTTTTCCACCCTATTTGGTCCCTGTACGAAAACACAACCTCTCTCCAGCCTTGAAGCTCAGAAACGACTTCCCTTTTTGGTCCTTCTTCTTTAGCACCAAACATGGTAAGCTGCTGCAGAATAGCTTTTTTTCCAACAATATCACTGGAGACAAATTGAAGGATTTTGACGATGAACATTCTTTCATTTTTATCTGCAGGATCGAAGCCATAGCAAATCGCAATATCCTGCAGTGTTTTTAATTGAATGCCGAGGAGAAGAGGGATATCAATGGTCAGGGTGAAAATCCCTCCGACTCCAGTTCCCGCACCCTGCAATGCAGCGGTTCTTTTTCTGTTTGAGGTTAGCTTTTCCGCGGCTGCATCCATCTTTACTATGGGCAGGGCTTCTACATCCTGCAAGGTATGGATATTCTGTCCAGGATAATAATTCTTTAACGCTGCTGCCGAACTTAAATATCTTCCTCCTGATTGAATATACGTGCCAAGTTCATCAAGAATCACTCCAACCTTTTTTTGTATGAACTCCGGTGTGAATCTATCAATAAGTTTGAAAGGAAGCCTCCCGAGCTTCTCCCAAAACCACAAATCACCTTGGTCTTTTTCCCATTCTTCGCATTTCTTTAATTCATTTATCAGCTGTTCTTTCGGTTCAATCATTAGTATCGCCCTTTCATTCCTTCTTCTATATTTTAACTATACGGCTGGTTAAAGCAAAAGTTTCACTTCTTTCACAACCAATTCTCTTTGTATATTCCGGCTATTCATGGTAAGATTCTTATAATAGAATAGGATTTCCTTCGGGGCAGGGTGAAATTCCCAACCGGCGGTGATGAGGGTACGCCCTCTTAGTCCGTGACCCGGTTTTATTTAGCAGAGATAGGTGCTTAATAATAGCGGTGGATTTGGTGAAATTCCAAAGCCGACAGTGAAAGTCTGGATGGGAGAAGGAATGAGTATAGTAACGCGTTCAAAATTTCTTTTTTTTAAACGCTTATTTCGTCATGTGTTTTTGCCCCGTTTCACCTAGCTGGTGTACGGGGTTTTGCCGTTTCATACTTAATTTGGAGAAATTGTAAGGAAAGGAGGATTTTCATAATTTGAACCACCAGGAATATATGAAGTTAGCCATCAGTCTGGCAGCGGTAGCCAAAGGACAAACAAGTCCTAACCCGCAGGTGGGTGCGGTTGTTGTTAAAAATGGTGAAATTCTGGGGATGGGTGCTCACCTGAAGGCGGGAACTCCCCATGCAGAAGTCCATGCGATTGCTGCGGCTGGCGATGAGGTTAAAGGGGCTGATATTTATGTCACTCTTGAACCGTGCAGCCATTTTGGCAGGACTCCACCATGCGCAGACTTAATTATTAATTCAGGGATTAATAGGGTTTTTATTGCTTCTGACGATCCAAATCCTCTGGTTTCAGGCAAAGGAATCGAAAGGATGCAGGATGCCGGTATTGACGTGGTGACCGGTCTGTTGAAAAAGGAAGCAGATGCCCTAAACGAACCATTTTTCCATTTTATAAAAACAAAGACACCATACGTAACCATTAAAGCAGCTTCATCGTTTGATGGGAAAACAGCTGCAAAAACCGGTGACAGCAAATGGATTACCTCTCCAGAATCCAGGCAGGATGTACACCGTCTACGGCATGAACATGACGCAATACTTACAGGTGTAAATACAATCATTCACGATAATCCCCTTTTAACCGCCAGGCTGCCCCAAGGCGGAAAAAATCCCATTCGAATTGTTTTAGATACAAACCTCAGAATTCCGGCTGACGCAAATGTCATCCGAGATCAGTCTGTTAAGACCATCATCTTTACCGGCTGCGAAATAGATTCGACAAAAGCAGAGGAAATAAGGAAGTATAATGCAGAAGTTTTTTCTTTTCCTGCTAATGAGGTGCCGATTAAAGAAGTATTAAAAAACTTAGGTGAAAGAAACATCATGACTTTATTTGTTGAAGGCGGGTCTGAGATCCATGCTTCATTTATTAAAGAAGGTTTCTTTCAGCAGATGATCCTCTATATGGCTCCTAAAATTATTGGAGGCAATAAGGCGATTCCATTTATTGGCGGGGATGGTGCCGACTATGTACAAGACTCCCCTGTACTGGAATTCACAGAAATCAAAAGGATTGGCGGAGACCTTAGAATTACCGCAAAACCGCTGAGGGAGGCCAGGCAATAATGTTTACAGGAATTATTGAGGAGCTTGGAACAGTAAAAAAAGTAGTTCAGCAAGGCAAGGCAATGAAACTGACGATACAGGCCTCCGAAGTATTATCAGATGTTCAATTGGGGGACAGCATTTCGGTTAATGGCGTGTGTCTTACGGTTACGGATTTTGCAAAAAATGAATTTTCAGCAGATGTCATGCCCGAAACATTCAAAAGCACTTCGCTTTCTGCCATTAAAGAACGAACAAAAGTCAATTTGGAGAGGGCGATGTCGGCAAATGGCCGTTTTGGCGGGCACTTTGTGACAGGGCATGTGGATGGTACAGGTCAAATCATCAAAAAGGCAGCGAGTGAGAATGCTATTTATATACAAATATCTGTGCCGCCTGCCTTAAGCCATTTGCTTATCATGAAAGGCTCTATTGCAGTAGATGGGATTTCCCTTACTGTATTCGGCAATGAAGACAATACCGTTACCGTCTCGATCATTCCACATACAGCGAGTGAAACGGTACTGGGCTTCAAAACTGTTGGAGACATTGTTAATCTCGAATTCGATATGCTTGCCAAGTATCTATATTCCTTCATGAACAGGCGGCAGGAGACCAAACCGCCTAAAGAAGGAATATCAGAAGGATTCCTTAAGGAAAACGGCTTCTTATAATTAGCAAAAGGAGGGGCAATAAACCATGTTTAGTGAAATACATGAGGCATTGGAAGATTTAAAAGCGGGGAAAGTCATCATTGTCTGTGATGATGAAGACAGGGAAAATGAAGGAGATTTCCTGGCAATCGCGGAATATGCTAAACCGGACACCATCAACTTTATGGCCAAAGAAGGCAGAGGCCTGATCTGTACACCTATCACTGAGGAGCTGGCTGAAAAGCTGGAACTGAATCCGATGGTAGAGGTGAACACTGACAGCCATGGAACAGCTTTCACAGTCAGTATTGACCATGTGAAAACCACTACAGGCATCAGTGCCTTTGAGCGTGCTTTCACGATAAAGGAAATGCTCGAGAGTGATGCTAAGCCTTCAGACTTTTCCCGTCCGGGACATGTTTTTCCGCTCGTTGCGAAAAAAGGAGGAGTCCTTAGAAGGGCAGGACATACAGAAGCTGCGGTAGATCTTGCTCGCCTTGCCGGTGCTGCACCAGCCGGGGTTATCTGTGAAATCATGAAAGATGATGGAACAATGGCGCGTGTGGATGACCTTGAAATAGTAGCGGAAAAGTTCAACTTGAAAATGATTACGATTCAGCAATTGATAGAGTATCGCTTAAAACATGACTCCATTGTAAAAAGGGAAGTGGAGATTCAGCTTCCAACAGAATTTGGAGATTTTAAAGCAGTAGGCTATACAAACACTGTCGATGGAAAAGACCATGTTGCTCTTGTAAAAGGAGAAATTGATGAAAATGAACCCGTATTGCTTCGTGTTCATTCAGAGTGCCTGACCGGAGATGTATTCGGGTCTAACCGCTGTGACTGCGGACCGCAGCTTGAAGCAGCACTGGCACAGATTGAGGCAGAAGGCCGGGGAATTCTTTTATACATGAGACAGGAAGGACGCGGCATCGGCCTGATTAATAAATTGAAAGCCTATAAGCTGCAGGAAGAGGGATATGATACCGTTGAGGCAAATCATAAGCTCGGGTTTAAGGACGATCTTCGCGACTATGGGGTAGGTGCACAAATCCTAAGGGATCTGGGAGTGAAAAAAATGCGCCTTTTAACCAATAATCCCCGCAAGATTGCAGGTTTGGGCGGCTATGGGCTGGAGGTTGCAGAACGGGTTCCTCTTCAAATGCCTGCCAAATCTGAAAATGAGAATTACTTAAAAACAAAGAAAACGAAACTTGGACATTTATTACAATTTTAAGGGAGCGATTTGAGATGAAAAAAGTAATCGAAGGACATTTAGTAGGAACAGGATTAAAAATGGCAATTGTCGTGTCGCGTTTTAATGAATTCATTACGGGCAAGCTTTTAAGCGGAGCGGAAGATGCACTTAAGCGCCATGGAGTGAGTGAAGAAGATGTGACAGTAGTATGGGTTCCTGGAGCATTTGAAATCCCGCTTGCAGCTAAAAAGCTATCCCAATCCGGAAAATTTGATGCAGTTATTACACTTGGCACAGTAATCCGCGGAGCAACTCCGCATTTTGATTATGTCAGCGGCGAAGTGGCAAAAGGGGTCTCATCAACAGCATTGCAAAGCGGTGTCCCAGTTATCTTCGGAGTTCTAACAACTGACACAATTGAACAGGCTATTGAGCGTGCCGGCACTAAGGCTGGAAACAAAGGATGGGAAGCAGCAGTCGGAGCAATTGAAATGGGCAATTTGTATAGACAGTTATCCGATGGTGAATAAGGTATCATTTTTTATTCAGACGGAACGCTTACTACGATCGACTTGATCATATAATTATACAGGTGCAGTTATGCTGACCTGTTTCTATCAAAATCGGCGGGACAATTCTCGCCGGTTTTTTTTAGGTATATCTGAACAGACGTCTGACCTTTCTATTGGCAGAATGAATTTTTTTTGTTAAAATACTGCTTGTGGCTCACCCGTGTTTACTTCTGCGGGGAGAGCGGGTAGGGAGAGGGCTAATTGAATAGATAGGTAGTATTTATGAATAAGTGGTTTAACCGGCTTTTTCAGCTGAATTCAAATGGAACAACTGTTAAAAGGGAGGTTATGGCTGGGGCAATCGGCTTTTTTACGATTGTTTATATTATCGCAGTTAACTCTCTTATTCTCTCTGAAGCAGGAATACCTTTGGAAGCAGCTATTTTTGCAACCATTATAACCTCGGTGGTCGGCTGTTTGATTATGGGGTTTTGGGCAAATGTACCGATCCTCCTTGTGCCTGGAATGGGAATCAATGCTTTATTCTCCTATACTATGGTCCAGTCCATGGGCTTATCCTGGCAGGAAGCATTGGCTGTAGTGTTCATATCCGGTCTGATCTTTGTTTTCGTGGCTTTTTCGCGATTTGCACAGACATTAAGTGAATCAATTCCACATTCACTTAAAGAAGCGATAACAGTGGGACTGGGGCTTTTCCTGATGCTGATTGGACTTGAAAAAGGCGGAATCGTTGAAAAAGGGACAAACTCCATTATTGCTTTAGGTGAGCTGGGAGACCCGCAAGTGCTTGCAACCATCTTAACGTTCCTGCTGGCCATCATTTTATTCATGCGGAATGTGCCTGGAAACTTTTTAATTACTGTTGTAGCAGGAACACTGATCGCATGGGCTTTTGGGCTGATAGATGTGCAGAAGACTGATGAAAAGTCGTTCGCGCTCTCTGATTATATGGAAGTATTTGGAGCAATGTCATTTGATAACTTGCTTTCCGTCACTTTTTGGATTGCCATTTTTTCTTTGACAATGGTTTTGGTATTTGAAAATATCGGATTAGTCCATGGTCATGTTGGTTTTATTAACAGGCCGGAACAGTTTAAGCGTGCTTTTCAGGCAAATTCTGTTTCAGCATTATTGTCCGGTATTTTTGGGACAAGCCCGACTGTTGCAACGGTTGAAAGTGCAGCAAGTATGGCTGCCGGGGGACGTACAGGATTGACAGCAGTTACAACCGGGATGCTGTTTGTGCTATCCGCATTCTTTATTCCTGTTATTAAGTTGATCCCCAACAGCGCGATTGCCCCTATTCTGATCATTATTGGCGGACTAATGCTTCAAAACATCCGCAATCTTGATTTAAAGGATATGAGCGAAAGCTTTCCGGCTATCTTTATCATTGCCATGATTCCGTTCACTTACAGTATTGCGGACGGCATTGCCATTGGATTTATTCTTTATCCAATCTTAAAGATTTCGATAGGTAAAGCAAAGGAAGTTTCATTTGCTTTATATGTCATAGCTGCTTTGTTTTTATTCAACTTTGTTTTTCATGTGATTAGTTAATATAGATTATGGGATGCCTTTATATCGGGCATCCTTTTTCTTTGTATGGAAATGCTGTTTTCGCAAGGTTTGCTGCTTTATATATATTATTTGCTGAGTTGATTGGAGCGAGCAGCCTGGAGCGGAAATCAACGGACAACTTTAATAGCAGAAAAAAATTAAAAAATGAGCCTGCAAAAAAAAGGGAAATTTTAATTAAAAATATAAAAATTTCTATTTATTCAACAAGTTTCGACACGCGTAATAACTAACTTGAGTTAAAATAGGACTATAGTATTAGGTGTTTTCGGAGGTATGTCAATGGAAGTGTTTGTAGCTAGACAGCCGATTTTCAACTCAAAGGAAGAAGTATTCGCTTATGAACTTCTGTATAGAAATAATCAGGTGAACGCTTTCCCTGATATAGATGAAGATCAGGCTACAGCTGAAGTTATCATTAATAGTTTTTTTAATATAGGAATCGATCAGCTATCTGAAGGGAAACCATGTTTTATAAATTTTACGGAAAAATTACTGAAGCTAAGGGTGCCTGCTTATTTTAGGCCCAGGGAGATTGTTGTCGAAATCCTTGAAACGGTAAAGCCGAGCGCAGAACTTGTCAGGATATGCAAGGACTTAAAGGAGCTTGGCTATCAGATAGCGCTGGATGATTATGTATTTAATGAAACCAACCCCTTTGCAAGGCAATTGCTGAAATATGCAGACATCATTAAGGTGGATTTTCTTAACACCCCAAAGGAGATGCGGGAAAAAATAGAATTGCTTGTTAGCCAGCTCAGAATAAAAACAGTAGCTGAAAAGGTTGAGACCAGAGAGGAATACGAGGAAGCCAAAAGCAAGGGGTATGATTATTTTCAGGGTTACTTTTTTGAAAAGCCTGTCATTATGTCTACACATGATGTACCAGCATATTTTCAATCCTATTATGAGATGATCCAAAACCTGTCAAAAGAGGAGCCAAGTCTTGACCGTATAGCCGAATTAATAGAACGTGACATATCACTGTCTTATAAGTTGCTGAGACTAATAAACTCACCGGCTTACCGTCCTAAGCAAAAGATAAATTCAATCCGGCAGGCCATCGTTCTCCTGGGTCTGATAGAACTTGAAAAGTGGATCTATGTACTGGCCGTAAGGGAAAATATCGTTCATCATTCCCAAATGGCAGAAGAGACCATCAGGTTATCAATGACACGAGCAAAAATGTGTGAGGAAATAGGCAGACTCCAAATCGGAAAAAGCGTTTCGTCAAGCTATTTTATGACTGGAATGTTTTCATTAATGGATTCATTGCTTAATATCCCGATGAAGCAAATTCTTGATGAGCTTCCCCTGCAGGATGATATTTGTGAAGCCCTCCGCGGGGAAATTAATCATCTTAAAGTGATACTCGATCTTGCTGTTGCAGTCGAGAAAGCACAATGGAGCAGAATCAGTGAAATGTGCGAGAAGCTGAATGTTGATGAAAAAACCATTTTTAAGATCTATTCAGAAGCATTAGCCTGGTCCAGTCAGCTGCTGAACCCTGAAAAGATCACAAACTAAAGCCCAAGGTTTGTAGAACTATATTCTCCGAGTCTATATTATATAGAAAACAAATATTGAATAATAAAAGCTTTTATGGCACTCTTATCTATAAGTTGAATTACTATTGATCTGGAGGTATTACATTGAATATTGAACTATTGAAATGTCATGGATCAGGAAATGATTTCTTTATTATAGATGAGATGTCCAATACGTATCATTTTACAGAAGAGAATCGTGCGGAGCTAGCCAGAGCTATATGCGACCGCAGCACCGAGCTGGGCTCAGATGGAATTCTTTTCGTACTAAAAAGTGATAAAGCAGATGCCCGGATGCGTGTTTTTAATCCGGATGGATCTGAAGCCTCAATGTGCGGAAATGGGTTAAGATGCGTCGCCCGTTATGTTTGTGAACTTCTTGGGCTGAAAGAAGCTATCATTGAGACCATGAAAGCTGATTTGCAGGTGAAAAAGCAAGAAGATATATTTGAGGACATTCCGACTTATCTTGTTGAAATCTCACCTGTTTCATTCGATTTGAAGGATCTTCCTTTAGTTCTTGATAAAGATACTGTAATTAATGAAAAAGTGAGCGGGATTTCAGATGAATTAGCTTTTACAGCCTTATCAGTCCCTAATCCTCATTTTGTTTCCATTGTGGAGAAAGAGCAAATAGCATCAGACCTGCAAAAAGAGATCAGCGAATATTTGAATGGACCGAATGAATTCTTTCCTGATGGAGTAAATGTCAGCTTTGTAAAGCCGCTAAAAAAAGGGCGGATTTATGTACGAACATTTGAACGGGGAGTAGGATTTACCAATGCCTGCGGTACTGCCATGTCCGCTTCGACACTTGTCACTTGCATGAATGGGCTTAATAAAATCGAAGAGCCTGTAGAGGTATATAATAATGGCGGAAAGGTGCGCTGTGTAGTCCATGAAGAGAATGGCAGGCAATCCATTGACTTAATTGGAAATGCGAGCTATGTTTACCGCTGTGAAGCAGAGACTGACATGGATAACCCTGCAGAGTTTTCCCTTTCCCCGAAAGAGGAATATACTGGAGAAATTAAGCAGTATGCTAAACTTCAGGAATTTGCTCAGGCAGTACTTAAAGAGTGGTTGTAGGATAAGGCATCAAGGCCTTATCCTTTTTTATTATGTTCCTTTAAAAACTCCAGCACTGGTGAAAACGGCTGAATTTCCTTTGTTTGAAAATAAGTGTTAAAAGGATCGCCATCACTGTTTATTCTTTTAATCATATTGGTTATTTGAAACCTTTCCATAGTGAGCTTTTCGTTAACTTCCTCCCAAAACAGCGGAGCTGCAACAGTCGCCGATTTATTTCCTCTGGGTGAATAAGGGGCTATAATCGTCTTACCTTCTGCATGCTGGATATAGTCCACATAAAGCCGCCCACCCCGGTGTTTCTTCAACCTTTCAATTGTAAAAGAATCCGGGTCTTTGTTTAGGAGATACTGGGCAATGAACTCAGTGAAAAGCCGTGTATCATCAAAGGTATAAGCATTTTCCGGCAAAGGAATATAAACTTGCAGCCCTTTATTGCCTGATGTTTTAACGAAGCTGATTAATTTAAGCTGATCCAGCACCTCTTTAATATAAACAGCGGCTTTAATGGCGAGAGGAAAAGCCTCCCGGGACGGCGGGTCCAAATCAAAAACGATTTCACTTGGTCCGGAGCTTGCGATCGTTTTGAACGGTATATGATATTCAAAAGCAAGCTGGTTGCCAAGCCACAACAATGTTTTTAGATTATTGCAGACAATATAATCAATACCTTCTGACATTTCCGTTTCGACAAAATCCGGTGCGTAATCCGGGCAATTTTTCTGGTAGAAGGGCTCTGCAAAAATCCCATGCGGATACCGGATAACGGTTAAAAGCCTGTTTTTTAAAAATGGCAGCATATAGGGTGCAACTTCTCTTAAAAAATGAATGTAATCAATCTTTTGAATAGCCGGAGTTTCCCATAATGGTTTTTCCGGATGGGTGATTTCTATTTCTGGAGGCAGGTTTTTCTGCTGCTGTATAAATTGATCATATGTACAGGCATCAGGCTTCAAATCGAAACGAAACTGGTGAAAGTGCGGCTCCCGCATTTGCTCCTCATAGATCTCGAGGTATTTAACATCCACACAGATTGCAGGTTCTACATATATGAATTGGCTGTTTTCATCTGCTTTATTTTCTTTAATTATTTGAAATAAGGCTTGTTTTTCATCAGGCTTCAAGCCAAAAAGAAACTGTCCGATTCCTATGACAGTATCCCCCTGATATATCCCGGCATAAAAGTATCCATTAGATTTTTCATAAGCAGTGATAAAACAGGAAACGTATTTCCAGTTTTTGAATTTCAGCCATAAAGAGGTTCTCTTTCCTTCTTCCCATTTATTCTTCATCTGCTTGGCCACAATTCCTTCACCGTCATGAAGAACGATTTTTTCCCATAGCTCCTTAAAACTGGGGTATGGGGGAACTAATTGAATCAGCCTGGAGTCCTTCTCGTCAGGTTTTAAGGGCAAATCACAGCTTTTAAACAAAGCTTCAAGCTCTGATTTTCTGGCAGAGTACTCTTTATCGGCAATTTTTCTGCCATTTATCATCAGGATGTCAAAAACAAGAAAACGGCAGGGAGCTGTTTTGGCTTTCTCAAGAATCTTTTTTTCAGATCTCATTCTCCCCCTGACCTGAATCGACCCAAAATGAGCTTTATAGGCATTTTCCAGCAAGACTACCTCTCCATCTAATATAAGCGGAAGGTATTGTTCAAATTTATCTTTGTGCTGTTCCAAAAAAGCATTAATCTCCGGGAAAAGGTTTAATAAAGGTTTATCGTTTCTGCTTGTCAGTCTGGGTTCCTTGTCCCAGTGCAGGATCCCTCTAAAACCATCATATTTTGCTTCAAACAGCCATTCTTTCTCTTCCGGAACATCGAAAGTTAATGTAGGAAGCATAGGTCTCATACAATTTGGCCTCCTTTACAATCGTCATTATAGTTTTGGCAGTTGCCGCTAAAACTACTCAGTTTCCAATTCTTTTTGCGTATCTCCTTTTTTATTAATACACAAATTATGACTATTACATCAAAATGAATGGGAGTCTGACTATGCATACAATGTGGAAAGGAAGCATCAGTTTTGGGCTGGTTAATATACCAATTAAGCTGCATTCGGCTACAGAAGATAAGGATATCAAGCTGAGAAATCTTCATAAGGAATGTCATTCGCCAATTAAGTATGAGAAAACATGTCCTGTTTGTGAAAAGGAAATTAAGAACGAGGATATTGTAAAAGCTTATGAATACACAAAAGGAAAGTTTGTTGTTTTAGAGGATGAGGATTTAGAAAAGCTTAAACAGGAAAATGAGGATAAAGCTGTAGAAATTATGGACTTTGTAAAAATACAGGAAATTGATCCAATTTACTACAATCGCACCTATTATATGTCTCCAGGGGACGGGGGAGGGAAAGCTTACTCCCTTTTAAGAAAAGCGCTCGAGACGTCTGAAAAAGTAGGTTTGGCAAAAATCATTATCCGCTCCAAAGAACAGCTGGCTGTTGTCCGTGTATATGAAAATACTCTTGTCATGGAGACGATCCATTATCCTGATGAAGTACGCAAGGCTGCGGATGTGCCAAATGTGCCTGCAGAAGACAAAGTGACAGATAAGGAGATCGATACTGCCATCATGCTGATTGATCAATTAACCACAGAATTTAAACCTGAAAAATATAATGATGACTACCGGACAGCTCTTTTGGAGCTTATAGAAGCAAAACGGACTGGCAAAGATATCGTCACACCTGTTGAAAAAGAGCCTGCGGCAAATGTTACCGACCTCATGGCTGCCCTTCAGGCATCAATTGATAAAACTAAACCTGCTGATGCGGAAACAAAGAAAAAACCTGCAGCTAAAAAGAAACGTGCTTCAACAAAAACAAAGGCTAAAAAGCAAGCTTGATGAACCGAAACCGAATTTGCTGATGCAGACTCGGTTTTTTACTGGGCGGATTCGTAATTTCGAGGATGCGGCTCACTCTGATCCGAAAAAAAATGTTCCGTTCATGATGTTTTGTGGTAATTCTAACTAAAAAGGATATGAGTGAATGAACTGGAGAAATATAACACGTAAAAACATATTTTACTTAACGCTTGCCGCCTCTATCATAGCCGGATTTTTGCTGCTATTTATCGAAATAGTGGATGAACTGAAGGAAGAGGAGCTAATTCATTTCGATGAGTCTGTGATCAAGTATGTCCAGGCATTTATTTCTCCCCGGCTCACAGAATTTATGAGTGTAGTTACTTTTTTGGGGTCGGTAAAGTGGCTGGCTTTTTCGGTACTTGCAGCAGCTGTTCTTTTGTTCCTGTTTAAAAAGAGATCACTTGCATGGTTCATGGTTCTTTCATCGGGTCTCGGAGCACTTTTTAACCTGCTCTTAAAATGGATTTTTAAAAGAGAACGTCCGGATATCAGACCTCTGATTGAAGAGCAGGGATTCAGTTTTCCGAGCGGACATTCAATGGGATCTTTTATTTTTTATGGCTCACTTGCCTATATGATCATTCATCTGGCAAAAAGAAAGCGCTGGAAGGCTGCATGGACATTGATGCTGAGCAGCTTTATCATAATGATTGGATTAAGCCGCATTTATTTAGGTGTTCATTTTCCAAGTGATGTAATAGCCGGTTTTGCAGCCGGGGGTGCCTGGCTGACCATCATGATTATTGGATTCCGCTATTATGAGTACCGTAAAGATTTATAAATGGGTATTGAGAAATACGCACATTCTTAATAACATAGGGGAATAACAGAAATAGGAGTGGAACGAATGAATCAAAAAATTTTGCCGGCATCCTCCAATATGAAAGAATTTGAAAAGTTCCTGAAAAGCCCTTATGAAATTGGTGTATTTCTCGATATGCATATTTCACAGCTGAAAAATGTTTCACAGATGGCTAAAGCGCAAAACAAAAAAATGATTTATCATGTTGACCTGATCCATGGCTTGAAAAGCGACGACTATGCCGTTGAATATATTTGCCAGGAATACAAGCCGTACGGGTTAATTTCTACTAAATCCAGCGTCATCCTGAAAGCGAAGCAAAAGGGAGTGATTGCAGTCCAGAGGATTTTCCTCATCGATTCGCATGCACTTGAAAAAAGTTATAAATTAATCGAGAAAACCAGGCCGGACTACATAGAAGTGTTGCCGGGTGCCATGCCATGGATGATAAAAGAGGTAAATGAACGTTTGAATACCCCTATATTTGCCGGAGGACTCATCCGCTCAGAAGAAGAAGTGAAGAATGCGCTTAAAGCAGGAGCAGCTGCCATTACTACATCAAAAATAGAATTATGGGAAAGGTTTTCATAAAAATGTTCTAGAAACGTTTGACAACGTTTTCATAGACTTGTATACTCGGTTTAACAAGTTAATTTATGTGTCGGAGATTAGGAGATTCACACAGTTTAGCCTTTGTAGGCTTAATCTGTCGTGAATCTCCTTTTTTGTTTCCGATCAGCCAAAATGGAAAGGGGATTTTAAGATGTCTGCATTTATGGGAGAAATGATTGGAACGATGATCTTGATTGTTTTTGGAGGAGGCGTTGTTGCCGGGGCGAATTTAAAAAAGACTTTTTCTTTTAATGGAGGATGGATTGTTATTACGATTGCCTGGGGGCTTGCTGTAACGATGGGGGTTTTTGCTGTAGGCTCGATCAGCGGTGCACACTTGAACCCTGCTGTAACCATCGGATTTGCGCTTAGCGGTGTTTTCCCGTGGCAAGACGTGCCCAGATATATTCTGGCTCAGGTCCTGGGTGGGTTCTTGGGAGGGGTGATTGTATTCCTTCACTATCTGCCGCATTGGAAAGAAACAGAAGACCAGGGTGCAAAGCTTTCTGTTTTCTCAACAAGTCCTGCCATTCCCCATACATTTTCAAATTTATTGAGTGAAATAATTGGGACGTTCATTCTTGTATTGGGTTTGATGTTTATAGGAGCAAATCAATTTACTGAAGGGTTAAATCCGATTGCTGTTGGCCTTCTTATCGTTGTTATCGGCATGTCGCTCGGCGGGACAACGGGCTATGCAATTAATCCTGCCCGTGACCTGGGACCGCGTATTGCTCATTTTCTTCTTCCCATTGCAGGCAAAGGGAAATCGAACTGGGGATATGCATGGATTCCGGTAGCTGGACCAATCCTAGGGGGATTAATGGGCTCAAGCTTCTATCAAGTGATGTTCGATGGCAAAGCTTCAGGTATGTTATGGGCAGTGCTGGGTGTTAATATAATAGTATTAATTCTTTCGTATATTTTTGGCAAAAAACAGCCTGGAGAAGTTGATTCTTCTAAAGTTGCTGCATAAATAAGAGTATTGAACGAGATTGGGAGGAGTTCATTATGGAAAAATATATTTTATCATTAGATCAGGGGACTACAAGTTCACGAGCTATTCTATTCAATAAAAAAGGCGAAATTGTCCACACGGCACAAAAAGAGTTCACACAGCATTTTCCAAAGCCTGGCTGGGTTGAACATAATGCCAATGAAATATGGGGTTCAATTTTATCGGTGATTGCAGGTGTCTTTTCAGAATCCGGCATAAAGCCTGAGCAAATTGCCGGCATTGGCATTACAAACCAGAGGGAAACTACTGTTGTTTGGGATAAAGAAACGGGAGCACCGATTTATAATGCGATTGTATGGCAGTCAAGGCAGACCAGCGAGATTTGTGATGACTTGAAAGAAAAAGGCTATAACGGTCTGTTCAGAGAAAAAACCGGCCTATTAATTGATGCATATTTCTCAGGAACAAAGGTGAAATGGATATTGGATCATGTGGAAGGGGCAAGGGAAAAAGCGGAACAGGGAAAATTATTGTTTGGAACCATTGATACATGGCTAATATGGAAGCTATCTGGAGGGAAAGCGCATGTGACCGATTACTCCAACGCCTCCCGGACATTAATGTTTAATATCTATGAACTTAAGTGGGATGAAGAGCTCCTAAATATTCTTGGAGTCCCGAAAGCGATGCTGCCTGAAGTGAAGCCATCTTCCGAGGTGTATGCTAAGACCATTGACTATCACTTTTTCGGAAAGGAAGTACCCATCGCTGGTGCGGCGGGGGACCAGCAGGCTGCGCTGTTTGGACAAGCATGCTTCGAGAAAGGAATGGCTAAAAACACTTACGGCACTGGCTGTTTCATGCTTATGAATACAGGCGAAAAAGCCGTGCAGTCTGAACATGGACTTCTAACAACCATTGCCTGGGGACTTGAGGGGAAAATTGAATATGCATTGGAGGGCAGCATTTTTGTTGCCGGCTCTGCTATTCAATGGCTCCGAGATGGGATGAGAATGCTTAAAGATGCAAAGGACAGTGAAAGCTATGCTAAAAAAGTGGACTCTACAGATGGAGTTTATGTAGTTCCGGCTTTTGTTGGCCTTGGGACGCCATATTGGGATAGTGATGTAAGGGGAGCAGTTTTCGGAGTAACACGGGGAACGTCCAAAGAACATTTTATCAGGGCGACACTTGAGGCACTGGCTTATCAGACAAAAGATGTCCTCTCTGCGATGGAAGCGGACTCTGGCATTGAACTTAAGACGCTTAGAGCTGATGGGGGTGCCGTGAAAAATAATTTCCTGATGGAGTTCCAGTCAGATATTTTAGATGTTCCTGTTGAGAGGCCGGTGATTAATGAAACTACCGCTCTGGGGGCAGCTTATCTTGCGGGATTGGCTGTCGGGTTCTGGAAATCACAGGAGGAAATCGCTGAGCAGTGGGCAATTGACCAATCATATCATCCTTCGATGGATGATCAAGTGCGTGAAAATCTTTATCAGGGCTGGAAAAAGGCTGTAAAGGCAGCTATTGCATTTAAATAATCAGAAGCAAGTTTTTTACACAAATCATATCTTGTATGTTATAATGATCCTAAGTTAATAGTTCGGCAGGAGATGCGGAGAGACCACAAAATCATTATCGTCTTATCGATAATGTATTTTGTGGTCTCTTTTTTATTCCCTGCTTTAAAAGGGTAGTTACAACTACTAGCCTTTTAAAAAAGGAGGAGACAACCATGACATTTTCTAATTTAAATCGTAATGACATGATAAATACACTTACAGCCGAAGAATTTGATCTTCTGATTATTGGCGGCGGCATAACGGGAGCTGGGATTGCTCTTGACGCGGCCACACGGGGAATGAAAACGGCGCTCGTTGAAATGCAGGATTTTGCAGCGGGAACCTCCAGCCGTTCAACCAAACTGGTTCACGGAGGATTAAGGTATCTTAAGCAATTCGAAGTTAAAATGGTAGCTGAAGTCGGAAAAGAGCGGGCGATTGTATATGAAAATGGGCCACATGTAACTACACCGGAGTGGATGCTGCTTCCAATGCATAAAGGAGGCACATTTGGAAAATTCTCAACTTCTGTCGGTCTTAGAGTTTATGATTTTCTTGCAGGCGTCAGAAAATCTGAACGAAGAAGTATGCTCAGTGTCCCGGAAACATTATCAAAAGAACCGCTTATAAAAAAAGATGGACTAAAAGGCGGCGGCTATTATGTTGAATACCGCACAGATGATGCCCGTCTTACAATAGAGGTAATGAAAGCTGCTGCAGAAAAAGGCGCTCTTCCAGTTAACTATTTGAAGGTCGAGAACCTTTTATATGATGAACAAGGTAAAGTTTGCGGAGCTGCTGCTGCAGATCAGCTGACCGGCAAGATTCATGAAATCAGAGCGGAAAAAGTCATCAACGCTGCTGGTCCATGGGTTGATTCTATTCGTGAGAAAGATGGTTCCAGGAAAGGAAAGACCCTGCGTCTGACTAAAGGTGTTCATTTGGTAATTGACCAATCCAAGTTCCCGTTAAAACAGGCAGTGTACTTTGACACTCCTGACAAAAGGATGGTATTTGCCATACCTAGAAACGGAAAAACATATGTGGGGACAACAGATACTTTCTATGATTCAGATCCCGTAAATCCAAAAATGACTGCAAGTGACAGAACATACATCATAAACGCCATTAATTTTATGTTTCCTTCTGTAAAAATAACGGAAAATGATATTGAATCAAGCTGGGCTGGTGTTCGTCCGCTTATTTGGGAAGAAGGAAAAGACCCTTCCGAAATATCACGTAAAGATGAAATCTGGGAGTCAGATACTGGATTGCTGACAATTGCCGGCGGGAAACTGACCGGGTACCGGAAAATGGCCGAAACCATTGTTGATATGCTTGCTGAAAAATTCAAGCAGGAATCGAATAGGACATTTAGCAGCAGTATTACAAAAACATTGCCCATTTCTGGAGGGAATGTAGGGGGATCATCCAAATTCCGTGAATTTATTGGGTTCCAGACTGAAAAAGGAACAAGTATTGGTTTATCAGCTGAGCAGTCCAAACACCTTGTAAATATGTATGGTTCTAACGTTGGCATCATTTTTAATATGATTGAAGCGGATAAGAGTGAAGCTGAGAATTACGGCCTGCCGATTGTATTGTGGGCAAAGTTAAAATATGCAATTAAACATGAAATGGCTGCAGCACCTGTTGACTTTTTTAACCGCAGAACAGGAGCGCTTCTTTTTGATATCGAAACGGTAAAAAAATATCAAAGGCAAGTAATTTCATATATGGCTGATGCGTTTAAATGGGATATGGCTGCTGAAAGAAATTTTGAGAACCAGCTGAACGAGGAACTAAGATCTGCAATGAAGCCTGCTGATCAGGACTAAAACTCTCCGGACGGGGAGTTTTCTTTTTATAGGAGAATTTAAACAAAAGGGACATTCCGCAGGCATACTATATTATAAATAGGGTGAGGAGGTGGGTTGTGTACAATGTTCTCATGTTTGTTGACTCTGGGGTTGACGATTCACTTGCCCTAATGTATGCCCTTCAGCATCCTGATATTAATTTAGTTGGTGTAGTCAGCGCTTATGGCAACATAACCAAAGAAGAATCCATTAATAATACTGCCTATTTACTGAACCTTGCCGGCAGAGAGGACATTCCCATTATAGCAGGGGCAAGCGGTCCATTATCCGGTGAGACTGCTGTCTTTTATCCTGAAATTCATGGGGAGGAAGGTCTGGGGCCCATTCGGCCTCCGGAGAATTTTAGCAGCAAAATAAAGGTATATGATATAGACAAAATTATTGAAATTGTAAATCAATACAAAAATGACCTTGTGATCGTTGGTGTTGGAAGGCAGACTGATTTGGCACTGCCGCTCATTCTTTATGGAAAGGATGCATATCAAGATGTAAATGCATTTTATTTAATGGGAGGTGCGTTTCTGGTTCCGGGAAATGTAACGCCAGAGGCAGAAGCCAACTTTTATGCTGACCCCATCGCAGCGGATTCAGTGCTGGAAAAAGCCAAAAACATTTATTTATTTCCTTTGAATGTAACAAATAAATCGATTATCCGGCCTGAGACGATTAATTTTATAGCAAATAATACCCAGTCACCTTTTAAAGATTTAATCAAACCTGCTTATGATTATTATTACGAAGCTTACCAAAAGCTTGTTCCGGGAATTCAGGGTGCACCTCTCCATGATGTTCTTGTTTTAAGTGTTCTTACAAATCCTGATCTTGTCAAATATGTTAAACGAAGAGTGAGAATTGAACAGTTTGGAAAGGCCAAAGGAAAAAGCATAGCTGATTTCAGGCCTAAGCCGGAAGAGGAACCGCCGGAAACAATTGATAATATCGCGATGGAGCTTGACATGGAACCATTTATCATTGATTTTATGGAGGTTTTTCTCTCTCAGAAAAAACAGAAATAGCTTTTGACACATTGTGTTAAAAGCTTTTTTATTTGTGTTGAAGGGGAATGAGAAGTTCACATAGAATGTATTAACATGGAAAACATTTGCAGTGAGTGGAAGATTCTTCTGGAAAAGTGAAAATGGCAATAATTCCATTTAACTTCGGCAGCATTAATCAAAATCAAATGGAGGCTTTCAAATTGCTGAAAAATAAAAAATTAAACATGACCCTTTCAATTCTTGGAATGGTCATAGCCATTGCCCTTGCTTACAGTGTGCTTGTCTTTTTAAATAAGGATGAATCTAAGATCCAAAAGACCTTGGCAAATGCGGAGGCGCCCGCACAGGGATTAATGTATGAAGATTTAGGAGACTTTATTGCCTCCAATCATACTTTTTATAATGAAACACTTGGCTGGGGAAGAGACCGGAAAGTCAGCTGGCCGAAACAAAGAAAACAAGCTGAACTAATCATAAACTCCCTAAAAAAAATATCAGCAGAGAATGAGGATCTGCAGAAGGACCTAGGAACAATAACAAGTCTGGCAGAAACTGTGCAGTCGGGCACCAAGGAAAAGGACGTATTAATCAAACTGCACCGGTATTTTCATGATCTGGATATAGGCTTTAATGATTATAAAGATACAACCGATTATTTTGATGTAACCGAGTACAAAGGAGAAAGCTGATCTGGGGGTGACAAGATTTTTTCTTGACAGATAACCGCATATAAGATAATATAGTGATTGAAGTATTTGAGGTATATTTTGAAGTCGTTAATTCACTTGGAATGTTCGGCAGCCGAACCTTCTATTTAGTGGAACTGCGGCTTTTTATTATGTTTTATGCTCTTTAGGATTTTGAAAGAGTAAGTATGTGTTTGTAATTAAGAATAATTTGTGTGGACAGCTTAACGCTGAATGTTCTTCTTAATCATCTTCTGTAAACCAGACACTTCTCCGTATTTTTACTTCAGTAAGTTTCTTACCATTTAATATTAAAATCTCAGAGAGCATCTAAGTCGGAAAGGATTCCGACCGACCTGATTCCCACTGGCGCGGTCTAGGAGCCGCAAGGATGGAAGAGAGGCAGGGCTTTCATTGTTTTAGGTAATAAATAATTAACTCAAATATATCACTTATAAGGACAGTATTTGCTGTCCTTTTTTATTTATTTTACAAGGCTATTTTCGCAAGGTCTGTTGCTTTTTTTGTATCTTATCTACTGAGCAGATTGGAGCGAAAGGTGCGAAATCCTCGTAAATGCATTCGCATTTTCTTCGTGCAGCGTATACTCAAGGAAACTTTTTGTAAAAAACACGAACATTTTAATAAATTTAAGTTTAATTATTTGTGTTTTTGTGCTATTATCTACTCATAAGAATAGCTTTTCAAAATCGCAGTGACTGACGACAATGCGGAATCAACCGCTGGGGAGCTGCGTCTATGTATAGCCGGTCGTCTGGGCAGAGATAAGGGATACCCTTGTCTCTTTTTTCATAACAAAATGGAAAAGCCCGCAAGCCGAATAGGTGCTTTTCCTATAGGAGGAATATGCATGGCGGAAAAAAAGATTATTCTTGATGGAACTGTTGTGGCAAAGCATGTAAAAGACCAATTAAAGAATCGAATTGAAGATTTAAAGGGAAAAGGTATTGAGCCTTGTTTAGCCACTATTTTAGTGGGAGATGATCCTTCGTCTGAAACGTATGTAAGAATGAAGGGGAATGCGTGTGAAAAACTGGGCATTATATCAAAACGTATCCATATGCCAAAGGATACAACAACACAAGAACTGCTGGAGAAAATTGCAGAACTGAATGATGATCTTTCTGTACATGGAATCCTTCTCCAGCATCCCGTACCTGGACATATAGATGAACGCAAAGCTTTTGAAGCTATTGCAATTGAAAAAGACGTTGACGGTGTTACGAGCCTTGGATATGGTCAAACTGCTTTCGGCTTTGGTGAATATCCGTCCTGTACACCTGCAGCTATTATGGAAATTATGGATTATTATAAATTGAATGCTGAAGGTATGCATGCTGTTGTCATCGGCAGAAGCCCGATCCTTGGCAAGCCGGTTTCTGCCCTTTTACTCAATCGAAATGCAACGGTCACAACCTGCCATTCATATACCAAAGACCTGCACAGGATTGTAAAGCAGGCTGATATTGTAGTTGCAGCTGTGGGAAAGCCTAACTTTGTTAAGGGTGAATGGATTAAAGAAGGGGCTATTGTTCTTGATGCCGGTTATAATGAAGGAAATATTGGAGATGCAGAGTATGACAGCTGTTTTGAAAAAGCGTTTGCTATTACACCTGTACCTGGTGGAGTAGGACCTGTTACGATTTCCATGCTTTTGAAACATACTGTACAGGCTGCGGAAAAGACACTATCTAATAAGAAAATCGTAAGTAGTCAATTTATCCCTAATTGAAAATTGATCTCCAAAGGGATTGACTTATAGATGGGTGTCGTTTATTATTAGGTTAACGCTGTAAAGTTCGTAATATACTTTTTGGATAAGTAGACGTAGCTGCAAAGAAATGTAGGCGATCGTTCATCCTCATTTCTGGCAGCTGCGGCTTTTTTATGTTTAAGTTTATATGGTACATTATAGTGAAAAACAACTTATTGGGAGGCAACACAAATGAACACAGGTAAAGTTAAATGGTTTAATGCAGAAAAAGGTTTCGGATTCATCGAATCTTCAGAAGGCCAAGATGTATTCGTACACTTCTCCGCTATCCAAACTGAAGGTTTCAAAACTTTAGAAGAAGGTCAAGACGTAACTTTCGAAATCGTTGAAGGTAACCGTGGACCTCAAGCTGCTAACGTAACAAAAGCATAATTTTGCTTAAATGAGGTGATGCATGTCTAATCATGCATCACCTTTTTATGTTTGCTTATCCACTTTGTAGCCTTCAGCATTCCTCAAAACAGATCTTCTGCAACACCTGCTTTTAGGATATGTATTTTTCATTTCACCCAATTAAAATTCTTCAATTACAAAAAGTTTAAAATTAGTGCAAACGGAAATGTAAAAAAGAGATGCAAACTGGAAAGCCTAGTAAAGTGTCATTGTCTTTATACAAAAACAGTCTTTCAGTACCTAATAACATATATAATTCAAGGAGGAACACATATTTTGACAACTTTTTCAGATTTTGGCTTAAGTAATGAAATAGTAAAAGCTCTTTCCAATATGGGCTTCGAGGAACCAACACCAATTCAGGCACAGGCGATTCCAATCGGAATGCAGGGGAAGGACATGATCGGCCAGGCGCAGACTGGAACTGGAAAAACCACTGCTTTCGGTGTACCGCTTTTAGAGCAGATTGATTTAAACGAAGGAATTCAAGGCCTTGTCCTTGCTCCAACGAGGGAGCTTGCCGTACAGGTAGCTGAAGAATTAAACCGTATAGGACAGGTAAAAGGTGTCCGGACACTTCCTGTTTACGGCGGTCAGGATATTAGCCGCCAAATACGTGCACTTAAAAAACACCCGCATATCATTGCAGCTACACCAGGAAGATTAATTGACCATATTGAAAGAAAAACAATCCGCTTAAGCAATATCAAAATGGTCGTTCTGGATGAAGCGGATGAAATGCTCAATATGGGATTCATCGAGGATATCGAAAGAATTCTAAGTGAAATTAAAGGGGAGCGCCAAACCCTGCTTTTCTCTGCTACAATGCCGAGAAGAATTCAGACCCTTGCTGAAAAATTCATGCAGGAGCCTGAAATGGTTAAAGTGAAAGCGAAAGAAATGACAGTTAAAAATATTGAACAGTATTATATGGAAACGCATGAAAAACAAAAATTTGATGTGCTTTGCAATCTTCTGGATATCCAATCACCTGAGCTGGCGATTGTATTTGGCAGAACCAAAAAGCGTGTGGATGAAGTGGTGGAAGGACTCATTAAGAGAGGATATTCGGCTGAAGGAATTCATGGCGATATTCCACAGGCGAAAAGAGATCAGGTAATCCGCCGATTTAAAGAGCAGACAATCGATATTATGGTGGCGACTGATGTTGCTGCCCGAGGCCTTGATATTTCAGGCGTCTCCCATGTTTATAACTTCGATATCCCGCAGGATCCTGAAAGCTATGTTCACCGGATTGGACGTACAGGCCGTGCTGGAAACAAGGGGCTTGCGATTACATTCGTTTCTCCAAGAGAAATTGACCACCTGAAAATAATTGAAAATGTTACAAAGAGTAAGATGGCGAAAAAGCCTGTTCCTTCCTTTAAGGATGTTGTTGCAGGCAATCAGCAGGCGACTATTAATAAACTTATGGAAGTTATTGAAAAAGAAGAATATGCAGACTTCAAGAGAGTGGCGGAAAATCTTCTTGAAGATACAGATTCTGTTACTTTGCTTGCTGCAGCCTTTAAATTGCTGACTAAAGGTCCTGATGTAACACCGGTTAAATTAACTGCGGTCGAACCTATCCGTGTCAGAAAACCTAAAGGTGATCGCGGAGGAAGAAGATTCAGCGACAGATCCAGAGGCGGCGGACGCGATAGAAGAGATTTTAAAGGCGGCCGGGACAGACGGAGCAGTAAGCCGCGCAGCAATAGCAATAAGGGGTAATGCGGCCTGAATAGCGAAAAAAAGATTTTTTTCACTGCTTTTTGAATTTTTTATTATAAAAATTGAAGTTTTTACCCATATTAGTAAATGCAGGGTAATTAATCACTCTGTGAGTTATTGATATTAGGAGGAAATTTACATGGCAACAGGCAAAGTAAAATGGTTTAACTCAGAAAAAGGTTTTGGTTTTATCGAAGTTGAAGGCGGAGAAGATGTATTTGTTCATTACTCTGCAATCCAGACAGAAGGTTTCAAAACCCTTGATGAAGGCCAGGAAGTTAACTTTGACATAGAGCAGGGCCAGCGTGGACCGCAAGCTGTAAATGTAACAAAGTTATAATGATTTAAAAGAGAGTCCCTTGATGGGGGCTCTCTTTTAATTTTTGGAGTAAAATAAGGGGTAAATAAGGTATAACAGTAAGGAGAAAGGGCTGATAGTGATTAGAATCCTCATTTTATCCGATACCCATATGCCAAAGAAATCAAAACATCTCCCAGGAGTATTGCTGGATGAACTGAACGGCTGTGACTTAATTATTCATGCAGGGGATTGGCAGAGCATCAAACTTTATGAGGAATTAAAGAAACGTGCGCCGGTTGAGGGAGTATATGGAAATACTGACAATGATGAACTTTGCGCTATTTTGAAGGAAAAAATTCTGCTTGAAATAAAAGGTTTTAAAATAGGTGTTGTCCATGGGCATGGGAAGGGGAAAACAACTGAAAAAAGAAGTATTGAGGCTTTCGATGATGAAGAAGTTGATGCACTAATTTTCGGGCATTCACATATTCCGGTTAAGAAACATCATAATGGGATTATTCTTTTTAACCCCGGGTCTCCAACTGACAAGCGCAGGCAGCCGAACTATTCGTTCGGCATCCTGGAAATTACAGATGAGTTAATATTTAATCATGTTTTTTTCGATTCAAAGGAATAATACCTCATTAAATCTTAATTGTATTAAGGTCATATTCATAATAATCCTGTGTGCCGTACGATTCGAAGCCGCATGATTTGTATAATGCTAGAGCATGGTCATTTTCTGCAGCGACTTCAAGACGCACCCAGCTGATTCCCTTGCTGTACTGATGGTTAACAGCATTAGTGAGGGTGCTCCTGCCGATTCCTTTTCCCTGAAATAAAGGATCGACAGCAAAGCCGTAAATCCAGGCAGCATCTTCTTCTATTTGAATCCTGATTTTGCCGGACTTTACGCCTTTGTATTCAATTATAAATGTCTTCTCATTTTCGCTGGTAAAGGTATTATTATTAAACGCCGCTGCCTCTTCTTTTGGAACATCAAAGCATACTGTGTCCAGATGATTAATGAAATCCAGGTCACTGCTCACTGCTTCCTTCAGGGTTACTTCCTGGTTTATTGTTCCGATTTCCTTGCTTTTATGGCGTTTCATTTGATACTCGGAGAAAGAATAGCTGCAAGGCAATGACTTTATAAAACCTTTCGCAGATTCAGAAGAGGCTGGTGCATTAATAAGCAATTTGCTTGCCTGAGTCAATTGTTTTACCGCTTCATTGAACAGACTGCAGAAGATGCCCTTGCGTCTATGATCCGGATGGACCATTCCGCATAATTCCACCGGGCCTCCGAAACTATAAAGAGCAAGGTACCCCAATAATTTTCCGTTTTTATTATAATGGAAATAGTCATGTTTCTCATCCGCGGGTCTCGATCTCAAAGTATCCCAATTTAATTTTAATTCGATATTCTCTGTCTCTTCGCATATTTGCTGCAGAGAACGAATATCGTCTAATTGTTTTTTTGTCAGCAATCAGGCGGCCTCCTGTATAAAAAATTGATAAACCAATAATATAAGAAAACAGTTCAAACGAATAGACCTAAAATTGAATTCGTTTGAGTGCTGATTGAAATTATGTTAATAAATATAGCAATATGTTAGGATTGTATGAATTAAGGGGGAGATTGAATGAAAAATTTCACAGTGAAGTTCCATAAGGAAGACAATATACAGCAAATGGTTGTCCAGAAGCTGAATGAAAATGACTTTGAGCAATATACAGAAGGCGGAACAAGGCATTTATTTGAATTGAACTCAAATGTGGGCTATTTTATATTTTTTGATGCTGTCGACAAGGAAGGTAAAGAGTCTTACATGGTTCTGCAATATGAAGGGGAATCGGAAGAACCCAGTGCGTGCTATGCTTTTGAATTAAAAGACTTCTACCAATTCACAGCTCTTTATCTGAATGACCTGGATTTTAATGAAGGAAATAATGTGGACAGGGAAGAATCTTATACACCTATACAGCATTTAGCGCATCTCATGTATCACATTATTGAAGAGGGAAAGGGGATTTAAATATAGTAAAAGAGCAGGGGAACCCTGCTCTTATTCTTCTGCCTGGGAAAGGTTGTCCCGGCAGAAAGCTGAAATTGTTTTTTCTTCATCCTCGTCTAAAGCGAAATCCAAAACTGTTCCAGAACTGCCTTCAACAAAATGATAATTGAGAATTCTCTCGTCTTCTCCATTTTTAAAATAAAGCACTCTTAGCCTAATGCCATTCTCTGAATATAACTCATCTTCTTCATCCACATCAATATCTAAAAAGAATTCGTAGCGGTCACCTGTTAAAATGCCAGTAGGATCCTGTATGTACTCAACAGTATAACTTGTAATATTCATGGTCTTCACCCTTTCTATCGCTGCTGTACATGTCATTATACACTTTTCCCGGATTGGGTTAATAGTATTTAACAATTTTTTGATGTTTCAATGATTATAGCTGCGGGTTTAGAACTTTTTGACAGAAGCTTTTAAATATGTTATACTATTTTTAGTTAAAAGAATATAATATTGCCCTTAAACACTTGTTATATAGAGCCAGTGGTTCGTCACTTTATATAGCAAGTGATTTTTATTTTGGGTAAGGGTCTTACTCTTTGGGAGGTGCCTGTATATGGCAATGGGATTTGGCAGAAAAAACATGGAAGAAATCAAGGTTGAAGAAGTGAAAATTTGGGAGTGCACATCTGAGTCCTGCAACTGCTGGGTAAGAGACAACTTCAAAAGCAGCCAGGTGCCTCTTTGTCCGATTTGCAAAAGTGAAATGAAAGAAACGACTAAAGAATTGCAAGTCGTTAACAATAACAGCATATTTTCTAAATAGTTGCAAGGGCGATCTAAAAATCGCCCTTTTATTTTTTGCATAATAAATTAAGAGTAAGTCTCGACTAAAATACTTTCTCATTTGTATATTTGTTCCGCAGACAGCTCTTGGATTCGGATATTACGTTTTTTTATTAACAATTTTGTTGTTCCAGGGAGAAGTATATGTTTGTCCGAGATGAACAAAATAATGGAAACGAGCGAAAAAAACTGGATGTGGAAGAATGTCAAATTTGCTTTGGTTTCTTGGGTTAGTGCTCATTAGCGTGGGTCTTATTTATATAACTTATAAGAAAACAGACTTTCGTTTTAATCTGGCTGTTTATTTCTTTATTATGGGACTTTCTTTTTTAATGGAATATATCGTATTGATTTTAGGTGACGCTTACTCCTATTATCCGAATTTCTTTTCAATCCGTTGGTATGATGATGTTTTTGGTTCAAGTATTTCACAGGCTTTTTTTATTCCCAGTGTTTTGATGACTATAGCGGCTTTTAGAATCCCGTTCAAGTGGATCATTTTAATAATAGCCTCCATTTATGGAATAGAAGAGCTATTTCTGTGGCTTGGCATCTATGAACATAACTGGTGGAAATCCTGGTTTACCCCGGTAATATTGTTCGCGTCTGTCTTTGTTATAAAATGGTGGAGGAATAGAGTCGAAGACCCATCTTTTTTTATTCAATATATTACTGTGTATATGGCTATTACCACAATCTTTCAAGGAATCTCTTTTGGTTTGACTGCTATCGTGGGCTCTCATCATTATAAAGTCGGATGGTTTGATTCTCCTTATCAGGACCATGTAGCTTTCAGTGTTCTGATATGGATTATTTATGCCCTGCTGCTGACCATTGTTATAATAAAATTTTATCGGTTTAAATGGCTTGTATTATTATTTATTGCTGATTTTGCATTCCATATCATTATGGAAAAGATGGACATCTTAGTAATAAACTCTTATTGGAATCCTGTATTCTTTAGTGTGATACTTATGCTTTTACTCATGCTCATCAGGAAGTTAAATCATTATATGTTCCCATCGTTTTAAATTGGAATAATGTACCATGCATAAACGGTTGACCTGGAACATGGACGATGCTATTATTTAAGAACAGCTTTCGCAAAACATATTTTAAAAGTAATTTTTAAATTCTGTTGACATTGGAAGTTGTAAATAGTATTATAATAAAGTTGCTTTAAGAGATAGTGACTGATTGATCTTTGAAAACTGAACGAACAGAAACGTCAACGTTTAAATCATTAGTCTTTTTCGAAAAGACAAACGAGCTTAATCAACTCTTATATGGAGAGTTTGATCCTGGCTCAGGACGAACGCTGGCGGCGTGCCTAATACATGCAAGTCGAGCGGACTTCAGAGAGCTTGCTCCCTGAAGTCAGCGGCGGACGGGTGAGTAACACGTGGGCAACCTGCCTGTAAGACTGGGATAACTCCGGGAAACCGGGGCTAATACCGGATAACTCTTTTCCTCACATGTGGAAAAGCTGAAAGATGGTTTCGGCTATCACTTACAGATGGGCCCGCGGCGCATTAGCTAGTTGGTGAGGTAACGGCTCACCAAGGCCACGATGCGTAGCCGACCTGAGAGGGTGATCGGCCACACTGGGACTGAGACACGGCCCAGACTCCTACGGGAGGCAGCAGTAGGGAATCTTCCGCAATGGACGAAAGTCTGACGGAGCAACGCCGCGTGAGTGATGAAGGTTTTCGGATCGTAAAACTCTGTTGTCAGGGAAGAACAAGTACCGGAGTAACTGCCGGTACCTTGACGGTACCTGACCAGAAAGCCACGGCTAACTACGTGCCAGCAGCCGCGGTAATACGTAGGTGGCAAGCGTTGTCCGGAATTATTGGGCGTAAAGCGCGCGCAGGCGGTTCCTTAAGTCTGATGTGAAAGCCCCCGGCTCAACCGGGGAGGGTCATTGGAAACTGGGGAACTTGAGTGCAGAAGAGAAGAGTGGAATTCCACGTGTAGCGGTGAAATGCGTAGAGATGTGGAGGAACACCAGTGGCGAAGGCGACTCTTTGGTCTGTAACTGACGCTGAGGCGCGAAAGCGTGGGGAGCAAACAGGATTAGATACCCTGGTAGTCCACGCCGTAAACGATGAGTGCTAAGTGTTAGAGGGTTTCCGCCCTTTAGTGCTGCAGCAAACGCATTAAGCACTCCGCCTGGGGAGTACGGCCGCAAGGCTGAAACTCAAAGGAATTGACGGGGGCCCGCACAAGCGGTGGAGCATGTGGTTTAATTCGAAGCAACGCGAAGAACCTTACCAGGTCTTGACATCTCCTGACAACCCTAGAGATAGGGCGTTCCCCTTCGGGGGACAGGATGACAGGTGGTGCATGGTTGTCGTCAGCTCGTGTCGTGAGATGTTGGGTTAAGTCCCGCAACGAGCGCAACCCTTGATCTTAGTTGCCAGCATTCAGTTGGGCACTCTAAGGTGACTGCCGGTGACAAACCGGAGGAAGGTGGGGATGACGTCAAATCATCATGCCCCTTATGACCTGGGCTACACACGTGCTACAATGGATGGTACAAAGGGCTGCAAGACCGCGAGGTTAAGCGAATCCCATAAAACCATTCTCAGTTCGGATTGCAGGCTGCAACTCGCCTGCATGAAGCCGGAATCGCTAGTAATCGCGGATCAGCATGCCGCGGTGAATACGTTCCCGGGCCTTGTACACACCGCCCGTCACACCACGAGAGTTTGTAACACCCGAAGTCGGTGGGGTAACCTTTTGGAGCCAGCCGCCTAAGGTGGGACAGATGATTGGGGTGAAGTCGTAACAAGGTAGCCGTATCGGAAGGTGCGGCTGGATCACCTCCTTTCTAAGGAATATTTACAAGAAACGTGACGTTCTCTGTTCGTTCAGTTTTGAGAGTTCAATCTCTCAATGAAAGATTCGTTCTTTGAAAACTAGATAATGTTAATGAAGAAGCAATAACCGAGTAATCGCCATCTTAGTTTTTTCTCTTATATTTGTTTTAAAACGAAGTAAGAGCACAAACCTGAGGGCAATGAGAAGCAAGAAGATCAAGGAAGCGACCGAACGAGCACCGGAGCGTACGAGAGTACGTGAGGAGCACAGTCACGGAGCTGACGCAGAGATTCGCCGCTTATCATTGGCCGAAGTAGGTTAAGTTAGAAAGGGCGCACGGTGAATGCCTTGGCACTAGGAGCCGATGAAGGACGGTACTAACACCGATATGCTTCGGGGAGCTGTAAGTAAGCTTTGATCCGGAGATTTCCGAATGGGGAAACCCCCTATCCGTAATGGGATAGGATCCTTATCTGAATACATAGGGTATGGAAGGCAGACCCGGGGAACTGAAACATCTAAGTACCCGGAGGAAGAGAAAGCAAACGCGATTCCCTGAGTAGCGGCGAGCGAAACGGGATTAGCCCAAACCAGGAGGCTTGCCTCCTGGGGTTGTAGGACACTCTATACGGAGTTACAAAGGAACGAGGTAAATGAACAGGTCTGGAAAGGCCGGCCAGAGAAGGTAAAAGCCCTGTAGTTGAAACTTCGTTCCCTCCAGAGTGGATCCTGAGTACGGCGGGACACGAGAAATCCCGTCGGAAGCAGGGAGGACCATCTCCCAAGGCTAAATACTCCCTAGTGACCGATAGTGAACCAGTACCGTGAGGGAAAGGTGAAAAGCACCCCGGAAGGGGAGTGAAAGAGATCCTGAAACCGTGTGCCTACAAGTAGTTAGAGCCCGTTAATGGGTGATAGCGTGCCTTTTGTAGAATGAACCGGCGAGTTACGATTACATGCGAGGTTAAGTTGATAAGACGGAGCCGCAGCGAAAGCGAGTCTGAACAGGGCGAATGAGTATGTGGTCGTAGACCCGAAACCAGGTGATCTACCCATGTCCAGGGTGAAGTCCAGGTAACACTGGATGGAGGCCCGAACCCACGCACGTTGAAAAGTGCGGGGATGAGGTGTGGGTAGCGGAGAAATTCCAATCGAACTTGGAGATAGCTGGTTCTCTCCGAAATAGCTTTAGGGCTAGCCTCATGTAGTAAGAGTCTTGGAGGTAGAGCACTGTTTGGACTAGGGGCCCCCATCGGGTTACCGAATTCAGACAAACTCCGAATGCCAAAGACTTATCCATGGGAGTCAGACTGCGAGTGATAAGATCCGTAGTCAAGAGGGAAACAGCCCAGACCACCAGCTAAGGTCCCAAAGTATACGTTAAGTGGAAAAGGATGTGGAGTTGCTTAGACAACCAGGATGTTGGCTTAGAAGCAGCCACCATTTAAAGAGTGCGTAATAGCTCACTGGTCGAGTGACTCCGCGCCGAAAATGTACCGGGGCTAAACGTATCACCGAAGCTGTGGATTGACATCTTTCGATGTCAGTGGTAGGAGAGCGTTCTAAGGGCGTTGAAGCCAGACCGCAAGGACTGGTGGAGCGCTTAGAAGTGAGAATGCCGGTATGAGTAGCGAAAGATGGGTGAGAATCCCATCCACCGAATGCCTAAGGTTTCCTGAGGAAGGCTCGTCCGCTCAGGGTTAGTCGGGACCTAAGCCGAGGCTGAAAAGCGTAGGCGATGGACAACAGGTTGATATTCCTGTACCACCTCTTTACCGTTTGAGCAATGGGGGGACGCAGGAGGATAGGGTAAGCGCGCTGCTGGATTAGCGCGTCCAAGCAGTTAGGCCGGTAACGAGGCAAATCCCGTTACCATACAGGCTGAGCTGTGACGGCGAGGGAAATTTAGTACCGAAGTTCCTGATTCCACACTGCCAAGAAAAGCCTCTAGCGAGGGAAAAGGTGCCCGTACCGCAAACCGACACAGGTAGGCGAGGAGAGAATCCTAAGGTGAGCGAGAGAACTCTCGTTAAGGAACTCGGCAAAATGACCCCGTAACTTCGGGAGAAGGGGTGCTCATTAGGGTGAATAGCCCTGATGAGCCGCAGTGAATAGGCCCAGGCGACTGTTTAGCAAAAACACAGGTCTCTGCGAAGCCGCAAGGCGAAGTATAGGGGCTGACGCCTGCCCGGTGCTGGAAGGTTAAGAGGAGAGGTTAGCGCAAGCGAAGCTTTGAATCGAAGCCCCAGTAAACGGCGGCCGTAACTATAACGGTCCTAAGGTAGCGAAATTCCTTGTCGGGTAAGTTCCGACCCGCACGAAAGGCGTAACGATCTGGGCACTGTCTCAACGAGAGACTCGGTGAAATTATAGTACCTGTGAAGATGCAGGTTACCCGCGACAGGACGGAAAGACCCCGTGGAGCTTTACTGTAGCCTGATATTGAATTTTGGTACAGCTTGTACAGGATAGGTAGGAGCCTGAGAAGCCGGAGCGCCAGCTTCGGTGGAGGCGTCGGTGGGATACTACCCTGGCTGTATTGAAATTCTAACCCGCGCCCCTGATCGGGGCGGGAGACAGTGTCAGGTGGGCAGTTTGACTGGGGCGGTCGCCTCCTAAAAAGTAACGGAGGCGCCCAAAGGTTCCCTCAGAATGGTTGGAAATCATTCGCAGAGTGTAAAGGCACAAGGGAGCTTGACTGCGAGACCTACAAGTCGAGCAGGGACGAAAGTCGGGCTTAGTGATCCGGTGGTTCCGCATGGAAGGGCCATCGCTCAACGGATAAAAGCTACCCCGGGGATAACAGGCTTATCTCCCCCAAGAGTCCACATCGACGGGGAGGTTTGGCACCTCGATGTCGGCTCATCGCATCCTGGGGCTGTAGTCGGTCCCAAGGGTTGGGCTGTTCGCCCATTAAAGCGGTACGCGAGCTGGGTTCAGAACGTCGTGAGACAGTTCGGTCCCTATCCGTCGTGGGCGCAGGAAATTTGAGAGGAGCTGTCCTTAGTACGAGAGGACCGGGATGGACGCACCGCTGGTGTACCAGTTGTCTTGCCAAAGGCATCGCTGGGTAGCTATGTGCGGAAGGGATAAGTGCTGAAAGCATCTAAGCATGAAGCCCCCCTCGAGATGAGATTTCCCATAGCGTCAAGCTAGTAAGATCCCTGAAAGATGATCAGGTTGATAGGTCAGAGGTGGAAGCGTGGCGACATGTGGAGCTGACTGATACTAATCGATCGAGGACTTAACCAAGTCATATATGGTTATTACTCGGCAAATACTTCTTCATACATTATCTAGTTTTGAGGGAACGAAGTTTCTTCTATTACATAGTCCGGTGGCGATAGCGAGAAGGTCACACCCGTTCCCATACCGAACACGGAAGTTAAGCTTCTCAGCGCCGATGGTAGTTGGGGGCTGTCCCCCTGTGAGAGTAGGACGCTGCCGGGCAAATGAAAGAGCACCTGATGGGTGCTCTTTTTTATGTGTAAAGCTAGATTAACTCCGAACTTGCCAGTAATACCAATTTAACTGCAACCCAGTTCAAAGACACCTTGTCCGAATGGATGGAATATGTATTTAAAACAAAAGTTTATAAGCCTGCAATCCAAAATATATACCAAAGCCAATCAAAGATATTCCAGATACAATTGAAATAATAGCGAGAATCTTTCCGGTTAAAAATCTTCTAAAGCTGCTGGCGACGGCTGCCATAGTTACATCCCAGAGAAGAAGGCCTGTAAAAATCGCTCCACTGTATAAAATAACTTGGGCCTTGTCATACTCAGCTGCTGTTTTTGCCAGGATGGAACCATAGATGCCGAGCCAAAACAGTATGGTTAAAGGATTTGACAATGACATGAGGAAGCCTGACATAAAGGATTTTACTTTAGATTCATTTTTGGTTCTGACGCTTAATATTACTTTGCCGGCGCTTAATATGGTTTCCACACCTGTATATACCAGGACAAAAAATCCAAAGCACCATAAAAAAGCTTTTATAAATGGAATCTCAAGAAAATGTACTACACCCAAATATACGGCTGCCATATATACTGCATCTGCCGTTATAGCTCCCAGCCCCACAAGCCAGGCGTGGAAAAAACCATTTTTTATCCCTTTATCCAATTGCGCAGCATTTATTGGACCAATTGGCGCTGCAAGCGATAGACCCAAGAAAACATAGCCTAAAAATATGCTCATAAGTGTACAACCCCTAACTGCCAAAACCTGTTTGTACAAAGTGTATTCAGAGTATTGGAAGGATAGGACAACTATTTAATCCTTAGCAACCAGCAGTTTTTGCAATCAGAATGTATTTGGCCCAATAAAACTATTTTACTGAAAAAGCAGGCATAAATTTCTCAACCATGCAAAAAATAAACTGAAAAAAGCAGAGGAGAGTGTTTCTTATGGATGCAAAGCGAGTGAAGCAAATTCTTTCATCATCAGCAGATATCGAAGTAAGATACAATGGTGCTTCCGTGTGGATCGATAAGCTTAATGAAGATGGGAGAACAGCGACAGTACATTTACGCGGCCCGCTTGAAGAAAGGTCCGAGGTGGAAATTGGAGAACTGACTGAATTGTAATATGACATTAAGCCGCCATCACTGGCGGCTTTTCGTCTATATATCCTGATTGGAATCAGTTTCTGAACGTTCATTTAAGTACTTATTCTCAGCAGAAGCAAAGTTTACTGACTGCAGGCTAATTTCTTTGTCAATTCCATACAGATCTTTGCCCGTGTCTTCTAGATTTTCATGCCTTCTATCCACATCATTGACCTCCTTTTTAAAGTGTTTCCGTTAGTATAAACAGAGATTTTCAATAACATGAAAGGGAAATTATACTTAAAAAACTGGAAATTATCCCATTTTGAACTCAAAGCTTTACATAGGGTACCCGGGTATAATATAATTAATACAAAGGAGGCTGATCAAATGGCTTTTGATTTAGAAAATGAGAATTTATCTGCTGACAGCTGCTGTTCAATTGAATCAGAGCGAAAAAGTCATCATTCAGAAAAAGTTAAGAAGAATTTGACTACCCGATTAAATCGGATTGAAGGGCAAATACGCGGGATCAAAGGACTTATTGACAGAGACGTGTATTGTGATGATATCATAACACAAATTTCAGCAACTCAGTCCGCTTTGAATAGCGTAGCCAAGCTATTGCTTGAAGGCCATTTGAAAAGCTGTGTGGTTGAAAGAATCCACGAAGGCGATGAAGAAGTGCTTGATGAATTTTTAATCACAATCCAGAAATTAATGAAAAAATAGTTGGAGGCTGCATTATTATGGAAAACGTAACTTTGAAAGTAAGCGGAATGTCATGCGGACATTGTGTAAAAGCCGTGGAGGGCAGTGTCGGCAAATTAAATGGTGTGGATAAGGTAGCAGTGGACCTTGATAATGGCCAGGTACAGGTTCTATTTGACTCATCTGCAGTTTCACTTGAACAAATTAAAGAAACAATTGACGATCAAGGGTATGATGTAGAGTAATTTAATTGGTAAGGAACGTGTGAATAAAATGCACGTTCTATTTTTTTACAAATTAAGAAATTTGCCTAATTATATTTGATTGACATATAGGGTAGAGGGGTATAGTATATAAGTGTAAGGTACTTCGTTTGATAAAGGAGTGGGAGTTATGGGTGATGCAGCCCTGAAGGAAGTTCACCTTCCGATATCGGGAATGACATGTGCAGCCTGTTCATCTCGAATTGAGAAGGGGCTAAATAAGCTGGATGGTGTCCAGGAAGCAAGTGTCAATCTTGCATTGGAAAAAGCAGCAATAAAATATAATCCGGATGTAACTTCTGTTGAAGCTTTTGAGAAAAAAATTGAGGATCTCGGTTATGCAGTAGTATTGGAAAAAGCAGAGTTCGAATTGCTGGGGATGACATGCGCAGCCTGCTCCGGAAGAATTGAAAAGGGACTTAATAAACTTCCTGGGGTAAAACAGGCTGTGGTCAATTTGGCTCTTGAAACGGGTACTGTTGAATATAATCCCGAGCAAGTCTCCGTCCAGGAAATGATAAAAAAAGTAGAGAATTTAGGGTATCAGGCAAAAGTAAAAACGGATAAAGACCAAGAGATAGAAGGTTATAGGGAGAAGGAAATCGAGAAGCAAAAAGGCAAATTCGTCTTTTCATTAATTCTTTCCATTCCTTTGTTCTGGTCCATGGTGGGACATTTCGAGTTTACATCCTTTATTTACGTTCCCGATATGTTTATGAATCCGTGGGTTCAGCTGGCGCTTGCAGCTCCCGTGCAATTTTTTATAGGGAAGCAATTTTATATCGGAGCGTATAAGGCATTAAGAAATAAAAGTGCCAATATGGATGTACTGGTTGCATTGGGTACTTCTGCCGCTTTTTTCTATAGCTTATACCAATCACTGCTATCAATTGGCAGTAATGGACATATGGTGGAGCTCTATTATGAAACAAGTGCCATCCTTATAACATTAATCATTTTAGGGAAGCTGTTTGAAGCGAGGGCTAAGGGGCGTTCTTCTGAAGCAATCAAAAAGCTTATGGGTCTTCAGGCAAAAACAGCAACTGTCTTGAGGGAAGGGGAAGAAATTGAAATTCCTCTTGAAGAAGTAATTGCTGGAGATATCATATTTGTAAAACCGGGTGAAAAAATTCCGGTCGATGGTGAGATTATCGAGGGACAGTCAGCATTGGATGAATCCATGCTGACGGGGGAAAGCGTACCTGTTGATAAAACAGCAGGCGACACAGTCATCGGATCCACCCTTAATAAAAATGGCTTCCTGAAGATTAAAGCCACTAAAGTTGGAAAAGATACAGCACTGTCACAGATTATTAAAGTAGTTGAAGAAGCGCAAGGTTCCAAGGCGCCCATACAGCGAATGGCAGACAAAATCTCCGGGATATTCGTTCCGATTGTCGTGAGCATAGCAGTGGTTACATTCCTGGTATGGTATTTATGGGTAAGTCCCGGTAATTTTGCAGAAGCACTAGAAAAATTGATTGCCGTCCTGGTGATTGCATGTCCATGTGCCCTGGGCCTGGCTACGCCAACTTCTATTATGGCAGGTTCTGGCCGGGCAGCGGAATATGGAGTTCTTTTTAAAGGCGGGGAGCACCTGGAGCTTACACATGAAATTACTACTGTCGTTCTTGATAAAACCGGAACCGTAACACACGGCAAACCGGTTTTAACGGATGTGATTACGGAAGGCAATATTGAAGAAATGGCATTTCTCCAGCTTGTAGGATCTGCTGAGAAACAGTCTGAGCATCCATTAGCCGAAGCGATTGTAAAAGGAATAAAGGATAAAGGAATCACTCTTTTTTATCCGCAGGAATTTGAAGCTATTCCCGGCTATGGGATTAAAGCAAAAGTGGAAGGTAAAGACCTTCTAGTCGGTACAAGAAGATTAATGGAAAAATACGATATAAATGTCCATTCAGCCAAGCTTGAAATGGAGACACTTGAGGAAAATGGAAAAACGGCAATGCTAGTTGCAGTCGATGGCCAATACGCAGGTATCGTTGCAGTTGCGGATACAATAAAAGAAACTTCCAGAAATGCAATCAATCGCTTAAAGCAATTGGGGATTGAAGTCATTATGATTACGGGAGATAACAAACGTACGGCTCAGGCAATAGCTGAGGAAGGGGGGATAGACTCTGCAATTGCAGAGATTCTGCCTGAAGGCAAGGCAGAAGAAGTAAAAAAACTACAAAACCAAGGAAAAAAAGTCGCCATGGTCGGCGATGGCATAAACGATGCCCCTGCACTTGCTGTTGCTGATATAGGAATGGCGATTGGAACCGGTACAGACGTTGCGATGGAAGCAGCAGATATTACTCTAATGAGAGGGGATCTAAATAGTATCGCAGACGCCATCCTAATGAGTAAAAAAACCATAAGGAATATCAAACAAAATCTTTTCTGGGCATTTGCATACAATACACTTGGCATCCCAGTAGCTGCATTAGGGTTCCTTGCTCCCTGGCTTGCCGGTGCAGCCATGGCTTTCAGCTCCGTATCTGTCGTTTTAAACGCACTTAGATTACAAAGAGTAAAAGTAAGTGAAAAAAACGTTTAATTGGCAGGGGTAAATATAAATGAAGTAATGGGCAGGTGCAGCGATTGCTTACCTGGTGCTTGTAATGGCTGGTTATGCGGCATATGATTCTTTCTGGGCTAAGCCAGAGCCGATACCTCATGATATTGAAATCGAAAATCATGAATAACAAATGACCGGGCAGAGGGAATCCCCCTCTGCCATTTTTCGCAGATTAATAATTGTAATTTATTTCTCGTTATGATAGAATCGACTACAATATATGGTATGTATTTTCAGAAATAAAAACTACATATAGATCGTGATTGGTGTCCTATATGGACTTAATAGGGAATTCGGTGAAAAACCGAAGCTGTCCCCGCAACTGTAAGTGCAGACGAAAAAAGCATGCCACTGTACAAAACGCTTCATAGCGCTAGTATGGGAAGGGCTTTTAGTAGAGTGAAGCACAAGCCAGGAGACCTGCCAGGGCGATCGAAAGTTTCTTATCTTCGGGGATTGAGATGATGAAACGATCGCGTAATGGCCGCTTGTTCATCTGCTTCCTGCTATTATACTATCGTTTGATCCGCTCATTTTCCGGGCGGATTTTTATTTTGCCTTTAGGAGGAAGTAAGATGGTACAAACCATACAGCCGATAATAATTTTAGAAGAACTTAAGAACGAATTTCCACACCTCGGCATTGAACAATTGGTAAAAAGGTATGGAGAAATGAGTCAGCTGGGAGGGGAGGCAATGTATGATCAGCTTATACTGGATTGTTTATCTTTTATCAGCATTGAAGAGCCTGATTGGACGTTTGCCGCTTCACGTCTGCTTCTTAAAAAGCTCTATATCGAGTCCGGAAAAAATAGAGAGTGCCAGCCGGACGATTGCTACACACATTTTTATACGCTAATGGAACGTCTGACCGCTTTGGGAATTTATGAACAGGATTTACTAGATGTGTATTCAAAGGAAGAAATAAATGAGCTATCCCGTTATATTAAAAAAGAAAATGACCGTTTATTTACATATCTGGGGCTGAAAATGTTGGCAGATCGGTATCTTGCCAGGGACAAACAGAGAAAACTCTATGAGCTTCCACAGGAGCGGTTCATGATCATCAGCATGGTTCTGATGAAAAAGGAGCCTAAGAATAAGCGTCTTAAGCTTGTTAAAGAAGCATACTGGGCAATGAGCGGATTGTATATGACTGTTGCAACTCCAACACTCGCTAATGCAGGGAAAAACTGGGGTCAGCTTTCAAGCTGTTTCATTGAGACCGTTGATGACAGTCTTGATTCCATTTATGACAGTAATACCGATATTGCTTCACTTTCCAAAAATGGCGGAGGAATTGGAGTGTATTTGGGGAAGATCCGCAGCAGAGGCAGTGATATTAAAGGATTTAAGGGGGCATCTTCCGGTGTGATCCCCTGGATGAAGCAGCTGAATAACACAGCCGTCAGTGTCGATCAGCTTGGACAAAGGCAGGGTGCTATAAGCGTCTATCTGGATGTCTGGCATAAAGATATCTTCTCGTTTCTTGATGCAAAGCTTAATAATGGAGATGAAAGGCAGCGGACACATGATTTATTCACAGGTGTCTGCATTCCTGACTTATTTATGGAAAAAGTGGAAAGCCGCGGGTACTGGTATTTATTTGATCCCCATGAAGTCCGCAAGGTAATGGGCTTTTCACTGGAGGATTTCTATGACGAAGGAGAAGGAGAAGGTTCTTTCCGGCAGAAATATAAAGAATGCATTGATAACCCGAATCTATCAAGGGAAAAAGTATCAGCTATCGAGATCATGAAATCCATCATGAGAAGTCAGCTTGAAACCGGGACACCCTTCATGTTCTACCGTGATGAGGTTAATCGGAAAAATGCCAATTCGCATTGCGGAATGATTTATTGTACCAACCTTTGCACTGAGATCGTACAAAACCAAAGTGTTACTAAGAGGGTTGAAGAATATACGAGGGATGGGAAAATAATTATCGAAAAACGGCCGGGAGACTTCGTTGTCTGCAATCTTTCATCCATCAATCTTGCACGGGCCTTAAGTGAAGGAGTCCTTGAAAGGCTTGTGCCCATTCAGGTGCGAATGCTTGATAATGTTATTGATATAAATAGTATTCCGGTTCCTCAGGGGCAGATCACAAATCAAAAGTACCGTGCGATTGGACTGGGGACTTTTGGCTGGCACCACCTTCTTGCACTGAAAAAAATCACATGGGAAAGCGAAGAAGCAGAAGAATTTGCTGACAATCTATATGAACAAATTGCTTTTTTAGCGATAAATAGTTCTATGAATCTGGCAAAAGAGAAAGGAAGCTATTCAGCCTTTAAAGGCTCTGATTGGGAAACGGGTGCCTACTTTGAAAAGCGGGGATATCTGGAGGCAAAGACAGAAATGGACTGGACAGGATTGAGCAGGGATGTGAAGGAATTCGGCATCCGAAACGCCTATCTGCTGGCGGTAGCCCCTAATGCTTCAACTGCATTAATTGCAGGAAGCACACCCAGTATTGACCCTATATTTAACAAGCAGTATTCCGAAGAGAAAAAGGATTATCGAATCCCTGTGACTGCACCTGATATTAACAGTGAGACCATCTGGTACTACAAATCTGCCTATCATATTAACCAGGAGTGGAGCATCAGGCAGAATGCAAACAGACAAAAACACATAGATCAGGCTATTTCATTTAATTTCTATATACCTAACCATATTAAAGCTATCGATCTATTAAATCTGCATCTTTCAGCATGGAAGAATAAATTAAAAACAACTTACTACATCCGTTCAACTTCATCAGAGGTTGAAGACTGCGAATCTTGCTCAAGCTAAAGGAGGACCCTTATGAATACTCTAAAAAAACGCCTGATTATAAATCAATCGGCGCCTAATAAATCCACTTCAATCATTAACGGGGAATGCTCCAATATTCTTAATTGGGATGATGTCCGCTTTTCCTGGGCCTATCCAAAGTATAAAAAAATGCTCGCTAACTTTTGGACGCCTTTTGAAATAAACATGTCACAGGACATTAAGCAATTTCCTCATTTAACAAAAAGTGAACAAGATGCATTTTTGAAGATTATTGGGCTGCTTGCATTGCTGGACAGCATCCAAACGGACTATGCCGGAAAAGTTGCTGATTATATTACTGACTCAAGCATATCAGCACTCATGATCATACTTGCACAGCAGGAGGTGATTCATAATCACTCCTATTCCTATGTTCTATCAAGCCTTGTTCCCAAGCAAAAACAGGATGAGGTTTTTGAATTCTGGCGGACAGAACCTATATTAGCTGAAAGAAATGAATTTGTTGTGAACGGATATAAAGATTTTGCAGAGAATCCAAGTTCTGAGAACCTGCTGAAGTCGATTGTATTTGATGTCGTTTTGGAGGGGCTTTTCTTTTATTCAGGTTTTGCATTCTTTTATCACCTGGCAAGAAATCAGAAAATGGTTGCCACCTCAACAATGATAAATTACATCAACCGGGATGAACAAATCCATGTAGATTTGTTTGTTAAAATTTTCAAAGAAATTCTTAAGGAAAATCCGGAACTTAATACTAATGATTTAAGTGAATTCGTCCAGGAGACTTTTAAAAGAGCAGCTGAACTGGAAATTGAATGGGCCCGCGATGTGATCGGCAGCAAAACAGAAGGCATTCTGCTGTCTGACGTTGAAGCTTATATCAAATTCTATGCAAATGTCCGCTGCAATCAGCTGGGATTTGAACGGCCATTCGAAGGATATAGGACCAATCCTCTCCGCTGGATAGTAGCTTATGAGGAGGTTGACCAAGGAAAGTCTGATTTCTTTGAACAAAAATCGCGGCAATATACAAAAGTTCAAATAGATAATGGGTTTGACGAATTATAGAATAGAATTTACTAAAAAAGATTCTGCCCCGGGGCAGAATCTTTTTTTTATCGCAGTCTAACGGGCAGTAAGATCAGAAAAATAAATGGAGGATAAGTGTGGGGCAAACTGCCCAATCTAGCTGCCGCTCCTAGGGGCTTGAGGCCATAAGCCAATCAGCTGATGGGAAAAAGCACTTCCCGCCATCTGCTCGTCTTATGCTTGTCACCCCTGGGCAAGTCGTCTCGCATTATAATGTAAGGGCCCGAAATAAGGACAAAGACTAAGAACGCCACGTCCTCCCAAAAGCTGCCGCTTTCTGTCGTGTGATGTATCGCTGCCGCAGAAGCTTTCCTTGTCCTGTGGCTGTGACCCACTTCCTCCCAAAAGCTGTCGCATTTGGTCGTGCGATGCTCATGCTGCCGAAGCCTTCCTTGTCCTGTGGGCCTCAACTAACAAACAATCAGCGGGGTATAAAGGAACCCCCGCTGGTTGAAGTTTCACTTTATCAGGAGTATACCGGCTCCCCGGCTGCGAAATCAATTTCAAAACCCAAATCCTTCAGCATTTTATGATCAGCTGTGCTTTCCTGACCAGCGGTAGTTAAGTAATCTCCTACGAAAATGGAATTGGCCGGATATAATCCAAGCGGCTGCAGGCTCCTGAGATTCACTTCTCTGCCCCCGGATATTCTGATTTCCTTTGATGGATTAATAAAACGCATGAGACAAAGCACTTTCAGGCAATAGCGCGGATTCAGCTCATCCGTTCCTTCTAATGGCGTTCCATCAATGGCATGAAGAAAATTAACCGGAATTGAGTCGGCATCAAGCACCTTTAAGCTTCTTGCCATCGCTATGACATCTTCTTTGGTTTCCTTCATGCCGATGATAACACCGGAGCATGGTGAGATGCCTGCCTCCTTTATTAATTGGACAGTATTGACTCTGTCTCGATATGTATGGGATGTAGTAATGTTCTCATGATGATTTTCAGAGGTATTAATATTGTGATTGTAGCGGTCCACTCCCGCTTCCTTCAGCTTCTCAGCCTGTTCAGGCTTCAGAAGTCCAAGGCAGGCGCAGACCTTCATATTGTAGTGATCCTTTATCTCTTTAACAGCAGATACAACTTCATTTATCTCTTTGTTGCTTGGGCCCCTGCCGCTTGCAACGATACAATATGTTCCAACATTAAGCTGTTGTGCCTGTTTAGCTCCCTGTATGATAGAGTCCTTATCCATCATCCGGTATTTTTCAATAGGAGCAGTTGAGATGCTGGATTGTGAACAATAGCCGCAGTTCTCAGGGCATAATCCGGATTTTGTATTTATTATCATGTTTAATTTAACTTTATTCCCGTAATGATGATGACGGATTTTATAGGCACTGTGCAATAAATCCAGAAGCTCATCATCAGGGCAATTTAATATGGACATTGCCTCCGAGTCTGTCAATTCATGTCCTTCCAATACATTTAGAGCTAATCTTCGATAATCCATATGAATCCTCCTTTATACTATTAGTTAAGCTGCCCGGTTCATTTTTCTGAACTGACTGCGGGCAAATACTCTATGCTCCAGCCGATATGCCATTAACCCGGCAAATACAGAGAGAATAATGTCCTTTGGAAGAGGGACCGCCATCCAAAGCCATGCCATTTGATAGGAAAATCCTTCAGGTGCTGTAAACCAGAGCTTATAAGCCAAGTACATCCAATTTGTCCCAAATAGATAATTGATCGCCATTCCAATTAGAGCTGCTGTTATATATACCGGGACTGATTTTTTCTTTTCAATTATTTTCCCGGTGACATACGCTGTTAGAATGAACGAAAGGATAAAACCGAAAGTCGGGTTTAGTAATGAAGCAAAACCGCCGCCGAATTTTGAAAATACCGGGGCCCCTGCAAGCCCGACGAAAGCATAGACAGCCATTGTAATAGCTCCCAATCGGCTTCCTAAAATAGCCCCTGCCAAAATGGCAAAAAAAGTCTGTAAAGTAATGGGCACTCCTCCGATTACCAAAAATGGCACAATTGAAGTGATGTTTGCCCCAACCGCCATCAGGGCAACAAACATACCTGCCAATGTTAAATCAATTGTCCTCAAACCTGTCTTCATAAAAAGCCTCCTGCTAGATTTATATTTATACAATTTAGAATAATAGCAGCAGATAACAATTGTCAACCAAATTATAAATAAGGTTTACATATATGTCATGTTAAAGATGGTATCGGAGGGAAGGGAGGACAACTTGCGAAGAGGCTGGGTGGCTTGATTTTTCCTAATTAAATAGCCGCCGGCAATTCGCCAGCGGCTATATTGAGTTATTAATTATTGCCTTTTGTTTTTTTTCGAACCACATCAAAAAGTCCGGAACCAATAATATCAAGGGCTGATTGCATTCTTTCTTCAGAGATATTATCTTCAATTGTATCCTGCGGTGTATGGTATACCTTTTCAATATGATAAACAAGCGGATCCCAGCTGTCTATCCCCATCCAGATGAAAAGGGCCGCAGGAATGCCGGCATTATGAAAAGGCACATGGTCACTTGATCCGAATTTGCCTGGGAGAATGTCCGAATTGCCTATGCGTGCACCAGCTTCACCAGTTGAAGAAGTTACAATGTTTTGGCTGCCGTCTGGTGTCATGGCATATAGGTTTGTCGCCTTGTCATAATTTGTAGCAACCATATCAGGAACAAAAACAGCCTCTATCTGATCTTTTTGTGTCTCTGTTAACTGATCTACATAATATCTTGCTCCTAAAAGTCCGCGCTCCTCAGATCCAAATGCAATGAATTTGAGGGTTTTGTCTGTATTATAACCTTTATAAACTCTGGCTAGCTCAAGCATTAACCCTACCCCGGAAGCATTATCATTCGCACCAGGAGCACCCACTACACTATCATGATGGGCACCTAGTATAACTTCTTTTGTATCTTTATCTTTTGATTTTGCTTCCTTTGTTGCAATTACATTTACAGATTTAAGATCTTTATAATGCTTTGCTGTCAGGGAGAGCTCAACTGCACCTTGCTCCATTTGTTCCTTAAGCCATTCACCATGAATATAGGAAGCCCCGAAAATCGGAATATCATATTTTGCAGTAAGGTTGGGATTAAAAGTTTGTCCGTAATTTCCGCGGCTTCCAACGAGGCTTTGCAGAATTACACCTGCTGCTCCTGCCTCGACTGCTTTGTCTACCTGCTCACGGTATCCGGCTGTAGTATCTGCGCGTGCCAGCAGTACAATTTTACCTTCGGCTCCCTGGAAATTTTCATTTTCCACATAGACCACTTGAGCATGAACTGGTGCCTCGCTGATTGATCCATTCGGGGCAGCGCCCATTTGCCAAACAGTTCCGTCTCCAAATGCAGCACTGCCTATGTATTGATCTGCTACAGGAAAGTATTGAAATTCGACATCATAACCATAACTCTTAAGTGTATTTGCAATATACTGTGCTGACTTCTTTTCATTTTCTAATCCGCCCGGTCTCGTCCCAATTTCTTCTGATAGATACCTTACATGATCAATAGCACGCTCAGCATTTACCCTGGCAATAATCTTCTGATCCTGCGAGTGGGATGAGTTTCCGTTTTCAGTATTTAGCGGGGCAGCATACCCGACTGTCCCAAATGCTAATGAAGCTGCTAGAGCCGCAGCCAGGATACTGGCAGACTTTTGTTTTTTTCTTGACATAATAACCTCCTGAAAATTAGTATTTTTCGATTCCCTAACGATTCCTAGTTTAGTAGATATTGGTATTTTGTGAATAGAGTAATAATTCCTAAGAGGCATACCCATTGTTCCGACATAATCTGCCAAATCTATATGGTAAATGACAAAGTTTCCGGTACATTACTCCTATATTAATTTATTAGAAGCTGGTGTTTTTAATTTTTCCTGAGAGGGTAAAGTGAAACTGCTCATCAAATAGATGATGTCCACACAATATAAGGAGGTATAAACATGGCAAATAATCATAACAACATTCAAAGTGACGAACAGAAACAATATTTCAAGGACCGGGCAGGCACAGATGAAGCGAGATTCCATGTAGTACCGCACGATGAAGAAGGGTGGGCAGTCAAAAAGGAAGGCCAAGACAAGCCTGAGTACACTGCAGATTCGCAGTCGGATGCTGTCGAAGAAGCAAGGCGCATGGCTGAACAAGCCGGCACAATGGCCATTCTGCATAATGAGGATGGAAAAATTGAAGATCTGTTAAATTATGAAGATAAATAACTTTAAAGAAGGGCATTACCTTTGTGTAGTGCTCTTTTTTTGTTATGGAGAAAATGTGATTTTTTTCCTAAAACAAAAAAATTCCGCTTCCCATAAGAAAGCGGTTCAAAAAAGAGACCTTGGACCAAGTTAATTCTTAAATTAAAACAATATATAGTAGCGCTAGATGTCAGAAGAAACTATATATTGTTATTTTAGATTCTAGCATAATAAATCATAGAGAGCAAACTATTATTTTAATATATTTAAAATATTCTAATTAAAAGAATAAATATACTATAAACAATCAAAAACGATCAAATTATGATTGATTTTGATATATTTTGAACGAAAATGATTGATTTTTGCAATCGGTTTCAGTATGATGTAGTCAAGAAGAACAACACACCCAGGGAGGTGATGTTTTGTTAACACCAGAGCGCCACAAATTGATACTGCAGCTTGTAAAAGAGAAAGGTGTAGTGAAAATTCAGGATCTCGTTGACATGACAGAAACATCGGAATCCACAATTAGAAGGGACTTGACCCAGCTTGAGGAAGGGAAGTACTTAAAAAGAGTACATGGAGGGGCTGCCAGGCTTCAGGGAAAGCTGCAGGAACCCAGCATGTCTGAGAAGTCATCCAAAAACCTTCAGCAAAAGCGGCAAATCGCCCAACACGCAGCAAACCTTGTTGAAGAGGGGGATTCCATTTATTTGGATGCAGGCTCGACAGTAACTGAAATGATTCCCTTTTTGCCTGCAAAAGAAATTGTGGTTGTGACGAACGGATTAATGCATATTCAAGCATTGCTGGAACGAAATATAAAAACATTTTTAATTGGCGGATTTGCCAAGGAACAGACAAAAGCGATCATCGGCAGAGGGGCATTGGAGAGCCTGGAAAATTATCGATTTGATAAATGCTTTATGGGGGTTAACGGCATCCATCCTCAATTCGGCTACACCACACCGGATCAGGATGAGGCCATGATCAAGCAAATGGCCATTTCGCTTTCAAGAGAGGCATTCGTGCTTGCCGATGATACGAAGTTTTCAGAAATTGCATTTGCCAAGATTGCCGATTTGCATACAGCAGCAATTATAACAAATGAGCTGGATGAGGATCAGCAAGAGCCTTATAGCAGCAAAACTACAATAAAGGTCGTGACAGCATGATACACACATTGACGCTAAATCCGTCAGTGGACTACATCGTAGAATTGGATGAAATGATAGTCGGCGGTTTGAACCGCATGCAGCAGGATGCAAAGTTCCCTGGAGGAAAAGGGATAAATGTTTCCAGAGTGCTGAAAAGAATGGATGTTGAAAGCAAGGCCTTTGGCTTTGTAGGCGGATTTACAGGAGATTATATTGCTGATTGCTTAAATAAGGATAATATTCAAACCGACTTTGTCCAAGTTGCTGAAGACACAAGAATTAATGTAAAGATCAAGACAGAGACAGAAACAGAAATCAATGCCAAAGGACCGGCCATTTCAGGAAGGAATTTCGAGGATCTTAAAAATAAGATCCGCAGCCTATCAGAAGAAGATTTGCTTGTCCTCGCAGGCAGTATTCCATCAACATTGCCTGAATCAACTTATGAAGAGCTGGTAAGAATTTGTTCAGAAAATGGGACGGCTTTTGTGGTGGATGCAGAGGGAGAATTACTGAAAAAGGTGCTTCCATACAAACCGTTCTTAATAAAGCCGAATCACCATGAATTAGGTGAAATATTCAATACAGAATTTACTTCCGCAAGAGAAGTTATCCCATATGGACAGAAACTTGTAGAAATGGGCGCGCAGAATGTAATTGTTTCATTAGCCGGGAAGGGAGCCGTCTTGATTTCTGATGAAACAGCGTATATTTCAAGCGTTCCAAATGGGAAAGTGAAAAGTTCTGTGGGTGCCGGAGATTCCATGGTAGCCGGTTTTCTTGCAGCTTATGAAAAAAACAAAAATATAGAAAAGGCTTTTCAATACAGTGTTGCTTCCGGAAGCGCTACGGCTTTTTCACTTGGTCTTTGCACAAAGGAAAAAGCAGAGGAATTGCTTTCTCAGGTTTCGATTGAAAAGGTCAGCCTAAAAGGGGAGATTTAGGATGAGAATTACAGAATTACTGACAAGAGATACGATTCTGCTCTCATTGAGCGGAACAGGCAAAATGGATGCCATAAATGGATTGGTAAACAAGCTTGATGCAGCCGGAAAGCTTCATGACCGGGACGCCTTCAAGAATGCAATCTTAAAAAGGGAAGAACAAAGCACAACAGGCATAGGTGATGGAATTGCCATACCTCATGCCAAAACGGGTGCGGTCAAAGAACCTGCTATTGCGTTCGGCAAATCAGAAGAAGGCGTAAATTATGAATCACTTGACGGTCAGCCCGCACACTTATTCTTTATGATCGCAGCCCCGGAAGGAGCAAATAATACACACTTGGAGGCTCTGTCAAGGCTTTCATCGATATTAATGAACGAGGAAGCACGCAAAAAACTTCAGCATGCTGCTTCTGCGGACGAAATTATTGAAATCATTGACAGCTATGACGGGACAGAAGAAGAGGAAGTCCAAAATATTGCAGACAGCAAACGATTTGTTGTGGCTGTAACAGCTTGCCCAACAGGAATTGCCCATACTTATATGGCAGCTGATTCACTAAAGGCCAAGGCAGCTGAAATGGGTGTTGATATTAAGGTTGAAACAAATGGCTCAAGCGGTGCTAAAAACGTTCTCACACCAGAGGAAATTGCAAATGCAGCAGCAGTTATTGTTGCAGCAGATACAAAGGTTGAAATGGAACGATTCAGCGGAAAGCATGTCCTTGAAACGGCAGTTGCTGAGGGCATCCGGAAACCTCAGGAGCTTATTGAAAAAGCGCTTAAGCAGGATGCTCCTGTATACAAGGGCGGAAGTGCGGACAGCAGCGGGACCGCTGGGAATCAAAAAGAACAAAAAGCCGGAATTTATAAGCACTTAATGAATGGCGTATCCAACATGCTTCCATTTGTTGTGGGCGGAGGGATCCTGATTGCCATTTCATTTATGTTCGGTTATAAAGCAGCAGATCCTAATGATCCGTCATACCATCCTATCGCTGAAGCACTGATGACGATTGGCGGGGGGAATGCATTTGGATTAATCGTTCCAATCCTTGCGGCGTTCATTGCCATGAGTATTGCGGACCGTCCAGGCTTTGCTGCAGGCGCAGTCGGGGGAATGATGGCAGCATCTGGAGGCGCAGGATTCCTTGGCGGCATCATTGCCGGCTTCCTTGCAGGTTATGTAGTAGTTGGTTTGAAAAAGGTCTTTGCTGGCCTGCCTTCATCACTTGAAGGAATTAAAACGATTTTGCTCTATCCGCTCTTTGGAATTGCTATCACGGGATTGCTGATGCTTTATGTTGTCAACAAACCAGTTGGCGCATTAAATTCTGCTATCACCGAGTGGCTTTCAGGTCTTGGTACTGGAAATGCTGTCCTGCTTGGAGCAGTCCTTGGGCTGATGATGGCATTTGATATGGGTGGCCCGGTCAATAAATCGGCATACGTATTTGGTACAGGGCTGCTTGCGAACGGAGTATATGAACCAATGGCCGCAATCATGGCAGCGGGTATGGTTCCGCCTCTTGCCATCGCGCTTGCCACAACTTTATTTAAAAATAGATTTACTAAACAGGAACAGGATGCAGGAAAAGCAAACTACATTATGGGATTTTCGTTTATTACTGAAGGCGCAATCCCATTTGCAGCTGCAGATCCATTACGTGTTATCCCATCCATCATGGCAGGATCTGCCTTGGCTGGTGCCATCTCAATGATGGCTGGAATCGGATTAAGGGCGCCGCACGGCGGAGTCTTTGTCGTCCCACTAGTCGATGGCCCATGGCTAATTTACCTTGCAGGAATAATAGCAGGTGCTCTTTTGTCCGCTGTCCTTATTGGACTCCTGAAAAAGCCTGCAAATAAATAATGTATGAACCCAAGCCGGTACTCGAAGTATCGGCTTTCATTTTTGAAAAATCCTTTTAAAATTGATTGAAAAAACTGAAAATAAATGCTTTAATTAAAATAAACTCATTAGTCTATATAGTTTTGATATTAAATAAACTATCCAGTCTATTTAAAATGGAGGTGAAAGAGACATGGCCATTATCATTGTAATTAAAAAAGGGAACAAACATAAATAACAATCAAAAATTTAAAACATGAAGGAGAGCGGCTATGAAAATAAAAAGACTTTCCCAGTGCACCCTGGAGGAGGCGCTGACAGCTTGGAACAAAGGCTTTGAAGGATATATAGTTCCCATTAAGATGGATCTTCAGGCATTTGTTAACCGAATGATATCTGAGGGTCTTTCTCCTGAAATGTCGATTGTTGTATTTATGCACGGAGAACCTTGCGGAATCATAATGAATGGGTTTCGGGAGATTAACCGCAGAAAAATAGCCTGGAACGGAGGCACTGGAATCGCCCCGGAATTCCGTGGAAAAGGTCTCTCTGCAGCAATGATGGAAGAGGTAATTAGCATCTATAGAGCTGAAAGAGCCCACACCGCTGTTCTTGAAGCAATTGAAGAAAATGAGAGAGCGATTAAGCTGTACAAAAAAGCAGGCTATGTGATTACCGATCACTTGCTTTATTTAAACAAGAAGCTTTCACATACCGAACTGGGCGTATTAAAGGAAAACCATCTTTCCATTAAAAGGTTATATCCCGAACAGCTGCAGTCACTTAGCATTTATGACAGCAAAGCTGCCTGGCAATGCCAGTGGCAAAGCGTAAAACACGGAGAAGCTGCTGTGCTATTAAATGACGATGGGAAAGAGGAGGGCTACATTTTATACAAAAGAATACTGGAAGCGGGGGGACGAACAGACCGAATCATCATCTATCAGTTAAGATTAAATGATGGAAATGCTTATGATAAAATGACTGAAGGCATTCTCGCTCATCTGTTTCTGGCTGGGGACGATTCTATTGATTTTACTGCAGTTAATATTTCTGTTTCCAATCCCGCCTCAAAAGCTTTACTTGAATTGGGATTCGAAAAAAAGGCTGGACAGGTAATGATGGAAAAATCGCTTTAGTATATCTGCTTTTCAATTTCCCTCTCTCTCTTAAAAACTAAGTTGCAGATCCATAGTTGAGGTTAGTGCTTAGGCATAATTTCAGCTGGTTTCTGATATGTTTTTATGAGTACGTTTGAAAGGGGAGCTACACTTGGCTGCAGGATTTGAAAATGCTGCAAAATTTGAACACGGGTTTTGGCTGCAGATTTTGGGTGATCATGCACGCTTTATACATGATTCGCTATCACCAAAGGAAAAAGACAGCATTGAACGGGCAAATTACTTTATACAAACTTTTGATCAGCTGCTGGGAAGGGTTGGAGTGGATAATCTGGAGCAATTGAGCCGGAGGGCGGAACAGGAAGCTAAGAAGCTGCGGGAATTTAAATTGAACCTGATTGAACGTCATTTGACAGGGAAAATATCCATTCATCTTGGTCCGGTTTTTATTAACCATATGGTCAATGAGCTTGAGGAATATATGCTTGTCCTTCAATATTTAAAAAAGGGGGAAGCCCCGCCTGTATTTCATGAGCTCCATCACCATTTAATCTGGCTTCTGGATGCAGCTGGCCATGCAGGTGCCATATCGGACAATATGGAACGTGTTGAGAAGAAAATTAAGAAAATCAGTGATGGCTATACAAAGGATTTTGAAGCATTTTATTTAAAGGCCGTAGAAATGTCCGGCTTCCTTCGGACTAATGTTGAATCATTCCCCGCCCTGCAAAAGTTTAACAGCGATGTTACGCTGGAAATGTCTCTGTTTATGAACTTTCTCAATGAAATTGAGGAGCTTGAATTAAGCAAGGAGGCAATGGGGACATTTGCAGCTTTAATGGCAGATCATATGTACCGTGAAGAATGCTATTACCTCTCAAAGCTTGCCGAGTCTACTCAGTCTGAAAAGCCGAAATGTGACCCGGCCAAACCACGGCTTAAAGAATAATTTCAAAACTGCCATTTTCGGCAGTTTTTTTGCTTACAGAACATGAATCCATGTTTTCCAGGGTAAAGGAATATTAAAAAGGCTGATATCATGGAACTGATTAGATGGAGTTATATGAGGAGAAATCAGGTAAAGGGGTCCTTTGACTGTTTTCCTGAAGCAATCATTATTTTTAAAAGAATAAAAAATTATTATTTTATCCACAGTGCGGAATGGATAGGAAATCCCCAGATAATTGCTAAGCACCAGCTGGAGGAAATGGAATATTTACTTAATCAGGAGATGGGTTTTCTTCATGGCTATCTTCAAAGGAAATCTGCAGATAATAGAGAGAGTAAAATTTGAAAAAATAGGAAAGAAGAATCAATTTATTTAAAATAGAACACATGTTCGACTAAGTGGACAAGAATGTGTTATAATAGAGAAGCAATGGGAGTTTCTCAAGGGTGGTCGGCTAGCCCCGTACTGAAAGGGGGTGATGCCTTTTGACAGTTTTCGAATCGATCATGATGATGATTTCTTTTTCTAGTCTGATCATTGCTGTCATGACTTTTAACCATAAAAAATAGACCTCCCTTGATCTGACAATTGAGGGAGAGGTCTACGTTTTTGACAGGCCGATCCCCTAAGGGAACGACTATTGCGAATGACCGTGGGTGCGGCAACACCTGCGGTCGTTTTTTATTCATAATCTTAATTTAAGGATATCATATACGTCTCAAAAAGTCACGGAAATAAGCATATCGCATGATCACTTATAGTATATGCAGATCTGTGCTGAAAATCCATAATGATTCTTAGCCTGGTGTGAAATACTAATAAGGCATTGTGATATATGGAGGAACAGACATGACAAAGCGCAATATTAAGACTAAATCAGGATTGCAAAGTACAAAGAAAAGTATTAATGAGATGGAGTTCTCAAAAGAGCTTGGTACAGAAAGCAAAAGTGCCAAAAAGACAAAACCTGACTGATGTTGGAAATAAAGAATCAACAGAGATGGGGCAGACTAAAACTGCCCCATTTTTTTATGGAGCAGGGAGCAGGAGAGCGAAGAATGTTTGTATAGAAAGGACGATTCGAATGCCGTCATTTATTTATGAGGATACAAAGATTTTTTATGAAACAATGGGCAAGGGAGTGCCGATCATTTTTATACATCCGCCTGCCATGGGGAGAAAGGTATTTTATTATCAAGGTCTGCTGGCAGAGCACTTTCATGTTATTTTTCCTGATTTAAGCGGGAATGGAGATACCGCTGGCCCGGAAAAAACAGTAACTATACAAGGATATGCAGAAGAGATAAAAGCTGTATTAGACCACTTGGATATTGAAAAAGCTGTTATTCTGGGCTATTCATCAGGTGGCATAATTGCTCAGGAGTTTGCCCTCTCATATCCGGAAAGGGCACTTGGTGTCATTCTCTCAGGCGGGTTTCCTGAGGTGTTATCAGAAACCTTCAAATACGAGCATATTCTGGGAATGTATTTTGTGAAGCACTTTCCAGGTTTCCTGCGGTATATAATAGCATCGAGCCATACAAATGATAAAAAAGTCAGAGACGAGATTCTGGAGCATATGAAAAAAGCAAATCACACCATGTGGTTTCAATTTTATGATAGATCCCTTCACTATTCCTGCACCGATCGCCTTAGGAACTTAAGTGTCCCCCTTCTCCTTATATATGGCTCAAGAGATTTTGTTAATCAGCATATAAGGAGCTATAGAAGATATGTCAGCTTTCAGGCAGCCATAATCAAAGGCGTTTCCCATCAGGTGCCAACTAAAAAGTGGCAGCTATTCAATCAGGTCGTAACTGGTTTTGTACAGCAGCATTTTAAATAAAGAAATCCGTATCGTCATGGAACGATACGGATTTTTTTAGCTATCATTTGCGTCAGGTTTGATTGCTATAATGGCTGCAAGGGCAGCAAGAATGGTTATTCCGCTTAAAATATAAAAAAGCCCTTGATCAGAATGCTTCATCAGAATAGCAATGGCAGGCGGGCCGCCGGCAACGCCGATAAACCGCATTGAACTGTATAGCGAAGTAATGGTTCCACGTTCTTCTTTTACAATTCCTTCCGTAATCAGTGCATCCAATGAAGGCAATGCAACGCCTATGCCAATTCCGGCAAACAGGAACATGCTGATCATAAACCACATATTGTTTGAAAAGCTTAAGATTGCAGTGGCAGCTGCCACAAGCACTGTTCCTAAGAATATGATCCACTTCATTAGTATTTTATTTTCTTTTATTTTTTTTCCTGTCAGATAGGACGAAAGGCATAGTGCGCCAAGCGGTACAGCCAGGAGAAGCCCTTTTTTTACATCTTTAATATCGTATGTCTTTTCAAGCACATCAGATAAATAAAAAAGTATCCCAAAAAGCACAAACATAAGAATGGCACCAATTAAGAAAATAGCATAAAGCCATTTTCCGTTGTTCTTAAAGGTATCCTTAATATTGCTCCAAAATTTCTTTAGCGGAAGCGGCTCTTCTCTTTTATTTGGTGTTTTTACAAGAAAGAATACCAGCAGGATTGAAATCGTACAAAAAACCGGAAACGAAAAAAACGGTAAAAACCAAATAAACCCCGCCAAAAACGCTCCAAGTATAGGGGATAGAACTTTTCCAAAAGTATTGGAAGTTTCAATCAGGCCAAGGGAACTGCTGACTTCATCATCATTTTTAAACATATCCCCAACCAAAGGCATAACAATTGGTGCCGCGCCGGCTGCCCCAACACCCTGCAATGCCCTCCCGGCTAATATGATCCAATAAGCATCCGCCATTTTCCATGCCGCCCACCCAGAGATCAGTCCGCCGATTCCCGCAATGAGAAGACTTGGAATAATGACTTTTTTACGGCCGATATGATCCGATAAAAAGCCTGCGATTGGAATCAAAATAATGGCTACAATACTGTAAACGGTAATAATCATGCTGGATTGGAATGCAGAAATATTTAGTTTATTTTCCATCTCCGGCAAAACAGGAATCAGCATGGAATTCCCAAGTGTCATAACGAGAGGAATTGAAGAAAGTGAAAGAATGGCCCATTTTTGGTTATGAACATCATCACCTGACTTCTTTTTAGCTTTGGAATTTACAGATTGTAAATTTTCAATGTGCTCCATATTTCTGACCTTCCTTTTCGTTAATCAAACTAGTCTTAATATGAGCTAAATGAAGAAAAACTAACTAGAAAAAGCTTTGTCTTTTTATGGGAAAGTTCATATTCTGGAAAAATTTGTTTCGATTTCCTGAAAAGAAACCGTTACACTATAAAGAAAAACGAACACGGGGAGGGAATTATGTGAGGGAGATTATTTCCTTAAGCATAGGAAAGCCCAGAAAGCACAGCTGGAAAAGCAATGAGGAAATTTCGGGAATCGGCAAAGAAAAAATTAACAGTGTGTTTCTAACGAAGGAAGGTTTTCTGGGGGATGGAGTGGCAAACACTGATTTTCATGGCGGCCCAGACCGTGCAGTGTGCCTATATCCCTTCGAACATTACGGGATGTGGGAGAAAGAATTTAGAAAGACATTCTCTCCGCCCTCATTTGGTGAAAATATTTGTGCGGGAAATATGCTGGAAAAGGATGTTTTTATCGGTGACACCTTTTCTCTGGGGGAATCGGTCATCCAAATAACTCAGGGGCGGATCCCATGCTCCACAATATCAAAGCATAACGGAGAAGATCGGCTTTTAGGCAGAATTGTGGAAACATGCTTCACAGGCTACTTTTTTAGAGTTCTTAAAGAAGGAACTGTAACAGCAGACAGCGTCCTTAAACTCGAAGAAAGAAAGCAGGCAAGTGTATCGGTTCTGCAGGGGAATTTTATCATGTTCCATGACCGAAGAAACCTTAAAGCAGTAGAAGAACTGCTGCGGATTGAGGAGCTTGCAAGTGTGTGGAGAGAAAAGCTTGAAAAAGCATTATTATAAAAAAATGAAATTTTCCCCTTGACATTTTTCATTTATCGGAATAGTATAATAAGCAATATATCGATCGGCAATGACAAAGAGTAGTAACTGCTGGTGAAGCTAAAGAGAGCTGATGGTTGGTGCAAATCAGTGTGGAAACAGCAGTGAATGGACTTTCGAGCCTCCAAACCGAACCTTTTTTAAGCAGTAGGCTTTGGCGAACGGTCTCATCGTTACAAGGGACAGATATTTAGGCGATTTTCGCTTTGATATCTGTTAAGTGAGCTGATTGATCAGCTAACAAAGGTGGCACCACGGGTTTCTCGTCCTTTTTAGACGGGGAGCCCTTTTTATTTTCACGAAACTTTAATACTTTAAATCGCTAAGCAAGAGGAGTAGATTGATGGAGATCCGTTCAAGAGAGCTGGGGGTAGGTGAGAGCCCGGTACGGAACGTCATTCGAATGGACTTGCGAGAGGCTTCCTGAACGATAGTAGGGAAGCACGGGTTTCCGCCGTTAAAAGGATAGGGTATCGACTTATTTCCGTACCCGAAAAAGGGAGCAGCTTTTTTGCTCTAAAAAGAGGTGGCACCACGTTCACAAGACACGTCCTCTATACCTGCAGCTACTGTGGGTATAGGGGACTTTTTTTATTTTCCTTAAAGAACTGGAGGAGAGATATATTGAAACCAACATTAGATGGGACTTATATAATCGAAGAGCTGGAGGGTGACACATTAACACCAATTTCAATCTTTCAGAGAATGAGCGGAAGAAAAAAATTTCTGTTAGAAAGCTCGCTAAAGCATGAAAAATCGGGAAGGTATTCCTTTATTGGTGCAGATCCCGTGATGGAATTAAAAGGAGAAGGAAACCGGACAGCTGTTACTGCCAGGGGAAAAACAGAAGTTTTTGCTGAAAAGCCGCTTGATGCGGTAAGAAGGCTGATGCCGGAGCAGAAACATCACCCCTTTGAACAGTTCCCATTTTGTGGAGGAGCTGTTGGCTATGCAGGCTATGATGTCATCAGACAATACGAAGATATCGGGACGATTCCTTATGACGAGCTGAATGTACCGGATGTCCACCTTATGTTTTTTGAGGAAGTGGCGGTTTTCGATCATCTGGAGCAAAAGGTATATCTCGTAGGCATGCCTTTACTGGAAGAAACAGATGAATCTCAGCTGCGTGAAAAAATACAGAAAAGAAAGGCTGAAATCCAAAAGGGGACAGCGGGAGCTGAATCGGAAGAAGCAACGCTTTCAGCTTTCAAAGCTTCCATATCTAAAGAAGACTTCGTTGAAAAGGTAAACAGAGCCAAATCTTATATTGAAGAGGGCGACATTTTTCAGGTGGTGCTTTCTCAGCGGTTAAAGGCAGAATTGACTGGAGATCCTTTCGCCTTTTACCGGAAGTTAAGAGTTCAAAATCCTTCCCCATATATGTACTACCTTGATTTTGAAGAATATGCCGTTGCAGGTTCATCGCCTGAAAGCCTTATAAAAGCAGCAGGAAACAAAGTAATTACGAACCCAATTGCTGGAACAAGGCCAAGAGGCAAGTCAGAAGAAGAAGACTTACAGCTTGAAAGGGACCTGATAGAAGATGAAAAGGAGCTTGCCGAACACAGGATGCTGCTCGATCTGGGCAGAAATGATCTCGGCCGTGTCTGCGAATTCGGATCGGTCACTATAGAAAAAAACATGGTAATTGAGAGATATAAGCATGTCATGCACCTCGTATCCGAAGTTGGCGGGAGGCTGAAAAATCCCCACACATCGATTGATGCCTTAATTGCGTGTCTGCCTGCCGGAACAGTTTCTGGTGCTCCCAAAATTAGAGCAATGGAAGTCATCAATGAACTTGAAACTGTGAAAAGAGGAATTTACTCAGGAGCAGTCGGCTATTTTTCCGGGAATGGCAATATGGATTTCGCACTGGCTATCAGGACAATGGTGATTAAAGATGGATACGCCTATATACAAGCTGGGGCAGGCATCGTGCATGACTCCATCCCTGAAAAAGAGTACGAAGAAACACTTCATAAATTAAAAGCATTTTTGGAGGACAAAAAATGATTCTGCTGATTGATAATTATGATTCATTCACATTTAACCTTTATCAATATCTGGGTGAGCTGGGACAGGAAATTAAAGTTGTAAGGAATGATCAGATAACAGTCGAAGAAATTGAAAAATTGGATCCCGATGCCATTGTCCTTTCCCCTGGACCGGGACGGCCGGAACAAGCGGGAGTCATTGTTGAAGTGATTCAGCAATTTTACAGGAAGCTTCCTATCCTGGGCATTTGCCTTGGTCATCAGGCAATCGGCTATGCCTTTGGGGCAAAGATTGAAAAAGCCAAAAAAATTATGCATGGCAAGGTGTCTAAACTGAAGCACAACGGATCACAGCTGTTTCAATACATGCCGCAGCCAATAAGCATCATGCGTTATCATTCCTTAATAATTCAGTCAGGAACGCTGCCTGGCAGCTTTAAGGTTTTGGCCCGATCAATGGATGACAATGAAATAATGGCAATCAAGCATGAAGACTATTCATTATACGGCTTGCAGTTCCATCCGGAGTCAGTAGGAACAGACCTTGGAAAAAGGATTTTGGAAAACTTTTTACAAACAATCAGGAGGGAAGAAGAGAGTGAAAACAATACTGCAGAGGTTATCTGAACGGGAGTCATTGACAGAGGCAGAAATGAAGGAAGCAATGGACAATTTATTTGCCCAGGACGTAACGGACAGTGAGATTGCGGCATTTATGGTAAGCCTTAAAACAAAAGGGGAAACAGTTGAAGAAATTGCAGGCATCGTAAAAGCAATGAGGGATAAATCTCTTTCATTTAGTAAGAAGATTTCCAATGTTTTGGATAATTGCGGTACAGGAGGAGATGGCTCAAGCAGCTTTAATATCAGCTCCACTTCGGCCTTTGTGATTGCAGGTGCCGGAATTCCTGTTGCTAAGCACGGCAACCGAAGTGTCTCCAGCAAAACAGGCAGTGCCGATGTTCTGGAGCATTTGGGAATAAATCTAAATCATCCGCCTGAGCGCACGGAGGAAATATTGGAGGAAATCGGAATTGCTTTTCTTTTCGCCCCTCATGTGCATCCGAATATTAAAAGAATCATGAAAGTGCGCAAGGATTTGAGGATACCGACAACCTTTAATCTGATAGGGCCATTGACTAATCCGGTTGAACTTGATCATCAGCTTCTTGGTATTTACCGGAGGGATTATATTGAAATGTTTGCAGAGGTCTTAAAAACTTTGGGAAGAAAGCGTGCAGTTGTTTTAAATGGTGCAGGATTTATGGATGAAGCATCTCTGCAGGGGGAAAATCATCTGGCTATCCTTTCTGACGGGAAGGTAACGAAAAAGGTTCTCCATCCGGAGGAAGTTGGACTATCCATCTGCAGCAATGAGGCGATCAGAGGCGGAGATTCAAGGGAAAATGCTGAAATTCTTATGAGTGTCCTGAAAGGAGAAAAGGGAGCGAGAAGAGATACAGTCCTTCTTAATGCCGGCATTGGAATCTTTACAGGAGGCAAGGCGGCAACAATTCAAGATGGGATAAATGCAGCTAAAGAAAGCATTGATTCAGGAGCTGCCTTACAAAAGCTTCATCAGTTAATTGAGGCAAGCAGAAGCATCCATAAAGAGGTGATATAAGTGGGAACAATTTTAGATCAAATTCTGGCTGAAAAAAGAAAAGAAGTCATCGTGCTGAAACAGGAAATTATCGATGCTACAGAAACCGAAAGCAAACGCTCATTTATTAAAAGGCTTGCGTCAGGCAGCGAACTGGCTGTGATTGCTGAATTCAAAAGAGCCTCACCATCAAAGGGCGATATAAATACCGGACAAAATCCGAAAGACCAGGCATTATTTTATAAAAAGTATGGTGCGGATGCGATTTCCGTTTTAACAGATAATAGGTTTTTTAAAGGCAGCTTCGCTGATCTTTCAGCTGTCAGAGAGACAGTCGACCTTCCTATTCTCTGCAAAGACTTCATTGTAGACGAGGTGCAAATCTTAAAGGCAAAAGCATCAGGGGCAAACCTGATTTTACTCATTGCTGCTGCCATGGATGCAGAACGGCTTCAAGAGCTTTTTGATTTTGCTGAGGATGAAGGCCTTGAAGTATTAATGGAGGTTCATAATGAAGAAGAACTGGAAATCGCGCTGAAAACCGGGGCACAGCTGATCGGAGTCAACAACCGGAATTTAAAAACCTTTGAAGTGGATCTGAGTGTAACAGAAAAACTTGCGCCGCTAATAAAGAAAGCGGGGAAATTTCTGATCAGCGAGAGCGGAATTAAGTCTGAAGACGATGTGCGGCGTGTCATTGCAGCAGGAGCAAATGCCATCCTTGTCGGAGAAGCATTTATGAAAGCAGAGAACCTGGAAAGGCTTTTGAAGGCCATGAAGCTTCCTTTGCAGGGGGCTGTCAGACAATGAAGGTGAAGATTTGCGGAATTAGAGATATAAGCACGGCGCTTTCTGCCATTGAAAGCGGTGCGGATGCCCTGGGATTTGTTTTTGCTGAAAGCAAAAGAAAAATTACACCCGAGGCGGCAGGCGAAATAATTAAAGAGCTTCCCCGGGATGTTTTAAAAGTCGGAGTATTTGTGAATGAAACGAAAGAAAACATTGAGGAAATAGCCAGTATTTCAGGGATCAATGTCATTCAGCTTCATGGAGATGAAACGCCGGAATTTTGCAGCTTATTCTCTTTACCGGTTATAAAAGCTCTGAGCATTGGCTCACCTGATGATCTATCTAAACTGGATGAATATGCATGTGAATACGTTCTTCTTGATAGTCCAATAGGAAAATATCGGGGGGGCAACGGGGTATCGTTTGATTGGTCGATTCTAAACAAAAATTCAATGCATGATAAAAAAATCATCCTCGCAGGAGGGCTCAATCCTGAAAATGTGGGGGAAGGAATTAAAGCCGCCAATCCTTATATGGTTGATGTAAGCAGCGGGGTTGAGACGGAGGGTAAGAAAGATCTGGAGAAAATAAAAAGATTCATAGACAACGCTAAACGTATGGAGAGGGAGGAAGTAAAATGAACGCAGCTTATACTTTGCCTGATGAACGGGGTCATTTTGGGACATATGGAGGCAGGTACGTGCCTGAGACACTAATGCAGGCCATTCTTGAATTGGAGGAGGAATATAAGAAAGCGCAGGCTGATGAAAGTTTTCAAAAGGAACTTCAGGGTTTGCTGAAAGACTATGTCGGGAGGGAAACTCCTCTGTATTTTGCAGAAAACCTCACAAAATATGCCGGCGGTGCGAAAATCTATCTTAAAAGGGAAGATTTGAACCATACAGGAGCCCATAAAATCAATAACTCACTCGGCCAGGCTCTATTGGCGCAGCGAATGGGCAAAAGAAAAATCGTAGCTGAGACGGGTGCAGGGCAGCATGGAGTTGCAACAGCAACTGCCTGTGCACTTTTAAATCTTGAATGCGTTATTTTTATGGGTGAAGAGGATATTAGAAGACAGCAGCTGAACGTCTTCAGAATGGAGCTGCTTGGAGCGAAGGTTGTAGGTGTGCAATCAGGAAGTGCCACACTTAAAGATGCAGTCAACGAAGCCCTGCGCTACTGGGTGACAAATGTCGAGGATACCCATTACATTCTAGGTTCAGTCATGGGCCCGCATCCTTTTCCAATGATTGTCCGGGATTTCCAAAGTGTTATCGGAAATGAGACAAAGGAGCAATATCTTGAAAAAGAAGGAAAACTCCCTGATGCAGTTGTAGCCTGCATTGGCGGCGGCAGCAATTCAATGGGCATGTTCTATCCTTTCATTAAAGATGAAACGGTCCGCATGATTGGGGTGGAAGCAGCAGGATTGGGAACAGATAGTGAAAAACATGCTGCCTCTTTAACAAAAGGAACGCCCGGAGTTCTTCATGGGGCATTAATGTATTTGCTGCAGGATGAACACGGACAGATTCAGGAAGCCCATTCCATTTCAGCAGGCCTGGATTACCCTGGAGTAGGTCCGGAGCACAGCTATTTGAAAGACAGCGGAAGAGCCGAGTATGAATCAATCACAGATGAAGAGGCGCTCGAGGCGTTACAGCTATTATGCAAGCTGGAAGGCATTATTCCTGCTTTAGAAAGCTCCCATGCGGTGGCCTATGCATTAAAGCTTGCACCGCAAATGAATAAAAACGAAGGCCTTGTTATCTGTCTATCTGGCAGAGGGGACAAAGATGTAGAAACAGTGAGAGCAAGATTAGGAGGGAAAGGAAAATGAACCGGATTGAAAAAGTTTTTCAGAACCTAAAGCAAAACAATGAAAAAGCGTTTGTGCCATATATTATGGCCGGTGATGGAGGCTTGGAGACACTGGCTGAGAAAATTACATTCCTCGAAAAAGCGGGAGCAACAGCTATTGAGATCGGTATTCCCTTTTCGGATCCGGTCGCCGATGGGCCCGTAATCCAGCAGGCAGGCATTCGGGCATTAGAAGCTGGAACAACACTTAGGGGCGTATTAGCTGCAATTGCGGAAATCCGCCCTATTGTTCATATTCCGCTTATTTTTATGACATATATGAATCCGATCATGGCATATGGCATTGGCAACTTTATTTCTGATGCCTCAGGATCCGGGGTGGACGGCCTAATATTGCCTGATCTTCCTGCAGAGGAAGAGGAAATTATTGCACCGATTGCTGAGAGAGCGGGAATCGAGATCATCCGGCTTGTGACATTAACCAGTCCATTAGAGAGGATACAAGAGATTGCAGACAGAGGGAAAGGCTTTTTATATGCTGTAACTGTTAATGGTATCACAGGTGCAAGAAAAGGGTTCACGGATGAACTCGGAAAGCATTTGGAAAGAGTTAAAGAGGTAAGTCCGATTCCGGTATTGGCAGGCTTCGGAATTTCGGAGCCTGAGCATGTAATAGAAATGAATAAGCATTGCGACGGAGTAATTGTAGGAAGCAGGATCATAGAGCTTTTTCAAAGCGGTGAGTTAGCAAAAGTGGAAGAACTGATCGCTTCATCCAAAATAGAAGAAATTAAATTGTGAAACAAAAGCTTTCTCCTGATGGAGGAGGCTTTTTATTTGATTACGCCCAATTTTAAAAATATTTGTTGTAAAGGTTGACATGCAAAGTGAATACATTATAATTACAAGTAATCCGAGTAAATTAATGAGATTTATAAGAATAGGTGATTTTGAATGTTTATTGAGATAAACGATGTAAATAAACAATATAACGATAAAGAAAATCGTCCGGTTGACGTCCTGAAAGATATTAACCTATCGGTTGAAAAAGGGCAGTTTGTCTCGATTTTAGGACCTTCAGGATGCGGAAAGTCAACACTTCTATCAATTGTCGCAGGGCTGACTAAAACAACTTCAGGCAACATTCAAATCGATGGAAAAACCATAACAAAACCCGGAAAAGACAGGGGAATGGTTTTCCAGCAGGCAGCGTTATTTCCCTGGCTGACAGTCATGGAAAACGTTACGTTTCCCCTGAAAAAAGAAATGAAGAAAAAGGATGCAGAGGAAACCGCACTAAAGTATCTGCAAATGGTTCAGCTGGGAAAATATATATCCCATTATCCTCATGAGCTTTCAGGAGGAATGCAGCAGAGGGTAGCAATCGCAAGAGCACTTGCCATGAACCCTGAAACACTTCTAATGGATGAACCATTCGGTGCTCTTGATGAACAGACGCGAACGCGATTGCACGGACAGCTGGAAAACATTTGGACTGAGACGAAGAAAACGATTCTTTTTGTTACTCACAGCATCTCAGAATCTATTAAACTTTCAGACCGGATCATTGTAATGGGGACAAAGCCGGGAATTATATTACAGGATATAATCGTTGATATTCCCAGACCCCGTGAGGACCACAAAAAAGAAATGCTCGAAATTGAGGATCACATTATGAAATACCTGAAGAAGGAAATTGATAAAGTTGTCAGTGAGGAGCTCCAATATGCAAACAGCCATTAAACGGATCATATTTTTTGCAGCCATCATTGCCTTCTGGGAAATTGGATCACGGCTTGAACTCTGGCATCCTCTGATCTTCCCTTCCCTATCAAGTGTATTCAGTGCACTTGCTGAAGGGTTTCAGGATAAAACATTAATCTATGATTTAATCGCAAGCTTTAAGCGGCTCGCAGTCGGTTTAACGATCAGTCTTATTATTGGGACTCTAATTGGAATTCTTTTAGGGAAATCCAAAACGGCTGATGAAACACTGGGTGCTGTCATTCTTGCTTTGCAAAGTGTACCAAGCATTGTCTGGCTGCCGATCGCGATTATGTGGTTTGGCTTAAATGAAAAGGCTGTTATTTTTGTAACCATCCTTGGCGGTACGTTTGTAATGGCTCTGAACATGAGAACAGGTATAAAAAATGTTTCACCCTTATATATCAAAGCAGCCCAGACAATGGGTGCGACTGGAATTGATTTATTCACACGAGTCATTTTTCCGGCATCCATTCCTTACGTAGTAACCGGCTCCCGTCTTGCCTGGGCATTTGCCTGGCGGGCACTGATGGCTGGTGAACTTTTAAGCACAGGACCTGGATTGGGCTACACACTTCGATATGCTTCAGACTTTGGAAGAATGGACATCGTAATCGGTGTCATGATTATTATTGGAGCAATTGGAATGATTGTTGACCAATTCATATTCCAGCGCATTGAAAAATCTGTAATTAAAAAATGGGGACTAGAGTCTTAAATCTGGAGGGATATTTATGAAAAAGGCGTTTTTATGGGTTGCTGTATTATTTACTATCACCGGGCTGCTTGCCGGCTGCGGATCATCTGAGAAAAGCAGCAGTAAGGAAGACAAGATTGTCATCGGTTATTTTCCTAATATCAATCATGTGCCGGCAATGGTTGCGAAAGACCAGGGCTATTTTGAAAAACAGCTTGGCGATGGAACGAAAGTAGAATATAAGACATTTGCTGAAGGCGGTTCTTTCATGACAGCTCTGAAAACGGGCGACATTGATGCAGGTCTTGTAGGACCCGGACCAGCCATGAACAACTTCTCAACTGGCGCCGATGTTAAAATTATCGCAGGTGCTTCAACTGGCGGTACTGTTGTACTAGCCAGAGAAGGGGTAAAAATCAACTCACTGGAAGATTTTCAGGGAAAAACATTCATCACGCCTGGCGTAGGCTGCACACATGATGTCCAGTATGAAACATATCTTGAAGAAGCCGGCATCACCTCAGCACGCATCGGCGGTACTATGAAGCATTTAACAGGCAACCCTGCACAATATGCAAGTATGCTGAAAACGGGTAAAGTCGATATAGCAGTTGCTCCGGAACCATGGGCAGCAGTCATTGAACAGGAAACAAATGCAGAAGTGGTAATTGGATGGGATGAGGTATCCTTTGGTGAAACACTTCCGGCATCCGTATTAGTTGCAACGGGCGACGCAGTGAAGACCAGCCCGGAAAAAGTACAGAAAATTGTTGATGCGCATAAAGATGCTGTGAAATTTATCGAAGAAAATCCTGAAGAAGCAAAAGCCATTACAATCAAAGACATTAAAGAAGTGACCGGCCAGGAGCTGGAAAAAGAAGTCGTAGACCGCGCCTGGGAAAGAATTGGGTTCACTTACGATGTAGATGCAGAAACAATCCAGGAATTTGCAGATTCATCCTACACGTTAAAATTCCTGAAGGATAAACCGGAATTCAGTGAACTGATTGCAAAGAACTTTATTAAATAAGCATATTTGAACCGGAGCCCATATGGGTTCCGGTTTTTCTTGTGGTATAGGGGAAAGGAATCTCCTGGTTTAACTTTCACCCAAAAAAGGAAAAATACCATGCAAGCGACAAAAACTACATAGAAACAGGAGTGGCTAAAAATGAAAAAAAAAGGTATGGGAGTTATAATTGCCGTGATTGCGGCAGTAGTCATAGCAGGTATGATGCTGATGTCCAGCTATAACGGATTTGTCAGTGCTGAGGAAAATGTGGATCAGGCATATTCTCAAATTGAAAACCAGCTGCAGCGAAGACTGGATTTGATTCCTAATCTGGTAAATACGGTAAAGGGGTATGCTGCACATGAGAAGGAGACCATTCAGGCGGTATCTGATGCACGTGCCAGATTGGCGGGAGCCCGTTCGCCTGAAGAGGAAGCAGCAGCAAACGCAGAACTGTCAAGCGCTCTGAGCAGGCTGCTTGTAGTAGTTGAGAACTATCCCAACCTGAAAGCGGATAAGCAGTTCACCCAATTAATGGACGAGCTTGCCGGTACGGAAAACCGGATTTCGGTTGCCCGAAAGGATTATAATGACCAGGTTTCTGTATATAACAAAAAAGTAAAAAGGTTTCCGGGTGCAATTGTAGCCGGGATTACAGGCTTTGATGAGAAAGAATATTTCAGGGCGGATCCTTTGGCGAATGAAGCACCTGAAGTTGACTTTGGAGGCAATGGAGAATGATCAGCCGCAGGGTCTTTTTGACCCTTCTTTTAGTAAATTTAATAATGGGGGCATTCATAGTCCATGCAGATGAATCCATACCCCAGCCTGCTGGAGATATTTATGTCAAGGATTTTGCAGGTGTTCTAAATGAACGGGAAAAATCTGAGCTGATTAAACTGGGGAGACAATTGGAGGATCAGACAACTGCACAGGTGGCAGTGTTACTTGTTGATACAATTGGGGACAGGCCGATTGAAGAATATGCAAATGAAGCTTTTCGGTCATACGGCATAGGCAGCGCTGCTGAGAATAATGGTGTCTTACTAGTTGTGGCCATGCAGGATCGGAAGGTGCGCATTGAGGTTGGATATGGGCTTGAAGGCCGGATTCCTGATGGAAAAGCCGGCAGGATTCTGGATCAGGTTACTATACCATATCTCCAGGAAGGCCATTCGGGTAGAGCGGTAATTGAAACCTACAAGGTGCTTGTACAGGAAGCTGCCGGAGAAGAAGTGAATTTAGGGAATAGCGGCGATTATGCAGATCCAGGGACAAAGGATGGAGGCGTTGGCATCCCGTCCTGGCTGCTGATTATCATTGCTGTCGGTTTGCTGTTTCTTGATATTAAATTCTTTGGAGGAGCCTTTACATATGCCATACTTTCCATTCTCTCAAGAGGGGGAGGCGGAGGCAGAGGAGGCGGCGGTCCGCGAGGAGGCGGAGGCGGCTCATCAGGCGGTGGAGGAGCCAGCCGGGGCTGGTGAAACGAAGAAGAGCGGGGGCATCCCTGCTCTTTTCTATTACTTAATTCCAGTTACACAAACAGTTAATACGGGCCGGGCCTCTTTATATGAGATGAAAATGGAATGGAATCCTGCAGCCTCCATATCAGCTTTGATTACCTGCCCCAGATTTTTGGTTATGGTTTCATCTGCTCCTTCTTCTCTCGGCTGAACCGTGATGGCAATTACTCCGTCTTTCTCAAGCATCCCATGCAGATGCTGAAGGGATTCTCTTGGTTTTGTCCAGAGTGGATAATTGTTGACTGAAAAGATTTTATTATACTTTTTATCCGGAAAGTAGTCGTGGATATCTTTTACGAACAATCGAACCTTTCCCTGCTGGATATAGTCATCATTCAGTTTGGCTGCAGCAGCTTTCATATCTTCTGATACATCGACGCCATCCGTTTCTGAATGGCGCCAGTGATCCATTATATGCTTTATGCTGTATCCTGGGCCAAAGCCAACCTCTAAAATTGAGTCTCTGCGATTTATCTGTAATTGTTCAATAGTCCATTTGTTAATCTTGCGGTTTTCAAAGTACATAATTTTCCCCGCAAGCTTTCCCAGTAATCCTTCTGGCTTCTCAAATTGTTTTCCTAAAATATCGAACATGTCTCTCACCTCGGTGTTTAATACTTATATTTAGTCTCTTTATAGAGGTTCTAAACCTATTCCGTAAAATGGATAAATAATTTTTTACTGGAAAAGGTACTATTATGAATTAAGATTGGAGGAAGTCCGGTGATTTATGGAGAAGAACAATACCGAAAAGATTTAAATCGGTATATTGGAAATATTGATGATCAAATTCACTCGCTTTCCAAAACTCTTGAGGAATTCAGCTGCTGTATTTTATCTGATTTCGAAACCTTGCAGAAAACTGTTGCAGAAGCCCACACCATTGCTTCGACTTATTATCTGCAGTCATATTTAGCTCCTTTTACGAAGGAGTATTCAAGTGTATCACTCGCTGCCCAGCATCTATCTGAAAAAAGGCATGGTGGGCTGATTGTTGTAGAAAGAAGACAGCCGGTTGAAGAATATATACATAACGGGACGCCGATAGGAGCAAAAGTAAGCAACACATTGATTGAAACGATCTTTTATCCGGGAAACCCGCTGCATGATGGAGGTACATTAATAAGGGAAGACATCATAGTTTCTGCAGGAAGCATTCTCCCCCTTACAAATAAAACCATTGAAGGAAAGAAACTTGGGACAAGGCATAGAGCGGCAATTGGCATCACGGAAAATTCAGACGCGGCTGCCATAGTCGTATCAGAGGAAACAGGCCGCATTTCTTTTGCAGTAGATGGCCAGCTGTATACAATCCGCACTTAAAAATCCCCCTGATATTGGGGGATTTCATGTTAGTTATTTCTTATTAATTTGCTTTCCGCTTTTTTTCTGGCTTTGTGATTTATTGTTGCTCGCCTGAAACTCGCTTCCCAGTTCAACATCGTTTCGCTTATCCTGTTTTTCAATTTGGGCTCTCGTTTGATTTGGATTTTGTCTGCCTTGTTTTGTCATATTTCATTCCTCCCTTGAAAATAGCTGACAGTCTTAATATGCGCTATAACCGGGAATAGATGAACAATATATTGAAATTTACTGAAAGAGGTGATTATCGTGTGCGGCAGGTTTACTTTAACTGAAACAATTCATAAACTTCAGCTGCTGTTTGGGTTTGAATATGCAGAAGGTGAGGTAATGCCCAGATATAATATTGCCCCCAGCCAAAATATCTTAACAGTCACTGGTGACGGCAAGCAGCGGATTGGCAGGCAGATGAAGTGGGGGCTGGTCCCTTTCTGGGCGAAGGACGAAAAAATAGGATATAAAATGATAAATGCCAGAGCAGAAAGCATCGACTCGAAGCCAAGCTTTAAAGCTCCCTTTAGAAGCAAAAGATGCTTAATCCTTGCCGATGGATTTTATGAATGGAAGAAAACCGATGAAGGCAAGCAGCCTTACAGGTTTATTATGAAAGATGAACAGCCTTTCGCTTTTGCAGGAATTTGGGATATCTGGAATAAAGGCAAAGCTCCTTTGTTAACCTGTACAATCATAACAACGGGGCCTAATGAAGTAACAGAGGAAGTTCATGACAGAATGCCGGTTATCCTAAAGGAGAATGATTTTGAGGATTGGCTTAATCCCCGCTTTCATGATACTGAATATCTGAAGTCTTTACTTGAACCTTACCCGGCTGAAAAAATGGATAAATATCCGGTATCAGCCAAAGTAAATTCACCCAAAAATGAACTGGCAGAATTAATTTCTCCACTTAATAGTTTATAAAGTGAAACTTCAATCAGTGGGGGGGTTCCTTATCCCCCACTGATTGTTAGTCGCGTTCTAGTGTCGCTAAGATCTCCGCTAGCGCTTCGATCAATCGACACTACGAACCCGATTGGTTCAACTAAGCCTCTGCCTGTGCATCGGCTAGTTTCACTGTATCTCACCAATCGGGCCTTTACGGGCAGTTTGACCCCCGCTTATCCACCTTTGATTCCTCTGAGTCTTAAAGTGGGGGTCTTACTGCCCGTTAGACTGCGATAAAACGGACGCGTGATGCGTCCGTCTCCTTACCCTCTGCTCACAAACATCGGAAGCTCCGTATGGCCCATTTCCCGTACATAAACAAACAGGTTCCCTTTATGGTGAATTTCATGATCCATTGCAATCTGCAGCAGCTGGCTGCCGCTCAGTTCCATTCCGAAAATTCCCGTCATATCAATTTTTCTTTCCAATTCCTCACTGGTTAAGGATGAAATCACTTCAATTGTTTTCGCTGTGAATTTTTCAGCAGCCTCAGTTAGGCTGGGGGCAACTTCATCGAACTTTTCGCCAAACACTGCCGGGCTGCCGTCTTTTGCTGTTTTGGCAAACATATAAAAGGAAGTGAGCATATGGGTAACCAGTTTGCCCGCCGGCATGCTTGTTTCAGCTGGTTTATAATCAATATTTTCTTCATCAATCTTCCTGATCAGCTCATTAGTCACCTTTCTATGTGATAAAAAATAGGTTAAGTACTTTTGTGCTCTTTCCAAATTAATTCCCTCCTAAAAAGATAATCAGAATTAAATTTCAACTAAACTTGTGTAAATCCCTTTATATTACAAAAAGTTTATAGCTGGCAGGAATTTTGCGAAATTCGTGGAATTATTTAACAGGGGAAGATTTGGAAGAATCTCTAGATTACAGACGTTTTGTTCACAGGGGGGAGATTCAAATATGGGGAAAAAGAAGAAAAAGAAAAGCCATGTGCCTTTTAGGGTCAATTTATTGTTTTTCTCTGTTTTTGTGTTATTTTCATCATTAATCTTAAGGCTTGGTGTAGTTCAGATTGTAAATGGCGAGACATACAAAAAAGAAGTCGACAGGACGGAAGATGTCATCGTATCGAACCCGGTTCCAAGGGGAAGGATGCTTGACCGGAACCATCAGGTTATCGTGGATAATATCCCGAAGAGTGCGATTACATATACCAACCGGAATGCCAAACAGGACGAAATGCTTCAAGTGGCAGAGCGGCTGGCTGTTTTGATTGATAAAAAGACCGATAAAGTGACCGAACGGGATAAGAAGGATCATTGGATCTTGAAAAACCCGGAAGCTGCCGGGGAAAAAATAACTGATAAGGAATGGAAGCTTTTTAAAGAAAAAAAACTGGATGATAAGGAAATCTATAAGCTGCAGCTAAAAAGAATCACAGAAGAAGACCTGAAGCAGCTGAGCAAGCAGGACCTCGAAGTGCTGGCCATTTTCCGTGAATTTACGAGCGGCTATGCGATGACACCGCAAATTGTTAAGAATGAAGGGGTATCACAAAAAGAATATGCGGCGGTCAGCGAGAATCTTCAATATCTTCCAGGTGTCAATACAACCACTGACTGGGACCGGACTTATGCTTTTGACAGTACGCTGCAAACAGTGCTTGGGAAGGTTACGGATTCCGGTGAAGGACTGCCGCAGGAAAGGCTGGATTATTTCCTGTCCAGAGATTACAGCAGAAATGAACGTGTAGGAAAGAGCTATCTGGAAATGCAATATGAAGATGTTCTGCATGGCCAAAAATCAAAGGAAAAGCTTATTACGAAAAAAGGGGAAATTCTCGGGAGTGAATTGGTTTCTGAAGGCCAAAGAGGTAAAGATCTTGTCCTGACAATTGATATGGATCTTCAGAAGGCTGTGGAAAAAGTTTTGGAAGAGGAAATTTGGGCTGCCAAGCAGACCCGGGGAACTTATTTAATGGATCGTGCGTTTGTCGTCCTAATGGATCCGCATACAGGTGAAGTCCTGACAATGGCAGGAAAGATGATTGGCAAAGATGATAATGGCAAAACCGTTCTGCAGGATTATGCGCTGGGTACCATTTCATCTTCTTACAATGTGGGATCCTCTGTAAAAGGGGCAACTGTTCTAACTGGCTATAAAACGGGTGCAATTACACCCGGAACGACCTTTTTGGATGCACCGATGAAAATTGCAGGAACCCCGCAGTTGAAAAAATCATGGTTTAACTTTCAGGCAATCATGAACGAAACAAGGGCACTGCGTATCTCCTCAAACGTATATATGTTTAAAACAGCCATTGAAATTGCGGATGCACGTTATGCTTATGATCAGCCTCTTGGATTTAAAAATCCTAATGCATTTGAAGATATGAGAGAATCTTTCGGCCAATTTGGCCTTGGTGTCAGAACTGGCATTGATTTGCCGAATGAGGCAATAGGCTATGAAGGACCTCTCCGATTGCCGGGATTCCTGTTAGACCTTGCAATCGGACAGTATGATACCTATACTCCAATGCAAATGGCCCAATATATATCAACGATAGCCAATGGAGGATATCGCATTCAGCCGAGGCTTTTAAAAGAAATCCGTGAGCCGGCAACGGAGCAGGAGGAACTTGGCCCAATCTGGAAAGATATCCAGCCGACTGTCTTAAATACGATAGATGTAAGCGAAAGAGAGCTAAGCACTGTTAAAGAGGGACTAAGACAGGTGATGCAGCATCCTGAAGGAACTGCATATAGAAGGTTCGCAGACGCACCATATTCCCCTGCAGGAAAAACTGGTACAGCGGAAGCATTTTATGACGGCCCGCTCAAAAAAAAGGGTGATAAATTAATAGATGTTATGAACTTGAGCCTTGTTGCCTATGCGCCCCATAATAATCCTGAAATTGCCATGTCAGTCATTGTTCCATGGGCATACCAGGGAAGAAGCGGGCATACAGCAAATTATGAAATTGGCAGAAAAGTATTAGATGCCTATTTCGAGCTGAAAAAGAAGCGGATGTCCGGTACAGAACAGCAGACGCCTGCCGAAAAAGATTCAGAAGAGACCTGATATTTTTTGGCCTAAGACGGCTGGACAAAAAGCCTTTCCTTATTGGGAATGGCTTTTTTTATACCTGAATTTATTTTTAAAGTGTTTGAATTTTTCCTTAATCAAAATCGGTTTATCATTTTTTCCAAAGACTTTGCGATTAACCATGAATTGAATCGTTTCTTCCAGAATAGCAAGGATTATAATAGGGATGAAGATTACCAGAAACCAAAACCACATTGCTTCTGCTCCTTTCGTCTGATCGCATACAATTTATTTATATTCAGTAATGTACAGATAATGATGCGAATGGAAAAATAAGCCATTCATTATCCTGGCTTAACCATTTCCTGGTTGTTTTGTTAAATAACCTATTTATACTAAAATAAACTTCTGCTTCTTTAAGGTACTGTGTAGTTTAATGAAAGAGCATTCGGGAAAATAAGGTAAAAAGGAGGTCTTGACATGAAAACAATCAATGTAGAGCTTCAATATGATGACCAGGAATTAACTAATAATCAGACAAAAGCATTTGATCAATTGAAGAGCCATCTCGAAGGAACAGGATTTAAAGTGGTAACGATTATGGAAAATGATCAATATCTTAAGGAGAATTCCGGCCTTCCTAATCAAAAGAAAAACAAAGTGCTGCCATCCCAGCCTGAAGGAGCAGAACCTGATATTAATTCCAGCGGTGCGGGAGGCATGGTCTCCCCTGATTCCAGTGAAAGCAAATATTCTGAGTAAGTCATGAGCTTTAGTCCTTTGCGGACTAAGGCAATTGGATTGATTGGGGGAGAATTTTTAATGAGGTTTGGGGTCGTAAAAGCAGAAAACTGCTTTCATATCCTTACGAAACAATAAGAGAGCAGACAATGTACTCTGCTCTCTTTTCCATACAGCGATGTTTTATATGCAGCCCATTAGCAATTATCTGATTTGTGAAGGTGAAGCGGCGGTGGTATGAGCCATCCTTTTTCTTTGTTCATTCGAAGAACCTTTAAGCCTAAAGCAGCTTTCTGAGTATGAAATTGGCCAAACATGCCTGCAATATCTTCACGGATACATTGGCCCATAATTGTACTGCAGCCAACCAATCCTGCAGCCAGGTCTCCTGCTAATTTTGCAGCTACTTCAGGATCCATAAATCTGGCACCGGCAGGAATATCGTTAACACAAGCATCAGGTCTGTCAGGCGGTGCGGGAGGAAGACCAATCCCGTTTTCCTTCAACATCGCTTCGATCTGTTCTTCCTCCTGCTTGCAGAGGCGAATAGCTTCCTGAAGCATTTTCTTTAAGTCCTCATCTCCAGAGTGGCTTACCATTGTCTGGTATGCAGAGGCCATTCCTTTTCCTGCGAGCAAGTAAGACCATGTGCTAAAAACTTCACCATAATGCATAGGCTCGTCCTTTGGATTTCCGCTTAATATACCCATAGTATACCTCCTGATAAAATTCATTAGTGTGCCACCTTCCTTAAAATGCACAGGTATATCATGCCCATCAGGAGCATGAAAATGTAATGAATATTAAATGGTTAAACTTCGTCTATTTGTGGTAAATATCGTATAAAAGCAGAGGAGATGAAAATTATGGACCAAACAAAAAATACCTATTATATAGATATTGAAAATGCGCAGATTTACACCGAACCGGTAGAAGCTGCCGAATGGCAGTTTAAAATATTTGCGACTGACGAAGAATTGGCTCAGTTAAATGAATACATTAACGAGAATTATGATGCAGATCTTAAAACATTTGCCCGAGCCCATGTACCGTTCCTGGAGTACCACAAAGAATCGAAAAATGATGAGTACGATGCATCCATGGAAGGCATATATAAAATGATTTATGATCTGGGTGATGACGAAGCCCGGAAACATATAGAAGGAATGGGAATACTGTAATCGAAAATATGCAGCTGGTCTTTAAGCGGACTGGCTGTTTTTAAATAAAATAATCCATAAAAAGAACCGTCTATTCTGCTTTCATCAGAATGACGGTTTTTATATTTGTTCCTGTATAGTTGTTCTTTTTTAGTTTTTGTTTTCCTTGTTCGCATGTCGCTAAACACAAATGGGCTCCGATTGCATTCAGGGTTTCTTTTTCCCTCACGCACTGCTTTTTCCCTTACCTTCTTAGCAGATGATTTTGCCATATTACCAGCTCCTTTTGTTAGGATTGTATCATTAATTCCTAGATAATTCCATCCCCGGCAGACAGGTTTACTGCCGTTCAAAAAGACCGTGAATGTTTTTTTTTTGTCAGCAGCTTTGTACTTTGAGTATCTGTCATTTCTAGAATTTTTTAAGATAGGGGAATTTCCCCCTCCGAATGGGGAAGTTCCCCGATATGGAAAAACTCCTCCCGCTTATACAATAAGGTTAAGGTAATTGTTTGTGAATGAGGAGGAGTTATTATGCAGGCAAAAGCTGCAGTCAATCAAAAATCAGGGAACACATTAAACAATGCGTTTGCATCACATTTTGCCAAGTCAATGTTTTTATCTGTAACAGCATTAGCTATTCTTTCTTTTATTGGCACAAGAATGTTTACACATGTTGACTTGAACCTGTACGGATATATGGTCGGAACGATCGTGTTTATTGGAGGGTTCTTCTATAGATTCATCGCCTGGGGCGAAAGGCCGCCAACAAAGCTTATCCTGAAAAAAGGATTAAAACTGTTATTTAGAAAGTCAACGCCAAAGACATCTGTTGAGCATCTGGCAACCTACAATTTTATCTGGAATAGGGGAATTTACCGATGGACTCAGCACGTACTGATCGGCTGGGGCTGTATCTTATCCTGCTTCGTTACATTCCCTCTCGTTTTCGGCTGGATGTATTTTACGATGGATGACAATGGCCATTACAACATAATTGCAATGGGCATGAAGGTAATGACTGTCCCGGCGGATGGCATTATCGCCAACCTTTCTTACAACGCACTGAATATTACAGCAGTAATGGTAATCGCCGGTGTTTGCATGGCGCTATATCGCCGCCTGAAAAATATGCAGGCAAGAGCGGAGCAGAAATTCCTGTATGATTTCATGCCTTTATATATGCTGCTGCTAGTTAGCATCACAGGGCTGGCTTTAACCTTTATGAATATCTTTTTACACGGGGCGGGACAGCCGGCAATGTCACTGATCCATCAATGGTCAGTTATCATTACACTGATTTACCTGCCATTTGGAAAGCTTGCACATATTCCTTTCCGGCCAATGAGTGTTCTGGCAAGAAACTACCGGGAACATTATGCCGAACAGGGCATGAAGGAATGCACGGTCTGCGGAGATCAGTTCGTTTCAGTTGAACAATCAAAAGATGTCGTCGATGTACTCGGCGTGAACGCTATTGAATTTAAAGCAAAGGAAGGTCATCATCTTGCAGAAATGTGCCTCCCTTGCCGAAGAAAGTACCGGATTGCACAATTTTCCGGATTCCCTACTCATGAAGTGAAGGTCAAGGAGGCAAACCAGAATGCAAAGGGATAAGTTTTTTAAAGAAATTGAGAATCTAAACCATCCGAATGAAAAATTAATAAAAACACACTGCAGCTATTGCGGTATGCAATGCGGAATGAATTTGAGGGTTAATACACAGACAAACAAAATCATAGGGGTTGAACCCCGTTATGACTGGCCGGTTACTGTCGGGAAAATGTGTCCGAAAGGGGTTACCGCCTACCAGCAGACTAACCACAAAGACCGCCTGCTGAAGCCGCTGATCCGGGATGATGCTTCTTTAAAAGGAACGGCAGAAGGGTTCCGGGAAGCAAGCTGGGATGAGGCATATGATTTGATCGCAAAGAAATTCAAAGAGCTTCAGACAGAATACGGAAAAGATTCACTCTCCGTCTTCAGCGGAGTTTCCATGACAAATGAAAAATGTTATCTGACAGGCAAGTTTGCCCGGGTTGCTCTGGGAACGCGCTATATAGACTATAACGGCCGTTTCTGTATGTCCAGCGCTGCCGGCGGATTCCTTCGTTCTTTCGGGGTAGATAGAGGTTCAACATTGCCTTGGACAGATATTCATGAAACGGATTGCCTGTTTATCGCCGGAAGCAATACAGCTGAATGCCATCCAACCTCCATGTTCCGTATTTGGAACGTTCAGGAAAGAGGCGGTTATATCATTGTGGTGGATCCCCGTGAAACGCCAATTGCAAGAAGGGCTGATCTTCATCTTGATCTGCAGCCTGGAACAGACCTTGCACTCGCCAACGGAATTGTAAATCAATTGATTGAAATGGGCTATATAGATGAAGAATTCATTAACAAACATACAAACGGTTTTGAAGAAACAAAGGAACTTATAAAAGATTTTACACCTGAATATACAAGCATGCTGACTGGTGTGGCGCCTGAAAAAATTATTCGCGCTGCTGAAATATACGGAAAAGCTCCAAATGCGGTAGTTATGTTTGCAAGAGGTGTGGAACAGCAGCATAAGGGTGTTGATAATGTTTCCGCCTACACAAACATGGCTCTTGTAACAGGAAAAATCGGCCGCCCTAAAGCCGGAGTAGCTACATTCACCGGACAGGGCAATGGACAGGGCGGAAGAGAGCACGGGCAAAAGTCAGATTTGCTTCCAGGCTACCGGAAAATTACAAATCCAAAACATGTTGAAGAAGTATGCAATGTATGGGGCATTACACCTGAAGAAATGCCGCAGCCTGGTGTATCTGCTTATGAAATGATTGAACTGATGGAGCAAAAGACGATTCGCGGTTTATACCTTCTATGTTCGAATCCGGCTGTATCAGCACCAAATCAAAATTTTGTGAGGAAAGCATTTAAAGCCTTGGATTTCATGGTCTGCTCCGATTTCTATCTTTCTGAATCGGCAGAGTTTGCAGATGTGATCCTGCCGGCAGTTACCTGGTCAGAGGATGAAGGGACAGTAACAAATATTGAAGGACGTATTATAAAAATCAACAAAGCACAGGAGCCTGTTGGTGAATCAAAGCCGGACTGGCAGATTCAAGTGGAGCTGGCTGAGCGGTTAGGCAGAGGAAAATATTTTTCTCACCTGAAAACAGCCAGAGATGTTGCAGATGAGTTCAGGCTGGCAACTAAGGGCGGCTATGCTGATTATTATGGTGCCACATGGGATAAGATCGATAAGCAGGATGGAGTTTTCTGGCCTTGTAAAGACGAAAAAGATGAAGGTACACCACATATGTTCCTTGATAAAAAGTTTTACCATCCAGATGGCAAAGCGAAGATATGCGCCCTGCCATACCGTCCGCCAGCGGAAGAACCGTGTGAAAAATATCCGCTCCGTTTAACAACTGGCCGTGTGGTTTACCATTATCTATCAGGAAATCAGACTAGGAGAATTCCTTTCCTTCACGATATGTGTCCTGAACCATATGTGGAAATCCATCCGGAAACAGCATCAACATATAATATGGAACATGAAGAAAGAGTCCGTCTGTTTACAAGAAGAGGCGAGGCTATCTATAAAGTCAAAATTACGGAAGCCATCCGCAAGGATACAGTCTTTGTTCCATACCATTTTGGACATGAAGACTCTATTAATCTATTAACGATTGCAGCGTTAGATCCAATCTCCCGTATGCCTGAATTCAAGGCATGTGCTGCACAGCTGGAAAAAGTCGAATTAAAGAAGGTGCAATAAATGAAAAAGAGGCTGTATTTGGAACTTGAAAACTGTATAGGATGCCGTTCTTGTCTGGCAGCATGTACACAATGCGGGGGGCACGAGGAGCGCAACAGAAACTATGTGTATGATGTAAATCCTCTTGTGAACCGGCAGACGATGCCTCTCATGTGCCTTCACTGTGAAAACCCGGCATGTGCGCGAAGCTGTCCTGCCCAGGCCATTCAGATTCATGAGACAGGCGCTGTGCTGTCTGCACTTGTCGAAAAGTGTATTGGCTGCCAGAACTGTACAATTGCCTGCCCATATGGCATACCAAAGTTTGATCACGAGGAGAACTTAATGTATAAATGCGATCTATGCATTGATCGTACAAAAGATGGAATTCCTCCTATGTGTGCGAGTGTGTGTCCATCCAATACACTTCAATGGCTGACAGATGAAGAAATAGAAAACAAGAAGAAGCAATTTAACCTTGATAACGGCAAATGGGTTACAAGCATGCCATATCTTGAAGGTGAAACAAACGTAAAAGTAAATCTGCCGGGAATCCTGCAGGGGATTACAAAGCTGTTTTAGGAGGGGTTAGGGATGTCTGATAAGAATAACAAGATTCCCTTTAATGAAGATAACTATACGCACAATATCGAACGGAATAACGAAAGAAAACTGGATAGACGGGGATTCATGAAAACTTTGGTTGGTGCGGCCGGTGTATTTGCGGTTTCCTCCCTTCCCTGGGGGGCGGTAGCTGCCAAAGAATTGATGGGGCTTGGCGAAAAGGAATATCCTCATAAGAAAATAACCGAAGTAAGCAAGCTGCCAATCGGCGATGCTGTGGAATTCAAGTTTCCCGGAGATCATGATGATGCAATATTAATCCGCTTATCAGAGAAAAAATATGTTGCCTATCAGAACGCGTGTACACATCTGCGCTGCCCGGTATTTTGGGTGAAGGAGCAGGGTGAAATGATTTGCCCTTGCCACCACGGCAAGTTCGATGTGGAAACTGGTGCGCCGACTGCGGGACCGCCAAGAAGGCCGCTTCCGGAAATACAGGTTAAGGTGGAGAATGGCGCAATTTATGCGGTGAGGGTGAAGCGTTATGAATCGTAGATACCTTGGAGTCATTATTTTGGCAGCGATATTAATGATGAATATTGTCTTTACTCAATATATGGTCCACCAATATTATTACGAAAACTATGAAAATGTACTGATTTTCGGCGGGCTGAATATTGTTCTTTTTCCCCTGGCTGTATTCGCTTATAAAAAGACGATTAACATGAGGGCGTGATTCATATGAACAGTGAAACATATCTTGATTTTTGTTTTGTCAGAGAACGATCTGGGGATTTTGCTCCGGAAGTAGACCAGATTCTCTCCGATCTCTTTAAGGGAGTCCGCCTGAACTGGTACTTGGATGAAAAGTCACATGAAGGCATGGACATTGTTGTAGCAGAGGTAAAAGGCATGAGCAAATGGCAATCGGAAGAGGAAACCATTGAATTTATAGAAGAAAATGCAGGAGAATCTTTCTGGAAATATCTGCAGGGATACCAGATGTATGTTTATCCTGCCAAAAGAGGGTGCGGAAGCTGTGGAACTCATTAAAAAAGAGGATCTGGACGGATTTGTCCGGGAGAAGGTTCAGGTGGCAATCTTAGATGAAGATGGAAGTGACAAAGCACCATTTGTTCCTAAGATAATTGAAAAAACCGGACTTTGTCCTGATGGAACACACTTGCGGATTTATTTTGATCATATGAACTTTTTTGCGGTCCCGCTGACCTCTTCTGCAGAAGCATCTGAGACCCAGTGGGCGGCAATTGATCAGGAAGCCGGATTAAAATATGTAATTAAGAAGAGAGCGTGAACAAAGTGATAAAAAAAATACAGCTTCCATTGCAGACGTTAAACTTAGTGGCCGGATTTATGGTTTGGGTGCTGATATCCTCCCTTATGCCGTTTATAAAGGAAGACATCAATATTCCATCCGATAAGCTTGCCCTTGTAACAGCTGTTCCGGTCATCCTCGGATCGCTGCTTCGGATACCTTTGGGGTATTATGCTAATCAGTTTGGCGCAAGAGTAATCTTTATGCTGAGTTTTATTCTTCTATTATTTCCAGTCTATTATATCAGCATAGCAGATTCGATTACTGATTTGCTTATCGGGGGATTATTCCTCGGCCTTGGAGGAGCGGTATTCTCTGTTGGGGTTACATCCCTTCCGAAGTATTACCCAAAGGAGCGCCATGGGTTTGTAAATGGCATTTACGGGGCAGGCAATCTTGGAACAGCCATCACTGCCTTTGCAGCACCAGTTGTTGCCACGAAATTTGGATGGTCTCTAACTGTACAAATTTACCTTGTTCTGCTGGGGATTTTCATTGCGGCTAACTTCTTACTGGGTGATAAAAAAGAAGTTAAGGTACAGACTCCGCTTCTTGAGCAAATAAAAGGAGTCTATAAAAATGAAAAACTATGGCTATTGAGCTTATTCTATTTTATTACCTTTGGATCATTTGTGGCGTTTACTATTTATTTGCCAAACTTCCTTGTAGCTCACTTTGAACTTGATAAAGTTGATGCAGGATTAAGAACAGCAGGCTTCATTGTTCTTGCAACTGCCATGAGACCAATAGGCGGCTGGCTGGCTGACCGTTTTCACTCTTTAATTTTGCTGATGTTTGTTTTTGGAGTCTACACCATTTCTGCGGTGATACTATCACTATCTCCTTCAATCACATGGTATACATTCGGATGCTTAAGCATTGCTCTATCAGCAGGAATTGGAAACGGGGTCATATTTAAGCTTGTGCCAATGTACTTCCAGAAGCAGGCCGGTATCGTAAATGGAATTGTGTCTGCGATGGGCGGTCTGGGCGGATTTTTCCCTCCGCTGCTTTTGACTCTCCTATTTAACATTACAGGGCATTATGCAATTGGTTTTATGGCATTGTCTCAGGTCGCGCTTGCCAGCCTGATTCTGGTTGTTTGGATGTATTACCAGGGAAGGATGGAAATTGCGAGCCAGGTTATTGATCATACAATTGAAGGTATTCTGGTTACAGATAAGAACGGAAAAATTATTTCTGTAAACCCTGCTTTCACAGAAATTACCGGTTATAAACAAGAGGAAGTAGTCGGAAAAAATCCGAGTATCCTTAAATCAGGAAAGCAGTCTAAAGGCTTCTACCAGGACTTGTGGACTTCAATAGAAAACAATGGGTTCTGGCAAGGGGAAATATGGAATTCCCGCAAGGATGGGGAAGAATACCTCCAGTGGCTTACCATTAGTGCAATTAAAAATGATGCCGGTGATGTAGTCCAATATGCAGGCATGTTCAGCGATATTTCCAGCCACCGGGTGAAAAAAGCAAAATAAAAGCAAAAAAGTAATTTCAAAAGAGGAGGGATGAAATGGAAACCCAGCCAGCAAAGAAAAATATCAGCTCATATATTATTCAATCTCAGGAAGATGAGATCAAGCGCATCGCCCTGGAGCTTCATGAAGGGGTAGGGCAAACGCTTTACAGCTTGTATACAGGCATGCAGTTCATTCAGACAGCTGTCGATCAGCCGGAGATGAAAGACTATATTGGGGATATGGCACAAATGATGGAAAAAACAATTCAGGAAATCAGGCTTCTGGCTGTGGAATTGCATCCCCCTGCTTTAGGAACCCTCGGTCTCTTGCCTGCTATGAAAAGTTATCTGAAATTATACACTTCCACATATGGAATCATCGTTGATCTTCAAAATGAGGGAAAGGAAGTGCAAATCAGGGAACGGGAAAGGATTACTCTGTTCCGTGTTTGCCAGGAAGCCCTGGCTAATATAGCAAGGTATGCTGACACAATGAGTGCAGGCATTATTCTTCGGTGGGAACCGGGAAAGCTTTCAATTACTATTCAAGATAAGGGGAAGGGCTTTGATGTAGATGCCGCGATGAAAAATTCAGCCGGCATTGCGGCCATGATGGAGAGAATGCTGTTAATCAACGGCAGATGCGTCATCAGCTCAAAAATCGGTGAAGGGACTTCAATAGATATCACCCTTCCGTTATACTAAGATTATACTTAACAAGGGATCTGCATATAGCGGCTCCCTTGTTGCCTATTATAGATTTTTATCGCAGTCTTACTGCCCGTAAAGGCCCGATTGGTGAGATACAGTGAAACTTGCCGACGCGCAGGCAGAGGCTTAGTTGAACTAATCGGGTTCGTAGTGTCGATTGATCGAAGCGCTAGCGGAGATCTTAGCGACACTAGAACGCGACTAACAATCAGTGGGGGATAAAGCCCCCACTGATTGAAGTTTCACTTTATATACGGACAAATGCTAAGGGGGAGCGGGCTTGATCAATATTTTACTTTGCGACGACCACGCGGTGGTCAGGATGGGATTGAAAATGCTTTTAAATAACCATGATGACATGCAGGTGGTTGGTGAAGCTTCTGAAGGCAATGAGGGGATTCAGCAGGCACTGGAATTAAAGCCTGATGTGGTTGTCATGGATTTAAGCATGCCCCATGGGAAAGATGGCATGTCGGCAACCTCAGAATTAAAAAAATTAATGCCTGAAATAGCAATCCTTATTTTAACCATGCATGATGATGAAGAGTACTTATTCAGGGCGATTCAAGCGGGCGCTTCCGGGTGTATTTTAAAGAGTGCACCCCATGATGAACTGCTCGCAGCAATCCGGTCTGTTGCAAGCGGGAATGCGTATTTGCATCCTTCTGCAACCAAAAGGCTGATGGAAGAATATATCGGAAGTGTGAAGCAGGGGAACACCGATACATTCAACCTTCTTTCCGACAGGGAGAAAGAAGTTCTTACATTAATAGCCAAAGGGTTTTCCAATAAGGAAATTGCTGAACAGCTTGTGATCAGTGTCAAGACAGTTGAAACACATAAAGGTAATTTAATGGAAAAGCTTCAGATGAAAACCAGGCCGGAGCTCGTTTCTTACGCCTTAAAGAAAGGGCTGCTTGGCTATGGAATATAAGGGGTGCAGTCCCAGAGAAAGCGTCCAAATCGATCAGGCTTGTGAGAAGGTGCTGACTAAGCTTGAATGTGATTTTGTTGGATTGGCACTGCAGAATACGGATGGCCCGGATGTAAAATGGCATTATGCCGCAGGAAACAGCAACGAGAAATATAAGCGGATAACAGTAAGGTACGGCAAAGGCATCGCAGGGAAAGTGATTTCAACTGGAAGGCCGATGTATGTGGACAACTTTCCCGAAAATATTGCCGGGAAAGCATTGGAATACCCGATTATGCTTGCTGAAGGCCTGAAACAAGCATATGCTGTTCCCATTCATTTTAAAGGAATCCCCAAGGGGGTCCTCTTGATCGGGAACCGGTCGGGACAGCCTATAAATGAGAACAGGCAAAGTACAGCAAGGGATGCAGCCAGGACACTTGAAAAAAAGCTGAATGGTTAAAATAATGCAACTGGAGGAACGTAAATGGACAGGAATAATCAGCTGGCGAATAAGAGAGAGATTGCTCCTGATTCCAGTGATGCAACGATTCTTGTAAATAGATTTGGGAACATCTCTTATGCGAACGGGCAGGCACAAGAGCAATTTGGATATAGCGAACAGGAGCTGCAGGGGAAGAGCCTGGAGGAATTGCTTCCTGAGATCACTCTGCTTGAAACAGAAGAGGGCAAAGTGGTTCACCAGTATGGACAGCACCGTAATGGTGGTGTATTTTCCATTTTTTACAGAATTAATTCTTTCAAGCTGGCAGAAGAAAGCTTTTATCTAATCGTTTTTCACTCAGTCAAAGACCGTTCCCGCTTAAAAAAGCAGCAGTCATATCCGTTAAATGAATTAGTTGACCTGCAATTTGCCCTGGATGAATCAACCATTGTCGCCTTTACAGACAGAAAAGGGAAAATCACCTATGTGAATGAAAAGTTCTGTGAGGTATCGAAATATTCGGCAGAAGAGCTGATAGGCAAGGACCATAGAATTATAAACTCCTCATACCATTCCAAGGATTTTATGGAAAATCTTTGGACTACTATTTCGAGCGGGGAAGTCTGGCGCGGAGAAATTAAAAACAAAGCCAAAGACGGTACTTATTATTGGGTAGATACTACGATCGTTCCTTTTATTGATGAAAAAGGGAAGCCGTATAAATACCTGGCCATCCGGAAGGAAATAACTGAATATAAGCGTGTTGTCGAGGAGCTGAAAAATTCCGTAAACGAGCTGATCGATTTAAAGTTTGCCCTGGATTCTTCATCCATTGTGGCCATTACAGATCAGAAAGGCACGATTACGTATGTGAATGATCAATTCTGCAGCATCTCAAAATATTCAAGGGAAGAATTGCTGGGACAGGATCATAGAATTATAAACTCAGGGTACCATTCCAGAGATTTTTTCAGAGATTTATGGAGGACCATTACTTCCGGGAGGGTATGGAAAGGCGAGATCAAGAACAGAGCTAAGGATGGAACTTATTATTGGGTGGATACCACGATCGTCCCATTCCTTAATGAAAAAGGGAAACCCTATCAGCACCTTGCTATTCGACATGAAGTCACACAGCGAAAAAATGCAGAAGAAGAGCTGCAGAAAATGATGACAAGAATAATAGATGTTCAAGAGGATGAGCGGAAAAGGCTGTCACGGGAACTTCACGACGGAATAGGACAAAATTTATACAGCCATCTGATTACCATTAATAGGCTTCAGGCTGAAATAAGCCATCCGCTGCTTGATCAAATGCAGGATGAGGCTACTGAAATCATTGAAGAGCTGCGGGATCTTTCATGGGAGCTTCGTCCCTCAGTGCTTGATGACCTGGGTCTGATACCTGCGATCCGATCCTACCTGGTCCGTTTTTCAGAACATCATAATATCAATGTTCATTTTGATTGTTACCTGGCTTCCCGCCTTAGTTCAAATAAAGAAATCACCATCTATAGAATCATTCAGGAAGCACTGACAAATATAAGGAAATATGCTGAGACAGATGAAGCAGCAGTTACAATCAGGCAAATGGAAACAGAAATCCGCATTGTCATTGAAGATAAAGGCAGAGGGTTCAATGTTAATGAAGTTTCAAGAGGAGTCGGCCTTTTTAGCATGGAAGAGCGGGCAAAAGCTGCAGGCGGTTCTATAAATGTTTATTCAGAAGAAAATAAAGGCACAAAAATTATACTTGAAATTCCGTTATAGAAAAAAGCTGCCGAGTGGTTGGCAGCTTTTTTCGATGCGTTTCTAAAATACATATCCTAATAAAGTTCCGCCGATTGCTCCTGTCACAACAATGATCCAAGGCGGCAGTTTCCAATAAACAAGCATGCTGAATAATACTGCGGCAAAGGCAAAATCCGCCGGCTCCAGGATACTGCTGGTCCATATGGGATGATAAAAGGCAGAGATTAAAATGCCGACAACTGCCGCATTCACACCCATTAATGCGCCCTTGATGTTAGGATTGCGGCGAAGTGTGTCCCAAAATGGGAGTGTTCCTAAGATCAGCAGAAAAGCAGGGAGGAAGATTGCAGCCGTTGCAAGCAAACCGCCCTGCCAGCCGTTCATCACTGCTCCAAGATAAGCAGCGAAAGTAAATAACGGCCCCGGCACTGCCTGAGCTGCACCGTATCCTGCCAAAAAGGCTTCTTCACTTAGCCAGCCTGTTGGGACGAATTCTCGTTCCAGCAAAGGAAGGACAACATGACCGCCGCCGAAAACCAGAGATCCTGAACGATAAAAGCTGTCAAATAAAGCAACCCACTCCACTGCGGTTAGCTCCCTTAAAATAGGAAGCCCTATTAAAAGGCTAAAAAACAACACTAAACAGCCAATGGCAAAGCCTTTGGAGATTGGGAACTCCATCGGTGCATTATCGTTATCTGCATGCTTTTTATAGATTAAAAATCCGATAAAACCAGAGACAAGGATGACCGCAACCTGCGTAATGGCTGTCTGCCATAAAAGTGTTGCAATAATTGCAAGCAGTGCCAGCGTTTTTCGGGGAAGGTCAGGTACAAGCTTTTGTGCCATTCCCAGGACAGCGTGAGCCACTACGGCCACCGCGACAATTTTAAGGCCGTGAATCCAGCCGGCTTCTGCCGGATTAATGCCTTGAAGAAGAATGGCGAAAATGATCAGAGCGATGACCGATGGCAAGGTGAAACCAAGGAAAGCCATTATGCCGCCGGCTGCTCCAGCCCTCATGACACCAATGCCAATTCCGACCTGGCTGCTTGCAGGACCGGGAAGGAACTGACAAAGTGCAACTAAGTCTGCGTAGCTTTTCTCATCCATCCATTTTCTTCTGCGGACATACTCATCGTGGAAATACCCGAGATGAGCTACAGGTCCCCCGAAAGAGGTTAGTCCAAGCCTTGTTGAAACCATTAATATTTCCAGTAAAGTTTTAAGGCCAGTTTTGTTTTTTTTCATATGCATCTCCTTTAATCCTTAATTTCTTTAAAAAGCTCATAAGCTTTTTTTCTCGCTTCTTCCAAAACCATAATCCCTTTTTCGGTTGCGGTATAATACTTTCTGATTCTGCCATCGACATTTTTCTTTTCCTGTTGAAGGAGCCCGTCTGACTCCATTGAATGTAGGATCGGATACAATGTTCCGGAACTGATGCTGTATCCATGCTCTCTCAGTTCTTCAGCCATCCATGCTCCGAAGACAGGGTGCTCCTTTGCATGATGAAGAATATGGATTTGAATAAACCCCAGAAAAAGTTTTCGCAGTATTTTATCTTCCAAGCAAAAGCCTCCTTTGTTAATTTCGAAAATCGATATCGGATTTCGATAATTGGATGATACCAAAATAAAGGTGACAGGAAAAGGGGAGTATCTAAAATTTACAAAACTTTAACATAGGCATAAAAAAGAACGCTCTTTAAAGCGTTCCATTATCAGCTATTCTGTTCATTTCTTAGAATTTCATAAGCCTGATAGCCGGCTTCTGCCGTTAACTTTTCCCACAGCTGATCACGCAGTATATCGAGTTCAATAATCCTTCTCGCCAGATCTATTGTATTTTTTGATTCCATAATGGCCCCCTGATTAATAACGGAATGAATTGCTGTTTTTTTTAAATATATCCTCAAGTTCCGTTAGGGTCAGCTTTTGTAAAGCAGGTTCAGAATGCTGATATTCGCTCCCTGATTTGACCAGCAGATCAATTAGATATTGGCGTTTTTTCTCAATGGCTTTCCGTAAATATTGCATTACTGTCTCCTCTTTTCTTTAGGTTTTTGTTTATTCTAAAATAAATACAGCTCTTATTCAGTTGTTATGTTAATTTTTCTGACATGGTTTTTGCTGTTTTGTTAGATTTTCTAACAGGAATAATGAAAAAGTTTGAAAGATTAGTATAATAAAAGAAATTGGATATATTGAGGTGACGCGATTGGATAGAGAAACATCTTACAAAACCAGAAAAGTCATTTCGATTGGGACGGTCAGCGAACTGACAGGACTTAGTGAACGGCAGATTCGTTACTACGAAGAGAGGAAATTGGTATTCCCTGAAAGGTCAGAAAGAGGAAGCAGAAAATATTCTTTTCTCGATGTGGAGACGCTCATTGACATAGCCAACAAAAGGGAGGAGGGAGTCCGAACAGAAGAAATCCGCTCTGAATTGAAGCGAAAAAAGAAAAAAGACGATAAAGCATCACGGGCAAAAATGATTCAGGGTCAGATTAATGCGCAGTTTGGGATACCGAAGAAATAAATGAGAAAGTGATTATTCTGCAGGCAATAATCGCTTTTTTTTATTCAATTTCTATTCAGGCTTATAAGGTATGCTCCGATCTTAGCGAACATTTTTATATTAAATATTAGACAAAAGGTCTTTCTTTCGTTTACCATTTCCGTTAAGATGTAACCCTATATAAGAGAGTTTTCAATTTTAGTTTTATAAAGCAGGTGGAAAAATGGGGAAAGAATACCCGCCAACAATAGAAGTAATTGAGATATGCTTGCTTGCGGGGAAAATCATGCTCCAGGGCGGGGCAGAAACGTATCGGGTAGAAGACACCATGACAAGGATTGCTGCTTCCCTGGGCATACCGCACTCACATAGCTATGTAACGCCAACCGGTATCATATTTTCAACAGATGGAACTGAACCGGCAAAGCTGATTCGGATCTCAGAACGTTCAACGGATTTGTACAAAGTGACATTGGTGAACGGAGTTTCGCGCAGAATCAGCAGCGGTGAACTGGATGGAAAGGAAGCATTGGCAAGGCTGAAGGAAATTGAAAGTGCCGACTATACCTTTCCTGTATATCAGCAGATTCTTGCAGCCTCAATTGCAAGCGGCTGTTTTTTAATTATGTTCCTTGGAAGCTGGACTGATTTTATTCCAGCCATGATTGCAGGCGGTCTTGGTTTTGTATCATTTTTATACGTACATAGAGTTGTCCAGATCAAATTTTTCTCTGAATTTATTGCTTCATTATTAATCGGCCTTATCGCCTATTTCTTTGTGTACTCAGGAGTGGGCACAGAGCTTGATAAGATCATCATAGGGTCAGTCATGCCGCTCGTTCCAGGGCTATTGATAACAAATGCAGTCAGGGATTTAATGGCCGGGCACCTTGTTTCCGGACTGTCAAAAGGCGCTGAAGCATTTTTGACAGCTTTTGCCATTGGTGCCGGGATTGCTCTGGTCTTCACTTTTTAAATGCAATAGCGGAGGAATATGCCTATGTTTTTGTTGACTCATATGATTACAAGCTTTATTGCATCAGCAGGGTTCGGAGTGCTTTTCAATGCCCCGAAAAAATCACTGCTGAAATGCGGCTTTGTCGGGATGGTCGGCTGGTTCGTTTATATTTGGCTTGTCAATTGGCAGTATGATGCTGTCATTTCTTCATTAATTGCTGCTTTTACGATCGCCGTGATCAGCCAGATTTTTGCCAAAATGTATAAAACACCTATTATTATTTTTAGTGTAGCCGGCATCATTCCACTAGTCCCGGGTGGGATTGCTTATGATGCGATGCGGAATTTTGTTGAAAATGATTACAATACGGCCATTCAGCTCGCTGCAAAAGCATTCATGATTTCCGGAGCCATCGCAGTAGGACTTGTCATTTCAGAAGTAATCAATCAAATGATCCGTAAAGTTCAGTTCAAATCAAGGATTTGAATTTCAGCTGATGCTTTAACACCAGCCTTATAAAGCGGTACAGTCAGACTCGTTCAGGAAATAAAAGGAACGGGTTTTTCTTGTAATATATTCCTGGTGAATTTATAATCAAATATATTTGATTTTTTCAGAAAAAGGAGAATAAAATGATCCGACGGTTTTTTAGCTACTATAAGCCGCATAAGCGCTTGTTCATTCTTGATTTTAGTTCAGCAGTATTCGTTGCAATCCTTGAATTGGGCTTTCCGCTTGCGGTTCAGTGGTTTATCGACAGCCTGCTTCCAAGCGGGAATTGGTCCATGATTGTCTCTGTCAGTGCCGGCCTGCTTGCTCTTTATGTGACGAGCACACTTCTTCAGTTTGTGGTTAACTATTGGGGCCACAAGCTTGGCATCAACATCGAAACAGATATGCGGCAGCAGCTTTTTCAGCATGTGCAAAGGCAGTCTTTCCGCTTTTTCGATAATACCAAAACAGGGCATATCATGAGCAGGGTGACAAACGATCTTATGGATATCGGAGAGCTTGCCCATCATGGACCGGAGGATTTATTTATAGCGGTCATGACGTTTGTGGGTGCATTCTGGATTATGCTGACGATCAATGTCAAGCTGGCTCTTGTAACCATATTTGTTCTTCCGTTTCTTGTATGGCTGATTACGTTCTGCAATATTAAAATGAACAAAGCATGGAAAAAAATGTACGGTGAAATTGCCGATGTCAACGCACAGGTAGAGGATAGTGTATCTGGTGTTCGTGTGGTTCAGTCTTTTACAAATGAAAGCTATGAGATTAAAAGGTTTAAGGAAAACAATGGCAGATTCCGTCTTGCCAAGCTTGCAGCTTACAAGATTATGAGCTTCAGTGCATCCGGAGTCTACATGCTGACCAGATTAGTTACGCTGATTGTTCTTGTATACGGTTCCTGGCTGAGCTTCAGCGGGCAGCTTTCATACGGTGAATTGGTTGGATTTGTGCTTTATGTGAATGTGCTATTAAAGCCGATTGATAAAATCAGCGCCCTGATGGAACTGTATCCAAAGGGAATGGCTGGTTTCAAACGGTTTTTAGAAATCATTGATACTGAACCGGAAATTGAGGATACGAAAGATGCCATAGAGGTTGTATCCTTAAGGGGTGATATCCGTTTTCAGGATGTATCGTTCAGTTATGACGAACATAAATCGGTGCTTGAAGGAATTGATCTTCAAATAAATGCAGGTGAAACAGTTGCTTTTGTCGGACCTTCTGGAGCCGGTAAGACAACGATTTGTTCTTTGATTCCACGCTTTTATGATGTGAATGGCGGAAGTATTAAGATCGATGGCATGGATATCAGGGACATGACGAAAAAATCACTGAGATCGCATATTGGCATTGTCCAGCAGGATGTCTTCCTGTTTACCGGTACCCTGAAGGAGAATATAGCTTACGGAATGCTTGGAGCTACAGATGAGCAGATTGCGGACGCGGCTAAAAAAGCACACCTGCAGGATTTCATTGGATCTCTTCCAAATGGCTGGGAAACACAAATTGGGGAACGGGGATTAAAACTGTCAGGCGGACAAAAACAACGAATCGCCATTGCGAGAATGTTCCTTAAAAATCCCCCGATCTTAATCCTGGATGAAGCAACCTCTGCGTTGGATACTGAAACCGAACAAATTATTCAAACGGCATTGAACGAGCTTGCCGTAAACCGCACCACACTAGTCATTGCCCACAGGCTTGCAACCATCCGCAATGCGGACAGAGTAGTCGTTGTCACAGAAGACGGCATTGCTGAAGAAGGCACACATGATGAACTGATCGAAAAGAACGGAATCTTTGCAGGTCTTCATAATGTACAGTTTCAAAGATAAGCAGAATCCATCTGGATTCTGCTTTCTTTTATTACTTCAAAATTTAAAAATTATCTAATAGGTTGCAATTAATTTTCAGAATAGTCAAAAAGAACTATTGGTTTTTCTGTATTATTTGGAAGTTATTAACTAGAACAGGACTTATGTGGTATAGACAACTATACTCTAACTCTATTAATCTTACAATATGTAAACCCTTTCATTAAGAAGAGGAGGTTAAAGGCTGATGAAAATTCATAAAAATAAAGGAGCCACTATGAAAAATAAAACCATGCTTGTTGCGCTATCTGCCGCACTTAGCACATCACTCTTTATTCCGGCAGCAAATCCTGCATCTGCGCAAAGCTCTGAAGGAGTTAAGCCAACGATGGAAATGAAAAAAAATAAAGATGTGAAACACAAATTTCACCCTATTTTTTCGTGGGATCGTCCTGGGCCGATTTCTCCTATTCTTCATCCTGGTTCTGCAGCGGGAGCTGGGATGGTTCAGCAGCCGCTGGATGAAATCGATCCATTAATGGAGGAGATGATTTCAGAAGGCGTCATGCCGGGTGCTGTCACTTTTGTGGCAAGGCGTGGCCATATCGTCAAGCATGATGCATATGGATATTCCTACCGCTACACGGATGATAAATTTACTGAAGCTCAGAACCCGATTGAAATGACCGAAAATACCATCTTTGATCTGGCTTCAATCAGTAAAATCTTCACCACAACTGCCGCAATGATATTGTATGATGAAGGACGCTTTCAGCTGGATGATCCTGTTGCTGAATATATTCCCGAGTTTGCCGAAAACGGAAAGGAAAATGTAACGATACGCCAGCTGATGACACATACTTCAGGCTTTACTGCATGGATTCCGTTATATTCGCAAGGGAGCAGCAGAGAGGAACGGATGCAAATCGTTTTTAAACATCCATTGGCCAATGAGCCGGGCGAAGCGTATACATACAGCGATTTGAATATGATTACGCTCGGTGCAATAATCGAACGCCTTTCAGGACAAAGCCTGGATGAGTTTGTGGAAAAACGCATAACCAAACCCCTCGGTATGAAGGATACGATGTATAATCCGCCTGAATCTTTGAAGCATAGGATTGCAGCCACGGAATATCAGCCTGCTATCAACAGGGGGCTTGTGTGGGGAGAGGTTCACGATGAAAATGCCTGGTCGCTTGATGGAGTTGCCGGACATGCGGGTGTCTTTTCCACTGCCTCCGATCTTGCCAAGCTTGCTCATATGTATGTAAATGACGGGCGGTATGGCGGCAAGCGGATATTAAAAGAAGAGACGGTGAAAATGCTGATTCAAAATCAAATCCCTCAATTTCCAGGTGATGATCATGGCCTGGGCTGGGAGCTTGGCCAGGGATGGTTCATGGATGCCTTATCAGAGGGGACTTCGCTTGGGCATACAGGGTACACTGGAACATCCATTGTCATAAACCGAAATAATGGCACGATTGCAATTCTCTTAACAAACCGTGTGCATCCTTCAAGAAATACGGTTACAACGAATATTGCAAGGCGTGCATTTGCAAGACAGGTGGCGGATTCAATTCCTGTAGCCATTCCGGGAAAAGGGCCGGCGTGGTTCTCAGGGTATGGGGATAAAGTTCAGTATGAGTTAACCGCTAAAATAGATCTAAAAGAAGAGGCGGTCCTGTCGTTCGATACCTGGTACAGAACTGAAACAAATGCAGATATGGGTTTTGTTGAGTTCTCAGAAGATGGCGTTAATTGGAAACAGGCAGCACAGCCATATACAGGCAGCAGCATCGACTGGAAAAAGGAAAAGCTGACGATTCCGGCAGGAACATCCCACATCCGATTCCGTTACGTGACAGATAGTACAGTAAACGGCAGAGGCTGGTATGTTGATAATGTAAAACTCCAGCTTTCAGATGGACAAAAAGTGACGCCAGCCCTTTCAGGAAACGGTTGGGAAAAAAGAAATTACTAGTATTCGATTTTTTAGTAAAAAGTAAGCTCATATGAAAAAGCAGTAAGGACGGTGGAAGAAATGGGTAAAGTCAGCAAAGTTATGTTTATTTTCCTTCTCACAATTACACTTGCCGTTTCACAATTATGGATGGGAGGAACCTTGAAAAATGCAGCGGCAGAAAGTACAGCAAAGGATTTAATTCTCCTTGAGAATATACCCCAGGCCAGCACGGAAATCAGTGGAGATGCATTCCAATTAAAAGCGCTTCATGTATATAAAGAAGGGCATTTCATGAGAGTATCTGAAGGGCTGAAATGGAATTCCAGCAATAAAACTGCTGCAGCAGTTGATCAGTCAGGGAATATTACTTTAAGAGGGAAGCCGGGAAAAACCTTTATCAGTGTAACAGACGGAGTATATAAGGACCGTATCGCACTTCAAATAAAACCTGACCATAAAAAGGGCAGCAAAGGCAAGCCTGCTTTTAAAGTGAAAATTATAAAAGAGCATGGGAAACGGTATGACCTCATCAGCCGGGCAGTGAAAAATATGTCCATTGAAGAGAAGGTAGGCCAGATGCTGATGCCGGATTTCCGCACCTGGAAGGGACAAAATGTCACTAAAATGCTGCCGGAAATAGAAAAGCTGGTAAAAGATTATCATCTTGGCGGAGTAATATTATTCCGGGAAAATGTGGTGACAACCGCACAGACTGCCACATTGGTTTCAGATTATCAGAAAGCTGCCGATAAATTCGGCTTATTGATGACGATTGACCAGGAAGGCGGAATTGTTACACGTCTTCAATCAGGAACTGACATGCCAGGCAATATGGCGTTAGGGGCTGCCCGTTCTGAAGAAATTTCCCGCAAGGTCGGAAAGGCGATTGGGGAGGAGCTTTCATCACTCGGTATTAATATGAACTTTGCACCTGTCATGGATGTAAATAATAATCCCGACAATCCTGTAATTGGCGTTCGTTCATTTGGGGAGGACCCGCAGCTTGTTGCTGACTTGGGTGTTGCTTATACTGAAGGATTGCAATCAGCAGGTGTTGCTGCTACTGCAAAGCATTTTCCCGGACATGGAGATACAGCAGTAGACTCACATCTTGGATTGCCTGAAGTGCCTCATGATAAAGAACGTCTAAAGGAAGTTGAATTGTATCCTTTCCAAAAGGGAATGGAAGCAGGAGTGGATGCCATCATGACTGCCCATGTTACCTTCCCTAAGATTGATGACACGAAAGCAATTTCGAAAAAAACAGGTGAAGAAATCGCCGTCCCGGCCACTCTTTCCCATAAAGTGCTGACAGAACTTATGCGTGAAGAAATGGGATATGAAGGGGTCATTACAACAGATGCAATGAATATGAATGCCATCGCTGAACATTTTGGACCAGTTGACGCAGCCGTTCGTGCTGTCAAAGCTGGAACTGATATTGTGTTAATGCCTGTTGGCCTTCAAGAAGTTGCAGAAGGGCTATTGAATGCTGTGGAGAATGGAGAAATCTCGGAAAAACGCATTGAATCATCAGTTGAGCGGATTTTAACACTGAAATTAAAGCGGGGAATTGTGAAAGAAGAGACACCGCAGCCGATTGATGAAAAAATTGCAAAAGCTCTTAACGTAGTTGGATCAGAAGAACATAAACAAATAGAAAAAGAAGCAGCAGAACGTTCTATCACATTGGTGAAAAATGAAGGAGATGCACTGCCATTACAAGTATCTCCTGAGGATAAGATGGTCGTTGTCGGTAATACGTATATTACAGACTTAAAGAACGCAATGAGCAAGTTTCATGCAAACACAACGGTCATACAGACCTCAAGCTATGTATTAACGGAAGAGCAGAAGGAACAAATCAGGAATGCCAGTGCGGTTATTGTGGGCTCCTATACGTTTAATGTATCAGGACGATCACCAGATAGCGCCCAGATGAAGATGGTTAATTCCATCATTGCTGAATCAGAAGTTCCAGTTATTTCGGTTGGCATCCGTAACCCATATGACATCATGGCCTATCCGGAAGTTGATGCTTACATTGCACAATATGGCTTCAGAACGGCGAGCTTTGATGCAGCAGCAGGTGTTATCTTTGGCCAGATTAATCCTTCAGGAAAACTGCCTGTAACAATTCCAGGTACAGATGGCACTGTACTATATGAATTTGGGCATGGATTGAGCTATTAAGAAAAAACTGAAATTTTTAAAAGGCTGTTTTCTTATATTTAATTTGCTGAGTTGATTGGAGCGGAGGGCACTTGACTCCTGCGGGAAGAGAGGGAAGTGTGAGACCCCGCAGGCGAAGCCGAGGAGGCTCGCATTCCTCCCCGCGGAAAGCAAGTGCCTGGAGCGGAAATCAACGGGCTGAATTCAAAACAAAAAACAACAATCTTTGGGAAAAGTGCCTTTAGAAAGGAAGGATACATGCAGATTTGGTTCTTGTATGTATCTCATCCTTAAACAGGGAGGGGAAAATAATGAAGAAATGGTTTATGGGTTTTTTGACAATGATTCTCGTACTCTCTTCTTTAACTGTTGTGTTAGCAGATAACGGCAATGGCAGAGGAAAAGGCAAGAAAAAGAAATTCGAGCTTGGTGTTGAGGTCCTTTTAGATGAAAAGAAGGACCTCATAGAAGGAAAAAAAGTTGGCTTAATTACAAACCCGACTGGGGTCGACTCGAATTTAAACAGCATTGTTGATATTCTGCATAATGATCCGGACGTGGAGTTAACTGCGTTATATGGTCCGGAGCATGGAGTCCGCGGGAGTGCGCAAGCGGGAGAATATGTTGAGTATTATATCGATGAAAAGACAGGGCTTCCTGTTTACAGCTTATATGGAAAAACCAAAAAGCCTACCCCTGAAATGCTTGAAAATATTGACGTGCTTCTGTTTGATATCCAAGATGTCGGAACACGTTTCTACACGTATATTTACACAATGGCTTATGCGATGGAAGCAGCAAAAGAAAACAATATCCCTTTCATCGTGCTGGACAGGCCTAATCCTCAAGGTGGCACAAAGGTTGAAGGACCGGTGCTTGATATGGAGTATTCCTCCTTTGTGGGGAATTACCCGATTCCGCTTCGCCATGGGATGACTGTAGGTGAACTGGCCGAATTGTTTAATGAAGAGTTTGAAATAGGTGCAGATTTAACTGTTGTAAAGATGAATGGATGGAAGCGCAATATGTATTACGATGACACCAAACTTCCGTTTGTCATGCCATCTCCTAATATGCCAACACTCGAAACAGCGTTAGTATATCCGGGAGCGGCATTGATTGAAGGAACGAATGTTTCTGAGGGGCGCGGCACAACAAAGCCGTTTGAACTTATTGGTGCTCCATTTATCAACGCCGATGATTTGGCTGGACATTTGAACGGTCTAGATCTTCCCGGGGTAACTTTTAGAGCTGCTTCATTTACACCAAGCTTCTCCAAGCATGCAGGACAGCTTTCCCACGGGATTCAGATTCATGTTACACATCGCGATGCATTCAAGCCTGTCGAGACCGGACTTCACATTGTGAAGGCGATCCATGATATGTATCCGGAAGACTTCGAATTCCGTGCAGAGAACAGTGCTGGAATTTCATTCTTTGACAACCTGATGGGCAATGGCTGGGTACGTGAAGCCATTGAGGAAGGAAAAACTGTTGAAGAAATCTCCTCCAAATGGGAAAAGAAATTAAAACAATTCAAAATGACACGCGAAGAATATTTACTCTATTAAATTTGCAGGAAAGAACCTGGCGGAATAATGGGCCAGGTTCTTTTTTTATGACCTGTAGGGTCGGCCCAATACTGGTGCCTTGTACTGAATTAAAATGCCTGTTCATATTATGTAATAATCCATGGAGAAAGAGGTGTGTGAAAATGCTGGGGTTTTTACAGAAGATTGGCAAGTCTTTAATGCTGCCGATTGCAGTTATGCCTGCTGCTGCACTTTTGCTGAGGCTGGGACAGGATGACCTTTTAGGAATTCCATTTATATCTGCAGCCGGGAATGCTGTTTTCGGACATTTGGCTCTCTTGTTTGCCATTGGAATTGCCATCGGTTTTTCTAAGGATGGCAGCGGGGCAGCTGCCCTTGCTGGTGCAGTGGGTTATTTTGTACTGACTGAAGGTGCCGCGGCGATAAACGAAACGGTCAATATGGGTGTTTTTGGCGGAATCATTTCCGGTATTATTGCAGGGCTATTATACAATAAATATCATGATATTAAGCTGCCGGAATGGCTTGGTTTCTTTGGGGGAAAACGGTTTGTGCCGATCATCACTTCACTCGTTATGATAGTCATTGCCTTTTTGTTCGGGTATGTGTGGCCGCCGGTACAGGCAGGCATTAACAGTGTCGGCGATTGGATAATCGGTGCAGGTGCAGCGGGTGTTGGGGTCTTCGGATTCCTAAACCGTTTATTAATTCCGGTTGGTCTCCATCATATACTGAACACACTTGTCTGGTTTGAGTTCGGCGAGTTTACCAATGCAGCAGGGGATGTCATCAAAGGAGATTTATGGCGCTTTCTTGCAAAGGATCCATCTGCTGGAATCTTTATGACAGGATTCTTTCCTATTATGATGTTTGGGCTGCCTGGTGCAGCTCTTGCCATGGTTGCGGCTGCAAAGAAGGAAAGAAGGAAAGCAGTGGCAGGGGCGATGGCCGGACTCGCATTTACTTCCTTCCTGACAGGTATTACAGAGCCGATTGAATTCCTGTTTATGTTCTTATCGCCGGTTCTATATTTAATTCATGCTGCTTTGACAGGTCTGGCTATGTCCATTACCTATGTCCTGGATATTCATCATGGTTTCGGTTTCTCAGCAGGCGCCCTCGATTATATTCTGAACTTCGGCATTGCCCAGAAGCCGGTTCTGCTGGCCGGGATAGGTCTCCTATATGCCCTTCTGTATTTTGTGGTTTTTTATTTCCTGATCAAGAAACTGGATTTGAAAACACCTGGAAGAGAAGATGAGGTTGAAGGTGAATTTGAAGGAAATTCCACTTTAAAGGGCAATTATGCTGAAGCAGCAGTTGCTTATCTGGAGGCTTTGGGCGGTAAAGAAAACCTTGAAGAAATCGATAATTGTGTAACCCGCCTTCGTTTAAGGGTAAAAGATATGTCTCTTGTCGATGAAGGGGGATTAAAACAGCTGGGAGCAAAAGGGGTAATTAAGCTAAGCAAGAATAGTCTGCAGGTTATTGTTGGAACTAATGTTGAATTTCTGGCAGATGAATTGAAAAAGAAGTAAATGATAAGCTGGCTCTCCGTCATGGGGGCCAGTTTTTCTCACGGATAGTTTACATGGATACCTCTATTTTCCCTGCTTCCTCACATATTGAATAATTAGGGACCTTTAATAGTTTTATCACACCAAAATAACTTTGCGTTAAAAACCTAAAAAATCTGAATGATGGTCCTTTTCATGAAGTTATCCCCAATGGACAAGCGCCTTTTTTTTTAGTATGGGATAGTAGTTTATGCATGTCCAAATTTTAAACATAACATGTCTACGTAAGGGTTCCCTTGCTATATGATATTAAAGGGGGGATATCATCATGGTAGAACCATTAACGGTGTTAATTGTCATTCTTTTAGCCGTTGTATTACTATTGGCAAGTATTCTTGTACCATCAGCAGAAGGTGCCATCGTAGAGGCTATTTGCAGTCTATTGGGATGCTCTGCATCTGACGCTTAAATCAAATTACAAAAACCCTGGTATCCTTCCAGGGTTTTTCGTATGCAGAAAATCATCAAATATTTTTGAACCTGTATGTTTGTCCATTTCATATATATTGCAGTTTCATAGAATAGTGAATGAAAACGAAGTAGGACGGAATAGATATGGAGGAAAATAAACATGAACAATTCATTAGAAAAACCGGAAAATAATAAAAATCGGTATAACTCTGAGGCTGTAGAGAAACTTGCAGCTAACTTACTGAAGGATGAAAAAAATATCAATTTCGGATCTTTATTTAAAATGGCCAATAAGATATTAAAGGATGATTCCCTTATGGGACTGGTCGAAGAAATCTCCCAAAAGCCGTCTGAAGATAAAGATGGAGCAGCAATCGAAGAGGCTCAACACACCGAAAATAGAGAACTTCTTTCCTTGCAGAAAGAAATGAAAGCAATAAAGTCCGAGTTGAAAGCAACTCGAAAAGAGGTGGCGGAATTAAAGAAACAAAACGCTTCCCTTTTAAGTCTATATTTAAAAGTACTCAATGCAGCAAACAATGATTTTAAAAAAGGTATTGATGTTATTACAGGAATAAGCAAATTGTTAAAATAGCGACTTGATGCATTACTTTTTAGGTGTAATGCTTTTTTGTTATACAAACCTAGACTGGCATGCCATAAATCTTTAGGATAGAAAGAAAACATGGAAAGATGGTGACCATTTGGATGTAATAACAGAAAGGCTTGCTCAGCAGCAGCTAGATGCTTATAACCAGCATAACATTGATGAATTTCTGGGAGTATACAGTGATAGTGTTATAGTAATGACATTCCCAGGGGACGAAGTTATATATAGGGGAAAAGAAAAAATGAGGGAGAGGTACAGTCAGCTTTTTAGAAACAATCCGAATCAGCACGCTGAGCTGATTTCCAGAATGGTGAAAGAAAATATAGTTATTGATTATGAGTATGTAACTGGAAGAGCGGACGGCCAATCTATTTATGCGATAGCTATGTATGAAATTAAAGAGAAAAAAATTCAAAAAGTCTGGTTTGTAAAATAAAATAGTGTTAATTAAAAAATTTCGTTTTCCGATAAAAAAGTATTGTGCTCTGCAGGAAAATCATTGATAATCTTTTAAAGATAGAGTGATACTCATCTATACATTTTTCTGATGAGGGGGAGTACATTGAAAATTCGTGTATCCGCGGTGCAGTATCATCTGCACACCATTCGTTCATTTGAAGAGTTTGCCAGCCAATGTGAGCATTATATTAAAACTGCCCAGGAGTTTGGGTCTGAGTTTGTTTTATTTCCTGAATTTTTCACCACACAGCTTTTATCAATAGGAAGCGAGCAGGGAACAAGTCTGACCATTAATGAGCTGCCTGGTTTTACTGAACAATATAAAAACCTATTTTCCAATTTTGCTAAACAAACAAACATGCATATAATCGGCGGTACACACGTAATTAACAGAGATGGACGCCTATATAATGTGGCACATTTATTTTATCCGGATGGGCGGATTGAAGAGCAGGCAAAACTGCATATCACGCCTACTGAAGTCCATGAGTGGAATATGTCACCTGGTGAAGGCCTTCGTGTATTCGATACAGATAAAGGCAGAATAGCCATTCTGACGTGCTATGACATTGAGTTTCCGGAAATCGTCCGTATGGCTAAAGCCCAGGGAGCAGATGTTATTTTCTGCCCTTCCTGTACAGACGACCGTCATGGGTTCCACCGTGTCCGCTATACAAGCCATGCAAGAGCGATTGAGAATCAGGTGTATGTTGTGGTTACAGGGACTATTGGCTCCCTGCCTACTGTCGATTTTATGCGTGCCAATTTCGGGCAGGCAGCCGTCATTACACCGAATGATATTCCATTTCCGCCTAAGGGGATTATGGTGGAAGGCGAGCTGAATGACGATATGATTGTGACTGCCGATCTTGACCTTAGCCTTTTATATGAAGTCCGTGAGCGCGGTTCGGTTACGACCTGGCGGGATCGCAGAACAGATTTGTATGTAGACTGGGAAAAAGAAAATATCGAAGGATAACATATGGCATATCGAAGCGAATTTTTTGTGTTTGACGGGGATAAGCCGGTGCCGGCTGTAATCAGAAATTATACGAAAGAAGATTTCGATCAGTTAATAGACATTCAGGCAGAATGCTTTCCGCCGCCATTTCCTTCAAATTTATGGTGGAATCGTGAGCAGCTGGCAAATCATGTAGAACTCTTTCCGGAGGGTGCACTCTGTATTGAGGCTGATGGAGTATTGGCAGGGTCCTTAACCGGGCTGATTGCTGATTTTGATCCTTCACACCCACAGCATACATGGGAAGAAATAACTGACAGCGGCTATATACGCAATCATAAACCTCAAGGGAATACATTATATATTGTCGATATAAGTGTACGGCCTGGTTTCCGTAATCTAGGTCTTGGCAAACTTTTGATGCAGTCTATGTATCAGACTGTCATAAACTTAGGACTTGATCGATTGCTAGGTGGAGGACGGATGCCCGGCTATCATAAATGCGCCCATGAATTGTCCGCCGAAGACTATCTCCAGCAACTGATCGAGGGGAAAAAGAAGGATCCGGTCATTACATTTTTGCTGAGGTGCGGCAGGACACCTCTTTGTGTTGCAGAAAATTATTTAGAAGATGAAGAGTCCCTTAATTATGGCGCCTTGATGGAATGGAAGAATCCTTTTAAAGATATGCGTTTATAATTCGGCAAGAAGCCCTTTTTTTTAAGGGCTTTTTAATTTGAAGTTTAGCGGGCACACTGAAAAGGTAAAGGATATCATAATGATGTTCAAACCGAAATGAGGGATCCGTTCATGGTTGTAAAAAGAATAATTAAAGCTTTTATAGTAAAACAAGGTGCAACTATAGTAAAAAAGTATGTTGTTCCGGCAGTAAAAAGAAAGCTGAAAAGCAGGAAATAGATTTTTGCAGGCATCTTCCATTGGGAGGTGTTTTTTTTGGGACAAAAGAAATATATAATCCCTTGTAATCTAGTGATATAGGAGGGAGCATTATTTGTCTTATTATGTAGAAATAATAGGAAAAATTGTAGATATTCAAAATTCTGAATTTTCTTTAATATAGAAACTGCAGTATTTCGGGACGCTTAAATTCTAATGTGTACCGATTACATAGGCACCACAAATAAGGAGGAATTAATTTGAAGAAGAAAATCCTGATTAAAACAGCATTGGCAGGAGCGCTTGTACTCTCAGCCGGAGGCACGACAGCTCTTGCGCATGATGAATTCAGCGGAGGTATAGAAAAAGGCGATAGTCTGGCTGGTGTTGAATTAGCGGTCCCATTGCTAGAAGGCAGCAAGAATACAGGTAATCTTCAAGAAGTGGCTGCTGTTCCTCTGAAAGAAGTTAAAGAGGGGGTACAAAATTCATCGGGTGATGTTTATGCGCATAAAGGCTTTGCTTATGTAGGCACACATACAAAAAATGGCGGAGAAGGCGGTGTCCGTGTATTTGATATGAAAGATCCTTCAAATCCAGTAGAAGTGTCGTCATTCGCTCACCTTCCAGGGACCTGGCAGGAAAAAGTGATTGTGAAAACGGTGAATACAAAGCATTTCAAAGGAGACTTAGCTGCAGTCAGCGTTCAAAAGGTCGACCGCACCAACCCTGATGCAAAGGGAGGATTTGTATTATATGATGTAACAAATCCAAGAGAACCGAAAGAGCTGGGTTTCTGGGAAGATACATCGGGTGCGAGAGGAACACATGAACTTTACCTTACAGTCCAGGGGAATAATGTTTATGTGCTGACTGCAAATTGCTATGCAGATCTATACTCTCATGGGGAGAAGATGGATGTTAATATTGTAGACGTTTCAAAACCATCGTCACCTGAAACCATTTATGAATTTAATCCGCGCAATTATATTCCTGAAGTAAGTGATGAGAATTATGACGGGTATAATTGGACTGATGAAGAAGGAGTTAAAAGGGCAGCATTTGCACATAGCGTCAAAACAGATGGAACCGGGAAAACAGCCTTCCTCTCCTACTGGGATTTAGGAACAATCATGCTTGATATCAGTGATGCCAAAAATCCGGTATACCTTGGCAGAACTGATTTTGCCAACGATGTTCAGGGAGCTGCCCATTCAATGGATTTAGCTAAAGGCGGGAATGTCCTTATTGAAACAAGGGAGGTATTCGGACCTACTAGAGAGGGCTTTGAGAGTGCCTATGGGTACACCATGATTTATGATATTAAAGATAAAACGAATCCAAAGCTGCTAAGTACCTTTAGAACGGATTTCACTGAGAAGATTCCTGGTGGTGCGACAGTTCACGATCCTAAGGTCCAGGGGAACACATTGTACCTCTCCCATTATGCTGGCGGAGTAAGGACAGTAGACATTACTGATCCATCTAATCCCGAGGAAATTGGTGTCTATATTCCAAGCAAATCTAATATTTGGGGTGTATTCGTAGATCGCAATTATGTGCTTGCATCTGATATGGGTTCCGGCCTTAAAGTTCTGCAGAAGAATGGCAGCCACTAATAACTGAGAAACGGGAGTTCTCTCCATGCTGTGATGAAGCCTGATTCTTATACTGAAAGTAAAATGAAAGAGGTTCTTAGATCTCACTTGTTATCATTATGTTAAAAATGAATCCGATAAAAACAGCTGAAAATTTCAGCTGTTTTTTCTGTTGTCTTTTTTTAAGAATGCAAGGGCAAGTCAGCCAATATCATTTACTAAACGTTTAACTTTTTTCAGCAAGGGTACTGAAAACCAAGAAACTGATTCATTGAAAGGATGATAGATTTGCCGCCATCACTAAATATAAAGATAAATGGGATAGAAATGAAGGCAGAACAGGATCAAACCGTTTTGCAGTTATTAAATGACAGCTCGATCGAAATTCCTCAGGTCTGCTTCCATCCCAGCCTGGGAGCAATAGAAACCTGTGATACCTGCATTGTTTCCGTGAATGGAGAACTTGTGCGGTCATGCTCCACGAAAATTAAAGATGGAGACATAATCGATACGGTGGAACCTGATGTAAAACAGGCACAGACTATTGCCATGGATAAAATTCTCTTTAATCATGAGCTGTATTGTACGGTTTGTGACTATAACAACGGGGGATGTGAAGTACATAATACGGTTAAGGCGATGAAAATCAATCATCAAAGCATCCCGTTTGATCATAAGCCATATGAAAAGGATGAATCTCACCCATTTTACAGATATGATCCGGATCAGTGCATTCTTTGCGGCAGATGTGTGGAAGCCTGTCAGGATGTCCAGGTTACTGAAACCCTAACAATTGATTGGGAGAGACAGAGACCAAGAGTTATATGGGATAATGATGTGCCCATTAACGAGTCCTCCTGTGTTTCCTGTGGACACTGCTCCACTGTTTGTCCGTGTAATGCCATGATGGAAAAGGGGATGGAAGGCGAAGCAGGGTTTCTGACTGGCATAGCCAAAAACACCCTTCGTCCAATGATCGAAATCACTAAAAATGTTGAAACAGGATATGGCTCCATTCTGGCGATATCCGATATGGAAGCTGCTATGCGGGAAGAGAAAATTAAAAAGACCAAAACCGTCTGCACATATTGCGGGGTCGGCTGCAGCTTTGACGTATGGACAAAAGGCCGCGAAATATTGAAGGTTGAACCTCAGGCAGAAGCGCCCGCCAATGGCATTTCTACATGTGTAAAAGGGAAATTTGGCTGGGACTTTGTAAATAGTGAGGAACGTTTAACCAAACCGCTAATCAGGGAAGGCGATTCATTTCGTGAAGCAGAATGGGACGAAGCTCTAAATCTGATTGCCCGGAAATTTACAGAAATCAAAGAAAAGCATGGCCCGGATGCGCTAAGCTTTATTACTTCTTCTAAATGCACCAATGAAGAATCGTATCTCATGCAGAAGCTTGGCAGGGCAGTTGTAGGAACGAACAATATTGATAACTGTTCAAGGTATTGCCAGACTCCGGCAACGGTAGGCTTATTCCGAACTGTTGGATATGGCGGTGATGCAGGTTCTATAGAAGATATTAAAAACGCCGAATTAGTGCTGATAATCGGCTCTAATACATCGGAATCCCACCCGGTTCTTTCCACCAGGGTGAAACGATCCCAGAAGCTTAACGGCCAGAAAGTAATCGTGGCTGACTTGAGGGAACACGAAATGGCAGAGCGTTCGGATCTGTTTGTGCGTCCTAGAGCCGGTACTGATATGGTATGGCTTTCTGCCATTACGAAATACATTATCGATCAGGGCTGGGCGGATGAGAAGTTTCTTCAGGAAAAAGTGAACGGACTGGAGGAATTTGTATCAAATCTGGAGAAATATACGCTGGAATTTGCAGAAGAAACAACCGGTATCTCCAGAGACAATCTAATCAAAATGGCTGAAATGATTCATGAAGCCGAAAGTGTTTCTGCATTATGGGCAATGGGTGTCACGCAGCATCTAGGAGGCAGTGATACAAGCACAGCCATTTCAAATCTCCTGCTAGTAACCGGCAATTACGCTAAGTCTGGTGCAGGTGCATATCCATTAAGGGGCCATAATAATGTACAGGGGGCAGGAGATTTCGGAAGCAGTCCTGATAATTTGCCTGGTTACCAAAAGGTGTCAGATCCTGATGTGAGAAGGAAGTTCGAAAATGCCTGGGGTGTAAAGCTTCCTGAAAAAGCCGGAATGAATAATCACGAGATGGTAGAGGGAGTTCATGAGGGGCAGCTGAAAGCGATGTACCTGAAGGGCGAAGATATGGGGCTTGTGGATTCCAACATCAATTATGTGCAGGCAGCATTTGAGAAGCTTGATTTCTTTGTCGTCCAGGATATTTTTCTATCCCGTACAGCTGAGTTTGCAGATGTTGTTCTCCCGGCAAGCCCAAGTCTGGAAAAGGAAGGGACATTTACGAACACAGAAAGAAGAATCCAGCGTCTGTACAAGGCGTTTGAGCCCCTTGGAGATTCAAAGCCGGATTGGCAGATTATTACTGAAGTTGCGAATCGCTTAGGAGCAGACTGGACGTATACACATCCTAGCGAAGTAATGGCCGAAGCAGCAAAGCTTATGCCTCTATACGCTGGCGTTACCTATGATAGATTGGAAGGATACAATAGTCTGCAATGGCCTGTCGCTGAGGACGGAACTGACACTCCACTCCTCTATACGGATGGCTTCCCGTTCCCGGATGGCAAGGCAAGACTTTTTCCGGTAGATTGGACTCCTGCTCTTGAATTCCCGGCGGAATATGATATCCATGTCAATAATGGCCGTCTCCTGGAGCATTTCCATGAAGGGAATATGACATATAAGTCAAAAGGAATCAGCTCTAAAACACCGGAAGTGTTCCTTGAGGTATCACCGGAGCTGGCAAAGGAGCGAGGCTTGAAAGACGGCACGCTTGTTCGACTGACTTCACCGTATGGCAATGTTAAAGTTAAATGCCATATAACCGACAGGGTAAAAGGAAAGGAAGTTTACCTTCCTATGAATGATAGAGGAGACGCGGCCATAAATTTATTAACAAGCAGCTATGCCGACAAGGATACTGATACACCGGCATATAAGGAAACAAAGGTAAAGCTTGAAATTCTGAGAGAAGAAGGCAGCAATCCACTTCCTAGAATTAATCACCGCTATGGCAATCCGCAGCCGCAAATAGGTGTAAATGTCCAAAAGAAATGGGCAAGGAAAGATTATATTTTCCCGGGAGAATTGGTGAAAAAGGAGCGGAAGCAGCATGGCTAAAGCGATTAATAACATCAAGCGTTTTGAATTGTCACCCGAGGATAAACGAAAAAAAGACCTGGAAGAAGTGGAGAATGCCCTCATAGAAAATAAGGAACCTATACTTGAGCTTCTGACAGCGGTCGGACATATGCATGATCGGGGAGTTCTCTCATTATTGAATGGCCTGTTTGGACAGGGAGATAAAGTTTTGAATGTCCTTGTTAAAGCATTAGACAAACCGGAAGCTACAAATACAATAAAAAACCTGCTTCTTATGGTTGGAACCCTCGGTACTATAAATGTCCAGCAGCTTGAACCCTTGCTGTTAAAATTAAATTCAGGTATTGCAAGAGTGGCGGAATACAAAGATACTGATGAAAAAACAAGCTATTTTGATCTTGTTAAGGCATTGAAAGATCCGGAAGTCAATCGGGCAGTTACCCTCCTGATCACCTTTTTAAAAGGAATGGGCGAAGATACAAGCGCCATGGAAAGGAACACCCAGCTTCCAGAAGATCAGAAATTGCACAAAATGGAAAATAACGAAAGTGATGTTCCTCCAAACAAGAGAGAATGAAAGCAAGCCAGTGACCGCTAATCAGGTCACTGGCTTTTTATTATATAACATAATAAAAATAGGTATATAGACTCAAATTTTTACAATATTATCTTATAAACCAAAAATATAGCAGAATTTTGTGGAAAAATGGAAAACCATATACTAGAATTGCAATAAGGATAGATAAATAGGTATACCCAATACATACATCATTTGAGAAGGTATTAGAAAGAGGGTAATGAAGTGGGCATCATAAATGAAGGTAGTTTCATTGAAACAGTCCACATGAAAGGGTTGCAAATCTCCCTGATTGCTTCGGGGGATGGGACAGAGGTTATTTATCATAGGCTGGAGCCAGATGCAAGGTGGGGACTGGAACCGTTAGAAGGCGGTGAAACGCTGGAATATCTTCATATGCTTTCCGGTGAACTGCTATTAAAAGATTCTAATGGAGAAAAAACGCTAAGACCCGGTGATTCGTTCCAAAGATGTCCTGTAACTGAACATCATATTTTTCAATCAATAGGTCAATCTGAATTTTTATATGTAACCTCTAATCCAGTATTTCATTACTATAGCAAAGTGACAAATGAATTAAGAGATTTGGTCATATCAATTGAAGAAAAAGATGGATATACAAGTGACCATTGCGATCGAATTACAAAAATGTCAATGCTCATGGCTGACGCGCTTGATTTAAATTCCCGGCAAATTTTAAAACTTAATCTTGCTGCATTCTTGCATGATATAGGAAAAGTAAAGGTGCCCGTTGAGATTCTTCAAAAACCGGGTAAATTAACCTCTGATGAGTGGGATTTAATGAAACAGCATTCGACGTTTGGACGCGAAATATTGCAAGAAACAGGTCTGCCGAGTTTAATAGAAGCAGGCGAAGTGGTAGAGCAGCATCATGAAAGATTTGATGGAACAGGATATCCCAAAGGACTTAAAGGGGATGAAATTGCAATCGAGGCTGCCATTATTTCTGTTGTAGACTCATTTGATGCAATGACTACTGATCGTGTTTATCAGAAAGGCAGAAGTGTACTTGAAGCAATAGATGAACTTATACAAAATCGGGGTACCATGTACAATCCAGAGATCGTTGATACATTTATTAAAATAAAAGAAAAATTAGTGAAAATTTAAAGGGGGAATAATAATGAAGAAAGCAGCAATTGTTCTATTAAGTTTGATGTTAGTACTTGTTTTCAACGCGAAGACGTCAGAGGCTGCATATTTACCTGAATATGATAAATATGTAGAAGTATCGTATCAAGAAGCTAGGTATATAGCTGATTTAATGGGGTTACAGGGCTATGAATTAGGTGAAGAAACAGCAAGATTGTCATTTGAATTGCAGGAAGGATTAATAGCAAAGATCGAGAAAGTCCTCAGAACGGAAATTGACCATTATTACATCTGGTTAACCGTGGATGGCGAAACGGTTCTGGGTATAGATCCTCCACATCCAATGTTTTAAGAGAGGGCAAGTCAAAGAACAGCTTTGACTTGCCTTTTTTTTAAAGGATTTCTAACACATATATACGCTTAATACATTTGTATATTCAAATTTTCAGCATAAATGTGAACTGAATTTAGATCCTTTTTAAATGAAAAAGAGGGTGTCAGCCCCCTCTTTTTAATCTTCCTCCCCTGAAACGATCCTTTCAGAATGAGAATAAACATTAAAAGCCTGACCTCGAATAAAGCCAACCGCTGTAATATTTAGGTCTTCAGCCAGCTTGATGGCTAAATCAGTCGGTGCTGATTTTGATAGGATGATGCCAACTCCAATTTTGGCTGCTTTTAGCAGGACTTCCGAAGAGATTCTGCCGCTGAATGCAATGACTTTATCTCTTACAGAAATCCTGTTTTCAATGCAATAACCAAGGATTTTATCCAGTGCATTATGCCGGCCAATGTCTGTTCTGCTGACAATCATTTCATCTGCAGAAAATAAGGCGGCATTATGTACTCCTCCGGTTTCTTGAAAAATCAGACTGCCATCCTGAAGCTGTTTCATAAAAGAGATGCACTGGCTGGGAGACAAGGTCAGCTTTGATGTAGAAGTTCTGGCTGTCCTGGCATCATTGTGAAAATAAAATTGCCTGCTCTTTCCGCAGCATGAACCAATAAACCGCTTGGAGTGGAATTCATGGCTTGCTGTAGAAGTTTGGGTATGCAGCTCTACATATGCAAAACCTTTGCTTTCATCTATTTGAATATCCTTGATTTCTTCAAATCTCCTGATAAAGCCTTCAGAAGCCAAAAAGCCGATTGTTAATTCCCGAATATTCTCTGGGCTGCAGACCATTGTTGCGAACTCTTCTCCATTTAGGTGAATGGTGAGAGGGTGTTCAGAAACAATTGAATCATCTGCTTCCTGCAAAACTCCATTCTGAAATCTGACAATTTTTCTGCTGCTTTGAATATCCATTAATTTTCCCCCTAAAACCTTTCGACTGACAAAATATTAGCATAAAATTTCAGTTAACAAGAAATTTAGATTGTTTAGTTTGACAATAATTGTATTAATTGATTAACTTATTAAAGTGTATACAGACTTGTATAAATGAGATTATACATGAAATTAGAGTTTATGAGGGCTGGAATATGAACAAATATGAAGCTGAATTCAGTAACTTAGTGCGCTCCTTCCGGAAAAAGCATATGGGCAAAGGACCAAGCAAGGTTAGGACCACGTTCTGCAAAAATTGGGCTATTTGTGAAATGGAAGGGAATTTATCTCCTGTAGAAAAGTTTATAGCGAGTGCAGACGAAGGGAAACAAATGCTTCGGGCTGCCAGAACAGAAATGGTCAAGGAAATGTATAAAAAGAATCGGCCGGCAGAAATGGAAGATTTTTTGCAGGCAAGGCTAATAGACCTTTTTGTGGACATTGATATAGAACGGGATTTTGGAATGTCAGTATTTGTATTCGATCAGGACATTCAAAGCAAGTTTATGGAATAAAAAGACTGAAATCTGGAAGATATATTCTGGATTCCAGTCTTTTTTATTTTTTTGGTATCCTTCTTACAACTCACGTTGGATACCTTCATATGTGTAAAATAAGGAATTATGTCACATTAGAATGGCGAAAAAAGGGGTTTAATGTCACGTTTGAAATATTTTTGTAATATTACTCTAACAAGTCTGTCAAATAAGGATGGTATAATCCTCCATGGAAAGACAAATTTACTAGAGACAAAACTGAAAAGATATACATAGATAAATAGTTTGATATACGGCTGTTTAATAGACCGAGTACATATTAGAAAGCAGGGTAATGACTTTGAAAAAAAGACTCCTCGTTTTAAATACGACAATTATTCTTGGGCTTGGAAGTGCTTTTTCAATCCCGGGAGTAAATGCTGAATCAATTAATAAGCTCGAGAATCAAAAAAGCCAAATCCAGCAGCAACGCTCTAATTTGCAGGCTACATTGGCTGAAGCTGATAAGGAATTGGTAAGTGTACTTGAAGAAATTGCAGAGTTAAATGCTAAAATTACTAAAGTTGAAAAAGCAATTGAAGATAATAATAAATTAATAGCAGAAACGGAAACTAATATTACTGATACAAAAGCCGAAGTAGAAAAATTGAAGGAAGAAATGGCGATCATCGAGGATAGAATTGAAAAGAGAAGTGCTATACTGAAGCAGCGTGCACAATCTTTCCAGGAAAGCGGCGGATCGGTTGCATACCTGGATGTTCTTCTTGGTGCTTCCAGTTTCAGTGATTTCGTTGACCGTGTCGGAGCAGTAACTACATTTGTTCAGGCAGACAAGCAATTACTGGAAGAACAGGAACAGGATAAAAAAGCTTTTGAAGAAAAGAAGGCTTCAGTAGAAGAAGAGCTTGCGGGATTAACAAGCATGATGACTGAGTTAAAGGGCATGCAGGCTACTATGGAAGAGCAAAAACAGCAAAATAGCTCATTAATCCAGCAATTAAAAGAAAAGGAAAACTCTATTGCTGATAAAAAGGCAAAGCTGCAGAGTGAAGATGTTAAATATGCATCATTGATTGCTCAAATCGAACAAAGCATTGCGGCCCAGACAGCACCGGCAGCTCAATCTGTACCGGCAGCCCAGTCAGTGGCTTCAGCACCATCAGACTCAGCTGCAGTGAATAAGCAAAAACCTGCTGCCCAAAAAACAAAAGGTTCCAGCACGTCTGCTCCAAAGCCAAGCGTTAATGGCGGAAGCGCAATCAGCATTGTTACGACTGCAGGCAATAAATATATCGGTAATTCTGTTTATGTGTTTGGCGGCGGCAGAAATGCTTATGATATCGCAAATGGAAGATTTGATTGCTCAGGCTTTGTACACTGGTCATTCTCCCAGGCAGGAATCAGTGTCGGAGCTAGCACAGATTCTCTTAAATTTGCCGGACGCCAGGTTTCAGCAAGCGAGATGAGAGCGGGAGATCTTGTTTTCTTTGATACCTACAAAAGGGATGGCCATGTAGGCATTTACCTCGGCGGCGGTAAATTTATCGGTTCCCAAAGCTCTACGGGAGTTGCGATTGCAAATATGTCAAGCGGCTATTGGAAAACTAAGTTTAACGGCCGTGTTGTACGCATTATAGAATAGTGAAATGAACCTGACTTCCATGTGAAATTTGGAAGTCAGGTTTTTTTTGATCCTATCTGAGTTAGAGGTAGAAACAGGTTCGGACTCAAGTTATCGAATTTGCAGCTCCTGAGTCCGAAGTAGAACCAAGTTCAGACTTAAATTTCAAGATTTGACCTGTCAGAGTCAGAAGTTACTCTAAGTTCGGACTCAGTTTACAAGATTTCCACTATCTGAGTCAGAAGTTACTCCAGGTTCGGACTCAGTTTACAAGATTTCCTCCATCTGAGTCAGAAGTTACGCCAAGTTCGGACTCAGTCTCCTATATTCCCTCTATTTGAGTCAGAAGTTACGCCAGGTTCGGACTCAGTTTACAAGATTTCCTCTATCTGAGTCAGAAGTTACTCCAAGTTCGGACTCAGTTTACAAGATTTCCTCCATCTGAGTCAGAAGTTACTCCAAGTTCGCACTCAATCTCCTATATTCCCTCTATTTGAGTCAGAAGCTACGCCAGGTTCGGCCCTCATCTCCTAGATTTCCTCCACATGAGTCGGAATTTGCCCCCAGCGCCCAAACAAAAACCCTATCCATATCGCAAATTTTTAATAAATTCAAAATATTTTATTGATTATTACAATTAAGCATGATTAAATAGTAAATAACAAACAACTTATCAGATATGTGATGTCTGCAAAGAAAGGGGGGCGTTAGGATGAATGTGAAAAAGATTTCAACACGCAAAATTTCTGAGATTGCTGCTGAGCAAATTGAAGATATGATTGCCAAAGGATCCTTTAAACCTGGGGATAAGCTTCCTTCAGTAAGAGAGCTGTGCGAATTATTCGGCGTAGGACGGTCAGCTGTAAGAGACGCCCTAACCTCTTTGCAGGGCAAAGGAATTGTGCAGGTTAAGCAGGGAGAAGGCACTTATATAACCAGGTTTGATTCTTCTAAGCTGTTTATCAATCCGCATTTGCATCCGGACATAAAAGACATCCAGGAGTTGTTCCAGGCAAGAAAAATGGTGGAAACAGGGCTTGCTGAAATGGCAGCTGCAAATCGGTCGGATAAAGATTTGGCAATGATGAAGACGCTGATTTCCGATGCAGCCATACATGGATGGGAGGAGGATTACCAGTTTCATATGGCGATTGCCCGTGCAGCAGGTAATGATATCCTTATCCAATTTGTGCAGTTCATTTCTGAAACATTAAAAAAGTCCATGATTGATTTTCACCATTACCTCGAAACACGGGCTGACATTGCGAGGAAAATTGAAGAGCAGCATTTGGAGATCTATTTGTCTATTAAAAATCAGCAGCCGGATCAGGCACATAAGAACATGGTTGACCATTTAGAATTGGTTGAGAAACTATTGCAGATGAGTATCCTTCAGGAGCAATGATGTTTTTTTGATTAATATTAGAAACACTGTTTGTTATTACGAAACAAAAGGCGGTGGATAGTTTGATTGCAGCAGAATCAATAAGTGAGTTAAAGGCTTCTTTAAGGGAAGACCAGATTAGTAAAAATGAAGCTTCAAGCCCATTTGGCAATTCCGGAGATATGGTTGTTTTTCCGGAAACAGAAGAGGAAATTGCAGCTGTACTTAAGCATTCAGATTCGAATGGTTTAACCATCAACATTATGGGCGGAGGCACAAAGCGGGGGTTCGGTGGCTTAACCGAAAAAACGGATTTTCTTCTATCGCTTGAAAAATATACAGGGATTGTGGAACATACGCCCGGAGATATGACGTTAACAGTAAAAGCCGGAACTCGCTTTAAAGATCTTCAGGATTATCTGGCACAGCATAATCAAAAAATATCACTCGATCCTTATTGGCCTGAAAATGCCACAATAGGCGGGATCATTGCAGCAAATGAAAGCGGACCCAAAAGATTGGGCTACGGTTCAGCCCGTGATGCAGTCATTGGTTTAAGGACTGTTTACCCTGATGGAAAAGTAATCCGATCCGGTGGAAGAGTCGTAAAAAATGTGGCCGGCTATGATATGAATAAACTATTTATTGGGGCGATGGGCACACTTGGTGTCATTTCTGAGGTCACCTTAAAGCTTCGCCCTATACCTAAGTGCGAGAGCCTGGTTCTTGTTTCGTTTCCACAAGGAAACCTGGAGGGAATTAAAGCTTTTGCTGTGAAGGTTTTGGACTCTATGATTGAACCTGTCTCACTTGAACTCCTGAATCCGGCACTTTCTGATAAGCTAGCCGGAATAAACGCCTACACTATAGCGATGGGTTTTGAAGATGTGGAAAGCTCTGTCCGCTATCAGGAAGAATTCGTGAGGAATATGCTGCCTGATGATGCGGAATTGTTTATAAATCCAAAAGAAAAAGCCGATTTGTTTTGGCACCGGTTTTACAGGCACATCCCCAATGGATTGGATGGGGAATTGCCAATCCAAACCGAAGCCACTCTTAAAATTGGAACTGTAAATCTTGAAGCGTTGAACTTGTTAAAGGAAACGGAACTGCTGAAGGACCGATTTAATGTAAGTATCGAGTCACATGGAGGACTTGGGCATGGGTTGAGTCAAGTGACCATTAGAGGAGCAGAGTCAGATGTCGCCAATGCCGCTGTACACGTAAGGCAGTCCGCTGAAAGAGCAGGAGGATATGCGATTGCAAAACACCTGCCATTTGAGCTTCGGAAAAAAGTGGATGTTTGGGGAAGTAAACCTTCTTATTTCTTTTTGCTCCATGGGATTAAAACAAAGGTTGACCCAAATATAACATTAAGCCCAAACAGATTCATAGGAGGGATTTAAATGAGTGTCCGGGAACTCGATTTAAAGCAAGAACCGCCATGTACTTCAGGATTGGGAAATTATTTATGGAGCGATCCGCCCGATGAAAAGAAATGGGCTGACTGTGTCCATTGCGGCATGTGTTTGGAATCTTGCCCGACATATGAACAGACAGGCCAGGAACAGCATTCTCCAAGGGGCCGGGTTCACTTAATTAAATCAGTCGCAGAAGGAAAGCTTCAAGTAAATGAGCAATTCATGGACCCGGTGTTTCAATGTCTGGATTGCCGCGCCTGTACAACTGCATGCCCGGCTGATGTCGATGTGGGCGGTTTGATTGAGGAAGCACGGGGCCAGATTCGTCAGGCAATGCCATTAACAGGTGTAAAAGGAGCCATCAGCAAATTTTTTCTTCATGATCTATTCCCGCACCAGAATCGCTTAAATACGCTCGGCAGCCTTCTGAGATTCTATCAAAAGAGCGGCATGCAAAAAGCTGTCCGGAAAACTAAATTAATCAATGTCATGCCGCAGCACCTCGTAGATATGGAATCCATCATGCCTGAAGTGAAAGAGCCTGTTAAAAAGAAATATAAAGACGTAAAAGTAATAAAAGCAACAGGGGAGACAAAGCAGGAAGTTGCCATGCTGACCGGCTGTGTAATGGATGTCATGTTCAGTGATATTAATGAATCCACCATCAACGTACTGACCAGGAATGGAAATGATGTTGTCATTCCACAAAACCAGACTTGCTGCGGGGCCCTGCATGTTCACGCTGGAGACCGTGATATGGGCAGGAAGCTGGCAAAGCAGAATATGGAGGCATTCAAGGACTTTGATAAAGTGATTGTTAATGCTGCCGGGTGTGGGTGCATGATGAAGGAATATGCAGAATTATTTAAGGAAGACCCGGAAATGCATGCAAAAGCGGAAGAGTTTTCTGAAAAGGTAGAGGATATTTCAAAATTTCTTCATGAAACAGGCTATGAAAAGCCAAAGGCTGAGATGAACACTAGAATTACTTATCATGATGCCTGTCATTTAGCGCATGGACAGGGGATCCGGCAGCAGCCGCGCGATATTCTCCTTGATATTCCCGGTGTAGACATGGTTCATATGCCTAATTCAGACCGCTGCTGCGGAAGTGCAGGTATCTACAATATTACCAATCCTGAAATGGCCAATGCGGTCCTTGAAAGCAAAATGGAGAATGTTCCCGATGATGTGGAAATGATCTCGATGGGTAATCCTGGCTGTATGCTGCAGATGGCAATGGGAGTTCAAAAATACGGCAGAAACCAGAAAATCGTCCATACAGTCCAGCTTCTGGACTGGGCTTATCAAAAGGAAGACCGTATGCGGGAGGGAGAAGAGTGAAAGCAAAAGACCGGGTTAAATCAAAGGACAAACACATCTTAAATTTGGCTGATATCGTTGGCGGTGCCCGTTCCATTCTTTACCTGAAAGAAGATCTTGTTGCCTATGACTGTGACGGCTTTACGATTCATAAACATCTGCCGAAGGCCGTCGTTTTTCCTAAAAACACACAAGAAGTGGCGGAGATTGTTAAATATTGCTCTGAAAACGATCTTCCCTTCCTGGCAAGGGGAGCAGGGACAGGGCTAAGCGGCGGAGCCATACCGCTTAATGGAGAAATCATTATCAGTATGGTCAGGATGAAAAAGCTTATTAGCGTAGATCTGGAAAATCGCCGTGCCGTTGTAGAGCCTGGATTTGTCAATCTGAAACTCACCAATTCCATATCCGATAAAGGATATTATTACGCACCAGATCCATCAAGCCAATATTGCTGTACCATTGGGGGCAATGTGGCAGAAAATGCCGGCGGTGCACATTGTCTGAAATACGGAGTCACGACAAACCATATTCTTGGACTTGAAGTTGTCATGCCTAATGGCGATATAGTTGAAATAGGTAAAGACGGTATTCCGGATGCTCCAGGATATGATTTGCTTGGTCTGATCACAGGTTCTGAAGGAACCCTTGGCATTGTGACAAAGATAACAGTCAGAGTTCTGAAAAATCCTGAAGGAAAACAGACCGTACTTGCCTACTTTGATCGGGTTGATGATGGTAGCCAGGCTGTATCGGACATAATTTCTGCTGGTATAGTGCCGGCAGCCCTTGAAATGATGGATAAAACCGCGATTGAAGGGGTGGAAGCTGCTGCTTTTCCGGTAGGCCATCCAAAAGATATCGAAGCAGTGCTCCTGATTGAAGTGGATGGGATTGCTGCGGGAATTCAGGAACAGATTGACCAGATCCTCGAGGTATGCCGAAAGAGGAATGTCCGTGAAGTCCGGGCGGCCGGAAGTGAAGAGGAAAGAGCCAGATGGTGGGCGAACCGGAAGACGGGCTTTGGTGCAATGGGAGCCATCTCTCCTGATTATCTGGTTCAGGATGGGGTTATTCCCCGAAGCAGGTTGCCTGAGGTTTTAAGCAGAATCAATCAGATCAGCAGTGAATCGGGTTTGAGGATTGCGAATATTTTTCATGCAGGAGACGGAAATCTTCACCCCCTTGTTCTTTTTGATGCACGGGTACCAGGAGAATCAGAGAAAGCGCTTGAAGCTGGAAGCCAATGTCTGAAGGTATGCGCGGATGTTGGAGGGACCATTACTGGAGAACATGGCGTCGGCATTGAGAAGCGGGAAGAAATGCGCTTTGTTTTCACAGAAGAGGAAATTGCTGCCCAGACAGAGATCCGGGAAGTCTTTAATCCCCATAATCTTTTAAATGCAGGAAAGCTGTTCCCATCGCCAGGCAGATGTGCGGAAGTTAAAAAAGAGATGAAGGCCCAGGCAATTTCATAAAAAATTGCCAGCCTTTCCTGGTGAAAGGCTGGCATTGAAATCAGAGAAGAATAAAATTGTGTGAAAATTATTGAAAATACTTTTGAAAACATGCTATTATTTTTTTAAGAGAAAGTTAGAAACGCTGTTTCGTAATAAGAAACAAATGAAATTAAAAGCAGCAATCAAAGGAGGAAATGAATAATGGAGAACTATGTGAAAACAGGAAGTCTGCAGGTTGCAAGGGAGCTCTATGAATTTATCAATTCCGAGGCTTTGCCGGGAAGCTTCGTTGGTCAGGAGCAATTCTGGTCCGGTTTGGAAGCGCTTATAAATGATCTGACCCCTAAGAATAAAGCATTGCTTGCAAAGCGTGATGAAATTCAGCATAAGCTGAACACATGGCACAGGGAAAACAAGGATTTTGATTTTAATAGCTATAAGTCATTTTTGGAAGAGATCGGCTATCTTGAGCCAAAAGCCGAGGATTTTAAAATTACTACAGAAAATGTGGATGAAGAAGTAGCTGTGAAGGCCGGACCGCAATTGGTCGTTCCAGTTAATAACGGGAGATATGCGATCAATGCAGCAAATGCCCGGTGGGGAAGCTTGTACGATGCACTTTATGGAACCGATGCAATCAGTGAAGAAAATGGGGCAAATAGGGACGGCGGATATAATCCTGTAAGGGGAGAAAAGGTTATTGCATTTGCCAGGGAATTCCTTGACCAAACTGTTCCTCTCTCAAGCGGTTCGCATAAAGACGCTGTACAATACAAGGTTGATGAAGGGAAACTGGCAGTTGTGCTGGGCAATGGGGAAACTGTAAAACTAAAAGAAGAAGCAAAGTTTGCCGGATACCAGGGAGAGCAGAATCAGCCTTCTGCGGTACTCTTAAAGAATAATGGCCTTTATTTTGAGATTCAGTTTGACAGAAGCCACCCAATTGGAAAAACGGATGATGCCGGGGTGAAGGATGTTTTACTTGAAGCTGCAATTACCACAATTATGGACTGTGAGGATTCAGTAACCGCAGTTGATGCTGAAGACAAGGTCCTTGTATATCGCAACTGGCTCGGTTTAATGAAAGGTGACCTTTCCGCAGCCTTCACAAAGGGCTCTAAATCAATGACACGTAAATTGAATCCTGACCGTTCATATGTGTCTGCTGAAGGGAAGGAGTTTTCATTACCTGGACGCTCATTAATGTTTGTCAGGAATGTCGGACATTTAATGTCCATTAACGCTATTTTGGATGCAGAAGGAAATGAAGTGCAGGAAGGGATCCTCGATACGGTAGTTACTTCCCTGATCGGGAAGCATACATTGCTTGGAAATGGACCATACCAAAACACATCTGAGGGATCCATTTATATCGTTAAGCCAAAAATGCACGGTTCCAAAGAGGTTGCTTTTGCAAACGAGTTATTTGACCGGACGGAAGATCTGCTTGGACTGGAGCGGAACACACTGAAAATTGGTGTAATGGATGAGGAGCGCCGTACATCCTTGAATCTTGCAGCCTGCATCCGTGAAGTAAAGGAGCGCATTGTTTTCATAAACACCGGATTCCTTGACCGTACAGGGGATGAGATGCACACTTCCATGGAAGCTGGCCCGATGATCCGCAAGAATGATATGAAAGCAACAGCCTGGCTAAAAGGCTATGAAAAATCCAATGTCAATACAGGCCTTGAAACAGGCTTCCAGGGACGTGCGCAAATTGGAAAAGGCATGTGGGCTATGCCTGATATGATGGCAGATATGATGGAGCAAAAGATCGGCCATTTGAACGCCGGCGCCAATACTGCCTGGGTACCGTCTCCAACTGCAGCCACCCTTCATGCATTGCATTACCATCAGGTAGAAGTTCAGAAGGTGCAAAACAAGCTGCTGGAGGAAGTTACAGACCTTCGTGACGAAATTCTGCAGATACCGGTTGCAGAAAATCCGCAATGGACTCAAGAGGAGATCCAGGAAGAGCTGGAAAACAACGCACAGGGTATCCTCGGATATGTGGTACGCTGGGTTGAGCAGGGCATCGGCTGTTCCAAAGTTCCTGATATCAATAATATTGGTTTAATGGAGGACCGTGCGACATTAAGGATTTCGAGCCAGCATGTTGCAAATTGGCTTCACCATGGCATCTGCACGAAGGAACAAGTGCTTGAGACACTTAAGAAAATGGCTAAGGTAGTAGATGAACAAAACAGTGGAGATACCGCATACCGCCCAATGGCAGCTGATTTCGATCAATCGGTTGCATTCCAGGCAGCATGTGACCTTGTTTTCGAAGGCTATGATCAGCCAAACGGCTATACAGAACCAATCCTGCACCGCCGCCGTCTTGAAGCGAAATCCAAGTATGCAGTAAAACAGTAATAGTGTAGAACAGGGCATGAATGTGCCCTGTTTTTCTAAGACTGATTTCGCAAGGTTTGTTCCTTTATATATATTGTTGCAGAGTTGATTGGAGCGGAAGGTGCGAGATCCTCAAAAATGCATTCGCATTTTCTTGGTGCGGTGTTTATTCAAGGAAGCTTATTCAAAGTCCTGCGGGAGCAGCGGGACAGGTGAGAACCCGCAGACGCGCAGCGTTGAGGAGGCTCAGCGCCCGCCCCGCGGTTCGCTGAGGCTCCTGGAGCGGAAATCAACGGACAACATTGTTGGTGTTAAATACAACATTTTATACGAAAAGAGCCTTTTCTAAAGATCTGCAGGCTTAAAGTTACCGAGGGGAGAGGAAGAAAAATGAAGTTTACAAGATATGAAGTTAATGGAGCAGTACATGAAGGAGTATTAGAAGAGGGTATTTATAAAGAAATTAAAGGGGATATTTTTGGAGATTGGGAGTATACAGGCCAGAGCTTTTCGCAGAATGAAGCAAAACAGCTTGCACCCCTGGTTCCTAATCAGATCATTGGAATTGGAGCCAACTATGTGTCCGAAAAATCGGATTTGCCTGAGACACTCCCTGAAATTCCTGTATTCTTCTTCAAGCCTGTATCTTCTGTTATTGGACCAGATGAGGAGATTATCATTCCTGAAGGCATTGAAGAGGTGAAATTCGAATCAGAACTGGCTGTCGTCATTGGCAGAGAAGCAAAAAATGTAGCAGAGTCAGATGTGCTTGATTATGTTTTCGGCTACACAGTGGGGAATGATGTTACTGCTCCGCAATTTTTCCATAATGATGGACATTGGACAATTGGCAAATCCTTTGACAGTTTTACTCCGCTGGGTCCCGTAATCGAAACTGAACTGGATCCGTTTGAGGTAAAGGTTGAAGCAAAATTAAACGGCACAGAAAAGCAGAACAGCAGCACAGATCTCATGATTATTCCAATTCGTAAAATGATTTCATACCTGTCTAATGTCATGACACTGAAGCCGGGTGACGTAATCCTTACAGGAAGTCCTGTTGGAGCTGAGATGGTCAGGTCAGGTGATGTTATCGAATGTGAAATCAAAGAGATTGGAACACTGCGCAATACATTTGCAGTGGCACGTGAAAGCGCAAAAACGGTATAATTCAAGTAAATTGAATTATGGCATTTGCACCTGGGGTGAATATTGTGGAAAGAGAAAATATGGTCAAGTCCGTCAGCAGGGCGCTGGATATAATTACATTGATCAGCCTGAAAAAAACCGGTCTTGGCGTAACGGAAATTGCCAATCAGATAGACATCAACAAAAGCTCTGTTTACCGTATTCTATCTACTCTGGTTCAGTACGGATATATAGAGCAGGACGCCGAAACCGGCAAGTACAAATTAGGGTATAAATTCCTCGAGATCAGTTCAAAGCTGCTTGAATCAATCGATTTGCGTGCAGAAGCAAGGCCTTTTCTGCAGGAGCTTGAAAATGAAACAAATGAAGTCATTCATTTAGTCGTTTACGATCAGGGAGAGGTTGTGTACATCGAGAAGCTTGAGGGCAATGAAACATTAAGAATGCATTCGAAAGTCGGGAAACGCGCTCCCATGCATTGCACATCTGTCGGCAAGGCCATTCTGGCACACCTGCCTTCAAGCATTGTGTCCGATATTCTTGAAAGAAAAGGGATGCCGGTCCATACAGATAAAACCATAACGGATAAAGAAGAATTCATGAAAGAATTGGGTCAGGTAAGGCAAAAAGGATTTGCTCTTGATCTGGAAGAAAATGAATATGGAATTACGTGTGTTGCCGTTCCTATTTTTGACCACCTTGGCAAGGTTATTGCTGCAGTCAGTATTTCAGGACCGACCATGAGAATGACAGATGATCGGCTTGATGCATTAAAATCCAAAATGGTAAAGACAGGACAAGGAATTTCAGCACGTCTTGGTCATGTAAGCCGAATCAATTAGTAATTAGCTCGATATATCTCGATAAAAAGATATATTGAGCTAATTTTTTTGTATATACATACAAATTTTTTTGTGTAAATACATAGATTAAATTTTCCAAATATTATTGAAATTGTGAAAAATGTTTGTATAATGTAAATAAGCCTAGTGCCATGTTGTATAACAAAACCATTATAGTTATATAACATGTTTTGCTATCCGCAACAAAGTGCAATCATTGTTCGTTATTACAAAACAAAGGAGGAAATGTAATTTGAGTACAGGAATGTTAGCTTTACTATCTTTATTGCCAATTATTGCAGTTGCAGTATTTCTTGTCGGATTGAGATGGCCGGCAAGTAAGGCGATGCCAATCTCATACCTTGTAGCAGTAGTTCTTGCTCTATTTGTTTGGAAAGTATCAGGGGCAAAAGTTGCCGCTGCATCCCTCAATGGCCTGGTTGTTGCCGGAACACTTCTTTATATTATTTTCGGCGCTATTCTGCTTCTAAACACCCTTCAGGAAAGCGGCGGTTTAAAAACCATTCGTCAGGGATTCACAGATATATCGCCTGACCGCCGAATACAAGTAATTATCATAGCCTGGCTGTTTGGTTCTTTCATTGAAGGCGCGTCCGGGTTTGGTACTCCAGCCGCTGTAGCAGTCCCGCTATTAGTGGGCCTTGGCTTTCCGGCTATGGCCGCAGTTATTGCCGGGATGGTCATTCAAAGTACACCGGTGTCATTCGGTGCTGTAGGGACACCGATGCTTGTCGGCGTTCAGACCGGTTTATCGGGCAATGCGAGTCTTACCGATAACCTGCTTGGACTGGTAACTCAAATTGCAGGACAAGTAGCCATTCTCCACATGATTGCCGGCACATTGATTCCTTTATTTGTAGTAGCTTTAATGACAAGATTTTTCGGCAAAAATAAATCATTTACTGAAGGAATAAAAATCTGGAAGTTTGCACTATTTGCTGCATTTGCCATGACGATCCCTTATGTTATTGTAGCGAATGTCCTTGGACCTGAATTCCCATCAATGATCGGGGGATTAGCTGGTTTAGCAATTGTTGTTTTTGCAGCTAAAAAAGGCTTTCTTATGCCGCCAAAGGATCAGGTTTGGGATTTTGAAGAGAAATCCAAGTGGGATCCTGAATGGACTGGCAAGCTGGAAATCAAAGCTGTTGCCCATAAGAGCGGAAGCATGAGCATGATGCGTGCCTGGACTCCTTATGTTTTAGTTGGCCTATTCTTAGTATTGTCAAGGTTGAAATCGCTTCCATTTTTAGAGTTGCTTCAGGCGTGGACGGTCAAATTTGAAAACATTTTTGATTCCGGCATCACTTCAAGCTTCCAGCCGCTGTATTTGCCGGGAACGATTTTTATTCTTGTATCTGTTATCACTTATTTTATCCATGGAATGAATTCCAGTTCATACAAAAAAGCCTGGGCAGATTCGGGAAAGACAACTGTAGCTGCTTCAACAGCTTTAATTTTCACGGTTCCGATGGTACAGGTATTTATCAACACCGGCGGGGGAGAAGCGGGCTATAATCAGATGCCGATCGAGCTTGCGAACGGTGCTGCAGCTCTTGCTGGAGAATTCTGGCCGTTCTTTGCCACCTTCATCGGGGGTCTAGGAGCCTTTATTGCAGGAAGTAATACCGTCAGTAATATGATGTTTGCATTATTCCAATATGACGTCGGCTCACAGATCGGGGTGGATGCAACCTGGATTGTAGCCCTTCAGGCAGTCGGAGGAGCAGCTGGAAACATGATTTGTGTGCATAACGTCGTTGCTGCATCAGCTGTTGTGGGACTTGTTGGAAAAGAAGGCGCTGTCATCCGCAAAACGTTATTCCCATTCTTCTACTATGCCCTGCTGGCAGGATCTGTAGGTTACTCGATTGTCTGGTATTCGCAAAAAGGGATTTTCAATATCGGTTCCTTCATTGCAGTTGCCATCGCAGTCGCAGCTGTTTATATAATTGCAACAAATAACAGGCGTTCCAACATGATTTTGCCTCCGCCACCGGTGAATGTGAAATCTGCTAAATAAGAACACTTTTGACTGGTTTAGCCCTTTGGCTGAACCAGTTTTTTTCTTTTTATAAAAAGTTTAATTTTCCCCTTCTCTTTTCCAATTACTTGTAATATAATCTAACTGTGTCAACTGTACTAGGAATCATAGTACACTGCATACAGATGGGAGGGCAAGCATGTTTGAATTGGATGTAAGGAGCCGAAAACCTATATATGAACAGCTGGTTGAGCGGCTTAAAGAGCTGATCATCACAGAGGTCTTAACAGCAGATGAACAGCTGCCTTCCGTTCGAACGCTGGCCCAGCAGCTGACGATCAATCCTAATACCATTCAGAAGGCATATAGGGAGCTTGAGTCCCAGGGCTATATTTATTCCATAAAAGGGAAAGGCAGTTTTGTCAGTGCAGCGACACCCAATCTGAACAGCGAAAAAATAGAAAAAGTGAAAAATGAACTTTCAAAGCTTTTATCAGAGGCTTTATACCTTGGAATCACAAAAAATGAATTATACAAGCTCATACAGGAAATAGAAGCAGCTATAGGGGGAGGGATAGAAGATGATCAAAATCCGTAATGTGCGCAAATCTTTCGAGGAGATGGATGCTGTCGAAAATGTCTGCATTGAAGTGAATAAAGGGTCCATATACGGCTTGCTTGGTTCCAATGGAGCCGGAAAAACAACACTTTTAAAGCTGTTGGCAGGCATCTATGCAGAGGATGAAGGAAGCATTGCCATTGACGGCCAGCCGGTGTTCGAGAACCCGCAAATGAAAGATAAGATCTTTTTTATTCAGGATCATCCCTATTTTCTGCCTCAATATACAGTTAAGCAGATGGCGCAATTCTATAAAAATATTTACAGCATGTGGGATGAAGAACGATTTGAAGAACTGGCTGCTATTTTTGAAATGGATATACATAAAAAGATTCATAGATTCTCCAAAGGCATTCAGAGGCAGGCTGCTTTTATCCTTGCTTTGTCTGCCAGGCCGGAAGTGTTAATTTTGGATGAGCCTATGGACGGGCTTGATCCCGTAATGAGGAAGAAAGTGAAAAGCCTGCTGATCGATGAGGTTGCTGAAAGAGAAATGACAATTCTTATTTCCTCTCATAATCTGCGCGAAGTGGAAGACCTATGTGATTTTATAGGCATTATGCATAATGGGCGCATGATTCTTGAAAAAGATCTTGATGACCTTAAAACAGATACACATAAAATTCAGGTTGCCTTTAAAGGATCTGTACCAGCCATTTTCGATTCGCTGAAGATCCTTCATAAAGAAAAAAGAGGCAGCATTGTGATCTGCATTGTAAAAGGAGATGCAAAGGGAATATCGTCATATGTAGAACAATTTAAACCTGTGATTTTCGATATGCTTCCCCTGACATTAGAGGAGATTTTCATTTATGAAATGGGGGACATTGGATATGCAGTCCAAAACATCCTTGATTAAAAGGGAAATTTTAAAAACGATTTTCAGAAGTGTCGGCTGGGTCTCCATTGTGTATTTTCTCGGCCTGTTCTTTGCCATTCCTCTTGATATCATAATGAATTCTTCAGAGGAACAGCGGAAATTCCTGGACATTGACAATCTGTTTCAATACAACTTCCAGCTCCAATTTATTTTTAGTATATCAGTACCGGTGGCCTTGTCTGTGTTCTTATTCAGGTATACACAGGTAAAGCAATATAGCGATTTAATGCACAGCCTCCCGGTTAAAAGGAAATCCATTTTCCATCAATATGCTTTAACAGGAATCATGCTATTAATTTTGCCGGTTTTACTCATTGCTTTGATTATCCTGGTTCTTTACCAGCCCATGAATTTGCAGGATTTTTATTCAATGGGGGAGATCCTCAATTGGGTGGGCATCACGCTTTTATTTAATATTGTAATTTACCTGACAGGTGTTTCTGTAGGAATGCTGTCGGGATTATCGGCGGTACAGGGTGTGTTAACTTATATTTTTCTCCTGCTCCCTGTAGGTCTGATCATTTTAGTTTCTATTAATTTGCCTTTCTATTTATTCGGTTTTCCAGGCCAATACTATATGACAAGCAAATTTGAAAAGTTCTCTCCTTTGATTGCATTTACTCAGATGAATATGCGTACACCGTCAAGTGTGGAGGCTGCCGTTTATCTCTTACTTATTGTATCTCTGTATTTTCTTGGCTTGCAGATCTATAAAAGGAGAAGAATGGAGGCAGTCTCCCACGCGCTTGTTTTTCCGATAACAAAGCCCATTTTTAAATTTGGTGTGACGTTTTGCACGATGCTTCTTGGAGGGGGTTATTTCGGTGAGATGCAGGGCGGCACGAGCTGGATTATCGCGGGATATGTTTTTGGAGCACTAATTGGATATGCGGCGGCCGAAATGGTTCTCCAGAAATCATGGCGAGTGACTATTCATGTAAAAGGATTGATGGTCTATACAGCCATAATGGCGGCTTTATTCCTCTTATTCCAAATTGACTTGACTCAGTATGAAAAAAGCATACCGCAGAGCAATGAAATTGAGCGGGTCCATTTCAGCGAGAGTTTTCACCTTTATAATGATATTGATCATGAGGAACCGCTATATTTAAAAGAATACGAGAATATTGACTTGGTCAGAAGGTTTCATGAAAAGATTGTAAAGGATGAAAACAGAAAGGCTCAGGATTCAGGCCGCGGTTCCGTTTTTATTGTGTATGAACTAAAGAATGGCGAAAAGCTGGTCCGCGATTACAGCATTAACAAAAGGGAATATAAGCCATATCTTAAGCTGATTTATGAATCGAATGAATATAAAATGGCAACAAATGAAATCTATCAGGTACCGGAAGATGAAACTACGAAAATCACGATTACCCCATCAGGGCCAGTTACAAAGCGGGCGGTCATTACAGACAAAGAAGAACTTAAAGAAGCTGTTCAGATATTGACTGAGGAAGTGGATACTGCTTCATATGAGGAGCTTCAGGGAATTGATGAGCCATATGCTCATATTGAGATTTATTATAATGACAGCAAAAAAGCCTATATGACCTGGAATCCTTCTTATACGAGGTTTGAGGAATGGCTGAAAGAAAAGTCTTTGCTGAATGATGCAAAAGTGAATAGCAATGATATTTCTTATGCACTGGCTGCAAAAGCGGAGGATATCGATATTAACTTTGCGGCAGGGTACTCTTATGAGGAAGTTTTTGAAAAGATGAGTGACAGTAAATCATCAATCAAAATTACAGATAAAGAACAAATAGAAAGCAGTTTGAGTAATTCAAATGGGTACATTGAAGAAGAATATATAATTGCATTCTATTTTGATGAACAAAGGACAATGGATATTAAGAGCTTTACTGAAAAAACAGTGCCTGAATTTATAAAGGAACGGCTTCAATAATACGGGAGAAATTTACAGGAGAGGGGGATTACAGTGATAAAACCTTCAATGGATATGAGAGAAATCTGCAGACTATACAATAAGCGGCTCTATCATATTGCTTACAGCATTACCCGGGATCATTATCTTGCGCAGGATGTTGTTCAGGAAACACTGATCAAGGCTTATAAAAAAATGGACAGCATAGATGATCAGGATAAGCTGGGAGCATGGTTATCATCAATTGCGACCAGAACTGCAATTGATTTTGTGCGAAAAGAAAGAAGGACTAATGAGAGGATACAGGATTCCGTTGATTTTGAAAACTGCATGGAAAGCAGGTACAGCGATACCGGGCAGGAAGCAGAGATTAATATGCTTCAGGAGCAGATATACGCATATGTGGATTCCCTCTCCTATGAACAGAAAAGGGTGTTCCTGCTTAAAACAAAGCATGGACTGAAGGAAAGAGAAATAGCGGACATTCTTCATCTCAACCCAAACACTGTCAAAACAAAATTATATCGGGTCAGACAGCATCTGAGAGAAATCCTTGCTGACAGGAATTTGGCATAGAAAAACAGCTTCTGAAAAGGAGCTGTTTTTTTGTGCAATAACAAGAATTGATAATTAATCAGCCATTCAGCAGGAAAATCACCTTTTCAAATGGAAATGACTTCATAGAAAACCTGATTAATAAAAGGAGGATCATTATGGAAGTGAAAGAATGCAGAGCCATAATCACAGGCGGTGCATCAGGGCTTGGAGAGGCGACAGTGAGAAAAATAGCCGGATGCGGAGGGAAGATCCTAATTGCAGATTTGGCGGAAGATCGGGCAGCTCACCTTATCAGGGAACTGGGTGAAAATGTTCTTTTTATGAAAACGGATGTTACAAAAGAAGAAGACGTACAGAGGGCAGTGGGATTTGCTTCTGAACAATTTGGCAGCATCAATACTGCAGTTAACTGCGCCGGCATCGGAATTGCCGCGAAGCTTTTAGGCCGAAAAGGCGTCCATTCTCTGGACATGTTCCAAAAGGTCATAATGATAAATCTGGCGGGACTTTTAATGTCATTCGTCTGGCTGCTGAACAAATGGCAAAGAATGATCCGAATGATCAAGGTGAAAGAGGTGTGATTATTAATACGGCTTCAGTCGCAGCCTTTGAAGGACAAATTGGCCAGGCAGCATATAGTGCATCCAAAGGCGGAGTGGTTGGCATGACCCTGCCGATCGCCAGAGAGCTGGCGGGTTATGGGATTCGTGTAATGACAATTGCCCCCGGGTTGTTTAACACTCCAATGTTTGAATCACTGCCTCAGGAGGCAAGGGATTCATTGGGGAAAATGGTGCCTTTTCCTTCAAGACTGGGTTATCCTGAGGAGTATGCCAGGCTGGCTGAAAGTATTTTAGTGAATCCGATGCTGAATGGAGAAACGATCCGTCTGGATGGCGGTATCCGCATGCAGCCGAAGTAAATGAGAGAACCGTCCTTTTTAGATATATATTTTTAAAAAATGAATTTTAAATGTTCTTAAAATATAGATAATTATTGTACAATATAATTGTAAGCCTTTACAAAGACAGTATATATCACTTTGTATTATGCCAAAAAAATTTTAGTTTCGGAGGTTCATATTATGGCTGCGTCATACCTGCAGGAAGAGCATGAAATTTTTAGAGAATCTCTGCGTAAGTTCTTAGAGAAAGAAGCCTATCCTAACTATGAAAAATGGGAAGAGGATAGAATCATACCCCGTGAATTTTGGCGCAAGATGGGGGAGCAGGGTTTTTTATGCCCTGATATAGACGAAAAGTATGGCGGAAGCAATGTCGATTGGGGCTTCTCAGTCATAATTAATGAAGAACTTGAACGGGTTGGGTCCGGCATGGTGGGAATTGGGCTCCACAATGATATCGTCGTCCCATACATTACTGCTTATGGAACCGATGAACAAAAGGAAAAATGGCTGCCAAAGTGTGCAGCGGGTGAAATCATTACGGCGATAGCCATGACTGAACCTGGAGCCGGCTCTGACTTAGCAGGCATCAGAACGACAGCAAGGCTTGATGGGGACCATTACATAGTGAATGGCGAAAAGACCTTTATTACCAACGGAATTCATTCCGATTTAATCATCATAGCCTGTAAAACAGATCCCCATGCCGTCCCACGGCATAAAGGCGTAAGCCTGCTTGCGGTCGAGAGGGGAACTGAGGGGTTTTCAAGAGGGAGGAAATTAAACAAGGTCGGTCTTCATTGTCAGGATACGGCAGAGTTAATTTTTGAAGATTGCAGAGTTCCGAAAGAAAACCTGATCGGCGAAGAAGGAAAAGGTTTTCTATATTTAATGGAAAAGCTGCAGCAGGAAAGGCTTGTCGTGGCAATTGCTGCCCAGGTGGCTGCAGAGGAAATGCTTAATTTAACAATAAATTATGTGAAGAATCGCGAGGCATTCGGAAAACCGGTTAGCCAGTTTCAGAACACTCAATTTAAAATTGCCGAAATGGCAACAGATATTGAAATGGGAAGGGTGTTCCTTAATCAACTGATCACAGAGCATATGGCAGGAATAAATGTAGTTACAAAGGTCTCCATGGCGAAATGGAAGCTGACAGAAAATGCCCGTAAAATTGCAGCTGAATGCATGCAGCTTCATGGCGGCTATGGCTATATGGAAGAATACGAGATTGCAAGGAGGTTCAGAGATATACCAGTCGCCAGCATATATGCAGGCACAAATGAAATCATGAAAACGATTATTGCGAAAAACATGGGTTTATAGGGAGGAGTATATATGCGTGAAGCTGTTATTGTCGAAGGGGTCAGAACACCAGTAGGAAGAAAAAACGGCTTACTAAAGGACATCAGGGCGGATGATTTGGCTGCAGAAGCGTTAAAGGCACTTGTGAAACGTGCAGGCCTGAAGCCGGAAATGATTGATGATGTCATTCTTGGCTGTGTCTCGCAAATAGGCGAGCAAACAGGCGATATTGCAAGGGTAGCTGCATTGATCGCAGGGTTTCCAATCGAAGTGCCAGGTACAACCATTGACCGCCAATGCGGATCCAGCCAGCAGGCTGTTCACTTTGCAGCTCAGGCTATTTTAGCAGGGGATATGGATATTGTGATCGCAGGAGGGGTCGAAAGCATGTCCCGTGTTCCTATCGGCTCCAGCTATCAGGGGGTCGGGTTCAGTGAAAAACTGACAGACAGACATGAAATCATCCACCAGGGCTTATCTGCTGAACGCATTGCTGAAAAATATGGATTTACAAGAGAAGAGCTGGACCGCTATTCATTTGAGAGTCATCAGAAGGCTTTAAATGCCCAGGCTGAAGGCCGGTTTGAGAGAGAGATTGAACCATTGGATGTGACAATGTCTGATGGACAGCTTTTGACGGTAGCAGAAGACGCTGGACCGAGAAAGGAAACCTCTCTGGAAGCATTGGCAAGCTTAAAAACTGTTTTTAAAGAGAATGGAGTGATTCATGCAGGAAATTCCAGTCAAATCAGCGATGGAGCAGCAGCACTACTTATTATGTCACGTGAAAAGGCAGAGGAGCTTGGAATGAAACCCAGGTTCAGAATACTGGCGCGTACAGCAGTGGGCTCCGATCCTGCTTTAATGCTGACTGGACCAATACCAGCAACAGAGAACGTGTTAAAGAAAGCTGGACTGGCTATAGAGGACATTGATGTGTTCGAAGTGAACGAAGCATTCGCTCCTGTACCGCTTGCCTGGCTGAAAGAAACAGGAGCGGATCCGGCAAAGCTTAATCCAAATGGGGGTGCCATTGCACTTGGCCATCCTTTAGGCGGAAGCGGTGCAAGGCTGATGGTCACCATGATGCATGAACTCGAAAGAACAGGGGGGCGCTATGGACTGCAGACCATGTGTGAAGGTCTTGGTATGGCGAATGCGACTATTATTGAACGATTAGATTGAAAAATGGGGAGGAATGAAAATGACTACTACTATAGGAAGAATTTTTGATCTCACGGCCGGAAAGTTTCCGGATAAAGAAGCTTTGTATGATGTCAGAAAAAATCTGCGTTTTACTTATAAGGAATGGAGTTTTGAGATCAATAAATTGGCCAATGCCTTAATAAATGCAGGCGTCAGGAAGGGTGACAGGGTTTCAACCTGCCTTTTTAACACCGAGGAACTTGCTACAGCATTCTTTGCCTGTGCAAAAATCGGCGCCGTATTTAATCCGATCAACTTTAGGCTGATGTCAGAAGAAATTGCTTATATTCTCCAGGATGCAGAGCCAAAAGTAGTGTTATTTGAACAAATGCTGGAATCCGGCATCACCCCCATCGCTAAGCGTTTTCCGCATACAGAGTTCTGGTACATTGATGACAATGCTCCTCCATACGCTTCATCCTATCACGAAAAGGTGGATGCAGCATCGAATGATGAAATTGATATTGAGATAAATGAAAATGATTTGTACGCAATAATGTACACAAGCGGCACTACGGGAAGGCCAAAGGGTGTAGTCCACAGACACAGGGATATGGCTGAACAAAGTCTGATTGTTATAGGAGCGACAAAGCTTGAAAGTAATGACAACGGACTCGTGACTGCACCTATGTTCCACTGCGCAGAGCTTCATTGTGCCTTTTTGCCAAGGGTGCATGTGGGTGCTGCCAATACCATCCTGCATCACTTTGATGCAAAGGAAGTATTGCGGTTAATATCTGAAGAGAAAATTACAAAGTTTTTTGCAGCTCCGACCATGTGGAATATGCTGCTTCAGGAAAACTTAAGCCATTATAATCTGGAAAGCCTTAAGCTGGGATTGTATGGAGCGGCACCGATGGCTCCTGCTCTTGTTTATGCGTGCCGTGAAAAATTAGGCATCTCCCTGGTACAGGCATATGGAATGACCGAGATGGGTCCTGCGATTACGTTTTTATCGGAAGATGACCAAATCAGGAAGGCCGGGTCTGCAGGACAGGCCTGTTTAAACCATGAAATCAGGATTGTAAGGCCGAATGAGAATGGTCCATCAGATCCTAATGATGTGATGCCTTCTGGAGAAACGGGTGAAATCATCGTAAAAGGCCCATGCATGATGAGTGGTTATTTCAATCGGGACGCGGCAACCGATCATGCCATGCATGGAGGCTGGTATCACTCTGGTGACATCGGATATCTGGATGACGAAGGCTTTTTGTACGTCAAAGACAGAGTCGACGATATGATCATTAGCGGCGGAGAAAATATTTATCCCCGTGAAGTGGAGGATCTTTTATATACACATAAGGGCGTACTGGATGTGGCAGTAATTGGCCAGCCTGATGACCGCTGGGGTGAAACCGTCACAGCTTTCGTTGTCAAAAAAGATCCGGCACTGTCTGAAGAAGAACTCGATGAATTGTGCCGGAATAGTGATGAACTCGCCAATTATAAGCGTCCTAGAAAATATGTATTCTGTGAAGCTCTTCCAAGAAACGCGAGCGGCAAAATTCAAAAGTTCATGCTCCGAAAACAGCTGGAGGATCTGTTCGCTGAAGGAAAAATCTAGCCGGAAGAAGGGAATGCAAGATGTTAAAAGGCATAAGAGTGATTGATTTTTCCAACTATCTCCCTGGTCCGTTTGCTTCCCAGAGGCTTGCAGAGCTTGGTGCAGAAGTGATAAAAGTGGAACCGGAATCCGGTGACCCCGGAAGGCATCTCGATATTAAAATAGAGGGTACAGGTGCAGTGTTTGCCGCCAATAACCGCGGCAAAAAAAGCATTACACTTAACCTGAAGAGCGAAGAAGGAAGAAATGCTGCCCTTATGCTGATTTCAGAAAGTGATGCGGTGCTTGAAAGTTTTCGGCCTGGGGTAATGAAAAAGCTGGGCCTGGATTATGAGACTGTGAAAAAGCATAAACCAAATATCGTTTATTGCTCTCTTACAGGCTACGGTGAGAATGAAGACTATCAACATTTAGGAAGCCATGATTTAAATTATTTGGCTGTAAGCGGGGTCCTTGCCCAGCTGAAGGACCGCAGCGGCCGTCCTGTTCACCCGTCCAACACAATAGCGGACTTCATGGGAGGAATGGCAGCCAGTGAAAGGATACTGGCTGCCCTGCTTTCCAGCAAAATGTCCGGCCAAGGCGGGCATCACTGCATTTCCATTGCGGATGTGATGGCTTCCACCATGGGGAACCATTTGCTGATTGAGAATAAGACAGGATATCCTAAAGGACTTTCGGTATTGAACGGTGAAGTCGTTGCCTATTCTATTTACGAAACAAAGGATAGCCGGTTTGCTGCACTTGCCGCTCTGGAGCCGAAGTTCTGGATAAACTTCTGTAAGAGTGCAGGAAGAGAGGATTGGATTGATTATCATCTTTCCACTGCCTCTGCTGATAATCCTGTCTTTATGGAGATAACCGAATTCTTTAAAAGCAGGACATTAAAAGAGTGGACTGAATTTGGCCAAAGAGCAGATTGCTGTCTGACTCCTGTATTGGAGGCCGGCGAATTGCAAGACTTTCCGCTATTTAATGGAATTTTAAATACTGCCCAAAATTACCCTTTGGTAAAAATGCATGGCGGAATAGAATCAGCAATGGGAGGTCCTCCAAAATTAGGAGAACATAATGAGGAATTTCTAAGCAATATTGCAAAGAGAAATATTAAAATATGACCGTATGATTAAAGAGTCCCTAATCATGAGGATGATTAGGGATTCTTCATTTATTATGCCTCAAAAATGGTGACACTGGCGAAATCCAGGCGAGTCACTCTTCCTTGAGGGAAAGGCGAAGGGCCGGATAGTACAAGACGGATCTTATCTCCCTTCTCCAGCTCCTCGAGCAATAAAGTGGATGTTGCATAGTCAACGTCAAAATTATTGTTATTAAAAGAGGTTTGGGAGTTGATGAGAGTTCCGCCATTCCGCTGAAGCTCAAATTTTAACGGCAGATTCGCCTGTCCTGCAGCAGCAAATACTTGTACGCTGAACTGAAGAAAATAAAAGCCTCTCTCCTTAACTGTAATCGTATTGTTCACCGGGTCAAAGTGAAAATGGGATTTCCCTTTAGCGCTGTTTAGATTGACTGTGGATGGAATGGATGTGTTTTGGTCAAAAAATTGGGGAATGAAGTCATTGGTGACATAAATCTTACCTGGAGCTTTTGAATATTCTTCTTTACCCGAGCAGTAGTGGTCCTGGGAATAAAAAGATAACAAATGAATCACCTCCTACTATATTTAATGATAAGTTTTAAAATTGGTATAGGACAAGTACCTAACACAATGGATTTTTGCCTTGGAATTTTCGAAAGGGAAGGATGCAGCTGAGATTAAATGGTATAATGAAAGGGAATATATATTAAAATAATCTTTACAATTTTTGGAGTGTGATGGTCACTAGTGCGTTTTATTAAAACAATCCCCAATATGGTCACTTTGGGTAATTTATATTGCGGTTTTCTTTCAATCGGCATGGCTGCCAATGGAGAATTTAAAAATGCAGCCATATTAATTTTAATTGGCATGATGCTTGACAGCATGGACGGCAGGCTGGCCAGAATGCTGAAAGCGGATAGTATACTGGGAAAAGAACTTGATTCACTGGCAGATATTGTTACATTTGGTGTAGCCCCTTCATTTTTGGTCTTTTATACATACTTTTTTCAATTTGGAATTCTTGGATTAGCTGTTTCAGGCCTTTTTCCTTTATTTGGGGCATATCGGCTTGCCCGATTCAATATCAGTCCGCCAAAATCCTCTTTGAACTATTTTATTGGAGTTCCGATAACAGCAGCAGGCGGGATCATGGCCATACTGACCCTTTTTGGTGAGCATATACCCAATATCATTACAACGGTTGTATTCACCGCACTCTGCTTTCTTATGGTAAGCAGGATCCGGATTCCCAGCTTTAAAGAAGTTCCCCTTCCGAAATACGGAACGATTGTTACCGTTTTTCTGGGAAGTGTCCTTTACGTCATTTATAAGGGTTCGTATGGGCCGTTTCCCGATTTGATTTATATTGCAATACCGCTTTACATTGCGTATTTGACATACCGATTCATAAAAGGCAAAAACAAAAAAGAAATTGATTAAATAAAAAAAAGGCCCCGATGGCCTTTTTTTATTTGTAAAATACTTTGTCGATATTATATTTTGCCTGAAGGGCATTGATGATATAGGTCTCATAAATCTCGCGCTCCATGCTGTCTTCCACGTAAATGACCGCAATTTTATGGACATCATCACGATGATTTTTTATAGGAGAAACATTGTCTTCAAAATGCTTTTTAACCCGCTGTCTTAATTTGCGGGCCTTTCCTACAAAGAGCAGATCTTCTTTCGCATCAAAAAACAGAATCATGCCGCCCTTGTCTCTTGGTATCTTATGGTAATCTGTGAAACCATAGACACTGCTAAGGTCACTTTCTGCTGCCTGTCCCGTTTGCCTGCTTCGTGTAATGACGAGATTAGGCTCTGGTATTTCAATTTTTATCAATATCATCACTTCCTATTCTAAGATTATAGAGTACCATAAATTTCATATGTAATCCACATTAAAAGTATCATTGGATCCTGCCTGGCCACATACACACCGTGAATTGCGGGTTACCCGCCACTCTTCGGAACATTAAGCACTAAGATATTTTGAAATGCTTGCATCTGCTCCTTATATGAAGTGTAATTGTTTTTGTCTTTCCTTTGTCATATTCAGCAGCACTTCATTGTTGAGCGAGTGTGCCATTTTAAGGGTGAGATCCAAAATTTTTTTGATTCCTTCCTCCTGGCCGTAATCAATAGCTATCCGATCACATTGAACTTCAGTATCTGTACAGATTATATTCTTTCCAGCCGGAAAGGTAATATGTCCAATTTCATGCCATATTATGGCTTCTTTTATTTCTATGTCTGAACAAAACTTTTCATAGTCATAGACGACAATAAACCAGTCGTATTTCGCATCCAGGGATTGATAAAGCATAGTCAGGAGTCTGGAGTCAATATTCCAAAAGCTCAGCCAGTTTCCATCGTTTAGTCCAAAGTTTTTTAAAACTGTATGTTTATCTTCTAAAATGGCGATTTTTCCGTCCAGGCCGCATCGGGATAAGGAAAGCTCTTCACACAAACAGATCAAGTCAGATTCTCCTTTTAATTTGGTTTTACTAGCATTGTTATGTAAGTAGCATTTTTTTAATCACCATCCAATAAGAAAATTAAGATATTAATGGATTAGATTGCAAAACTGCCATATGGATTCCAAATGCAAAGAAGTAGCAGCAGATACATTTAAGGAAAAAAGCGAGCTGGAAAGGGATTTAGGTGTGGAATTAACTAGTAATCCAAAAGAGGGACTTCAGCAGCCTTCTTGCAGGGTGAAGCTGGAACGGGACTAAACTTAGCTCGGCACATTTGTGTTCAGCTTTTTTTTTCTATTTGCATAAAGAGTTTGCATAATATTTATCACTTAGCTCATAGTGAAAAATACTTACACATAAGGATTTTGTCATATCAATATTTCCATTCACATAAAAATGAAAAATAGCTCAGGAGTGAAAAATATTTTAAATACTAAAAGGAGAAAATAAATATATAAAGAATATTTAAATTATTCATAATTTTGTAAAAAATATTTTGCCAATCGAAATATAGGGGGTTGGAAGATTGGGAATTTTGGAGATTAAGGATGCAACTTTAAGGTTTGGAGGTGTAACAGCTCTAGACCATGTCTCCTATGAAGTGCAGGAGGGTGAGATTTTTTCGCTGATTGGTCCAAATGGTGCAGGTAAAACTAGTATGCTGAATTGCATAAGCGGGCTGTACAAACCATCATCTGGATCGATTTATTTTAAGGGTGAAGATATAACCCGGTATAAACCTCACAAAAGAGCCAGTATGGGCATTGCCCGTGCATTCCAGAATATCGAGCTTTTCCCGCATTTGTCTGTCTTGGACAATCTGATGCTTGGCAGGCATGTGAGAATGAAAACCGGACTGCTTGCAGGAGGGCTCTATTGGGGGAAAGCGCAGAGAGAGGAAATTGAACATCGGAAAAAAGTTGAGCAGGTGATCGACTTTCTTGAAATCGAGGATATCCGTAATACCCCCGTGGGAACTCTTTCATATGGGCTGCAGAAAAGGGTCGAAACCGGCAGGGCTCTGGCACTGGAACCTGAAATTCTCCTTCTTGATGAGCCGATGGCAGGCATGAACAGTGAGGAAAAAGAGGACATGGCCAGATACATTATTGATATTCACGAAGAAATGAACACAACCATTATATTAATTGAACACGATATGGGGGTTGTAATGGACTTATCCGATCACATTGCAGTTCTTGATTTCGGGAAGCTGATTGGCTATGGGACACCGGAAGAGATTCAAAATAATCCTAAAGTCATAGAGGCCTATCTTGGAGAAGAGAATGCCGTATAAAAGATATACCGGCTAAAGTGATTTTCATATTTTTAGGAGGGGGGAGCGATTCTATGAGCAAGACGTTTCCGCAGCTGCTGATTGAAAGGGCTTACAGGAATGGGTCACAAGTTGCTTTAAGAGAAAAGGAATTTGGAATTTGGAATGAAATCACTTATGAAGCGTTCTTGGACAATGTAAAGAACTTCAGCTTGGGTTTAGCATCGCTGGGTCTGAAAAGAGAAGATAAGCTTGCTATTATTGGCGATAACAGGCCCGAATGGGTAATCAGTGAGCTTGCTGCGCAAAGCTTAGGCGGCATTTCAGTAGGAATTTATCAGGAATCCCTGTCTGCTGAACTAAGTTATATTATCGATAATTGTGACGCAACCATAATCGTTGCGGAGGACCAGGAGCAAGTCGATAAACTGCTGGAAATTAAAGAATCCATTCCGAAAGTCAGAACAATTATTTATTATGATTCACGCGGCATGAGGGGTTACCGGGAGGACTTTCTGCTGGAATTTAACGAAGTTCTTGAAATGGGACGAAGTTTTCACTCAGGGCAGCCTGGCTTATTCTCAGAGGAAGTTGATAAGGGGTCTGCAGATGACGTGGCGATTTTATCCTATACTTCAGGAACAACAGGCAATCCAAAAGGAACGATGCTTACTTACCGAAATCTGATCGATATGGCTAAAAATCTGTCAGACATTGATCCGCTGACAGATAAGGATGAATATGTTTCATTCCTTCCGCTTGCCTGGATCGGGGAACAGATGATGACCCTTGCCATGGGCTTATATAATGGGATGACGATAAATTTCCCTGAAGAGCCGGCAACCGTATTGGAAGACCTGCGTGAAATTGGACCACAGGTTATGTTTTCGCCACCCAGAATCTATGAAGATATGGTATCGCGTTTTCAGGTCAGAATTCAGGACAGCGGCTGGCTGAAACGAAAGATTTATAACTGGTGCAAGCCAATCGGCGAGAAGGTAGCAAAGGCCCATTTTGAAAATAAACCAGTCAGTACGGGTACGAAGGTTCTTTATAAAATGGCCGATTACCTGATGTTCAGTGCCATCCGCGATCACTTTGGACTCTTGAAGATCAAGCGTGCCTATACAGGCGGTGCACCTTTAGGACCTGATGTATTTGAATTTTTTCATAGCATAGGAGTTAATGTGAAAAGCATTTACGGGCAGACAGAGGTAGCCGGCATATCCATTGTGCACAGGGACGGCGATATTAAGCTTGATAGTGTTGGAATTCCAATACCGGGTACAGAAGTGAAAATTTCTGAAGAAGGGGAAATTCTCATCAAAAGCTCCAGTGTCTGCAAGGGGTATTACAAAAATGAGAAAAGCACAACGGAAACCATTCAGGATGGGTGGCTTCATACCGGGGATGCAGGGAGGCTGGATGAGGGAGGACATTTGTATATCATTGACCGGATTAAGGATGTTATTCGCCTTGATACAGGGGAAATGTTCTCTCCGCAATTTATTGAAAACAAGCTGAAGTTCAGTTCGTTCATACAGGAAGCGGTAGCTATCGGGAAGGACCGTCCATATGTGGTTGCCATGATTAATATCGATATGAAAAATGTAGGGCGCTGGGCAGAGAAAAATCAAATTAGCTATACCACTTATACCGATTTATCTTCCAAGCCGCAAGTGCTGGAGCTGATTGAAAAACAGGTGCAGGAAATCAATCAGACTCTGCCTGAAAAGGCCCGGGTGAAAAAATTTGTTCTGCTTTATAAAGAACTGGATGCAGATGATGAAGAGCTTACAAGAACTAAGAAGGTCCGCAGGCAGTTTGTTGCTAAAAAATATCAGGCCTTAATTGATGGACTTTATACAGAAGACAAAAAAATACGTGTCAATGGCACCATCAAGTATCGTGATGGCATGGAACAAACCATCCAGACAACGCTTCAGGTGATTTTTATGGATGAAGGAGAGGGGGCAGCTTAATGACATTTTTCTTGCAAATGCTTGTAACAGGCATCGTGGTAGGAAGCGTTTATGCACTTGTCGCACTGGGTTTTGTGCTTATTTATAAATCCAGTGATGCTATCAACTTTGCACAGGGTGAGTTCCTTTTAATTGGAACATATGTCTGTTTAACGCTTATCACAGCCTATAACATTCCATTTATAGCAGCACTGTTAATTGCACTGATGTTCAGTGCTGTTTTAGGATTTGTCATTGAACGGATCGTTCTAAGGCCGTTTATTGGAGAGCCCGTCATATCCATGATTATGGCGACGATCGGATTATCGAGCGTTCTTGCCGGGATTGTTCATATTATTTGGGGCCATGAAACACGTGTATTTCCTAAGATTTTCTCTGAGCAGCCTGTTAACCTTGGTGAGATCGTCATTGCGCCGGTCTATTTATGGTCACTGTTAATCGTTGTGGTGATGCTTGTCATTTTCACCCTCTTTTTCAAATATTCCAAGCTCGGAATTGCGATGAGAGCAACCGCAGATGATCAGCAGGCGGCAATGTCAATGGGAATCAGCGTAAAAATGATTTTCGCAGTTGCCTGGGCGATTGCAGCCATTGTTTCAGCCGTTGGGGGAATCCTTCTTGGAAACATTAACGGTGTGAATGCATCCCTTTCAGCGATCGGCTTAAAGGTGCTTCCGGTTGCCATTCTTGGAGGACTCGACAGTATTCCCGGTGCCATCATCGGCGGGCTGATCATCGGTATTCTTGAGAGCCTGACCGGCGGGTATCTGGATCCTTTGGTTGGCGGGGGTCTGAAAGAGGTTATGCCGTTTGTCATCCTCGTATTTATCCTGATGTTCAAGCCATATGGCTTGTTCGGAAAAAAAGAAATCGAGAGGGTGTAACCGATGAGAAATCCTTTTGTAATGGATTGTGGAGAGTTCCATGTGAATTATAAACAAGATATGGCGATCTGGAAGATCACCAGAGTAAGGATGCGCATGTTCATTCTTCTGGCTGTATTTGCAGTCTTCCCAATGTTTGCATCCGATTATATCATTGGACTGGCTACACTTTGCGGAATTGCCGCTATTGGTGCGATCGGTCTGAACATCCTGACTGGCTTTACTGGACAGATTTCCATAGGGGTAGGCGCGTTTCTCGGGGTAGGCGGGTATACATCGGCTATTCTGACAGCAAAGCTGGGATTGAGCTTCTGGATTGCCATGCCGACAGCCGGTATAGTAACGGCGATTGTCGGTGGACTATTCGGGCTTCCATCCTTAAGGCTTAAAGGTTTATATTTGGCGATTGCCACCCTTGCAGCACAGGTAATCATTTTATTTGTTATTTCCCGCTGGGATGCGCTGACTGGCGGAACAGCTGGAATGGTCCTATCCAGGCCTGAACTTGGCAGTTTTGCCTTTTACAGTGAACGGAGCTATTACTACCTTATGTTTGCTGTGCTGGTTATTACGGCCCTCTTCACCCTGAACCTTTTCAGGTCGCGGGTCGGCAGGGCATTCATAGCAGTCCGTGACCGTGATGTGGCAGCAGAGGTTATGGGGATCGATTTGTTTAAATATAAAGTATTGGCATTTATTGTAAGCTCCTTCTTTGTGGGCATTGCCGGTGCTTTACTGGGCCATTATACAATGGTTGTCAGTCCTGAGCTTTACAGCATTACAGTGTCGATCGAATACTTAGCAATCATACTGGTCGGTGGCCTGGGAAGCGTATTCGGGTCAATTTACGGAGCTGTATTTATTACGTTGCTTCCAGTTGTACTAAGATCAGGGGTTGAAATGATGAGCGGGGTATTCCCTGACTTATCAGCTGTCTTAATCGGGATGAAAGAGGTAGTATTCGGCCTTGTGATTATCTTATTCCTGATCTATGAACCGCAGGGTCTCGCGAAAATATGGAAAAATATCAAAGACTATTTTAAGCTCTGGCCATTTTCCTATTAATTCCCGGGTAATAATATCTGAAAATTTTGAAAGTAAATCTTTCAAATTTTTATAAAAAAGAGGAAAAATGAGGGGGAACATTATGAAGAAGGTTTGGAAGGGTTTATTGGCAGCAACATTAATGGCTGGAATGCTGGCAGGCTGTTCTGGAGGCAGCGAGGAAGCATCAGCTGACAAGAAAGGCGGCACAGTTAAAATTGGCGGTATCTTTGACCTTACGGGAGGTACCGGTGATGTTGGAACACCATATGCAGAGGGTGAAAAAGCATTTTTTGAATCCATTGCAGGCGAGGAGATTAACGGCTATAAGCTCGAATTAATTGGTGATGACTATGCTTATAAAATCCCGGAAGCCCAAAAGCTTTATCAGAAATTAAAATCAAAAGATAAAGTATCAGCCATTTTGGGATGGGGAACAGGGGACACTGAAGCCCTTCGCCAGCAGGTGGCAGCCGACAAGCTTCCATTCATCTCTGCTTCATACTCAGAGAACCTGAAAAATATTGACGAAAGCCCATATAACTTCCTGGCTGCGGCTTCTTACTCCGACCAGGCAAGATCCGTACTGAAATGGATAAAAGACAATCACACTGGCGGCACACCGACTGTAGCATTAATTTACAATGATACGGCCTTTGGAAAATCGCCAATTGAAGATGCCAAAAAATTTGCCAAGGAAAATGGCATTGAAATTGTAGATGAACAAATTGTTGATCTGAAAACACTTGATGCAACATCCCAATTGCTGAACATGGAAAAGAAAAACCCTGATTATGCAATTATTAACCAAACTTGGGGTGCAACAGCAACTATACTAAAAGATGCTAAAAAGCTTGGTTTGGATACACAATTCATCGGATTAAACTGGGCTACCGGAGAAGGCTTGCTTCCTATTGCAGGTGATGCGGCTGAAGGATTTATCGGAGTCGTCACACATGCCTTCCCATATGAAGATCTGCCTGGAATGGAAGAAATCAAGAAGTTCGTAGAAAGCAAGGGTGAAAAGCTGGAAGACAAGAACCAGAAGTTTATCCAGGGATGGGTGTCAGCCAAAATCATGGTTGAAGGCATGAAGCTTGCTGAAGACCCGACTTCAGGCGAAGGCATCCGAGCCGGCCTGGAGAAGATTTCAAATCTTGACCTCGGCGGTTTAGCCGCTCCGGTTACTTTTTCACCTGACAATCATGCCGGTACAAACCAAGTTCGATTGGCAGAAGTGAAGAACGGCCAGTTTGAAGTGTTCACTGATTATATCGGCTACTAACAAAATGGGGGGCGAGGTTTTATACCCGCCTCCTGTTCACTTTTAAAGTCTTGGTACTTATGAATTAGCAAATAAACTCGAAACTTGGCAAATAAACCCGAAAATTGCAAACAAACGCTTGAATTTGCAAACAAATTTTTGTTTGTGGAAATAAACAGAGAAGACCACGAATGATTCAGGACATGACCTGGGAACGAAAAAAAGGGAAATAGCGGGGAGGAAAGATGCATGCTGACAATAAACAATGTCGAAGTGATGTACGACAAGGTCATCCTTGTATTAAAAGGGATGTCAATGGTGGTGCCAAAAGGGAAAATTGTCGCTTTGCTCGGCAGCAATGGCGCCGGGAAAACGACCACTCTTAAGGCGATTTCCGGCCTGCTGAAAAGCGAAAACGGTGAAGTGACAGATGGCTTTATCGAGCTTTATGGCGAGCGCATTGATGTAAGCGATGCTGAAACCATCGTAAAGAAAGGCATTTTTCAGTGCATGGAAGGAAGACGCGTGTTCAAGCATCTTTCTGTTGAAGATAACCTGATCGCAGGCGCACATACCAGGAAAGACCGGAAGAATATTAAAGGCGATATCCAAAAAGTCTATCATTACTTTCCGAAGCTTGAAATGCTGAAGCACAGACAGGCCGGATATCTGTCAGGCGGAGAGCAGCAGATGCTTGCCATTGGAAGAGGAATCATGGCAAAGCCAAAGGTGCTGCTTCTCGATGAACCTTCATTAGGGCTGGCGCCGCTTTTAGTCAAAGAAATCTTCGGCATTATAAAGAAAATCAATGAAGAAGAGGGAACCACGATACTGGTAGTGGAGCAAAATGCCAATGTTGCCTTATCGATTGCCGATTATGGATACATCATGGAAAACGGCCGGATTGTCATGGATGGAACGGTGGACCGGCTCCTTTCCAATCAGGATGTGCGTGAATTCTATCTTGGAATGGGAGATAAGGGCCGGAAAAGCTATAAAGATATTAAATCTTATAAAAGAAGAAAGAGGTGGCTATAGTGGAAAAGCTGAAGAAAGTAATTTACCATGCATATAAAAATGCAAGCGGATTTAAAAAGCGCCTTGATGATGCCTGTATTTCTCCAGGTGACATACAAACTTTAAAAGACCTGGAGAAAATCCCAGTGCTTAAAAAAGATCGATTGCCGGAATTGCAATCTGCAGACCAGCCTTTTGGAGGCTTTGCAGCTGTAAAGCCAAATGAGATGGAACGAATTTTTATGTCGCCAGGTCCGATTTACGATCCGCAAACGACAGGGAAAGATTTCTGGCGTTTCTCAGAAGCTCTCAAGAAGGCAGGCTTTGGGGAAGGGGATATCGTACAAAATACATTTTCCTATCATCTCTCACCGGCAGGCTTTATGTTTGACTCCGCACTTCGTGAATTAGGAGCAACTGTTATCCCTGCCGGAACCGGGAATCGGGAGCTGCAGATTCAGATTATGAAGGATGTCAGGGTAACCGGCTACGTGGGAACTCCGAGCTTCTTTAACCTTTTGCTCCATTCCATTGAAGAGAAAGGATGGAAGATTGGTAACGAAATAGCGGTTAACAAAGTATTCTTCACTGCTGAAATGCTGACTGAACAAATGCGGAAAAGGTGTGAAGATAATGGGATTTCGGTATATGAAGGCTATGGAACTGCCGATTGCGGGTGCATTGCTTTTGAAGACAAGCAGGGCCCTGGACTGAGAATCACAGATTCTGCCATTGTTCAAATCTGTGACCCGCAGACTGGATCGGAAGTTACAGATGGAGAAGGAGAAGTGGTTGTCACTTTATTTGATAAAAGCTACCCGCTTATCCGCTTTGGCACAGGCGACCTTTCCCGCTGGGTTAAAGGGAATGAGGGGAAAAGGATTGCAGGAGTGCTGGGGCGTGTCAGTGATGGGATAAAGGTAAAAGGAATGTTTGTAAGAGAAAAACAGCTGGCGCGGGTATTAAATGAAGCAGGGTTTCCGGTATTCCAGGCTGTGGTAACAAATGAGCAGGGGCAGGACCAGATTAAGATTTTCATAGAATCGGAAGAAGGATTAAATTCTGAGCTTGCCTCAAAAATCCAGAATGTGATCAGGGTTAAGCCGATTCTTGAATTAACAGCGTCAGGATCTATTAAAAAAGATGAAAAGAAGCTGGTGGATAAGCGCAACTACGAATTAAAGAGGGTGTAGTCTAAGGGGGCTGATTGAATCGGCCTTCTTTTTTTATGAGGATTTGAAATAGTTAACTTTGATTAACGCCGAAAAGGAGTGAAGGAGAGGGAAATGGTAGCTAATCAGGAGGATTAACGCCGAAAAAGGAGTGAGGGAGAGGGAAATGGTAGCTAATCAGGAGGATTAACGCCGAAAAAAGGGCGAGGAAGAGGAAAATGGAAGTTAATCAGCTGGATTAATGCCGAAAAAGAGATGAGGAAGCGAAAAATGGTAGTTAATCATATGGATTAACGCCGAAAAAGAGGTGAGGGAGAGGGAAATGGTAGCTAATCAGGAGGATTAACGCCGAAAAAGAGGTGAGGGAAAGGAAAATGGTAGCTAATCAGGAGGATTAACGCCGAAAATAGGGCGAGGAAGAGGAAAATGGAAGTTAATCAGCTGGATTAATGCCGAAAAAGAGATCAGGAAGCGAAAAATGGTAGTTAATCATATGGATTAACGCCGAAAAAGAGATGGTGAAGAGAAAATGGCAGATAATCATACGGAGTCATTCAGCGACTGCCAAAAATATCAGGCAAAAATCCTCAATATAATCACCAGTGGCGCCGCTAATGAAAATTAACGGCCGACATCCGGATTCACACACTCCACCACTAGAAACAATCCTTTATAATAGGGAGTCACCTTCGTTATCTTCATTCCTGAATCCCTTATAGCCTGAAGTGTGTCTCGGTTCAGGTGGCAGCCGTCGCATATCCTTTTCCATAGTGGGTTGAGGGCTTCCTGGGCAAATGCGAGAGCGGGCTGCTCCATTTTCACATGTTCAAAGAATAGTATTTTTGCCTGTGGCTTGCAGACTCGTTTGATCTCTGTGAGTGCTTGTTCAGGATTTGGGATTGTGCAGAACACCAGAGTGGCAACTGCCGAATCAAATGTATTGTCCGCAAATTCAAGTTCTTCAGCAGACTGCTGGTGAATGAGAATAGGAACTGAAGCCACATTTTTCCGGGAAAGTGATTTTTCAATCATCGCCTGATTCGGTTCAATGGCATCAACCCGGTCAGCCTTTTTATATAAGGGGAAGTTAATGCCTGTACCGGCTCCAATCTCGAGAACACGGCCACAAGCCATGGTAAGAATCTCTCTTCTGATTCTCTGGAATTTTCTTTTCTCAAGAGGCTGCATGGCCAGATCATATAGCGAAGGGAATAAGCTGCTCAATTATTTCACTCAATTCTTAATAGCTGTTTATCGCAGTCTAACGGGCAGTATGACCCCCCACTTCAAGACTCAGAGGAATCAAAGGAGGATAAGTGGGGGTCAAACTGCCCGTAAAGGCCCGATTGGTGAGATACAGTGAAACTTGCCGACGCGCAGGCAGAGGCTTAGTTGAACCAATCGGGTTCGTAGTGTCGATTGATCGAAGCGCTAGCGGAGATCTTAGCGACACTAGAACGCGACTAACAATCAGTAGGGGATAAGGAAAACCCCCACTGATTGAAGTTTCACTTTATTCTATTTTACCCTTTTCCCAAAACGAAACAAGCCGGCACCTCGATTGGAGACGCCAGCTTTAATCAGGGCATGCTGTCGAACATCTCGTTCAGCTTCTCATATGTGTCAGGATATTTTGCCTCATATTGAAGATAGGCTGGAACAGGGTAACGCACTCCCCCTTTGTGGGTTTGCTTTAATCCATCTGCAAATTCATCTGCCATGGAAAAAGGAATGGTGAAGGCCATTTCGTGATCATGCGTCTGGCCGAAAACCCGGTCTCCATAGCATGGGAGGATTACCTGCGGCTTACCGGTTTGAATGGTCTTTATAACTATATCGGCGCAATCTGCCCGGGCTGTAAAAGTGGAAGTAATTTCGCCGCCCGTGTGATAAAGTGCGCCCGCCACCATTCTCATGACTTGTGCTGAATTTCCATATACTGTGATTACATCAGGTTCAAATGATGCTCTTCCCAGAGGAGACATCAGCACTGTACCGGCTTCCTCTTTTGTAAACTTGGGTACGGCCGCTTCGGTTAAGGCCCCAAGATCACAGGTTTTGGTGTACATCCCATCTGTTAAGTTCCCCTCTGAGTAATAATCGAGTTCCTCTTCAAACCCGAAAGCAATCTTGGCAATTGGGCATGACAAGTCTTCTTTGCCCATGGCAATCGACCAGCCATATCTTCTTGACATTGTTACCCCCTGGCAGATACTGAAAGTTTTGTTAAAGTCTCTTGCCGGCCGCTTGACCCTGTCAGGCATAGAATCTTCCTTTTTCATAACCCTAATGGCAAGCGGAAAGGTGTCAGGACGCACATATGTATGTATCGCAGTTTCCAGATCAGATAGCTTTTGAGTGTGAATGGCTCCCTGCATTAAAATCCCTCCTTAAGATATAATAAGTATTCTATAGATTATATGGATCAACCTGCATAGTTAGGCGTTTATTTTTTTGTAAATATCAGTTGACATGAAACCAAAAGGTTATATATTATTTGAAATGAAACCAAAAGGTTTTATTTTAATTGAAAAGGAGTTTTATTAAATGGAAACAATTCAGGATATTAAACAAACCGTAATACTGAATGCGCCTATCGAAAAAGTCTGGAAGAAAGTTTCTACATCAGAAGGAATCGAAGCGTGGTTTATGCCAAATGATTTTAAGGCTGAACTTGGCTATGAATTTCATATTCAGTCCCCATTTGGCCCGTCTCCTTGTAAGGTGACAGAATTGGATGAGCCAAACCGGCTATCTTTTAGATGGGATACGGATGGATGGTTTGTATCTTTCATTTTAAAAGATTTGGGCGGCAAAACTGAATTTACGCTTATACATGGCGGCTGGAAACAGCCTGATGAATTGGTTGAGAAAGCTGGACAAGAGAGTGCAGTAATCCGTGAAAGAATGTCTCAGGGATGGACTGGTATTCTCGCGAAGCTTGGCAAGGCTGTTGAGGTATAATGGGTGCTTCTGCCAGGAAACATGATGTGTTTCAGGCAATCGCCGACCCTACGAGAAGAGAGGTTTTAAGGCTGCTGGCTGAAAAAGAACGCCCGATCTCAGAGATAAGTGCTCATTTTCCCATAAGCCGGACCGCTATATCAAAACATCTTCATATTCTCTCGGAAGCCCAATTAGTAAAAGGGGAAAAGGCGGGGAGAGAAAGAATCTATCAGCTCCAGCCTGAGCCGCTGACAGAATTGAAGCAATGGCTGTCCTTTTATGAGCAATTCTGGAACAATAAGCTGCAAAAACTTAAATATCTAGTTGAAGAAGATGAATGATTTTCTGAAAAAAGAGCTTCCGCAGCTCTTTTTTCTTTTGAACGAAAATGAGGTCTTTCTTATAAAAGATATAATATAATAATGTTTGTGTTTACTATTTTGTGAAGGAGTCTCAAGGATGTATCAGACATTTACTCTACAGGAGAAGATCAGGCAAATAACAATCATGTTAATTCCTATATTAATCACTCAGTTTGGCATGTTTGCGATGGTCTTTTTTAATACGATCATGTCGGGAAGATATAATGCTTCAGACCTTGCTGGCGTAGCGATTGGCTCCTCCATTTGGAATCCTGTCTTTACCGGGCTTAGCGGAATATTAATGGCTGTATCCCCAATTGCGGCTCAAGCGATTGGAGAAAAAAAGAACAAAGAAGTTTCATCTATTGTAAAAAATGGAATCTTATTGGGTTTTATCATTGCCTTTGCAGTCATTCTATTGGGTTCAGTTTTGCTTGACCCTCTGCTTAATAACATGAATCTGCCTGATGATGTGGAAGCAACAGCCCGTGGCTATCTTGTAGGCCTCAGCTTTGGAATCATCCCTTTGTTCATATTTAATGTTTTAAGATCTTTCATATATGCACTCGGCAAAACAAGAGTTGTGATGGTGATTTTATTTTGTTCACTTCCCATCAATTTCTTCCTGAATTATGTCCTTATTTTTGGCTATTGGGGATTTCCTGAATTGGGGGGTGCAGGAGGAGGGTATGCAACTTCTTTTACTTATTGGTTCATCCTTGTTATGACTGCACTTATAATCAAAACGAAGGATCCTTTTTCAAGCTATGCCATTTTCAGCGGCCTTAAGGAATTTTCGTGGAATAAATGCAAAGAAATCTTAAAGATAGGCGTACCCATGGGACTGTCCATCTTTTTTGAAACGAGTATGTTTGCCGCGGTGACCATCTTAATCAGTAAGTTTAATGTAACAACTATTGCTGCATATCAGTCTGCATTAAACATAGTTTCCTTCCTGTATATGATCCCAATCAGCATTTCCATGGCACAAACGGTGTTAGTCGGATTTGAAGTGGGGGCTGGCAGGTATAAGGATGCAAAATCATACAGCTGGCTGGGTGTCTATCTGTCTATTTTAATTGCGCTGTTCACAGGCCTCCTGGTTGTATTTTTCCGCTATGAGGTTGCAGGCTTTTACTCTACTGATCAAGCGGTTATTGCCCTGACTGCCCATTTCCTGATTTATGCGCTGTTTTTCCAGATTTCCGATGCCATCCAGGCTACTGCACAAGCGGCTTTAAGAGGATATAAAGATGTGAATATATCTTTTGTTATCACACTGGTTTCTTATTGGCTGATCTGTCTGCCTGCTGGTTATGTTCTTGCACACTATACAGACCTTGGCGCAACTGGTTACTGGCTTGGCCTTACGTTTGGGCTTCTTGCTGCAGGAGTTTGTCTTTCAATCAGGCTTGTTTATATCCAGAAGAGAAAATTTATCATCGAAGAAATCAGGGAAGCAGGCTAAAGCCGTCTATCCGCTTATTGCGGCATGGGCGGTTTTTTTTGTTGACTTTTTTTTTGACATATTCCTGACATATTGCACCGTTATAGTAAAGTCGAGGTTAAGGATGCTTGGCCTTCAAAATGATCAGGAGGTATAGTAATGAAAAAAACAATCATTGGTTTTAGCCTTGCAGGTTTATTACTTGCAGGGGGATATGCAACAACATCTTTTGCAGCAGATACAGAAGCTTATGCAGAAAAAGGCGAGTTAAGCTGGAAATTTAAAAGCAGGGGGTTTGGCCATCATGGCAGAGGGGTTACCAATGACTCTGAATCTATCCTTCAAAGGGCTGGAGAGCTCGGCATTCAAACAGAAGGAAAAGATGCCGAAACTTTAATTGGGGAAATCCGGGAAGCTGAAATTCTGAAAGAAGCGAAGGAGCTTGGGATAAAAACGGATGGAAAAGACACTGAAGACCTTATGGAGGAAGTAATGCTTGCTAAGCTGAAAAAGGAAGCTGCAGAATTGGGCATCAAGACAGAAGGAAAAGATGCAGAAGCTCTCCATGAAGAAATCGGTACAGCAAAACTGAAAGAGGAGGCCAATGAACTGGGAGTGACGACTGAAAACAAAGATTTGGAGACCTTAAAGAAGGAGATTCAGACAGCTTCTTTGAACAAGCAGGCAAAAGAGCTTGGAATTTCTGCTGATGGCAAAGACCTGCAGACTCTAAAACAAGAGATATTCACAGCATCTGTAAAAAAAGAGGCTGAAAAGCTTGGAATCTCCATAGAAGGCAAAGATATCAGGGAAGCTGCACAAGAGGTCTTTTCCGTGAAGGTCAAAAAAGAGGCGAAGGAACTGGGCATATCAATAGATGGGAAATTCATTCAGCAAATTGCTCAAGAGGTTAGGGAGAAAAAAGTGGCTAATCTCGCTAAGGACTTAGGTATTTCCACAAAGGATAAATCAACAGCAGATCTTCTAGCAGAAATAGAAGAGAAGGACAATGCTAAATTACAGGACGTTCTCGGAGAAACTTTTATGGGGATCAAAGGATTTGGCAAAAAGGAAATGAAAGGCAATCAGGGGCATGGAAAAGATAGCAGCATGGAACAGCGGGCATCTAAAGAAGATCCAGCTGATATAAGTACGGATTCAGGCTCTATGTAATAAGTTTTAAAAAATCCCCGTGTACAAATTCGGGGATTTTTCTGTATAGTTAACTTATTGGAGGAAGGTAATATGAAAAAAATCCTTGTGGCAGAAGATGAATTGGCTATATCCAAAGTTTTAAGCGCCTATTTGCATCGAGAAGGGTTTGAGGTTCTAACAGCATATGACGGCAGCAATGCCCTTGAGCAATTTTTCAATCACTCCCCTCACCTTGTGATCCTGGATATCATGATGCCTGGCATGGATGGCTGGAGTGTGCTCGAAAAAATTCGTGAAAAAAGCGCATGTCCTGTCATCATGCTTACAGCGCTGGGGGATATTGATTATAAGTTGAAGGGCTTGAATACAGGTGCAGATGATTATATTTCAAAGCCTTTTATCGGGGATGAGGTAATTGCACGTGTGAATGCCGTATTACGGCGAACAGCAAATGTGTATACGGATGAACATATAAAGCATTATGGAAGCTTAACGATAAATTTTGATGCACATACCATTTTTCTGAATGGCAAGGAAGTAAGTTTGACTCCGCGAGATTTATCTTTGCTGATGTTTTTGGCTGAAAGGCCTAACAGAACTTTCACCAGGGACCAGTTGATTGAACATGTCTGGGGAATGGATTATGACGGAAGCGACCGTGCTGTCGATTTGGCCGTAAAGAGGATACGGCAGGCATTAACAGACTGGCCGGAAACAGAAGGTGAAATAAGGACGCTCAGAGGAATGGGGTACCAATTCCATGTTTATGAAAAATAACAAAAGAACAACCCTGCTCCGCTATTGGACAACCCGCTATCTTTTTACACTTGTCATCGGACTTATCATACTAGCAGCAGGATCTATGTGGTGGATTAGGCAGACAACTCTTGAAAACAGACTGAATTTGCTCCAGTACGTTGCTGTCGAAACAGCAGATCGTGTCGTGCAGCAGGACGGCGGCATCGAATTTGATCCTTTTTTTAACAGAATGCTGGAGGAAAGAGCGAAGCTGCTGGAATTTAAGTTTGAACCCCAAGTCTTTATAAGCGATTTAAATGGCCAAATATTATATAAGAAAACCGGACGGATGCAGAGAAATAACCAGACTGGCCCTGATCTTGGAACTCTGCCTGCAGATTTGCTTGAGAACCAAAAGAATGTTCAAAAACTGGATACACAGGATGGGCAAGCCGTGTATGCAGTCAAGTCGGATATAACATTCGATAATAACCAGGTGGGATGGGTCGTAGTGGTCCAAAGCGCAGATGATTTGACGAACGTAAATCAGGAATATACCCTGTTATTTATCATGCTCACAGGATTGGGTCTTCTTGGATGGAGTGTCATTTACTTTCTTTCCAGGAAAATTTCGAGGCCCATTCAGGAAGTTGCCCAGGCTGCCTCGAAAGTCAGCGAAGGTGACTATAAAATCGATCTGAAAGCCAGGGCCAATGAGGAAGAGATTCATAATTTAATCATATCGTTTAAAGAAATGACAGAGCGGCTTATGCACCTTGAAAAACTTAGGGCAGAATTGCTGGCCGGGGTCACACATGATTTGAAAACACCTGTCACATCTATAAGCGGTTTAATTCAGGCGGTGCGTGATGATGTTGTAAGCGGTGAAGAAAAAGAGGAATTTCTTGATATTTCTTTAAAAGAAGTCAGCCGTTTGCAGAAAATGATTGAGGATTTACTCGATTTCAATTCACTTTCGGCTGGTGCCTTTTCAATTAGGCCTGAAAACTGTGATATGAATAAGCTCGTTAATGATATTGTGAGGCAATGGGCACTAGCACAGAAAGGCAATTTTCACTATAGTGTGGAAGCGCCAGCTGAAACCATCTGCAGATCAACAGACCCGTACCGTCTGCAGCAGATTATGATTAATTTGTTGAATAATGCTTATCATGCCATTGATGAAAATGGCAGCATTACTGTTATTTTGAGTGAGGGATTTATTGAGGTTCATGATAATGGATCGGGAATAGCCGAAGAGGAGCAGCCTTATATTTTTGAACGTTTTTACAGGGGGAAACAGAAGAAGCTGAAAGTAAGAGGGCTCGGCTTGGGGCTTCCATTCAGCAAACTGCTGGCCAATGCTCTGAACGCAAATTTATTTTTAAAAGAAAGTTCGGCAAAAGGTACTGCATTTGCGATTAAGTGGAATGAAGAAGGGTAGGTATAAGCGGGGAGGATTTGCATGCCTATTCTTTTTTGGGGGTGAATAAAAACGGTGCATGCGAAAAATTAGATAGATTTTGTCTGTTTCGAAGCAATTTTCAGCAGCTATACTATATGGATTTTATTATCTTCGATAAGGTTTTCCCACCAGCATATACATTTTTGACTCCGAACTAACCTCGAGGTTAGAATATTATTGTTCTTTAAATAGATGACTAGACAGCAATGATTTATTAGATAAGGAGGACATTTATGGAGACTAATTCTTCTAAGTATGAAATAAATGTGAATGGATCTCTGTTTGATTGGGATCTGGATAATGCAACGTTTAAATTCGAAAATGACGAAGTGGTAGTGTTTTGGGTAAACACAGCTTTTAAGACTCTCCTGGACTCCATTGAGGAAATCTCTGGTGAAAAATCAGCCGAGCTTGTTCTTGAAACCGCTGGCTACAGGACAGGAAAAATTGTCAGCAAATTTTATTTGGAATCGAATAAAGAAAAAGAAGACATTATTAATCATTTACCCAATATGTATTTAACTGCCGGTTGGGGGAAAACAGATATTGCATCCTTTAGCCTCGAAGAAAAGAAGGCGATCATTCGTGTTAAAAATGGGTGGGAGTATAAGATTAATGTGGAACAAAAAAAAGAAGCAGAAGGCACTTTTTTGCCTGGACATTGGGCAGGGGTGCTCAGCGGCCTGTTTGAAACAAATATATGGTATAAAGTGAAACAAAGCCAGGTTAAGGGAGATTATTATTCCGAATACGAATTTTTTGAGTCCGACATTACGCCCTCCCAGAATATCAGTGCCTTGATTAAAGAGCAGAATCAAAGCGCCCAGAAAAAGCTGGAAAAGGAAATTGCTGAGCAGACCAAAGTAATGTCTGAAATAATTAAAGAGATATCTTCTCCTATAATTCCAGTGATCGATTCCATTCTGGTCATTCCTTTAGTGGGAAGATATGAAGAGCTGAGGGCGGAGGAACTGCTGAACAGAACCTTACTGAATCTTCCCCGGTATAAAGCAGAGTATTTAATATTGGACTTAACTGCTTTAAAGGGTGTTGATCAATATACTTTAGATTTTCTGCAGAAATTCGTAAAAGCAGCTTCCCTATTGGGCACAAACTGCATATTTGTCGGGATTTCACCCGAACTTAGCCTGCAAATCATCGAGAGCGGAAACAAGGAAACACAAATTCCATGTTTTTCAGTTCTGCAGCAGGGAATCACCCACGCGTTAGATCAGGTAGGATTACAAATTTCTCCAAAAAAATAAAGAGTAAAAAACCAGCATTTAGGGCTTATGCTGGTTTTTTACTGCATATTAATGTAACTAGCCTTTGACAACATTACCTTCGGCTGGTATCGGATGAGCTTTTAATATTCTAGCAAAATGGAGTAAATTATAGGCCATTATTTTGGCATGCTCTCTTGTGAAGTCATTGTCATAGCCCTTTGCTTCAATAAAGGATGGTCCGGGGCCAGCCTCACCAACCCAATAGGTGTCAACGTTTGGAGGGATGGTGAATCCCATATGGGAAAGTGAATATAGCACGGAGCGGGAAACTTGTTTGGCCCCATCTTCATTGCCGGTCACCACAACACCGCCAACCTTGTTGTAAAAAATATACTGTCCTTTTTCATTTGTCAGACTGCTTCCTCCATATAATCTTTCGATTACTTTTGTGGTGATGCTGCTCTGCTCGCCAAGCCAGATGGGAGAACCAACGATAAGGATATCTGCCTCTTCAACCTTCTTAAAAATATCCGGCCATTCATCCTCCTGATCTACAGCTTCAGAAGTAATACCGGAACCAATTTTAAAGTCTGCAGCTGTAACAACCTCTGTTTTCACTTCCGTTTTATCAAAAAATTTAACAACCTCATCTATAAGTGCACCGGTATTGGAAGGTTCACTGCTTTTTTTTAGTGTACAGTTTAAAACTAAAGCCTTAATTGACATGTTTCATACAACTCCCTTTCTATTATTCACTACTCTTAATTCCCTGTGCTCAGGAGCAAAAACAATCTAAATGAAGGAAATGTGATAAATTCAACGAATTACATAATTTTGTGCGAGATTGGAGGGACTGAAATGATCTATGAAATGACGGTTCAATTCCGGGTACTGGATATGAAAGAGGGACTGTTGTGGTATGAAACATTGCTTAATAAAAAACCTGATCTCATTCCGCATGAAGGATTTGCAGAATGGGAACTCATCACAGGGTGCTGGCTTCAGATAGCTGAGGGTTCACCCAGTATAGGAAGCGGTCCAATTAGGCTTGGGGTGCCTGATCTTGAGCAGGAACGTGAAAGACTAATCACAGAATTAAAAATAACACCATTTGAAATCCATACGAGAAAAGAAGTTCCTGTTAAGTGGGCTACATTTGCTGATCCATGGGGAAATAGAATTGGATATTTTGAATATATCGATATGCATGAGAAAGAAATCCAAATAAAAAAGGTAAACAAAGAAGACTGGGGGAGATGACTGCTATGGATCATCGTTATACAGAAAGAGAAGGTTATTTTGGAAGCTTGACATAAAAAGGAGGACATAATGAAGATACGAAAAATGGACCATTCAGAGCCCCCTCCAATGAATCTGCTATTATTGGCAGATCCTTCAATTGAATTTATTAAAGGTTATGTAAATCGAGGGGAAACATATTTTGCTGAAATAAACGGAGAAGCAGTCGGCGTTTATATCCTTCTAGCCACAAGACCAGGAACTTGTGAGATTATAAATATTGCCGTTAGTGAAAAATATCAGGGTGAGGGCATCGGCAGAAAACTTCTTGAGCATGCAATAGAGCTTGCGTTTCAAGGTGGATATAAGACCCTTGAAATTGGAACGGGGAATTCAAGTATTGGGCAGCTGGCTTTTTACCAAAAATGCGGTTTTAGAATCACAGGGGTCGACAGAGATTTTTTTGTGAGGCATTACAAAGAAGATATCATTGAAAATGGAATCCATTGCCGGGATATGATCAGGCTGTCTATGGATTTGCAATGAAATTGCCCCAAATGATTAGGAACAGCAGTGAAAAGGGCAGACTAAAAGCTGATTTCATGAATGTTATGATGTAATATGTTACGTTAAAGTTAGAACAGTCAGAAAAGGAGTGTTTGGTTTTGCGTGAAAAGGAAGTTTTAAAGGAAGAAATCCTGAATGCCTATCAATTCAGGCATGCGACAAAGGAATTTGATCCAAATAAAGAAATCCCCGAGGAAGATTTCCGGTTTATATTGGAGACAGGCCGTCTGTCACCAAGTTCATTTGGTTTTGAACCATGGCGTTTTGTGGTTGTTCAGAACCAGGAGCTCCGTGAGAAAATTAAGAATGCCTCCTGGGGCGCATACGGGAAACTGCCTGAAGCTAGCCACTTTGTTTTAATCCTGGCAAGAACGAGAAAAGATACAAAATATGATTCCCGCTATCTGCAGGATCATTTTAGAAATACCCTGGGCATGCCGGAAGAAATGATGGACAAATATCTGCAGCGGATTGAGGAATTCCAGAAGTCCGATTTTGATCTGCTGGAAGGAGATCGCCCACTCTTTGATTGGGCCTGCAAGCAAAGCTACATTGCACTTGGGAATATGATGACCGCCGCTGCACAAATTGGTATAGATTCCTGTCCCATTGAGGGGTTTGACATTGAAAAAATGAATAAACTCCTGAATGAGGAAGGCTTGCTTGAAGAAGGAAGCTTCGGATTGTCGGTAATGTGTGCCTTTGGATACAGAGTGAAAGACCCAAGACCAAAAGCGCGCAGACCATTCGATGATATTGTAAAGTGGATTGATTAGGAAAAGAGCATTGGCTCTTTTCCTTTTTTTATTGTTTAAAAAAGGAAATTGGTATTATAGCTAGAAAAACTAATAAGAAATCAAAGCTCCTAATTAAGAAAGGATTTTATATATGAAGATAACGAAAGAAAAATTTCAGAACACAAGCAGATGGATAAAAAGAAATGCAAGACCGCTTGAATCTGCTTTATGGTCGTACCATTTTGAGGATCGTAATGATGAAGGGGTAATAAAATGTATAGAAGCGTTTCAGAATGAAGACGGGGGATTTGGCCATGGCATTGAACCTGATTTCTGGTCACCTTACTCGTCACCGATGGCTTCCTGGGCTGCCGGTCAAATCTTAATGGAAATTGAAGCAAAACCCGAGTTGAAAGTTGTACAAAAACTAGTAAATTATCTAGAACACAGCTATATCCATGAGAATAAAATGTGGCCATCTGTGATGACTTCAAACAATGAGTACCCACATGCTCCTTGGTGGCATTGGACAGAGAATATCCAGGATAATTGGGCTTATAATCCAAGTGCAGAGCTTGCAGGGTTCTTATTGCATTGGTCGCCATCTGGAAGCAGTGCTGCTGAAATAGGATGGAAAACCGTAAAGAATGCAATTGCATATTTAATGGAAGTTGATGAAATGGATAGACATGAAATAAACAATTTTCAGCAGTTGGTAAAGCTAATGTCCAAGCAGGAATCTGAATTTGATTCAAGACTTAATTACCCGCTCAAGGAGACGGCTGAAAAAGTGAATGCTCTTGCTTACAAAGCTGCCGGGAAGAATAAATCAGTATGGGCAGAAGGCTATGTAGCCACTCCCTTGGATTTCGCTGAGCAGCCAGAAGATTCTCTTTCTATGAGATTTGGAACGTCAATAGATGATAATCTTGATTTCTATATTGAGCAGCTCTCAAATGAAGGAACTTGGGACATTCCCTGGAGCTGGGGACAATATGAAAATGAATTCCAGGTTGCAAGCAATCATTGGAAAGGAATACTTACTGTTAAGCGGTACAAAATATTGGATTCTTTTGGAAGGCTTGACGTTAAATATATGAGGTGAAAAATTATGAATCTAGTGATGAAAAGTGACTTAGCTGAGAGATTGGACAAGACAGAGACAAGTGTGCTGCTCTCCAGATTGACGGCAATTAAAAATCGGGATGGAAACCCAATGGGCGTGGAAATTAAAAGGATTGGCGGGACAACCGCTTTCGCTGCCAGGAATATTCCGGGTCCATCCTTCAATCTTGTAAAAGGATTTAACGCAGCAGATGCCGAAGCTCTGGATCAAATTATTGATTTCTATCAGGGAAAAAGAATTCCCATACGATTGGAGATTACACCTTCAAACGGATCATCAGATTTACTGAGGATCCTTCATCAAAAAGGGTTCTATCAATGTGATTTCCATACCACTTTGTTTGCGGAACCTTCAGATCTTGTGGACATTCCCATTAATGCCGATATTGATATACGCAGGATGCAAAGAAGCGACTTTGATCTTTTCGGTGAGCTATATACAAAGGGGTTTGGAATGCCTGGATTCCTTAGCCAAGGAATAGCTGAAAATAATGAGGTTCTTTATGACAATAGAAACTGGTCCTTTTATCTTGCCTTTGTAAACAATGAACCAGCTGGAATAGGTGTTATTTATATCATAGAAAAGGCAGCGAATCTTGCGGCTGCGGCTGTTTTGCCTGCCTTCAGAAACAGAGGGGTCCACAGCGCGCTTATTCAAGCCCGAATCTATCAGGCGATTACACAAAATTCAGAGCTTGTGACAGGTCAGGCAAGGTTTGGTTCGGCAAGCCAGAATAATATGGAAAAAGCAGGTTTGAAAATTGGATATACAAAAGCAATCTGGGTAAGGGAATAAAACTATGCATAAAGGCAGGATGGTGCCAAATGGAGCTTAAAATACATACCAGGAAAGCAGCTATCGGGGATATTCCCCAGCTTGCAAGCTTAATGGGGGATCTGGGCTATCCAGTGTCGAAAGAGCTGATGGAAAAGAGGCTTAATAACATCGGTGCACATCCTGATTACTATTCATTAGTGGCTTGTCTAGAAGATAAAGTAATTGGAATGGCTGGATTCCATACAGGTCTTTTATATAATACTGACGGCATTCATATCCGAGTTATTGCTTTCGTTACTGATAAAAATTACAGAGGGATGGGTGCAGGTAAGAAGCTGATGCAGGCTGTTGAAAATTTTGCAGAACAATTGGGGGCTGCCGGAATTGTACTAAATAGCGGAAACAGGACTGAACGCGAAGACGCTCATCAATTTTATATTAGTTTAGGCTATCAGGCAAAGAGTACCGGGTTTGTGAAAACCCTCCATTAGAAAGCGGAATCCATATTAAGTATTTATTGGAGCCGTCTTATAATGAAGTGAAGGAATAGGAAAACCAGGCTGTTTAAGCAGCCTGGCTTTTTATCAAGAAGCTTTTACATCCATCTGTTTTGCCGAATCCGGCTGTTGCCTGTCAGTTTTGCTTAGAAGGATTCCCAGTGCAGTACCTGCTGCAGCTGGTACAACCCATTCCATTCCAACCGATGCGAAAGGCAATACTTCCCTAAGGGATTGAAGGGCTCCGAGATCAAAGCCAAATGTGCTTAAAGCTCCCAGCGCTGCAAATACTCCAGTGAATAATAGCGCACTCCCGTAAACTTTTCGCGGATTTCGGAAAAAGCCATTAAAGAAGCTCAGCGTAATCAGCACAATGGTTAAAGGATAAGCTGTTACCAGGAAAGGAACAGATACTTTGAGAATTTGATTTAACCCAAGATTTGATAAGGTAAAACCAATCAAGGTTACGGCACTGATGACTAATTTATAGCTTACCTTTGGCAGCAACTTTGAGAAATATTGTCCGCAGGCTGATGTTAAGCCTACTACAGTCGTAAAACAGGCAAGAGTGAAAATTGCACCTATGAATGCCGTTCCAGCTCTTCCGAATAACAGGGTAGCGGCAGATGATAAAATGGCTGTCCCGTTTTCAAAAGTGCCGTTCGCAGCTATTTTAGCTCCTAATAAACCAAGGGAAATATAAACGGCTGCCAGCAGCACGCCAGCTATTACTGCAGCTCTTAGTGTATAGAGGGATAATTGCTTTTCGTCATGTACACCTTTTTTCTGGATGGCAGTAAGAATGACAATTCCAAAGGCAAGGGCGGCAAGGGCATCCATTGTGTTATAGCCTTCAAGGAAACCCTTAAAGAATGCGCCGCTGTCATAACCGCCAGATGGAGCCAGCTGCTTTGTGCCGAAATTCATGATTGCAGCTGTACAAAGGATAACAACCGACAGCAGCAGAACAGGAGTAAGCCAGCGGCCCATAAATCTTTCCATTTTGGCCGGATTTAAACTGACAACATATACAAGCAAGAAAAAGACTGCTGAATACGTAAACAATATTAGTGATAGGTTCCATGAATCATTAATAAATGGCATGACACCCATCTCGAAAGCAACACCTGCATTTCTGGGAATAGCCAGGAAAGGACCAATGGACAGGTAGATGATAACCATAAATAAAGTGCCGAAAAGAGGATGAACCCGGCTGGCAATCGCTTCAATTCCACCCTTTGCCATGGAGATGGAAAGCAGTACAATAAATGGCAAGCCTACAGCAGTCAGAATAAAACCTGTAATCGCAAGCCAAAAGGAGGTACCTGATAAAGCACCAAGGTAGGGAGGGAATATTAAATTACCTGCTCCAAAAAACATTGAGAATAACATGAGACCGATAAAAAAGCTGTCAAATTTCTTCATAAGCTGCTCAAACTCCTTTTTTTAAAAATAAAAAGACCCGTCCCCAGAAAGGGACGAGTCTATACTCGCGATACCACCCTAATTCCGCAGTTCAAAAAACTGCAGCACTCAGCTGCGTACAATCATACGCGTTCCATTGTAACGGCGGAAAACCCGTCAAAGCTTACTGTATTTCAGCTTTGCATCTCAGAGATGATCTTCGGATCAGGTACTGAACACCGGATTTCACCATATGCCGGCTCTCTTTGGAACAGCATTCCTGTCTTACTCTTCTCTTCAGCGATTTATTATTTGAAAATAATTTATCAGATAAGTTTAGATTAGTCAATATTTTTTGTTAATTAAAATTACTTTTCGCGGTAAAAGCGTTAAAGCAGCCGGTTACTGAGTGTATATTTTTTATAATTACCGAGAAAAGTAAATTCTTGTTTAACAGAGCAAGAAAAAGAGGTAGATAATAAATACACCAATGGAGAGTTAGGATATCATTATTAAAAATGGAAAAAATATGTTTTAAGATTGGAAAGACTAGGAGACATTCATGATAAGAATACAAGCTGTTAACAAGAAAAATGAACTCAAACAGGATATTACTCTAGAGAGGCTGAAAGCTGAGTGGGAAAGCTATAAGTGGTTTTGGGTTGATTTTGATCAGCCAACCGAGGAGGAAACTGCTGAACTCGACAAGACTTTTCACTTTCACCCCCTGGCAATAGAGGATTGTGTTGTCAAACTCCAGCGCCCCAAAATGGACTATTATGAAGACTATAGCTTTTTTGTCACCCATAGCCTAAATCATATTAACGAAGATAAACAGGAAATTAACTTTTTTATTGGCTCAAATTATATAGTATCCTACCATCATGAACTCTCCAGGGAAATGAATGATGTTTGGGAAAGGCTTAGCTTAAGTAAGAAGATTAGTAAATGGGACCCTTACCTGGTCATGTACCACATCATTGATAAAATAGTGGATAATTACTTTCCTATCGTTTATCAGCTGGAAGATCGTTTGAGTCTCATTGAAGATAACCCAAATGATGAAACGATGGAAGAATTATTGGAGAAGTTATTTGATATCCGCCATCATTTATTGCAGATAAGATATACTGTGATTCCGATGCGTGATTTAATATACCGTGTCATTAATTCCCATAGACTTAAAGGTGTAAAGGAAAGATACGAATACTTTGCTGATATTCATGACCACTTATTGAAATTGACTGAAATGATTGATGGAAACAGGGAATTGACGAACGATATCCGTGACAGTTATTTATCGATCAACTCCCATCAGACGAATCGGGTAATGAGAGTCCTTACCGTGATAACAACCATTTTCATGCCCTTAACTTTTATAGCGGGCATATATGGGATGAATTTTGAAAACATGCCGGAATTATCGTGGAAATATGGATATTTTGAAACACTGTTATTAATGTTTATTATTGCCTTAGGCATGTTTTGGTGGTTTATGAAGAAGGGCTGGTTCAGATAAAGCGTTAAAGGCAGAATGCATTTAAATGTGCATCTGCCTTTTATTGGTGTGAGCCACTGAAATTTTTAGCGGAAAGCCATGAGTTCAAAAGGTGTGCCAGAATATTATTCCTTTATAATCTGATACAGTTTTAACATATCATTTCTGCCGAAGATTTTCGGCACAGGATACAAGGGATTGGCTTCCTTTAAGGCACGTTCAGCCATTACGGGAATGTCACTGTCTATTATTCCACTCACCTTTTGGGGGATCCCCATTTTATGGTTGAGGGATTTTATGCTGCTTATAAAGCTCTTTGAATTTTCTTCAGCCGAAGCTCCCGGATCACCTATGCCCGCCGCCATTGCGAGTTCATCTAGGGGTGCCCAGACTGCCTCGCCGTAATGCTCCAGTACATATGGAAGAATGATAGCATTAGCCAAACCATGAGGAACAGAGTAAAATCCTCCCAGCGTATGGGCGATAGCATGAACATTGCCTACATAGGACCTGGTAAAAGCCAGTCCTGCCAGATAAGCAGCTTTTTGCATACGGGCTCTTGCCTCCAGATTTTCGCCATTCTGATATGTTTCGTAAAGATTATCATATATCAGCCGGACTGCATCTATGCTCAATTTTCTCGTCTCTGCTGTACTGCTTCTCCCAATGTAGGCTTCGATGGCATGGGTTAGTGCATCCATACCGGTTGCAGCCGTTATATGAGGAGGCAATTTTATAGTAATCAAGGGATCTAAAACTGCATAATGCGGAATTAGACAAAGGTCAATAATGGCGTATTTCTCATGTGAACGGCTGTCGGTAATGACCGCTGCAACAGTGGCCTCACTTCCTGTACCTGCTGTAGTCGGGACTGCAAAAAGGGGAGGTAGCTTTTTTCTGACTTTAAATTGGCCTTTCATTTGCGGGATGCTTTTCTCAGGCCTCACAACTCTTGCACCAACGCCTTTAGCACAATCCATCGGTGAACCCCCGCCAAAGGCAAGAATACCCTGGCAATTATTCTTCATGTATTCTTCAAGTGCTTCTTCAATATTAGTAATTGTCGGATTTGGAACCGTTTTATCATAAATATAAAATTCAATATTCCATTTCTGTAAATTTAATAGCAAACCATCCATCAGCCCAAGAGAAGTGATGCCGCTGTCCGTTACAATCAAAATTCTGCTTATGCCTGTTTTCTTAATAATATCGGGAAGTTTGTCCAGGCTATTAGCGCCTTCTAAAAGTTCCGGTTCCCGCCAGGGTAAAAGAGGCGATACCAGCTTGAAGGTTTTCTGGTACATTCGGCAGTATGCATTGTACATTTCCTTACCTCCAAATATCCGTCTGAAAATTCTAATATTATAATTAATATATACCTTTATGTTTTAGGTGATGTCAATATGCTCAATCAAAATATTCCAGTTTCTGCTTCAATCCGAAAGATTGACAGCAGCGTGAGTATATTTTATAATTATCTTGAATTCGAGATAAATTAATTCGAGGCATTCAGTTGTTTTTCTGATTGAGAAAAGAATTTTATCTTGAAGTGAAAATATTTGATTTAAAATGAGTTTCATAGATTGAATTTTGGTTACATTAATGAGAAAGAGGTGTGAATAGTGAACAAAGCCACAAGTGGAATTCATCATATCAGTGCGATCGTCGGCCACCCTCAGGAGAATATCGATTTTTATGCAGGTGTTTTAGGATTGAGGATGGTCAAGCAGACTGTGAATTTTGATGATCCCGGCACTTACCACCTGTATTTTGGCAATAATGAAGGGAAGCCGGGGACAATCATTACATTTTTCCCATTGGCAAATGCCTTCCAGGGAGAGATTGGGGATGGCCAGGCTGGCGTCACCTCCTATGCAATTCCCAGTGGTGCTCTTGAATTCTGGAAAGACAGATTTAAGAAATTTAAAATTTCTTACACAATGGAAAGAAGATTTAGTGAAGAATCAATAAGATTTCAGGATCCTCACGGTCTCATATTGGAAATGGTGGAAAGAGATGAGGGTGAGACGAATATTTGGACATTTGGAGGAATTACTCCTGATGTTGCAGTAAAGGGCTTTGCAGGGGCGACTCTTTATTCATCCCAGCCGGAACAGACAGCACATCTGCTTGAAAGTGTTATGGGTCTTGAACGCATTGGGGAAGAAGGAGAAATAATCCGGTTCCAATCCTCAGCCCCAATCGGCAATGTCATAGACCTGAAAAAGACTTCCGGCAAGCGAGGCCGGATGGGTGTCGGCACTGTCCATCATATCGCCTGGCGGGCTGAAGATGATCAGGATCAATTGGAGTGGCGGGAATATGTGAGGTCAAATGGCTATGGGGTAACACCAGTCAGGGACCGGAATTATTTTAATGCCATTTATTTTCGGGAGCACGGGGAAATTCTTTTTGAAATTGCAACTGACCCGCCAGGATTTGCACATGACGAATCACCCGGTGAAATAGGGGAGAAGCTGATGCTTCCTGAACAATATGAGAATATGAGAGATCGCATCGAGCGAAAATTAATCCCTATTGAAGTCAGGGAACTGGAATAAAGTGAAACTTCAATCAGTGGGGGTTTTCCTTATCCCCCACTGATTGTTAGTTGAACCAATCGGGCCTTTACGGGCAGTTTGACCCCCATATCCTCCTTTGATTCCTCTGAGTCTTGAAGTGGGGGTCTTACTGCCCGTTAGACTGCGATAAAACAAAGAGAGGAAGATACGATGAAACATATTTTTCAAAAAGGAAAAGATCCTTCCAAGCCTGTATTATTGCTGCTTCACGGAACGGGAGGTACAGAAACTGACCTGCTTCCGCTTGCAGGTCATATTGATCCGGAGGCTTCTGTTCTAAGTGTGCGCGGTAATGTGCTGGAGAATGGGATGCCAAGATTTTTCCGCAGGCTGGCAGAAGGTGTCTTTGATGAAGAAGATCTGCTTTTTCGCACAAAAGAATTAAACGGCTTTTTAGATGAAGCCGCACAGAAATACGGTTTTGAACGAGACAACATTGTGGCAATCGGCTATTCAAATGGAGCTAATATTGCAGGAAGCTTATTATTTCATCATGAAAACGCCTTAAAAGCAGCGATTCTGCATCATCCAATGGTTCCAAGGCGTGGTGCTGAATTACCTGATCTCAGCGGAACATCAGTATTTATCGCGGCTGGGACCAATGATCCGATTTGTCCTGCAGAAGAATCCACTGATTTACAGTCATTATTGGAAAGTGCAGGAGCGAAAGTCGAGCTTCACTGGGAAAGTTTTGGCCATCAATTAACCATGGGTGAAGTGCAGGCTGCAGCCCGATGGTATAAAAAAATTTAATAATAGTTAATCTAATGAATAATAAGGGAAGAGAATGAAAGAAGGGAGTGCTATCATGGGTATCCTATCAAGGTTATTTGGAAATTCAACTAAAAAGGAGACGATTAATATGGAAAATGTAAAATTGGCAGTCATTTTTTACAGCATGGGCGGAACAAACTATCAATTGTCTAAATGGGCGGAGGAAGGCGGCAAAGAAGCTGGTGCGGAAGTTAAAGTTTTTAAGGTCCCGGAACTGGCGCCGCAATCAGCAATTGAAGGCAATCCTGCATGGAAAGCTACTGTCGAGGCGACAAAGGATGTGCCTGAAATTAAGCCGGACGATCTTGAATGGGCAGACGCCATTATATTCAGCGTACCGACCCGTTTCGGCAATATGCCTTCCCAAATGAAGCAGTTCCTTGATACAACTGGCGGTCTCTGGGCAAAAGGAAAGCTTGCGAATAAGGCAGTTAGTGCAATGACATCAGCACAAAATCCGCATGGCGGCCAGGAAGCAACGATTCTTTCACTTTATACTACGATGTACCATTGGGGTGCGATTGTGGCTGCTCCTGGTTATACGGATCCGGTTCTTTTCGGAGCTGGCGGCAATCCATATGGAACAAGCGTAACGGTTGGCCAGGATGGAAAAATGATTGAAGATGTGAAGGAAGCTGTTAAACATCAGGCGAAAAGAACTGTCACTGTTGCTGGGTGGATTAAAAGAGGTAATCAATAATCATAGAGGGAGCAATTGTTTTGCAATTGCTCCTTTTACATATAAAGGGGAGAAATGGCGGATGCAGAATGAAAAAGTAACAAAGCGGGAGATTGCTTCCATCAGGAAAGTAAAATTGCAGGAGCACAGTCCCATTCATGCAGCAGGTCCTGTGATAGAACCGGGAAATTGGGAGAAGTATGACCCCTTTCTGCTGATGATGGAAGATAAGTTTCAAAAGGGAGCGTTTGACATTCATCCCCATTGCGGGATTGAGACGGTAACTTATGTCATTGAAGGGGCCATTGAGCACTATGACAGCCATTCAGGTGAGGGCGGTTTGTTAGGTCCTGGTGATGTTCAATGGATGACAGCAGGGAGCGGTGTCGTTCATAATGAAGTGCCATCTGAAGGAATTACTGCCCATTCGCTGCAGCTGTGGATCAATCTTCCACGGGAAAAGAAAATGACAGCACCAAGATACCAAAACCTTAAAGGCAGTGAAGTACCTGCCCGGGAGGAAGAGGGTGCAGTTTTTAAAGTCTTCTCCGGTTCCTCTAGAGGAGTTGTATCACCAACCTTAAATCATGTGCCTGTCACAATGGTTGAAGTAAGGATGGAAAAAGGCGCTGCAGCTTCACAGGAACTGCCTGGCAGCTACAAAGGCTTTATTTATATTATAGAGGGCAGCGGTATTTTTGGAGAAAATGAAGTTCATGGGGCCAATGGCCAGGTCCTTGAATTGGGGGAAGGCAGGAACGGTGAAAGCGAAATAGCCGTTAAAGCCGAAGAGCAAATGCGTTTTCTGCTATATGCAGGTGAGCCGGTCAAAGAACAGGTTGTGGCCCGTGGACCGTTTGTCATGAATACGGAAGAAGAAATACGGACCGCTTATAAGGAATATATGAATGGTACCTTTCTAAAATAAGATACGGGTCAGGAGCAGTCTAAGGCTGCTCTTTTTGCCGGTGCTTCTGCCTTGAAGGATAGTATAAATTACCAGGTTACTTAAATGATAAAATACTATATTTTTTAATTAACTATATTCATTGAGGGTGAACCTATGGAGCCGAGTTCCATCCCTGCAGATCCGTTCATAAAACGCAGGAGAAATAAAGTTTATTTATCCATAAATAAGAAATTTGTCATAAGTCACCTGATTTCTCTATTATGGATGGCTTTTTCTATATATCTATCATTGCCCTGGCTGAAGGATCTATCAGACATTGTCACACTCCCGATCAGCATTCTTATTATTGGGGGTATTGCCTATGTACCGGGCTATATGAATGCCTTTCTGTTGATGAGCCTGCTTTTGGACAGGCAGCCATCTTTTAAGAATCCGGATCCTGATAAGGAAGTGACATTGCTGGTAGCCGCCTTCAATGAAGAAAAAACAATCTTTCAAACGTTAAGCTATGTGGCAGGCCAGGACTATCATGGGAAGATTAAGGTCATCGTTATAGACAATCGTTCTACAGACAATACTCACCTTGAAATAGTAAGAGCACAAAAAGAGCTTAACCTTGCGATTGATATTTTGAAGGAACCAAAGACCGGGAAATTCCATGCATTAAATAAAGGCCTTCAGCATGTGACAACAGAATATGTTATCACACTTGATGCAGATACCCTGCTGCACCCTTCAGCTGTCCGCTTTTTAGTATCACGCATGGAAAGCAGTCCTGAAGAGGTGTGTGCGGTAGCGGGCTCGATGCTTGTACGCAATAGCCGGGAAAACCTTTTGACGAAAACACAGGAGTGGGACTATTACCTGGGTATAGCCTCAATAAAAAGACTGCAGGGGTTATATCAGGGAACACTGGTTGCACAGGGGGCTTTCAGTTTATACAAAACTGACTCCGTCCGCCAGGTAAATGGCTGGCCAGATGCCATTGGCGAAGATATTGTATTGACTTGGAGGCTGCTTCAGAAGGAATGGAAAGTATATTTTGAGCCGCTGGCTGCAGCTTTTACAGATGTTCCTTCTACGTTATCCCACTTTGCAAAGCAAAGATCAAGGTGGGCAAGGGGAATGATTGAAGGCCTGAATGAAATCAAGCCATGGAATCAGCCGCAAATATACACAAAATATTTAACAGGTGTTAACCTGGTTATGCCATATCTGGATATGATGTATACTTTTTTCTGGATTCCCGGATTAATGCTTGCGTTCTTCGGCTACTTCTGGATAGTTGGCCCGATGACCTTGTTTGTGCTGCCGCTTACCATGTTAAGCTACGGAATCTTATACATGTATCAAAAGCATTATGTGTTTAAAAATCTGAATCTGAAAGTCAGAAAGAATATTTTAGGATTCTTTACGTTTATCCTGTTCTATCAAATGATCATGTCACCCATATCTGTATGGGGGTACCTTCAGGAACTTTTCAAATCAAAACGAGTCTGGGAATGATCCTTCGCTGCTTAAAGGGCGAAGGTTTTTGTTTTTTTATGCACATTTTCCTCAATCCTTCTTATAATATTGAAGAAAAAATAATCGAATAGTCCTTTTTTATTGCTTTTGGTTTGGGTTGGAGATAAAATGTTTACCAAAGTAAACTTTTTAAGTTAGGCGCATATACTTATAGTAATTTGGCATATATATTTTTTTAACGCAAAAGTTGCCCTGGAGAAACTTTTTGGCAATAGAGAAAAAGGAGAGAGTGAAATGTCGCAGGAAGTATTATTTGCATTAGGTCTTACTTTGTTTGCCGGCTTAGCGACAGGTATTGGCAGTTTAATGGCTTTTTTTACTTCTAGAACGAATACGAAGTTTTTATCATTGGCACTTGGCTTTTCCGCAGGAGTGATGATTTATGTCTCCATGATTGAAATCTTTGTAAAAGCCAAAGATGCACTTGTAGGAGCATTAGGTCAAGTAAGCGGAAACTGGGCAACTGTTGGAGGTTTTTTTGGGGGGATTCTCCTTATTGCAATAATTGACCGGTTTATTCCTAAAAAGGATAATCCCCATGAAGTGAGGACAGTTGAAGAAATGAATGATTCCGGAAACACCGTCAAGGATCCGGCACTCTTAAAAATGGGGACCTTTGCGGCATTGGCGATTGCGATTCATAACTTCCCGGAAGGAATTGCAACATTTACTTCTGCACTCCAGGATCCTTCGCTTGGAATCGCCATTGCGGCAGCCATTGCCATTCATAATATACCAGAGGGGATTGCTGTCTCAGTTCCTGTCTATTATGCCACAGGAAGCAAGAAGAAGGCTTTTAAACTCTCATTTTTATCAGGGCTGTCAGAGCCGGTTGGCGCATTAGTGGCCTACTTGATTTTAATGCCATATTTAAACGATGTCATGTTTGGTATCATTTTTGCCGCAGTTGCCGGAATAATGGTGTTCATTTCACTTGATGAATTATTGCCGGCTGCCAAGAAGTATGATGAAGCTCATACCTCCATTTATGGTCTTGTGGCAGGGATGGCCGTCATGGCGCTCAGCCTGCTGCTGTTTATATAACAAAAAAGCAGTTTCCCGCACTGATGAATGTGTGAGGGAGGCTGCTTTTTTTAAAAGATAAGAAAGTATATAATTTTTGAACGTCGATTACTGTCTAGCTCCACAAGGAACGCTTCGACAGCATCATCATCGCACGGTGAAAAGCGTTAGCTTTTAGTAGGAGCGCCTACCCCCTCGAGGTCACAAGCTTGTCTTGTTTCGGCTCCTAGGGACTCGGGCTCATAAGCCGTTTCCTTTCAGAAGGAAAAACGCCTTCTTACAGGAACCGTCTTATGCCTGAGGCCCGCAGGATGCGGGTCATGCAGACGTTGCCACAGGACAAGGAAAGCTACGGCAGCGATACATCGCACGACCGAAAGCGGCAGCTTTTGGGAGGACGTGGCGTTCTTAGTCTGCGTTCCTTCGTGGGCAAGGCGCTTGCGCTTTTCTTATTAGTGCGCTGTACCTTTATCAAAATTGCTGCCGCTGACATCGGCAATATTTTCAATAGCCACTAATGCCCTGGGATCAATATCTTCCACAATGGAACGGAGCGTGGATAACTCAATCCTTGTTACAATTGTATAGATGATCTTTTTAGGCTCTCCGGTAAAAACACCCTGGCCCTGAATATAAGTCATTCCGCGTCCCAATTGCTTTTGGAGCTCTGATGAGATTTCTTCAGGCACATCAGAAATGATCGTAACCGACTTCAGCTCTTCTATACCTTCTACAACGATATCAATCATTTTGTAAGCAATATAATAGGTGATAATGGAGTACATGGCTGTTTCCCAGCTGAAAACGAGGAAAGCTGCAAGTATAAAGATAAATACGTTGACAATCATGATAAATTGGCCGACAGATACCGGACGCTTCTTGCTGACCAGGATGGCGATAATCTCTGATCCATCCAAAGCTCCGCCAGTTCTGATCACAAGGCCAACCCCTGTTCCCAGAATGACTGCTCCAATGACTGTTGCCAGAAATAAATCATCTGTAACAGGCTCAAAATGATGGAGATATGCGGTACTTGCGGATAAAACAATTACTCCGAATAAGGTATGTATCGTGAATTTCATTCCTATTTTGCGGTAGCCAATATAAAGAAATGGGAGGTTAAGAAGGATTAAAAATATACTCATGGTCATCCCGGTCAGCTCTGCGGCAATTATGGATAGACCAATAACACCGCCATCAAGGATGCTGTTCGGAACGAGGAAAAACTCAAGTCCTGCTGCTGCAATCATCGCACCTATCGTGATCATGATTAGCTGTTTTATCTCTTTTACTACCCGTTTTTTCTTCGTTAATGCCATATAATCATGCCCCTCTATTTAAAATACTTACATATTATAGCACTTATTAGGATGAATTTTTAAGTAAGAATAACTTTGGCTTTTAAAGAGGGAATATAAGCACAGATGTTGAATGTAATTAAGCGGATTCGGCAAGGGAAGGTGATTATTTGAAAAGAGTGATGGTGATTGGGACTTCAGCAGGCGCAGGAAAATCAACCTTCGCCAGAAAATTGGGCGAGAAAACAGGCATTGAGGTACATCATCTTGATGTTTTATACTGGAAGCCCGGCTGGGTGGAAAGGGAGCTTCAGGAATTTTCGGATGCACAGCGTGAAATAGTAAAAAAAAAGCAGTGGATTATTGAAGGCAATTACAGCAATACTTTTGAAATCAGGGCAGCGGCATGTGATACAGTCATATATCTGGAAATTCCCCTGTATCTCTGTCTGTACAGGGTATTAAAAAGGTGGGTGACCAATCTTGGCAAAACCCGGCCAGATATGGCTGCCGGGTGCACGGAGAAAATGGACTGGAAGTTTATTAAATTCATTGTGACAACATACGAACTCCGTAAAAAGAAAATGGCTGAGCGGCTTGACAGGTTTGCTGCAGAAGGAAAAAAGGTCGTTGTATTAAAGAACAAAGCGGATATGCATTCATACATAGATGATCTTAATTTTAAGAATAACAATGCTTCATAGCATACAAAAACCCCTGCATTTTTGCAGGGGTTATTCTATTATGATTTTCGAAACGTTTACCCGGCCTGAAAAGAACACGGCACCGCCGCCCATATCGGAAAGACGGTCCGGTGTCAGCGAATTGACCAAATGTTTGGTTCCCGGAATATCTGCCCAGATTCCCTGAGAAACTGCCGTGCCTGGAAGGACAAGCTCCCCAACAGCCGCTTTGAGTTCGCATTCTCCGCGCTCATTCCAAATGCGGACTATCTCACCATCCTCAATACCAGCATTCTTCGCATCCTTACTATTCAAGTGAATGCGGGGCTCCTTCTCCATAGCTGCATGTTTTTCATTATGTGAAAAGGTTGAATTCAAAAAGTTATGATTGGGTGCAGGCACAAATAAAAACGGGAAGGTGTCGTCTTCCTTCAGCTGTATATAGGTAGGCAAAGGAGGATGTCCATCATCTTTCATTCCCTGCGAATATAATTCAATTTTTCCGCTTGGCGTGGGGAGCCTGCCGGGAAACAGCGGTTTTACCCTCGCTTTGATAAACTTGTTTTTCCTTAGGGATTCAGCATTGATTTCTTCAATGAAAGGGTTAGCTGGAAAATCCAATGCGGCATTAATCATTTCTTCTTCCGTTTCATAAAATACCGCATCATGATAGCCCATTCCTTCTGCAAGAAGCCGAAACACTTCGACATTTGACTTTGACTCGCCGTAAGGTTCAATGACTGGCTCCTGTATTTGCATGTAGTGATGCCAATACGATGAATATATATCCGTATTTTCAAAAGAAGAAGACGCCGGAAGCACAATATCAGCATATTTAGCCGTTTCGGTTAAGAACAGATCATGGACCACAAGGAACAAATCCTCCCTTTGCAGCCCTTGTCGGACTTTATTCCCTTCCGGTGCCACAACAGCAGGGTTGCTTCCATAGACATACATCGATTTAATCGGTTTTTCCAGTTCAAGCAATGCAGAACCAATCCGATTCATATTAACAATGCGTGTATTCTTTTTGTGCAGGAGATCAGGCCTTTGAAGAGCTCCAGTATTAAAAGCAAGATAGCCGGAGTTTCCCTTGATGGCACCGCCGCCCCTTATGAGCCATTGTCCTGTAATGGCAGGAAGACATGCGATGGTGCGGATGCACATTCCTCCATTGTCATGATGCTGAGGCCCGTTGCCGATACGGATAAAAGCTGGGGAAGTTTCTCCATACATACGGGCTAATTTGATAATATCCTCTTTCGGCACACCTGTTATCCCGGCTGCTGTTTCAGGGTCATATTGCTTCACATGTTCGCGAAGTTCCTGATGGCCAATCGTAAACTCCTCGAGAAAGGCCTCATCCACTAAATTTTCTGCAAACAGAACATGCATGATACTAAGTGCCAGAGCAGTATCGGTGCCGGGTGTAATGGGTATAAACCAGTCGGCCATTTTCCCGGTCTGGTTTTTATGGACATCAATTACAACGATTTTCGCACCGTTTTTCCTTGCTTTCTGGGCGAGAATCATTTGATGCATGTTTGTGCTGACTGCATTAATGCCCCATAAAATAATGAGCTTTGAATGGATGGTATCCTCCGGGTCAATCCCAAAGCTGCCTCCCATTGTATACGCATATCCTGCTGTACCGGCAGATTGGCAAATCGTCCTGTCTAGACGGGATGCTCCGAGTTTATGGAAGAAACGGCGGTCCATTCCTTCTGCACTTAATCTGCCCATATTACCATAAAAACTGTATGGCAGGATGCTCTCAGGACCGTTTTCGGCAATTAGGTCCTTCCATCTGGATGTTATCGTGTCTATAGCTTCTTTCCATCCAATCTGTACAAAATGCCCTTCACCTTTGGCTCCGGCACGCTTCATTGGATACTTGAGCCGATTCCGATCATAAATCCTTGAAGGCATGCTGCGGACCTTGGTGCATATATTCCCCTGTGTGACAGGATGATTGGGGTCTCCTTCAATCTTAACGATTTTTCCTTCTTTTTTATGTACCAAAAGGCCGCATTGATCCGGGCAATCCAAGGAGCAGACAGATGGGAAAACACCATTTAAGGTACTGCTGTAAGAGTTCATATCAGAATACTCCTTCCTCATAGTAAATCGATCATACCATAAAATTCAGATTATTTGCTGGGTGTCAGGAAGCAGCAGGGAAATTTCTAATTTGAAACAGCAAACCTCATAATTGAAACTGTGCTATGAAAAAACTTTTGTAAAATAGGTTTTATAGATTTTTTGGTTCAGAATAAAACTGAGCAGGTGAACAGGAAATGGCGCTGAAAATTGCGATTGTAGATGATCATAAGCTCTTCAGAGAAGGGGTCAAACGGATACTGGAAATGGAAGAGGACCTTGAAGTAGTTGCTGAAGGGGAAGATGGCCGTGATGCTCTCATAATTGATAAGAATTATAAGCCTGACGTTATAATTATGGATATCGATATGCCTAATATGAATGGCATCAAAGCAACGGATAAGCTGAATGAAAACAAATCAAAAAGCAAAGTCATTATTTTATCTTTTTATGATGATGAGAATTATGTCACGAGGGTGCTCCAGAATGGTGCAGCCGGATACCTGCTTAAAGATATTGGTGCAAAAGGGCTAATCGAAGCGATCAGGATTGTTGCCAGTGGAGGCAGTTATCTGGATCCCAAGGTTACGCAAAATATTATAAAGGAATACAAAAGGCTTACAGAATTAAATTCAGGCAGCAATCATGCGTCAAGTCAGAACTATCAGCGTCCACTGCATATATTGACTCGCCGCGAATGCGAGGTGCTTCAGCTGCTGGCAGATGGGAATAGCAATACTGGCATCAGTAAAGCACTTTTTATTAGCGATAAAACGGTTAAAAATCATGTAAGCAGCATTTTGAGAAAGATAAAAGTTCATGATCGGACACAGGCAGTCCTTCTTGCCATCAAAAAGGGCTGGGTCAGAATCAGTTAGAACCAATGTGTAATTCGAAATTCACCCTTTACTTTAAGGGCATGTTCTCCTGAGCATGCCTTTTTTTACGTTGAGATAGCAGTAAAAGATGAGTAAGCAAAGACGGTAATAGAAAAGATAACTTGGAAGAGCTTGAAAAGATAGGTGATAAAATGAACCGGTTTTATAAACGCTACTCAGATTTAATCTTTCATTTGCTCAGTGAAAATAAATGGATCAGTTTAGCTCAGCTGGCAGAACGAACAGGTTTTTCAAAAAGCACGATATGGCGTGATCTGGAATTCCTGGAGACGATACTACCGGAGGATTGGAAGCTGGAAAAGCATGATACTTTTGGCGTTAGGCTGAGAAAACCTGAAAGCGGGACTCTGGAGAGCATTTTAAGAGAAATTCGCGATAAGAATACTTATTTCCATACGTTAAAGCTGATTTTATTAAGCGATGGAATAGATATTTCTCTGATATCCAAAGAGGTGCATATAAGCCGTTCGACCGCATACCGCCACATTGAAAAGCTTCAGGAGGTTCTTCAGGAATCACAGCTTACTTTAACTTCGAGTCCTTTCAAAGTAATCGGTGATGAAAGAAATATCAGGCGTTTTATCATGCAATACTTAGATTTAATGAGCTTTAAACCGGAAGCTGAGAAGGATTGGCTGTATTCCGGCGATTTTCAGTCGGCGCTGCTGGAGCAGACCTCGAGCTATTCGATGACTCTCCGGACAGGAGCCGTTCAACGCCTCAAAATGATCTTATATATTTCAAATCTGCGTATGTCTATGGGCTATTTTGTTTCGTTTCCAAAAACTTTGGTGGATGCATATAAAGAAAGTAAATTTTTTCTCTCTGCTAAGGAAATAGTGCATTTTATGGCTAAAGCCAATATTCCTTCCAGGGAAACACAGCTCCAGGAAATACTTTTCTTTGCCATTTATTTAATGAGTGAAGAAAGGCCGACGAATAGATCGCAGCATCTGCGTTATCTCCGCAGGAGGAGGATAGGCGAAAGGGAACATCCTTTTTCTGTCTACTTAGAAAACCTTTCGAATATTGCTGGCTTTAATTTAACAGATGATGATATCTTTCTTTTTCACATTTACCAGACATTCAAGAGAATTTATCTTGAAAAAGAATTAAATACCGAAACACTCCATAGCTCAATGATACAATATCTTCCATATTATGAGACTAATCCACTTTTCAAAACAATAGAGGACCTGGGAGTCAAAACATTCTCGAAAGTCCCCCTTATTTTTAAAAAGCTGGATGTTCTTGAAATCTTTACTCTTCTCCAGGCTGCTATTCTGCGAAGGAGGAATAGGCATGTAATACAAGCTGCGCTTGTATGCCGGACATATTATGAAAAAGATTATATTAGGGAAGTGCTAAATTATCATTTTGGAAAACAGCTTTCTATATCAACGCTTGATTCATCAAGCATCGATTTAATTTCAGAATATGAAGAGTTTGATCTGGTCATTTCAACCGATCTTGATCATTCATCCAAGCTGATAGGGGATCTGCCAGCCATAAATGTTTCTGCATTTCCGACAGGATCAGAGCTTATGGAAATCAGGCAATTCATTCATGATCATTTTTTAAAACAAATGGACCTGGACGAAGAGATGATCTATCCCTATGAAAAGCAGGATGAGACATACAAATAAGGAGACGCCTTCAAACTGGAGGTGTTTTTTTATTTATTTTTTAAAACGTGTTAATTTTGATAATCATTATCAATTTCATTAACCAAATAGTTGATGCTGTTACTGAGGTCGTGGATAATTCAAATGTTCAAGATTTTATTGTGGGATATCGTTTTTCTCCAGAAGAATATGAAGAATCTGGAATAAAAATATCAGATACCCTTTATCTTGTTGATAAATTAGCTGATAAAAAGTTAGACTATTTGCATATATCATTGGGTGACTTTAAGTGAGTATCTGTATCTGAAGATTATAAAGAAAAATCTATTATGCATCAGAAGAGTACTAGTTGACCAAGATAGAGAAGAACTCATGATAGGGAATGGGATTGTAGATTTCCTGAGTATTATGATGCCTGATCGATTACGCTAAACCAAATTCAATAAAAGCGCGGGTCACAAGTAAGTTGGTTACATTCTTGAAAATACAGCTAACGGGGGTATTAACGGTTGATTAACTTTTTACATGGTTGTGAAGAACGCAGAAAGTTTACGTTCGTCACATATTCTAGAAAAATCATATCATACGGCGTCATTTCGAAGTTAGAGTACGTTAAAAGTATTAGGAATGTGTTACCTTATAGAAAGGGACGATGATGAAATGGTTACAGAAATCCAACTAAATGATACTAAAATTAAAATCACACAATATGATGAAAAAAAGATAGAAGGTAAAACTCAGATATCGTTAACTTTTTATGTTACAAGTGACGACTACCATGACATAGCAACGTTACTTTACAAAGGAACATTTGATGTAATCGTACCCGAGAGACATCTTGAGTTCCGCGGAACGATTCAAGAATATTCAACATCAATTACGAATCTATACGAAAAAGGGCAAATTGGTGAATATAAACTGACTTTGAAAGAAGCGGAATAATACAAAAGGGGATTTTCATCTTATGAAATTAAGCATTTTAGATCAGTCTCCCATTTCAACTAATCAAACGGCAAATGAAGCATTACAGGAATCAATGAAACTCGCACGCATAGGGGAGACATTAGGATATTCACGTTATTGGATTGCTGAACATCATGCAATGCCAGGGCTTGCATGCTCCGCGCCCGAGGTAATGTTAGGGTATATTGGGGCAAATACAAAAAATATACGAATTGGCTCTGGGGCAGTTTTATTGCCATACTATAAGCCGTATAAAGTAGCAGAAACCTATCACATGTTATCCACTCTATTTCCTAATCGAATTGATGTAGGGATTGGAAGGGCACCGGGTGGTCCTGCTGAAGCAACAAATGCATTATCGGATAACTATTTGCAACATGTCTATAAAATGCCTGATTTAGTAAATGAATTAATTAAATACATAGATAATGAAGGGACCGTATTAGAGGCTTCTCCGTTACCGCAAATTAGTCCTGATCTATGGATGTTAGGTACAAGTAGAAAAAGTGGGATTTTTGCGGCGGAAAACGGTTTAGCCTATAGTTTTGGACAATTTATGAGTGATGAAAACGGAGCAGAAATCGTCCAACAATATCGTCAGTCATTTCAACCAAGAAAAAAAGGCCAAAAACCATACGTCATTATGGCTTTGTCAGTAATATGTGCAGAAACTACTCAAAAAGCAGAAGAAATTGCTTTAAGCTCAATTGTTTGGGAACTACAAAATGAGAGTATGGAAGGAAACAAAGGAGTTCCCTCTGTTGATGAGGCAAAAAAAATTCTATTAAATCTACGTAATCAAAAGTCTATTGAAAGAATAAAAAAGAAAATGATTATAGGTACTCCTAATGAGGTGAAAAGTAAAATATTAGAAATTCAATCTCATGTATTAGCAGATGAAATCATGATTTTAACTATCACTTATTCATCAAAGGATAAGCATCAATCATATCGATTAATCGCAGAGCAATTTATTAAATGAAAAAGATAAGGTTAAAAGGAGGAAATTGTCATGAACCAGACTACAAGGAAAAACAGGGATCATCACCGGTGCCAGCGCTGGAATAGGGGCTACTATTGCTAAGGAATTAGCTGTGGAGGGAGCAGATGATTGATGTAAATTCATAGGTGTGCTTTATGGCATTCATGCTGTATTGCCATCTATGCTGAGCCGCTCAACAGGCCATATTATTAATATTGCTTCGGTTGCTGGACCTGAAGTTTCAAAAACAAGTATCGTCAGCTGCAGGTATTTTGCGATATGCAAACTCGGAGAATTAATGAGGAAGCTGCAAAAATGGATAACGTAGAATTTCTCTCTGTAAGCGTAGAAAGATAGCCTTGAAGGGGAATTAAACTATCTGCAGATGATGAAGACGCTTCTTGAAGACACAAAGCAGTTTTCGGATTTGTACAATATGAATGAGTGTCCAGCCTGTCCTTTTCAGGGAGTATGCGACAGGGATGAAAAGAATGAGAGAAAACAAAAATACTTATCCTAAAAATGGCGCCTGGGGAAAAACCAGGCGCTTCTGTTATTTATGAACATGCAAAACCGATTCAGGTGAATGTATTTCCATTGCTTTTAAATGCATTTCCCGCTAAAGTTTTTACAGGGATGTTAGATAGAAAGGCTGTGATTCTTCTTTGAATATACTAATTACAGGTGCAAACGGATTTTTGGGGAAAAAGCTTTCATTAAAGCTTTTGGAACAAGGTCATAAACTTTATTTACTAGTCAGAAGCAGAAAGCGGCTGGATGCCTTCATGCAAAGCGAAGGAAGCGGCTTTTCCAAGCAGATTCATATTTTGGAAGGCGATGTTACAGAAAAACATCTTGGATTAAATAGAGAACTTGTGGGTTTATTAAAAGGAAAGATAGATGCCTTATACCATAGTGCAGCACTTCTGTCATTTGATGAAAGAGATCGGGAAAAGACTTTTGAAGTGAATGTGAGTGGAACAGAAAATGTTCTGAAGCTTGCTTTGGAAATAAATTGTCCTAAGGTTTTATATATCAGTACAGCTTATACGGTTGGGACAGAGACTGAGGGGGCGGAGGCTCTTTATTCAGCCGACAGGCATTTTGTAAATCCCTATGAAGCTTCCAAATGCGAGGCAGAGCACCTGGTATATACATTCCGGGATAAATTGGATATTGTAATTCTCCGGCCCGGGATTATCATCGGAGATTCCAGAACAGGTGAAGCTGATACAAACTTCGGTTTATACGGATTTTTAAAAGGCATTAAGATCTTAAAAAAACGGTCCCTGCGAAAACCAAACGGCCAAACCTGCAGAATCTATCTGGATCCTGAAGTGGCCCAGAATTTCGTGCCGGTGAATTATGTGATAGATACACTGCATGCCGCCTTGATTCATGCAGAGAATGGCGGGATTTACAATATTACAAACCCTAACCCGCCTCTGCAATCAGATGTGTATGAAATAGTAAAAGAGGTATTGGATTTTACGCAATTGGAGATGTGTGTGCCTGTAGAATCTGCAGAAATGACAAGTGAGGAAAAGGCATTTCATGATTCAATGAGCATCTTCCACAATTATTTCCAGCGGACCATTGATTTCCCGTCAGACAATACGGAAAAGCTGCTTGCAGTTGCAGGGATTCCCATGCTGCAAATGGATCGTGATGCTTTAACGAGAATCATAGCAGGATATTTGATGGGTAGAGCGAGTATATCTTCATAATGGAAAAAGACCGGGGATTTGAATTCCCGGTCTTCCTTTATTCATTCATGCCTGTTTCCCGCTTTTTGGCCACCTGCTTCAATGGAGCTTTTAAAAGCTTCCGGTGTTTAACTTCCATAATTTGAATTTGATTTAATTCCTCAATTAAGTCATGGATAGAGAGAATTTCATAGAGAATGGCTGTTTCAGGCTGGACATGGTGGTGTGTGCGCGGTTTTAAACCGCCTGCAGGGTCCAGCTGTTTTTGCTCAATAAACCATTGTGTTACCTGGCTGATTTTTTCCCGCTGGGTTTCTGAAATAAGAAAGCCCGGATCATACAGACTGTCTTTTAAATCCTCAAGGACTGACAAGGCGAACTTCTTCCTGCTCTTCTCAATGTCCAGCCGGCCAGGCGCCAGAAAGATCAAGTTTCCGGTGTGATAGGTGATTTGTCTTAAGATGGTCAGTTTCTTATATTCATAATGAAAGTCGCGCATATCCTCACGGCTGAATCGGTGATATCTGTATTCAGCTTTTTGATAGTGGCATAATGTTTCGGTCTTATCGATATCTTTTATAAGTCTTTGAAAATCAGAGCGGACATTCCTATCAGATTCTTGTGAATTAAAAATCTCAATGCCTCTTTTAAGTAAAATGTCACCGGAACCTCTGTATAAGGCATGTATGTTTTTTATGATTGATTTTGAGTAATTGGGAGGCATGACAAAAAAGTTAACTGCCGTGGAAACGACAATACCGGTTGTGGTAGTCCCCAATCGAATGAAAAAAGACGACAAATAATGGTCATGAACGGTAGAAATCATAGCAACTCCAGTCAACGTAGCCACCAGCATCCCGTCATGAAGCTTCAGCTTATGGCAAACGATGATTGTCGCAAGCGAAACAGAAGCATAACTGTAAGGGCTGTCCCCGAAAATGAACGTAAATAATACAGCAAATCCCGCTCCAATGGCAGCCGCCGGAAACCTGACATATGCTTTCCGGATGGAGTCCGCAACAGTGGGCTCAATGGTAACGATGGCCGTAATTACAGCAAACATGGCTGGCCAATTCAGCATATGACAAATAAAAGCTGTTATAAAAACAGCCAGTCCGGTTTTGGCAATGCGTCCTCCTATAAATTTATATGGAATAGTCTGTTTCATAAAAAATCCTTCTTTAAATCTGTGTTTTTAATATAAATTTATATTAGTGCAAGGAACCAATAAGAGCAAATGCAAATCTTCTGATAAAAGAGTATTATCACGGTGACAGGCTCAGATAGTATGTTAAAATAGACAACTATAAAGTATAAATATTGAATATATTTAACATTTTAACAAAGGGGAAGGGTGAGATTGAGTGTCAATTGAAAGTGTGAAAGCCCATTTTAAGAAATGGGACAGGGAACAGGATGTAATGGAGTTTGATTCTTCAAGCGCAACAGTGGAGCAGGCTGCTGAAACAATCGGTGTCTGCTCTGCCCAAATTGCCAAGACGCTTTCCTTCAGGGGTAATGGGGACGAAGCAATTCTTGTGGTGACAGCAGGCGACGCGAAAATTGACAACAAGAAGTTCCGGAAAACGTTCGGATTTAAAGCCCGTATGCTTTCAGCGGATGAAGTTCTCGAACAGACCGGCCATGCTGTTGGCGGAGTGTGTCCATTTGGACTGAAGAATGACCTGGAAGTCTATCTGGATGAATCTATGAACAGATTCGAAACCCTTTTCCCTGCATGCGGAAGCAGCAATTCCGCCATTGAACTGACTCCTGATGAAATCAATACATATTCAGATGCCAAAGCCTGGGTGGATGTCTGCAAGGATTGGGAGGACGCACTGATCGTTGAACGGCCTTTGGAGAAAATAACGAAATAATTCGTGCTGTAAAATAATATAGAAATGTATTATTATAATTATATATGAATAAATATAGATTTGCGGATTAGGAGAGCAGATATATGGGGAAAAATCTTATTATTAACCAAATCGATGAGTTTCAAGATGATTTTAATAGAATAAGCACTTACATAGGCGAGAATCCCGAACTGGGGCATGAAGAGTACAAGGCATGCAAAGTATTGACAGAGGAGCTTAAGAAGCATGGTTTTACCGTGGAAATTGGCACTTGCGGTTTACCGACTGCTTTCACGGCTACTTATGACAGCGGGAAAGAAGGGCCTGTAATTGGATATATGTCTGAATATGATGCATTGCCTGAAGTTGGGCATGCATGCGGCCATAATCTTATTGGGACAATGGGGATTGCTGCCGGAATTGGACTGAGCAAAGTGATTCATGAAACAGGAGGAAAAGTCATTGTCTTTGGCACGCCTGCAGAGGAGACAAAGGGCGGCAAGGTGACCATGGCCGAAGCAGGTATTTTTGACGCTTTGGATGCAGCGATTATGGTTCATCCCCTCGACAATTATGTGAAGAGCGGTTCATCACTGGCGATGGATGCGATCCAGTTTGAGTTTTTTGGAAAGTCAGCACACGCAGCTGCCAGCCCGCATTTGGGAATAAATGCGCTGGATGCTGTTCTTCAAACGTTCAGCAGCATAAATGCTTTGCGCCAGCATATCAAACCAGATGCCCGAATCCACGGCATTATTACGGAAGGGGGCAAGGCTGCAAACGTTGTTCCGGATTATGCGGTTGCCCAATTTTATGTTCGTGCTGCAAAGCGTGAATATGTAAATGAATTAGTAGAAAAGGTCAAAAAATGTGCTGAAGGGGCAGCTCTGCAGACTGGTGCAGAAATGAAGTGGTCCTTTTATGAATTCTCTTATGACGATATGGTTACGAACAGTCCTTTATCAGAAGCATTTAATAAGGAACTGATTTCCCTAGGTGTCAATGAGGAAGAAATAATGGAACAAAAGGATGGCTCAGGTTCTCTGGACATGGGAAATGTCAGCCAGTCAGCACCTTCCATTCATCCCTATATTAAAATTACAAACGAGGCTTATGCCTGCCATACACATGAATTCCGTGAAGCTGCAATGAGTGAGCAGGCCAGAGAAGCCATGATTCTTGGAGCTAAGGCAATGGCACTTACCGGGTATGAAGTATTAACAAATAAGGAGCTTTTAAAAAGGGTTAAAGAAGAATTTGAGTCGAATAAGACATTAGCATAAGTTCAAAATAAGGCCATGATCCCCAATGGATCATGGCCTTTCATTATGATAAGCTATTCCATTCTGAATACAGTCCGGTTCCATTGCAGCCCTGGCAGTCAAATTGATTAGCATGATAAGCGAATTCATTCCCCGGATAAAGTGAAAAACCCCTGCCGTAACAGTCCGGACACTTGTTTTCTTCCTTCATGCGATTGACATGATTCTGATATCTCATTTCGCGCCATTCATTAAAGGCATTCAATAATCCCATTTTTTTCACCTCAGCCATTTTTTCCTTATTTTGAATAAAATGGACAGATTTTATACACGTCGACACTATAATATATGAATAAAGTGGGACTAGTGTGAAAAAAAGCTTGTCTTTTTTTTGAGTCTGAACCTGGAGCAGCTTCGGACACAGCGGTCAGGTTTTTCTAATGTTGAGTTCAAACCTGAAGCAACTTCGGACACAGCGGTCAGGTTTTTCCATTTTTGAGTCCAAGCCCGAGGTAACCTCCGACTCAGCGCCATTATTTATGATGCCATCTTTCGCTGAGAGCTTCGATAAAAATGCTGACATTCCTTTTTTCCTGCATTATGGGAGAAAGTACATAGGACAGAGTGCGTTTGAATTCCTGACTTTTCACCTTGATGATACACAGGTTGTTTTGTTTGACGTCTCTTGCGACTACGCTTCCGGAAAGAATGCTCATTCCCAGCCCATTGATGAGTGTTTCTTTTATTCCCTGGTTGCTTGAGATCGTCAGGAGTGATTTCACCTTAAGGCCATTTGATCTGACCACATGGTTAAAATATTCCCGGGTTCCTGAGCCGTTTTCCCTCATGATCCAGGCCTGATCCTGGAGATCAGCAATGGTTGCTTCTTCTTTTTGTGCCAATGGATGCTGGTTGGAGGTCACAATAAATAATTCATCCTCTAAAAAAGGAGTCACGATAAGCTCTTTTTCATTTGTCTGGCCCTCAATTAAGCCGATATCGACATGATGGGAGCGGGTCGACAGGACAACTTCCTCCGTGTTGGCGATCGTAATCTGGAGATTCAGTTCAGGATATTCATTCTGCAGGTCAAGAAGAAGGGGAGGAAGGATGTATTCCCCTATTGTGAAACTGGCCGCAATTTTCAAATCCCCTTTAATGGTATGCTGCTGATCTAAAATTTCCTGCCTGGTTTGCTCATAAATGGTAATCATCTGCTTGGCCCGGTCATATAATATTTCACCGCTGGGCGTAATCTTTAAGTATTTTGGTGAACGCTGAAAAAGTTTTGTCTGAAATTCCTTTTCCAGATTTTTTACGTGCATGCTGACACTGGGCTGCGACATGAGAAGGAGCTCAGCGGTCTTTGTAAAATTTTTCACCTCAGCCAAGGTTACGAATGTTTTTAACGCATCATAATGCAAAATATCACCCTTTTGTAATTAATAATATTAATAGTTATGATAATTAATATTTATTTTACTAATGCTAAATCATTCGGTAAAGTATTAGATATATATTTTTTTAATTATAAACCCGACTTTTTTTATAGGAAAAGAAGAATTTTTAAAAAATAAGAATAAACCAGCCCTACTCTGCTGGTTTGCGAGGTGGATCATGTTGCAACTTCAGGTAATGAACAGTCCGTTTAACCAGGAGCAGACAGAGCTCCTGAATCGTCTTCTCCCGACTCTGACAGAGACTCAATCCCTCTGGCTGAGCGGGTATCTTGCCGCGATACAGTCCTCAACTTTGCAGGCTGCCCCTGCAGTGGAAGAGCGTCCAGCATCGGCAGCGGCGCCGGCTATTCCAAAGGAAGTGACCATTTTATTTGGATCACAAACCGGGAATGCGCAGAATCTGGCAAAAAAAGCCGGGAAAACGCTTGAGGAGAGAGGTTTTCAAGTAAACGTTTCAGCAATGAGTGACTTTAAGCCTAATAATCTTAAAAAGGTCAAAAACCTGTTAATTGTCGTCAGTACTCATGGTGAGGGAGACCCTCCGGATAACGCATTAACATTCCATGAATTCATTCACGGAAAAAGAGCTCCAAAACTTGAAGACTTCCGTTACTCCGTTTTAGCTCTTGGCGACAGCTCATATGAATTCTTCTGCCAGACTGGGAAGGATTTTGATAAACGTCTCGAGGAGCTTGGCGGAACGAGAATAACACCAAGGGTAGATTGTGATCTTGATTTCGAAGAGCCTGCAGCAGTGTGGGCGGAAGCTGTATTAGCCGGCTTGAGCGATGGGGAAAGCAGCAGTCCTTCTCCTTCAGCCGCTTCAGTTTCAGCTTCAGCACCTGCCGAGTCAGTTTATTCCCGATCGAATCCGTTCCGTGCAGAAGTGCTGGAGAATATTAATCTCAACGGCCGCGGCTCCAATAAAGAAACACGTCATCTAGAGATTTCGTTAGAGGGTTCAGGACTGACGTATCAGCCTGGTGACAGCCTGGGAGTATACCCAGAGAACGATCCTGAATTGGTTGACCTGCTTTTAACTGAGATGAACTGGGATCCTGAGGAAGCAGTCAGAGTGAAGGAGGAAACAGTAAAATTAAAAGATGCACTTTCGTCTCACTTTGAGATTACTGTCCTGACCAAGCCGCTTGTAGAAAAGGCTGCAAAGCTTTCCGGTAATGAAGAGCTGCACCAGCTTGCATTAGACAGCAGCCGATTGAAATCCTATATCGATGGGCGTGATTTAATTGATTTAGTCCGTGATTTTAAGCCATGGAGCAGTTCGGCACAAGAGTTTGTCTCTATACTGCGTAAGATTCCTGCGCGTCTATATTCTATTTCCAGCAGTTTTGAAGCAAATCCTGATGAAGTACACTTAACTATCGGTGCAGTCCGCTATGACGCCCATGGCCGTGAACGTAAAGGGGTCTGCTCGATTCTATGTGCAGAGCGCCTCCAGCCTGGTGATACACTGCCGGTATTTATTCAGCACAATGAAAACTTTAAACTGCCTGAAAATCCGGAATCACCAATTATTATGGTTGGTCCCGGAACAGGAATTGCACCGTTCCGATCCTTTATGCAGGAGCGTGAAGAAAACGGCGCGGAAGGGAAGTCCTGGCTATTCTTCGGCGACCAGCATTTTGTAACCGATTTTCTATATCAGACTGAATGGCAAAAGTGGCTAAAGGATGGAGTCTTATCGAAGCTGGATGTCGCTTTTTCCCGTGATGATGATGAGAAGGTTTATGTTCAGCATAGAATGCAGGAAAACAGCAGGGAACTATTCCAGTGGCTCGAGCAAGGTGCGGCAGTCTACATCTGCGGCGATGAGAAAAACATGGCGCATGATGTCCATAACACACTCATAGATATTATTGAAAAAGAAGGCGGTATGAGCCGCGAACAGGCTGAGGAATATCTTGCCGATATGCAGAAAAATAAACGCTACCAGCGCGACGTATATTGATTTGGAAGGAAAGGAGTTTTTCAGCATGGTAAACCCAAAATTAAAAGCACCGGACGGACCTCCCAGTGATGTTGAGGGAATTAAGGATCGAAGCAACTTTTTGCGCGGAACGCTGGCGGAAGTTATGCAGGATCGGATCAGCGCCGGTATCCCGGATGATGATAACAGACTAATGAAGCACCACGGCAGCTATCTGCAGGATGACCGGGATCTCAGGAATGAACGCCAGAAGCAGAAACTTGAGCCGGCTTATCAGTTTATGCTCCGCCTGCGTCTTCCCGGAGGTGTCGCATCACCAAAGCAATGGCTAGTCGTGGATGACCTGGCTGAGAAGTATGGCAACAGCACTCTCAAATTAACAACACGCCAGACCTTCCAGATGCATGGAATCCTGAAATGGAATATGAAAAAGACCATCCAGGCCATTCATTCAACGATGCTTGATACGATCGCAGCATGCGGAGATGTGAACCGGAATGTCATGTGCATCTCCAATCCCGATCAATCTGAAATTCATGAGGAAGTGTATGAGCTGGCGAAGATGTTAAGTGACGATCTTCTGCCCCGCACACGTGCCTATCATGAAATTTGGCTGGATGAAGAAAAAGTAGCCGGCTCTCCAGAAGTGGATGAAGAGATTGAGCCGATGTATGGCCCGCTTTATTTGCCGCGGAAATTTAAGATTGGGATCGCTGTACCGCCTTCCAATGATATTGATGTCTTTTCACAGGATCTCGGCTTTATAGCGATAGTTGAAGATGGCAAGCTGGCAGGCTTTAACGTGGCAATTGGCGGAGGAATGGGCTTCTCTCATGGAGATAAAGCCACATACCCGCAGCTTTCGAAGGTAATTGGCTTTGTGACGCCAGATAAAATCTACGAAGTGGCTGAAAAGACTATTACGATTCAGCGGGATTACGGAAACCGCTCCGTCCGGAAAAATGCACGATTTAAATATACGGTTGACCGCCTCGGGCTGGAGACTGTTATTGAAGAACTGGAAACCCGCTTAGGCTGGAAACTGGAGGAAGCACGCGGATTCAAGTTTGATTCCAACGGTGACCGCTATGGATGGGTAAAGGGTGTCCGCGGAAAATGGCATTTTACGATGTTCATAGAAGGAGGCCGTGTGGCAGACTTCGAAGATTATAAGCTGAAAACAGCATTGCGGGAGATCGCCAAGGTTCATAAAGGCGATTTCAGGCTGACGGCCAATCAGAACCTGATTATCGGCAGTGTGGCTGACGAAGATAAAGCTGCGATTGAGTCGCTGATTGAAAAATATGGCTTAACAGACGGAAGCCGCTACAGTGCGCTGCGCCGTGGATCCATGGCCTGTGTGGCTCTGCCGACCTGCGGTTTGGCGATGGCTGAGGCTGAACGCTATCTGCCAGGATTGATCGATAAAATTGATGAAATCGCTGATGAGGCGGGCTTGCGGAATGAAGAAATCACGATCCGCATGACCGGCTGCCCGAACGGCTGCGCGCGTCACGCACTCGGAGAAATCGGCTTTATCGGCAAGGCGGTCGGCAAGTACAATATGTATCTCGGGGCAGCCTTTGACGGAAGCCGCCTCAGCAAAATGTACCGCGAAAATATCGGGGAAGAAGAAATCCTGAACGAGCTGCGCGTCATCCTGCCGCGCTACGCCCGTGAACGTCAGGACGGCGAGCATTTTGGCGACTTCGTTATCCGGGCGGGTATTATTGAAGCGACAACGGACGGGACTAATTTTCATAATTGAGGTTGAGGAAAGATGGGGCTTGTGCCCTGTCTTTTTTTCTTGGTGTGCTGAGCTGAGCTGTGGGCGTGAGCGCACAGAAATATTTTTAATCGCACATATTTTCTGCCTATCTGCACACAAAATCGATTATCCGCACACAAATTTCGGCTATCCGCACATAAACACTCTCTTCGCAGCTTTTCATAGAGGATTTGCAGGAATATTGTTGAATTTTTTAGTATGAAACAAGAATGGAGTGAAAAAATGATCCTCAAAGAACGAAAAATCCCACTTTAATGAGCTTTTGCCCTGACATTTTTCTTGGTGTGCTGAGCTGAGCTGTGAACGCACAGAAAAATTTTTATCCGTACATATTTTCTGCTTATCCGCACACAAAATCGATTATCCGCACACAAATTTCGGCTATCCGCACATAAACACTCTCTTCGCAGCTTTCCATAGAGGGTTTGCAGGAGTATTGTTGAATTTTTTTAGTATAAAACAAGAATGGAGTGAAAAAGTGATCCTCAAAGAAGAAAAATCCCTCTTTAATGAGCTTTTGCCCTGACATTTTTCTTGGTGTGCTGAGCTGAGCTGTGAGCGCACAGAAATATTTTTATCCGCACATATTTTCTGCTTATCCGCACACAAAATCGATTATCCGCACACAAATTTCGGCTATCCGCACATAAACACTCTTTTCGCAGCTTTCCATAGAGGGTTTGCAGGAATATTGTTGAATTTTTTAGTACGAAACAAGAATGGAGTGAAAAAATGATCCTCAAAGAACGAAAAATCCCTCTTTTGATTCGCAAAACAGAAGCTCTCCTCCGCAGGCTTCCATCCCATCACCCAAAAATCACACTCATTAACGAAGAAATGAATAAAAGACTTGCCGGTTATAAAGGAGAAACTTCATTGGATTTTCAACTTGATTTTCTGGACAGTAAGGAATATTTTATTCTTCATGATCTCCGCTTGCCGGATAATGATCGCTTTTTCCAAATCGATACTCTTATACTTACGAAAAAGTTCGCACTAATACTTGAAGTGAAAAATATAACAGGAATCCTGCATTTTGATACAGTATATAATCAATTAATTCGTATTAAGAATGGAAAAGAGCAAGTTTTTCCTTGCCCTTTAATTCAGGTAAATAGGCAGGCATCACAACTTAGAAGGTGGTTTAAAGCCAATGCCAGTAATGAGGAATTACCGGCCTATTCTTTTGTAGTCATTAGTAATCCGCATACAGGAATTAAAGTCATTCCCCATCATATTGACCTCAGCCGTAAAGTTATTCACCGAAATACTCTTCCTATAAAAATTGAGCAGATAGAGAGTTCAATTAAGAAAGATATCAGTGAAAAACTCCTTAAAAAGATCATTCGCTTATTAAAGAAGCAGAGCACTGAGCAGGAAAGCTCAATTCTATCAAGATTCCAGATCAATCAATCTGAAATTCTTACGGGCGTGTTCTGCCCTGCATGCAGCTTTCTGCCTCTTGAAAGAGTAAGTCGCACATGGTACTGTCCAAAATGCAAGATTACCAGCAAAGCAGCACATATGAAAGCATTACATGACTATAGTCTTCTGCTGGGACCTGCCATCACAAACAAGGAACTCAGAAACTTTCTGCATGTTTCTTCATCCCATGCCGCAACAAGGCTCCTTCAATCCCTCAATCTCCCCCAAACCGGAGCTCAGAAAAATAGAACATATACACTCATGTTCCCAGATGAATCCACGAATCAAAAAGGAATTAAAAGAGGTATTTAATAGGAAATGTCGAAACATTTAGATATCTAAAACCAACCAAAGGAGGATTTATCATGCCAAACGAGGAAATGCTTTTGATCCCGGGACCTACACCTGTTGTGGATTCGATTTATGAGGCGATGTCACAGGAAACAAGGGGGCATACGGATCCGAGATTTGCCGCTGTTTATAAGAGTGCGATTGAGAAAACGAGGGAGATGCTGAAGACAGATGGTGAGGTGTTTGTGATCTCCGGCTCCGGTACGATTGCGATGGAAATGGCTCTGGTGAACACGGTAGCAGCAGGAGAACGGCTATTGATTATAAGCCAGGGCTTTTTCGGTGATCGTTTCCTGCAATTAGCCAAGGCGTTCGGAATACAGGCAGATATTATTCAATCCGAATGGGGGAAGCAGGTGGACCCCGCCGCTGTTGAGGAAAAACTTGCATCACGTTCCTATAAAGCGGTGACGATAACCCATGCTGATACCTCAACCGGTGTTGCGGCTGACCTGGATTCCCTGATACCTATCACTAAAAAGCATGGGGCACTGGTTATTCTGGATGGAGTCTGTGCGACGGCTGCGATGGAAGAGGATATGAGCAAGTCATATGGCGAAGGGAAAATTGATGTCGTATTAACAGGCTCACAGAAAGCGATCGGTGTGCCGCCAGGACTCGCTGTTGTGGCATTCAATGAGACAGCATTGGCTGCCCGTGAACAAATGGAACGGGTTCCTGCCTACTATTGCGATATTTATAATTGGATTCCCATTATGCATGATCCGCAAAAGTACTTTGCTACGCCACCTGTTAATCTGATTTATGCCTATGAGGAGGGAATGAGGCTGGTGTTAGCGGAAGGAATGGAAAACCGTTACAAGCGCCATGAAGCATTTGGAAAAGCTGTCAGGGCTGCGCTTGCTGAATATGGAATGAAGGCAATTGCTGATGAAAATGCCGCTGCAGCTACTCTCAGCTGTATCCTTTACCCTGAAGGTATGGATGATGCTGAATTCCGGGCCTCTCTTGCGACAAAAGGTGTTATTGTTGCCGGTGCCCTGGCTCATCTTGCGGGGAAAGCATTCCGAATCGGCCATATGGGGAATACGACTGAAGACATGCTTGAAAGGGCCATTGTGCTAATCGGTGAAACAATGAACGAAATGGGCTTTGACACAGATATCCAAAAAGCAGCTGAGAGGTTTAGAGAACTGGCATTGCCCATTGCTTAATAAGGAGGGAAAGGATGTCTGAATTGATTTTGCGGGCTTCTGAGACAGAACGCGGAAGTTTGAGACTAATAGGGATCCGCGTCTTATGCCCGCCGGATCAGTACCTGGCTGAAATTCCGCGGGCTATTAAATTATTTACGGAACGCCTTACAGAAATTAAGGGAGCTGTAAATCCAGACCGGCTTGTTGGTGCTTTTAAAGTGGAGGAAGACTCTCCTGAAGAAGACGGCTATTGGATTGGCATTGAGGTAAAGGAATTTATCGGAGTTCCTGATGGAATGTTCTCATTAGAAATTCCACCGCAAAAATATGCCTCTATCCGGCACAATGGACCTAATGATGAGATTGGAAATTCCTATAGGGAATTGCACAGCTGGATTGAAGAAAAGGGATACAATCGGCTGAAAAATGAGTGGCACCTAGAAATCCATCATAGCTGGGAGAATATTGAGGATTTAGATATTGAGCTGCTGGATACGATAGCATAATGTTAAAGACTGCCATCCCGGCAGTCTTTTCCCTGAAAAAGAAGAAGGGAGAATTTAAAAGTGATAGATTATCGAATTAAACATGTGAAAGGTTACGATGAAAAAATTGGAGAACTTGTGTCAATGCTTGAACATGCCAGGTCTGTGACTCTTAATGATGTTGCTGGCTTGACACAGAAAGAGCTGGATTTTCTTCCTGATGATAACAGTAATTCAATTGGATCACTTTTGAAGCATATTGCTTTTGTTGAATATGTTCACCAAATCATTACTTTTGAAAATAGAGATCTTAACGATGAAGAATATTCAAGATGGGCCGCTGCGTATGAATTGGGTGAGAAAGCAAGGAATGAAATTAATCATCATCCTCTAGAATTTTACTTGGATGACCTATCATCACTTAGAGAGAAAACGTTAAACCTTTTAGCATCCAAACAGGATAGCTGGCTATATGAAGAAGGAAAGTGGAACAATGGAGTCCCTTTCAACAACTATTGGTTCTGGTATCACGTTATGGAGGATGAAATCAGCCATCGGGGGCAAATTCGGGTGTTAAAAAGACAGCTGGCAGCTCAGAGATGATAAGAATTCTTTTTTCCAAAAATATGAAACTAAACTTCTATTAGATCGTATATAAGGTAAAACATTTAAAGGCGGTTTAATGGATGATAAAAGTGAATTGGGGTTTTTCAGGAAGCGGAATGGCCTCTGGTCTGTCGCTGGGATTAGTTTTTGGAATGCTTTTTGAAAATTGGGCTTTGGGCATTGCCATGGGAGTTGCTTTCGGGGCATCGTTTGGATCCTCAGAAAAGAAGTAAAGGAGGATCTGACTTGATTAAAAATAAAAAGCTCTTTCTGACATCAACTGTCTTAATCGTTATTTCCATGGCATTAAACTTCCCTTTTCCGCATGAAAATCGACTAGGTGATACGGGAATAACAATTTTAAATATCCCAATCAACTCGGCAGATGGCTTTAATTTTGCAGGATTATTTATTCTCATATTACTAGTCCTGGGTATGGTCTTGCTTCATCGTTCACTCGAAAAATATCATTTACGATCATTTTTTGCCGTTATCATCATCGTTTCCCTTCTGCCTCCTTCTCTGGCAGAGGCTTATCAAAAAACGCTGGCCAATGGCATCAATGCCGTTTCCTATATAAAAGATGAAAGTCAATGTAAGTTTGTAATGATTGGTGAAGATACTTTGAAGGGAAAGTGTGAGCTGCCATTTGAAAATTACAGCAATGAAGAAGTGTCTTTTACTATCGGCTTTTATGACAGATATTTATTTGAAGAGGATGTAAAGATGCTTTCACTGATGAACAGCGGTGAACCTGCTAACGTTAAATTGCTCCCTAACGAGGTAAAGCTCATCCGGATTGAGAAAGAGATCGATGTGTCACAAATCAAAAACCATGTTGAAAATGGAGAGGCCGCTTATGTAAGCATCATTATTGATGATGGTGAGAAAAACAGGAAATTGTAAGAGGGGCTGAGGCTAATGACCATTAAGTTAAAACCCGTCACAAGAGACAACTGGGAAGAAGCCATACAGATGAAGGTAAAAGAATGGCAGCGTGATTTCGTTCCCTCAGCGGCTGTATCACTTGCCAAGGTTTATATTAAACCAGATGGGGATGCAGTAGAGTATATTCCATTCTCAATCTATGACAATGATAAAATGGTTGGTTTCATCATGCATGCCTATGAACCGGATACAGTTAATATGTATTGGATAAACGGTTTTTTTATTGATCAGAAGTATCAGGGCAGAGGCTATGGCCGTGCAGCATTAGCCGTGATGATCAGCTGGATAAAAAGTAAATTTCCAAAATGCGAGGAAATCCGCTTAACGGTTCATAAAGATAATCAACACGCAAGGATACTTTATAAAAACTTCGGATTTTCCCCCACCGGAGAGATATGGGGAGAGGAAGAGCTTTACTATTTTTTGGTTTAAGGGAGTTATTTATGATTAATGAAACACTGGAATTAAATAAGAAAAGCTGGGATGAAGCGGCTAAAAGGTTTTATGGTCGCAATCCGCTGCCTGAATATGGACCATTGGCGCCAACTGAAGATGACCTTCACTTGTTTGGAGATGTGAGCAGTTTAAAGATGCTGGAGATTGGCTGCGGCAGCGGGCATTCCCTAAAGTATTTGGACCAGCGGGGAGCAGGTGAATTATGGGGATTGGATTTATCGTCCCGACAAATCGATGCTGCCAAGGAACTTTTGAAAAATTCCTCCTCAAGAGTAAAGCTGGTTGAATCCCCGATGGAACAAAATCCCGGGATCCCTGCTGATTATTTCGATGCCGTTTTTTCCATTTATGCGATTGGCTGGACCACGAATTTAGAAGAGACGCTGAAAAACGTTCATTCCTATCTTAAATCAGGCGGGATGTTTATTTTCAGCTGGGAGCATCCCTTGTATAACCGGATTAAGGCTGAAAATGGAGTATTAATTATGGATAAATCCTATCATGAAGAAGGCCCCTATCAGCACATTGCATGGAACCAGCCTGCCATTATGCAGCAATATAAATTAAGTACATATATCAATCTATTAATTGAAAACGGGTTTGTGATTGAGAGGGTAATTGAAGATGTAAGTCTTACTGAGCAAGATGTTCAGCGGCATGCCAATCAATGGTATTCCTATGAAAAGGCGAGAGCAATACCCGCTGCTTTTATTATTAAATGCAGAAAGTTATTTTAGGAGGCAGCTGAGAGCGAATGACCTATCATATTAGAGTCAGAGCAGGTGCAGTAATTATAGAAAATAATTCAATTCTGCTGATTGAGTTTCAGGATGAGAGAGGCCTTCATTACAATTTGCCTGCAGGAGGGGTTAAACCCAAAGAATCAGTAATTGATGCAGTAAAAAGGGAAGCAAAAGAAGAGGCATCTGTAGATGTGACGGTCGGCCCATTGGCGTTCGTTTATGAATATGCCCCTCATTTAAATGAATTTAGGTATGGACAGATACATTCACTGGGCTTAATGTTTGAATGCCAGTTAAGGGAAGACTCATTGCCTAAAATGCCTTCAGCCCCGGACCTTGACCAAGCAGGCGTTAGGTGGGTGCCGCTTTCTGAACTGGCCAATATAGTGTTGTATCCTAATATGAAAGAACATATTTTGGAATATGTTAAAAATAAAAGAAACATAGATTTGATTGAAGAACACACACTGGATGTTTACGCAATGGAGATGAAAAAATGAAAAAAGAAATCATAATTGATTGCGGTGAAGTAATCCTCAGGGAATACCGAATGGAGGACGTCCAGGCACTCTATGAAATTACTTCCCAGCCGGAAGTTTATGAGTTTATTCCAGGTGCACAGGCTACGCTTGAGCAGCGGGTGGACTGGATGAATAATTATGAAATTCCGGCAAATGAAAAATTCAAGTCTTCAATGCCAGATCTGAAAGATGCCGGCTTTTTGAATTTGGGAATCATTTTAAAAAAAACTGGAGAGTTTATTGGCTTTTGCAATACAGGTATAAAGGATGAATTGCCGGAACCGAACAGGGAAATTGGCTATGCCATCTCAAAGCACTTCCGGAATAAAGGTTATTCCACCCTTGCAGCAAAAGGACTTATAGGTTTTCTTTTTGAAAAAACGGCTCTTGAAACACTAAATGCTGTTGCATTAACCAGCAATGCCAGTTCCAACAAAGTTCTGCAAAAATGCGGCTTCAAGCTTGCTGGCGAAATAGAGATTGATGGAGGACAGTTTTTCCATTACACCATTAGAAAAAGGGATTGGGCCTAGATGTTTTTCAAAGACACCCGCCATTCAACATGGGGGTGTCCCGTTATTTTGGCTATAGATCAGATTTTGGATTTGTATTAAATGTGCCGTTTTTATTTTCCTTTTCATGTCCGCGCACCTGGTCTCCGCCATTTCCCTTTTCGTGCACCTTTTTGCCGCCGAGTTTTACATTTGGATATTCTTGTTCCCGCATGGTCTTCACCTCCATGTTAATTAAATTATCCATAAAGGATAAAAATATATAAATTTTGGGGTTTTAATATGGAAATAACACTTATCAGACATGGCAGGTCAGCGCATATAGAAGATCACCGCCTGAATAGCCGTGAATTTAAGAAATGGGTTGAAACGTATAACCGCTTAGGGATTCTTGAAGATGAAGTTTGTCCTTCAGATGCTCTGGAAAAAGGGGTTTCAGCATCTTTTATACTTACGAGTAATCTGAAGAGGTCTATCGAGTCCGCTAAATGCTTAAACCCCCTCGCAAAGATACGAACAGACCGATTATTCAGAGAAGCTGAATTGCCCCTTCCTGCCAGTAATTTGCCGGGACTGAAATTAAGGCCCAAAACCTGGGCACTGGTATTAAGATTACTTTGGATATGCGGCTATTCGCAGGGGTGTGAATCATATAGGGATGCAAAGCTGCGGGCAAAGCAAGCATCATTATTATTAACCTCAATTGCAAAAGAACATCATTCTGCTGTTCTCGCGGGACACGGTTTTTTTAACCTGTTAATTGCGTGAGAGCTTCAAAAAGCCGGATGGACCGGTAAGAGGAAAACAGGTTCAAAGCATTGGAACACAGATACTTACGGTCTCGGAGGGGATGAAAATGTTAATACCTAACTTATCATTGAAATTTAAGACTTTTGGAAAATATGAATGCCGCGGTTCGAGTAATCTTTATGAATTTTTATCTAATAAAATTGCAGAGGATGAGGAATTGCTGGTTTTGGCATCTGAGGCGAGAGACGGCCAGCCAGTGCCAAATTTGTTTTTTGGAGCCATTCATTATCTGCTGTTACAAGGGAAAGAGCATGTACTTAAGGAATTCTATCCGAGTATAGTGGAGGATCCAAGAAACCCTCAGGATTCCTTTCAAAGCTTTAAAGATTTCTGCAGGCTGTATTCACAAGAAATTAAAGAGATAATACAAACAAGAATAGTTCAGACGAATGAAGTAAGGCGCTGTGCTTACCTGTACACGGTATTCGCTTATATTTACCAGCAAACCCAAAAGCCGCTGGCTCTGATTGAGATAGGGACTAGCGCCGGCCTGCAGCTTCTTTGGGATCAATACAGCTACTCTTATGGAACAGGAGAAACATACGGGAATCCAAGCGCGAACGTTCATTTATCCTCTGAAATCAAGGGGGGCCAAGTCCCGGTTTTTCCTGAAAAAATGCCGCCGGTTGCTTCAAGAATTGGCATTGATCTTCATATAAATGACTTGAATATCGGGGAAGATTTTTTGTGGCTAAAATCACTTATCTGGCCTGAACATGAGGAGAGAAGAACTCTATTCGAAAAAGCTGCCCAATGTGTTAGGGAAAACCCAATCTCCCTTATAGAAGGAGATGGTGTTGAGCTTTTGCCAGGTTTGATTGAAGGTATACCTGAAGAACATTCAATCTGTGTATTCCACACACACGTGGCCAATCAAATGCCGCCAGAAGTAAAAGAGAATCTGCTTGCAAAAATAAAAGCAAGCGGACGCATGAGGGATATCTTTCATATTTATAATAATATCCAGGACAGGAATCTGCATCTTGATTATTATTTGCATGCCGCAGAATACAAGAAACTGGTTGGCCAAACAGAAGGGCATGGAAAGTGGTTTACATGGGAATTGAATTAGATTCCATTAATCTTTCGCTCTCCGAAAATTTTGAAACTTGACATCATCTGTTATACTTATCTAGGTAAGTATATATTGTTTTAACCTATTAACAGATATATCTTGCAAATATTAAGTGATAGGTGGAAATACAAATGAGTCAAAAACCGTACAGAGTATTACTTTACTACATGTATGTTCCTATTGAGGACCCTGAAGAGTTCGCAAGGGAGCATAAAGCATTCTGCAATGAGCTGGGCCTTAAAGGGCGTATTCTTGTTGCGAATGAAGGAATTAATGGGACTGTATCCGGACCAGTGGAACAGACCGACCGCTATATGGAAGCGATGAAGCAGGATCCGCGCTTTGCGGAGATGGTTTTCAAAATAGATGAAGCAGATGGACATGCATTTCCTAAGATGAAGGTTCGAGCACGCCCTGAGCTTGTAACACTTCGCCTTGGAGACGATGTGAACCCGAACGAGATTACTGGCAAATACCTTGAGCCAAAAGAGTTCTACAAAAGACTTCAGGATGAAGACACGATTGTGCTGGATGCACGAAATGATTATGAATATGATCTTGGACACTTCAGAGGAGCGATCAGGCCGGATATTGAAAACTTCCGCGACCTGCCAAACTGGGTCCGTGAAAATAAAGAATTGCTTGGCGATAAAAAGATCATTACGTATTGTACAGGCGGCATCCGCTGTGAAAAGTTCTCCGGCTGGCTTGTAAAAGAAGGCTTTGAAGATGTAGCCCAGCTTCATGGAGGAATTGTCACATATGGAAAAGACCCAGAGGTACAGGGTCAGCTCTGGGATGGCCAGCTTTATGTTTTCGATGATCGCATTGGCGTACCGGTTAACCAAAAGGAGCATGTAATCGTAGGTAAGGACTACTTCACAGGCGAGCCTTGTGAACGCTATGTCAACTGTGCAAATCCTGCCTGCAATAAAAAAATCCTTTGCTCTGAAGAAAATGAGCATAAATATATGCGCAGCTGTTCTCATGAATGCCGCACGAATCCCCGGAACCGTTATATTGCTGAGCATGGCCTTTCAGAGGCAGAAGTGGAAGAAAGATTAGAAGAAGTAAAAGCATAAGATGATTAGAGCAGATTTTCTTTATGGAAACTGCTCTTTTTTATTGGAAATTTCATGAAAACTGATATAATATTCTTAAAATTTTTATCAGGTGGGTGTGATATGGAGAATTTGCTATTATTTTTGTTTATGTCGTTTCTGCTAGTCATTTTGCCGGGACCCGATACAGGAATACTAATTCAAAACACGATTTCAAGCGGGAAAAAAAGCGGCATTAAAACGATGTTCGGATCTGTCGCCGGGCTGATGGTCCATACAATGGCTGTCGTTTTTGGCTTATCGGCATTAATTGTAAAGTCTGCATACATTTTTTCTTTCATTAAGTATGCTGGTGCGATATATCTTATTTATTTGGGCATCGTTTCGTTAAAGTCTCTATCGAATAAACAAGAACCGGCTGACATGGAGAGAAAGCATAAGAAGAACAAATCGCATTTTCTTCAAGGCTTTTTCACTTGTGTGTCCAACCCAAAAGTGGCTGTATTCTTTTTAACTTTTTTTCCTCAATTTTTAAGCACGGAAGGGAATCACTTTGCGCAATTTCTTGCCATGGGCTTACTATATAGTCTTATAACAATCATATGGTTCTTTTTCTATGTATATTTGATAGACTTTTTCAGGGCCTGGCTGAAAAAACCTGCTGTTAATAATATGATCCAAGGATTATCTGGTGCGGTTTTAATGGGATTTGGCATTAAATTGGCACTTGAGAAACAGCCTTAAGGAAACGGCTGCTTAACCTCTAAAATGGGTTTAAGCAGTTTTTTTTATGGTGTTTAAAGAAGGAAATAGACTCTTTGATTATAGCTGTTCTCCCCACTTTCTAATGATTCCGGTCATAGCATATTTGTTCTGCTCAAACTGCTTAATCCTGTGGCCATTTGCACCTGAAGGATGCGGGAAGCCAAATAAAATGGTATGTCCTGTAAGCTGATTGGCTGTGTACAGGTGACGGAGGATCCTTTCAACGGTTATCCCTAGCGGAATAATGAGTGCATCACTATTAATTAGTTTCAGCTCTTCCGGGAATACTTTTGTTGCGTACTCAGCAAGAATTTCTGTTTTTAATGGATCAGGCTGGTGTCCGGTATAATTTTTGCCCCGGTAGAAAACAGGGTACTTTACAACGGAAGTGGTGTGCAGGAGTTCTCTATTTCGTTCAAATAGCGCAGCAGAGCTATCTATGCCAAGGGCATCCTGTACGCCGCATTGATCCAGCATGCTTATTAAATTTCTCCTCATCCCTCCTGCAAAACTGGCAGTTTCCTTGGTTTCTTTCAGTATTGTGTCTAGCTTCCTTTCTGCTTCCAGTCCTTTCATGAATGATTCAAAAGCAATCCTCATTTGGCTCCAACCAGGAGTAATTCCGACCATGACAATTTTCGCATTATTATTGATATATTCGTTGTGCGGGGCAAAATATATTTCTAAATCTCCATTCTTACTTATTAAAAAATCCCGGGTAATCAATTGATCCCTTGTCAGCGGCCTGCCAAAAGGAAGCTGCTGAATGGCCGGAAGAAACATTGAAAGTAATGAGGGCTCCATTAAATTCTCCTTTTAATCACAGTTAATATGATTAATGTTACCAAATCAGGAATAAAAAAAGCCATTTAAGAGACATTAACAAATAAAAAGGATTTTGCTATGATTGGACTGCTGGCAGCCACTATTCTTTTTAATCTTATTGCCTTTAAAACAAATAAGCGTTTGTCGAAAAACCAAATTTTACATATATGGACATTCACAATATCCCTTCAGCTGATATTTGATGTTATGATCGAGTTTAAATATTGGGGATATTGGTACTTTGACAAGGAGCCAAATTGGCCAGGGCTCTTGGCGCACATTGCGCTGGTGCCCCCGGTGAATATGATGTTTCTGAACTGGTATCCTTTTAAAGGAGATCTTATTAAACGTTTTTCTTATATCTTTTTTTGTGTCGTGGCCATTTTGCTATATGAAGTCATCGCCTTATTGCCGGAACCCTGGGGGTATTTTAACTATGGCTGGTGGAGATTATGGCATGCGGCAATACTTGACCCAATTCTCCTTCTATTAGTGGTGGTATTTTATAAATGGATTATCCGGCTGGAAGGGGAACTTAAATAATTGATGATTCAAAAGGGGGATATGCTCCCCCTTTTTGTGTTGTATTAAAATGAATTTAGGCAGTTGATTATGATACAATTTTGGTATAGATTTTCCCGGAAGGAGAACATTTGTGGATATTAAATTGACTCACAAAATGATAAAAGAAATGTGCGGTACTGTCTCCTTCAAAAGAGGGGACGCGTTTTTCAGGAATGATAAAGTAACGATAAATAAATACAATGGTGATATATGTAAGGCAACGGTATCTGCTGGTGAAGAGTTTTATGTTGAAGTAGAGAAAACTTCAAGTAATGGGTTTAAAACTACATGCAGCTGTCCCAAGCTTGCATCATTTGATAAAGAGTGCCAGCATGCTGCGGCTGTACTGCTGGCAATTCATGATATGCAGCAATATAGATTGCCAGCCCTATCAGCTGGAAGCCTTGAAGCTTCTCATGAACACGCCTTAACTGATAGCCTTATGACACTTTTCAGTGAACAGCCGGGAAGGTCAAGCGGACACCAGCTTCATTTTGAAAACAGGCAAGTCCTCCAGCCTGAGTTTACGTGTCTGCCTGTTCATTTGGGAAAAGGGCATTATTTGTTTGCCATTAAAATTTCTATCGGCCCAATGGCTGTCTTGGATATCCGTCAATTTCTCCATTCAGTTAAAGTGGGGAGTCCAAGCCTATTATCACTTTCTTTTTCCTATGATCCCGCCCTGCATTGTTTCCCTCCGGAAGCGGATGCAGTCCTTCAGCAGCTGATACAGGTAATACACGATGAATCTATCTATATCAATGCTTTAATGGATGATTTTGATTATACAGCATCGAAGCATATGCTCTTAATCCCTCCATCATCCTGGGAACGGCTGAAGCCTGCTTTGGCGTTTGCTGAAAAAGTAAAGCTTGAAATAACAGGAAAAACATTTGATCGGATGACTTTTTCAGAGGACCGGCTGCCACTGCGATTTGAACTGGCCGAAACAAAAAATCATTGTTATTTACATGTTAAAGGACTGGATCGGCTGCTGATCCTGGATTCGTATAGTGCGGTTCTATCCGGCGGAAAATTCATCACCCTCAGGAAAGATGAAGGTAAGCGTCTGTATGATTTAACACAGATGCTTGAGGCTGCCGGAAAAAACAAAATCCCTATAGCTGCTGAACAAATGGAGATGTTTCTGGAAAAAGTGGTTCCTGGATTAAGAAAACTGGGGGATGTCCATATTTCTGAAGACATGTCACACAGGTTTATGAAAACGCCTTTGACTGCCAAGCTGTACCTGGACCGTCTGCGGAACCGGCTGCTGGCAGGAATTGAATTTCATTATGAAAATATCGTGATTAATCCGCTGGAGAGCAGAGAGCCGAAGGGCGGCACGCGGATAATTAGAGATGTGGCATTAGAGGATGAGATCCTTCTGCTTATGGAGGAAAGCTCTTTTGCCAAGACGGATGGCGGCTATTTTCTTCAGAATGAAGAGCTGGAATATGAATTCCTTTATCACGTTGTCCCTAAACTGCAGAAACTGGTGAAACTATATGCGACTACGGCTGTCAGAAACCGGATTTTCAGGGAGAATGCCAAACCGCAGATACGGATAAAAATGAAAAAGGAGCGGACCAATTGGCTGGAATTCAAGTTTGAATTGACCGGCATAGCTGACCAGGAGATACGGGATGTATTATTTGCACTTGAGGAGAAACGAAAATACTATCGCCTGAAAAATGGCGCGCTCCTTTCTTTGGAAACACGGGAATTTGAGGAAATCCAGCGTTTTCTGAAAGCTGTGCCCGAGCAGGCAGAGGATCTGGAAAGCGGTTTGAACATGCCGATTGTATCTGGTCTTAGAATGCTGGACGCAGCTGGTGATCAGGAAGTGTTCTGTCATGAGGAATCTTTTCGGACGTTTTTGGCGGAGCTTGAGAATCCATCATGCCTGCAGATTCCTGTGCCGGAAAAACTGGATTCTATTTTAAGGGAATACCAGAAAAGTGGATATAAATGGTTAAAGACAATGGCGCATTATGGATTTGGCGGCGTTTTGGCTGATGATATGGGACTTGGGAAGACACTGCAAAGCATTGCTTTTATTCAGTCTGAGCTTAAGGATATTCGGGAAAGTACCCGCCCTGCCCTTATTGTGTGCCCATCATCCTTAACGTACAACTGGTTAAGCGAACTGACGAAGTTCACTCCGGACATCCAGGCAATTGTCATCGATGGAAATCAAAAAGAACGGGCTGAGCTTCAGATGGATTTATCCGGCGTTGATGTGGTGATTACTTCCTATCCGCTGGTGCTGAAAGATATAAAGTGGTATGAAATGCAGGAATTTCACACAGTATTTTTCGACGAAGCACAGGTATTTAAAAATCCGGTTACCCAAACAGCGAGAGCAGTAAAGAAAATCAATGCGAAATATCGGTTTGCATTAACAGGCACACCCGTTGAAAATTCAGCAGAAGAGCTGTGGTCTATTTTTCATGTTGTCTTCCCTGAATTGTTTGGCGGGTTAAAGGATTACGGTAATTTAACAAGGAAGACGATTGCGAGAAGAGTTCGCCCCTTCATGCTCAGGAGGCTGAAAGAAAATGTTCTTTCAGAGCTGCCTGAAAAGATGGAGCTGATTGATTCGTCTGAATTGCTGCCTGATCAAAAGAAGCTCTATGCTGCATACCTGGCAAAACTGAGAGAAGATACCTTAAAGCATTTAAATAAAGACACAATCAGAAAGAACCGCATAAGAATCCTTGCCGGTTTGACGAGGCTTCGCCAGATTTGCTGCCACCCTGCTTTGTTTGTGGATGGATATAAAGGGAGTTCAGCAAAATTTGAACAGCTGAAGAGAATTATTGAAGAATCCAGGTTGTCTGGCAGACGTGTTCTGATCTTTTCACAATTCACTAAAATGCTGGACCTTATTGGCAGAGAACTGGCCCTTATGGATTTGCCGTTTTTTTACCTGGATGGACAGACACCTTCGGGGGACCGGGTGGAAATCTGCCGCCGGTATAATGAGGGGGAGCGCGATTTTTTCCTGATTTCATTGAAGGCAGGCGGTACAGGCCTCAATCTGACTGGTGCTGATACCGTCATCTTATACGATCTGTGGTGGAACCCTGCCGTTGAGGAACAGGCAGCCGACCGGGCCCACCGCATAGGACAGAAAAACACCGTCCAGGTTATAAAATTATTATCGAGTGGCACCGTCGAAGAAAAGATGAATGAACTGCAGGATAAAAAGAAAAACCTGATCGAGGAAATCATCGATTCGAATGAAAGTGCAGCAGGAAGTCTGACGGAAGAGGATTTACGGGAGATCTTGATGATTTAGCATGGTGCAGCATCGGACTTGAAAGGGGTTATGGGTGGTTGTTGAGTAGGAGGTGGCTTGGGTTCCGACTCAAAACCAGAAAAACCAGGTCGCAGAGTCCGAAGTTGCTCCGGGTTCCGACTCAAAACTAGAAAAACCAGGTCGCAGAGTCCGAAGTTGCTCCGGGTTCCGACTCAAAACTAGAAAAACCAGGTCGCAGAGTCCGAAGTTGCTCCGGGTTCCGACTCAAAACCAGAAAAACCAAGTCGCAGAGTCCGAAGTTGCTCCGGGTTCCGACACAAAACCAGAAAAACCAAGTCGCAGAGTCCGAAGTTGCTCCGGGTTCCGACACAAAACCAGAAAAACCAGGTCGCAGAGTCCGAAGTTGTACCGGGTTCCGACTCTAAACCAGAAAAACCAGGTCGCAGAGTCCGAAGTTGTACCGGGTTCCGACTCTAAACCAGAAAAACCAGGTCGCAGAGTCCGAAGTTGCTCCGGGTTCCGACACAAAACCAGAAAAACCAGGTCGCAGAGTCCGAAGTTACACCGGGTTCAGACTCAAAACCAGAAAAACCAGGTTGCAGAGTCCAAAGTTGCTCCAGGTTCAGACTCAAAAAGACATACGCAAGTTCGCAGAGTCCGAAGATACCCCTCGCCTCTGACTAAAATAATGAAATTAGGGAGTTAAAGAGACGCGTCCCGCAAGGCGCGTCTTTTCTCATGCAAAAGAATAAAGGAGGATTTTCCCATCGCTTAGAGAATTTCATATGAATAAAAGTTTGGGGGGATTTCTAATATGTGCAATGTGGCATTAAAAGAATTCAAAGCAGTTGTCATAAGAAACAGGGGTTTATTTAAGGATTATGCCCATTTGGTGCCTGAAGCAGCTCAGGCTTTTTTAAAGCAGGGCCATCTTGTTCAAAACAGCAGCGGTTTAGAAGTGGCCTTTTATGAACCTAAGAGAGGGGAAGACCACTTGGAAGGAACCTTTTTTACCGGGTATTTAGCTCATGAAAAAGCAGAAATACTGCCATATGGGATGGAGTATTTAGAGGCCGAGCACACTTATGCATCGATCAGAGGAAAGACTGCTGAAATGGGTGATTTGCATTCGCGGCTTAACCGTTGGCTCAGCGAGAATAACCGCCAGCAGTCTATTGATCATTATATTATTGAAGTTTTTTATCCGGCCCCAAATGAGGAGGAAGAGGTAGAAGTTTTTATTCCAATCAAAGATTAAACCGCTCAGAAATTTGAGCGGCTGCTGTCTTAAATCTCTTTCGATGAAAGGGGAAGAAAGAGCTTTACCCCTCTCTTATTAAAGGGCAGGATTTTTAAATCCGCAATCAAATGGCTTATGTAACCGGCAAGGCAGGTATAATAGACTCCTTCTATGCCAAGGGATATTTCAAGTCTTGAAGAAATGAATGCGAAAAAAATAACCCCCAGCAGGGAATGAGTATAACTGCGGTGGGAAACAAAGGAAGCTATCAATATATAAATCCCAAATAATATGAGCCAAAGTTCCTGCAGAATGACGCCACCTGCCAGGACACCAATTCCCGTAATAGTCAGCATATGTTTTTGCCTGATTTTCGCAGAAATGGCGGTCATACTGATTCCTATAGCCATTCCAAGCCATTTCTCTTTAGGGGAGCCCTCATAAAAACTATAAATAATCATTAAAATTCCAATGATTTGGGCAACGGTCTGAACGACTTCATGTGATAGTGTAAGACGGTCACGAAGCTTCCCATCAATATCAAGATCAGGTACTAATCCTGAAACACTCCCGAGACCGACTAATAAAAGGGTTGTGGAGGGGCTGGCATGAACAGTGTTCGCTGCCACGTATCCTGCTGCTGCTCCAATTGCTGCATGGGCGGTACCATTCAATATTATTTCCACCTTTATGTCATATTTGCATTTTTTTCATGCATTCTTTTATTATATCAAAACATTTGTTCTGTTTGGCGGTTAATAGATTAAAATCTCCCGGCAGTTCATGATATAATGAGGACAAAGCTAAAGCATACATAATTGAATTTGTATCTAAGGAAGGTATTTATGTCAGAGGAAAACATAACAAGGATTCATTTAGACGGCAAGGAATACATACTGATCGGAACAGCACACGTGTCAAAGCACAGTGCAGAACAGGTGAAGGAAGTCATTGAGGCTGAACAGCCTGACTCTGTTTGTGTCGAATTGGATGAACAGAGATATCAGTCGATTACAGAAGGCAACAAGTGGAAAGAAATGGATATCATCCAGGTGATCAAGGAAAAGAAAGCATCACTGCTTTTAATGAATCTGGCGATTTCTTCCTTTCAAAACCGTATGGCTGACCAATTTGGCATTAAGGCAGGCCAGGAAATGATCCAGGGGATTGAGTCAGCCAAGGAAACAGGGGCAAATCTCGTTCTGGCTGACCGCAATATACAAATTACCTTTGCAAGGATATGGGGCAACCTTGGATTAAAAGGAAAATCACTGCTTCTCAGTCAGGTAATAGCAAGTATTTTCAGTAAAGATACCATAACAGAAGAAGAACTTGAAAAAATGAAGAATCAGGATACAATAAATGCGATTCTAAATGAATTTACCGATAGTTTTCCGCGATTAAAAAAACCACTCATTGACGAGCGGGATCAATACCTTGCGCAGAAAATTAAAGATGCACCAGGAGAAAAAATTGTTGCGGTGCTGGGGGCGGCCCATGTACCTGGGATCAAAGAGGAAATCAAAAAAGAACAGGATATGGCCAAATTGACTGAGCGTCCTCCAAAATCCAATGTTCCAAAGATCATTGGCTGGAGTATTCCGGTGTTCATTTTAGCTATTATCGCCTATACCTTCTTCGCAAATCCATCTGCGGGTCTTGCGCAGACGATCAGCTGGATAATCTGGAATGGGTCATTGTCAGCACTGGGGGCTGCCATAGCAATGGGGCATCCGCTGACCATTTTAACAGCCTTTGTTGCAGCACCCATTACGTCCCTGAATCCCCTTCTTGCAGCAGGCTGGTTTGCCGGACTGACACAAGCATATATGAGACGCCCCAACGTAAGAGATTTTGAGACTTTAACTGAAGATGTATTCAGTGTTAAGGGATTTTGGAGAAACAAAGTGAGCCGTATTTTATTGATTGTTGTCCTATCCAATTTGGGCAGCTCACTCGGAACCTTTATTGGGGGAGCAGATGTAATCAGAGTGTTTTTTGAAAATTTATAATTGACGAGTTTGAGGTGAAACCCAGATGGTTTCACCTTTTTTGATATTTTTACCGCACTTAATATGATGCTGGAAATCTTTTTAATAAATATGCGAATGGCGGGGAACCATATACCAGACAAAATGCAGGAGGGAAAGATATGCCTGGCGGAAATTATGAAGACAAGCTTACTGCAGCCGAACACGCAACCCTTTGGTCACAATATGTGAATGACAGCCTTGCTGTTTGTATCCTGCGGCATTTTTTGAACCATGTAAAGGACAAAGAGATCCGCAAAGTACTTGAATTTGCCCTCAAATTATCAGAAAGCCACATAAAAAAAATTAATGGGTTTTTATCAAAAGAGAATCAGCCAATTCCAATTGGTTTCACTGACAAAGATGTTAATGTGAATGCACCGTTATTATTTACTGATATTTTTATGGGGATGTACATACACATTATGGCAATACATGGGGGGACAAGATATTCAGGTGCCTTAAGCAATGCTACGCGGGCAGACATTAGGAAGTATATGAAGCAGGTTATAGATGAAACGATGGAATTATTTGATCGTTCTGCTGATGTTTTAATTGAGAAAGGGGTAATGGTCAAACCGCCGATATTAAACAACCAGCACGAAATTGACTTTGTAGGGAAACAGAGTTACTTAACTGGATGGTTCGGGAAGCGGAGACCTGTAAATGCGATTGAAATCAGCGGGATCTATCTGAATATGCAAAAAATAATGATGAAGGTTGTTTTAGAACTTGGATTTGGACAAGTAGCTCAACATAAAGAGGTTCAAAAGTATATGGAAAGAAGCAGACAATTATGCCGCAAACATCTTGAAATTTTATCAGGGATATTAACGCAGTCGAATCTGAATATCCCCAGGACATTTGAGGCAGAAGTAACGGATTCTACCACTCCTCCCTTTTCTGATAAACTTATGATGTATCATATCTCAACCCTTCTATCTGCTTCTATCGGCTTCTATGGGGAAGCGATGGCCATGTCGCAGCGAAGGGATATTGCAGCAAACTATGCACGGATGATTGCTGAGATTGGACTGCTGGCAGAAGATGGGATGAATCTCTTAATAGAACAAGGCTGGTTCGAAATGCCGCCTATGGCTGCTGATCATGAAAATTTGTCAAAGAAAAAGTTTTGAGAAAGCAATAGTATTAGGAGTTTCTCTTATCTAAGGTTATTAGTTCTAAAACATATGGTCCAGCCGCCTTATATAGGCAGCCGGGCCCTTCATTTTTATCTGTCTGCAGCAATCGCCTTTCGTTTATAAAGCACCGACCCCAGAAGGAAGGTAACCGCACCCCAAATCACCATCACAGCAATTCCTGCCCAAAGTGATGCAGTAGCTAAGCCGGTTTCATACACCATGCTCTCTCTTAAACCATCAGCGAAATAGGTGAGAGGCAGAACAGCCGAAATCGGCTGAATCCATTCAGGCATCGTTTCAATAGGGAAAAACACCCCGCTTAAAAACATCATGAGAAAGCTGCAGATATTCGCTACGCCCATATAAGCCTCGGTGGTTTTGCTGAAGGAGGAGAAGAAGTAGCCAAGAGCATTAAAGGATAAAGCGCCGATCAAAAATACGATAATCAGTGTAAAAGGGTTTATATAAAGATTGGCACCAAACACGAGCACTCCTATTAAAGACAGCAGGATGATCTGCACAATGCTGAACAAAAGTCTCATAACCATATCGCTTAACCCGAATATCCCCATATTGGCCGGCGTCATGCGCAGTCTTTTAATTAATCCCTTTCTGCGCATTTCCACCAGGTCCACCATGCCAAACATGCCGCCCTGGGCAATGGATAAAGCAATCATTCCGGTTAAAAGGAAATCCGTATAATCCAATTCATTGGTGCCTGATGTAATCGATTCATATTGCAGATCATATTTAGGAGAGGCACCTGCAGCCAGTAAATTAGCCTGCTGCACAAACTTATCCAGAATGCCGGAAACCGCCTGGGCTGCTGCACCCTGTTCATTTTCTTTATTGATAACAAGAAACACAGAGGATGCTTCCGCTGACTCCGGCAGGATAATGGCGGCATCGACTTCCTGATCTTTTACCCATTCTTCCGCTTTATCCCTCGTAACTGGCTTACCTGATTTCACCTCAAAAACAGGAAGCTCACTGATCTGAGATATCATCATCTCGGAAGCCTGATTCGGACTTGGATCGACTAAAGCAACCTCTGTTTTAAACTCTTCATCTGAATTTCCGCTGAAAATGACCATAAAGATGACCATTAAAATAACTGGGAAAAAGATGCCCCAGAACCATGCCTGTTTTTCACGAAGAGTTAATTTCAGCTGTGCCAGAAACATCATTTTAAATTGATTAAATTTAATGTTAATCCCTCCATTCTTTGCCGGTGAATGCAATAAACACATCTTCCAGGCTCATTTCCCGTATGGAGACCTGTTCCACTCCGTATGAATTTTCTTTAGTAAATTTAAATAAGTCCAAAAGGGTTTCTTCCGGTTTTGATGCCCATATTTTCAGAGCCGCCCCTTCCCGTTCTGTTTTCGAAACAGATGCCAGCTCCTTAGAAAAACTGTCAGCGTCCTCAGCTGCCTTTTCTCCATCAAGAAAGCTCATTCTTATTTCCCGCTCATCCGTCAGCTTCTCAATGAGTGCGGAAGGGGTATCGAGTGTAATCACATTCCCCTGGTCCACAATGCATACCCGGTCACTTAGCTTTTCCGCTTCTTCCATGTAATGTGTCGTTAAAATGGTTGTTTTGCCTAATTCCTTTAGATGGAGAATAATATCCCATATATTTCTTCGGGCCTGGGGATCGAGGCCGGTTGTCGGTTCATCCAGAAAAATGATCTCCGGGTCACTAATCAGGGCCAGCCCAATGGCGAGCCTTTGCCTCTGGCCGCCTGAAAGTTTTTTAACGTGATTTTTGCGGTGCTCAGTCAGGTTAACAATTTCAAGAATCTCTTCCGTTGGCCGGGCATGGTCGTAAAAGGAAGCAAAAAGGTTTAGGTTTTCTTCTGGTGTAAGCAAATCAAACATAGCACTTGACTGAGGCTGTACACCAATCTTCTTTTTTATCGAAACGGCATGTTTATTCCAATCAAGGTCACCAAAATGAATTACGCCATTATCAGGTGAAACAAGGCCTTCAATCATTTCCAGTGTCGTCGTCTTACCTGCTCCGTTAGGTACAATTATTGTGAAAACTTCACCGGCATGAACCGTGAAACTGATATCCTGGACAGCCTTGATGGAGCCAAATGATTTTTGCAGATTTCTTACCTCTAAAACAGTCATTCATTTTCCCCGCTTTCATGACAAGTTGGATGTCAGTATCCTGCAAAATTCCTAACCTTTTATTTAATACGTTGCTAATATTGAAAAAATTCACTTTTTTAGTAAACTTAACAATATCGTTGCATATCCATTTTTCAAGAACTGAGTTGATTGGAGCGGAGGGTGCGTGATCCTCGAAAATGCTGCCGCATTTTCTTCGTGCGTTCTCCGGTCGAAGAAGCATATTCAATGTCCTACGGGAGTAGCGTACCCAGGGAGACCCCGCAGACGCGCAACGTTGAGGAGGCTCCCGGCAGCCCCGTGGGATTGCTGAGTGCCTTCAGTGGAAATCAACGGGCAAGGTTATAAGAGGAAAAAGCTCTCTGAAAAGAATAAGGATGATGGTACCATAATATGGGACAAACCAAAAAGTGATAGTTGTTTGATAATGAGGCTTTTTCGTAAAAAGTCAGGGGAGTAGTGCAGATGAGAGAACTTCCAATAGCAGTTAATAATCTGCTGAATAAGTACATGAAACTATATAAAGAATATATGCCTAATCAGCTTGAAGGTCTATATTTGCATGGATCGCTTGCACTGGATGCTTATGTAGAAGGATCAAGCGATATTGATTTTATTGCGGTTACACATAGAGGGTTAACCCAATCAGAATTGGAAAAGGCTGAGGAGATTCATAAAATAATAGCTGACAATTATCAGTTTCCTGAGATGGATGGGGTTTATATAACTCAGAATGATCTCGGAAAACTCTGTGAAAGTTACTTTTATAATAACGGCAAAATGAATTATGGGCATTTCCTGAACCCAGTCACCTGGTGGCTTTTAAAAAAGAAAGGAATTGCCATTTATGGAGCTCTTCCGGTAATAGAGATAAATGACAATGATTTGGTTTTATACACTTATGAAAACATGAATACCTATTGGGCAAATCGAATCCTGGCAATCGAGAAATCGATTGATGAACTTGAACAAGTAGCCGAGTCTGAGGTGGATAAAGAAATTGAATGGACGGTGCTGGGTTTATTGCGGCAGTTTTACACATTGAGGGAAAAGGAAATTATCTCTAAGCAAGGGGCCGGGGAGTACTCTCTAAAGCATTTGCCGGAAGAATGGCACCCAATCATACAAGATGCCATCAATATTCGCAAAGGTGAGGAAGATAGACTTTATGCAGGAAAGCTTGAACGAATAGAAGAATCTATTAAACTGTCAAAATATCTTATAAACCAATCATCAGCAAATAGGAATAAGTGAGCTTCCCATGATGTGAAGCTCACTTGGCTGAAGGCGGTTATGTTAACCTCATTGGAGTATTCAAATTATGGGAATCCCGGTAGGATCGATAAGAAACAAATCTTTTTCCATGTGAGGATCCATCCAGTTGAAGAATTCGTTCATTGATTGTCTCCATATACAGAAAGTCATCATTCGCATTTAGCCGGTAAAAAGTGTAGGTGTTTCCAAGCAGCTCTCTCTTTGTTATTTGTGTATCGGGATGCTGCTGAATGAATTCTGACAGCTGCTTAACAGACACGGAAGGAATGTCTGCCATTTCATAAAGCTTCCCTTTAAGGTTTGATTTTAGCTTGTTTACGGCACTCATTGCCTTTTCTTTATATTTATTTCTGGACATGAAGTCACTCCTTAATAATGAGATATTAAGAATAATTTCCATTTGCAGAAAGATTAAACATTCCCGTAAGGAAAGTCAAGAACAGTATCAAATAAAAAAATATTGATGACATCTTTCCTGTACTTTGAACGAAAGGAAGTGCGTGTTCGAATGAGTAATTTAATACCCGATTGTGAAAATTGTTTTGGGCTTTGCTGTGTGGCCCTGCCTTATGCAAAATCTGCAGACTTTGCTTTCGATAAAGAAGCAGGCAAGCCATGTCCAAATCTTAAGGCTGATTATCGCTGTCAAATTCATGCTGACCTCAGGGGAAAAGGCTTCAGAGGATGTACCTCATTTGAGTGCTTTGGTGCAGGCCAGCAAGTATCTCAAAACACCTTTAAGAATAGAGACTGGCGCAGTCATCCAGAACTTCAGAAAGAAATGTTTGATGTGTTCCCCGTCATGCACCAGCTTCATGAAATGCTTTTCTACTTGACTGAAATTTTGCATTTGGAAGCCGCCAGGCCTATTCATGGTGAAGTCAGTGGAATTTTTTGCAAAACGGAGGAGTTAACTAATATGGAACCGGATTTAATTATGGCTATCGATGTTCAGGCACATAGGGAAGAAGTCAATAAGCTGCTTCTGATAGCCAGTGAGATTGTCAGGAGGAATTCAGGATTAAATCACAAATCTTCAAAAAAAAATAACGGCCGGCGAGATTTTATCGGGGCCAAATTAAGAGGTGAGGTTTTCTGCGGGGCGAATTTAAGAGGATCCTTATTTATTGCAGCTGACCTGCGCAAAGCTGATTTGAGATATACAGATCTTATTGGGGCGGACTTCAGGGACGCAGATTTAAGCGGAGCCAATCTAATGGGAAGTATTTTTCTCACACAGGCTCAGGTTAATTCAGCAAAAGGGGATATGCATACGAAGCTGCCTAAGGATTTACAGAGACCAGAGCATTGGGTGAATGAATAGGAAAGGAGATCTGCTGAATGACACAGAACGAAATCGTGCTTGTGGTCAGTACATCAATTATACAAGAAGGCAAAGTGCTGATGATAAAAGAGAATAAAGCCACAGTAAAGAATAAATGGAATTTCCCGTCAGGCCATGTTGAAAAAGGGGAAGATATTCTTGAAGCTGCCTGCAGGGAAGTTAAAGAAGAAACAGGCCTGGATGTTAAGCTGACTCATACAACTGGAATCTATAACTTTATCAGCAGTACGGACCATCAGGTCATCTTATTTCATTTTATTGGTCAAATAACAGGGGGGTTTTTGAGCCTTCAGGAAGAAGAAATAGCCGATAGCAAGTGGGTCAATCTATCAGACTTTAAAAGGTTTAAGGACGAGGAACTCCGTGATGCCAAAGTCATTAGGCAAATTCATGATGCCATAAGAGCTGATAAGCTTTATCCCATCGAACTGTTTCATAAAAAGTTAAGCTGACAAAGTGAAAGGGATTTTCAGGAATTTTGTCGAAAGAATACCCTATCGAAAAAAATAGGCGGGGTATGAATGGAGTTTATAATTAAGAATGATTATTTTTATAAAGCAATTGGAGAAGTAAGCAGTGTAGTATCAGCTAAGACTCCTTTTCCTATTTTGACCGGGATAAAGCTGACTGCAGGTGAGAATCATTTAACACTCACTGGGAGTAACGCTGATATTGTGATTGAAAAGGTCATTCCTGCATCTGATGAAGAAGCCGGACTTGAGATTGCAGAGAGTGGAAGTGTTGTTGTAACATCCAGATACCTGACAGAGCTCATTAAAAAGCTGCCGGGTGATATCCATATCAAAGCGGATGAAAAGAATAGCATGACAATAATGTCAGACGAAATCCTCACTTCATTAAATGGGTTTCCTGCTGAAGAGTATCCAGCACTTCCCGAATTTGAAGATTCTCAAGGAATTGAACTTTCTTCAGCAAAATTAATAGAAATGATAAAGCAAACCGTGTTTGCTGTTTCAAAGAATGATACAAGGCCGGCTCTTACCGGTGTACATATGAATTTTAACGGAAAAAGCTTTTCATGTGCCGCAACTGATTCACATCGATTAGCTTTTCTGGAGACAGGGATCCGTTATTCATTTAATGGCTCTTTCATTGTTCCGGGCTCCAGCCTTAAGGAACTTTTAAAGCTATTGGCTCATCAGGAAGAAAGTAAAGTACAAATCTTTTCATCAGAGAGCTATTTAGTTTTCAAAACAAAATCAATCATGCTCTGTTCACGGCTTATCGAAGGCAAGTATCCAGATGTAACTGGACTTATCCCGAAGGAAGCGAAAACAGTCATAAAACTGGATGCAAAAAAACTATTAAAGGGTATTGACCGCGCCTGCCTGTTTGCCCATGAGTGGAAAAATAATAATGTCCTTTTGGAGATGAAAGAAGGAGCATTGAAAATATCCTCTGTTTCCTCTGCCATGGGAAAAATTGAAGAAACACAGCCTCTTTTAGAAATCATTGGCGAGCGGGAACTATCTATTTCACTCGATGGGACCTTTTTAATGGATGCCCTAAAAGCCATACAGGAAGAGCATGTTCTTTTGAGCTTCAGCGGCTCAATGAGACCGGTTATAATCAAGCCTGTCAGCGGCGAGTCTTATATTCAGCTGGTTTCGCCTGTCCGGTCCTATTAAAAGATGAATTTTATTCTTTATGCACCATCCGTCAGCAAACTCAGCTGGAGGGTGGTGCTTTTTTGCGTCCTGCAAATACAAGTCTATATTTCCATTTTCACCCTATATAAAATAGAAGAGATAAGATTAATCCAATCCTCGTAAAGGCAGCTAACTACATTTGACCTCTGAGTTGATTGGAGCGGAGGGCGCTTGACTCCTGCGGGAAGTGAGGGAAGTGTGAGACCCCGCAGGCGGAGCCGAGGAGGCTCGCATTCCTCCCCGCGGAAAGCAAGTGCCTGGAGCGGGAATCAACGGGCAAAATTTAGAAAACACAAATCCAATCTTAAGAAATTCTTAAGATTTCTATTACATTAATGTTAAGATTTTACGTTTAGTATAAAAATATGAAAAAGAGCACCGTGAAAGCAGGGGAATTATGGATAACTATAATGTACTTGTCGTAGATGACGAAAAAGAGATCAGGGACGCCATTGAAATTTATCTCAAAAATGAAGGCATCACCGTTTTAAAAGCAAAGGATGGAATCGAAGCTCTGGAGATTTTGAATGAGAACCAGGTGCATTTGATTATTTTAGATGTCATGATGCCAAGGCTGGATGGCATTTCGGCTACATATAAAATTCGCGAGAAGAAAAACATCCCGATTATCATCCTGAGTGCCAAAACAGAGGATACCGATAAAATCCTCGGGCTGCAAGTTGGCGCTGATGATTATGTGACCAAGCCCTTCAATCCGATGGAATTGGTTGCCCGCGTGAAATCGCAGCTGAGAAGATATGTGACATTCGGAACATTTGAAGGAGTTAAAAAGGTCATTGATCTGAACGGCCTTATGCTTGATAAGGAAGCAAAAGCAGTGACTGTTAATGGAGAGCCGGTGAAATTGACTCCAATCGAGTATAAAATTGTGGAGCTTTTAATGACAAATGCCGGACGCGTTTTCTCCATAGATGAAATTTATGAACGGGTATGGAACGAACCGTGCTATAACGCGGAAAATACGGTGGCGGTACATATTCGGAAAATCCGTGAAAAAATTGAAATTGATCCGAAAAATCCGAGATATTTAAAGGTGGTATGGGGAATTGGATACAAGATGGAAAAATAGATTCATCATTGTGATGATAATGGTTTTATTTGCTTTCGGAGCAAGCGGCGTTTTGGCAGTTTTGATTAATGCGAGGGAATATGCAAACCCTGATTACTTTCACACAGCAGAGTTCAGAAGTGAAATAGATCAATATGCCGGCTATCTGGAATTGTATGAACTGAATAACGTGCCTATTGAAAAAGCGAAAGAAGCGATTGAGGTGACGGAAGAGGAAATTAATGAACATCGTTATCGTTATGGAACACTTCCTGAACAAATTGATAGTATAAAGAACCAATATGAGCCTAGGATTGAAGAAGCAAAAGCGGTGAACAGCAGTGAAATAGCACAATCTTTAAAAGATCAAATGTATAAAAAAATTGAAGATGTCACGAAAAACTTTGAAAGTGACGAACATGTACGCACCAAAGTGGTTAAGGAAAAAGAAGAGAAATTAGAAGAATTCTATAAAGAGAAAGAACAGCTCCGGGATCAGTACGATTACTATAAGGATTCATTTACCTATTATTTCAAAGACACTTCGACTGGTGAAGTATATACCAATTTAACTTTAGCCAGGAATGAATCTCCGGATGAAGTCATGGAAAAAGAAATGCTATATCATACCGATTATACGATGGATAAAAATTATTTCCTTCATTTTATTATGGGGGGATATGAGGAATTTGATCAGGCACTGGTTGAATCGCAATCAGGCTACTTTAAGGGACAAATAGGCCTTGCTAAAAACCTTCCTGAATCAAATATGTTCATTGATCAGAATAATCATTTCAAACAAAAACAGATTGTCTTATTAATTTATGGCGGTTCAGCGGTTTTAGCTGTTATCGCTGCATTGATTGCCGGCAGAAAATCAAAGGCCCTGTCAGCTGAAATCAAAAGGTGGGAGCCTTTATACAATAAGATGCCTATTGATTTACGGATCACCTTCTTAGGTTTATCAGCAATGGGCGGCATTTTAGCACTTTTTCTGGTAAACGATTTTCTTATAGACAGCTACAACATCTTCTCGCGTGTAATTGAATTGATTATTGTTCTCCTAGGAGCATCGGTTCTTTGCGGCCTGACAATTGTACAGTTCAAATATATTGCAAGTGAATTTAAGGACTTCGAAAACGCAAAATCAGTCTTGAAAAAAAGTCTGATGTATAGGGCGGCCAGCGGTTTGAAAACCAGCCTCCAGGAAGCTTTTATAAACCGGAGCACAGGAACGCAGCTGTTTGTTGTTCTATTAATCATCTTTGGAATGGGAATGGGTTCCATTATCATGTTCTTCCACCCGCTGTTTGTCCTGTTTTATGTACTAGTTTTAGCTTTTGCTGGTATTCCTCTTGTTATGGCATTAATCAGACGCGTTGGATATTTCAACCGTATTGTTGAGACTGCAGATGAATTGGCTTCAGGCCACATGGGACAGGACTTGCCGGTTAAAGGAAAAGGCGTCCTGGCTTCACTCGCAGGAAACATGAATGTATTGAAGCAGGGCGTAAAAACGTCCCTTAGCGAACAGGCAAAAAGCGAAAGGCTGAAAACGGAACTGATTACAAACGTCAGCCATGATTTAAGGACACCTTTGACTTCCATTATTACGTACACGCAGCTGATGAAGTCAGGCGAGGTATCAGAAGATGATCGCTCTGCCTACCTTGAGATCATTGACCGGAAATCTAAACGGTTAAAAGTTTTGATTGATGATTTATTCGAGGTCTCAAAGATGGCAACCGGCAATATTGAGCTTCGAAAAGAAAGAGTAGACCTGGTCCAGCTGCTGCAGCAGGCGCTTGCAGAGCATGATAATGCCATTAGGGAATCCAATCTGCAATTCCGTGTCACCAAGCCTGATCATCCGGCAATCGCCAATGTGGATGGCCAAAAGCTCTGGCGGGTATTTGATAATTTAATAGGCAATATTCTTAAATATTCATTGGAACATTCACGGGTCTATATTGCCCTTGCGAAAGCCAAAGGCCAGGCAGTCATTACGTTTAAAAATGTTTCAAAATACGAGCTCGATGACCAGAGTGAAGAATTGTATGAGCGATTTAAGCGGGGAGATAAATCAAGGCATACAGATGGTTCCGGACTGGGGCTCGCCATTGCGAAGTCGATCATTGACCTTCATGAAGGGAATCTCGAAATAGATACAGATGGTGATTTGTTCAAGGTGAGCATTTCGCTGAAATTAGAGGAGTAAGGGAAGAGGGGAATTATGGATATTGCAGAGCTGTATACCTGCTATTATAAACGGCTTTATCATATATGTTTTTCGATGACAAGGGACGCGTATCTTGCAGAAGATATCGTTCAGGAAACGTTTATTAAAGCCATGAAGAAGGCGGAAACCATTATAGATGAAGAAAAAGCAGGGGCATGGCTGTCTGTCATTGCCAGAAGAACCGCACTGGATATGATTCGGCGGGAAAAGCGGAAGACTGCAGTGCCGATGGAGCAGGACACTCTTGAAAGCTTCTGCCTCATTACAAAGCAAGATGTCGAACAGGAAGTGGAATCAGGTTTTGCGCTTAAGGAAATCAAGTCAGCCATCAGACAGCTTGCATCGAACTACCAGGAAGTACTTTTGCTCAAAGTTGATGGAGGATTAAAAGAGCATGAAATTGCCGCTGTTCTAAATTTAAAGCCTTCAACTGTGAAAACCAGGATTTTCAGGGCAAGAAAGCAGATGAGAGTATTAACGGGATTAGGAGCTTAATTGAAAGAGAGAGTTGACCAAGTTTTCTTACGGGTCTGCTCTCTTTTTTTATTTTAAAACTATTCAAATAATTGGAAAAATAATGTTTAAACTATGTATAACAGGGTATTCGCCAACCAGAGTCTATTATCTTCCATAATTACACCAAACAGGATAACTTCCCCTAATTTTGTAAACAATAGTAACGTTCTGAAAGGAAGGGATGATTAAGATTGACTAAAAAAATACCGCCGTTTTTGAGGAAATTGCGTTACTTTGGAAAATCGGAGGACATAACAGATCATGCCACCGTTTCACCTTATGACCGGGAAACTGAGAAAATTTACAGGAGACGATGGCAGCACGATAAGGTAGTGAGAACAACCCATGGTGTAAACTGCACGGGGTCCTGCAGCTGGAAGGTGCATGTCAAGGACGGAATTATCACATGGGAGACCCAGCAGACAGACTATCCTACCACAGGGCCTAATATGCCGGAGTATGAACCGAGGGGATGTCCAAGAGGTGCAACGTTTTCATGGTATACATACAGTCCCATTCGGATCCGTTATCCATATGTCCGCAGCGCTTTGATTGAGCTGTGGAGAGAGGCTTATAAAGAGCATAAAGATCCGGTTGAAGCCTGGAAAAGCATTGTAAATGATCCAGATAAGTCTGCCAGATATAAATCAGCGAGGGGTAAAGGCGGTTTTGTCCGCTCAAGCTGGGATGAATTGAACACGCTGATTTCGGCCTCACTGATTCATACAATCGAAGAGTTTGGACCTGATCGGATTTTTGGCTTCTCGCCGATCCCAGCCATGTCAATGGTCAGCTATGCGGGCGGTGCGAGATTTTTAAATCTGATTGGGGCATCACTCTTAAGCTTCTATGATTGGTATGCAGATTTGCCTCCTGCTTCACCGCAGATCTGGGGGGAACAGACCGATGTGCCGGAGAGCTCGGATTGGTATAATTCCAGCTATTTAATGGTTTGGGGCTCCAATCTGCCGCAGACACGGACTCCGGATTCGCACTTCATGGTGGAAGCCCGCTATCGCGGAACTAAAGTGGTGGCTGTAAGCCCTGACTATGCTGAATTCGTTAAGTTTGCCGATAAATGGCTGCCTGTACAGGCGGGCATGGACGGAGCCATCGCCATGGCGATGACTCATGTTATTTTGAAGGAGTTCTATGTTGACCAGCAGGTGGACTATTTTAATAACTATGTTAAGCAATATACAGATCTGCCTTATCTTCTTGTGTTAAAGAAAAATGGTGACTTTTATCAGGGAGATAAGTTTTTAAGAGCATCAGATATTGGCAGAAAAACAGAGAACGGGGAATGGAAAACCGTAGTGCTCGATAAGAACACAAAAGAGTTTGCCGTTCCTAATGGCAGCATAGGACACCGCTGGGAAAATAACCAGAGCTGGAATCTTCATTTAAAAGACAGTGATAATGAACTGGATGGCATAGACCCGGTTCTTACCCTTAAGGGTATGGAAGATGAAGTTGTAATGGCCGGATTTCCGTTCTTCGGGACAGAGAAAAAAGAAGTGTTAAAGCGTGGGATTCCTGTTAAAAAGTTTAAAAAGGACGGGGAAACCTATGTGGTGACAACCGTTTTTGATATGCTTCTGGCCAATTGCGGCGTGAATCGGGATTTGCCTGGAGATTACCCGAAGGATTACGATGATCCGAAGCCTTATACACCTTCATGGCAAGAAGGCATCACAGGGGTGAACAGGAAGGATTGTGCACAGATTGCAAGAGAGTTTGCTCAAAATGCCATCGATTCAAAGGGAAGGTCCATGATTATCATGGGATCGGGAATTAATCATTGGTACCATTCGGATATGATTTACCGCGCCATTTTGAATATGGTTCTCCTTACTGGCTGCCAGGGTGTAAATGGAGGAGGATGGGCGCATTACGTAGGCCAGGAAAAAGTCCGGCCGCTTGAAGGCTGGCAGACCGTTGCCATGGCGAGGGACTGGGGCGGCCCGCCAAGGCTCCAGAACGGGACTTCCTTTTTCTATTTTGCAACTGAGCAATGGCGCTATGACAATCAAATGTCTGATGAATTAATTTCACCGCTCGTCGACAAACCGACTTATAAGCATCCAGGTGATTATAATGTCCTTTCTGCAAGACTCGGGTGGCTGCCGTCCTATCCGCAGTTTAATGAAAATTCCATTAAAATTGCCGAAAAAACTGGACTGACAGACAAAGATGAAATCATTCAATCGGTCGTCAGGCAGCTGAAGGAAGGTACACTGAAGTTTGCCATCGAAAATCCGGAGGATCCGAAAAACTTTCCGAAGGTCCTGTTTGTGTGGCGGGCCAACCTGATCGGAAGCTCTGCCAAGGGACATGAATATTTCCTGAAGCATCTTCTGGGTACACATCATGGAAACTTGAGCGAGCAGAATGAGGAAGACCTGACCAATGAAATCAGCTGGGTGCAGGAGGTGCCTGAGGGCAAGCTTGATCTGATGATCGACTATGACTTTAGAATGTGCGGAACCGGCTTATACTCTGATATTATCATGCCGTCTGCGACCTGGTATGAAAAATATGATGTTTCGAGCACGGATATGCACCCTTTTATCCATCCGTTCAATCCGGCGATTACTCCTCCATGGGAAGCCAAATCGGACTGGGACGCATTTAAAAATCTGGCGAAGCGTTTTTCTGAAATGGCAGGAAAGTATTTTAAAGAGCCGATTACCGATCTTGTGGCAACACCGCTCTTGCATGATTCCAGGGACGAAATCTCCCAGGCATACGGGAAAATACCGGACTGGAAAAATGGGGATGCAGAGCCACAGCCGGGCGTTAATATGCCTAGGCTTCATCTGGTGAAAAGAGATCTTTCGAAGGTGTATGACAAGTTCATTGCACTCGGTTCGAATGTAAAAGAATCAATCGGATCAAAAGGAATCGGGTGGGATGCTGCCAAAGAATATGAAAAGCTGAAGGCCATGATTGGCACAGCTTCACAGACAAAGGATTACAAAGACCTGCCAAGCCTATATACGGATCGGAATGCAGCTGAGACGATTCTGACATTGTCCAGCACAACCAATGGTTCGCTTGCGATGAAAGCCTGGGGGGCATTAGAAAAGAAAACAGGATTGCAGCTGAAGGATTTGGCGGAGGAAAGGGCAGAAGAGCATGTGTCCTTTGCAGAAATTACAGCTCAGCCAAGGAAGGTTATTTCATCTCCGGTATTCAGCGGAACGGAAACCGGAAACCGGCGTTACAATCCTTTTACCACAAATGTGGAGCGCCTAGTGCCATGGAGGACCCTGACGGGCAGGCAGCATATTTACATGGATCATGATTTAATGCTGGAGTTTGGCGAAGAGCTTCCGAACTTTAAGGCGCCGCTCCATAAGCTTGCTTTCTACAAAGGTGATCATGAGCCTGCAGGCAAAGGAAATGAAATCACCCTTAGCTATTTAACACCGCATTTTAAGTGGTCGTATCACAGCACATACGGAGATACGCTCCCAATGCTGACCCTTTTCCGCGGCGGGCCGCATGTCTGGCTCAATAATGAAGATGCTGCGTCTGTCGGCATAGAGGATAATGACTGGATTGAGATGTATAACCGGAACGGTGTCGTCGTGGCCAGAGCTGTGGTCAGCCACAGAATGCCACAGGGAATCGTGTTCATGTATCACGTTCAGGAACGCCACATTAATGTGCCTGGTTCCCCTATCACCAAACAGCGCGGAGGCACCTTTAACAGCCCGACAAGAATCCATGTGAAGCCGACTCAAATGATTGGCGGCTATGCTCAGTTTAGCTACGGATTTAATTACTATGGACCAACTGGGAACCAGAGGGATGAAAAGGTGGTTATCCGGAAAATGAACAGGGATGAGGTGGATTGGCTTGAAGATTAAAGCGCAGTTCGGGATGGTCATGAATCTTGATAAATGCATCGGCTGCCATACCTGCAGTGTGACCTGTAAAAACACCTGGACGAACCGTCCGGGTGTTGAATACCAATGGTGGAACAATGTGGAGACCAAGCCGGGCATCGGCTATCCGAAGGAATGGGAAAACCAGGAGCTGAGAAAAGGCGGGTGGGCGCTGAAAAATGGGAAGCTGGAGCTGAAGGCAGGCGGCCGCGTCAATAAACTGCTCAATATCTTCTATAACCCTGACCTTGCCGATATTGATGATTATTATGAGCCCTGGACATATGACTATGAAAACCTGATTCAGAGCCCTGAGAAAAAACATCAGCCGGTAGCAAGGCCAAAGTCCCAGCTGACAGGTGAGTATATGGACATCCAATGGGGCCCGAACTGGGAGGATGACCTCGCAGGTGTGCATGTAACCGGAAAGAAGGATCCGAACATGGCTGGGCTGGATGATCAAATTAAATTTGAATTTGAACAGGCATTTATGATGTATCTGCCGAGGATTTGTGAGCACTGCATGAATCCTTCCTGCGTGTCTTCCTGCCCATCAGGAGCCATGTACAAGCGGGAAGAAGACGGTATTGTGCTTGTGGACCAGGAAGCATGCCGCAGCTGGCGGTTCTGTATGACGGGATGTCCGTATAAAAAAGTCTATTTTAACTGGAAGACCCATAAAGCTGAAAAATGCACCTTCTGTTATCCGAGAATTGAAGCAGGGCTGCCAACTGTCTGTTCGGAAACCTGTGTCGGCAGGCTTCGCTATATCGGGATTGTCCTATATGATGCCGATAAAGTGAAGGAAGCGGCATCTGTTCCTGATGATAAAGATTTATACGAAGCCCAGCTGGATATGTTCCTGGATCCTCATGATCCGGAAGTAATTAAGGAAGCGAAAAAAGAAGGCATTCCGGATGATTGGATTGAAGCCGCGCAAAGATCGCCAGTTTATAAAATGGCCGTGGAACAGCGGATTGCGCTTCCGCTTCATCCTGAATATCGCACGCTGCCGATGGTTTGGTATGTTCCGCCGCTAAGCCCATTTGTGAATGCGTTCGGAGGACAACTTGATGATTTGGATCCAAACATCATTTTCCCAACGATTAACCAGTTCAGGATCCCAATCGAGTATTTAGCCAATTTGTTCACAGCAGGTGATACAGAAGTGATTAAATCTGTGCTTAAAAAGCTTGTTGCGATGCGGACCTATATGCGCCAGATCAACCTGGGAAAAGAACCGGACACAAGCGTACTGCAAGCATCGGGAATGACAGAAGAGACAGCTCGCGATATGTATGAACTCTCAGCTATTGCCAAGTATTCCGACCGATATGTGATCCCAGCTTCCCATAAAGAAAGAATCGGTGATATGCACAAAATGCAAGGAAATGCCGGCTTTGATGATTTGGCCACAGACTGTAATTCCTGCAGTGTCGGTTCCGAAAGAGATCCGCTTTACTATTACGGCGAGGAATATTGGAGTGATTTGGATGAATCAAAGCCAAGCGGTCTATAATTTAGCATCTGTCCTGCTTCAGTACCCATCCAGTGAATGGAAAGACTATTTGCCTGACCTGCATAGTGAAGCGGACTCCCTGGATGATAAGCAAATCGCCGCCAGCCTGAAGAAATTTTTGAACTATCTGGACAGTACTGCTTATGAGAATCTGTGCCAAAATTATGTCCTGACCTTTGATTTTAATGAACGCAGCACCTTGTACCTGACATATTCCGTGTTTAAAGATAATCGGGAGAGAGGGCCGGCGCTGGTTAAATTGAGGCAGGAATTCAAGGAGGCGGGGGCAGAGCTCGAGAGCGGCGAGCTTCCGGACTATCTGCCGCTTATTTTGGAATTTGCGGCTATTACGGAACCTGAGAAATCAGCTAAGCTGCTGAAGCTGCACTTTCGGTCAATTGAGCGCCTGTCTTTGGAACTTGAAGCCCAGAACAGTCCTTATCACTTCCTGCTGGCGGCATGTGTCGACTGCATCAAGCTGCTTCGCGCATCTGATACAATTGGCAGCTCGGATGAAAGGAGAATCATATGAGCAGTCTTGATCTGTTTTTATGGGTGATTTTCCCTTATATTTGTCTGACGATATTCGTGCTCGGGCATATTTACCGTTACAATACAGACCAGTTTGGCTGGTCGGCTAAATCAAGTGAATTCCTGGAAAAGAAAAAGCTTAAATGGGGCAGCATTCTGTTCCATTGGGGCATTGTCTTCGTGTTTTTCGGTCATGTAGCAGGCGTATTGATACCTAAAGTATTCTACGATACTGTGGGGATTACGGAGCATATGTATCATTTTGGCGCCGTCTGGTTTGGCGGAGCGGCTGGAGTCATTTGCGTAATCGGCGGTGCATTGCTATTTGCAAGACGTGCATCCGTAAAACGGATTAAAGTGAACAGCCAATTCAAAGACTGGCTATCACTCGTTATGCTTGGCATTGTGGTCATCGTCGGTTTTACCAACACAGTCGGATACACGGCATCCGGAGGGGATTTCGATTACAGGGTGACCATTGGCCCATGGTTTAGAGGGCTTTTAACCTTTAACCCGGATCCCGCCTATATGATCGGAGCGCCGATCGGCTTCCAGGCACATGTATTGCTGGCATTTGTCCTATTTGCCATCTGGCCATTTACAAGGCTGGTTCATGTGTGGAGCCTGCCTTTGGCTTATCTGAAAAGGAGATATCTTGTGTATCGGAAAATGTCGCCTGCTAAAAATCAGGATGTAACTAAGCGCTAAAAGAAATAAGGAGCGGAAAGGCTTCATCGTGATACAGCCTTTCTTTTTCCTTTACAAGGAGGAATTATTGTTGGCAGGCCCAGCGTTAAAAAACCATTATTCACACCAATCCATTCATGACGGGTATTATACGGAAGGCCGCGATCTCACTGAAGTGCTCGTTAAACTGGATCGTGAAGGCAGAGAGAAGGAGTGCGGGATTGCTGCAGAGGCTCTCGTGGAGCATTGGGAGACCAGAACCATTGCCCATGCGGATTCCGAAGAGGAAGGGTTTTATCAGGAGGTTATGAACGATAAACCGGACCTGAAGGAGGAAGTCATTAAGCTGATCAGAGATCATGATCTCTTAAGAATGCTTGTTTCTGATCTGAAGGAAAGAATTCCGCGTGATGGAGTAACGGAAGAAGTGATTGACCGTTTTAAAACCATTCTCCTGCTGGTGGATATTCACAATCGTGCAGAGGAAAGAGTGTTATTCGGAATGAACCATAAAGGACATTTGCAAGAGTTGCGTGAAAACGATGAAGGAACCGCATCTGGCCTATAAAGTAGAAAACAGCTCCCATGGAGGAAGCTGTTTTTTATTTTTTTGAGATATCGCTGAACATCGCAACATGCAGCTTTGGTTCTTCTGCATCATTTTTGATGGTACTGATGGTTAGCCACTCTGGAAAGATCTCTCCGTTTTTCTTTTTGTTCCAGATTTCACCCTGCCAATATCCTTTCGTCTCAATTTCCTCCCACATCTGCTTATAAAAATCTTTTGTATGTTTTCCTGACTGCAGGATTGCAGGTGTTTTGCCGACCGCTTCCTCCGGTGTATATCCAGTAACCTTTGTAAAGGCAGGATTTACTTTTTTAATAATTCCTTTTAAATCGGTAATCATCATGCCGGACTCAGTACTTTCAAGGACCTGTTTCGATAAGCTGAGTTTATCCTGGTAGTAAAGCCAAACGACCAGAATTAAGCTTGCAAGGGCAAATTCGGATAATGCCATAAAACCAATGGCATAATGCCCGGTCCAATCGAACAGGATGGTTAAAATAATCGGCGGGAAAAATCCGCCAAGTCCCCCCATAGCAGCAACTATCCCATTGACAATCCCGGCTTGTTTGGAAAAATACATGGGCACAAGTTTAAATATCGTACCATTTCCGATTCCTGCACAAATTGCTACACCGAGACATCCAACTGTGTAGATCGGAAGTGATGGCGTGAAGGATAGGAGAAAGCCGCCGAATGTCAGCCCGGAGAATACAAGCATCAAAATGACAAAGGAATTGAATTTATCCCCAAGCCAACCGCCGACAGGGCGCAAAAAGGTAGCAATTGCAATAAAGCCGGCCGTCCGAAGTCCTGCATCCACTTTATCCAGTCCAAAGTGATTTACAAGGAAATTGGGCAAATAAATGGTAAAAGCTACGAAGGATCCGAACGTGATGAAATAAAACAAACTTAACAGCCATAACTTGGGATTGCGGTAAACACTTTTAATCTGCTCCCCGAGAGACACCTGGACTTTCTTTTCCTTACGGTCACCAAGCAGGAAGTTTAATACCGCAATGAGTGCTAAAAGGATGATAAAGAACTGCACCGTAATTCGCCAGCCGAAGCTGTTTGCCAGTACCGGCGCCAAAAAAGCGGTTAATGCTGTGCCGATGTTGCCGGCGCCATAAATGCCGTTTACAAAACCGTGCCGTTCTTTTGGATAGTATTTGGGCAAGGAGGTAACACCGACAGAGAAAACTGCTCCGCCTATTCCCAGTAAAAGCCCTCCGAGGATGAGGGTCATCTTCGTACCTGCTAAACTGATCACAAACACAGGCAGAATCAAGACAATGAAGCTTATGGTAAAAATAGGCCTTGCACCATACCGGTTGGTCCAGTAGCCGATTGGGACTCTTAATAAAGACCCCAATATGACAGGGATGGCCGTGACTAACGCCACCTCTCCCGGCTTGAGGGCAATATCGGACTGGATATAGGGCATAAGTGAGGAAAGAATGACCCACACCATGAAGCCGACAACCAAACTTCCTGTCTGCAGAACTAATTGAAAGCTTCCTTTTTGCATAACACTCTCCTTTCATGTATGAAAATGCATGTGTGAACGTGATGTATATAGGGCAATCTTAGTTTTAAAATACCCAAATGCTTACAGGTCAACCATACTTTTTACGAGACCATAACCTGAGTTGACAAAATCGGGAACATGATCTTTGCATAGCAAATTGATGAATAAGGAAAAATATATTAAAACTTTGATTATCTGTTGGGGGAGATAAGTTCTTTACATTAAAAGCATTGAAAAAATAAAAGGCGGTTCATTGTATGTATTGGTTTCCTTATCTTTCATTGGCCATTAATCTCATGTAATCAGGTTTATGCCAAAACGTTTAACAAATAAAGAAATATACTTCAGCTGGGCTGTCATTGCTTTGATTAACTTAAGTACAGACGTAACGCTAAGTTTATATTTTCGGCTGTATGAGTTAAACGGAGGGGGAGTACAGCTGGGGGTTCATATCATTGAATTAACTCTTGGGGCATCATTTGGGATCATCTTTTAATTTTATGCCGGAAAGCAGGCGTTCTTTTTTCTTTTATACAGCAGCCTGGGTCATTTTTTCGGTGCTTTTCGAAATGGTTACGTTAAGCTGGATTTTATCAATTATATCTCCTGGAAATGGTGGTATTCTGCATTCTACTATTTCGCTGCTTTTATATTTGTCCTGGCATTTGCATTATATCAGGTCAAATTAGAGCTTCCTGCTATTGCCGAAAGCTCACAGCCTGTCTTTATTCCTTTCCATTCTGTTATCGAAGAATTTCCTGGCCTCGCCTTTTATCATTCTTCTTATCGTACCTAATATTTTCATGTTCATCACCACTATAGGAATACGCGGAAGAAAATATTCTGTGCCAGTCCGTGTATCGGCTTAAATGAATAAAAGACTCCTGCTCCGATGATCAGAGGCAGCAGTCTATCAGAGCGGGTATTAATTTCTTTCAGGAGTGCCAGGCGGCATATAGCTTGGCGGGATTCTCAGCCATCCTCTTTCCTTCATTAAATTCTTAAGAGGGGATGCTATTTCCATTAAGTGCACCTGTAAGGAAAAGAACATTAACCCCACATCTGTTCTGACTGTTTTACTCATAGCCTGTGCACAGAAGGTTATGCTTGCTGCGAGTTTTACAGATATTAAATTAGCTATTTCATCTTCCGTTAACTTTACACCTTCAGGAACAGAATCCGGGTTGGAAAGTGGTTTTTCGGCATTAGTTAAAGGCAGCGGCACCCCTTCTTTAAGCAAAAAATCTTCAATCATTTTTGTGTCTGCCCTGCTTCCTTCAATGGAGGAGCGTATAATATGCAATAGTTCAGGATCTGTGGTCATATTTAAAGCAATATAGTAAAGGGAGTGGGCTTCATGGAATGCTGTATACAGAGTCCATAAATCCATAACCTCCCCGACATGAAGCGGCGGCTTTGGTTCGTTATCAACAAAATTCTTAATGGTTTCCTTAATGGCCTCGAATGGATTTTGCATTATTTCACTCCATAATATGTATTTTTTTTAGTTTTACCGAAATGCACAATTTCATTCGATTTAAGGAAGGGACTTATTTTTTGAAACTATATTTGAGAATATTCGTAATACATGAGGAGCAGTTCTTACTCGGAAAAGGGGGATTTCAGATTGAGAAATAGAGTGCTGAAGAGACTTTCATATCTTTTTACCGGAGAATCAATGAGTCTTATCATGTTTTTATTCATCAGTTACCTGGTGAACTATACATATCCGGATCTCCATTTATATTCACTTTTTTCTTTCTGGTCATCATTTCTGCTGCTGGAGCTCATATTGCTTCAGGGCTCCATTTATTGGGTTGTAAAATGGAAGCGATTAAAAAGAGAAAATACGTCAGTTGCCCCGATCAGGCTTATACAGCGGCTAAGAGTTTCCGAGAAATGGAATTTAGGCATAATTACAGTGATTCCAGGTGCATTCATGGCAGACTACATGATATGGCATCCTGCAGTTCCGCTGGGGCTTGTGATTGCCGGCTTTATCTATGTCTTTGCCATTCTGGAGTATATCAACTATTTTCATATTCAGCTATCCTATGACAATCGCTCTGACATTAACAGCCTTAAACAGACTAAGCGATTTAAACAGGCTTGCTTGAGCAAGGATTTTAAGAGGCTGGAGCATTTAAAAGCTGATGGGAGGAAATTAGGGTGAGGATATGGAACATATACGATATAGTATTGGTGGAATCAACATGATTGGTCATGTGGTTTTAAGCAGCTTGTCTTGATTTTGCTGAAATTCTATCAATCGAAATGGTTATTAGAAAAATACATATTAAATAGTTGAAAGCAGGAGATTGCAATGGCAAAAGTAGTTGGGTTTGAATTAAACTGTCAGGATCCGGAAAAAGCAGCTGAGTTTTATTCCAAAGTTTTTAACTGGGAGATAGAAGAGCCGAAGTGGGGGTATCGGCCCGTCCATACTGAAGGAACTCAAAATCAAGCAATTAATGGGGGAATCAGTAAAGGACCAAGTGATTACCCGCATGGAACCAGGATTCAGATTGAAGTAGAATCGATTGATGAAACCATATCACTTGCAACAGAGAATGGAGCAATGGTTGTAAGAGCTAAAATGGAATTTGATGACTTTTACCTTGCCTATTTGGCGGATCCGGTTGGGCTGGGGATTGGACTAATACAGAAAAAGCGATAATGGAGAAGGATTAAGGTGCCTGCCTTGTTTCTGTCACGGTAAAGGAGAACGTTAAAATGGAAATATTGATTGAAAAAGCAATGATGAAAGATGCAGTGCGGTTAACAGACATTATGAAAGCTGCATTTGATGAGGAAGCTCAAAAATGGCTTACAGGTGATGAACAAATATCAGATTTTAATATTCAGCCTCCCGGATATGATTCCCTGCAAATGACGAAATATATGATTCAGGAACTGGATTATTATAAAGTAATTTATAAAAATGAAATAGCAGGCGGGATTATCGTTACGATTTCCGGAAAATCATATGGACGGATTGATCGGATTTTTATGCGGCCTGATCTACAGGGGTGCGGAATTGGTTCAGCTGTCATTACGTTTATAGAAAATCATTATCCCTATGTGAAGGCATGGGAACTCGAAACATCGGCCAGACAAATCAATAATCATCACTTCTACGAGAAAATGGGCTTTCAATTATCTTTTAAAACGGATGAAGAGTATTGTTATGAGAAACGAACCGGTCCTTCGAAACAGGATCTTAGAGATTCTCAATTTGAGAACTCCGATATGGGAAACACTGAATTTTACAAAGTGAATATGGCGGAAAGTTCGTTCAGCAACAGCAGCCTGAGTAAAGCACATTTCAGCAATTGTAATTTAAGTCATTCAAAGTTTCAAAATATTAATCTCCAAAAAACGCTGTTTGCCGACTTGAATCTATCCGAAAGCAGGTTCATGCATGTTACATTAAGCGGAGTGCAATTTACTGAGACAAATCTTCGGGGTGGAGAGAATCCCGTTTCCTTTCATGGATGTAACCTGGAAGGGAGTAAAATAACGAACTGCCGTTTGAAAAATGTTGAAGTTTCCGATAGCAGCATTGCTGGAATGAAGATCAATGGTATTCCGGTGGAAGAATTATTGCGTGTTTATGAACAAAATAAATGAGGGCCGCACGATTCTGTATTATGATAACTTGAAATGAAGCGGGGAGCTTTTGGCATGAGTAAGCCTGATGTAATGGAAATGGTTAATCAGTTATTAGAAGAAGCAAAGTTCCTATTAAAGGATAATTTTAAAGGTTTTTATTTGCATGGCTCACTGGCGATGGGCGGATTTAACCCTGATAGAAGTGATGTTGATATTTTAGTTGTAACGTATCATTCCTTGTCATCTGTTATTAAAAGTAAGATGGCAAAGTTACTCTTAAAGTGCTCCAATGCACCATTCCCCATTGAAGTCAGCTTTTTGAATGAAAAAGATCTCATCAATTGGCAGCATCCATGTCCGTTTGATTTTCACTATAGTGAATTTTGGCGGGAGAGATTTGAAGAAGAAGTGGATCCGCATAGCGTTTCAGGTTATGATCCTGACTTGGCTGCTCATATTACAATCCTTCATCATCGAGGGATTTGTGCTGCTGGCGAATCTATAAAAGCAACCTTTCCTAATGTGCCGAGAGAGGACTACCTGTCTTCTATCCTGGGGGATTATCGTGATTGCCTTGAAAATCTTAAAGAGGATCCTGTTTATAGTGTCTTAAATATGATTCGGATATATTGGTATCTCAAGGAAGATGTTATATCATCCAAGTATGAAGCCGGGGAGTGGGCACTGAAGTCAATGCCGGATGAGTTTATATCTGCTATTCAAAAGATAGTGGGAATATATAGTTCAGCTGCAAATGATCATACTGACATAGATTTTACTAAGCTTTATGATTTAAGAGATTATATTGATGGTGAAGTCCAGAAGCTGCTAAGCTGGTATGGCACTTAGTCGAGAGGAACAATGGCGAAAAGGCGAGTGATAAAGGGAATTGGTGGTTAATCCTGCGTCTGCTTTTGCTCCGAAAACGGCTTCCTCTGACTGCATCTTTTATTTTTCCCATTATGTACCTAATGAGTCACGATCTTACTGAAGATAAAAAGGAGGTCATACTATGAGCTTAGGTTCAACATATCTAAAGATCGTAAAGAAAAGATTTCAGGCTGTGAAGGAATTGGCGGATATAACCATTCAGCGGCTTTCCGGGGAGGAGTTGAATTGGACTTTCAATGAAGAGTCCAATAGTACAGCAGTAATTATCAGGCATATGAACGGCAATATGGTTTCACGGTGGACAGATTTTTTGATCTCAGATGGAGAAAAGCCTTATCGAAACAGAGATGAGGAATTTTCAACAGCTACTGCTTCAAAAGATGAACTAATTTTGATTTGGGAAAGAGGGTGGAAGGTGCTGTTTTCCGCGTTAGAAAGTTTAAAAGAGCAGGATCTTCTTAAAAATATCACTATTCGAGGCGAGAGCCATCTAGTTATAGATGCAATAGAAAGGCAGATGGCACATTATTCTTACCATGTTGGACAGATTGTTTATATCGGCAAACTAATAAAAAGTGGTGAGTGGGAAAGCCTCAGTATTCCTAAAGGGAAATCAGATCAATTTCTTAAGTAAATGCTCGACAAACATAATGACGGTAAATAGGCATTGTGTCCATCTAAAATCGAAGGAAAGTCATTCAGTAAATAAAAGCATAACGATCTTGGCAGGCATTATTTTAATTTCTCTTTATATGTTATTTCTCTAAAATTTTGATTGGATTCCGTTTAGTTCTTTTCTATTAGGCATGTTGATGCTGGTGATAAGATTGTAAGAGCGGGAGAAAGGGGAATGTGGATATGGTATATAGGTATTTTTGAAACTGTATTTATCTTTTCATCGCACTTCAATCATTCCCAACATAATGGTATAATCAGGAAAAAATGAAAGAAGTGTTCTTTTTGGATCTAATTACGGGGAAAATCCTGTTTACTTCCTTATTCATCATTCTTATACATAGTATTGAAACACTGGCCTATGCTGTCCGATTATCGGGTGCCAGGGTCAAGCTGATCGCATCAGGGCTTTCTTTGTTCAGTACCATTGTCATTGTTTCACGAATGGCGAACATGGGGCAGCAGCCGCTGCTTGGGAGTATTATTGATACTGCTCCAGAACAAAACTTTCTCGGTTACGTTGAAAATCAGTTCAGGGTGTTAATTGGGGCATCCACAATAGGGACCATCGTTGGAATTTTGCTGCTGCCGACATTCATAGCGATTTTCTCAAGAGCCATTATCCGTCTCGCCGATGCAGAAGGGTCAGTGCCTTCGCTGCTAAAAGTCGGGTTTAGCTTGAAATCGGCAAAGACAGCAATCAGCCATTTTAAGTTTCCGGGAATCTCCTATTTAAATGGACTTAAATTCAGTGAAATACCCAAACGGCTATTTTTATTCAATATGTTTGTAACCGCCATCTATACAATTGGAGTGCTGTCAGCACTATATGCTTCGCTGCTTACACATGATAGCTCAAGAACAGCGATTATGGCATCTGGCCTGATAAACGGTGTAGCAACAATCCTGCTATCGATTTTTGTAGACCCAAAAATTTCTGTCATGTCAGATAATGTGGTGCGCGGAAAAGCCAAGTATACGAGTTTAAAAGGAATCTCCATTATGATGGTTACCTCCAGATTGATCGGGACTGTCCTTGCTCAGATCATATTTATACCCGGGGCCTATTATATTGCCTGGGCTTCAAAGTTTTTTGTATAGAAAAAACGGCACTGCTCATTCAGTGCCGTTTTCGATTTAGATACTTTTGCTCTTGCGCTTGCTGATGAATTTGTAAGCAAAGAAAATAATGAGTCCCGCAAGGATAATCAGGACTAGAGGAAGGGCGTAGCTATTGAAAATTTCCTCTGCTTCTTTATAATGAGGGCCAAGTTTAAACCCAAGATAAACATAGAATGCGGTAATCGGAAGCATTGCCAGGAATGTATAGATTGAGAACTTCCACACATTCATTTTGGCCATTCCGCATGGAATCGATATTGCTGTACGGACAACCGGCATAAAGCGGGCAAAGAAAGCGACCCCAGAACCGTACTTCTCAAAGAACTTGTCCGAAGCATCAATCTGTTTTTGTGAAACTAAGAAGTATTTTCCGTATTTTAAAACCATGGGACGGCCGCCATATCGGCCCAGCGCATATAATGTCAGCGGCCCGATCGTTCCTCCCACAGTGCCTGCTAATACAACCAGATAATAATTAAAGTCACCCTGGAAGACCCAAAAGCCGGCCAAAGGGAGAACCACTTCTGCCGGAACAAATTCAAAGCAGAGGGCAAGCAATATTCCAAAGTAAGAGAACTGTTTTAAAAATTCAATTAAGCTGATAACAATTTCTGACATAGCCACACATCCTGTAAATTTATAAAAAGGTAATTCTTCAAGTACATAAGTCAGTCTAACGGGTAATAGGAAAACAATCAAGTATTTATCGCTGTCTAACGGTCAGTAAGACCCCGCTTCAAGACTCAGAAGAACCAAAGGAGGATAAGTGGGGGTCAAACTGCCCGTAAAGGCCCGAAAGAAGGATAAAGACTAAGAACGCCACGTCCTGTGGCAACGTCTTTGTGACCCACTTCCTGTGGGCCTCAACTAACAATCAGCAGGGAGAAAAGCACTCCCTGCTGATTGTAGTTTCACTTTATATAGACACAAAAATGGCGGCTGCCGAAATCGGAGCCGCCGTTTTTTCTTAAGCTAACTGGGGCTTGCTTTTAAAAACCTCCAGATAATGAAGCTGGTGTCCATCTTTTTCGTGGACTTTAAAAGTAAATCCATCCGCTTCAATCTCTGTTCCTATCTCTGCTTCCATATGCTGTGTAAGGAACCAGCCGCCAATAGTATCTACGTCTTCATGCTCAAAATCCGTGCCAAGCAGATTATTGACATCTTCAATAAGAAGCTTGGAATCAAGGATATAATGGTTATCGTTTAGCTTTCGTATCTCAGGAACTTCATCTTCATCAAATTCATCACGGATCTCACCGACTATTTCTTCAAGAATGTCTTCAACGGTCACCAATCCGGAAGTTCCGCCATATTCATCCATTAAAATGGCAATATGAATGCGTTCCTTTTGCATTTTGACAAGCAGGTCATGAATTGGAATGCTTTCAATGACATGGATGACCGGGTTAATAAAGGAGTCAAGATCAAGATTCTCCGGGGTAATCCTGTCTGTAAGACTGGCTGTCAGAAATTCTTTTACATTAATAAACCCGCGGATATTATCCTTATCCCCATCTTCAACAGGGTATCGCGTGTAATTTTCTGTTTGGATGGTTTGCATAATTTCTGCCAGTGTATGATCTGAAGCAATCGTAATCATCTCTGTTCGCGGCACCATGATTTCTTTTGCAATTCTTTCATCAAATTCAAAGATATTGTTCACGTACTTTAATTCATTCTTATTGATCTCACCGCTCTTATAACTCTCGGATAAAAGAATTCGCAGTTCTTCTTCAGAATGGGCCATTTCATGCTCAGAAGCCGGCTTTAAACCAAATAGGCCAACGAGTACCCGGGCAGATCCATTTAAGAACCAAATGAATGGGAACATCACTCGGTAGAACCAGATAATCGGTGCTGCGAACGCCATTGTAACTGCTTCCGCTTTCTGAATGGCAACGGTTTTAGGTGCAAGCTCTCCTACAACGACATGCAGGAAGGTGACTAAAGCAAAGGCAATACCAAATGATAAAATATGGGTAAGGGACTCTGCTATTTCAAACCTCTCAAATAACGGATGCAATAACTTTTCAACCGTTGGCTCACCAAGCCAACCGAGACCTAATGCGGTGATAGTAATCCCCAATTGGCAGGCCGATAAATATTCATCGAGGTGCGTGACGACTCTCTTTGCCGCTATAGCCCTTTTATTCCCTTCAGCAATCAGCTGATCAATTCGGGAAACACGGACCTTTACAATCGCAAACTCGGTTGCTACGAAGAATGCGGTTAATGCTATTAATAATGCAATCAATAATAAATTTATGGTTGTCAACAAGCAGTCTTACTAAAAAGTAAGACATACACCTCCTAAAATGGTAATAATACTTAATAAGTTCACTACTTAAATTGTGCCCAAACAAATATGCATAATGCTCCAAAATTCAAAAAACCAATATTAGTTCAGCAATAAAAGCAGTGACTGAATTAATGATAAGCTTTCATGTGAAATATTTTTTTTAACGTATTCATATTTTTCCGGATCTGATTTTTTCAGCTGAGAAAGTGCTTTCGTTACATCCTCCTCCAGATCCTGAATTTTTAGCCTTAGCTCAAGAACATCTACCTCTTCAGAAAATTGGCTGATGACTTTTTTCTTGATTTCCTCCAATGACAAACCATCCGCTTTACATTTCTCGATGAAAGCAATACGTTCGATGGAGGAGTGGTCATAATAGCGATAATTTGAAGGTGAACGTTCTGCTTCTAAAAGACCCAGGGAAGTATAGTAATCAATCGTTCTCTTCGTAACCTTTGCTTTTTCAGCCAATTCTCCTATTCTTAACTTCTCAGCCCCATGAGGTTTCCTCCAAACTGTTACGTGATGGTTATGAATCTAATTATACTAAACTATCATAGAAAAGCAATGAAATTGAATGAAGAAGGGGAGGAAGAGCTCCGAAAAAAATAACACCGGATAACCGGTGTTATTTTTTGATCAGGCTTTAACAGCCTCTTTTTTTGCTTCTGTTTCCGCGACAATCACTGCACAAGCAGCATCGCCTGTAATATTGACAGCTGTTCTCGTCATATCAAGCAGACGGTCAATACCAATGATTAATGCGATACCTTCAACCGGAAGGTTAACGGAGTTAAGAACCATCGCCAGCATGATCAGGCCGACACCCGGCACACCTGCAGTACCAACGCTGGCAAGCACTGCGGTAAGAACAACCGTGATAAGCTGGGTGAGTGATAAATCCACATTGAATACCTGTGCGATAAATATAGTGGCAACACCCTGCATGATGGCTGTTCCATCCATGTTAATCGTTGCACCAAGCGGCTGCACAAAGCTGCTGATTGATTCAGGAACTTTCAGATTTTTTTGGGCAGTACTCATCGAAATCGGCAATGTGGCATTACTGCTTGAAGTACTGAACGCTACTCCCATGGCAGGTGCAAATCCCTTAAAGAAGGTTAATGGATTTCTTTTTGCAATGAGTGCTATTGAACCGCCATAGGTGATAATGGCATGGACAAGAAGGGCAAGAACAACCACGATCATATAAAGTCCCATTGCCTTAATGGCATCGAGACCCTGGCTTCCAACAGCAGAAACAATAAGTCCGAATGTTCCATATGGCGCAAATTTCATAACCAGATTAACAAGATACATCATTATGTCATTGCCCTGTTCAATCAGGTTTAAAATGCCTTTTGTTTTATTGCCGAGCATCGTTAAGGCAAATCCGACAAAAATGGAAAAAGTAATAATCTGAAGCATGTTTCCTTCCGTAAAGGCTTTTACCGGATTGGTCGGAATAATATTTAATAGTGTCTCTGAGACAGGCGGAGCTTCTTCAGATTCATACTCCACGTTTGTTACGTCAAATTCCCCGACATTTCCCGGCTGGAAGACATATGCCAAAGCTAGTCCGATAATAATCGCTATACTTGTAGTAACTAAGAAGTAGGATATCGTTTTGACACCTATTCTTCCTAATTTCTTTGGATCACCAAGCCCGGCTGTACCAAGAGTAATGGAAAAGAATACAATCGGGACAACCAGCATGTTGATTAAGTTTAAAAAGATTTTTCCAAGCGGTGTAAACACAAACTTGTCAAGCTCAGGAAATATTCCAGGCGCAAACAAATTAATCAGTAAACCTGTAATTCCCCCTGCAATCAAAGCAATAATAATTTTAGTAGATAATTTCATACGCTTTCCTCCAATGAATGATGTAAAAAAATGTAAAATATAGACACAGAAAATAATGTCCTTCCCTATATTACCCCCAAAAAACATAAACCTAACTTAAAAAAGGCAACAAAAAAACACAGAGGTAAAAACCACTGTGCATAGATGCAGTGTTTCCCTCTCAACACGCTTACGAGGTTAGCTGTCGGGTTCGGGTCTTGAGAGTACCCTACCTGTAAAAGGATTCACCCCAGGTACTTTTAAGAAAAAGTACAATTGGTTCCCCCGCTCAAATAAGATTAAGCGAAAAATATAATGTTTTTTTAATATATTAACAATAATCATAAAAGTTGTAAATCATAAGATTTTCTTATCCATGATTACTATTAAAAAAATAGTAGTTTTATAGAAAAGGACAAATACGATCAGAAGTTAAGCCAGCTCAAAAGAGGGTGTCTTTTTTTGTCCGTCACCTTCAGTTCCTTCTTATTCAGCTTGTCTTCATGTTCAGCCAGCCACTCTTTTAACTCCTCTTTATCCTTGCATTGCGTATAATAAGTCTCCCCGTTTTTCCCGGTGGCACTCACAACATATCTGCATGTATTTCCCATAATGCACCCTTTTCAAAGTAATTTCTTTTTGAATTATAACAAGATTTATGGGAATGTCCACTATATTTTTAATGAGTATGGGTACATGAATTATGGAAAAAATAATCCTATTTTCGCAAAACTGTAATAAAGCCGTCCAGAATATCGTGACTCACAGTAAATCCTTTGCTTTTATAAAATTCAAGGGCCTCTGTATTTCCATTTGATACATAAATAAAATAATCTTCCACATCATTAAATTGACTTAACCATTCCATCGACATGTTAAAAAGAACTGAACCAATTCCGTATTGCCGATAGCCATCTTTAATAAAGAATTGTGATAAGCAGCCAACATTTTCTTTCCTGACTGAAGTTAGATCAAAAAAAGTGGCGAAATCATTGGAGTAGGCTTTCTTAGGTGAAACATTAGAATAAACATAGCCCACGATTTCTTCGTCGTCCTTAACAATTACAATATAATTATGTATAGCAGATTTTACGGATGGAACCAATCTTGTTTCAAAATTCATGCTGTCAAAACGCTCAGGTGTTATATGTGCCTTAGATTTTTGAAAAGCCATCAGCTCATTGCATAAATCCCGGCAAAGGCTGATATTGTCTTCTGTTATCACTTCATAGTTTAAATTCATCCCATTCGTCCCCCTTTAGCTAACATTTTATATTGGAATGCCTATATTCGTCCAAAAAAAGAGGGAAAATATTTTTGATAGAGAAATTATTTTTTAAACTAATATAAGAAGAGGGACCATCATGATTAAGGAAATAAATATTAAAGACCGAAAAGCGGCTGAGCAGGTTCTAAGCGTACAGCTTCCCGCGTATAAAATTGAGGCTGAAATTATTGGTTATCCTGATTTGCCCCCTTTGAAAGATACTGCTAATACCCTGCAAATTACAGGAGAGACCTTTTTTGGGTATTTTACTGGTAAAAAATTATGCGGGGTGATTTCGTTTAAACAGGAGAAAGGTGTTTTAGATATACATAGACTCATTGTGCATCCTGAATATTTTAGAATGGGAATTGCACAAGAGCTGCTGAATTACATTGAACGGAGGCCGATGATTGAAAAAATGGTTGTCACAACCGGCTCTAAGAATACTCCAGCTGTCGCATTTTATCTGAAAAGTGGATTTAGGGAGGTTGAAAAAATAAAAATAAATGATTCACTGACTATTACTGCTTTTGAGAAATTATTATAGGAAAGCCGTGAAGGTTGAAAGGAGCGAATATATGAATTTTAACTTAAGAGAAGCTATTGAAATTCTTGAACGTACACCGGATACGCTGGATGCATTACTAAGCGGTCTATTTTCAGAATGGCTTTATGGCAATGAAGGGGAAGGCACGTGGAATGCAGCCGAAGTGGTTGATCATTTGATTGATGGCGAGGAGAAAAATTGGATTCCGCGACTGACATTTATTTTGCAGGAAGGGGAAAGCAAGCCATTTCCTCCCTTTGACCGTTTTGCTCATTTAAGTTTGTCAGAGGAACTGCCGCTTGAAGAAAAGCTTAAGATCTTTAAGACCCTTAGAATAAAAAATTTGGCCACACTGAGGGGGATGCCTGATCTGGAAACTCATTTCGAAAAGAAAGGGATTCACCCTGCATTTGGCCCAGTAAGAGTCAGGGAATTGATTTCCACTTGGGCTGTTCATGATCTTACGCATATTACACAGATTACAAGAGTATTGGCAAATAGGTACAGGACAGATGTTGGTCCTTGGATTGAGTATTTGGGCATTCTAAAAAAGTAAGCATTACACGATTGTTAAGTATTGTAAAACAGCGAAATTTCGGGACCAATACATCATGTCATGGCCGAGGGTGTTCATTTATACTAAGGGTTGATTGTGACTTTTCTGATTTCCAAGTCCTTTCAAAACATTATGGAGGCGAATGAATGCTGAATCGCAAGAGAAAAGGTCTGCTTTTATCGTTTATTCTATTTGCTGCCATTCTCATTGTAATGCAGCCCATCCAAGATTCAATAACAAAGGCAGCTGGGGGAGATGGGTCCTGGTCATCACCTTATTCGGTTTCACAGGGAATCAATGCACAAAATAACTCATCCAAAACTGTTCAAGGCTATGTGGTTGGACAGCCGACTGCAGCAAATACGGTTATCATCAGCGGGTTTCCAAATGACTATGCTTTAGCCTTGGCGGAAAGTCCATCAGAGACTAGCTTGGCTAAAATGATTTATGTTCAAATCCCATCCTCCTTTCGCTCAAGCTTTGGTTTGAAATCGAATCCATCTCTGATGGGAAAGAAAATGAAAGTTACGGGAACGCTGACTGCCTATTTTTCTCATCCGGGGCTTAAGGACGGTACTGCTTTTGAACTGGATAGTGGCGGCGGAGCAACTGACCCGGAACCCGGACCTGGCGGGTATTATGATGCTGCATATGGAAAAACAGGTCAGTCTTTAAAATCAGCTCTTCATAACATCATTGATGACCATACTGAAATTTCCTATTCCAATGTATGGGAAGCTCTTCGTGAAACAGACGAAGACCCGGCTAATCCGAATAACGTCATTCTCTTATATACCGGCCGTTCTCAGGGCAAATTCAACAATGGATCTGGAGTCAATGACTGGAACAGAGAACATGTGTGGGCTAAATCGCACGGAGACTTTGGCACAGCGATGGGGGCGGGAACTGACCTTCATCATTTGCGGCCAACAGATGTATCTGTAAATAGTTCGAGAGGAAATCTTGATTTTGATAATGGGGGGTCCCAGCATTCTGAAGCACTTGGAAATTACTATGACTCAGATTCCTGGGAACCAAGGGATGCTGTAAAAGGTGATGTAGCCCGGATGCTGTTTTATATGGCTGTCCGCTATGAAGGAGACAGCGGAGAAGTGGATCTGGAGCTAAACAATGCAGTCAACAACGGTTCTGCTCCTTATCATGGCAGAATGTCTGTCCTGCTAGAGTGGCATAAGGAAGATCCGGTCGATGATAAAGAACGAAGAAGAAACGAAATCATCTACTCTGATTACCAGCATAACCGCAATCCGTTTATAGATCATCCTGAGTGGGCATCTGCGATATGGGAATAATGCACTATCCGTTTTAGTAAATAATTCAGTTAAAATAGCATTTTAATTCACAGGTAAATTAGCACAGTAAAATACACACAAAAAAGCTCGGAGCATATGGCTCTTGAGCTTTATTTTTTGTATGTGACATATTCCAATAAAGTACTCAATGAATGCTTAATAATGATTAATGTCTTTTACGATTTCCTCCCAGTAATCCCAGGCTTCAAGGTATTCCTGAAAATCACTTGGATGATGTTTTATGCAAGTTGCCATTCTAAGATATAAACCAACTAGTGCCTCTTCATATAAAACAGAAGGATTTATTTCAGTTTTAGATTTCAAAAAGGCTGCTGCACTAAGAAGGGTTTCTTTTGTTAGTTCCTCTGGGGATGAACAAAAAGCATATATTAAATCATATAACGGCTCGCCAATAACAGGCGTCGGGTCAATTACACCACTTAATTCTCCATTACGAAAAATAAAATTATGTACTCCGCAATCCCCGTGCAGTAAAAATGGCTCTTTGCATTGGCTGTTTTTTTCAGCAAGCTCCAGTACGATATTATAATGACTAGTATCTAATCGTGAATGGAGAATTTTATTTGCTTCATTGATTTTATCAAGTATAAAACTCTGCCAAGATTCTGATGGCTGATCCGCCCAGCCCCAGCCTTCACTGTTTTCAACGGGTTTGTAATGATTTAAAAGCCCTTGCACCAGTGTTTGGAGGGTTTCTTTTTTGTTTTTTCTAACATAATTGGCAGTGCCTTCAATGAAGGAATAAATGATGTACTTGTATAATGGTTCAACGAATAAAAGTTTTGGCAATAAATCAGTCTTCTTGTAATCATTAAGGAAATTTGCCTCCGATTTAATAATTTGTGGTTCATTTTTCTTAATGACATACTTTATATCCTCAAAATGCAGAAGGTACAATTCACTTACCGTACCACCATTTAATTGTTCATGATAAGTTGGCTTTGAATGGAAAATGTTATTGTCCATTAGCTGATGTATTATTTCTTGTATATTCATATTTTCCCCCTTTCTAGGATACCTCTTCTGCTTCTCTCTATATATTAATATAAGTTACCTGTTGCTTGCTGTTTCTCAAAAAAAAATCGAGTATAATTGCGAATTCATATTCATACTCGATTCCGAATGTTAATTCTATTATTTCTCCATGATATCTGACCTGCTTGCCGTTCTAGGTACTTTAATATTTCACAAATTATCAATATATTCTGAAATGAATAAGGGGGTTAAACGGTTATAATTAAATTAAGGGGAAAGCGTTTTCATTCCTCCTTTCAAATTTTATAAAAGGCGAAAGGGTGCTGAAAATGAACTATTTAGAAATAAAGAAGAAGCTTGAAGCTGCAAAACAAGAACTGGAGATTAAAATGCACGGTCAGGCTGCATCAGACAGTGAAAAGGAAACTCTTCAAAAAAGGATTGACAACTATGAGTATATGATTGAATTAACAGAAATGAATCATTTTGAAAGAGGGAATATAATCAGTTAGGGAGGCGGTGCTGAAAGCCGTTTCTTTTTTTTGTGAAAGGCCATGATGAAAATAATATTGATTTTTTTTTTAAAACAAACGGGGCAGCCGTTTTCGCTTCTTTTATTGAGAGAGAATAGTTAAAAAAACTTATTCCTAATATAATTAAAACTGTTCAATACTTGTATAATGATAATAAAATTATTAACTCAATTATTAGGAGATGTTAAATTGGATTTCTTAGGTTTTATTACTTTGTTGATAGCGGGCTTTACTGCTTGTGCTGAGTTTACTTCATACGCTTTAGTGCATCCAGTTATCCGTCATTTACCTCAAAAGCAACATATATTTTTTGAACAAGCTTCCCTGAAAACATATGGACGTATTATGCCTATATTAATGCCTGTAAGTGTCATTCTAACCTTATCCTTTGCAGTATTTACTAAAGAACTTGGAACAATCGAGCTTGCAAGCCGTTTTTCTTCTGCTGGAATGTTCATCTTAGCAACAATAATAACTATTAGATATAATGTTCCTATTAACAAGGCAATCAAACAGTGGGATGGAGATAACCCACCCGCTGCTTGGAAGGAAATAAGAAAACGATGGATGTTCTTTCAATCTATTCGTTCTTGGTTGCTTCTTATTGGCTTTGTGTTACTTTGTTTCTCAGTTACAATTTAATTAATATTACATATAAAGGATTAAACATTTTGTCATTACCTTATTGAACAAACGGGTGTGCCAGTTCAATAAGGAATGACCAAAAGGACCTTATAAGGAGGTCTTTTTCTTTTGTTCAAAAATTAATATACCTTTAAACAAAGCTTTATGAAAAAAAGATTGACAAGAGATAAACATGGGAGTAATTTATATTTATTAATTTCATAGCAAACCTTTTTGCTGAATCATTTGAGCGGGGGAACCAATTTTGATAAACCTTGTTTATCTTGGGGTGAATCTTAGCATATTAAAGCTAAGAAGGGATACTCTCAATCCCTAATCCGACAGCTAACTCCGTAAGCCAAATCGAGAGAAGGGTTAATGGAAACCATTGGCCATTCTAAATTAAGAGTGGTCTTTTTGTGTTCATTTTTCTAAAAGAAGGGAATTTCTTCAATGAAAAAACAGTATGCAGTATTTGGATTAGGCCGCTTTGGCGGCAGTCTTGTAAAGGAATTTCATGAATTGGGTGTGGAAGTGCTTGCGATTGATGTGGATCAGGAGAAAGTGAATCATTACGCACAGTTTGTGACATATGCCGTTCAAATCAATGGTATTGATGAAGCTGCGATTAAACAGACGGGAATTAAGAATATTGATCATGCATTTGTTTCATTTGGTGAAAACATTGAGTCCAGCATATTGACATCATTGCTGTTAAAAGAATTGGGAATTCCAAAGGTGTGGGCGAAGGCACATAATGAGTATCATGCCAGAGTGCTCGAAAAAATTGGCGTTGATCGTGTGATTCATCCGGAGCGGGATATGGCAAAGCGGATTGCCCACCATATTGTTTCAGAAAAGATGATTGATTATATTGAGCTGTCTGAAGATTATAGTATGGTGGAGATTGTGGCTACAAATAAGATTGCCAACAAATCTCTATCAGAATTGAATATAAGGGCTAAGTATGGCTGTAATATCGTGGGGATTCAGCGCGGGAAGGAAATAATCGTTACTCCGCCCGCTGAAGAGGTCATTTTAAAGGGAGATGTCCTGATTATAATGGGACACAATAAAGGGATTGGCAGATTTGAGAGGCATGGAGTTTAAGCTTTTCAATTATGTTTACCATCTAAATGAGGAGATTATGGACCATGTACAAAGAAACCAGAAGGAGTAGAAGAATTAAGCGGCCCGGCACCTGGATCAGGATGAATCCTGCTCAGGCTTTGTCTGTTGGCTTTTTAATACTAATAGCGATTGGCACCCTGCTGCTTATGCTGCCTTTTTCCACTAGTGACAGGCATCATCTATCGTTTATTGATGCATTATTTGAAGCAACTTCTGCTGTATGTGTGACAGGTTTAGTCGTCGTAGATACACAAACAACTTTTACGGTTTTTGGCCAGGTAGTTCTTATGGCGCTTATACAAATAGGCGGACTTGGTTTTATGACCTTTGGAGTTCTCATTGCCATTATGCTTGGGAAAACTATTGGCTTAAAGGGGAGGCTGATGATACAGGAATCATTAAATCAGCTTACAATTGAAGGGATGGTACGTCTTGTAAAATTTGTGGTGGCTTTTACTCTGATTGTAGAAGCAATTGGTGCAATCATTTTGGGTGTTCGCTGGGCTGAAGATTTTGGGTTTCCACAATCTTTATACTATGGGGCTTTTCATTCGGTCTCAGCTTTTAATAATGCAGGGTTTGATATAATGGGCGACTTTAGCAGCGTCACCGGTTATGCAGGGGACTTTACTGTCATTATGACGTTAAGCTCGCTGTTCATCATTGGGGGGATTGGCTATATCGTGCTGCTTGATTTAAAAATCAATAAAAGTTTACGGAAACTTTCTCTCCATACGAAATTGGTTTTGCTGATGACACTGATTCTTAATATTTTAGGCACAGTTTTCATATTCTTTTTGGAATTCAATAATCCCGCGACAATTGGTGACTTGGGAATGAAGGAAAAACTGTTAGGATCTTATTTTCACGGAGTCGTTCCAAGAACAGCTGGTTTTAATTCGCTTAATACGGGTGAGCTGACAATGGGCTCGCAGCTTATTACCATGCTTCTAATGTTTATTGGCGGAGGATCAGGCGGAACCGCAGGAGGCATTAAAGTAACAACTTTTGCCTTGATCCTGCTTGCTGTCAGAGCGCTCATTAAAGAAGATGAAGAAGTTAATCTGATGGGCAGAAGAATCCCTAAGGAATTAATTTTTCGGGCATTTACGATTACAGTGTACTCTATGGGATTGATAGCACTGGTTCTATTTCTTCTTTCTTTGACAGAGAATGCACCGTTGAATATGCTTTTATTTGAAGTTATTTCCGCTTTCGGCACAGTTGGGATGTCTCTTGGCTTAACTCCTGAACTGAGTCCATTAGGAAAACAATTAATTGCTTTGATGATGTTTGCTGGCAGAGTGGGTCCTTTAACTCTTGCTTTCGCACTTGCCAGAAGAAGAGAAAAAGCTAATTTTAAATATGCTGAAGAAAAAATCATGATTGGATGAGTAGATGATGATTTAAAAATAAGAAGAAATATAGACGTAATAAGTAAAAAAAATTGAGATTGTGCAGGATAGAGTGGGATGCTCTTCCTGTTTTTTTGTGAAGCTTGAAGCCGGAGATTAGTACAGTTGGGGGGAATTGTTCGTCATCAGGCGGTCATGAGGCCGAAAAAGAGTACAGCGAAAAGAAAAAGATCGCCATGCTAGTGCGAATACCAAATTTCATGCATCTAAATCGATTCAGTTCCTTTTATAATAAAATACATATATTTCCATTTTTAGGCCGACGGGTATTTTCAGTGAGTCATACAGGGGGACGATGATGGCTAAGGTTATGCAGATATCAGACGAACTGAAGGAATGGATTACGGGTGCGCTAAAAAATGAAGTGAGTCCGATTTCCCTTGCAAATGCTTTGATCAAGAAGGGATTTGATAGCCGGTTTGCTTATGAGACTTTATTTAAAATTGTTGGAAATGAAGCAATTGGGACGACAGAAGGGCAGCAGATTCGATATAATTATGAAGTCCCAGAAATAGGCAGGAAGGGGAACATCTTGCATGCCGATGACAGGGACGTCAAAGTGCTTTCCAGGAATGAAAAGCCGTTTGTCCTCCACTTGGATTCTGTGCTCAGCTCAGGAGAATGTGATGAGCTCATCAGTCTTTCAAGGAGCCGCCTGCAGCCATCCCGTGTAGTGGATACGGGTTCGGGAGTTGAACGGGCAGGTTCCGGCAGAACAAGCAGGAGCATGGCTTTCCGCTTCAGGGAAAATGAGCTGGTCGAAAGGATCGAAAAGAGGATAGCCGAATTGATGGGTTATCCGGCAGAAAATGGCGAATGCCTCCAGATCTTAAACTATGGATTGGGTGAAGAATATAAGCCTCATTTTGATTTCTTCCCTCCCCATATGGTGGATGCCGGCAAGGGCGGACAACAATTTATACGGAAAAGAGCTTAAAAGAAAAACCAAAAGGAAGTTTGATAAGGTGAAACTCATCAACAAACTATTCTCAAAGCAAAAAACATCTTCAATTGAATTTTGCCAGCGGAATCTGGATGAATTTTTAAAAGAAGATAATTTAACTGAATTTAATCAATTCCTGAGCCAGAAGAATATTATTTATAAAGAATACGAATGTCAGAGCAAATGCAAAGAATGCAGGCTGTCTCCCTATGCTGTAGTGGACGGAAAATTGATTGCAGCGGAGAATTCGGATGAATTATTAATAAAACTGAAAGAAGAAGTAAAGAAATAAAAGGAATCGGAGCAATCCGGTTCCTTTTTTCATACAATATTCAAATAATTGTTTGAATAAGCTCACAGACGAGGTATAATATATTCAAATGAATGTTTGAATAATGAGGGGAGAAAAAATTGGGCTCTAAAGATACATGCGAAATTTACTGCTTTGATGAAGACAAAGTGAACCGCATTCAGGGGGAACTGGTGAAGGAAGATCTTTCAGGTGCTGCCCAATTATTTAAGGCTCTTGCTGATGAGAACAGGGCAAAAATTTCTTATGCACTAACCCGGGATGAAGAGCTATGTGTCTGTGATATTGCCAATATCATTGGCGCAACAGTTGCAACGGCATCCCACCATTTGCGGACATTGCATAAGCAGGGAATTGTTAAGTTCCGGAAAGAAGGGAAATTGGCTTTTTATTCATTGGATGATGATCATATCAGGCAATTAATGATGATTGCACTTGAACACAGAAATGAGGTGAAAGCCAATGTCTGAACAAGCTGGAATTGCGGAGAAAGAGACGGTAACCTACCGTGTTCAGGGCTTTTCCTGAGCAGGCTGTGCCAAGACGTTCGAAGAGAACGTGAAACGCCTGGATGGCGTTTTAGATGCGAATGTGAATTTCGGAGCTTCCAAAATAACCGTTACTGGGACAGCTTCAATGAAGGCGGTCGAAAAAGCCGGAGCCTTCGAAAATCTGAAGCTGCGTGCCGAGAATGAAAAAGCGGTTGTGCGCGAGCCGTTCTGGAAGCAGAAATCAAATTATAAAGTCTATATATCAGCTCTTATTCTCATTATCAGCTGGTTTTTAAGCGAACAGTATGGAGAGGATCATCTATACCCGATCACAGGGTATGCAGCAGCTATAATCATAGGCGGTTATACTTTATTCCTGAAAGGCTTCAAAAATCTTGCAAGATTGAATTTTGACATGAGCACCCTGATGACGATCGCTATTATAGGTGCAGCGATCATTGGCGAGTGGGGAGAAGGAGCGATGGTTGTCATCCTTTTCGCCATCAGTGAAGCCCTTGAGCGTTTCTCAATGGAAAAAGCGCGTCAGTCCATTGAATCATTGATGGACATTGCCCCTAAAGAAGCATTGATCAAACGGGACAATGAAGAAATGCGGATTCATGTGGATGATATTCAAATTGGTGACATCATGATTGTGAAGCCGGGAGAAAAATTGGCCATGGATGGCGTGGTCTTGAAAGGAACCTCTTCCCTGAACCAGGCAGCGATTACAGGAGAGAGCGTGCCTGCCGTTAAGACTGCAGGTGATGAGGTTTTTGCAGGTACACTAAATGAAGAGGGATTGCTTGAAGTAAAAGTCACAAAGCATGCTGAAGATACCACCATCGCTAAAATCATTCATTTAGTTGAAGAAGCACAGGCGGAAAAAGCGCCTTCCCAGCAGTTTGTCGATAAATTTGCCAGGTATTATACGCCTGCCATCATTGTTTTAGCACTTTTAATAGCGGTTGTTCCTCCGCTGTTTGGCGGGGATTGGAACGAATGGATTTACCAGGGGCTAGCAGCACTCGTTGTCGGCTGTCCGTGTGCGCTTGTCGTGTCTACACCGGTAGCCGTCGTTACGGCCGTCGGTAATGCAGCAAGAAACGGTGTCCTGATTAAGGGCGGCATCCACCTGGAGGAAACAGGGGCGCTTAAATCGATTGCATTTGATAAAACAGGCACATTAACAAAAGGTGTTCCTGCAGTTACAGACATCATCACTATTAAAGGTGATGAAAGACAGCTCCTCAAAGTCACGGCTGCCATAGAGAAAGGGTCACAGCATCCCCTTGCTTCAGCAATCATGAAAAAAGCAGAAGAAATGGGCACTGATTTTACCGGGCTGGACACAGAGGAATTCACCTCTATTACCGGAAAGGGAGTAAAAGCCGCAGTAAATGGTGTCCTCTACTATGCCGGCAGCCCCAATCTGTTTGAGGAGCTTCATAGCGGCATGGAAAGCACTATTCAAAAGCAAATAGCAGATCTGCAGACCCAGGGTAAAACCGTTATGATTCTAGGGACAGCAAGCGAAATTCTGCTATTAATAGCTGTTGCAGATGAAATACGGGAGCATTCGAAAACGGTCATCAGCAAACTAAATGATATGGGAATTAAAACGGTTATGCTGACAGGCGACAATCACAGAACGGCTTTGGAGATCGGAAAGCAAGCCGGCGTTTCCGAGATTAAAGCGGATTTGCTGCCGCAGGATAAACTGGCTGTTATTAAAGAACTTCGTGCCGGCCATCAAAGTGTGGCAATGGTCGGGGATGGCGTCAATGATGCGCCTGCTCTTGCTGCTGCGTCTATCGGGGTTGCCATGGGCGGTGCCGGAACAGATACAGCACTAGAAACAGCAGATATTGCCCTAATGTCAGATGACTTGAGCAAATTGCCTTATACGATTAAACTCAGCCAAAAAGCGTTAAGGATCATCAAGCAGAATATCACGTTCTCACTTGGAATCAAGGCACTGGCTTTATTGCTGGTTGTTCCGGGCTGGCTGACCCTATGGATTGCCATATTCGCGGACATGGGAGCAACCTTGCTGGTCACCTTGAATAGCCTGCGGCTTCTCAAAATAAAGTGAAACTTCAATCAGTGGGGGGTTCACTGATTGTTAGTTGAACCAATCGGGCCTTTACGGGCAGTTTGACCCCCACTTATCCTCCTTTGATTCCTCTGAGTCTTGAAGTGGGGGTCTTACTGCCCGTTAGACTGCGATAAAGAAATGAAAAGAGTGATGCTTTCGGGCATTGCTCTTTTTTTGCGGTGTATTTGAATTTCTGACTAGGTGACAGCCTACTCTTAAAATAAATATCTGCATACTCTAATACTGCAATTTATCCTGAAGAGGACTGGACATGCAGAATGAAGTGAATGGACTAATGCAGATTAGCCCAGATGATGACTTGAGGAGGCCATTTGGTTTTGGGAGACCTTTCGGGTTTGGCAGGCCGTTTGGTTTTGGGAGACCGTTAGGATTCGGAAGACCATTTGGATTGGGCAGGCCGTTCGGTTTTGGCTTCGGGTTTCCTTTCCTGGGAGGTCTGCTTTTGGGAAGTGCCTTAGCTCCGCCATTCGGATATGGTTACCCTTACCCATATTACGGTTATCCTTATTACTCATATCCTCCATATTACTATTATAAATCTCTATATAAATAAAAGAGGAAGGAGCATTATTGCTCCTTCCCTGCACCAAGCTCTTCTGCCAATTCCACAATCGCTTTGTTGATTCTCCAGACGAAATAAAGATGATGAATCAAATCACGCTGGGATTGCTGCCTTGGTGGTGCCATTCGTTCAATTTGTTCTCTTTCCCGGTCCAGACTATAGACAAGTGTGCCGTCTCCGCTTTCTTTAATCAGGTCCATTAATGTTTCAATATTTAATTCAAGTTTCTCCTCAATTCTTGTGAAAACATCGACCAGCTCATCAGGATAGTCGAATCCTTTCCGGTAGGAGGAAGCCACCAGATGTCTTGCATAGTAATTGATGGCTGAAAAAAGGGTGATCCATCTGTTAACGTCAGCATGGCGCGGAGATCCGGGTTTTTTTATCAGCGATTGCGCTTCGACGTTTATGGTTTTAAGCTTTTGATCCAATAAGAAGCCTTTGCCTGAAAGCTCCTTAACATTCACATCTTCCCGGAAGCTTCGCACATATGCCGTGACATACGGTTTCAGTTCTTGAAGATAATCATTTATCGTATCGGCCACTTTATCCTTCGTTTTTTTAGGAAAAATAAATAGAGATACGCCGAATGCAATGCCGGCACCGGCAATCGTATCGATAACCCTGGAACTGATAAGGGAGAATGATATTCCGCCAAGTAAAAGGTCATACATAAAAGCGACCAGCATCGTAATAAACATGCTCATTAATGTATAAGAGACTTCAAATAAATAAAAAGAGAAGAAAACTGCTGCAAAAATGAGCGTAATTTCCAGCACAGAATGGCCGCTGACCACTCTGGCAAGCGTAAATCCAATCACTGCCCCGATAATCGTTCCAACTGACCGCTGAAAACCTTTTGTATAAATGCGCCCGATTGATTCGGTTCCGAGCAGAACGATAAAGGCTGTTAAAAGAACCCAATAAGGCTGGTCAGGCGAAAGAATCTGTCCAGCAATGATGGATATGATGGCAGCAGTCAATGCCTGAAACGCTTTTTTGGTGGAAAGTTTGAGGCTCTTATCTTCCTTAGGTGATTCATCTTCATCAGGCGTCTCTTCAGATACTTCTATTTCATTGTCTTTTACTTTATGAAGCGCCTGCTGTATAGTTATGCCGCCCTCAATGACATGGTTTGCAAGGGACTCGATCCGCCTGATCAAGTAAAGCCATCCTGCCGGTTTGTCTTCCCTGTTGAACAAATCCATAATAAGCAGGCGAAGTGCCTGTACAGCAAGCTCTGCTTCACGAAGATTTTGTTCTTCATATTGATGGGCAAGAACTTCAGCGTCACGGAGAGAGCGGGTGACCCAGACCAGGAGGTTTCTCAGCTCTTCTATGTCAAGGGCATTCGCTTTTTTTAAGTTCCGGATGGAGTCAGTCAGGGTTTCAATCAGCATGCCTGTATCAAATATATATAACCTCAGCTGGGATGGAGTCAGCCCTTGCCATAATTTCTGCACATCATCCTCATTGATATACTCTGAAACGATTACAGCATAATCCCGGAGTTTAAGCACGTTTCTCCGCAATTCTTCCCGCTGATGAGCAGTCATACGCTCTCCCTGCATTCCCTCAATTAAGAGATTGAAGGTAAAATTACTTTGGAAATGAAAGGAGCGGATGCTTCTTTTCAGGTTTTTCGCGGTGTCCTGAAAAAGAATGAAATTGAACAGGAAAGCATACGCGACCCCAATCCAGATCCCGAAGTAAAAGGAAGGAAGCTGGCTGGCTGATAATTGCAGAATAGATGAGAAATAAAGTGTCATGAATGCGATCATGCATAATGAGAAATAGCGGACACCAAAGCGGGTCAAATAAAAGCTTAAAAATATTAATGCAACCATTGAAATATCGGTAAAGATTGTGCTTTCTGCCAGCAGTGAACCGATTGATACCCCTGCCATTGCTGAAAATCCAAGGATGCCGGTTGTGAGCATTTTCCCTTTTTTAGAGTCATCCATCACAATCATGATGCCAAGCATGCCGGCCATTCCGGAAACAATTGCCGGAGTAAGGGCGAGAGCGGCATCTGCCCCACCCAATTGCATAAGAAATAGAGTTGTAAATACCGAAGCCATTAAACTTAATGTGGCCCGTCCGGCTTTTTGAAAACGGATCAGGCCGGGGTCGGACGCCAGCAAGCGTCCAAGCCATCGGTGTTGGATTTGAAGCTGCTTCATTGTTTCACCAATCTTTTTTTTGAGAGTTAAAGTGTATTTTACCATTCGTACTTTTATTATCCAAATGAACCAACTTAAGCTTTTTCTGTTTTTTAGGTTTTAAAACAGAACAAATGTTCTATAATAGAATATGGAGGGATTTATTATGCCGCTAAAAGACAGAGGGAAAATAAAATGGCAGCCTGCTCACTTCATGCCGGAACACCGGGCGATGCTAAGAAAGCTGGAAAGAGATCAAATGGCGCAAAACAAGCCGCTCATTGATGAATATGAATTGGAGGAATATGAAAACAAAATTCACTATGCAATGGAATTTGCTTATCTTTTGAAAGTAAAAGTCTGGCGGGAAGGATTTTTCCTCGAATACAAAGGAAGGGTAAACCGACTGGATGGCATCAGCAGAAAAATTCATCTGCAACTGGAGAGCGGGGATCTGGAGAAAATTAACTTTGATGAAATAGCCGGGGCGGAAGTGGAAGAATGAATAATATTTTATAATTGCAGCAGACTCGAGGAACTTACCTCGAGTTTTTATTTGGGCCGTGGACCGCAAACCTGGAGAAAACACACCCATTTTTTTCAATTTTTAGATATAATAAAGAAAGAGCAGCTGGGAGTGAGTAGCGTTAAAGTACATCAAACATTTTTTCGTTATAAGGAGACTTATCAATGAATGAATTGTTAACAGATTTACTTGATAATCTGCAAAAGTCAAACGGAGGTCATATTCTTTATCACTATGATCAAATGGATTGCTATCTTCAAAATGCGGTCTCATACATAACGGCTGGTGTAAGATGCGGCGGACATGTTTTATTTGTGGAGAATGACCGAAATTATTTTCTTATTGATAAAGAATTAACTAATTTGTTAGGAAAAGAGGAATTAAACAGAGTTCATTTTATGAATAATTATGATTTTTATTACACTAACGGTAATTTTAATCCTGATACCATTTACATTTTTTTCTTAAACATATTCAGCCTTATTTAGACAGCAGTTCTAAGATATATACATGGGGTCTGGTTGAGTGGGGTAACGTGAAGGACTACATTCCGTTAGTGGAACAATATGAAAAGAATCTAAGCAATGCCATTTCTGACCATGACCTGATTTCCCTGTGTGCGTATGATAGCAAAAATACCCCTCCGGAACTAAAGGAGAATTTAATGCGCTGCCATGATGTGCTCATAACAGACAGAGAGTATAAATACCTATAAAATGTTCTTAGGAGAAACCGATGGAAAAGATCACATTTCATGATATTTATAAACCGGGACACACTGTTCTGGAAAATGACCTAATTATTCATAACCATAATCCTGACATGCTCCTTCAGTATGACAGCAATTTTATTGCCTTTAAAAGAATGCCTTCCGTTCAGGAGTTTGAGGAGGCACATCAATATTTAAGAGATTTTCATCAGAAAAATGGCCAAAAGCATGTAAGATTTTATTTTCCGGATGATGAGGAGCTTTCTGGAGAGCTTGTGGCTTTCTTTCAGCAGGATAAAGATAATACGGTTGGGTTCCTGGAGTTATTTGCGATTCTTCCGGCTGATTTTCCGGAAGTCCAGGAAAGGGAAGAAATTAAAGTTGAAAATGTAACGGATAAAACATGGAACGATTATTTGGAATTTCAGTATGAGCAGGATTCGGTATATGGGGAAAACTTCGCAGAGAAAAAGAAAGCTCAGCACTTAAGAAATTACAAAGATGAAAGTATTCAGCAGCTTATTGCATTTTATAAAGGAAAGGCAGCCGGATCTGTTGATGTCATTATCAAGGAACGAACAGCTGAAATTGATGGACTGATGGTCCATGAGGATTTTCAAAAAAAGGGCATCGGCAGCTCCCTGCAGAAATCCGTGATGGATCAGTATAAGGATAAAACGATCATTCTTGTGGCGGATGGAGAAGATACTCCAAAAGAGATGTACCGCAGGCAAAATTACCGGTATATTGGAAAGCAGTATAACTTACTAAAAATATACGAATGAAGGGAAACCTGGTTCAATATGAGCCAGGTTTTTTTGTGTCAATAAAACATTGTTTTACAGTGAGAAGCGCGAACAGTATTGATTTCGTGGTGAATTCCGGAAGATTTGTCGAAAAAAATCAGGAAAAAAAGAATAAAAACACATTTCATGCGTAACAGTGTTATGTTACAATCGTATCATCAGAAAGGAGTCCTGGAATTGAGCGATGAATTAATTTCAAAAAAAGAGGTTCTGGATTTAACTGGGATTTCATATGGACAGCTTTACCGGTGGAAAAGGAAGAACCTGATACCTGAGGACTGGTTTGTCAGGAAATCAACGTTTACAGGGCAGGAGACTTTTTTTCCAAAAGAGAAAATCCTCGAGCGGGTTGAAAAGATACAGAAGATGAAGGATACCCTTTCTTTGGATGAGCTGGCCAATTTGTTTTCATTGAATGCTTCGAACCTGAAGCTGCCAAAGGAAAGTCTGATGGCTAAAGGAATAGCTTCTGATCCGGTTATGAATATCTTTCTGGACACACAGGGGGAGATTCACGAATTCAATTATTATGAGATTTTAAAGCTTTATATACTTTCCAGCCTGCTGGAATCGGGGGATATCCATATCGAAGAAGGGAAAATGCTCCTTCAGCTATTAAATGATCATCAAGAGATTCTGCAGCAGCCCAAAGCTGTGATCTGCTTCATTCGAAAACTCGGCATGTCCAGCTGCCTGGCTTCAATGAACGGGGAACAGGTCCTTCTCGAAAAAGGGACAAAATTGGCAGCCGCTATATCGGTAGAGCAATGTGCTGAGGAATTAAAATCCAAATTGGCATAGGAGGAAATGCTGTGGAAATGAAAACACTGGGGAACTTAATCATTAATGGAGTTGGATCGGTTAATGGAGGATCTTTTAATAAAGTCGAAATCAATGGAAAGGGCACGGTAAATAGTGATATAGAATGCGAGAGATTCAATTGCAACGGTACGGGGACGATCCATGGAAACGTAAAAACCGAAAAAGGAAAGATCAGCGGTGCAGCCAAGATCCATGGAGCAGTTAAAGCTGAATCTTTAAATATCAACGGCTCCGCATCCATTTCAGAAGCTGTCCACAGCCAAAAGCTTGAGGTTGCCGGGAATTCCTCCATTGGAGGTTCTGTAAAAAGCGATGAAATGGTAGTGAACGGGAAAGCAAAGATTGCAGGAGACTGTGAAGCGGAGGTTTTCCGCGCGGAAGGGGCTTTTAAGATAGATGGTTTACTAAACGCAGAAACGATTGATATTAAACTATTTGGAGAAAGCAAAGCGAAAGAGATTGGCGGAAGAAAGATAAAAGTGGCACAGCATAGAGAAAGCCTGTTTAAATTGATCAAATCACTCTTCCCCCTCAAGCTCGAGGCAGAATTAATTGAAGGTGATGACATCGAACTTGAAGGCACCTCAGCTCTTGTCGTCAGAGGCAAAAATGTCAAAATCGGCAAAAATTGCGAGATTGGACTAGTGGAATACTCGGGAGAATACGAATGTTCACCAGACTCAGTGGTGAAAGAATCCCGGTTAATATAGAATCATGAATTCCTAACCTGATTGGTTAGGTTTTTTTTAATTAAAAGGCAAGATATTCCTCATACCGGGCACACTAACAAACAAGACTCGTTTTCCAAAGGAGAATTATTGTGTTCCGGAAACATTACAGCCACCATAAAATGATAAGCAAGAGTACTGATTCCAATATTGAATACTTAAAAGAGCAGTTTGGCAACAGCTCCGATCTATCAGTCCGAAATATAATACTTTCAAACCATGGAAAAGCAGCTATCATACATATCCAGGGGATCGTTGACGAACAAAGCCTGCATGACAATGTTCTGCATCCAATTCTTTCCTTTAGTAATGAACAAAAATCTATTCGAAATTGGTCCGATGAAATAACTCAGATCATTTCGGTACCTAAGGTGAATATCATTGATGAATGGCCCGTATTAGTCGACGGTCTGCTGAGCGGGGACACGGTTATTTTGATAGAGGGGCATTCAGAGGCGATCCTTGCGGGAACAAGAAAGATTCAATCAAGGTCTATTACAGAACCTACCACACAAACGGTGGTGAAAGGGCCAAAGGATGGATTTACAGAGAATTTAGGGACGAATATTTCGCTGATCCGTGCCAGAATACAAAATAACAATCTAAGGATTGAACAGACAAAAGCAGGGAAAGTGACCAAAACCGATATAGGCATTTTATATATGGAGGGCATAGCGAAAGAGGAAATCGTCAAAGAAGTGAAGGAAAGAATTAGTAAAATCGATATGGACAGTATATTGGACACAAATTATGTGGAAGAAGCCTTAAAGGACAACAGGAAAACGATCTTTCCCCTCTTCCAGAATTCAGAGAGGCCAGACGTGGTCTCTGCTAACCTTTTAGAAGGCAAAATTGCGATCATTATACAGGGAACACCATTTGCATTGATTCTGCCGGCTGTATTTATCCAATTTTTTCACTCTCCTGAAGACTATTATGCCAATTACCTGGTGAGTTCTTTTTTAAGACTCATTCGGGTTGGCTCGTTTTACGTTAACATGTATGCATCGGCAATTTATTTGGCCCTGATCACGCACCACCATGGCTTAATCCCTACTACTTTAATGGTGACGCTCATGGCACAAAGAGAACAGGTTCCTTTTCCAGCCATTGTGGAATTACTGGTAATGGAACTGGCCTTCGAAGTCCTGCGGGAAGCCGGGATTAGAATGCCAAGGGCCATTGGTCCGGCTGTTTCCATTGTAGGGGCACTTATTCTCGGGCAGGCTGCAGTCGAAGCAGGCTTTGTTTCAGCGGCAATTGTGATCATCGTGGCGACGACAGCTATCTCAAGCTTCACACTGCCTAACCCTAATATTGTGAACACCGCACGCGGAATGCGTTTCATTCTTATTTTTGCCGCTGCTTTTATTGGATTCTATGGAATTATCCTGTTTTCTTTATGCATTATTCTGCACCTTTGCAGCCTTAAATCAGTAGGAGTCCCATATCTCACTCCACTCTCACCGGTCAGAGTCAGCGATTTGAAAGACAGTTTAGTCCGGATAGGCACCTCATCCAAGTGAGGCTCCTTGATCGGAAGTCAAATAAAAGAGCAGGGATGAACGTATGAAAAAAGTCATTTCAGTCCTGTTGATAATGGGTTTACTAACGGGCTGTTCCAATTATAGAGATTTAAATGAAGTCGGTTTAATAATCGCCATTGGCATAGACCTCCCCCAGGAAAGGGAATCAGGCTATCGGGTCACGTATCAACTAATCAATCCGGGTTATTTTTCGCAAAATGGGGCTGGAAGCAGCCTTCCAGTTATTAATTACACAGTCGAAGCAGAAACGTTTATTGAAGCCTACCGGATGGCGTCTTTAATCATTCCAAGAGAGAACAGTGTTACTCATCTTTCTTTGATTGTGATTGGAGAGGCTCTTGCAAGAGAGGGGCTGGGGCTTATATTTGATGTGTTTGAAAGAGGTGAATCACGCTCATCGTTTCCTGTTTTTATTGCAAGGGACACGACTGCAGAAGAAGTTCTGGGGGTCATTGAGCCGCTGGAATCCAATCCAACGAAAAGTATCATCAGCACCAGCGAAAATAATGAAAAAATGTACGCCATCTCAGAAATCGTTCCCATTTACAGGGCTATCTCCCTTTTATCAGGTGAAGGGCAGAACCTTATGCTGTCTGGAATTCATTTGAACAAACCGCTTAAATCTCAGAATCAGACGGATAACCTGCAGGACATCAAGCCTCCGGTCGTAGAGGTAACTGGATTGGCACTGTTTAAAAAAGATCAATTAGCCGGCTGGTTTGACGGCAAAATCGCAAGAACAGCCCATTTAATTAACTCAGCCGCTGAGTATACATCCTTTCCGCTGCCGTGTAACAGTAAAAAAAATATGACCGTCACGACAAAAGGTATAAAGTCAACCATTAAGACAGAGTTAAAACCAAAATTGACCCTGGCAGTTGACGCAGATATTAAGGGCTATATTGCAGAACTGGAATGCTATATTAAAATTGACAGTGAAGAAGAAATAAGAAAGATTGCGAAAAAATTAGAAGACGAGGCTGAAAGCCAAATAAGGCAAACAATAAAATTGGCGCAGGAAATGGAAACCGATGTATTTGGTTTCGGCAGAAAACTATCAATAAATGATCCAAATTACTGGAAAAAACACAAGAAAGAATGGAATACGCTATTTAGAAATGCGGATATTGAAGTAAATGTGAATGCAAACATATCGAACGCAGGGTTGCTGACAGATCCATATAAACTACAATAATTCTGGATGTGAAGTAAATGCCGAAAGATAAGATTGATGGAATACAATTATTCTGCTTGATGGTCCTTTTTATGTTTGGGACAGCCGTGTTTCTGGATCTTGGAAGCGGAGCACGCCAGGATGCATGGATCGTTACGATTCTTTCACCCATTGCCGGGCTGGCAATCTTCGCTGTTTACTATCGTCTTTACAGACAGCATCCGGATTTGCCGCTGACAGAATACGTGAAAAAAATTTTAGGAAAATACCTGGGAAGCCTTATAAGCTATATGTACATTATCTATTTCATATATATCGCGTCCAGGGTTTTACGTGATGTTGAGGAATTGCTGATCAGTTCTCCTTATGCTAAAAACTCCATTATTACGCTGGGTATCTGTATGATGTTTGCATTGATATACGCAGTTCATTTAGGTTTTGAGGTATTTGCAAGAGCAGGGATTATCTGTTTCGCCGTCATGACAGTCACTTTATTGCTAATCCTGATATTCTATGTGATCAGTGACTTGATTCACCTCGAAAATTTACGGCCTGTTTTGGCTAATGGATGGAAGCCGGTCATCGGGGAGATTTTTCCGGTTAATATGACGGTTCCCTATGGAGAATTGGTTCTATTTACGATGATCCTTCCTTTAATGAAACGGAAGACAAAGATTTTGAAAACAGGAAGTATGGCAATTGCTTATGTAGGCATTTATTTAACTATTAATACTATAATCTTAATTTGTATTCTTGGTGCAGACCTCCTTGAGCGTTCGGCCTTCCCGGCATTGGCTGCTGTTGGCTATATTGAAATTGGGGGATTTATTCAGCGTCTGGATCCTTTTATCATCCTATTGATTGTATTTCTGGGGTTTATTAAAGTGGGCATGTTCTTCTATTGTGCGGTAATCGGAATGAATAACCTTTTCAAAATGAAGCCAAATGTTTTTACCTCCTATTTTATGGGCGGGATTATTTGTCTTTCTTCCATTATGATTGCACCAAGCTATCAAAGCCATCTGGATGAAGGATTAAAAGTAGTGCCTTATTTCCTGCATATTGCTTTCCAATTCGCTATTCCTGCTGTATTGCTAGTATTGGCGTCAATCCAGCGTAAATGGAAACTGGGAAAAGTGTGAATAGCGGTTATTTTTTTTTCTTTTCCTGTAACAAGTACATAACGAATAAACCAAGGATAAAAATTACCATAAGAAAATAATCTTCTCCCTGTGCGGAAGACAGAACACTTTTTATGCTTTGCCAGGATTCAAATAATGGATGACCCTGGATATAATCAAGAGAAACAATGAGGCTGATTGTACCGGCTAAAAGTGATAAGAGAATGAATAAAGCACGCAAATGATTCACCCACAGGTATTAGGATATGTATTAGGTTTAACATGTTTTTTCTTTTATAAACTTAATAGGAACCGAGGGTGGCGGAAAATTACGGAATGGATAAGGGATAAAAGCCTGTTCTGCAGCATAATGTACAAATTACGAAAAATATACTTTATTATTCATAGAAAAATAAATAAATTTTTTATTTTTGTAAGCGCTTTAAAGGGTTGAAGTTTTCTGAAGACTTTGATAAGATTTAAAAAACCGAAAAGGCTATGTGTAACTGGCGAGACGCGGATCACCGCGGGGGAGCACATAGTGTCGAAGCCGTTCGCCTGGGCAGAGGTAAGGGATTCTACCCTTACCTCTTTCTGTTTTAAAATCTGACAAAGTTAGTTGAAAAGGGGAGAATCCAGTGAGTACCATGACTTTAGACAAAGTGAAGACGATAAAAACACTAAATGCAATTGCGCCAAGCGGTCTTGAAGTGTTTAACAAGGATCATTTTACAATTGATAATGAAAGCGGCAATCCGGATGCAATTGTTCTTCGCAGCTTTAATATGCATTCTATGGAATTGGGCGATCGATTAAAAGCAATCGCCCGTGCAGGAGCAGGAGTGAACAATATCCCGGTGGAGAAATGCACTGAGCAGGGAATTGTCGTGTTTAATACACCTGGCGCCAATGCGAATGCCGTAAAAGAAATGGTGCTTACTTCCTTAATGGCTTCATCCCGCAATCTTTTTGCCGGCATCTCCTGGACCAAAACGCTGAAAGACGAAGGAGATCAGATCCCTAAGCTTGTAGAAGCAGGGAAGAAGCAATTTGTCGGAAAAGAAATTAAAGGCAAAACGCTGGGCGTCATCGGATTGGGGGCAATCGGGGCACTTGTGGCCAATGATGCACTGGAACTTGATATGGATGTCGTTGGCTTTGATCCATTTATTTCTGTTGACACGGCCTGGAACCTGTCCCGCAATGTACAGCGTGCTATGAGCATCGAGCAGGTGTTTGCAGAATCTGACTATATTACTGTACATGTTCCATTAACCGATGATACAAGGGAAATGTTCAATGAAGATTCTTTTGGCATGATGAAAAAGGGTGTTCACATCCTGAATTTCTCACGCGGGGAGCTTGTGAATGAAGCAGATATGGCAGCTGCCCTTGAAAATGGAAAAGTGGGCAAGTATATTACAGACTTCCCAAATGAAAATATCCTGAAAATGAAAAACGCAGTGGCGATTCCGCATCTTGGCGCGTCAACGAAGGAATCTGAGGAAAACTGTGCTGTCATGGCAGCAAGACAGGTGAAGCACTTCCTTGAAACAGGCAATGTCAAAAACTCAGTGAACTTCCCAAATGCTGCTCTTCCTTACACTGGCAAGCGGCGTGTCACTGCTTTTCATAAAAACATTCCCAATATGGTCGGACAAATCACACTTGCCATTTCAAGCTACCAGCTGAATATCGCAGACATGGTGAACCGCAGCCGCGGTGAATATGCGTACACCATGATCGACATTGATAATAAGGTGAATGGCGATGTGATCCCTGGACTGCTTGAACAGATTAATCAAATAGAAGGCATTGTTACGTCACGGATTATATAAAAATGCAGCCTCAATTCCGATGGGATTGGGGCTTTTTTTGAAAGCACACAGAACTAATCTTAAAAATAGTATAGGTGCAGTATAAAATCAGCTATCCTTAGAATAAACTGATAAAAATTTTAATCCCCCGTATCTTTTTGTTCTCTTAATGCGTTATAGAAGCAGAGATGTATTAAAGGAGTGAACAGGTTTATGAAGCATGGGAAAGTTCAGGCTGAATCAAGGAGTTCCTTAAAACAGAAGGAAAGCTGTATTGCAGATATCTATCCTTCACTGCAGAGATATAGCCGGTTTCTTGCACAGAACCGCTGGGATGGGGACGATCTAGCTCATGAAGCAATCGTCCGCGCTTATAAAAACTATTTGCCTGAGAAAATTAATCAGGCTCTTTTAAAGAAGATTGTCTATAATTGCTGGATTGACACTCTTCGAAACAGAAAGCGGGAGCAGCTGGCAGAGTCGCCTGAAGGTGAAAAGAAGAATTCCATCTCCAGTGGAGGAGAAGCAATCAGCCATCTCATTAATCGTCTAACATTAAAACAGGCAGTTATTTTTACGCTGAAGGAAGGGTTTCGATACAAAACTAAAGAAATTGCTGATATCATGCAGACTACTGAATTTGCAGTGAAGTCTGCGCTGACCCGTGCACGGAAGCAGCTTCAACACGCAGTTGAGGATAAGACTCAGGATATTTTTGCAAATGAGGAAGAAGAAAAGCTTTTTCATCTGATGCAGCAATCAGTGGCGGCTGAAGACCCGTCCATCCTAATAAAGTCCATCCCTTTCCTGCAATCCCTGGAAAGCTATTCGAAGAAGCCTGTTCTGCCCGTTTCATCTCCTTCTAATACTCTCTGTATGGCGGCATAGATCCGCAAAGAACAGGAGGGATAAAGATGACAGCCATACCATATGTCATTGAGCAGTCCAGCAAAGGAGAACGTTCCTACGATATTTACTCACGGCTTTTAAAAGACCGGATTATCATGATTGGTGAAGAAATTAATGATGTGGTTGCCAATAGTGTGATTGCCCAGCTGCTATTTCTTGCAGCGGAATCTCCTGAAAAGGATATCTCTCTTTATATTAATAGTCCGGGCGGTTCGACAACCGCAGGGTTTGCCATCTTTGACACGATTCAATATATAAAGCCTGATGTGAGAACGATTTGCACTGGAATGGCTGCGTCATTTGGGGCGATGCTTCTGCTGGCAGGGAAAAAAGGAAAACGCTACAGTTTGCCGAATAGTGAAATCATGATTCATCAGCCGCTTGGCGGAGCGAGGGGGCAGGCGACCGAAATCGAAATTTCGGCGAAACGGATATTAAAACTGAGGGAGCACATCAATGGAATTATTGCAGAAAGAACTGGCCAGCCTGCAGAAAAAGTGGCGCGGGATACGGACCGTGATTATTTCATGACTGCCGAAGAAGCAAAGGAATACGGGATTATTGATGAAATTATCTATAAAAGCTAGGTAAAAAGAAAAAGCAGCCGATGGTGGCTGCTTTTTCCGTTTGATCATTTTTCTCCGGTGTAATATTCGTCAATTGCCCGAAGCCAATTAACACGTGCGATATTTCCGGCCTTTTCTCTGTCTTTTTGTTCAAAAGCTTTTAATATATCTTCATGTTCTTCAATAGAACGTTCTTTTAAAATAATAGTTTTATTATAGTATAACCGCATGACATGAGCCTGCAGCATGGAAGCTGTATTCGAAATATAAGGATTCTGAGCAAGATCGATAATGATATTATGAAACTTTTCATCCTGCTTCAAAGCTGAGAAGGTATCTCCCGCATTTAGAGCTTTGGCGAATTTATGATTGATGTCCCTGAGAATATTGATTGTCTCCTGGCTGATAACAGGAGCGGCTAGTTCAGCAGCAAGCGCCTGAAGGACGCCCAAAGGAGGCAGAATCTTGCTGATATCTTCCGGGTTAACTGAAGTGACTTGAGTTCCGACACCCGGGAACATTTCGACAAATCCCTGAACATTCAGCAGCTGAAGCGCTTCCCTGATAGGGGTGCGGCTGACTCCTAACGCTTTGGCAAGATCAGCATCGTTTAATTTTTCCTTCGGCTGAAGTGTCCCGTCAATAATCCACTCCTGGATTTGGGAGAAGGCGCGATCTTTAGCGGATACACGAGTAGGTGATGAATAATTAGAGGGTATTGGCATAGCTGTGACCACCTTTTCATTTCTAGCAATTTTCCTGCGGATTTATAGTTATTTCCAATAGATTATAAATTTAGTATATAGAAGTATCCTAAAAAATTCAATATATCGCATGATTCGACAAAAAGATTTATGCGATATATTGCATAAGTATTTTGAATATGTTATCTTGAGTTATGCGATATATTACTAGAGTGCAAAAATAATAATATTAGCGCGCTATAATATCAGAAAATTTAAATTTGTTAAATTTATAGCCTTGTTAATAGGAGGAAATAACCATGACGAACAAAGTACCATTCTCATTTACAGTGACAGTTGGTTTTATGCTCTTTGCCTTATTTTTTGGGGCAGGAAACTTAATTTTCCCTGCAATGCTGGGCCAATCGGCAGGAACGAATATATGGTCAGCAAACGCAGGCTTCATTATAACGGGTGTGGGTTTGCCATTGCTTGGCATCCTGGCTTTGGGCTTCTCGGGGAAAAGTGACTTGCAATCGCTGGCAAGCCGTGTCAATCCATTATTCGGACTGGCTTTTACAGTAGCCCTGTACTTATCAATTGGACCACTTTTTGCGATTCCGAGAACAGCTACCGTTTCATACGAAATCGGCATTAAGCCTTATCTGTCAGAAGGAAGCGGTTTAGTCGGCTTAATTATATTTTCAATTATTTTCTTTGGAATTACAGCATTTTTCTCTTTGAATTCATCAAAAATTGTTGATATCGTAGGAAAATATTTAACACCTATTCTTCTAATTGTTATTGCTGTTTTGATCGGTGCGGCATTCTTTAATCCAATGGGTGCATTCCAGGCTCCGACTGAAGCCTATGTGAACGGTGCATTCTTTAAAGGGTTCCAGGAAGGCTATCTGACAATGGACGCATTGGCAGCATTTGTATTCGGGATTATTGTCGTAAATGCTGTAAAGGAAAAAGGCGCTGCAACCAAGAAGGAGATCATGGTATCTATTGCCAAAGCAGGAGTAATTGCTTCCGGTTTATTAGCAGTCATTTATACATCCCTTTCCTTTATTGGAGCGTCAAGTGTCAGCGGTCTGGGAGCATTGGATAACGGCGGTGCTGTTCTATCAGGTACGTCTGCGCATTACTTTGGCTCATTTGGTACACTGCTTCTAAGTGTAATTGTGTTTGGCGCTTGTCTGACTACCAGCATCGGTCTGATCACAGCGTGCTCTTCATACTTCAATAAACTGATGCCAAAAGTTTCTTACAAAATGTTCGTAGTGGTTTTATCTATATTCAGCGCCGTTTTTGCCAACTTTGGTTTAAGCCAGCTGATCACCATTTCTGTACCTGTATTGGTGGGAATCTATCCATTGGCGATTGCACTGATGGCTCTTACATTCCTTCATCCGATTTTTAAAGGCAGGAAAGAAGTTTATCAGGGAAGCATGCTTTTCACATTTGTGGTAAGTTTGTTTGATGGCTTGAATGCAGCAGGTATTACATTCGCGCCAATCAATGACCTATTTAGTGCAATCCTTCCTTTATATGATGTTGGCTTAGGCTGGATTGTCCCGTCCTTGGCAGGCGGTCTGATCGGTCTTGCGATTGCAGTAATAAAGGGCAGCAGCCAGTCAAATTCTTCAGAAGTGAAGAAAGCGGCATAATGTGTGCAACCTCCAGTTTTCTGCTGGAGGTTTTTTTGTGAATTTTGTAATTACGAATATTAATTAGTAATTATGAACTAAATGTTCGTTTTTCAGTTGAATTTATAAGGGTTATTTGTTATATTGGCAAAGTAAACTTATAAAAAACATCACTCGTATATGCTCGGTAATATGGTCTGAGCGTTTCTACCTGGTTCCCAATGAAAGAACCGGACTACGGGTTAAAGTATTAAAAAAGCTGTATTCTTTTTTGGCAGCTGCTTTAACTCTATGGTCTGGAAGGTAGAATTCATTCTGCTTTTTTAGGCCTTTTTTATTTTCTATTACCGGCACTACGGTGCATCAGACACCAGGAGAAGGGGAGAACGTAAAATGAAAAAGAAATTAGCATCAATCGCTGCCATCGCAGTCATGTCTGTATCCGTGCTTACAGGGTGCACTTCAGCACCAAAATTTGAAACAGAAGCAGAAGGGGCACAAAAGCCAATTCTTATTCAAGGACCTATGCCGATCGAGGCAGAAAAATTTGCCCAGCGATTAGACAAGGTTAAGGTTGAAAAATCAGGGAATTTTGTTTTCTATAAAGGAAAATTGGACAAGTATCCAGTCATCGTTGCCAAGACAGGAAAGGGTATGGAAAATACAGCTGCAGCTACCGCGATTGCCATTGAAAAATATGATCCAGCTGCCATCATCAATCAGGGAACATCCGGCGGCCATGATCCGAGCTTGAATGTGTATGATATTGTATTAGGCGAAAGAACAGTCAATATCGGATCACTGAAAACGGGGCATTTAGAAGAAGGAGAAGGAATCGAACCAACCAATTGGATTCCAATGGACCTCATGGCTTCTGAAGGAAGTGCGGGGGAAGACCCTGATGCAGAAAAGATTCGCTACTTTGAAGGTGATGAAAATCTGCTGGCCGCTGCCAATGCCGTAAAAGATAAGTACACCAAGGGCAAGGTAGTTGAAGGAACGATAGGTTCAGCAGACTTATGGAATAATGAAGTGGACCGCATTAACTGGTTCCATGAAAACTATGAAACATCGGTGGAAGAAATGGAAGGTGCTGCAGCAGCGCAGATTGCCGGAGCATATGGTGTTCCATTCCTGGGAATTCGCGTCCTTTCCAATAACAAGACAAACGGGGGCAAGTACGATCCCAACACCGCGGCAGCAAATCAGGATTATGTGTATGAAGTTGTAAAGCAGTATATTAAAGAGATAAGTGGTAAATAGTTTGAAGTGTGAAGCTGTTTGGATAATGAAATCAGCGTTGGAACCTGGTTTCGGTTTCGGACAGGCAGAGTGAGGTTTGAGTCCATCTTCGGACACAGAAGGCGGGAATCCGGGGATTTGAGTCAGAACTTGGTCCATCTTCGGACACAGAAGGCGAGAATCCGGAAGTTAGAGTCAGAACCTGGTCCATCTTCGGACACAGAAGGCGAGAATCCGGGGATTTGAGTCAGAACTTGGTCTATCTTCGGACACAAAAGGCGGGAATCCGGAAGTTAGAGTCAGAACCTGGTCCATCTTCGGACACAGAAGGCGGGAATCCGGGAGTTAGAGTCAGAACTTGGTCTATCTTCGGACACAGAAGGCGAGAATCCGGGAGTTAGAGTCAGAACTTGGTCCATCTTCGGACACAGAAGGCGAGAATCCGGGGATTTGAGTCAGGCTTGGTCTATCTTCGGACACAAAAGGCGAAAATCAGGGAGTTAGAGTCAGAACTTGGTCTATCTTCGGACACAAAAGACGAGAAACCGGGATTCTGAGTCCAAACCCAGGCACCGACCCAATCAAAACCCGTCACCAAAATGATAACGCAAAAAAAGAGTCTTCCCCAAGCGGGAAGACTCTTTTTTATGCTTCTAACCAGGTCTGTGACCATTTTTCTATTTCTTTCATTAACGGCTCCATGGCAAGGCCTTTTTCTGTTAGGGAATATTCAATTCTTACAGGAGTTTCAGGGAAGACATTGCGTTTTACGACTCCCTCATTTTCCAAGTCCTTTAGCCGGTCTGAAAGAACTTTGCCGCTAATCCCGATAGATGATTCGATACTGCAGAACCGCTGTGGCCCGTTAAGTAATTGATAGATGATCAATCCGGTCCAGCGCTGGCTCAATATGCCAATGGCTTTTTCAAATCTAGGACAAATTAGTGATTTCTCCATCCGTATCACTCCTTGTTTATTATTATAATCATAAACCAAAAATAATTAAATAACTATTAATAAAATAATTACTTGACGACACTTAATTTAAATTATATACTAACTTACATAAAGTAAGTAACTAACAAAAAACAAACTTACTATCCAAGGAGGAAAAAACATGAACAAAAACGAATTAGGAAATTTCATTCTGCGTGCAATTTTAGGATTTATTTTCTTTATTCATGGTTTATCAAAATTTCAGGGAGGCATCAGCAATACAGCTGGTTTCTTCGATAGTATAGGTATTCCAGGTTTTATGGCTTATATCGTTGCCGTTATTGAGCTGGCAGGAGGAATAGCGCTTATTCTGGGAATTGGGACAAAAATTGTTTCTGTATTATTTGCTGTCATCATGCTAGGTGCTATCTTTACTGCTAAGCTGCCTCTAGGTCTGTTGGGGAACGGTCAAATGGCGGGATATGAATTAGATTTAATCCTGCTTGCTGCATCAATCTATTTTGTATTAGCCAAGGAATCACCACTGTCTCTTGAGAGCAAAATAACACAATCAAAGGCAAACTAATGGGAGGAGAATTTCATATGAACTTTCATCAAAAACCTATAACCTTTGTTGCTCAGGTCAATATAAAAGTTCAGGATCTGGAACGGTCTCTGTCTTTCTATAAAGAAGTAATCGGATTTAAGGTATTAACCAAAACTGAAAAAACTGCCCAGCTGACCGCTGATGGCAAAACCGCATTACTGACCATCGAACAGCCGGAAAATGTTGAACCCGCAATCGGAAGAACAACTGGTTTATATCATTTCGCTCTGCTGCTTCCAAAACGCTCCGATTTGGCTAAAATAGTGCGTCATTTCGTCGAGATCGGGCTGCAATTTGGATCATCCGACCATCTTGTCAGTGAAGCACTTTACTTATCTGATCCAGATGGCAATGGAATAGAAATTTACATTGACCGCAGTCCTTCCGATTGGACTTGGAAAAATGGGGAAGTTATGATGACCGTCGATCCGCTGGATTTTCCTGACCTGCTCTCCATTGGTCAGCAGCAGTCCTGGAAGGGCTTGCCCGCCGGTACAGTCATGGGGCATATTCATTTACATGTGGCTGAACTGGCGAATACCGAAAAATTTTACACAGAGGGACTGGGGTTTGAAGCGGTCTGCCGATATGGAACACAGGCATTATTCATTTCAAGCGGAAAATACCACCATCATATTGGTTTGAATACATGGAATGGAGTAGGAGCTCCGCAGCCTTCAGAGAATAGTGCCGGACTTCAATCCTTCAAGCTCATTTTTGAAAATGAAGCGGCTATCGACCAGGCAGTAGAAAATTTGAAAAAGCTTGGCGCGGCTGCAGCAGTTGAAAATAATCAGGTAATTACGGAAGACCCTTCAGGGAATCGAATTATTTTAGGAGTATAAATTATCATCAGGTGGTGTGAGTGATGGGTTTTTTTAATCAATTATTTGGGAGAAAATCTAAGGAGGAACAAAAAATGAGCGAGAAATTAAATATTGGAATTATCTTAGGAAGCACACGTCAGGGGAGAGTTAGCCCTCAGGTCGGTTCATGGGTAAAAGAGATTGCCGATAAACGCGGTGATGCCGAATATGAGATTATAGATATCGCTGATTTCAAGTTGCCATTCTTAGGTGAAGCGGATTCGCCAGGAATTGCTGCATGGAATGAGAAGCTTAGTAGCCTGGATGGATTCATTTTCATTGTCCAGGAATATAACCACAGTATTACAGGCGCATTAAAAAATGCACTTGATCTGGCCCGTGAACCGTGGAACAATAAAGCTGCAGGAATTGTAAGCTATGGGTCAACCGGCGGTGCGAGAGCTGCTGAACATCTGCGCGGGATCATGGGTGAATTAATGATCGCTGATGTGCGCGTGCATCCAACATTGTCTTTATTTACTGATTTTGAAAATGGTACAGTATTTAAACCTCAAGATCTTCATCTCGATAATGTGAACGCAATGATTGACCAGGTGATATCCTGGAGTGGTGCATTAAAAAACATTAGATAGAGCAAAAGCAGAACCTTCGAGGTTCTGCTTTTTTAATCTTATTCTGAATAGTGGTTTTTAGGGCGGGCAAAAAGGAAATAATTAAACAATACAACGAGAAGGGAGTGGTCCTGGTGTGGAATGCTGCATTTTGGGGCGCAGTTTCAGGGTCAGCGGTCCTGCTAGGGGCATTGGCAGCCATGTTTCTGCCCATCCGGAAGAAATTAATCGGGTACATTATGGCATTCGGTACAGGTGTCCTGATTGGTGCAGCCTCATTTGAGCTTCTTGGGGAGTCTGTCCATAACCGCGGGTTATTGCCTACCGGCATTGGATTTATGGCAGGGGCTGTTACCTTTACCCTCTTCGATATAATGATTTCCAAAAAAGGGGCACAGCACAGGAAAAGGTCCGGCCATAAAGCAGCAGCCAGCAGCGGAATTGTGCTTTTCGCGGGAACCATTATGGATGCCATACCAGAATCGATCATGATCGGAACAAGCCTGCTTGAAGCAGATTCGGTCAGCTTTCTTTTAGTCACCGCCATTTTTATCAGCAACTTTCCTGAGGGGCTTTCAAGTACTTCAGGTATGAAAAAAAGCGGTTACTCAAAAAAGAAAATCATTCTCCTTTGGAGTTCGGTATTTGTCATTTCGGGAATGGCATCAATGGCTGGGTACATATTTTTGGATGGAGCTTCAGAAGAGGTGCTGTCAGGGATTGCCGGATTTGCCGGAGGTGCGATTATTGCCATGGTTGCATCCACGATGATGCCTGAAGCCTTTGAGGACAGCGGTCCGGTGACCGGATTTATTGCAGCGATCGGCTTGCTGGCTTCATTGGTCCTGGATTATTTTTCTTAACATCTTTTCGAAAAATCATGAATGTTTGGCACCTCATGTGGAAAAGGCAAAGCAGGGGGTGTTATTCATGAAGATAAAAAATATTGTTAGGAAACAGCAGGAAGATGTGCATATTGAGATCGGCAGCTACAAAATGGTCATTGAAAAGCGATATCAGGCTGTTTCATTTGTAAATGACATGCTCCTCGGTGTTCTTTATTTAATCGGAAGTATACTATTTTTGACAGATGTCAGCCAGACGGTTTCCATCTCGTTTTTCCTTGCTGGAAGTATCATGATGATCATCCGTGCAGGCTTAAATTTATTGAAGGATCTTCATATTAATAAAATATCACGAAAATAAAACGGGTTTTGCAGAACGCCAAAACGGCAATACTAGCGACATAGTTAAAAATATATTTATTTTTAAAGGAGAATCGAGATGGCTGAAGAAACAGATAAGGTAAGCAGTGGAAAGAAAGCGGATGTTGGCGATATGATTAGCATCATAAGCGGATCTGAAAAAGGGAAAAAAGGCAGAGTAGTCGTGGTCAGGGATAACTCAGTCATTGTAGAGCTTGGGGTCAATCCGAAAAAGGATGAGCCCATTAAAACGGTGATCAGCCATAAACGCTACAAAGTCGTTAAATAATGGGGAGGTGCAGGAATGAAACCTGAATCAAAACGGACCTCTGTCTCCATACCTCCAGATGTCCGGGAAAAAATTATTAGGTTGGACAGGGATGAAAAAGCCAAGCGGCAAACAAAACGGCCGCAGTAATAGGATTTCCATGATAGACGAAAATGCTGTCATGGATTTTTTACTTTTTAGGAATTATAAAATCGCGATAGGTTTATAACTTTGTGGATGAATTTATCTACGTCTAGCTTCAGCGCCTACCCCCTCGAGGTGTCGGGGGTGAGCAAGGCGCTTGCGCTTTTGTTCTTGAATGGGGGAGTGAAAATGCTGATTGGACATATAAGGGAGATTGTCCGTTATCCGGTGAAAAGCTTTCATGGGGAAAGCGTGAATAAAACGAATGTAATGAATTATGGACTGTATGGGGATCGCAGTCATGCCTATCTGGATGAGTCCAGGCCAGGTAAATACTTGACGATTACTCAATTTCCGGAAATGGTGCGGTATAAAGCTGAGTTTATGGGTGAGGAAAATAAGGACAAATATCCGCCTGTTAGAATTACAGCTCCGGACGGAAAACAGGTCCCCTGGGATGATGAACAATTGATTAAAGAAATAGAAGAACATTCTTCCGCAAAAATTAATCCGGTGCAGTACAGTCCTATACATGTTCCAGAAGGGGCAATTGAAGAAGAGAATATTTTAGTGATAACAAATACTTCCCTAAAGAAAATGAAAGAGCTATGGGGAAAAGAGAAGCTGGACTTCCAGCGGTTTCGTCCGAATCTTATGATTTCCCTAGTGAAAAATGAACCCTTTATGGAGGAACAGTGGTTTGGGAAGACGATGAAGATAGGAAATGTGGAGCTGAAAGTTAAGCGGCATTGTGAACGATGCATGATTATTACAGTAGATCCTGAAAGCGGGGAAAGGGATCCAAGCCTCCATAAAAAGGTGATCAGTAAAAGGAATAATCACTTCGGTGTGTATTGCTCTGTCCTGAAAACAGGTGAGATCGCATCAGGGGATAAGGTTTACCTTTTTGAGTGAGAACATGTAAACTAGAAACAAATGTTTCCGGGAGTGAAAAGATGTTTCAGGCTATTATTTTATTTATACTGGCCGGTTTAGCCGAAATTGGCGGAGGGTATTTAATCTGGCAATGGATACGCGAAGGAAAGCCTCTTTCATGGGGAATCGCGGGCGGATTGATTCTGGCATTATACGGTGTTATTGCAGCATTCCAGGCCTTCCCGTCTTTTGGAAGAGTGTATGCTGCATATGGAGGTGTGTTTATCATTCTGTCCATTTTATGGGGATGGGGCATAGATAAAAAAACACCTGATTTTTATGATTGGCTTGGTGCAGGGATTTGCCTAATAGGGGCATCTGTCATCCTGTTTGCACCTCGTCAATAAAATGAGCCCAGTTCATGAACTGGGCTATTTTTAAGCACTTTGACTCAATCTCTTCCCCTTTTTCTGCATCCCTGCAGCAAAAATGAGGACGAAAATACTTGCGGAAATTAAGGTCCCATGAAAAACCCAGACCATTTTAGCCAACGATAAAACTTCAAGTAAAAGCGGCGCGGCAACAAACCCTAGGGCAAAACCCAATGATTTTAAAAGCATGCCGACTCCAAAAATCCTGCCTCTGATGTGGTTGTCTGTCTTTTGCAGGATGGTGGTATGCAGAGTCGTGAAGCACGCATCAAAAATACCGGTTAAAAAGGCAAACGGCAGAATGACAGCTAAGACCGTATTGGACAGGAAGATGATAAATCCTGCGGACATTAGCATGGCTGCTGTGAAGCAGGCAAAATAAAGGCGGTTCCCCTGAAGGCTTTTCAATCTTGGCAGGATGATAGTTGCCAGTACGGAACCGATCCCCCATACCCCCCATATTATGCCGTAATAGAAGCTTTGTTTGCTGCTGTCGATCTCTTCTGCCAGCAGCGGAATCCCTAAATTATGCGAAGCTCCTGCAAATGCCCCGATAAGAAAGACAATATTGACAAGCAGCAGCATTGGTTTAAGTAAGATAAATGAATAAACTTCCTTCAAATCCCGGCCCATCCCGGCCAGCTTTTCCTTAAAGCCGCTGCTGATTCCTTCTTTCAAGGCCGGTTCAGATGTTTGCCACTTCATTTTTACCAAAACCAGTGCCGAAATAACGTAGGTGGCGGCATCAAGGATTAAAGTGACCTCATAGCCAAGGAAATCAGTGATGACTCCAGCCCCGATAAAGCCAAACACCAGGCTGACAGACGTTAGCCTGGAAATTAAAGCATTTGTCTCCAGCACTTTATCCTGCCCAAAAATCTGTGGAATTTCTGCGCTGTAGCTTACCGCAAAAAAGCTAGACGTCAAACCAATAAAGAAGCAGACAATGAGAATCATGATGGGGTTGGGAAACGGAATTAAGCATAGAATGATAACGGCCCGGAAAACATCCGTCCAAATCATTATTTTCCGCCGGTCATATCGGTCGGCGAGAATCCCTGAGAAAAGGCTGGATAAAACGCCCCCAAGTGTCCTGAAGGCCATTGTGGCAGCAAGCCAGGCAGAGCTTCCGGTGGCCACATACATGAGCACATTAATGGCAATCAAGTCCATGAACGTGCCCAGATCAGAAAAGGCTTTTACATACAGAAAAATTTTGCGGTTCATGTGTGTCTCCCTGGTTTTCAAAAATGGTTTCTGTTTTATTTTAAAGATTTTGAATTTAATTCGCAATACGAAATTTCAGATTTATGCTAAAAAGGATATTCTCATAGTGATGTTGAATAAGTGTGACATAGAAAGCGAAAGCAGGGGGATATGGATGATTGCCTATTACGGTGAACTTTGCGCAAAAATGTATGAAAGTGATAAATCAATGGCTGAAGGTGCAGAATTGAGTTTCTACCTGTCATATATAAAAGACCGTGAAATGAAAGTATTGGAGCCGATGTGCGGCAATGGCCGAATGCTCATTCCTTTCATGCAGAATGGAATTGAGGTCGATGGCTTTGATATCTCAGAAGACATGCTGAAGGTGTGCAGGGAAAAAGCTGTTGCATTAAACTTAAAGCCCGCTATATTTCTAGAGAAAATAGAAGAATTTAAAAGTGAAAAACAATATGATTTAATTATGATTCCTTATGGTTCTTTTTCGCTTTTGCCTGATTCCCTGGTACATAAAAGTCTTAAGAATCTTAAGAATGCCCTCAATGAAAAAGGAAAAATGTTACTCACTATTGTGGAAAAAGACCATGAGATAGAAGAGGTTTCCGAATGGGCGGAAACGAACAGGAAAGAGTTTGGCGGACAGTCCATTATAGAATACAGAAAAATAGCATATGAGGAAGAAACGAAAATCCTTCAGATCAAGCTGAAGTATGAAGCCATTCGAAAGGGGATCACGGAAAAAACAGAGATGATGGACTTTCCTATACGGCTCTATGAACCGGGTGAATTCGAGAAAGTGCTCAAAAGCAGCGGATTTAATAAAATCGCAGTTCATGAAGTTAGAGATGGATATGTAGATGGACAATCTTTTCCGGTTTATGAATGTGCGAAATAATGGAAGGGGGATAAGAGTGACCAGTACTGTCTTAAAAACAGACAGATTGATTTTAAGAAAAATGAAAAGAACTGATCTGCCTTTTTTGATGGAAATCTTTTCAGACCCGGTGGCCATGAGATTTTATCGCTCCACAAAAACAAAAGAGCAGGCTGAAGATTGGATCAGCTGGACGCTGCGTAATTATCGGACATATGGGGTCGGCCTTTGGATTGCGGAAGAGAAAGCTTCAGGCAGGTTTTTGGGGCAGTGCGGGATTACCCCGCAGGATACAGGCGCAGTTACTGAAATGGAAATCGGCTACTTGTTTGCCAGGCGTGAATGGGGAAAAGGCTATGCCACGGAAGCGGCACTAGCCTGTAAAGAGTATGGGTTCACCAGCTTAAACTACAGGAAGCTGGTTTCCATTATTAACGTCCATAATCTTGCATCTATCCGTGTTGCAGAGAAAGCGGGCATGAAAAAGGAAAAAACCTTCCATAAAGCGGGAAATAAGATGTATGTATACTCGATTTCCAATGGTTAAAAGATGTTTTTATAATGTTCATTAAACACCTTGAAAAGTCTTTCATCTCCACCGCGGTCTGGATGGAGGGCTTTTAATAGCTTTTTGAATTCTTTTCTGACTATTTGCAGATCCTCATCAGGCTTCAGGTCCAAAAGCTTTGCCGGCTTAATTTCTTCATCAACAATCAGTTTTTGTGCCTGAATCATTTTCTTCAAGGATTTCACCTTTGATTCCTCTATTTGGACACGGGTATTCAGGATTTCGATTTGCCCTTTCAGGTCTTTAACCTGAAGCAGGACTCCTTCGAGCTTTTGGCGATACAGCACTTCTTTTTCCTGAATGATGAAATCAGCGAGATCCTTCATCTTTATGGAGTAGCTGACTTGCCTCCTCGCGCTTCGTTCCGCTTTTATTTTTCCTTCTTCAATCCAGCGCTCAACGTCTTCACTATTCGCCTTTATTCCAGATTTATGCAATTGCCCTACAGCATCAGTAATGTTCATTTTTCTTGCTCGCTCTCTATAAAATCTATACAGCAGTCAAAATAATCATATCACTGATCACTTTCAGAAAAATGACAGGAGGATAACATAGTATTAAAGTTTATTTACATGATTGTTTCTGCTAAATGAAATAGAATCACCCATGAATAGGTGATTCCTTTGCTGAAATCTACTTTATGGGACGCTCGAGCGTCAGGATTTCATCCTCCATTGAAGCATATTGCTGTTCCACCACATGCTTTACATCAGCGATTGCTGCATTGTAGAAATGCGGGGCCAAAGACTCCTTAACAAAATCCAATACTCTTTCCGCAGAGAACTCAGATAGATCTTCATCTCTCTCCTCGGAAAAGAAAATCTGGATGTCCTCTATCATCTTTTGCTGCTGCTCTTTTGTTATTTTAATAAACATAGCATGTCTTCCTTTCGGGTTGGGATACATGCTACTATACACGGAAATTTTAAAAAATGGGAGGGTGGTATTTTGCCGGTTATGCGTCATCCCCGTAGACATCAAATAAAGAGCTGTAGTAATCTTTTGCATAAGTGTTCTTGTTTGCTTTCTTTTTCGGATAGAGAGAAATAGGAATAGATGACAGGGCAAGAATAGAACTGCATAATAAAACCAGATAGAATATTCCAGATAGAATGAACATGAAGGAAACCTCCTTTAGTTGTTAAGAAAAGCTTAATTTATGAAACGCATTTCATAGCAAGAAAAAACGTGAAAAAAACAGGTGGGTTTATGGCAAATATTAAAGATATCGCTAAAAGAGCGGGAGTGTCAGTAACAACCGTTTCGAGGGTGCTCAATAATCATCCCTATGTGAGGGAGGATAAGAGGGAAGCGGTACTGCAGGCGATGGAGGAATTTAATTATCAGCGGAATATCAATGCTGTTCATTTGAGCAAAGGGGAGACCCTTCTTATTGGAGTGGTTGTTCCTTTTACCAATCATCCTTATTTCGGTCTGCTGGTAGAAGGGATTGCCAATGAAGCCATGAAAAACAACTATAAACTAGTTCTTTTTCAGACGAATTACGAGGAAGAGAGGGAAATTGAGGCTCTGAAAATGCTGCAGCATAAGCAAATTGATTCCTTAATCATTTGTTCAAGAATCTGCGGCTGGGAGGTCATCAGCCAGTTTACCGAGTATGGCCCCATCGTCCTTTGTGAGGATGCAAGGAATCAGGATGTGTCCTCAACCTTTATCGATCATTATAAGACATTCACTAATGCTTTAGAGTATTTACATAATAAAGGCCATCAGAAAATAGGATATTGCATAGGAAGAAGGTCCGGCGCCAACAGCAGGCAGCGCGGAAAAGCCTACGAAGATTTTGTAAGGCGGATTGGGGAGTCTTATAATGAAGACTATATCTTTTATGAGTGTCTGAATTTTGAGCATGGCGAGGAAGTGGTCCAGCGGTTATTGAACATGGATAATCCCCCAAGTGCACTGCTGGTAACAAGTGATTTTGCTGCTGCCGGAATCGTCACATCCTGCAGGGAAAAAGGGATTCGCATTCCCGGGGATCTCGCGATTATGGGGTTTGATAACCAGCCGATAGCCAAAATCATGCACATCACCACACTTGAAATCCCTCTGGTGGAAATGGGAAAAAAGCTGATGCTTCAAGCGATAGATAGTGAAAGCCGTACTCATGTGGAAATATCGGTGAAGCTGATTGAGCGGCAGACTGTTTAGGATGGCGGGGGTCAGTTGGGGTCGGGCGTGGAGTAAGGAGCAGCTTTGGATAAATAAAGACTTAAACCAGAAATCTGAGTCAGAACCCGGAGCAACTTCGGACAGAGAAAGTAGAAAACGGAGTGTCTGAGTCGGAACCCGCCCCAACTTAGGACAGAGAACGCCGGAAACCAGGGATTTGAGTCAGAAGCTGGAGTAACTTCGGACACAGGAAGCAGAAATCGCAGGATCTGAGTCAGAACCCGGAGCAACTTCGGACACAGGAAGCAGAAAACGGAGTGTCTGAGTCAGAACCTGACCCAACTTCGGACACAGAAAGCAGAAAACGGAGTGTCTGAGTCAGAACCCGGCCCAACTTCGGACACAGAAAGCAGAAAACGGAGTGTCTGAGTCAGAACCTGACCTAACTTCGGACACAGAAAGCAGAAAACGGAGTGTCTGAGTCAGAACCTGACCCAACTTCGGACACAGAAAGCAAAAATCACAGTATTTGAGTCAGAACCCCGACTAAACAGCTAAAGGGTGGCACGGCAGAATAATTATCCCTCCCCCGCAAATACTAACAAAAAAATGGGGCTGATGTTACATGGGGTTTGTACTTTTGGTTTTTCTTGCCTGGCTGGTGCTTGTACTGTTTACTACTATGAATAAGAAGCTGACTTTTATTGAAAATACCTTTGTGTATCTGTCGGCGATGGTCATTAATATTAATTATACGTGGATTGTTTATGAAGAGCTGAATATGGCGGATATTTCCCAGCAGATCTTAAACAATTCCGCCTTTTTAATACATAGAAGCATAACGCTTCCAATCACATTAGCAATCACATTAAATTTAGTAAGGACAGGTGATTCGCTGGCTTCAAAGTTTATTATAATGACGGTTTCCGTTGCATTCCTTGTTTCTGCTGTAATGATTGCCGGGTATTTTGGAATTGTGGATTATAAAGAATGGAATATAGGCTATGAAATCATCTATCTACTCCTCCTGCATTTAGTGGTTCAATTCTTACTTAAGTATTTTGGACAGCTTAAGACAAGAGGGGTGAATGAAGCATGAAAATGTGGAAGGAATTTGGCAACAACGAGCTTTATCTTTTGCTCATGGTTGCTGCTGCCTATTTTGTATATTTTCTTCTAATAAGAAGGCCGGACAGGCTGGCGAAGCAGGTCAGAGTGCTGAGTTTGCTGTGGGGCATAGCCGTTGGGATCCTTTATGATTTCACAATAGGCGGAGGCAGAACAGATTTTTATAAGGTTAATGATCTAAACAATTATGAAGTCACAGATATTTTATACTATATATTATTTGCCCCATTTGGCTACTTCTTTTTTTACCTTTATGAAAAACTGAACATCGGCAAAAAAACGTTCATTATGTATGTATTGGTATGGGCATTTTTTGGTGTTTATTTTCAATGGGTTTTAACAGCTGCAGATATAATAACCCTGCAAAAAGGGTATAAGCTCATGCATTCTTTCCCAATCTTTTTGCTGACTCAGACACTGACAGGAGTTTATATTCAGGTGCTCAAATCAAAGGAATCACTTACAGCAGCTGAATAGTACCGGATCTGTATGGCCGCAATTACTGTTTTCGTGAAACTTTTTCATGCTTCTGAACGTATGACTTACTAATAGAAGCGGAAAGGAGAATGAATATGAAAGCAGAAAATTGTCCAAAGTGCGGATCAAATGAGCTGGGGAAAGGGAAGCATTCGGGATATGGGGTCATGTTTCCTGTGTATAAGATGAGTCTCGGTTCTGATATTGAATATGTTATTTGCACTAGCTGCGGTTTTATCATTGAAGGGTATGTGAAGAAGCCGGAGAAGTTTAAAAATAGAATGTAGGAGCATCATGAAAAAATATAAGTTAAAGAATCATTTTAAAGGTTTAAAAAAGGGTACGCACTTTTACTTGATTGCGGAATCTGAATTTATTGGCATTAAAGAATATGTACTGCGGACAAAAGATTTATCGTATCGGATCTCCATTAATGAGGCCGAGCTGAAGAGGAATTTTATTTTCATACCCAAAGAGTAAAAAGAATGCTCAGAGCATGCCGCCCGGAGCATTCTTAAAAATTTTGTCACCAAATATCCCCGCGTTCTTTCTTCAGAGCTTTCATTTTTTCAACCCATTCGTCTACTCTCTGTCTAATTTCATCACTTTCCGTTTCAGCTGTATTCCGATTTTTTTCGTGCAGCTCCATATACAGATCCTTCATTTGGCCGCTGCGTTCATAGCCCCATTCACGGAGTTCGGATCGCTGCTCATCCGTGATCCAGCCCTTATCGCCCATAATGGTGACGGCATCCAGGATTCGCTGTGATTCACGCCTGCCGACTGTAAATAATTGGCGGGGATAAACTTCACCGATTTTATATTCATCCATCATTTCCCACGGGCTGGGTGCCATTGTAAAAGCCCATGCGAGGTCACCGGCAGACGGAAGCCACTCGTATTGAATGGTGTCTTTCAGATCGTCGGGACTGTCTGCTTTAAAGTACTCCCCGTTGCCGGCTTCGGCTACTGCTTTTAATTGATCCTCGGCCTTGCCGTCTACATCAAACCCAATGATATTAACAGTATTGCTGCTGTTGTTTTTCACAAGGTTCTTGCTGGCCTTGACAGGGTCGCCGTCACATGTTTCGGCACCGTCACTGACAATGTAGATCGTGGTGGAGCCGTCATAGCCGCTGCTCATTTCTGCTGCTTTTTGAATGGCGCCGGCAAGAGGCGTCCAGCCTTTGCTTTCAAATGAATCAACAGCTTCGTGAAATTCCTTCTTGGAATAGTTGCTCATAGGATAGACTTCCTCAACACCAGAGCAGGAAATTTTTTTATCAGCGTCTGCTTCAGAGCCTTTATGGCCATAGACCACAAGGGATACATCACTGCTTTGGCCAATCGTCTGGGCGAAACTCTTGACGGCGCTTTTAGCAATATCCATTTTCACATTGCCGTCTGCCTGCAGCAGCATGGATGAACTGGCATCCAGAAGAATAATGGCCTGTTCTGCTGCCTTTTTTTCTTCTTCTCCGGGTTCTGACTTGGTGGGATCCGGCAGGTAAGGTTCTTCAAAATCGGGTTTGTAGGCATTGGACTTTTCAATAATGTCTTTATAATGTGGACTCGCCAGCAGGGAAACTAGCCCTTTTTTAATAGAGTCTGTATCTTTGGCTTCCTCCGTCAGCTCTTCCAGTTTGGGCGTCATCTTCCTTAAAAGTTCAGGATCAGTTTCCGGTATAACTTCAATGGCTTCAATGTCTTTTTCGTATGTAAGGTTATCCATTAGGGTTCCAGGAGGCAAATTTAGCAGGGTTTCTTCAGAGATCTCTAAATTAATATTCTTAGACTCTGCTAAAATGCTTACCTGCTTTTGTTCTTTTTTTTGCTCTTCTTTAACAGGTGAATCAGCGGCTGTTTTCTCTTTGTCATTGCTGCACGCGGAAAGAATCAATCCGGCAGACAGCAGCCATAGACCATAACGTTTCACAGAAATTCTCCTTTTGTTTATATTTTACTAATAATAGAGTGTAACATGGATAAAGCTGGTTTTGAAGTAATTTCCATATGATAGGATTTTTTTACAGCAATTTGGTATAGTTGAAGATAGATATTTTGCAGAGGAGGCAGTCCGTTGGAAAAAGCATTTCCGATTCTTGAAACAGAAAGATTAATTTTAAGAGAAGCAACTGAAGAAGATGCAAAAGATATGTTTGTATACCTGTCAGATCAGCTGGTTGTAAAGCATATGGGAATCTCAGCCTGTGAAACTCCAGAGGAGGTGCTTGGAGAAATAGAATGGTATAAATCCATTTATACAAATGGCACAGGAATTCGCTGGGGCATCACACTGAAGGATTCAGGGAAGGTCATTGGGAGCTGCGGTTTCCTGAATAGGAATCCGAAACATTACCGAAGTGAAGTCGGTTATGAACTAAGCAGGGAGCATTGGGGAAAAGGAATTGCGAATGAAGCCCTTGAGAGGGTTTTACAATTCGGCTTTGAACAGCTTGGGCTTGAAAGGGTAGAAGCTTTGATCGAGCCAAAAAATCTCTCATCCCAGAAGCTGGTTGAAAGGCAGGGCTTCACGAGAGAAGGACTGCTTAGGCATTATGAATATACTAACGGGAAATTTGATGACTTGTATATGTACTCCATTTTAAAAGGGGATTTATAAATCGATACATACCAGGAGGATATTTTTATGAATTACAATGGCCGTACCTTTGTTTCTGTGCAAAATACAGAGAATGGTGAAGTTTCATCAAAGACCTTTTTTCATTATAAACAGGATGGAAAAATAATATCAGCTAGTTATGGCGGGGGAGAAATCATTCAGGGGACACTGATTGGAATTGCCAATGAAGACGGATGTTTGGAATTCAGATATAACCATGTGAATAACAAAAATCAGCTGCGCGGCGGAAAATGTCTCTCCACCCCTGAAATATTGGAGGACGGCCGCATCAGGCTGCATGAAAAATGGCAGTGGCAGGATGATGAAGGAACTGAAGGACAGTCGATTATCGAGGAAGTAAAAGAATAAAGCAGGCGGCATGCCAGCCGGAGGGAATTATCCCTCCGCATGCAGCTTCAGGCTCTGTCGGCTTCTTTTTGTTTTTTCTTTCGTTAAGGTGAAGAAAAAAACAAATCCGATGAATGATGTAATAAACAAGATGGCACCCATTGGCACTGCAGTAGTTTCATCAATGCTCACCAAAGGGGAAACAGCTGAACCCAGCACTGAAGGAAGCATTCCGATTACGGCGCTGGCACTGCCGGCACGATGCCCCTGATTTTTCATGGCCAATGTAAACGAGCTGGTGATGATCATCCCCATTGAAGTCATATAGATAAAAATCGGAATGACAAGCATGAATAGCGGTCCTTTAATGATGGTCATAATTAATAGGAACAAAGTGGCACTGACCGCTATGCAGACTGCTGTCCGGAGCAGGCTTCTTTCCGGAATGACACCTGCGAGGCGGCCAATCAGAAAACTCCCCGTAATGATGGCCAATCCATTAATGCCAAACAGGATGCTGAACACCTGTGGCGATACACCATAAATTCCCTGATAGACAAAGGGTGTCCCCGACACATAAGCAAAGCTTCCGCCATGTATGAATCCAACGATAAGGGCATAGCCGATGAAGGAACGGTCCCTGAAAAGTCCCCCCATGCTTTTAACGGAATTCCCAATGGAGCTTGGGACCCTTTTTTCTGGAGGAAGAGTTTCTTTTAATCGGAAATAGATCACAATGGTAATAAATAATCCCAAAAAGCTTAGAAAATAAAAGATGGATTCCCAGCTTGCGAAAGGAATCAGAAGCAGCGCACCGCCTGTCATGGGCGCAATCATCGGAGCGGTTGCATTAATGACCATTAGCAAAGCAAAAAATTTCGTAAGCTCTTTTCCGCTGAACACATCACGGACAACTGCCCGGGATAAGACGATTCCCGCAGAGGCGGTTAATCCCTGCAGAAAGCGGGCTGCAATAAAGGCCGCAATATTGGGTGAAACGGCGCATAAAAGGGAAGATACGGCAAAGAGAGAGATTCCGATGAGTAGTGGTTTTCTTCTTCCATGCGAATCACTGAGCGGTCCGACAATTATCTGTCCAGCCGCAAGTCCAATCAAACAGGCCGTCAGACTCATCTGAACAAGTGAAGCACGGGCACCGAAATCATCAGCGATATCTGGAAAGCCCGGCAAATACATATCAATATTGAATGGCCCCAATATGCCAAGCATGCTGAGGAGAAATGCCAGCGCAAGCCGCTCTTTTCCAGTCGGATTGTGAATCATATTAAACACCTTACTTTCTATGAAGCTGTTAATCTTTTACATAAATATGGCTAGTATACGCGAGGAAAAGGGGGATGTCCAGCGGGGAATGCTGTAAATAAAAAAATCCATGGCCATATAGCCACAGATTCCATCATTAACAATTGCAGATCATCAATACATTGCCATCCGGGTCCTGAAAGTTAAAATAAGCAAAATCTCCAATACGCTCTACTTCTTTTACAATGGTGATTCCATGATCTTTTACAAACTTGTAGGCCTCATCGATATCCTGGGCAAAGAAATTAAATAAAACGTGACCGGAAGGAGTCCATTTGAAGGATGGATCAAAGGTGTGATCATCCAGTGTAAGTCCGGTTTGAGAGGTGACCGGAATGTTGTATACCGGAGATTCCACATCCTCCATATTAAAAGGCAGTCCAAGAAGATTGCTATACCATTGAGCCGACTTTTTCAGGTTCTTGACATGAATAAACACATTGTTCACTTTGCCTGCAATCGGGGAAGCAATTGAATTCATCTACTCACCGCTTTCATTGTATGTTTTTTACATATTCTCTATACGAGGCAAAATCCCTTTATTTAAGGTTTTAGAAATGCGGCAACAGGATCTTCTTTAAAAATACAAATCCGGGTTAATAGGAAAAAGTTAAAATATATGTCGAATTATACCCCCATAACATACAGATTCTTATTCGTATTCTGTGTATATAATCTATAATTAGTCTTGAGGAGAATATTATGAAATCACCAGCTAAGGGAGCCCTTGTCATGGTAATAGCGGGGGCTTTAACGTTTTCTGCTGCCAATGGCATTTTGAAAGCAACTGAACTTTTTTCAGCGGAAAATTCATCTGTTTTAACAGGTATTCAAAAGAAATCTGAAGGATACAGACAACTTGACAATAAGGCTGAAACAAAAACAGTGTCTGTAAAAAATAAGGTGAAACAAAAAACGGAGGAAAATACTCCTTCTTCTGCAAAATCCCCCAAAAAGGGAGAGAGCAATAAGGCAATAGCTGCTGTGCAAACGGATACCGAATTATCGAGCCGGAAACCTGCAGCAAAACCAGTGATTAAAACGGAGTCTGTATCAGCCAAAAAGCCTTCAGATCCAGAGCCTGCTTCTGCGTCTTCAGGAAATAAGACAACAAGTGAACCTGCGAAACCTGTGACCAGCCCAAAAGATTCCCAAGCACCAGCATCTGGTACGGGAGGGAATAGTACAGCAAGTCCTGCTGAAAAAGTTCTCAACCATGGACAGCAGGTTTCCCAGACCGCTAAAGAAAAAGCTGAGAGCAGACGAGTGGAAAAAGGAAATGAAAACAAAGACAGCAATGGGAAGAACTTATAGACTTCCCGGATCATGAAAAATCAAAAGGCCTCTCCCGGAATTGGGAAAGGCCTTTTAGCTTATAGCGGATTATCTTGTGTCACACTGCCTTTACGCTTTAGTTTATTCCAGCCGACAGTTACTCCTTTTATGGCGGAGAATATCGATTTTACCACCACATACGTCATCAGCTGTTTATATAAGATTCGCTGCAAAAACAACGAGACCAATGGTTTAGGATTTTCTTTCTCCAGCCTGAACGCATATAAGGAGGTAAAGAAATCCATCAAGTAAAAAAGAACAAATCCAATTGCTGCTTTTTCAGGGTTTGGGCTGAAAAGGGCTAAGATAAACAAAAGATCTGCAATGGGAGAAATCGTTTGATAAACATATTGAAAAAGCCACATGTTCGGTAGGGCTACATACCCTAATGACTGATGATTCCTGTTAAATAACGCCTCCCTATGTTTCCAGAGGCATTGAAGAGTCCCATATACCCAACGGTAGCGCTGTTTTGCCAGGCTTTTAATATCTTCCGGAACTTCTGTATAAGCATAGGCCTTTTCTTCGAATTCAATTTTCTTTCCATTGCGCAATAGGGCAAGAGTGATATCTGTATCCTCTGCAAGTGTATCCTCGCTAAAGTAGCCGGCTTCTGCAACTGCAGACTTTTTCCATGCCCCGATTGCACCTGGTACTACAGTAATACAGTTAAGTGCAGCGAAGGCTCTTCTTTCCAGGTTGAAGCCTGTCACATATTCAATATGCTGCCAGTTCGTCAGAAGATTCCCTTTATTGCCAACCTTGACATTACCTGACACAGCAGCCACCTGATCATCTTTAAAATGGCTGACAAGCAGTGAAATAGCATTTTCGGCGATAAGCGTATCGGCATCTAAAGCAATCACAATTTCCCCCTTAGCTTCCTTGAATCCAAGGTTTACAGCTGAAGATTTTCCGCCATTGGCTTTTTTAATTAATCTGACGCGGGAATTGTCTGCAAAAGCTTCCTCAACGGCACGGGCCGTCTGATCCTTTGAGCCATCATCAATAACCAGTATTTCAAAAGCAGAATAGTCACTGGTTAAAATAGAATCTATAGTTTTGCAGATGACCTTTTCCTCATTATAAGCAGCAATGACTACACTGACATATGGAGTAAATCCAGGGTCAAGCTTTGTCTCTTTATACCTCTTAACCTGTTTCCTGGACAGGAAAACAAGAAAAATCAGACGCAAAATTCCTAAAAGGATGGCTGAATAAAACAAAAAGCTGATGCCGGTATTCCAGTTTTTAAGGATTTTAAAAACGGCACTATTATATACAGAATAAGGGTTTTCCTGATCAGCAAAAGGCATGATCTCACTGTCACTTTTCCCAATTAAGCCGGCAGTAGTTGAAAATGTATAGCCGCGGCCTTTAAGTGTTTCAATAATAATCGGAAGGGCCTCAACTGTTTTGGAGCGGTCACCGCCGGCATCATGAAGCAAAATGACATTTCCTTCTGACAGCTGATCCAATGTTTGATTTACAAGATCATCAACTGTGGCTCCTTGCCAATCTCCAGAGTCAATGGATTGGCCGACCATGGTATAGCCAAGTTTCTGGGCTTCCAAAACAGGAAGCTGCTCTTGTTTTGTACTAAGCTCCGTATCTGCAATGTAAGGTGGCCGAAAAAGAGTCATAGAATGGCCGGTTATGCCTTGAATTAAGCGTTGTGTTGCATTTAGTTCCATCCGCAAACGAGAAGGTGTGATGGATGTAATATCTGGATGTGTAAAGGTATGGTTTCCAATTTCATGCTCCTCATCATAAATTCTTTTAACAAGCTGAGGATGCATCAGCGCATTTTCCCCTACGACAAAAAAAGTGCCTTTCACCTGATACCTGTTCAATATGTCCAGTATTTCCGGAGTGTAGGCTGGATCAGGACCGTCATCAAACGTAAGGACGACTTCTTTTTTACTTGATTTTCCATGGCGGATTACTTCAAAAGGCTTTGGGTATTTGACATAGGATTCCTTTTCTATCATTCCATTCGAAGCCAATTCAATTGTCCTTTTTCCTTTTTCTGTTTCTGAAGCAATTTGCATTACCTCTCCGTTACTAGTATGAATGGCTGAAAAATGACTATCAAAGGTACTAAGCACTTGAGATGGTTTTTTGGCTTCATTAGTCTTGTCAAGAAAATTCCAAATCGAAGGATCCTCGGAACCGAGCCGCCATATGGCAATCCCGGTAGAATCGCTATTTAGCGCAAGGTTCATCTGGTTATAAAAAGTAGCAGCATCCAAAAACCAGACAGTATGATTTTTTCCATTCTGTGTATATCGTAAGTAGGGGTTTCCAGCTTCCATACTCCAATTGATATGGAGGTTCGCTTCCCTGCCCATCTTCATGATATCCCCAAACGTCATTTCAGCTGCGGGTTCACTTGAATTTTCTTCCCAGTTGTAACCGTATGTTCCCAGGCCTGCAACCAATTTGTCGGAGGGAATATCAGTTTGATTCAAGTTCTCCTTTACCCAATCTGTTTGAGCGACAGGCCCTGGTGCGCTCATGGAGTAATGCTGGTCATAAAGCATCACAATGACACGGTCGGCGTATTTAGCCAAAGAAGCATAATCATAGCTTTCATCATTCGGCGGAACATCCAATGTTACCATTAAATCTACCTTATGAAAGGCTTTGTACACCTTACTCATGAATCGTGTAAAATGATCCCGGTCAGAGGGTTTAATCGCTTCGAAGTCAATATTAATCCCATCGAAATTATTTGATACCACATAAAAAATCATTTCTTCAATAAAGCGATCTTCTGCCCCTGGAACAGTGAATAACCTATGCAGAACATCTGAATCCCATTTGCCGTCTATAAAATTATTTACTAATGGCAAAACCTTGATTTGATGTTCTTTAGCTTCTTTTACAATGGATGGGTCAATGGAGGAATTGACCTTTAGATCTGGTGTAACCTGCATCCATTCAGGTACCAAAGTAGTTATTGACTCTTTATTTTTCTTGAAAGATATTTTACTATTCTCGTCCCAATTGACATAGAATCCATACACTTCTTGATCTTGATTTTCTGGAATTTTGGCAGCAGAGTTTGTTTCCAGAGCCCGAGATGCCGTATCCTTTTCATGGAAGGGTGTGTCAATCGGCTCTATTTGTTGGCTTGAAGTGTGCTGCTCCAGATTCAATGCAGGTACCTTGGGAGCCGTATTAAGGCTCTCAATAAAAAATGCTGATATCACTGCAATTAATAGAACGAAGCCTGCAGTCATTCGTTTGATTAGAGACCAGCGCCGTTTAGCTGGATCAAGAAATATAGATTCCTGTTTTCCATCATTTGTTTTCAGCCCCAGATTATAAAACCAGTGGAAGAAAAAATAGCAGACAAGTCCAACAATCCCTCCTAAAATACCTGAAACAACTGAATCGGAAGATAATATTCCGCTTTTAAGATTTGAAATCAGCCAGAAATCGTCTAATGGGCCAAAATCCATGTAAGGCAGCTTATGTATGTATGGGATAAAAACAGTAATCAGAGAGCCCAGGAACAAGGCAATAATATTAAGGCGCAGAAACAGTGAACAAGCAAACAACAATGAAACTCTGTAACTATCCAAAGGTAAAAATGCCAGAAAAAAGCCCATAGTACTTGCGATTGCTCCTGCGGTACCAGAGACAGGGGCAAACAGGGATCTGACAACCCACCTGAAAAAACGATCCAAATTTATTCCTCCCAAGATGTAATGTTAATTATGTAAGAGGGGGACGCCTGTACTCCCAACCCTTCATTAATTCTATTAAAAATGACCATCAACAAAAATTTAGGCTTTCATTCCTGGGTTTTGGGGGTAGGATAAAATTTTCGCTGATTTTTTTATTGGTAAAACTGGTTAATCATAAAAGAAGCATATTGTAAAGCTGACCGGCAATATGATGAAGTAATAGCTATTTGACAGATTGCCGGAGGGAGAATCGGAATGGCCTATTATCGGGATCCGCAGTTATCACCAGAAGAAATGCTTTCTATCATCAGAAACGGACTCGGCATTTCACAGGTTCAGAAGAAGATTATTGTTGTCGGAGCCGGTATGTCCGGGCTGGTGGCTGCTTCACTGCTGAAGGATGCCGGTCATGATGTAACGGTTTTAGAAGCAACACAAAGGGTTGGCGGCAGGATTTTTACGATGAGAGAGCCGTTCATGGACGATTTGTACCTGGATGTGGGCGCCATGCGAATTCCTCATATTCATCCATTAGTCCTTGAGTATATTAAAAAATTCCGTTTAAAAGTAAATGAATTCAGGAACACAACACCCCAGGATCTGATCTTTGCCAATGGAATAAAAACCAATCGAACTGCCTATAAGAAGAATCCGGATATGCTGGGCTACCCGGTTGCACCGCATGAAAAAGGAAAGACAGCCGAAGAACTGCTCATGATGGCAATAAAGCCGGTTGCAGATTTTATTAACCAAAACCCCGCACAAAATTGGAATACCGTAGTTAGAGAGTTTGATAGGTATCCCATGAGTTTTTTTCTCAGATATAATCCAGTGGGGCCCAGCCTATCGCCTGGAGCCCTTGAAAGCATTAAGGTTCTGCTGGGCCTGGAAGGGTTTCCGGAGCTGAGCTTTCCGGCCATTCTGAGGGAGCTGCTTCCTTTATTTACCCCGGACATTCATTTTTATGAAATAGAGGGAGGCAATGATAAGCTTCCAAATGCTTTTTTGCCTCAGTTAAAACAAGATCTTTATTTCGGCTATCAGATGACAAAAATAGTACAGGATCATCAGCAGGTTACCATTCATGCCAGCCATACCTTGAGCCAAAGGCCTTTGGCCGTAACTGGTGATCTGGCCATTATCACGATTCCTTTTTCTTTGCTCTCCTTCGTTGAAGTCGTTCCCCGGCATTCATTTTCACATAATAAATGGAAAGCCATTCGGGAACTTCATTATGTTTCGTCCACGAAAATCGGGCTTCAGTTCAAGAAGCGATTCTGGGAACGAGAAGGACTGCAGGGAGGGAAGCTGATGACAGATCTGCCCATTCGATTCGCTGCTTATCCGAGCCATCTGATCGGATCTTCAGGTTCCGGAGTTATTATGGCAAGCTATACATGGGAAGATGATACGTTATCCTGGGATAACCTTAAGGAAGGTGACCGGATCCGGAATGCCCTTGACAATTTGGCTGTTGTTCATGGCAATCAGGTTTATGGGCATTTCTTAACAGGAGCTTCCCATAGCTGGTCGCAGTACCCTTTTTCGGGCGGAGCCTTCTCCATGTTCAAGCCGAGCCAGGAAACAGAGCTGTACCCGTCTATTCCTGTTCCTGAGGGAAGAGTTCATTTCGCCGGGGAACATACTTCCACAGCCCCGGGCTGGATAGAAGGAGCGATTCAATCAGGCATAAGGGCTGCAAGTGAAGTGACCGATTTGCTAAGGGGCTATTATAAGTGGTCTTAAAGGCTAAAATGCGACAGAGATGTCTGTTTTTGACGTTAAAAAGTGCCATTGGATAGGCACTTTTTAACGATTTTCCAACAAATTGTACAAGACAGGTGTAAACGCTTTCAATTATAATTGAAGTATCAGATAGGAAAGGGGATGCGTTCAGGTGGAACTTTTAATGGAGCAATGTGAACATGGCCAGCAGGAAGGACCTTGTGAAGAGTGTGCCCCCAATATAGAAGGGGAAGAGAATTTCGATACCTCTGATTATGACTATCATAAGAGACTGTGGTTTTAAAGAAAGGCGCTTGGGAATAAATTTCCCAAGCGTTTTTTCATAGTTTCTTTCTTCTCATCCACTGTGTGGCAGCCCATTTATCACCAATGACAACAGGTGCTCCGCCATGAAGGGTCAGATCGTTTAAGTTCTGGTCATTGTAAAAATATTCGAAGTACACGGCCATGCCTTTTTGTGGTGATACGGAGAGGTTAAGCTTTGGGAAATACGTTTCCCCGCCCTGTTCCACATCATTCAGGTACATGACAAGCGTGCTGATTCTCGGGTTGCTTGCTGCTTTGCTGGTTGAAGAAAAAAAGTCAAAGTGTGCTTTATATTCCTGGCCTATTTTATAATTAAGAATTTGCAGCCCTTCACCATGCTCAACTGGAATGTTCATGATTTGGGATACTCTTTTTTCAATTCTGGCGACGAGTTCATTTTCCCCTTCCTCGAAAAACGTACTGCTGCTGGTTCTCAGTTCATCCACTTCAAGAGAGTTGGCAACTTTTGAACGCTGCATGCGATCTTTTGACTGCTGAATCAGCTGGTCACATTCTTCATCGCTCAAAACATTTCCCAGTACCACAATTAATGGTTCTGCGAATTTAGCGATTATATGAATTTCCCGATCCTCTGTAATAATTTTATTTCCAGCATGATCAAAAATCGTTTGTTCCTTAATAGATGCATCCATTGCCATGTACATCAACCTCTTTTATTTAGTTTTCTGAAAATTCAATATATTTTAGTGCTGCTTGACGTATTTCTTTTTGTGTTTCCTATACCAGTTTTTCAGCTGGCTGAATTTATTTTACACTCTGATATGAAGGAATTCTATCTTTTTTTTTCTGGAAAACCATTAAAAATTTAAAAGAAAGCATCCGCATTTTATTGATTTGACGGAATATATTTCAATACATAAGCCAGACTGAACAAAAGGAGATGGACGGTGTATAGAAATAGAGTTCCAAACTATTTAGGTCAGAGTCGAAACGGCACTTTTTCCGCATTTAAAAATGGGCTGATTATCATATTAGGGGCAACACTTGTGGCTGTATCCCTGCAATTATTCCTTGTGAAAAATTATGTCATTGACGGTGGCATTGTCGGATTGAGCATTCTCCTTTCACATGTTTTTCATGTAGATGTAGGTGCCTTGATCCTGCTGTTGAATCTCCCGTTTTTAGCGGCAGGCTTTTTCTTTTTAGGAGGAAGATTTTTGGTGTTAAGCCTGTTTGCCAGTTCCGTACTGGCAGGGGAAACATACATATTGGCTCCCTTTGAGGAAGTGACTAACCATCCCCTGCTGATCATTATCATTGGAGGACTTTTGCTCGGTACGGGAGTGGGGCTCATTATCCGGTTCGGAGCCTGCCTGGATGGTACAGAGGTTTTAGCGATATTATTCAGCGAGCGCCTGCCGTTCACCATCGGGCAATGCATTTTGATCATGAATACCCTGCTTTTTGGAAGTTCGGTTTTTTTATTCGGACTCACCGAAGCGGCATACTCCCTTGCCACATTTTTGGTTGCTTATAAAACCATAGATACCATTTTAATGAAAACTTAAACATATTCGAATAATTTGAGGGGCCCGATGCATCCTAAGCTATAAAAAGCTAAAGGAGATAGTAGAGTGTATCCTTACGAAATAACAGGAATGATTGTGGATGATGAATTTGATGGGGAAGAATATGTGACGGCAGAATTTCTTCATGAACACAATACTTATAGCATCACATTTAAAAAAGCGGATCTTGAGGTGATCAACGCCTGGGTATTTAATGATGGCTCGTCGCTTCCAGCGAACTTGTCTGAAGAGATGGTCGGGCTCATTAGAGATGATGTGAAAAATAGAATAGGACTAAAATAGAGGCACGAAAGTGAACCTCTATTTTTTTTTAGCAAACAATACTTGTAAATACAATTGTATTTGCAAGTGAGGGGGAACTGGATGAACATATTAGTGAAACAGCGAAGTAAAAAAAGATGGACCAGTCAGACTTGCAAATAGATGAGCAAACCTGCAAATAGATCAGTCAAACCTGCAAATAGATGAGCAAACTTGCAAATAGACCAGTCAAACCTGCAAATAGACCAGTGAAACCTGCAAATAGATGAGCAAACCTGCAAATAGACCAGTCAAAATTGCAAATAGATGAGCAAACCTGCAAATAGATGAGCAAAATTGCAAAATAGACCAGTCAAACCTGCAAATAGATGAGCAACTTGCAAATAGACCAGTGAAACCTGCAAATAGATGAGCAAACCTGCAAATAGACCAGTCAAACTTGCAAATAGATGAGCAAACCTGCAAATAGACCAGTCAAACCTGCAAATAGATGAGCAAACCTGCAAATAGACCAGTCAAAATTGCAAATAGATGAGCAAACCTGCAAATAGACCAGTCAAACCTGCAAATAGATGAGCAAACCTGCAAATAGACCAGTCAAACCTGCAAATAGATGAGCAAAATTGCAAAATAGACCAGTCAAACCTGCAAATAGATGAGCAACTTGCAAATAGACCAGTCAAACTTGCAAATAGATGAGCAAACCTGCAAATAGATGAGCAAACTTGCAAATTAGACCAGTCAAACTTGCAAATAGATGAGCGAACTTGCAAATAGACCAGTGAAACCTGCAAATAGATGAGCAAACCTGCAAATAGACCAGTCAAACCTGCAAAAAGATGAGCAAACCTGCAAATAGACCAGTCAAAATTGCAAATAGACCAGTCAAACCTGCAAATAGATGAGCAAACCTGCAAATAGACCAGTCAAACTTGCAAATAGATGAGCAAACCTGCAAATAGATGAGCAGAATGAGTGAGAATATTAAAAGGTGAAGAAACAATCAGCCTCCCCGCTGCTTTGAGAAGGGAGGCTAAGTGTTAAATGTGTTCTTTCCAAAGCTTCATTGGATTGTCTTGATCCTCATTTAATGGCATTTGGACCAATTTTAGTCCCCTGTCATCTTTAGCGTTTTTTAAATCCTCATAAATCATTTTAGACTTGCCTAAACCTGCAATAGAAGCATCCTCGACTGATTGGCAATAGTACACCTTATCGATGCCTGCGAAATAAATGGCAGTTAAACACATCGGGCAGGGTTCCCCGCTTGCATACATGGTAAATCCGGCTAAATCATTCGTTTGAAACTGCTCCTGTGCCCGCCGGATTGCAAGCAATTCCGCATGCCCGCTTACATCATGCTTTTTATGCAATTCATTGACGCCCTCAGCAATGATGTCCTGATCTTTTACCAGAACGGCACCGAAGGGCTGGCCTCCTTCTTTTACATTGTTAATGGCCAGTTCAATAGCCCGTTTCATGAAGTGATTCATTTCTAATCATCCTTTTTCAATTAATTGATTCTGCTTAAATTAATACCATTCTTGCGCCAGTTTTCCAAATCATCTGCTGACTTTACAGCCTGCAAATAGCTAAACTTTTAAATACGTCCATCTGGTTCTGCTGTAAAAGCATGGATATTCATTCAGGTAATCTATATAATTAATTATACATTTTGCATTTAGAGAAAATAAAGGAGGCATCCATTATGAGAGAGTTAGATTCCAAAAGTCCTATTCCACTTCACATACAACTAAAGAATAAACTGCAGGAGCTAATAGACAACCGTTCTTTCAATGAGAAAATTCCAAGCGAAAGAGAACTGATGGATACCTATAAAGTAAGCAGAAGCACGGTGAGAGAGGCAGTTTCCCATTTAGTAAACGAGGGTGTGCTAAAGAAAGTCCATGGAAAAGGCACTTTTATTTCAAGGAAACCGATTGAGGAATGGCTTGGGAATATTACCAGTACAACAGAAGTGATTAATAATATGGGGATGAAGCCCGATTCAAAATTACTTGACAATGGGATCGTTGTTCCAGCAAAAGAAATTGTGGAAGCCAGCGGGCTTACAGAGGCATACTTTATAAAGCGTATTCGCTATGCAAACGATAAGCCATTGGCACTTGAAAACCAGTACTATCCTGTAGAAATTGGTGAAAACCTCGCCCAATATGATATTGAAAAAGGAACACTGTATGATCTGCTCGAGCAAAGTTTAGACTTAAGGTTTGCTGAAGCCGAACAGATTATAACAAGTACTTATTTATCAAAAGAAGAAGCCGATCTGCTGGGTGTTCCATGCTCCTTGAGTGTGCTTCATATAGAGCGGTTATTATCAGATATAAATGGAAATTTAATAGAATACTATTCTGCTTTTTTTCGCTCGGATATGTATTCATTTAGAATAAAACTATCAAAGAATTATAGTTAAATGCACTGTTATTCAATTTTGTAATAATATCTATTGATAATTCCGATAATATAAAATCTTTAGAAAATATTGAAAATGGATAAAGGTTGTGTTTTAATTACAACTGAGGCTAGTCATACAACAACTGGTACGGACGACATGATGTCATGATGAGAGGATAAATATTTTTATTTTGCAGGATGGAGTGATGACATGATTATTGGTGTGCCAAAGGAAGTAAAGAATAATGAAAATCGGGTTTCTGTTGTACCGGCAAGTGTTTCTGCATTTGTTAATGCCGGCCATACGGTCTGGATTGAGAAGGGTGCAGGTGCAGGAAGCGGCATCTCTGATCAGGAATATGAAAAAGCTGGTGCAACGGTTGTTTCAAGTGCAGAAGAGGCCTGGTCTGCGGATATGGTCATGAAGGTTAAAGAGCCGCAGCCAGATGAATACCAATATTTTCGAAAAGGATTAATTCTCTTTACTTACTTGCATCTTGCAGCCGAGCCTGAATTGACAAAGGCTTTGGTCGAAAAAGAAGTTACCTCTATTGCTTATGAGACCATTCAGCTGGATAACAAATCATTGCCTCTCCTAACACCTATGAGCGAAGTTGCAGGAAGGATGTCTGTCCAGCTTGGAGCTCAATTCCTTGAAAAGATTCATGGTGGAAAAGGAGTCCTTTTAGGCGGAGTTCCTGGTGTGAAGCCTGGAAAAGTGGTGATTATTGGCGGTGGAGTTGTTGGGACAAATGCCGCAAAAATGGCAGTTGGACTCGGTGCGGATGTAAGCATCATCGACATTAGCGCTGAAAGACTCCGCCAGCTGGACGATCTTTTTTCTGGCAGGGTGAGAACGGTCATGTCAAATCCGTTCAATATCGCCCAGGAAGTAAAACTTGCCGATTTAGTGATAGGGGCTGTTCTCATCCCCGGTGCAAAAGCACCTCAGTTAGTAACCGAAGAAATGGTTATGCAAATGGAGAAGAATTCGGTCATTATTGATGTTGCCATTGATCAGGGCGGTTCAATCGAGACCATCGATCATATTACCTCACATGATACTCCAACATATGTAAAGCATGGTGTTTTGCATTACGCTGTTCCAAACATCCCGGGCGCTGTAGCAAGAACTTCCACTTATGCCCTCGCCAATACTACAGCACCATATGCCTTAATGCTCGCTAATACTGGGATCGAAAATTCTATTTTAAAGTATCCTTTTCTTGAAAAAGGGGTCAATACCATGAATGGAAAGGTCACTCATCAGAGAGTTGCAGAGGCGCATAATTACCCTTATACACCCACCCATGAATCAACACACAAAATTCCAGCCGCAACATGATTCCCATGATGCAAACCTGAATGTTTATTAAATAGAAGGAGGCAAGCAATATGTCTACAGTAGAACTAAATGATCACAAAAAGTTAACAGATCAGGATCAGAAACACTTATGGCATGCGATGAGCCGGCATACAGAAGGAAGCAGTCCGATGATTGCCCAATCAGGTGAAGGCTCCTGGTTTACTGATATGGACGGAAATCGATATTTGGATGGTGTATCCGGTCTTTGGTGCCTGAACCTTGGACATGGCAGGAAAGAAATTGCAGAGGCCGCTGCGGAGCAAATGATGAAGCTGTCGTATTTCCCTCTAACTTTAAGCCATGCACCAGCCATCCAGTTATCTGCAAAAATTAGTGAATTGCTGGGGGACTCCTATAAAACCTTTTTCTCAAATAGCGGTTCGGAAGCAAATGAAACCGCATTCAAAATAGCGAGGCAGTATCATAATCAGAATGGCAATCCCGGTAAATACAAATTTATTTCGCGATACCGTGCCTACCACGGTTCAACTTTAGGAGCATTAAGTGCTACTGCACAGGCCAACAGGAGAGTGAAATACGATCCTGGCATGCCGGGATTCCTGCATGTTCCGCCTCCTTACAGCTATCGCTGTCCATTTGGGGAGGATGTGAAGGATTGCGATAAAGTTGCAGCTGACATGATCGACCAGGTCATCCAATGGGAAGGTGCCGAAACGGTTGCTGCGGTCATAATGGAGCCTTTCATTTCAGGCGGGGGGGTTATTATCCCAACTCCTGAATATCTGCAGAGGGTGGCACAAATCTGCAAAAAACATGATGTCCTGCTGATAATGGATGAGGTTGTATCCGGATTCGGGCGAACGGGCAAAATGTTTGGATTTATGCATTCGGATGGTGTTCAGCCCGATATCGTAACGATGGCTAAAGGGTTGACCAGCGGCTATCTTCCGCTTGGGGCTACGGCAGTTCATTCCAGAATTTATGAGAAGTTTAAGGAGCAGGGTACAGATAACCACTTCCGCCATGTATCAACCTATGGAGGACATCCGGCAAGCTGCGCAGTAGCATTGAAAAATATCGAAATCATAGAAAGAGAGAATATTGTCAGCAGGGTAGAGGTGCTGGGTGAAAGCATTTTAGGCAGCTTAAAAGAGCTGCAGTTTCATAAAAATGTAGGCGAAGTCAGAAGCGCCGGTTTCTTGTATGGCATTGAAATGGTTGAAGACAAGGAAACGAAGCAGCCGGCATCTGATCAATTAATGGCAAAGATCATTTCACTATGTAAAGAAAAAGGCCTGATTATTGGAAGAAACGGTGATACTGTGCCTGGTTTCAATAATGTCCTTATTATAGCTCCGCCGCTTTCATCTGCAGAAGAAGATTTAAGATTTGTTGTTGAGACTGTCGAAAGTGTATTTAAGGAACTTTAGACAAAAAGTTTAATCTGGATTAGGGCTCTTTAGACAGGGATCCTATCCATTTAAATATACGAAATTTCATTATTCGGAAAGGGAGTGCCCGTAATGGCAAAAGCAGAAAAAGAACTAGCAGAAATCAAAACAAGAAAGGTGAAAATGACACCAAGTGAGGCTATTGTAGAAACATTAGTCAAGGAAGGTGTCAAACATATTTCCGGAATTTTGGGGTCAGCTTTCATGGATCTATTAGACTTGCTTCCAACTGCCGGGATCCGATTCATCGGCGTGAGGCATGAGCAAAGCGCAGCCCACATGGAAGATGCCTATACCCGGGTAAGCGGAGTTGCCGGGGTAGTAATTGGCCAGAATGGGCCAGGAATCACGAATATGGTAACGTCTGTTGCAGCTGCAAATCAGGCTCATACACCTATGGTTGTCATTTCTCCTTCAGCAGGAACACCGACCGTCGGATGGGACGGTTTCCAGGAATGCGATCAGGTTTCAGTCTTTAAAGCGATTACAAAGGAAACCGTTCGGGTCACACATCCGGGACGGGTGGCGGATTGCCTGAGGACTGCCTTTAGAATTGCTTATGCAGAGAGAGGTCCAGTGTTATTTGATATTCCGCGGGACTATTTTTATGGGGAAGTGGAAGATGTAATCCTAGAACCTCATCAGTATCGTGTGGATAATAGGGGCTGCGGATCATTAGAACAGATTGATCAGGCTGTGGAATTGCTTGCATCTGCCAAAAATCCTGTGATCATTTCCGGCAGGGGGACAGTGGATTCAAATGGTATAGAGGCTGTGAAGGAAATTGCCAATCACTTGACGATTCCTGTAGCTGTTTCCTATATGCATAATGATGCTTTCCCGGCAAATGAACCTTTAGCGGTAGGACCTATTGGGTATATGGGGTCAAAAGCAGCTATGAACACATTAAAGGATGCAGATGTGGTGCTCGCTATCGGCACCAGATTATCTGTATTTGGAACATTGCCATGCTATGACATTGATTACTTTCCGAAAAACGCAAAGATTATTCAAATCGATATCAATCCCCGCAATATCGCGAGGACCCATCCAGTAGAGATCGGGATCATTGGAGATGCAAAAGCAGCTTCAGTTGAAATCGCCAAACGGCTAAAAGAAAAAGTGCCAAATAAGCAATTCAATTCTGAGAGAATGGCAAGAGTGGCAAATGAGAAAGAGCAATGGGAAAAAGAGCTTGTCGATCTGGCAATGGTGGATGGAAATCCTATCAATCCGCGCAGGGCACTCCTTGAGCTTACAAAGGTCCTTCCGGAAAACGCAATTGTAACTACAGATATCGGGAATGTATCTTCCACTGCAAATGCCTATTTAAAATTCAATTCCGGCCGCAAGCATGTTGCAGCCTTAACATTTGGGAATACAGGCTTTGCCTATCCGTCAGCATTAGGTGCAAAGCTTGCAAATCCGAATAGCCCTGTAGTAGCCATCGTAGGGGATGGTGCATGGGGAATGAGCCTGCATGAAGTAAGTACGGCGGTTGAGGAGAACATTCCAGTAGTTGCATGTGTTTTTAATAACAATGCCTGGTGTGCGGAGAAGAAAAACCAAGTAGATTTTTATAATAATCGCTTTGTAGGAGCGGATATCCAGAATCCTGACTTTGCAGAGGTTGCAAGGTCCATGGGGGCACAGGGAATTAGTGTGGATAAACCTGAGGATGTTGGGCCAGCTATTCGCCGTGCAATAGAATCCAATAAACCGACAGTTATTGATATTCAGGTGGATGGCACGCAATTGGCACCTCCTTTCCGCAAGGATGCGTTAAAGATGCCGACTCGTCTTCTGCCGAAATATGCTCACCTTGATCATAAAAACTGGTAGGTAAAATAGAAGGAGCTTAATTGATTTTTGATTAAGCTCCTTTTTAAAAGATAGTTGCGTTTTTTGGAGAATGGCAGTTTAGTGCTGATATGAGAAAATTGTTATGACGCGAACTGACCGCTATAGTGGAAAAGCAGCCGATAAAAATAAAAATTGACCAATAAATAGTAAAGTTGACCGATATATCGAATTGAGTTGAAGATGTTCAATGTATTGCTGTCAATAATTTACAGAATATTGAGAAAAAGGAGGCAGTCGATGAGCTGGTATTTTGGATATATTTTAGCGTATTTCATATTCATGTTCGCAATTGGAATCTATTATTTTACAAAAATTAAAACCTCTGACAGTTATTTGATTGCAGGCTGGAATATGGGTTTTTGGAATATTGTCGGAACCATCATCAGCACGAATTGCGGTGCTGCCGTTTTTATTGGCTGGATTGGAATGGGATTCACAATGGGCGTATCTGGATTTTTTAAATTTGCCTTACCAGCCATGCTTGTCAGTATGCTCTTGATCTTCTTTTTTAGCCGTCCATTAAGAAGACAGAGATTATATACACTTGCGGACCTTTTTAGTGAAAGGTTTGGATCAAAAACCGGTATCATTCCATCCGTGTTATCTGCTTTCATATATTCTGTTCCCACAACTGCCCTGCAGATTGTAGGGATGAGTACCGTATTCAGCATTGCTTTTAATATGAACGTGAAAACGGGAATTGTGCTTTCTTTCATTCTGATCCTCGGCTTTACGATTTTAAGCGGCTTAGTAGCGACAATTGTAACGGATGCCATTCAAAGCGTGATCCTAATTGTAGGGATTGTAATGCTCGCATATGCAGCCCTGCAATTTGGCGGAGGAATGGAGCACATTCTCAGTAGCACGCCGAAAAATTTTTTAACACCGCTTGGGGCGAATGGCCTTGGGGATGTACTGCTTTTTGCCCTTTCTGTGGCTCCGTTCTACTTAGTTTGGCAATCCACATGGCAGCGGATTTTTGCTTCTAAGACAGAAGATATTGCCATTAAAGCAGGCCTGACCGGTTATGCCATTACTTTATGCATTTCTGTGCTTCCATATAGTATAGGAATTATGGCAAGGCAATTTGTGCCAGCCGATATTCACCCAGATTTAATTTTCTCCTATGTAACCGTGGAAATGCTTCCTCCATATATTGGAGGCATTATTCTAATCGGACTCCTATCAGCACTTATGACAGGTGCAGACTCCTTCATTTTACAAGGAAGCTCTAATATTACTCAGGATTTGTATCACCGGCTATTAAATCCCAATGCAACAGAAAAGCAAATGATGTTTGTTTCCCGCTTGAGTGTAGTGATTATATCGGTATTATCACTGTTAGTCGCCTTTGCATTAACAGATATTGTCAGTATGTATCAATGGGCACTCAGGCTGTCAGCAACAACTCTTGTATTTCCGTTTCTGGCCATTATGTTCTGGAGGAGGACAACCAACACCGCTGTCATTTCGAGCATGCTCCTGGCCTGCTTCACGACCATTCTATGGCCTCTTCTCCATTCAGGAATCGATCAGACCATACCTGGCTTTATCATGTCCTTTTGTTCGCTTGTCATAATTAGTTTCTGGACAAAACATTCACCATCAGAAAATGTAAAGGCTGTTTACTGGGAAGACCTCCCTTCAGCAAAAAGAAAGATAAACGATATCAATTCAGCAGAAAACAAGGCTGTCTAATAAGGAGGGATAAGGGTGAGTATCCTTATCATAAAAAATGCAAATATTATTACGTTTGATCAACAAAACACTAAGGCAAAATCATTGCTTGTCAGGAATGGCATCATCGAAAAAATTTGGGATAAAACCGAACCGGACCGTTCGGAAATTCCAAATAGTCTTGATGTCGAGATCAAGGATTTAAAAGGAGCCACGCTGCTTCCGGGGTTTATTGACACACATAGTCATTTATTAATGTACGGGCAAATGCTGAATTATGTTGATTGCAGATCCCCGCGGAATAAAAACATTGGTGATATAAAGCGAGAGATAGCAGAAAGGGCGGGTAAAGCGAAACCTGGAGAATGGGTCATGGGGTGGGGGTATGATGATACCCTCCTGGAGGATAAAAGGCATCCGGACAGGTGTGATTTAGATCATGCAGCTCCGAACAATCCCGTTTTTATCCGGCATATTTCCGGACACTTTGGTGCTGCCAATTCCAAAGCTCTTGAAATGGCTGGAATCGATGAAAGCATTTCGAATCCGCATGGCGGGTACTTTACACGCGATAATAATGGAAGGCTGGACGGTGTCATTCACGAAATTCCCGCTCTGGAATTTATTTTTCCATTCCTGCCTTCCCCGTCAAGCGATGAACAAATTAAAAATATAGAGAATGCGGCAAAGGTGTACCTGTCTAAGGGGATCACCACATGTACAGATGCCGGCGTGGGCCTTGACAGAGGAATAGAAGAATTAAATGCGCATATAGCGGCCATTAATTCAGGGAAGAATCCGATGAATATGCGGCTAATGATCCTGCATCATCTTTTAAGAGATGGCAGTGCTTTTTCCGGTTATACTGCCGATCAGCTGGACCTTGAATTAAAGAGACGAACTAAAAACAGAGTTTCTCTGGATAGTGCTAAATTATTTCAGGATGGATCCATCCAGGGACTTACAGGTGCACTCCGCGAACCTTATCATTCTGATGAATCTGTATACGGTGAACTCTTGCATGATCAAAACAAATTTGCAGAAGAAATGCTGGATCTCCATAATAGAGGGTTTAGGATTGCGATTCATGGAAACGGAGATCGGGCAATCGAATCTATCCTTGAGGCCTTCGATTATGTTCTGTCAAAAAGTCCGATGGAAGACCACAGGCATCGCATTGAACATGTACAGACTGCAGGCAGTGATGACCTTGATGTCATGCAAAGATTAGGTGTGGCTGCTTCCTTTTTCATCAATCATGTTTATTTTTGGGGAGATCGGCACCGCAGGATATTCCTCGGTGAGAAGAGAGCGGCAAGAATTAATCCTTTGGCTGATGCAGTTGACCGCAATTTGCTGTTCACACTGCATTCTGATTGCCCAATTACTCCCATTTCGCCCCTGTTTTCCATATGGGCGGCTGTGAACCGCATCACTTTAGAAGGGGATGTTCTTGGTGCTGATCAGAAAATTGATGTTCTGGATGCTTTAAAAGCGATGACGTCTTACGGGGCAGCTCTGAACTTTGAAGAAGATTCCGCAGGCACCATTGAAGAAGGAAAAAGAGGAGATTTTGTTGTCCTGGATGCCGACCCTCTTACTTGTCCAGCAATGGAATTAAAGGATATTCCTATATTGGCGACCATTATTTCCGGTAAGGTTGTGTGGGAGAATACAGAAAAAGCTTACACTCATTCATAGAAAACCGCTATTCAAAAAATCCTCAATACTGAAGCAAAAGCAGGGGTCAGCTTTTTGCTCCAATTTAAGGATAAGGCATTAGCTCAACAAGATTAAGCAGTTCTTAATAGATTTTGAGAGAAGCCTTAATAATGGAGGGGAAAACATGGAAGAAAGGGTACAGCTGGAGAAAACGTTTAAACCGCAATGGGTGTGGGCTATCGCGCTCGGTTCTGCCATTGGCTGGGGAGCCTTTATTCTGCCGGCAGAATGGATGGGGAAAGCAGGGCCAATTGGTGCAGTGATCGGGTTAACCATTGGTGCATTACTAATGATGGTCATTGCTGTCAGCTACGGGGTTTTAATTGAAAAGTTTCCTGTTTCAGGGGGTGAGTTTGCTTATGCATATATTGGATTTGGGAGGAAACATGCCTTTATTTGCGGATGGTTTCTGACTCTTGGCTATATTTGTATTGTAGCTCTGAATGCGTCTGCATTGGCATTGCTCGGAAAGTTTATGCTTCCCTCGCTGACAAACATCGGACTGTTATATGAAATAGGCGGCTGGCAGGTATATTTGGGTGAAGTATTGATTGCGACTGCAGCACTTCTGATCTTTGCCTATTTTAATATAAAAGGTGCTTCCATTTCTGGCAGTCTACAATATATATTCTGTATTATCCTCGTTGCCGGTGTGTTTCTGCTCACCATCAGCATGATTTTAAGTCCATCTTCAGACCTGTCAAATCTTCAGCCTTTCTTTAAACCGGGGATTCCTGCCCTGACTGGAATTATCGCAATCATCGCGATTGCTCCATGGGCATATGTAGGGTTTGATAACATTCCGCAGGCCGCTGAAGAATTTAATTTTCCTCCTAAGAAGGCATTCAAGCTTATCATATATTCGTTAATTGTAGCTTGTGTCTTATACTCCTTCATGATTATTGCAACAGCAGTGGCAATGCCATGGCAAAACCTTGTTGCCGGAAAGCCGATTTGGGGGACAGGTGATGTCATCTCTGATACGTTAGGTGCCTTCGGAGTGCTTCTTCTCGCAATATCCCTTTGTATGGGTGTATTCACAGGCCTTAACGGATTCTATGTATCTTCCAGCCGTTTATTGTTTGCGATGGGGAGAGCTAAAGTAGTTCCTAAAGCATTTTCCAGGCTTCACCCGAAGCATGGCACCCCTTATGTAGGGATTCTGTTCACATGTGCCCTTTGCCTGTTTGCTCCATGGTTTGGGCGTCCAGTCCTATTATGGATTGTTGACATGTCAGCAACAGGAGTAACCATTGCCTACTTTTATACTTGTTACACAGCCTATAAGCTATTCAGCTGGACAGAAGCAGCCGATGGAAAAATGGTCTCGCCCGGCAAAAAACTGGTTGCTATGATAGGAGCGCTAAGCGGGCTTGCATTTCTTGGCTTGCTGCTCGTTCCCGGATCTCCCTCAGCACTAGGAGCACCTTCACTGATCGCCTTAATCGTTTGGTCAGTATTAGGATTAGCATTCTATTTATATAAAAGGAAAGAATACAATCAAATACCTAAAAGTACACTTGATTATTATATTTTAGGCAGTACAGATACAAATGGAATGGAAGATAAAACGGATAGCCAGGTTAATATTAAAATTGACGCTTAATTAACAAAAGCTCAGAGTCTGCGGCTCTGAGCTTTTATATGTCTTTAATCCCTCAATGTCTCGATGAGATATATTCCATCAGCTTCCTGCTGGTATGTTTCAGGGCTTCCTCATGATAGATCATGTAAAAGTCCCGCTGCATTGAAATTCCGTCTATATGTAATTGTTTTAAAGTTCCCAGCCGAAGTTCTTTTTTCACAGCGGATTTTGAGATGATGGAAATTCCTAATCCTGCTTCGACACATGTTTTTATGGCTTCGGTGTGCTTCAATTCCATAATGACATTCAATTTGGATGCATCTACATGGCATCTTCTAAAGGAATCCTCCATCACTTGCCGTGTTCCTGATCCTTTCTCACGGATAATAATAGGAACTGACAGGAGCTCCTCGATGGTTATATTGTCCGTCTTAATGAATTTATTTTCAGGGGAGGCTATGATAATCAGCTCATCTTTGGCAAAAGGAACTTGTTTTAAGGCTGGATAGGAGAGCATGGATTCAATGAACCCTAAGTTAATTTCATGATTTAATAGTTTCTCAACAATATGCCTGGAATTATATACATTTAAATGCAGGCTGACTTTTGGATAGAGACTCGAAAAATCGGCTAATAAAAAGGGGAGTACATGCTCCCCGATCGTTAAGCTGGCTCCGACCTTTAAGTCCCCATGTACACTTCCCTTTAATTCTTCCAGTTCATTTTCAGTTTCATTCATTAAAGCTATCAGCTTTTTGACTTTATGATAGAGGATTTCCCCTGCGGGTGTCAGCGAGATTTTTTTTGTTGTCCGTTCAAAGAGCTGACAGTCCCACTGTTCTTCGAGTTGTTTGATTTGAAGGCTGACACTTGATTGAGAGAGGTGAAGATCTTTGGCAGTCTGGGAAAAACTTTTATTATTTGCTGTGACATAAAATACTTTCAGATAGTCGAGGTTCATGGATATCCTCCTTCAAACATGTAACTTCCCTCTATCTATTGTAATCGATTAGGGGGCATTTAAAAAATTTTATATAGTAAGAGCAGCAGCGGGGTTATGGCAAGAAGACCCAGGAAGCCTGCAATGGCAACAGCAACAGGTTTAAAGCCAACTTTCACAAAGTCTTTCCATTTAATATTAAGCCCCAGCCCTGCCATACCCATTGCGAGGAGGTAGGTGCTCAGTAACAAAAAGATGCTGATGATGCTGCCGGGTATGGAGAACATAGTATTGATCAGGCTGGTAAGGAGAAATCCGAAAATAAACCATGGGATTGGCAGCTTCCCTATATTGCGGCTCTTACTGCTGTTTTTTCTGCTGTAAACAAAGCTTATGATAAGGGCAACTGGTATCAGCAGCAGCACTCTTCCCAGTTTTACAAGAATGGCAGAGTCACTGCTGACATCTCCGCCCGGAACCCCTGCCGCCACTACATGGGCAAGTTCGTGCAGTGTTGCCCCGGCTAAAACACCATATTCCTGCTCACTGATAGGCAGCAAGGGAAATAAAACAATATACAAAATCGCCCCAATGGTCCCTAAAACCGCTATGCATGATACTGCCACAGCGGTTTGCTCTTCCTTGCTTTTGACAATTGGGGCGATCGCAATTATGGCTGCCGCTCCGCAAATAGCAGTGCCTGCAGCAAGTAAAGCTGACAATTTCTTATTGATTCTGAACACTTTGCCCAAAAGCAGGATCAAACTCATGGTAAAAACGATGACTACTACATCGATGAGCATGATGGAAAAGCCTGCTGATATAATTTCCTGCAAATTCAGCCTAAAGCCCAATAAAATAATCCCTGCACGAAGCAATACCTTGCTTGAGAACTGTACACCTGAATGAGCGTCCACAGGAACAGAAAGCGTATTTCCCCAAATGCCTCCCAGCAGAATGGAGAGGATCATGATTCCGAGAATGGAGAAAAAGGGAAGATGGGCAATTTGTCCAGCCAGAACCGCAAGGAAAAGGGTCAGGGATAATCCTTTCGCAAACCCGATAGCCTTTTGTTTTTTTTTAGGTTCTTCTATTACATATTCTTGAATTTTTTGTGCTTCCATAGCGAGATCCCCTTTCGTTCATTTGATATCTTAACCGTATCATAGGAAAGGAGAACCGCTTCACCGATTGTTTAATAAGGCTTATTGGATTTCTTAATGATTCAAAATGGTATGGCTTAAGCCCCTTTTTGCTGCAAAATAATGATTTCCTCATCTTTTTCTTTCATTGATAGGAATAGTACTCCTGCCATGATGAAAACACCGCCAAGCAATTGATAGCTTCCGAAGGTTTCTTTTAGCCACAGGAAGGATACCAAAGCTGCCACAAGAGGCTCAATGCTGGATAACAGACTGGTTTCTGTGGGGGAAAGATACTTCAGACTCCCTATATAGAGCAAAAAGGAGAGAGTGCTGATCACTATGATGCTGATTAACATAGATAATTTACCAAAATTAAGGGCTCCTGCCAAGTTGGCAAAGCTGAATGATGGCATCAGCAAATATAGGACTATTCCTCCCAGAAGCATTCCCCAACCGATGATTGTCATCGTTCCCCAGGTTTTAATAAGAGAAACAGGCTGCAAGGTGTAAAAGGCAAATCCAAGCGCTGTTAGAAAACCAATCCATAAAGCCTTATTTGATAAAAGAATCTGGTCCAGAGATCCGTTGGTAATAAGCAGGAAAATTCCTGAAAGAGCTGTGACAATGGCAAGCAAATGGATCTTGGCTGGCCATCTTCGCGACTCAATTGCGACATAAATCGTGATCAGCACCGGGCCGGCAAATTGAAACAGGGTGGCTGTAACGGCATTGCTCACCTGTATGGTTTCAATAAAAGCATATTGCCCTCCAAGCATTCCCAAAACAGCAAAAAGAAGAAGCTGTATCCAGTGGCGGGGATATTTCCAAATCGCAAATACATTTACTTTCCGGCAGGATAGGAAAATGAGCGTGAAGATGCCTGCCGTAATTAATCTGATAACTAAATAATCGCTTGATGATAAGCGGGTTTCCTGAAAAAACCACTGGAGCATTGGACCAGATAATCCCCACAAAGAAGCTCCGCTTATGATCATGGCCAGTCCCAGCCTGCGTGAAATGCTCATGTTGTATATCTCCTTACTGTTTTTGTTATTATCATGTATTATAGATAATAACTGGTGTTGTTAGAAGGGTCAGATTATTAATATTAAAGGGGGTCAGATTAATGTCCGAGTTAACTCCAAATCTAGACTTTACCAGCAGTGAGCCACTATATGTGCAATTATATAAATATATTAAAAACGAAATTAAGACAGGCAATCTGACCGTAATGGCAAAGCTCCCTTCGAAAAGGAAATTTGCCAGATATCTTGAGGTCAGTGAGAACACAATTGAATCTGCGTATGAACAGCTTATGGCTGAAGGTTATATTGAATCGAAGGCGCGTAAAGGGTATTTCGTGTGTGCAGTTGAACAACCCGTCTTTTCTTCAGCAAATGAAGAGCCTCTCGCTGAAGAAAAGAAGCATATTGACGGTAAGTACCTATATCATTTTACTCATTCCGGAGTGGATATCAGGACGTTCCCATTTTCTGTGTTCCGGAAATTAACAAATCAAGTACTGGCAAAGGATAATGGTGAGGTTCTATTGCTTGGCCATCCTCAAGGAGAGCTGGAGCTGCGGAACGAGATTGCGAAGTATCTTTATAAATCCAGGGGAGTAAACTGTTCCCCCAGCCAAATCATTCTTGGTTCAGGAACACAATATCTAATGAAAAGTTTATTGCAGCTGCTTGAAGGAAGTATTTTTGCAGTCGAAAATCCGGGATATCACCGCAAGCTCGTCATCTTTGAAAAAGGAATGGAAAATGTGAGGGACATTCCACTGGATGAAGATGGACTTATTTTATCAAAGCTGAAAAAGTCAGGAGCAAATATCGTCTTTGTCACTCCATCGCACCAATTCCCATGCGGTATGATTATGCCTATTGCCAGAAGGATGCAGCTTTTACAATGGGCAAAGGGAAAGCCTGGCCGTTATATCATTGAAGATGATTATGACAGTGAATTCCGTTACACAGGCAAGCCGATTCCAGCTCTCCAGGGATTGGATAAGGATGAAAAAGTCATTTATATGGGCACATTCTCAAAAGCCCTGCTTCCCTCTTTAAGGATTAGTTATATGGTCCTTCCAAGGCCTTTGCTGAAAATTTATCAGGAAGATTATTTCTTTTATGCTCAAACTGTTTCCCGGATTGATCAGAAGATCTTGATAAAATTTCTTCAGGAGGGTTACTGGGATAAGCATATCCAGAAAATGAGGGTCGTGTATCGTAAAAAACGTGACAGTCTCATGACAGCAATTTCGAAGTATTTTCCTCCTTGTGCTGAAGTAATTGGACAGGATTCAGGCTTGCACATCCTAGTCCGTCCAAATAATGGGATGACCGAACAAGAACTTATTAAGAAAGCTGCTGATGCAGGGGTTAAAGTATACCCGGTATCGCAATTTGGTATGAATGAAGGACATACCATACTGCTGGGTTTTGCCCTGATGTCGGAGGAAGAGCTGGAAGTGGCCCTGCGGCATCTTTCGGAAGCCTGGTATAGCAATTGAAGTATTCCCTGCAGCAGGCAGCGCCCTATCAAAATAGTTATAAGCGGATACGGCGGAGCCAGCAGCAGGTTTGGACGAAATTAGTGTGCTTTAGTCAGAAACCGGTCCAGCTTCGGACACAAACAGCAGGAAAATCCGGACCAGAGTCAGAACCCGGGTCAACTTCGGACACAAACAGCAGGAAAACCTGGATCAGAGACCGAACCCGGGTCAACTTCGGACACAAACAGCAGGAAAACTTGGATCAGAGTCCGAACCCCAGTCAACTTCGGACACAAAAAGGAGAAAAACGTGGGTCAGAGTCCGAACCCCAGTCAACTTCGGACACAGAAAGGAGGAAAACCTGGATCAGAGTCCGAACCCGGGTCAACTTCGGACACAAAAAGGAGAAAAACGTGGGTCAGAGTCCGAACCCGAGTCAACTTCGGACACAGAAAGCAAAAAAACGGAGGTCTGAGTCAGAACCCGGTCCAGCTTCGGACACAGAAAGGAGGGAAACCTGGATCAGAGTCCGAACCCCGGTCAACTTCGGACACAAAAAGGAGAAAAACGTGGGTCAGAGTTCGAACCCGAGTCAACTTCGGACACAGAAAGGAGGAAAACCTGGATCAGAGTCCGAACCCGGGTCAACTTCGGACACAGAAAGCAGAAAAACGTAGATCTGAGTTCGAACATGGTCCAGCTTCGGACACAAAAAGGAGAAAAACGTGGGTCAGAGTCAGAACCCGGGTCAACTTCGGACACAAAAAGGAGGAAAACCTGGCTCAGAGTCAGAACTCCGGTCAACTTCGGACACAGAAAGGAGGAAAACCTGGATCAGAGTCAGAACCCGGGTCAACTTCGGACACAAACAGCAGGAAAACCTGGATCAGAGTCAGAATCCGGGTCAACTTCGGACACAAACAGCAGGAAACCCTGGATCAGAGTCCGAACCCGAGTCAACTTCGGACACAGAAAGCAGAAAAACGGAGATCTGAGTCAGAACCCGGTCCAACTTCGGACACAGAAAGGAGGAAACCCTGGATCAGAGTCCGAAACCGGTCAACTTCGGACACAGAAAGGAGGAAACCCTGGGTCAGAGTCAGAACCCGGTCCAGCTTCGAAACGAATTGAAAGATTACTAGTATTAAGCACTGGTTGAAGCGGTCTTTTTCTGTTTTTGGTCTCTTTCTTGCAAAACAAATTGATCACGCCCCGCTCCAATTCCGGATATTGTAAAGATTGCAGTTATTACCAAAAGCAAGGCCAGCGGAATGGTCCATGACTGGAACAGGTCATATAGTGAGCCAATGAGAATCGGTCCAGCTGCGGCGAGAAGATAGCCGACGGATTGCGCCATTCCTGAAAGACTGGCAGCCTGTTTTGCATTTTCAGCACGAAGGCCGATCAGGGTTAAGGAATGGCTGATCGCAGCGCCTAGCCCGATTCCGATTAGAACGATACTGATGTTAGTGATGATGCCATTAACATTTAAAAGCAGACCTGTAATGCCGGCAAAAGTGAAAATGCCGATGCCAAGGGCAATCCCTTTTTGGTTAGGAAGCCGATCGGCAAGAACAGGGATAATAAAATTAACAGGAAGTCCTGAAAACTGGAGAACCGTTACCATCCATCCAGCTGCGGCGATTTCCCGTCCCTGGCTATGAAGAATTTCAGGGAGCCAGGTAGTAGCGCTGAAATAGACCATTGATTGCAATCCCATAAACAATGTGACTTGCCAGGCGATGGGAGAGGTCCACATGGAAGACTTTGGTGCAGATACAGCAGATACTTCCGTTTTTTTCTTTTTCTTTTTTAGCTGAGGAAGCCAGACAATGATGGCAATTAAGATCAGGACAGCCCATGCTCCAAGCGAGAGCCTCCAGCCTACCCCAATACCCTCAGCAAGCGGGACACTGAAACCTGGGGCAAGTCCTGCACAAATTCCCATTGAAAATGTATAAATTCCTGTCAGCAGGCCAACCTTCTGCGGGAATTTTTCTTTGACCATTCCCGGAAGAAGGACATTGCAAAGACCTACCCCTAATCCTATTAAAATAGTTCCTATGTACAGCGGAGGCAGCATTCCTGCAGAACGGGCCGCAATGCCGGCTCCTAAAATCGTTAACCCCAAAAGAATGCTCCAATCACTGCCAAGCTTTTGGGCGATCCTCGGCACAAAAGGGGAGAGCAGAGCGAAGGCAACAAGCGGCAAGGTGGTCAGAAGACCTGCTGCACCATTGGAAATTCCAGTCTCATCCCGTATTGCCCCAATCAATGGCCCGACTGATGTAATAGCAGGGCGTAAATTAAAAGCTACAAAGATAATTCCAGCCATTAGTAAAAGGTTTTTTTTTGAATCCATTTTTGCTGTAGTTCTCAACTCAAGACACTCCCTATAGGTATTTCGAACATCCTTCGTTTTGCGAAAAAACAATATTCAGAATAGTATAAGTGCTTTCGAGTGAAAAGTACATAGCTTTTGGGGGAATTGGTAAAATTTTTACAGGGTGTTGGGTTGATATTAAAGAAGGTAAGTGGATATACCCCCTTACCTCTCATCCGGAGACTCTACTACTTGGAGAATCTTTGTCAGCCAGTTCATGTAAAATTCATTTAAGCCCTTATAATGTTCCTGTATCAGATTAGGGATGACCGCCTGGTAGTCATGCTTTACTTTGCTCTCTGCCTTCAAGTCGGAAATCCAGTTTTTTATATGTTCAGCTGCTTCGGGAACTTGGGCTGATTGAACAAACAATAGGGCCGGATAAAGGGAGCGCGGTTCAGGCATCCGCTTTTTAAACACCTCAATGATTTCATCTGAAAGCTGATTTTTTCCTTCTTCAGTAATTTGATAGACAGTCCGGTTTGGCCGGTTATTCACCTGTTCCTGCTTTTCCGCCTGGATCCACTTATGCTTTTCGAGTTTGCGGATGGCGTGATATAAATTGCCGTCCGTAACGGGGAATAGGTGATCCCATTTGTGTTCTAAAATGACTTTTTTCATTTCATATGGATGATATTTTTTCTCTTTTAACAGACCGAGAATGACAATTTGGATAGACATGATTGGTAACTCCTTTTTAGACAATACCTTTGCTCGAATACAGGATATCATACCCTAATGTCATTTTAATGCAAGCAGCATTGGATTACCAAGCGGAAGAACAGGAGGAAAAGCTGCTGTGTCATAACGTGGCAGATGAGGGAACACAAAAAAAACTGTCCCGCAGCGGGAACAGTTTTTTGTGTTTATTGTGCAGAGAAACCGCCATCAATAACAAGTTCTGCTCCTGTAATATAAGAAGCATCATCTGAAGCAAGGAACAATACAGCACGTGCTACGTCATCAGCCTCACCAAGTCTTTGAAGCGGAGTCGCCTGAATTAGTCTTTGCAGCACTTCACTGGATTCTGACAGATTTTCTGTCATCGGCGTTTTAATGACGCCAGGGAAAACGGCATTAACTCTGATCCCAAATCGGCCGAACTGTGTGCTTGCCGCTCTGGAGATGGCTCTGACAGCACCTTTTGAAGCAGTGTACGTGTTTGTTCCCATTCCCACCATGGCTGTGTAGCTGGAAATATTCACAACGGCACCGCTCTGCTGTTTGACCATTTGCGGCAAAACATGCTTCATACCTGCAAATGGCCCGAACCCATTGATCCGCATCATGAGATCCCAATCTTCAATTGTCACATCATTCATATGCTTCTCACTTGAAATGCCCGCATTATTGATAAGAACATCGATTCTTCCATGATCGGCAACAATTTCTTCCACTGCCTTTTTCCAATCATTCTCTGACATGACATTCAGCAATTTGCCTTCCACTGCCTCATTTTGGCTGACAACGTCCAAGAGCTCTTTATTAATGTCCGCTGCAATAACATATGCGCCTTCCTCAACTAAAAGCTCAGTCATGCGTTTTCCCATTCCTGATGCTCCGCCAGTAACTAATACAATTTTATTATCGAATTTACCCATGATAATGCCCCCTTGGATTATCTTTTTAAAATACGTTTACAAAACAAGTATAATCGATAATATACTTTGTGCAAAGTAATTAGTTCTGGAAAATTACCAAGCTTTAAGGGCTTTTTCATTATTCTTGATAGAAAGGAAAAAAATCGGTATAATGAATGACAGTCAGTCATTTTTGTGTAAGGAGGCTAAATTCATGCAGGATAGGCCAGATGATAAATACAGCAGAATACTGAGCGCTTCTATAGAGGTTATTTCTGAAAAGGGACTTGAAAAATCCTCGGTATCTGAGATCGTTAAAAAAGCAGGGATCGCTCAGGGAACGTTCTATTTATATTTTTCTTCAAAGAGTGATTTAGTTCCTGCGATCGCCAATTCACTCCTCACGAAGATTCTGGAACGGATGAAGAGGAAGGTGCAGGGTACAGAAAGCTTCTGGAGCACTTTAGATGCCGTAATTGATGAGACTTTTAAGGTTACCGATGAACATAAAGATATCATAGTACTTGTTTACTCAGGACTCGCTTTCAATCATTCCCTGGAAAAATGGGAAGAGGTATATCGGCCATATTACGAATGGCTTGAAATTGAAATCAGCAAGGCAGTTCAAATAGAAGAAATTTATCCGGACATTAATGTGAAATGGACCTCAAGGACCATCATTAACCTTATTGAAAATGCTGCTGAAAGATATTATATTGGCCTCGAGCAGGATGAGTCCCTGACGGTTTATAAAGAGGAGCTTTTTAAATTTATCAGGAAATCATTAGTCACGGACTAAAATTATTGGACTGCTTCCAATAATTTTTATTTAAAGAAAAATGACTGACTGTCATTCAGAGGGGGATGAGAATAAATGAAATGGATGTTAGTATTTACTGCCGGCATCCTCGAAGTGATGTGGGCTTCAGGTCTAAAATATGCAGATTCATTCCTGGATTGGACGATTACCACTATGCTGATTGCAGCAAGTTTCATATTATTGATCCGCTCATATAAGGTAATTCCTGTTGCAGCGGCTTATACCGTATTCGTCGGGATTGGAACAGTAGGCACCTATATTTTAGGTGTGTTAATGGGGGAGCCTTTTTCGGTAATTCAAGTATTCTTTCTGGTGATATTAGTGGCAGGAATTATGGGCATGAAGAATTTTACGAAACAGGAAAATACTGAAGCGGGAGGGGAATCTTAATGGCTTGGGGATTATTGGTCCTGGCGGGGATCGAAGAAGTAATCGCCACAATTGCCATGAAATATATGGATGGAACGAGAAAGAAATGGCCGATCGCTGTAATGACAGTTGGTTTTATTTTCTCTTTCTTCTGTTTATCTATGGCTATGCAAAGGATTCCAGCTGGTGTGGCTTATGCTATTTGGACTGGAGTGGGAAGCATTGGCATAACACTCGCCGGTTTGTTCTGGTTTAAAGAAAGATTCGGATATAAACAGTTTTTGGCCCTGGCTTTTATCTTAATTGGAGTAATTGGTCTGGGAATGACATCTTAAAAAGACTTTAAGCTATAGAAGAAGCAGACCTGAATGCTGGTCTGCTTTTTTGGTAAAAAATAAATAAAAATTAGTTGCAAATTACAAATAAAATACATATAATGTAACCAAGAGGTGAAAATAATGGAAAATCTTCGCAGTTTGTTTCAAGTAATGACTCGCCGTTTTGGCTTACTCAATAAAAATTGCTGCAGTGTAGGCGGATGCGATATTTCCCTCATTCAAAGCCATATTCTTTATGAGATTGACAATCAGCATTATCCGTCCATGCAGCAGATTGCAGATACCTTAGGGACGGATATTACAACTTTCAGCAGGCAGGTTCAATCTTTAGTGAAAATGAACTTAATTAAGAAAACGCCGGACCCTGAAGATAAGAGAATCAGTATTCTTTCGCTTACCGCTGAAGGCAGATTTATTGCAGGTTCAATTGATCAGCAGATGAATGCATTTTTACATGAAGTTTTTTCACAAATGAATGAGTTTGAAAAAGAAACAGTCATCCGCTCAATTCATTTGTTAAATAATGCGATGGCAAAGTCCAATGCATGCTGTAAGCCAATTCAGGGGTAAAAATTCCCCTGGATGTAATACTTGCATTTTGCAAGTAAAATCAATCAACCTAAATCTGAAGAAAAGAGGAGAAAGCATGACTAACCAAAATGATCTTGTAAAAGGATGCTGCACATCTAAGAAAAACGAATTAGAAAAGAATTCACAAAGCAAGGGGAAAGCTGAAGCGCTGCCTGTAGCAATAATTGGCGCCGGACCTGTTGGGCTGGCAGCTGCTGCACACCTGGCAAGCAGGGGGCAATCATTTATTTTGCTCGAAGCGGGCAAGCAAGCGGGAGCCAATATTAAAACCTGGGGACATGTTCGGTTATTCTCACCATGGCGATACAATATTGATAAAGCTGCAGCCAGTTTATTAAGCGCAAATGGCTGGGTACAGCCGCAATTGGAAGCTTTGCCTACCGGAGAGGAACTTGTTGAACACTATCTAAAGCCGCTGTCCAGCTTACCTGAAATAAAGCCTTTCATTCACCTTAATACGAAAGTTTTATCAGTTGGCAGAAAAGACACCGATAAAATGAAAACCGCAAACCGGGAAAACAGTCCCTTTGTTATCCATGCTGAGCAGAATGGAGAGTACAAAACATTCGAATCGAGAGCAGTAATTGATGCTGCAGGTACCTGGGGTAATCCAAATCCGGCTTCATCAAGCGGAATTTGGCTGGCTGATGAGAAGGAACTGAAGGAAAAGATATTTTATGGAATACCCGATGTATTAGGGAGTGAGCAGCAGCGCTATCGGAATAAGCGAGTTGCAGTTGTCGGCGGAGGTCATTCAGCGATTAATGCCTTGCTGGATTTAGCTGATTTGAAAGAGTCTTATCCCGAAACGGAGATTTTATGGATTATGAGAAGAAATCAGGTTGAGGATGCTTACGGAGGAGAAGAAAAAGATGCACTTGCAGCACGCGGGCGCCTCGGAAGCAGAATCCATCAATTGGTCGATAAAGGGCAAGTGAAGGCCGTTACCCCATTTCGTATCCAGCTGGTCAAAGAGTCGACGGAAAAGGGGATCGAGTTAATAGGCAGCCAAAACGGGAATATGAGAAGCCTGTATGGAATCGATGAAATGATTGTCAATACAGGAAACCGCCCGGATTTTTCTATCATAAGTGAACTTCGTACTTCCATCGATTCTGCAACTGAAAGTGCAGATGCATTGGCACCATTAATTGATCCTAATATTCATAGCTGCGGTACGGTTCGTCCCCATGGAGAAAAAGAATTAAGACAGCCTGAGAGAAATTTTTATATTGTGGGTTCAAAAAGTTATGGCCGTGCTCCAACCTTCTTGATGGCGACAGGCTATGAGCAGGTTAGGTCAGTGGCAGCTTATCTAAGCGGTGATATCGCTGCTGCAGAAAAAGTGGAGCTGGATCTGCCGGAAACTGGTGTATGCAGCGTTAATTTTAAAAGTTCCTTTGAAGAGTCTGCATCATCCTGCTGTAATTGATTCGCTGCTCCTTAAAATGTAATTGAAAAGGTGATTATAATGACCATAAATCATGCCGGAGCACTCAAGAAAGAATATTTTATTTCCTATATGAAATTAATTATGAATGCTTTCGGATGTTCTGTTGAGGAAGCAAAAGATAAAACGTTTGAAAGGCTGTTTCGATTGCAGGAGATTGAAATGGGGCAGGAAACGTATGAACAATTTATTTTGGCTTATCGGGATTTAATTAAACATTCGAATGATAAATTTTAATAACCGGAGAGGATGAATCCTGGTGACTATTAAAAATCACTTATCTTCACAGCCAATTATAATAGTCGCCTTCGTCACAGCATTAAGTCTCTTAGGTGATTCCATGCTGTATATTGCCTTGCCTATTTATTGGGAAACTGCTGGGCTTGAATCTATTTGGCAAGTGGGTGTGCTCCTTTCCATAAACCGTTTCATACGATTGCCTTTTAATCCAATTGCAGGCTGGATATATAAACACCTTTCATTAAAGGCCGGCCTGATCATTGCTGTCCTGTTAGGCGGATTCACAACGATAGGATATGGTGTTTTCGAAGGATTTGCGGCCTGGGTAATCCTCCGTGCTTTATGGGGAATTGCCTGGTCATTTTTTCGGATAGGAGGATTGTCGGTTGTTGCTGTTTATGCAGAAAACAATAAGCGTGGAAGTTCTATGGGTTTATATAACGGGCTCTACCGTACAGGAAGCCTGGTCGGAATGCTGGTTGGGGGCTTGCTCGTTCCGATTATAGGCTTGAGTACGGTTTCAATTGCATTTGGATTATTGTCCCTGTTGGGGCTTCCTCTAATGCTGAGTTCTAAAATTAATCAAGTTGAGGAGACACCCGGAAAGATTGATACAATGGCTGAAGAGAAGCCTTTCATTGGCAGGACAGCATATAAAGCAGCGATTATTGTATCAGGCTTTCTCCTTGCCATGCTATATCAGGGAATAGTGACATCCACAATGAGCTCCTTGATTGAACATTTTTACGGAGAGAGTATATCAATATGGAATGTGGTTGTCAGTGTTACTTTTTTATCTGGCCTAATCCAAGCGGTAAGGTGGACATGGGAACCCTTTCTGGGGAAAACAGTGGGGCACTGGTCTGATGGGGCGCCGGGGAGGCTGCCGATTTTTATTGTTTCGCTGATTTTTGCAGGGGGTGTCTTTGGCTTGGTATCTGCTAAACTTCCATTATGGCTTTGGATAGCAGTTACTCTTTTAGTGATGGCCGGTGCTACTATTTTATCAACCATTCTGGATACAATTGCCCTGGACACAGCAAAAACTGCAAACGTGGTTTCTTTCCTTACGGTATACACCATCTTTCAAGATGTAGGGGCAGCTTTAGGACCTTCAATTAGTTACATAGTAATCCAATTAGAAGCTGGTTTTACATTTTTATATTGGAGCGGTTCGTTCATACTGCTTATTTTAGCTGCGATTTGGACAGTTTTAGCCAAGAGGTTAAACACTTTCATAAAAAAAGAGATTTGTGAATCTTATTAGCGGGGGAACTGCAATGATCAGGGAGACTGTTGTTCGTTTAGCGAAGAAGACAGATTTGGAAGAGATTATGGAGATTTATAATCAGGGAATAAAAGACCGCATTGCTACATTGGAAACAGAGGAAAAAGATCTTTCCTATATGGCAGACTGGTTTGACCAGCATCAGGGACGATTTAGTGTGCTTGCCGCAGAAAAAGGGGGTCAAGTAATCGGCTGGGCTTCTCTGAATCGGTACAGTAACCGCTGTGCTTATAATGGAGTGGCAGATATCTCAGTCTATATTTCCAGGGAATTCAGAGGCAAAGGGGCAGGCGGGAAGCTGCTTTCTGCCCTCGAAAAGAAAGCAAGAGAAAACAAGTTCCATAAGCTGGTTTTGTTTACTTTTCCGTTTAATGGCCTGGGACAGGGACTCTATAAAAAAATGGGGTATCGCGAAGTTGGCATATTTCAAAATCAGGGTGTTTTGGATGGAGAATTTGTTGATGTGATGGCTATGGAAAAACTCCTTTAAATAGAAGTGCGGCTATTAGTATAGCCGTTTTTTTGTCGGGTTTTTCTATATGTTCGGTGGGCTGCCAGATTAGGATAACTCAGATTTCCGGATTGTTAGTCCGAAGCTGGACAAAGTTCGGACAGGAACACTAGGATTTCCGGATTGTCAGTCCGAAGATAAACAAGGTTCGAACAGGAACTCCCGGATATCTTCCTTCCCTGTCCGAATGAATGGAGAGTGGCCCCGCACCTCCCGTGAGCAGTCCCTGTCTGAAAGTGCATGAAGTAAGGCAGCCACACAAGTAAACTTCTCCTTTTTCAAAACAGGCAAACCAAACGAATACTGCTAAAATAAAAAAGCAAACTATATGTAAAGTTATTGTAAATATGAAAAAAACCATTTGCTTATATAAGCAAATCATTATATATTAATATGTGCAAAGCGGAGGTGATGAGATCATGATAGAATCCACAGTCGAAATCGGCAAGGCAGCATCCATTTTAAAATTATTAGGCGATAAAACACGGCTCACAATGGTGAAGCTATTAAATAACCATGATTGCTGTGTATGTGAATTTGTGGAGATTTTTAAAATGAGCCAGCCAGCCATTAGCCAGCATCTTCGGAAACTAAAAGATGCAGGTGTGGTCAGGGAAAACAGGAGGGGTCAGTGGATTATTTATTCATTGAATCAGGAAAGTGACTATTACCCGCTGGTTCAGAATGTGCTTGATCACCTTCCAAGCCAGGATTGTTTATTAACAGAATTGGAAGAGCAGGGATTGCGAAGTTCCTGTGAGTAAGAGGGGGGAACACATTGACTCAAATAATTTTAGCTTCGGTGATTTTCTTGGTCACCCTCATATTAGTCATTTGGCAGCCAAAAGGTCTGTCCATCGGCTGGTCCGCATGCGGCGGAGCTATCCTCGCTTTAATAGCCGGTGTGGTGGATTTCAATGATGTTATAGATGTTACATCCATTGTCTGGAATGCCACATTAACCTTTATTGCCATCATCATTATATCGCTGATTTTAGATGAAATCGGGTTTTTCGAATGGGCCGCTTTACATATGGCAAGAGCGGCTAAGGGCAGCGGAGTGAAGATGTTCATTTATGTTTCCATTTTGGGAGCGGTTGTCGCAGCATTCTTTGCGAATGATGGAGCGGCACTCATTCTCACGCCAATTGTCCTTGCGATGGTGAGAAACCTTCAATTTGAAGAAAAATTGGTTTTTCCGTTTATTATCGCAAGTGGATTTATTGCAGATACAACGTCTTTGCCATTGGTTGTCAGCAACCTGGTCAACATCGTTTCCGCTGATTTTTTTGGCATCGGCTTTGTGGAATATGCGTCCCGCATGATTATTCCGAACTTCTTTTCACTGGGTGCCAGCATTTTGGTTTTATTCTTATACTTTAGAAAAAGCATACCAAAGAATTATGATTTATCTCATTTGAAAAAACCAGCAGAAGCAGTTAAAGACAGCAAAATGTTCCGATTGTCCTGGCTTGTTTTAGGAATCTTATTAATAGGCTATTTTGCCAGTGAGTGGATTGGTGTCCCAGTCTCATTCATCGCAGGCATTGTAACGTTGTTCTTTCTGATCATGGCGCGGAGAAGCCCAGCCGTGAATACGCGCACGGTCATCAAGGGTGCACCTTGGGCTATCGTATTCTTTTCGATTGGCATGTATGTAGTGGTTTACGGACTTAGAAACGCTGGTCTTACAAATGTTTTGGAAGATTTAATTCAAATGACAGCTGACCAGGGACTATTTGCAGCAACAATCGGAATGGGATTCATTGCAGCCATCCTTTCTTCTGTCATGAACAATATGCCAACCGTTATGATTGACGCTTTGGCCATTGCTGAAACCGATACAAGCGGAATCATCCGTGAAGCCCTTATCTATGCGAACGTGATTGGATCGGATTTAGGCCCGAAGATCACGCCGATTGGATCCCTCGCAACTTTGCTGTGGCTTCATGTATTGTCCCTGAAGGGAGTTAAAATCTCATGGGGAACGTACTTTAAAACAGGGATCATACTAACGGTCCCAACACTGTTTATCACATTAACCGGATTGTACATTTGGCTAATGATTATCTAAAAAGGAGAATCTCAATATGACTAAAAAAACGATCTACTTTCTATGCACAGGCAACTCATGCCGCAGCCAGATGGCAGAAGGATGGGCAAAACAGCATTTAGGTGAAGAATGGAATGTTTATAGTGCAGGGATTGAAGCACATGGCTTGAATCCGAACGCTGTAAAAGCAATGAAGGAAGCTGGGATTGACATCTCCAAACAGACTTCTGATATCATTGATCCTGAAATCCTCAATAATGCCGATTTGGTTGTCACACTTTGCGGCGATGCAGCTGATAAATGCCCGATGACACCTCCACATGTAAAACGCGAGCATTGGGGATTTGATGACCCTGCGAAAGCAGAAGGAACAGAAGAAGAAAAATGGGCTTTCTTTCAGCGTGTACGGGATGAAATCGGCGCTCGGATTAAAACATTTGCCGAAACAGGAAAGTAAATAATATACTTGAAAACATCTAAAAGGGGGAACAGGCATGAAAATCACAGACAATGCGCGTGATGAATTAAGAAAAATGCTGGAAGAACAAAATGCCGGCAGCGTCCGCATCTTTTTTGAAGGCTATGGCTGAGGACAGCCAAGAATAGGACTGGCTCTGGATGAGCCGGAAGCAGATGATATTATTGTCACAATCAATGAAATCAAAGTAGCAATCGACCCGATTATTGAACCAAACACCGAAGATCTTGTTTTAGAGCGGAGCGGTAACGGAAGCGGGATCTCGATGATCGGTAATACAGGAAGATGCTGTTAGGAAAGGGCCTTTTGGGCCCTTTTTAATTTTGTTCAAGTCCATGCTCCTAAAAAAATCATTCACATACATTATGGTATCTGGCAATGAGAGGTGAAAGTTGTTGTATTACTCTTATAATCCTTACGGGTATCACTTAGGCAGAGGACATGTGAATCATCAGTCTTTTCCAAATACCAGCAGACAAATGGAAGGATTTTCCAAAGAAGAGGCCGCAGCCATTGCACTGCTATTGGGAATCGATTTTACGAAAACACAGTTTGATTTGAATGAATTCTGGATGGGTGTCAATACAGAACTGGAACATGGAAAACGATCAAGGGAGACTAATGTTACTGGAGATGATCCGCTTCTTACAGGGAAAATTGCACTGGCACATCTTAACGAGTTTCCTGACTATTATAAGAGATTAAAAGTTTTGGAAGCGGAAGCTAAAGCCTATTGGAATTCATTGCAGCAAGGCTGACTAAAGAAAAGCGCAAGCGCCTTGGTCACCTCCGACACCTCGAGGGGGGGCAGGCTGCTTGCGCTAGACAGTTCTCAAAGTTAAAATTTCTCCTTTCTTATCATTTTAAAAAAGCAATGCAGCCTCCAAAAGAGGATTGCATTGCTTTTATAATTTACTGTTCCGATGTTTTTTCAGTTAAAAAGGTAATCGCCACAAAAAGTGCAAAGGCAAACAACAGCAGGGTTCCGCCGACAATAAAGAAGACCAGAACAAAGGTATCTCCTAAATTAAACGGATTTAAAGTATACATCCACATGCCGATAGTCAGACCAAGTGCTCCTGCCATTCCAAGGATGCTGTGAATGGATACGAGCTTTTTATATTTTACGCGGTAGACTTTATAAAAGATTCCCCAGGCAAAGACGGAAAGCCATCCTACCAGCAGGATGTGGGCATGAATGGGCCTTAACGAATAATCCATCTGCCCGGACATATGCGACCCAAGGTAGGTTCCGATAATGCCAAAGATAGCTGCAAATCTTATTAATCTAATACTCCATTTTTGTTCCATAATGTTTATTCCTCCCGTTGTTTCTCCCTGAAAAATGTAATGGTAAAGGTGGTGCCTTCGCCAGCCTTGCTGTCTGCCTTGATTTCCCCATTATGCAGCTCAATGATTTGTTTTACAATCGATAGCCCGAGTCCTGTGCCATCTTTTTTCCTGGCCGAGTCCACCCGGTAAAAGCGCTCAAAAATCTGGCTGATCGCATTCTCTGATATTCCAATCCCGGTATCTTTAAAAACAGCTTCAATTGCTGTTTGGGTTTGAGACAGGCTGATCAGAATGCTGCCACCATGCGAGTTATATTTTATCGCATTTGTCAGAAGGTTGTCCCAGATATTCACCAAAAGCTCCGGGTCCCCCTTCAAACTGACGGGCGCGAGCTTGTAGGAGATCTCGATTTCTTTTTCCTCCAGCCGCCATTGATGTCTTCGGATGGTTTCCTTGATCTGTTCGTCCAGTTTCACCTCCGAAAGCTTCATCGGATAAGATTTCTGGTCAAGTGAAGTCAAAAGCAGAAGCTGTTTGGTCAGATTGGAAAGCCGCTTTGACTCCTGATCGATAATCTGTACATATTCGAAATGTTCTTCATCTGACAGTTTCTGTGTCTGCAAAAGTTCCGCATACCCTTGAATATTCATAAGAGGCGATTGAAAGTCATGGGACACATTGTTGATGAATGACTTGCGGGCCTCATCATTGTGCTGCAGCTGATCCTGCATGCGGCTGAAGCTTTCCGCGAGCTGTCCAATTTCATCCCTTCGTTCAATATTCAACGGGAAGTTGAAATTCTCCCGGGTAATTTCCTTGGTCGCCTCCGTCAGCTTCGTAATCGGCTTGATCAGATGCTTGGCGAACCAGATCACCCCGGTAATGCTGACAACGGCAATAGCGACAAAGAACCACGCGAAGATCATGTGAATGTCCGAGAAAAGCAGCTTATTATCGGGACGGAGAAATAGCCCGTAATTCTGGTTGTCCATGGTAAAAGGGACGCCGACCGTATTTTCAAGGTCGTTTGAAAAATGGCCCATCATCAGAAATTGGCCGGCAAAGCTATCCATCCCATGATACACTTTCTGATCAGTGAGTACCTTTTCAGCTTCTTCAGGCAGATCTGTTTTATTGAAAGGCTGCCCGAAGAATTCTCCATCTCCGGACTCACTCACGATATAGAGCTGATAGCCGAGCTTGCTCATCGAATTTAAGTACGTTTCATACGTGGAACCGGAGGAATGCATTTGTTCGAGGCCATTCGCGATTTCCTCTGCAATCACGACATTGTGTCTGTCGATTTTTCCTTTTGTAGAAGCCATATAGACCCAGTTGGTTAAAAAGAAGGAAAGCAGGATACTAATGGCTAAAATCACAAGTGTAGCTGCAATAAATTTCCGGTAGAGCGTCTTCATTTCGTTTCCTCAAGCTTATACCCGATGCCGCGGATGGTCTGAATCTCAACGGTTGCCCCGTATTTTTTCAACCGGTCCCGAATTCGGTTGATGTGGGTATTTAATGTCTGTTCGCTGCCTTCATAATCCGCACCCCATGCCTGTTCGATCAATGCGGCCCTCTGTGTTATTTTATTTTTGCGGGCCGAAAGCAGGCTCAGGAGCTCAAATTCCTTTAATGGAAAAAGGATGGTCTCCTGATTGATTTCCACTTCAAAGCTTTTTCTGTCAATGGTTAGATTACCGGCTTTAACGACTGTTTCCATCGCCCGCTCGGCTCTTCTTAACACCACGGCTACCCGGAAAAGCAGTTCCTTCACTTCAAACGGCTTGACGATATAATCTTCAGATCCGGATAGGAAGCCCTGTTCTTTATCACTGAGCTGTCCCTTTGCCGTCAGGAGAATAACAGGGATTCCGAAGTCGTCAGTCAAAACTCTGGTGAGTTCGAATCCATTCATGCCAGGCATCATGACATCGACAACAGCTAAATCTGCCGTCTGCTCTTCCAGGAGCGCCAATGCTTCTTGAGCATTATTTGCACGCAGAACCTGATAGCCTTCATGATTCAGATGAATCGTAACAAGCTTCTGTATATGAACATCATCATCTACGACTAGTATTTTCATAGCAGGGCCTCCTTAAAGGGAATAGGGAGGGACCCTCACTCTATTCCGAAATTTTTTCCCGGGAAGTTTCCTTATCTTTTTCGAAAAATAAGATTAATGCCGGAAGCAGCATCCCCCTCACAAGGAAGGTATCAATCAATATTCCCATGGCAACGATGAAGCCAAAGACGAATAAGTCCGCGATTGGCATGGTCATAAGGGCAGCAAAGGTAGCAGCCAGAATGAGGCCTGCGGAAGAAATAACGCCGCCTGTATTGCGGATGGAAATTTCAAGAGCGTCCTTCACCCGGTGTTTCTTCCTTTCCTCCATAAAACGCGAAACCAGGATGATGTTGTAATCAATCCCCAATGCTACAAGGAAAATAAATGAATAGACAGGAACACGCGAACTGATGGCTTCAAAGCCGAATAATACATCAACCAGGAAAATCCCAAGCCCTAAAGCCGAGACAAATGAGAGCAAAATAGTTGCCATCATATAGATCGGCATCCTGATGGATTTCGTTAGCGCAAATAACAGAGCAAGTATCAGGACCGTTTCAAGCAGGACAATTTTCATTATATCATCGCTGTTGACATCCTGTTCGTCCACTATTTTCGGAGTGACCCCGCTATAGTAGGACTCAGCTTCCACACCAATTTCTTCTAATAGCTCAGGTGTGTCGTCACGCAAATCTTTCATAAAGGATATGGCTTCATTTGAATATGGATTGATGGATAGGGCGACACTCATTTTTGCCGCCTTGCCGTCTTCTGATAGGGCAGACAGGCGGACAGAGGCAACTTCATCAAATTCCTGCAGCTTTTCACTTATCGCTGCTGTATCATTTTCAGCCAATTGCTGATCACTGACAACCAGAAGTGTCGAAGGAGCCAGCTCGCCTTTGTCATATCTGGCTTCGACTATTTCATAGCCGACCCGTGATGGCAGGTCCTCCGGGAATTTCTTGACGGTGTCGAATTCATAAACAAGGTTAAAAATATTAAACGCTGTGATGAGCATGAAAATGCCGACAATTCCTCCTGAGAGGCCGGGCTTGTTCACAACGAATCTGGCAATGGGTCCCCAGACACTATGTTTAACTTCTGTTTCAGCACCGTATTTAGGAACCTTCGGCCAGAACGCCTTGCGTCCGAACAGGGTGAATAAAGCTGGAACCAGTGTAACGGAAGCCAGCATGATAAAAAACATCGCTGTTCCAAAAATCGGGGCAAAGTTCTGATAATCACGGAAATCCGCGAAGAACAGAACCAGCATGGCAGCAAGAACCGTTCCACCCGCAAAGAAAACAGGTTCGCCGGTTGCCCGCATGGCATGTTTCATGGCTTCATATTTGTTTTCGAAATGGTTAAGCTCCTCACGGTAACGGGAGAAAACAAATAATGAATAATCAATCACGGCAGCAAACAGCAAAATGCTCATGATGGAGGTCGTCTGGTTATTGATCTCAAGTCCGCCGGCACCCATTAATGCAACACTCTGGTTCACGACCTGGTAGACGATCACTGTTGCGAGAAGCGGAATGATGGCTAGCAATGGTGAACGGTAAATGGCTATAAGCAGGACAAGAATGATGACAACAGTGGCAATCAGGAGTACAAAGTCCGCCTGTTCGAACAGCTTGACCGTATCTCCGGCAATACCGGCTGGACCTGTGATATAAAAGGAAGTGCTTTCGAGATCCTCCGCAATTTTATTGCCTGCTTTTGAGGCATGATCATTGATCTCTGCATACTGGTCATTGCCAAGGCCCTGTTCAAGCTCCATCGGAACAATCAAGGTAGTCTTGTCCTCAGAAATGAAAGAACCGAGGGCTTGCGGCGGAAGCTTGCTGATATCGATAATCGTCTTGACTCCATCGATGTCTTCTTTCATGATTCCTTCCAGAATCTGTTTAGCTTCGTCGATTTCAACCTCGCCATTTTCATTATGGAAAACCAGGATGCCCGGAGTTCCTTGTTTGTTTGGAAAATATTCTTCTGTTTTATTCTGGGCAATTATGGATTTCGCGTCATCAGGAAGCGACTGGAAATTATTTGTTTTATAATCTCCAAGCATCGGACCTGCACTTAAGCCGATCATCAGCACAAGCCAGCCGATAATCGTAATCCACATTCCCCGTTTGGTGGAAACCCAATCTGTAACCCCATGCAGCAGTTTTTTCACATAAATGCCTCCTAAAACTAATTTCAAGGATTATCTTACAAAATGAAAATAAACTTTATATCAACTTTCGTTTACAGTTTCATCAAATACAATGCTAAATGACTCTGAAAGATGTATGAAAAGATCCTTCTTGATGGAAAATACCAATAATGGTTTTTTCAGATAAAGCTGGGGTGGATTTATGCCATATACATACAAGAATCAAAAAGCGGTTCCTAAGCTTGCGTATTTAAGTATTTTTGGAACCTCACAAATTCATTTGAGAAATCCCTATGTAGTTGCTATGTGGTCTGCAGTATTTCCGGGCTACGGTCATCTGCTGTTAAATAAATATCTTAGGGGCTTTTCCCTGGTTATTTGGGAATTATTTATAAACCAAATGATTCATTTGAATTCAGCCATGGTTTATAGCTTCATCGGAGATATTCAAAAAGCAAAAGATGTAATAGATATCAGATACATGCATTTGTATATTCCTGTATATATTTTCGCCATCTGGGATAGTTACCGGACAACTGTAGACATGAATAAAATTTTTCTTCTGAACGAAAAAGACGCAAGCACCATAGAGAGATTAGTGATAAAACCATTCGAGATCAATTACCTGGATAAGAGAGACCCCATAGCCGCTATTTTATGGTCGTTGACCATCCCAAGCCTTGGCCAATTATACATTCATAGAATCTTTGGCGCCTTTTTTACATTGGTTATGACGGTTGTACTTGTCCATTTTTCTCATTTTATCGAAGCATTCCATTACCTCCTAATAGGAGAACTTAAGAAATCATCTCAAGTTTTAAATGCACAGTGGCTGCTTTATTTGCCATCATTTTATTTTTTTACACTTTATGATACCTATATGAACGTTGTTGAAAACAATAAATTATATGATACCGAGCAGAAGAAGTTCTTAAGAAAGTATTATCAAACAAATTCATTTCATTTACAGAAAGGCATTAAGGTGAAGTAAATGCAGGTATTTGCAACATTTGACCATTCACCCTATCTTGAACTTGCAATCAGGAAGCTGGAACAGCAGGGGATAACTGACATATATTCGGTCCCACTGGATAACCGGACGGAGGATCCGGGGATGTTTGACACAATTCACAAGTCAGATGGAGTATCACTTATAAATAAAGGGATGGTACTGGCGGTAATGTTCTCAGTTGTTGGAGCCAGCAGAGGATTTATATTGGAATGGGGACCAATTTATTGGGGATTGATTGGGGCTGCGGTTGGATTTCTGCTTGGCTTTGCAATTGATTTCACACTTATTAAGCTAAGAACTAGAAATAAGCGGCTGTTAAAAGGAGTAAAGTCTGAGGTTATTTTGATTATTGGCTGCCATGAAGAAGAAGGAAAACAGGTTGAAGCAATCCTCTGGGAGCATTTTGCAAACGGAGTCGCCAGAGTAAATTAACGATCCTTTTAGGAGGGAAGTGAAATGAATAGATTTCCTACTGCACCAGCATTGTTGGTTTTGGACATGCAAAAGGGATTTGACGACCCATACTGGGGGAAGCGGAACAATCCCCAGGCTGAAAACAATGCGTTTCGCCTGCTGACAGAATGGAGGAAGCGGAAGTGGCCTATTTTCTTTTCAAAGCATTTGTCGCTTGACCCGCAATCGCCTCTTTATCACAAAAATGAAGCGGGAATCCAATTTAAGGACCTGCTGGCTCCAAAATCAGGGGAACAGGTTTTCACAAAGAATGTGAACAGTGCCTTCATCGGCACAGAACTTGAAATCCAATTGCGGCAGCAGCAGATCAAATCTGTTTTTATCACAGGCCTGTCCACACAGCATTGTGTATCAACTACAACGAGAATGAGCGGAAATCTAGGGTTTATAACTTATTTGGTGTCAGATGCGGTTGCCGCTTTTGACATCACTGATCATAAGGGAGTTGTCCATTCGGCGGAGACTGTGCAGGAATTGGAGCTCGCGGCATTGCATAAAGAGTTTGCAGTGATTGTGACGGCTGATGAAGTGATAAAAATGTTGACTTAATATTGTAGATTGGCTGTATTGCTCCAGGGAGGTTATAAGGCTCTTTTAAAAAAGGTATATCTTGAAAGGTGTGTGGCTTAAAATGTCAGTCAATGAGACGATACTCCGTGTAACCATCTCGTTTTTGGTGTTATTTATGCTGGCACGGCTGATGGGGCGGAAGGAAATTGGGCAAATGACCTTTTTCAATTGGGCTTCAGCCATCGGAATCGGGTCTATCGCCGGAAACCTTGTCGTGGATGACAGTACCCCCATCAAAGATGGAGTAATCGCACTAATTGTTTGGACGGCCTACACCGTAGCATTGGATATCATCGACCTCAAATCGAAACAGGGAAGGTCAGTTACAACAGGTGACCCATTGATTGTTATAAAAGAAGGCAATATTATGGAAGCCGCTCTTAAAACAGCAAGGGTGGACCTGGATGAGCTTCAGGCGTTATTAAGGCAGAAGGATATATTCTCCTTTAAGGATGTCGATTGTGCCATCCTGGAGTCAAACGGAGATCTGTCTGTTTTGAAAAAAGAGAGTCAGCAGCCAGTTACGAAAATGGATTTAAACATTCAGAGCATAAAAAATGTTCTCTTTCCATTACCCACAGATGTTATTTCAGATGGAAAGATCAATTCAGAAAATCTGTCTAAATTACATTTAGAGAAAAGCTGGCTTGAAATGGAACTGCAAAAAGCAAATATCCTTTCAGCAGAAGATGTTTTCTTTGCACAAGTACAACGCGACGGTACTCTATATATCGATAGAAGAAACAAATAGAGAACAGAAGTCGCTTCTGTTCTCCTATTTATGCTTGAACGTCCCCAGCAGGCGATGAAAAGGGCATTTGGAAATGGTTGAATCATCATCGCGAAGAAAATATTGTTTCCATTCAAAATTATCTTCGGCGCCATAACTGTTCAGATCAGGATGGATGCTGATAGTGTCATATTTTTGGAGCCGTTTGCGAACCTGATTTCTAATGCGGGATGCAAATGTTTCCTTTTTCATGAACTCCTCCAAAACCCATCTTGGCGTAATGGCAAGCATCATTGTATCAAAATGGCGGCTCTGCCTATTTTTATGCGCAGGAGTGGCACAATACATAAAGTATTTTTCCCCATGAAAGCAGAACTCCCAAAGCGGATCGTGCGGGTCTATAGGGATTCCGTTTGGCCACTCCACTTCATCTATTTCAGACAGCCCAGTCAGCTGATCCCAAAAAAGCTGCTCATATTCCTCCACACTCAAATTATCCTTATGTTTATAAAAAATGATCAGTGAAGTGTAGCTTCCGTAATCTCTTGAGTGTTTTGTGAATTCTTTCAGGATGGATGCTGTCAGCTGGATGGTGGCCGAATCTCCTGGATCGTCCGCAAATCCATAACGAAGCTGATTTTTGGCAAACCCGATGGTTGCAGGGATGCAGGGGAAGGGTTTTTCTTTGTCGGTCATCTTGGTTTGAAATTTATCTAAGGCATTCAGCTGCCAATCTTCTAGACTCTTCAGGCTGGAGGAGCTGGCAGTATATAAATGGCTGATCTTAGTCACCCCCTCTAACTCCTACACTATATTCAGAGTGGGATAAGGCGGGTGAGTGTCCATGGTGAAAATGGGCGGACAGAGGTGGGGGGCAGGGATTTGCTTGAGATGGGGATGAGGGGGGAAGGAAGGATTTTGATAGTCATGGCGGTTTATGTTGACCAAAAAGCAGGTACGTGCAGGAAAATGGTAGTTAATCAAAAGGCAGGCGAAAAAGCAGGAGGGGATTACAAAATGGTAGTTAATCAGGAGGAATAACTTCAAGTACTCTTCCTATAGAAAAAGGAGCAGGTAATCATAAATAGTCCTAAAAAATTTATTCAAAGGTTTATTCTATAAAACAACCGGGTAAAGTGATGTGTTTAGGACGAAGCGGACTCAGTATTAAAGGATTAAATCCAGGTGCTATAGGGGGAGAACATGAACAATCAGATGCTTCTTTTAGGGGAAAAGCTTTTAAAAGAGAAGGACACAATAGCGAAAAAACTGCATAAGGATCGAATGAGCGACGTCGAAATGACAGAAACAGAGAGAGTACAGGCTGAGAATATGGAAACGCTCATTGTTCAGATTCGTGCTGAGTTTATTGAATTGTTCGGTGTAGCTTTGCTGAATCATGAGAACAAAGACGAAGCTATGGACAAGATTGAAAAATGGTGCAAGGAGACAGGCAAGTATTTCTTTAAGCTCGGAATCCCTTTGGATGAAGCTCTAAAGGATGCGGGATATTATCGGAAATATATCTGGAAAGAACTAGAGGAAACGATGATGGAGCATAAAATGACAGCATCAGAGGTTATAAAGGTTGTCTATTTGATAGACCCCCTTCTGGATCATTCCATTCATTGTTTCAGCATGGCTTATGTCCAATACCATCAGTTAACCCTCGAGAATGCAAAGCAGGCTTTCCTTGAGTTATCTGTCCCGGTTGTACCCCTATCTAAAGGGGTGGGCATCCTGCCGCTAATTGGCAATATTGATACAGAGAGAGCACGGCTTCTGATGGAAGAAACATTAAAACAATCTGCACACCTAAAGCTGACTCATTTAATTTTAGACCTTTCCGGTGTCATGATTGTCGATACCATGGTTGCAGATCAGCTGTTTAAAGTAATTGAAGCCTTATCGCTTGTCGGCGTTAGGACCATCATTACAGGAATCCGCCCGGAAGTAGCACAGACGATTGTTACGCTAGGCATTAATCTGAATGGCGTTCAGGTAAGGGCCAATGTGTATCAGGCATTTGAAGAATTGCATGGGTAAAATTGAACAAAGCAGAGGAATTCGGATTTGAATTTCCTTTGCTGTTTTTTTGTTGTAAACCTTTCTGCAGTGGTCATCAATTCAATTTTTCCGCATATGAACCGTGTTAATTTTCCCAGCCGTGAATACAATGAATCAAACAGCACTTCAATGAATATTGAGGGGTGATGACATCATGTTTTCGGTAACGGGAATGCAGGGTTTTGAAATATTTTCGCTTATGCATCTGGTTACGTTGTTTCTTTTCTTTTTTACGGCCTGGTGGCTGGTGTATTACAGGCAGGCGCTCAGGGCTTATCGGAAAATCATGAAATGGACGCTGTTTTTTACGCTGCTTGCCTGTGAAGTGACGTATCATGTATGGCTGGTCCTGACAAATCAGTGGGATGTGTCAAATCTGCCTCTCCAGTTATGTTCCCTGAGCACTTTTATTGCACTTTTCCTATTTTTAAAGCCTAATCAAAAGGCTTTTTGGCTGCTTTATTTTATTGGTACAATTCCTCCCATTTTAAGCATGGTGACACCTGATATGGTTTACCAATTTCCTCATTACCGCTACATCAAATACTTTCTTCATCATTCAGCTATTCCTTTGGCCGTACTATATTTTATTTTGTTTGAAGGATACAGGGTGCCGAAAAAAGCGGTGCTGACCGGCTTTTTAACACTCAATGTGATTGCGGTGCCAGTCTTCTTTTTAAATCTGCTGCTGGGGACCAATTTCTTCTATTTGGCGAGCCCGACAGAAACCAAAACCCTTCTGTCATTTTTTGGTAATGGTGTCTGGTATTATATAACGCTAGAAGCAGCTGCGCTATTTGTCTTTTTTATCACTTTTTTACCGATGCATTATTTGCAGAGAGCAGAACAAAAAAGAGTTCGGGACAATTAAAAGCTGTATCCTGCTGGCGGGCAGGATTACGGCTTTTTTTATCGCAGTCTAACGGGCAGTATGACCCCCACTTCAAGACTCAGAGGACTCAAAGGAGGATAAGCGGGGGTCAAACTGCCCAATCTAGCTGCAGCTCCTAGGGGCTCGAGGTCATAAGCCAATCAGCTGGTGGGAAGAAAGGCACTTCCCTCCAGCTGCTCGTCTTATGCTTGTCACCCCTGGGCAAGTCGCCTCGCTTTATAATGTAAAGGCCCGATTGGTGAGATACAGTGAAACTTGCCGACGCGCAGGCAGAGGCTTAGTTGAACCAATCGGGTTCGTAGTGTCGATTGATCGAAGCGCTAGCGGAGATCTTAGCGACACTAGAACGCGACTAACAATCATTGGGAGATAAGGAAAACCCCCACTGTTTGAAGTTTCACTTTATCGCTTATTCTGTTCCTTTTCTTTTTCATACTGCCGCTGCGGAGTCATTTTGGAAATGGCATCATCCACGACTTCCTGTGCTTTCTTCGCTTCCCGATCCTGTTTTTGTGCTTCCTCCTGAATGCGGTTTACATCCTGCGTGGTATTTTCGCTCATATTATATGCCTCCCTTTTTCCTATATGTTTTTAATGTTTCCTTTTTAAAAGGAAATAAACAATCCGGATAGAGATGAAAACGAAAACAAAGGTGCTCTGACAGTTACCCACATGGTTTTTGCAACGGATTATGGGATTGAAGCTGCAGCAAACGATGAAGCATTGACACTTTATCCGCAGGAGAGAAATAAATAGAACAAAGCTGCTTCATTAACTCTTAATAAATAGGAACAAAAGGCGATTCCATATTAGCGGCCTATTGTGTTGGTTTAGTTCGAAACAGAAGAAAAAGGCAGACTGAGATGGAAACAAATATTTTTATACTTTTCAGAATTTTATATTGTAATTATCGCATCTTGGTTTTATAATAAATTTAATTATTTTCATCAATGGAGAAAATAATTAATAAATACTTAAAAAATTTTATTTTTTACTTAATTTTCTCTGTATTTATTAACATGATGAAAATAATATAAAGAGATTTAATAATTCTTTATTTAAATCTCTTTTTTCATCCAGAGATAACTAGATAAAAAACTGGTTAAGAGGGGGAAAGGAATTGAGAAGATTACTAGGTTGGAAAATCTTTGTGTTCTTTTGATTTCATTAATGCTGATGGCTGGCTGTTCCAGCGAAGAAAGCGGCGGAACTTCGGAAAAGGAGAATTCGGGTAAATCAGCAAGCGGCAAGGATCAGGAGTTAGTCATTGCTGTTAATGAAAACTTCATTTCAATGGACCCGCATAATACGGGCGATACGAATTCAAATTCCGTCCAGACTGCCATGCTGGAGGGATTGCTGGGATCGGATGAAGAGGGACAAATCATTCCGCAGCTGGCTGAGGAATACAGTGTCAGTGATGATGCACTGGAATATACGTTCAAGCTTCGTCAGGGTGTTACCTTCCACGATGGAGAGCCGTTTAATGCAGAGGCGGTTAAAACCAGCTTTGAAAGGATTATGAAGGATGAAAGCCTTCGTTTAAACAGCCGCGGATTTAATCTTATTACCAGCATTGATGTAATGGATGAGTTTCAAATTAAAGTCACTTTAAAAGAACCCTATGCTGGTATGCTGACAAGATTTGTTTCCGCTAAAATCCTAAGCCCGAAGCTGATTAATGACTCTTCCAGCGATATCGGCAAAACACCAGTTGGCACCGGTCCATTCAAGTTTGTGGAATGGGTTCAGGGGGACCATTTAACAGTTGAAAGATTCGATGATTATTGGAATAAGGCCGATCGTGTGAAAAAGATTACGTACAAGCCTGTTCCGGAAAATGGCTCTCGTGTAGCTATGCTGAAAACAGGCGAAGCACATGTAATCTATCCGGCGCCAGTACAAAACTTAAAGGAATTGGAGAGCAATTCAGATGTTGAAATTCATAAAATTCCTTCGACGATTGCCCGATATGTATCCATTAATACGATGAAAGAACCGTATGATGACGTACGAATTCGCCAGGCCATTAACTATGCTGTGAATAAAGAGGCATTTATAAGTGTTGTCAATTCCGGCTACGGCTTGCCGCTGGACTCGATTATTCCAAACAAAACCCAGTTTTACGCCAAACAGGAAACCTATGATCACAACATTGAGAAAGCAAAAGAATTAATGAAAGAAGCTGGGTTTGAAGATGGCTTCAATGCTGAAATTTGGGGGAACACCAATTCAGACACATTGAAGGGAATGCAGTTTATCCAGCAGCAGTTAAAAGAAATTGGCATTACGGTAGAGATTAAATCAATGGAAGAAGGCACATTATCAGATGAGATTTATGGAGCTCAGACACCGGAAGAAGCAAAGGTGCAAATGTGGTATGTCAGCTGGTCTGCGTATCCATCCGACACCACTAATGCAACGAAGCCATTGTTCAGCAGCAGCTCATTCCCGCCGGATGGAGCAAATACGGCATACTACAAAAATGATGATGTAGATAAGTGGATTACAGAGGTAAATCAAACAGCAGATCCTGACAAGCAGGCAGAAATCTACAACAATATTCAATCAACCATCTACAAAGATGCACCTTGGATTTTCTTAGGTGTAGATGAGATCCTTGCAGGTTCAAGATCTAATGTAGAGGGTGTCTTCATTTCTCCAACAGGCGGAATCAATGTCACAGACGCGAATCTTAAGTAAAAGCAAGGCAAGCAGAAGAGGCAAAGGCAGGTAATCTCCAATGCCTCTTCCTTTCTAAGAAAGGGGTTTTCATTTTGCTTCAATATATCTTAAAGAGAATCCTGGAAATGATCCCGATCCTATTTATTGTTTCCATATTAATCTTTTTCTTCACTCATTTAATTCCTGGAGATCCTGCCAGATTAGTTGCCGGAAAGGATGCAACTCTTGAAGAGGTTACTATTATCAGAGCGGAGCTGGGGCTCGATAAACCGATTTGGGATCAATACATTACATACATGAGCAATTTGTTTCAAGGAGATTTGGGGACTTCCTTAAAGACAGGTCTTCCGGTTTCAGAAATGTTTGCTGACCGCTTTATGCCCTCCATCTATTTAACATTCATGAGTATGGGCTGGGCATTGGTGCTTGGTTTGTTAATAGGCACTTTATCAGCAGTATTCAAAAATAAATGGCCGGATTATCTCGGGATGGTCACAGCCGTTTCGGGTATTTCCATGCCGGGATTCTGGCTTGGTTTGATTCTTATTCAGATTTTTTCTGTCCAGCTCGGATGGTTTCCAACAGGTGGAGCAGAGAGCTGGAAAAGCTATATATTGCCTTCTATCACTTTAGGGGCGGGAATCATGTCCATGCTTGCCAGATTTACACGGTCATCTTTACTTGAGACGTTAAGAGCCGATTTTATCCGGACTGGAAGAGCAAAAGGATTAAAGGAATCTGTAGTTATTCCAAAGCATGCACTTAGAAACTCATTAATTCCTGTCGTAACCATTGCCGGGCTGCAGTTTGGCTTCCTGCTTGGGGGATCAGTGGTAGTAGAAACTGTATTTAGTTTTCCGGGGATGGGACGATTGCTGATTGACTCCATTGCCTTCAGGGACTATCCAGTCATCCAGGCCGAACTATTGCTTTTTTCCATTGAATTTATTCTCGTTAATTTAATAGTAGATATCATGTACAGTATGCTGAATCCGAAGATACGCTACGTTTCCTAGAGGAGGGGAATCATGGAAATCATAAAAGAAGTAAATGCCTATACCCCAGTGATTCCAAAGAAAAAATACTCACCTGTTAAAGAATTTTTTAAGAATTGGAAAAAGCAAAAAATGGCATTTGGGGCAAGCATTTTTATCCTGCTGCTAATCATCATCGCCATTATTGGACCCTATATTGCACCCTATGATCCGTATGAGCCCGATTATAATACGACGCTGCAGGGTCCAAGCAATGAACATTGGGCAGGCACGGATGAATACGGCCGCGATATTTTCAGCCGTTTGCTCGTCGGTGCAAGAATCTCGCTTGGTGTCAGTTTTCTGGCTGTTTTTTTAGGAGCGGCTGGAGGAATCATTCTTGGGCTAATGAGCGGTTATTTTGGCGGCTGGCTGGATCGGCTTATTATGCGCGGCAGTGATGTTATGTTTGCGTTTCCGGATCTGCTGCTGGCAATCGCCATTGTGGCCATTTTAGGACCGGGATTAACGAACGTGGTCATTGCCGTGTCCATTTTCAGTATCCCATCTTTTGCAAGACTGGTGAGGGGCTCGACTTTAGAGGGAAAAGAGACCGTCTTTGTGGAAGCAGCGAAATCAATGGGAGCCTCGCACCGGAGGATTATGTTCAAGCATATTTTCCCTGAAACTCTTGGAAGCTTAATCGTATTTATTACGATGAGAATTGGAACGGCAATCTTAGCGGCCTCCAGTTTGAGTTTCCTGGGTCTCGGTGCCAGTCCTGAAACACCGGATTGGGGTGCTATGCTCAGCCTTGGACGTGATTATTTAGGAACAGCTTCCCATGTTGTCATGATGCCGGGATTAGCGATCTTTTTGACAGTGCTTGCTTTCAATCTTGTCGGAGATGGGCTCCGGGATGTCCTGGACCCGAAAACGAAGAATGAGTAAGGGAGATTGAAAAAAATGGAGAAGCTATTGCAGGTAAGCGGGCTGGAGACGCAATTTACAAAGGATAAAGAAAAACTGAAAATTTTGAGGGGTGTCAGTTTCCATATCAATAAAGGAGAGGTACTCGGGCTCGTAGGAGAATCCGGCTGCGGCAAAAGTCTAACCTCCCTGTCAATCATGAAGTTATTTAAAGGCACAAGCGGAGAAATATCGGGCGGAAGTATTTCCTTCAAAGGCGAGGATCTTACTCATAAATCAGAGCGGGAAATGAGAAAAATCCGGGGGAAACAAATGGCCATGATCTTTCAGGAGCCGATGACTTCCTTAAATCCCGTCATGAAAATAGGCGAACAGCTGCTGGAGCCCATCCGGCTGCATCTTGATTTAAACGAAAAACAGGCCAAGGAGCATGTGATATTTATTTTAAAGAAAGTGGGGATTCCCCGGGCGGAAGAAATCGTTTATGAATTTCCCCATCAGCTTTCTGGAGGGATGCGGCAAAGGATTATGATTGCCATGGCCATGTCCTGCAATCCTCAGCTTCTAATAGCAGATGAACCGACGACGGCACTGGATGTAACAATTCAGGCGCAGATACTGGAATTGATGAAACAGCTGCAGCGTGAGGAAGGCATGTCCGTTCTATTAATTACCCATGATCTCGGTGTAGTGGCGGAAATGTGTGATCGGGTAGCCGTCATGTATGCAGGCCGGGTAGTAGAGGAAGCGAATGTATTCGATTTATTTGAAAGCCCGCAGCATCCTTATACGAAAGGACTGATAGGATCAGTTCCAAAAATAGGACAGAGAAAGGATAAACTGACATCCATTAAAGGGAATGTTCCCGACCCCGGCAATATGCCGAAGGGCTGCAAGTTTGCTCCGAGATGCAATGAAGCCAAATCCATTTGTTTAGAGGAAGAGCCGGCTGCAACCGACTTGGGAGATGGGAGAATGTGCAGCTGCTGGATGATTGAAGAAGGGAGGAAAAATGTATATGCCTGAGACTCTGCTGAAAATAAATGGGTTGAAAAAGTCCTTCACACTTCCGGGCGGCATGTTCGCCAAAAAGAGATCATTAAAGGCAGTTCATGATGTGTCGTTCCGCATTGAGCAGGGAACTACTTACAGTCTCGTTGGAGAAAGCGGGTGCGGCAAGTCTACAACAGGACGGCTGATCTCAAGGCTGCTGACTCCCAGCCACGGTGAAATCTGGATTGATGGCGAAGAAATTTCACAAAAGAAAGAATCACAGCTGAAATTGGTTCGAAAAAAGGTGCAGATGATCTTTCAGGACCCCTATGCATCTCTTAATCCAAGAATGAAAGTAAGAGAGATTATAGCCGAACCGCTTGTGATTCATACGAAACTATCAAAAGCCGAACGGAATAGATTAGTCAGCGAAATGCTGGAAACCGTTGGACTGACAGAACATCATGCAGACAGGTATGCCCATGAATTCAGCGGCGGCCAGCGCCAGCGGATCGGCATAGCCAGGGCGCTGATTATGAAACCTAAGCTCATTATAGCTGATGAACCCGTATCCGCTCTTGATGTTTCGATTCAATCTCAAATCCTGAACTTACTAAAGGATTTGCAGACTGAATTTAATCTTACGTATCTCTTTATTTCACATGATTTAAGTGTAGTCGAACACATCAGCGACAGCATCGGGGTCATGTATCTTGGCACCATAGTAGAATCAGGCCCGAAGGATGTCATCTTCTCAAATCCGCAGCATCCTTATACAAAAGCACTGCTATCTTCTGTGCCAGTCCCGGATCCGAGGCTGAGAAGGGAGCGGATAGTCCTGCAGGGAGACTTGCCGAGTCCGGTTAACCCTCCTTCCGGGTGCCGTTTTCATACGAGGTGTCCTGCCTGTATGGATATTTGCAGAACAGTGGAACCAGAGGTGAAAAAAGGGCTGGCGGAAGATCATTTTGTTGCATGTCATTTAATGGATTAGCAGAACGTGCCGATTCAATGAGTTTTTCCTAAGGATTTTACACTCTGACAGGAATTTATCGGTCACATGCCCTGTTTATCTCTCAACTTTTCATAGTATCGATCAGAATTTAATTTTACAGGTCACATTTTTGATTTATGGGTCAATTGGCGGAATATCTGCGTTCCTGCAAATTCACTATAAAAATACAAGAAATAGGAGAGGATTTTCATGAAGGTTGGACTTAGCACGTACAGTTTAGTAAGAGAATTAAGAGATGGCAATATGACGGTTTTGGATGTGATTGACTGGATTGCCGAAAATGGCGGGGAGCACATGGAGATCGTCCCTTATGGTTTTTCAGTTGTGGATAATGCGGAGCTTGCACATCAAATTAAGAAGAGAGCAGAAGCAGCCGGGATTGAACTTTCTGCCTATTCCCTGCCGGCCAATTTTGTCCAGCCGACACAGGAAGCATTCGAACAAGAAGTGGAGCGGCTGAAAGAGCATGTGGACATCGTTAATCTCATGGGCATTAAGATTATGCGCCATGATGTAACAGCATTTCAGCTGAAGCCGGAAGAAATGACGATTCACTACTTTGAAGAGCATTTTGATACGCTAGTAGAAGGAAGCCGTCAAATCGCAGATTACGCAGCACAATACGGCATTACAACTACCATTGAAAACCACGGATTCAACGTCCAATCGAGCGACCGCGTTCAGCGGGTCATTCATGAGGTGGACCGTCCTAACTTCAAAACAACTCTCGATGTCGGCAACTTCCTTTGCATAGATGAGGATCCGCTCGTTGGAGTAAAAAAGAATCTAAAATACGCAGCAACGGTCCATTTAAAAGATTTCTATATTCGCCCATATTTTGAAAATCCGGGTGATGGAGTCTGGTTCAGGACAGTAAATGAAAACTATCTCCGCGGAGCCATCGTTGGCCACGGAGATTTAAATATACGCGAGATTATTAGATTGATAAAGGGCTCCGGTTATGACGGTTATTTGACAGTGGAATTTGAAGGTATGGAAGATTGCAGGACTGGTTCCAAAATTGGCATGGATAATGTAAGAAGATTATGGAATGAAGTGCAGGCAGTGAATGAATCTAAGCCGGTTTTGAAAGGGTGAAGAAAGTGGAGCCTTTAAGAGTCTGTATTATAGGAGCCGGATCTATATCTGATATGCATTTCAAGTCCTTTGCCGGCAATTCTGATGCTGTCCTGTGCGGGGTGTTTGATTATTCTGCGGAAAGAGCGGAAGCGAAAGCGCTGGAGTATGGTATCAGCCGTGTATATAAAAATATAGAAGAAGTATATAGTGATCCGAATGTCGATGCAGTAAGCATTTGCACCTGGAATAATAGCCATGCGGAATTATCTGTTGGGGCATTAAACGCTGGAAAACATGTTCTGGTAGAAAAGCCTTTAGCCATGAATGTGGAAGAGGCGTTAAAAGTGCAAGCAGCTGTAAGGAATAGCGGGAAAACCCTGCAGGTAGGATTCGTCAGGAGGTTTGCTACAAACACAAAAGTGCTGAAGGCTTTTGTTGACAACGGTACTTTAGGCGACATTTACTATGCAAAAGCATCATGCCTGCGCCGTCTCGGAAATCCGGGGGGCTGGTTTGCAGACAAAGATCGCTCTGGGGGAGGTCCGTTAATTGACCTGGGTGTCCATGTCATCGATGTGTGCTGGTACCTGATGGGCCGCCCTAAAGTGAAGTCGATTTCCGGAAATGTGTACAGCAAGCTGGGGAACAGAGGGAATGTTGAGAATTTACGCTTTTATAAAGCGGCAGATTATCAAAAAGATCGTAACACAGTTGAGGATTTGGCGAATGCACTGATTACGTTCGAAAATGGCGCATCTTTATTTGTCGATGTATCCTTTACACTTCATGCAAAACAAGATGAAATTGGAGTCAAATTATATGGCACAAAAGGCGGGGCAGAACTGGAGCCTGAGTTGGCCATTGTAAGTGAAGAGAATAACACCATTTTAAATATTCACCCGCAGATGGATCATTTAACATTTGATTTTGCCAATGCCTTTCAGAATCAGATCGATTCCTTTGTTTCGAGCTGTATAAAAGGAACAAATCCTTTGGCGCCCGTTGAAGATGGGGTGGAAATGATGAAGATCCTCGCTGGCATTTATGAAGCGGCAGATAAGAAAAGTGAGGTGACCTTTGTTTAAAATGGAGACTGTAAAACTCTCAAATAAAATTGGTGTGATGGTGGATAGCCTCAGGCTGCCATTGTACGAAGGACTTAAAGTCTGCAAAGATATGGGAGCTGATGGTGTACAAATATATGCGGTTGAAGGAGAAATGGCTCCTGAAAATATGGATCAGAACTCCCGGAAACAACTTAAAAGCTATTTGGAATCCATTGGCCTTGAAATATCGGCACTTTGCGGTGACCTTGGAGGACATGGGTTTCAGGATATTGAACAAAATCCTGTTAAGATTGAAAAATCAAAACGCATTTTGGATCTCGCTGCAGAATTGGGAACAAATATTGTGACGACGCATATTGGCATTATCCCTGAGGAGCAGAACAGCCCCATCTATGAAGCCATGCAGGCAGCTTGTGAGGAACTGGCTCTTTATGCAAGAAGCATGAATGCCTACTTTGCCATTGAGACAGGACCTGAACCATCCGCCAGGCTCAGAAACTTTCTGGATACGCTGAGCACGAATGGGGTATCAGTAAATTTTGATCCTGCGAATATGGTGATGGTGACAGGAGATGACCCGGCAAATGGTGTCAGGCTTCTAAAGGATTATATTGTCCATACACATGTGAAGGATGGAAAGAGGCTTAAACCTGCTGATCCCCGTGATGTATACGGGTTCCTTGGATATGGAGGCGGCACAGATCATGAGAAGATTGCTGAAATGGTTGCCTCAGGTGAATATTTTAGGGAGATGCCGCTCGGAAAAGGAGCCGTTGATTTTGAGGCTTACTTCAATGCTTTGAACGAAATTAATTATCAGGGGTATTTGACGATTGAAAGAGAAGTGAATCAAAATCCAATAAGTGATATCTCAGAAGCGGTAGGATTCATTAAAAGCTTTAGGTAAATGGATTCATGCTTTGAACAAAGTGTATAATGAGATGGGGATTTCCAATGGAAGCTTCCAAAATGGAATAGGCATTTCTCTTTTGGAAGTTTTACCGGACTTGCACAGAAATGTGATCAAGTTTAATGGATTTTGTTGGATTTTACTATGAAGGCGAGAGTCACTACGATTCTATAAATGCACCTTCAGAGTTGGAAGTCTAAATCTGCAGTCATAAAGAAGGTAGGATAATGGAGAAACAAGATCAGCTTTTAATGAAAAGACAAAATAAAAATCTTGTTCTTGATATTTTAAAGACTAAGTCCCCTATATCAAGGATTGATATTGCGAAAATAACGGGGATGAGCCCGACTTCTATAACACGAATTGTCAATGAACTTCAGCTGCAGGGCTACCTGAGGGAAACAGAGGCAGTTGCGTCAGGGGTCGGGAGAAAAGCTACCTTGCTGGAGGTTCGCGGCGATGTACTTTATACAGTTGGTATTGAAATTGATAAATCTCTGCTAAAGGTCGGAATTGTCAATTATATTGGAGAAATGGTTTCATTACTTAAGAGTAAAAGAAATGAATCAGAGAGTTATATGGAAACGCTCCATAAAATAAATATGGCTATTCGAAAGATCATGGATGAAAACGAAATTCCTGCTGCTAAAATAATGGGACTCGCTGTCGGTTTACCTGGATATATTGATTATAAAAACGGGATTGTAAAGGTATCGGATCAGTTAAAGTGGAAAGATGCAAACTTAGCTGAAGATCTGCAAAAGCTTACCTCCTTTAACGTCATTGTTGATAATGAATTAAAAATGAAGATTGTCGCAGAGAGCTTTACAGGGAAAGCAAAGAATTCACAGAATTCCATCTTAATAGGCATTGGATCAGGAATTGGTTCTTCAATCATGCTTAATGGAGAAATTTACAGAGGGGAAACCAATAATGCCGGGGAAATCGGGCATACAGTAATTGACCCTACAGGCAATGTCTGCAATTGCGGCAAAATAGGCTGTCTCGCAACTTATATTTCTGAAGGGGCAATCCTTGCAGACAGCAGGAAAGTGAAGGATATATCTTCTATAGAAGATGTGTTCCAGTCCTACCGGGACCGTGAGCCCTGGGCATTAAATATCATGGATAGAGCCTCCACTTATATTGCTTTGGCCATCAGCAATCTCCTCTGCCTTTATAATCCTGAAGTCATTATTTTGAGCGGCAATACGATTGAGAAACTGCCTGAAATGAAGGAAGCTATTGAGCAAAAATGCGAGTTATATATTTGGGAGCCATTGAAGCAAACGGTGAGAATCGTCTATTCGGAATTAAGTGATAACGGAGTTGTTCTTGGGGCGGCCATACAGGCACAAAATCTTATGCTGGAACTTGAGTAGCTAAGCCAATTTTAAGGAGAGAACTGAAGTGAAATATACTGCATTAGTAGAGGAAGTCAGGGGAGGACTGGTTGAGAATATTCATACAGGTATCATTTGTGGAGTGGATGATCAATTAGAATCTTTTTATCAGGTTGGTGATGAAGAGCATTACACATACTTTCGCTCCGCATCTAAGCCAATCCAGGCCCTGCCGGTCTTTCTGACTGACATAATTGAGAAATACGGTTTAACAGAGCAGGAAGCAGCATTGTTTACAGCTTCCCATCGGGGAGAACCCTACCATATTAAGGCTCTGGAATCCATGCTGGCAAAACTTCCTGTAAAGGAAGAAGAGCTTTATTGCCCTCCTTCTTATCCTTTAAATATACAGCCAAGAGAAGAGATGATCAGACAAGGGGTTCAGAAAAGAAAGCTTTATCACAATTGTGCAGGCAAACATATGGGATTTATTACCGTATGCCGTGAATGGGGATTTCCGGTGGAGGGATACTGGAAAGAAGACCATCCTCTGCAAAAGCATATATTGGAAATTCTTTCTCATTTATCAGGCATCCCGGTCTCTGCAATTCATATTGGTATTGATGGCTGCGGAGCTCCTGTTTTTGCCATACCCTTAAAAAAGATGTCCGAGGTATACCTTAAGCTGGCTTGTCCCGATTTGATTCAAGATCTCCAGCTGCAGCAGGCAGTCATTAACATGACCGCCACTATGAATAACCAGTTCAATATGGTTGCCTCACAGCATTTTATCTGTTCGATTTTATTGGAAGACAAGAATATTGTTGCTAAAGGCGGAGCCCAGGGTGTGTATTGCTTCGGACTTAAAAAAGAACGTGCTGGATTTGCCCTCAAAGTGTTAAATGGATCTGAGGATGTCTGGCCAAACATTGTAGCATCTATTCTTGAACAAATACACTACAGCAATCATGACACCATAAATAAGCTGAGAAGCCTGAGACCTTCCGTTATTCGAAATAATGCTGGAATGGAAGTGGGATCTATAAAGGAAATCTTCCAGTCAGAGAAATTGCCATTAAATTAAGTAAATTCCAGCACTATTAAAGGAGATACATAAATGTTAATAGAAGTGATCGCAGATACACTAAGTGATGCGCTAATTGCCCAGGAAGCCGGCGCAGGCAGAATTGAACTGGTAACCGGGCTCGCAGAGGGGGGGCTGACACCAGGCTGTGGCGTCATTGAAAGAGTGTGCAGGGAATTAAGGATTCCCGTGAATGTGATGATACGTCCGCACAGCCGCGGGTTTTGCTATTCGGAAGAAGACATTGAAATTATGATTCAGGATATTAAAATGTGCAATAAATCAGGAGCGGCAGGTGTAGTGTTTGGCGTACTTACACCTGACCATCAAGTACATAACGATCATTTAAAGCGGTTAATCGATGCAGCAGGTGGTTTGGATATAACTTTCCACAGGGCATTTGATGAGGCTGATGATCAATTTGCGGCTTTGGAAGTGATCAAGGAGTATCCGCAGATTTCGAGAATCCTTACATCAGGCGGCCAGAGTAGTGCTGCCGATGCATCAGAAAGGCTGAAACGCCTGCATGAGCTTACCGCTGATAGTCATTTAAAAATTATGGCTGGTGCAGGTCTGTCAGTTGATAATATTAAAGTATTTTTGGATGAAGTGCCTGTCACTGAAGTTCATTTCGGCACCGGGGTCCGTGTGGAATCCAGCTATGAGTATGCCATTAATGCTGAGAGAGTGCAGGCGTTAAAGAAGATGATCGGTGCCTAATGTGAAAAAGGGCTTAAGCGGGTTGTGTGCAGGAGTTGTTTTCACTATTAACCTTAGAATATTGCTATCAAAAAAGACAGGTAGTTCACCTGTCTTTAAATAATGCCGAAAGACCAGTAAAATACATTAAATCGCATAAGATTTAATAAGATAACGTTCTATAAACTCAGCTAATCCATCATTTTCGTGGTGTCCTGTAATAAAGTCAGCTGCGGCTTTAACCTTTTCGCTGGCATTCCCCATTGCCACACCAGTACCGGCATGACGAAGCATCTCTATATCATTCGGTCCGTCTCCAATGGCTGCGACTTCACTTGGACTGATTCGAAATTTGTCCAGCAAGCTTTTAATAGCAGCCCATTTGGATACATCAGGAGCAACCAGCTCAAACCCGTCATTCCAATCGATGACCCCTGCTTCTGTTTTAAATATAGCGGATAATTCAGGACTTGGGGAACCTGTTCGAACACTATATTTAAGAACATCCTGATAAGTTGCCAGTCTTAAATCACCGATATACTGCGGTGGAATTTGCCCAACTTGAGTCCAATAATCGATTTCTTCATTGGTTTCCTTACAATATAGCCCAGTTGATGTATGGATCAAAACATTACATTGACTTTCTGCCGTCAGATGGTGAAAGCGTTCCTCGTTCACTCGTACGGTTTTTATTTGAGTAGCCATTCCTGTCTGGGCATCATGAATAGAGGCCCCATTCAAACAAATCATCGGAGTTTGTAACCCAAGTTCTTTATGGTAGGGAGCGGTTACTTCATAATGACGGCCTGTAGCTAGAAACACCATGACTCCCTGATCTATGAGCCGATAAATGGCTTCCATGTTTCGGCGGGAAATGTTATTTGAGGCCTTCAGGAGTGTACCATCCATATCAATAAATACTGCACGCATATTCATTTATTTTGCCTCCTCATTCGTTGATAAACCAATCATATCCTCTGAATATTAAGGTCAGGTAAACTCAGTGTATAGATTACGTGATTTTTTTTGAACTAGAAGAGCTTCTGCAGATTACTAAGGATAACTTAGATCATGAATTCGAATCTATTAATTTGTGAAGGGCTTTTAGTCCCGGTGTACGAAAAAGCTATGTTTTATTTTCATAAACTTTCTTAAAAGAAGGTTAAGGTATGTAAAATAATGGATTATGACCTTCTATTTCCGTTCGGATTCTTCTATGATTACTACTGTAACAAATATAGCAGCCAAGGAGGAAATGAAAATGAAAAAATGGGTTTTAGCTTTGATGGCAGCTTTAATGATTACAGGTGTGGCGACAGGCTGCAGCAATGAGGAAGACACCGACGAGACGAACACAGAAGAAACTGAAGATACGGGAACAGAAGAAGGCACTGAAGAAGACAGCGAAGATGGAACTGAAGAAGAAACTGAGTAAACACTATATCAAAAGAAAGTGCACCTGCTGCAGTTAGGTGTGCTTTTCTTTTGTCATAAATTCATATTTTCAAATGCGGATTGACTGGACTTGCAGTTCCGTGCTACATTAATTTTATATTATAAAAAGGTGTGGTGAAGTATGTCGATTGCAGGTGTCAACTAATTATTTAGTTGAATAAGGTGCTAATTTTCTGGTTTTTGCCAGTTTATTAAGAATGCCTTTTTTTCAAACAATACATGTTTGAATGCCTGCTATCAGACTGCTTCCATTTCTATATATTCGTGTAGCTTTAGACACTATGCCTGTTTTAGGGTTTAGTTTGTTTATGCCTGTTCGAAAAGTAGAACGCCCGCGGAAGCTTCTGCCCAATTCACATTGGAGCGGGGAAGGCTTTCGCGGGCTATTTTATTTGGAATGAGGCAAAGAGAATGAATGAAATGACATTTGAAAAATTACAATACCAAGAATTAAAAAATAAAGTGAAACAGCATTGCGTCAGCAGTTTAGGGAAAGTGCTGATCGATAAGCTCGAGCCGAGCTCAAATATAAAAGCCGTCCGCAATCGCTTAAACGAAACAAGCGAGGCCAGAAGGCTACTGGATGCCGAAAAGCACCTGCCATTAACCGGCATTTCCAATATCACCAGTATTATTGAAAAGGTGGAAAAAGGAATCATATTAACTCCATCAGAGTTAAACGCTGTATCCGATTTTCTAAGAGGCTGCCGAAAAATCAAAAAGTTTATGGCAGATAAAGAATTTTTTGCGCCAGTTCTCTACACGTATGCATTATCTATGACGGAATTCAGACAGATCGAAGAAGAGATCTTATATGCAATCAAAGGAAACATGGTTGACTCAGGTGCCAGCAAAGAGCTGAGACGGATTAGAAACCATGTTGCCAAAACCGAAGAGAAAATTGAAGAACGATTGAATAAGTTCTTGCGGAGCAGTGCTAATAAGGAATACATTCAAGAATTTTATATAAGTAAGAAGGATGACCTTTTTACGATTCCGATTAAAGCATCCTTTAAAAATCAGGTAGCAGGAACAGTAGTTGAAACATCTTCAAAAGGGTCGACTGTTTTTATGGAGCCTGATGCCGTTTCAAAGCTCAATGTGGAATTGGCCATGCTGAAATCGGAGGAGTCAGTAGAGGAATATCAAATACTGGCCACACTTTCAGGCGCGATTCTCGAAGCCATTCATGAGATCCGCATCAATATTGAGTGCATCAGTCAGTATGATATGATTTTCGCAAAAGCGAAGTACAGCAAAAGTACTGACGGCATTGAACCGGCGATTAATAATCATGGGTATATCAAATTAGTAAACAGTAAACATCCTTTATTAGAAGGAAACGTTGTCCCGCTGGATTTTGAAATCGGGAAGGACTATAGAAGCTTAGTCATAACAGGCCCAAATGCAGGCGGGAAAACCGTCGTCCTAAAGACAATCGGAATTCTAACTCTGGCTGTCATGTCCGGATTTCATATTAAGGCGAAGCCGGGGAGTGAAATAGCCATCTTTGACCATGTCTTTGTTGATATTGGCGATAATCAGAGCATAGAGAACGCGCTAAGCACGTTTTCTTCCCATATGAAAAATATTTCCGAAATCCTTAGTGCTTCCACTAATAATACGCTGCTTTTATTCGATGAGATTGGCAGCGGAACAGAGCCGAATGAAGGGGCTGCATTGGCCATTGCCATTCTGGAAGAGTTTTATCATATGGGATGCATCACGATTGCCACTACTCACTATGGTGAGATTAAACGTTATTCTGAAATGCATGATGATTTTATGAATGCAGCAATGTTATTCGATAGCGCGGAATTGAAGCCGATGTATAAGCTGTTAATAGGTGAATCAGGAGAGAGCAATGCCCTTTGGATTTCCAGAAAGATGAATATCCGCGAACATGTCCTGAAGCGCGCGCAAAAGTATATTGAAAACAAGGATTATAATCTGGAAGCAGTAAGAGAGAACAAAATAAGGAAGCCAGTGATTGAAGTGAAGCAGAACATAGACGAACATCCTTATGAAATCGGTGACAGGGTAAAATGGATCAGCCAGGATGACTACGCTATTGTTTATGAGCCATTAGATAAATTTAATAACATTAAGCTGTTCTATAAAAATGAAATAGTGGAAGTGAATAGCAAGCGGATTGAATTGAACATTAAAGCAAGCGAGCTATATCCGGAAGGGTATGACAGGAATACCTTATTTACCAGTTACCATGAACGGAAACTGCAGCATGACATGGAGAGAGGGTCGAAAAAGGCGCTGCGAAAGGTTGAAAAGGAGATTAGGAATAGGAAGGAGGAATAGAATGAGGCGATTCTCCGCGTGGAGGATCGCCTTTTAACTGTGTATTTTTGTCTGAAGCTGCTCGGGTTCGGACTCAGATCAGCGGTTTTTTGCATTCTGAGTCCGAAGTTGGCTCGGGTTCGGACACAGAACCGCGGTTTTCTGCTTTCTGAGTCAGAAGTTGGCTCGGGTTCGGACACAGAACCGCGGTTTCCGGCATTCTGAGTCCGAAGTTGGCTCGGGTTCAGACTCATCAGCGGTTTCCGGTATTCTGAGTCCGAAGTTGGCTCGGGTTCCGACATAGAACCGCGGTTTTCTGCTTTCTGAGTCCGAAGTTGGCTCGGGTTCGGACACAGAACCGCGGTTTCCGGCATTCAGAGTCCGAAGTTGGCTCGGGTTCGGACACAGAACCGCGGTTTCCAGTATTCTGAGTCAGAAGTTGGCTCGGGTTCGGACACAGAACCGCGGTTTTCTGCTTTCTGAGTCCGAAGTTGGCTCGGGTTCGGACACAGAACCGCGGTTTTCTGCTTTCTGAGTCCGAAGTTGATTTGGGTTCAGGCACAGAACCGCGGTTTTCTGCTTTCTGAGTCCGAAGTAGCCTCGGGTTCCGACACAAAACCCGGTTTTCCTGCTTTCCGAGTCAGAAGTAGCCCCGGGTTCGACTCTGTCACCTGGATTTCCCCTTATTGTGTCTAAAGTTGCTCCCTATTCTAACGCTCCTAATTGAGCGCAACATTTTATTACCTAAGTTTTAAGCAAAAAGAACAGACTGTCTATGAAATCAACAACCCTGCCGCAATAAATAGTGCGGCTGCAAGCACAGCCCCAATGGCTGAAACCTTCAATTTATACCGTGCATAATCCACAAGGTCCATATCCAGGATCGAAGCAGTGGTAATGGTGGTATCTCCAAGCGGTGAGGTCAGCGCTCCGAATGCCCCGCTTGCAAACACGGCTCCAACGGTAAGCGGAATGGAGGCGCCGGTTGAAACCGCGAGGGTAATTCCGAGCGGCATGAACAGACCCCATGTTCCCCATGAGCTCCCAATAAAGTAGCCGACCACTGATCCTAGCACAAAGATGGCCGCCGGTGTCAAAAAGGCTGGCAGAAAGCTTCCGAGTGAGCTCCCGATAAAGTCGGAAAAACCAAGATCCTCCGCTGCCAGGGTGAGCGCCCAAATCAGGATGAGCAGGCTGATCGCCTCCATCATCTGATTGCCTCCATCGTAAAAATGATAAAGAATTTCGTTCATTTTCTCCCGTCTGAGTATGTAAAAAATAAAGGTTAAGACGAGGGTGATAAATACAGCCAGCAGCATCACAAATGTTGCATCGGCCATGGAAAAGGCCTCAAATAGTGTTTTTGCACCCTGTGACATTCCATCCTGCCACAACAAGAACAGAGAAAAGGCAAGCAATAATACCACCGGGAATATCAAATGCCATGGCTGGGCTTTTACAAGCGATAATTCCTTTTTAATTCCCATCCGGTGGAATTCATGCTCTTTTTCTTCTAAATCGGTGTGGTGTTCCCCGTTCTGCTCTCCCGTCTTTTTTCGCCGCCAAAATGTCTGCACAATACCGATCAGCAGCATAATGATCGCGTAAAAATTAAACAGAATACTTAATAAAAAAATCTCATATGCGGACATGTCCAGATCCAGCCCGCTGATGCCGCCTTCAACAAGGGATACCATGAAGCCCACAAAAGCTGTTGCAACCGGAAGCAGCACAATTACTGATTCGGTTGAAATATCGAGAGTCATGCCGACTTTCTGTTTGGAGAGATTCATTTTTTTAATCAAAGATTTGATAATGGGCCCGATCATCATAATCCTGAACATTGGCATCATGAAAGTGAAGGGGAGGGTGATCCAGATAAACACAAGAAGACCTCGTTCTGACCGGATCCGTCTTCCCGCCCATTCCGAAAAGCCCTTAATGCCGCCCGCAATATTCATCATTCCGACAAGCCCGCCGAACAGATATAAAAATCCAACTATCTTGATATTCGTTTCATCGGAAAGCGTGGTAACAATATATGCGACCGACTGTTCCGTGCCAGAAAGCAGGTCTGCTGAAACGATAATGGAGCCAACAAGGATGCCTGCCACCAAACCCGGCAGAATGTTCTTCAGCCAGATGGACATGCCTATCACGATTAGGAAAGGTATTAGGGAAAGCCAGGTGTTATTCAAGTTTGTGCCCTCCAATAAAATGCAGTTACTAATGTAGTATTACCAGGCAGGAGAGGTAAAATCCTGAAAATTGACCGCAAACAATGGCACGTCCACTCTTATGGTGAAGGGTACTGAAAGCTATTAGTGGTACAACCTTTTTTGCTTTAATACATAGACACATTGAATATGGGTGTATGATTCAGTAACAATCCCCCAACGGGACACATATTTTGTGAAGAGAGTATCCGAAGAACTGACAATTTCATAATTGATTTTGGATGTTCTTCATTATGACCATTGATGCTGCTTGCACATCTTATAAATAAATATGGAGGTATGAACATGAATGATTTCCAAAACGAACTGCAAATGCTGAATGTTGGTGATTTCCATGCGAACGAGGCGGTTCCATGGGATCAAAATCAGGTCTATAGTGATCAGTCACGGTTATGCGCTGGTTTTGGTATTGGCTTTGGCTTTAGCTGCTTTTTCTTTAATTGCTTCAATTGTTTTAATTGCTTTAGCTGTTTTAATTGTTTCCGCTGCTCTAACTGTTTTAGATGCGGAGGCCGCTGTGGCGGACGCTGCGGAGGCCGTTGTGGAGGCCGTTGCGGCGGACGCTAGGCTTATCAATATGAGAAAAGGGAAGCCCCTCAGTATGCAGGGGCTTTTCATTTGAGGGTCAGACATATGAGACAAATCCCAATACATAGAATGAGAGAGGAAGTATGTTTCATAAATAGGCATAGTTTACGGGTAAGGAGGAGCGATATGAAAAATTTGACCCCTTCTGTGCGTCTGAAGGTGAAAAGGGATACGTTTTTTATCCCTGATCCAGCCAAAGGTGTGTATTTTCGGAATAATGTAAGCTCCTTCCGCATGGAAGGCAGTATGATTGATCAGTGGGTTCAAAAGCTGATGCCGATGTTTAATGGTGAATATTCGCTGGGGGAATTGACGTCCGGCTTGCCGGGCCCGCATAGGGACCGGGTGTTTGAGATTGCGGAAGTGCTGTACCGTAACGGCTTTGTGCGGGATGTTAGCGGGGATCATCCACATCAATTGGAAGAGCATGTTCTTAAAAAGTATTCATCCCAGATCGAATTTTTGGAAAGCTTCGGTGATTCGGGTGCATATCATTTCCAGGCATACCGACAGGCAAAAGTGCTGGCAGCAGGTTCAGGCCCATTTTTTGTTTCGCTGGTTTCTGCGCTGATTGAGTCCGGATTGCCTAAGGTTCATATGGTCATTACGGACCCTGAATCGACTAACACAAAGAGGCTGAAGGAGATTGTCGCACATGCCCGGCAAACAGACCCTGAAGTTTCTGCAGAGGAGGTATCACGACCGAGTGATGAAGGTTATTCCTGGGAGGAATTGATCCAGCCATATGATTCAATTTTATATATCTCGGAAGCGGGGAATGTGGAGGAACTGCAAGTTATACACGCCGCTTGCCGAAAGGAGAAGAAGATATTTCTTCCTGCCATTATCTATAAACAGGCTGGTATGGCAGGTCCTCTCGTGCATCCGGAATCAGAAGGATGCTGGGAGACTGCCTGGCACCGCGTACATCAATCCGTTTTTTGCAAAGACAAGCAATTGCATGCCGCCTCTTCCACGGCAGGAGCCATGCTCGCTAATTTGATTGTGTTTGAATTGTTTAAAGAGGTTACTGGATTGACCAGTGCTGAACAGAGAAATCAGTTTTTCCTCCTTAATCTGGAGACGCTTGAAAGTAATTGGCATTCCTACCTGCCTCATCCGCTTTTGGCCGGAAATCCAGCAGTGGAATGGGTTCAAGATGTTGAACATAGGATCGGGCAGGGTTCCGAAAGAACTAAACCGGACAGTTTGTTTCTCTTTTTCAGCCAATTGACTTCCAAAGAGTCAGGGATTTTTCATAAATGGGAGGAGGGAGATTTAAAGCAGCTTCCGTTAGCGCAATGCGAGGTTCAGGCAGTCGATCCGTTGTCCAAGGGCCCGGCAGAGCTGCTGCCAAACATAGTCTGCACCGATTTGAGCCATACGGAGGCACGCCGGGAAGCGGGATTGACCGGGATAGAAGTATATGTGTCAAGGATGGCTGGGCGGCTTGAACCGAATTTAGATTTATATGGAATTGGAGCAGGGGAAACTTTCGCAGAGGGCGTACAACGCGGTCTGGATAGGTGTTTGGAAGAGAAGTTGGCTAAAAGTCAAGCAGTCCAGAGAACAGTTACACCTTTGTATTTGAATGCAGTAGAAGACGAACGATGCAGGTTTTATTTAGACGCGTTGATAACCATGAAGGGAGCACCAAAAATCTGTGAGAGTGAAAGAGTTTCCGGCTTCCCTGTGGTCTGGGTCGGCACGGACAATCGCTGGTTTGGCAGTGTTGGCATTAATATGACATTAGCTCTGAGGAAAGCGCTGCAGCATGCGATTGCACAGGCGCAAAACCAAAGGGGGAGACATAAAGCAACTGCAGTGGTGGCATCATCTGTGTTTATGGAGGAAAGGGATCCGCAGTCTCTGGTCATTCCTCCTTGTAATGAGAAGGAACAATCCCAGCTATTGCAGTCTGCTATAAAGGTTCTGGAAGAGAACAACAAGCAGCTCTTAGTGTGTGAATTTTCATTCGAGCCATTTTTGAAAGAGAGTCTGGCAGGGGTGTATGGGGTGTTCATACGAGAGGAGGGATCTGAGTGAGTGCTGTCGTGGTAGTTGTCGGAGAGGGACTGCTGGCGGACAGCGTATGCAAAGAACTGCCTGCCGAATATAAGGTAGTCCGTCAAATGAATTTCGAGCCTGAACTGCCGGAGGGGACAAATTTGATTCTGGTGCTGCACGATACCTGGATGCCTTCAGTCCATAAAAAGGCGGAAGAGGTATCCCGATCATCAGGTATTCCCTGGCTGCGGGGGTTTGTATCATTTGGAGAAGGTGTGATCGGACCAATCGTCCACCCGTCTGCACCGGGATGCTCACAATGTGCGGAAACGCGGAAACTCCTAGCAGGGCGTGACCGGGAAGAGATGTGGAAACTGCAGCAGCAATTCGAAGGGAACAGCGGATTAGATAGTGACGCCTGGGCATCACGCACAGGGCTTTTACAGATGTCACACCTGCTTGCATCAGAGGTGCGAAAGGTCCTGGAGTGCAGCCTGGCGGACCTGGAAGGACGAATGTATCTCGTCAGTCTGAAAACATTGAAAACCTCTCGCCACCTCATTTTGCCGGATTCATTGTGCCCCGTGTGCAGCTCCCTCCCTGAAGATTCACAGGAAGCTGCAAGAATAAACCTTAACCCAAGCTTGAAAGTTAGTGCAGATAGTTACCGCTGCCGATCATTGGAGGATTTAGATCAAACGCTCGTCAGAAATTATCTGGATCAGCGGACTGGTTTATTAAATGGGAAAATGTATGATTTCACACCGCCTTTTGCGGATGTAGTCGTAAACCTTCCGTTGTTTGGAGGGGACGAAGGCGTGGCAGGCCGCACTCATTCTTATCAGGTGAGCGAGCTGACAGCCATTCTGGAGGGGCTTGAGCGTTCCTGCGGCATATCGCCCCGTGGAAAGAGGACAGCAGTCTATGACAATTACCGCAACCTGGAAGACCGGGCTTTTAATCCTCTAAAAGCAGGTTTGCATGCAGATGAACAGTATACACGGCCGAACTTTCCTTTTAATAAATTTAATCCTGATATCCCAATGAATTGGGTATGGGGTTATTCGTTTTTGCAGGAGCGCCCGATTTTGGTTCCTGAGCTGCTTGCTTATTACAGCCTGGGCTGCGGGAATGGATTTGTCTATGAAACGTCCAACGGATGCGCACTGGGCGGCAGCCTGGAAGAAGCAATTTTTTACGGTATTTTAGAGGTGGTAGAGCGTGATTCATTCCTGATGGCCTGGTACGGACAGCTGGCCCTTCCGCGTCTTGATCCCTCTTCCTCCAATGACCGGGAATTGCAGCTGATGATTGACCGGGTGAGGACGGTGGCGGGATATGATCTTCTGCTGTATAACGCGACAATGGAGCACGGAATACCAAGTGTTTGGGCGATGGCGAAAAACAGGAAGAATAAAGGGCTGAATATCATTTGTGCGGCTGGAGCCCATCCTGATCCGATCCGTGCGGTAAAAAGCGCAGTTCATGAGTTAGCTGGAATGATGGGGACAATGGACGATGATTTTGAAGCGAACAAGACGAAATTACGGCACATGCTGCAGGATTCCTCCCTCGTCGGCAAAATGGATGACCATGGGATGCTTTACGGTTTGCCGGAAGCGGAGGAGAGGCTTGCGTTTTTGCTGGATGAAAACCGTCCGCTCCGAACGTTTTCCAAGGAGTTCAAGCGGGGGGGAAGGAGACATGCAGACCTGACAGATGATCTGCAAGACCTTCTTCAGGCCTTACACAGGCAAAATCTTGATGTCATAGTGATAGATCAGACAACACCAGAAATAAAGAGGAGCGGATTGCATTGTGTCAAAGTGCTGATCCCGGGGATGCTGCCCATGACATTTGGTCACCACCTGACACGTGTAACAGGACTGGAAAGAGTGCTGGAGGTTCCAATGAAACTCGGATATGTCAAGGAGCCGCTTACAGTTGAACAGCTGAATCCACATCCCCATCCATTTCCATAAGCCCTTGCTGGGAGGTGAAAAAGATGAATCCAGATACATTTCTGCACAATTTGCATTTTGATATTGATAAAATTACCCCGCCGGATTGGGAAGTGGATTGGGAAGATGCACCGCTTGCCTATAAGCTTTATCGGGGCTTGCCAGTTTTCCCTCTGTCACTGGAGGTTCCCCTTTCTCTTGAAGAATGGGAGGCACCGGCAAAGCCTGATCTTAGGAGAATCGGGGATTTTCTCTGGTGCACATTCGGCCTGAATCAATTTTCCGAGTCTGTCTCTCCAATGGGTTCGGATGAGCAAGGGGATTTTATGCAGTCGTTCCGCCGCTCTGTGCCTTCTGGCGGAGCGCTGTATCCTAACGAACTATACATGTTTCTGAAATTGGAAGATTTGCCGGAGGGGATCTACCACTATGATGTGCTGCACCACCGCTTAGTGCTGCTGCGCAAGGGTAATTTCGATTCCTATATAGCCCGTGCTCTTGGCAGCCGCTGTGATGTGTCAACTTGTTTTGGGACTGTGTTCGTGACGACCATGTTCTGGAAAAATTACTATAAATACAATAACTTTGCATATCGTCTGCAGGGCTTGGATGCAGGGGGAGTGATTGGTCAGTTATTGGAGGTTACAAAGAGATTTGGTTTTGCAGCTGGAGTTTACTTCCAATTTCTTGATCGTGGCCTCAACCATCTACTTGTACTGTCTGAAGAGGAGGAGAGCGTATATGCTGTGATCCCGCTGTCAGTTGAAACGACAAGCTGGGCTGCAAACAGAACCAGCAGGAACGGAGTAGCCTCTGCCTCCGAATTGTGCGAAGAAATAATCCCGATTCAGACTAATAACTGGGTCAGATCCAACAAAATAAAAGAATTTCCGATGTTAACCAGAATCAATAAAGCGTCCATGCAGGAATCCACTAATTCGTTTCGCCAAATCATTCCTCAAGAGACCCACTGTGAGGGCCGGCCTGTAACTCTTCCTCGTGTAAACAGGATATCGTATGATTTGGCGGCAGTCTGCCGGGAGCGTTTTTCACCGGACATGGATTTCACTTCAGGAAAAGTCAGCCAAGAGAAGCTTGCTGCCCTGCTTCAGGAGGCAACCGAATCCTGCCTGTATCGCAGCGATTTAGATTTGGCACTTGATAAGCGCGCGTCACGTGTAACTTTATATGTGTGTTTGAATAATGTCGTAGGGATTCCGGATGGAGCCTATTATTACGACAGCGATGCTCATTCACTACGGGAGATTAATCCAGGAGACCATCGGGTTGCGCTTCAATCCGGAATGCCTGCAGGCAATGTGAATCTGTTTCAAGTCCCGCTCTGCTTTCATATAGCAGGGGATAAAGATTACCACAAAACGGAAGTGGGCTGCAGAGGCTATCGCATTCAGCAAATGGAAGCAGGAATGCTTATGCAGCGAATACTAATAGCAGCGACAGCGCTTGGAATGGGCGGACATCCGCTTCTCGGATTTGATGCGAAGATGAGTGATGAAATCTACCGCATCGAAGCACAGGGAAAAACCAGCCTCATCCAAATCCCCATTGGCTTCTACCGGGCACGTCCATGGCTGCGGGGGAATTTAATTAGCTAGATTAGATATGCAAATGTTTGAAGTTAAGGAATGGCTGGGCGATTAGTGACGAGAATGAGGAGAGGAGAAGTAATAACTTCGTTAATAGAGTTGATTAGCTCCCAAAAATCAGGACGCAGAGTTAAAAAAAGCGATAAACTAAAAACAAAAGTGGTGAAAATCTAACACTGGTACAAAGACTGGGCATAACCGATAAATACTTGAACTGAAAAAGTTTTCTATATGCAATAAAAGAGCGGTAAATTGATGATTTACCGCTTTTTTATTGATTCAAGCCTTTATGAGTTCCATCCCGCAGCATTTGAGAATGTTTCATAATCACAACCTGGGATGTATTCAAACTCTTTTCCAGTTCTCCTTGTATATGCTTCGGATGCTATAGACAGTAACGGTTCAAAAGAGTTGTCCTTTGGCATATTTTGAGGATTATTGAGACAATCATCAAAATATTCTTTTCCCTCAGCAATCACGGAACACCTAATATATAAGAATAAATCTGCAGAGAAATGCTCTTGTGTTATTTCATTATATGAATATTCTCCTATGTTTTTGGCGTGTTCTTTAGTGTCTAATAAATATAGTTTATAAGACAATGCTTCTTCAAACTCTTTAATGTCCTTTACTCTCATTTTTGCTAGTGCATTAACAGCAGGTTCTATTATTTTTTCTTCATCATTTTCATAAAAATCAAGTAAAAAAATAATTGACCAGAAGGTTTCATCCTTCATCATTTTTTTATGTTTTTGTGGTTTATTATGATATTCTTCTTGTATTCTTTTTTCTTCTTCCCGGATTTCCTTCTCAAAGTTTTCTCTATCATGTTCCCATCTCCACTCTAAAAAAACTTCCATTCCAACAGAATCGTCCCATTTCCCGCCGAATGAGCTACAAAATATTTTTCTTTTATTATCGGAAAATGGAATATTCCCGATGTAAATAACCTCTTTAGGTACCTTCCCTTCAACCCAAAGCAAAGCACGGCTATTATCGAAAAAAATCGATTTTGAATAAGAATATCACCTAAAACCTCGTTTTCAATAGCTGGGATTTCTGTACCTATATATGGTGTTGTGATAATAAGATAGGATTTATCTATTTGGTCAGCAACTCTTATTGCCCCGTATCGGCCATCTGGTAAACTTACCGCAAAAACATCTCCTATTGATACTGTTTTTTTAAATTTTCCTTTAGCCACTTTGACTCCTCCTGGAATATAAACTACCTTAATAATTATTAATTAATAGTACTTTATGAACTATACCCACCGTTAGATGTGTAAGACTCTTACTGATTTTACTATATTTTTCTAAGAAAAAACGCTAAAAAGCAGTGCGATTTCCGTTGTGAAATACACTGCTTTTATACTTGCTTTTATATTTGCTTTTTCCTATGCGGGTACTCCAAAAGAGAACGGCTTACTGTTATTAAGCCGGCGCCTTTTTTGCCTTTTATTCATTCCCCAAACTTCCCGCGATAATGAGCCAAAGCCATAAGAGGGAAGATATAACGGTAGCTATGATAATGAATATAAAAGCTTCCGGCCAGGGCCTGCCCTTTTGGATAGACAGTCGTCCAATCCTCTTTATCAATTGAGTTCAGCAGGTACTGAATTCCTTTTTGGATCTGTTCAGTTGGCTGGTCTTCCGCTGCAATTAGAGCATCAACCGCCCACGCTGTGTCTGTAAGGGTACTTGCGTTCAAGGGAACATAAGATTTTTGACTGTCGCTCAGGCAGGATTCTCCCCAGCCGCCATCCTCGTTTTGGATTTTCTTCAGCCAGTCACAAGCCTTCCTGACAGAAGGATGGTTGGAATGGCCCGCCGCAGCAAGTCCTGTGACTGCTGCCCATGTGCCGTAAATATAGCAAATGCCCCATCTGCCATACCAGGAGCCATCCTGCTCCTGGTTTTCTACCAGCCAGTTTACCGCGTTTTTTATCAAAGATTCAGCAACTGGCAGATTCGTATAGTTCCCCAAAAACTCCAGCGTTCTCCCGGTCAGGTCGGCTGAAGCTGGGTCTCCAAACATATATTCACCCTTTTCAATAGGAAAAAAGGTGAGCCATGGATTTTCGGTATTTCTTTCAAAGGAAGGCCATCCGCCATCATCATTCTGCATGGATACCAGCCACTGAATGCCGCGATCCCAGGCATCCTGATATTCTGAACTGCCCTCGACACTTCTGGCGATCGCCCGTAATGAAGCAGTGGTATCATCGACATCCGGGTTGAGGGTGTTGATATCAGAGAATCCCCATCCTCCCGGCTTTGCATGGGGGTTATGGATTGCCCAGTCCCCCAGCTGATCATGCTGGCGCTTCAGCAAATAGGTGTTTGCTTTCTTTACTGCAGGGTCATTCGAAGAAACACCCGCTAATTGGAGGGCTGTGTTTATGAGAGAAGTATTCCATATACTGGCGTTTGCGTATTGTATATGAGGGAGGCCGTCTATATCTGTCCGGAGCGATTTAAGCCCCTCAACCGCATTCTTTATAACGGGCTCATCCTTGGAATAGCCAAGAGACAGGAGCGCAAAAATCATTAAAAAGGTTGAGCTGAAATAACTATAGAAGGTCCCATCCGGCTCAATCCGTTCCAGCATATAATCCTTCGCCCGGTCCATTGCCGTTGAGTGAAGCTGTTCTGGCAGACCCAAAAGCTCTTCAACACCTTCTTTGAGGGATGACAATAATGATCGGTATTCAGGCTGTATTTCCCACCGAGTTCTTGTAGTTAGCAAGTCAGAAAGGTCAGGGCTGTTTTTTGTTTTGATGCTGAACTTTTTTTCTGAAAGAATTAGAATCGGAGACAGATTCACACGCCCATACACCGAAAACTGATAAAAGTTGAAAGGGAAGGACAGGGGCAGAAGCATAATCTCAACGGGAATCGGAAAGGATTCCGGCCATGGATATTGTCCTGTAGAAGCTAACATAATTTTGGTGAAAACATTTGCGTTCTCCATTCCGCCATGCTCCAGTATAAATTTTCTCGCAGCTTTCATCCTGGCGTCTTCCTTCTCAATATAGCCCGAATAAAGAAGTCCATAATAGGCCTCCAGTGTGGCATTTGCATTTCCATCCGGTTCATCCGGGAAAAGCTTCCAGGCTCCATTTTCTTCCTGCTTGCTTAGGATTCTTGCGGCCAGTCCCTTAATTAATTTTTCATCATGTATCTCCAGTGTCCTTAATAAAATGATCATATAAGCGTCTGTTGAAATGCCGGTTTCAAAAGGATAATTCCATGAACCATCAGGGGATTGGTCTTTTCTTAATACGGCAATGAGACGTTTCATGCCAGCAGCGGTTTTGGTCATGTCATGCACATTCCTCTCCGGTTAAATTGCTCCTATAAATACATATTCATATCACAGAGAGAGAATTCATGGAGGAGGTCTGCTTATCTTTTTTCAAAAGAAACACCCAATGAACTGGTTAAAAGAAGAATTAAAGAAAAGAGTTCAAAAGCAGATAAACCTTTCAGATGAAGAAAAGAGGATTCTGAGCGAGGTTAAAAGGGAGACAACAAAATGGAATCTAAATAATGTCACCCGGACAAAAGCGTATCTTGATTTCTACCGGCAGCACCCTGAAATCCATTGGGCCTTTTTGGGGCATATGGTTTCCCGCAATGGAGGCTGGAATATGACCGATTTAAAAGGAGAGCTCCTGTCCCGGTTATTATCACATCGCGAAAAACAATCCTTCTTTTCTTTTTTGGAAAGAGGGAACTGGCTCATTTTTCAGGATGCGTATCCTCAATTTTTGATTTACAGCGAAAGCCTGAAGCGAAACAAGCCCTTATTTTTTCTATTCCCATTCCTTAATATTTCCGTTTTTATGGAAACAGTGTGGAGCTGTTTTTGGAGGAAGCCTGATCCCTATATGCTCACCATTGCCCTTATCATCAATGAACAAAGCTATTTAGAAAAAAGGGTGATACAAAATCCGCAATATAAGCTCGAGGTTTTTCAAAAGCTCGAATTTAAGCTGCAGGAGCTGCTGTCCTTGAATCATATCCTTTTTCCTTATGAGAAGAAGGGTGTTCTCAATCTGAAAGGCCAGACACTGAATCATTTTGAATCGCTGCACGAGCGTATCACATTAGGGAAAAGGCTGTACAATGTTCTGTTTAAGGACAAAGAGGTGCTTGCACTCACGGAACAGTGGGCGAATGCACACCCACATACCGGCTCAAGGAAGGATTATTGGCCGCATATTTTCAATGATGTCCATGAAGGGGTGCCGGGTGAGCAATATCAATTTCAGCTAAAGTCATGCCAGCTCCGGCCGGGGGGAAGAAGGATTTATAGCCCAAGTCTTGAAATCGCCTGGAAAAATATAAGCCAGCCTGAAGCAGAATTAGGAGATTGGTATAAAAGTGATCACGTATTGGAGTATTTTTTGGAGTCAGACGATATGATTAATGGGGAGATCCGGCATGCATACTGTCAAACACTTGAAAGACTCGAGCTCGCAGCCCTTGCTAAAAAGGCCGTCTGGAATTAAAAGCTATATGCCTGCTATGCTGCTGGCATCGCTGTTAGGCACCTATTTAGATTTGTATTTTACCGGGAAGGGGATGTACGCTTTCCCATTGCGTCCTTTCTCAGACATCTTTACGATCAATATCTTATTCACCCTGGCAGTCCTTCCTGTCTTCATGATTTCTTTATTAAAAATAATGGAAAACTTAACGGGCTGGTTCCGGGGGATGTTTGTATTGGCCATCAGTATAGCGATGGCAGCTGCAGAAAAAATGGCAGAGAGTTTCGGAATGTTTGTTCATGCCGAAAACTGGCATCATCTTTATACCTTCATAGGCTACTTCTTATTTATTGGATTGATCGCTGCATTTCATGGATGGATGAATGGAAATCGCTAAAAAGCCTATTTCAATGGAGTAAAGGGCTCCGTTTGCTTTATTGAAAACTGGCATTAAGAATGACGTGTGATTGGCACACGTCATTTTCCTTAAAAAACAAAGAAACTCGTCACGTCATGACCGGCGAGTTTTAAATGCAAGCAGGATATTCAAAAAAGGATCTGATGTTGAATTACGCATGCCCTACATATTTTTGCTTTCCTGAAGAAGTTTTGATTTTCCTGTGCGTTCCCATTCTTCTACTGTTTCATATGCTTTTTCAGGGGAATATCCCTTCCCTACAAGAACTCCCATTAGAATAAACTCTTGAAGAATGTGTGTCATATTAATTCCTCTTTTAACGTCCTCCAAGCCTTCTTTTACCAAAAACTCCGTATGTCTTACCCATTCATCTGGAGTCTTTCCGAAAGTTGCTGTTTTCCCATTTCCATTAGCCAAACCTTCTTCCATTGCCATTGCATCTGCCTTCGTTTTATGAACGGTACCAAATGGATGGTTTGGCGGGGCATATATGGAGTATAATTTCAACGGCCCATTTCCTGTATTTGTGACATTGTGCCACATTCCAGCCGGGATCATAATAGCAGAGTCATCGAAGATTCTCCATTGAAAACTTAAATTATCTTTACTTTTGCCCATTTGAACAATCCCCTGGCCTTGTTCAATACGTAAGAATTGATCCACATCAGGGTGAATTTCCAATCCGATATCTTCACCAGCATTAAGACTCATTAAAGTAACCTGCAAATGATTTCCTGTCCATAGTGCAGTACGATACGTGCTGTTTTGTTTGGCGGCCTCATTGATATTTATAACAAATGGGTTAGAACCATAATCTTTTAAGATTTCTCTGCTATTACCATAAAATGAAGAATTGAATGCCAAATCATTAGGATAAGCCCAATAACCAGCAGCACTTCCGTAAGTATGCGCTGGTACATTTGCATAATAAGGATTTTGATGCGTATAGGGCGTATAATACATTTTCCTCAATCCCTTCATATTAGCTATTATCAATAAATTATCTTATGTACATAGAAGAGGAAGGTACTTATTAATTTTAAATGGCCTTTTCGCTGTTGGAAAATTCATTTCCTATTTTGCATTTATAAAACAAAGATGTCCTTTATTAAAGAAAGTTAACACTCTATTTACAAATCGGTAAAGCTCCAATTGTTCGACATTTTTTTAATAATCACTTGATATAATGACATTATTTTAAAAGGAAGGGAGATGAATACAGGTCAGACCTTAGCAGCGAGTATAAACCTATCTAAAAAATATAACAAAATCATTGGGGGAGGAATCATGACGGAGGTTTTGCTTTATGTCGGTACATATATTTCCCTTACTTTTGCTCTTGGCTGGCTGATTACGGTCGCTTTTAATCTATTTTTAAAATGAAAACCTTTGTAAAAAAGCTATTAAAGTCCTTTTCCTCTGCATGCACTCAGGACGCTGCGGCTCGTGCTCATCTTTAAGGAATCTTATATCCAGGGAGGAATTAGATATGTGGATTTTAACACTATTTTTACAGGACAGGATTCAAAGGTTTGAGTATGAGAACAGGGAAGAAGCAAGAATTGAGCTAAAGAAAGCAAAAGGATGCAAAATTCTATCTGAGATCATTCACTTTAGGGGTTTTGAAAATAAATAAAATTCTCTTGGACAGCCGGAATACTAATCTGGGAAAAGACCTTCTTCCATTGAAGGTCTTAATTTTTTTAGTAGATAAACAGCTGCCTATTATGTTTAGAAATAAGAAAACAAAGATAAAATTCGTTTAAGAATTATTGACTAATATCAAACGTTGGTTTAATATGTTTATTATAAAACAAACAAATTTTGATTTTGTTTAGAAAGATTAGGGTGGGTTTAACCGATGGAATATTCAAATCAATTCTGGGACGCTTCTTTAGAGGAGCTTAAGCAGGGTTACATGGAAGAAAAAGAGACATACACTTGCCTGTTATGCGGGGAAAAGACGGAAAAAGGGATTGTCTACCCATATAAAGATCGATTTTACGAAGCGGAGCGGTATATGCGCATTCATATTGAAACGGAGCATATCTCGGTTTTTGACTATTTGCTTTCGATGGATAAGAAGCTGACAGGGCTTACGGATCATCAGAAAAGTCTTTTGCAGCTTTTTTATCAGGGGAAAAGCGATAAGGATATTCAGAAGGAGCTGGACATGGGGAGTACCTCGACCATTCGCCATCACCGTTTTGCCTTAAAAGAAAAGGAACGTCAGGCGAAGACCTTCCTGGCGATTATGGAATTGCTGAAGGAAAAGGATGAGCACGCACCAGCGTTCCTGCCTGTCCATAAAACCGCCACAATGGTGGATGACCGCTACAACATTACAGAGGGGGAACAGGAGAAAATCCTAAAGAAATACTTTCCCGAGGGTGCCGATAAACCCCTTGCAAAGTTTCCGCCTAGAGAGAAGCAAAGGCTGATAGTCCTGCGGGAAATTGCCGGCTGGCTTAAGGCCGAACACAAATACGGCGAGAAAGAGTTAAACGACACACTGAAGGCCATTTATGAGGATTATGCGCTGATCAGAAGGTATTTGATTGATTATGGATTCCTGGACAGAAAGCCCGATGGCAGCGAGTATTGGCTTAAAAATTAGAAAAAACGGGGGATTAACATGGAACGAAAAAGAGAATTAAAGCAGCAGTTTAAAGAAACGCCCATTGAAGCCGGGGTTTATCAAATTAAAAACACAGTGAACAATAAAATCTTCATTGGCAGCACAAATAATTTAAAAAGCCTGAACGGAGTCAGATTTTCACTCGAAACAAACGGCTATATGCCTAATCGGGGGCTGCAGGAGGAATGGAATCAGTTTGGTAAAGAGGCTTTTGAAATCAGTGTTCTGGAGAAGCTGAAGAAGAAGGATGATCCGTATTTTAACGAGAAGGAAGCCCTGGGGAAGCTGGAGGAAAAGTGGCTGGAGGAGCTGCAGCCATTTGGCCATAAAGGTTATAACCAGGAATAATACCAACAATAAGAAACAGTTGAAGTCTGGTTCCCTTATGAATCGGACTTTATTTTTGTGGTGCAGCCTGATTTTGAAGGAATACTAGAAATCTGTGTCGATCTGGGATTTTTTATGAAAATTTTTGGTTATCTTTGTTAAAATTAAAGGCGGGAAGTTAACTTAATTTAAGATATTTTATGAAAGGAATAAATTAACGAATGAAAAAGCCAACAAAGATTCTTTCTATTTATGCAATTGCAATGGTGATGGCAGGAATGCTCGCGGGATGCGGAGACAAAACAAATGATGGGGCCAATGATGACGATTTGAAAAACAATTCATCGTTAGAATCTGCTGCTGAAGAGACAGCAGGTGAGTCAGAGGCTAAGGATGGAAAAGACACCTCGACAGAAGGGTCTGCTCATAGTGAACCAGATAGTATGGCTTCTGAAAATAGTGCAGGGGATAAAGAAGACAATAAAACATTATCCCAGTATTCCAGTCAGCAAATCGAATACGCAAGAGTTTGGCTGCAGCTTGGACCGAATCAGGATCTCGATGAATTGTATGTCAGGCACATTCCTGCCGGTACACCACTTAATCCGGAAGATGAGACAAGTGCAGGCTATCCGGAAGATGTAATCCAGTTAGCAGGTTCACGCCTTGCAGATGGTTCCGTTACTTATAGTGGAAATGGGGACGGGACGATTAATGTTTACAATGTTCCTTTGCGCTGGGACGGCCAATACCCTGCAGGAGAAAAATTTTACAGTGATATAATTGAAGATACAAAGCAAGTGTCCATTAAACCCGGTAAGGATGAAAAGGTTATTGAATTAATAGAAAAGCTAATCGAAGAATAAATAGTATGAATTGAAAAAAGCTGGAGTGACTAAGTCAATTCCAGCTCTTTACACACAACCTTATTTTAAAGCAAATGATTCCTTCAGCCAATTCTTCCCCTCAACAATCCGGCTGACCATCATGGCCGATACCGTGTTGCCGGCTGAATTCAGAAGGGTAGCCGGTGCATCAATGACCGTAGATATAACAGCGATAACCGGCAGCACCTCAGGCGGGAAGCCGAATACACTCAGGATCAGCATTTCGCCTATCATCCCGCCGCCAGGAATGGCACCCATCACGGCTCCAACCAGGAACGAAATAACAAGGATAGTAAGGATGCTTGTCATGCTCGACATGTCTTTTCCAAACAAGCTGAACAGGAAGACGATCTTAAATACTCCGCCAATAACAGAACCATCTTTATGCGTGTTTGCGCCAAGCGGGATCATCGTCTCCGCAATGTCCTGGGGAACGCCCATCTTTCTGACAGCCGCAAGGTTAATTGGGATACATGCTGCACTCGAGCATGTGGCAATCGCACTGACAGAAGGAGTGATCGCATTTTTCCAGAACACCTTGACGCCATCTTTTCCGCCAGCCGCAAAGGCATACAGCGTAAAGAAACCAAAGAAGTAGATTAGCGTTAATACCAGATAAAGAACAAACACACGTACATATCCACCGAGAATCTGCGGGCCAAGCTCCCCAATGATCGTCGCGAAGTAACAGCCAAGACCGATTGGTGCATAGTACATCACAAATCCAACAATTTTCATCATGACGGCTGAGCCGGATGAAAGAAGGTTGGCAATCGGCTTGCCTTTTTCACCGGACATCGCTGTTGCCAGTCCGAATAAAATCGAGAACACAATCAGCTGCAGCATGTTGTTCTTTGAGAACAGCATCTGGAAATCAGGAACCGTGAACGCCTGAACCAGCTGCCCTAGGAACGTGACTTCTTCTGCCTCAGGATCTATGGCCGCCTCCGTCATGATGCTTTTAATAGCAGAGACGTCTGTATTTTTCAAGGGATCCACAATGGAAATCCCGATGAATCCCAGGATCGCGGAAATGACAGCCGTAATAAAAAACACGGTGAAAATCCCGGCCATGATCTTCCCAAGCCTTTTCATTCCGCCCATATTCGCAAGGCTCGACGCTATGCTAAAAAAGACAAGCGGCACAATGATCATAAATAATAAATTTAAAAATAAATCCCCAAACGGCTTCACAACCGCAGTCTTCGGGCCAAAAACCACTCCGGCAACTCCGCCGATCAGGATGGAGAGGAGCAGGAAGATGGTTAATTTGTAATTTGCAAAAATCTTTTTCATGATGTCTCAACCTTTCTAAGTAATTCAACACTCTATTATATAATTATATTGTGGCTCAAAAGAAGGCCGCTGGAATATTTCTTTTTATTCTGATTAGGATGGTCATCCAGCAGAACAGGTAAGCAGGTAATACGGAAGGAAACCCCTACATAAATATAAAACAATATAATGATTTTTCATCTGAGGGTAATTTTTTGCGTTGAGCATCGCATTTCAGCTCTTCAGAAAGGAATTAAGCACATGAAGAAAATTATTAACAGTGAAGCCGCCATCCTGCTTGCAGCTTTTAGCTATCAGACCTATCCGCTTTATTTAAATGGAAGTTTGACTCTGCCTAAAGGATATGAACTGCGGTATATTATTCGTGCCTTTGCTGATGTGGAGAATCCGGCCGAAAATATTTATGGATTTTTAGCAGAGTCAAAGGACAAAATTATCATTGCGTTCAGAGGATACGCTGCCTATCCTTCCGATCTATTAGCATCCTATGACATCTTCCAAATTCCATATCCCTATGTTCCAGATGGAGGAAAAACTTCCCGTGGATTTACATGCTTATATCAATCAGCAAGAAATAATTTAATGGAACAATTAAACAAGCTATCCTCCTCTAAAAAGCTGTTTGTTACCGGCCATAACTACGGTGGGGCATTATCTGTATTAGCTGCTTTGGATATGGCAGTGAACTCAAAATTTAAAAAGCCATTCGTCTATACGTACGGCAGCCCTCGAATCGGAGATCCCGAATTTGTCATGAAATTCGATCAAAAGGTAAAAAACAGCATACGAGTGGTTAATATACATGACTCTTTCCCAACATTCCCCGAAGTAAGATATCCGCCTCCGTTTACAGAGGAAGGAATAAATTATCAGCATGTCAAAACAGAATACCGGCTCTCTTTCCAGTTAAACAATACACCCCGAAATGACAGCATTAACTGTTATTTTAAATCATTAAGAAGTTTGAATCCCAACTTTGCAGATATACTATGTTCCGAAAACCCTGGTTTTTGCCCAGATACAGAAGTGTGTGTTCCTTTTCAGAGAACATGTTAAACATAGAAAATCGAATAGTAAAAATGAAAAAGGAGTCCATCCATGAATAACTCAGTCTTTAAGGAAAAGTTCAGCACGGAAGAGGCCATTTTGCTTGCGGGCATGATTCATCAGGCATATCAGCTTTTTGAAACGGGAACACTTTCCCTGCCAAGGGGCTTCAGGCTTCGCCATATTATCCGCGCTCTTGCAGGGGTTGAAGAGCCGGAAGAAGAAGTATTTGGCTTTATCGCAGAATCCGCGGAAGACATCGTGGTAACTTTTCGAGGCACCCGGACATTTAAGGACAATGAGTCGGACCAGGACTTATATCAAGTACCCTATCCTTATGTCAGGGATGCGGGATTCACACACCGTGGTTTTACCTGTATTTACTCCTCGACCCGCAACGAATTAATCAGGGAATTAAACAGGCTTTCCACTGGAAAAAGAGTATTGATTGCAGGCCACAGTTTAGGCGGCAGTTTGGCGGTGCTTGCTGCGCTGGATATCGAAGTGAATACCAGGTTTAAAGATCCAATCATCTATACGTACGGCAGCCCGCGAACTGGTGATCCACTCTTTGCTTCCTTCTTCAGTCAAACGGTACAGAATAGCATACGAATAGTTAATATTCATGACATCATCCCTACTTTACCAGCTCGAGTTTACCCGCCTCCGTTTACAAAGGATGGGTTATACTATCGGCATGTGAATAGAAAATATCCGGTTTCCTTTCAGCTGAACAGCTTGCCTGTCCGCAATCATGAGATTGTCTGCTATTTTCATAATCTCAGTATGCAGAATCCTTATTATACCAGAACTTTATGTGCCGGCAGCCAAGGCTTTTGCCCGGATACGGTAATGTGTGTTCCGTTTATCGGGGGATGCAGCGGGGAAATTCCATGAGACGGTTTCACCTCATAAATTTATATTTGGAAGGCAATAGGCCATTTGATATTTAATATTGGTTCAGCAGTAATTTCTAAAATGATTAGCTTGTATGAAATTGAAAATCACTAATTCCTTAGGAGGACCAGCATCATTTGACTTCGATCAGTATATATCTTACAGTGAATTTATCCAAAAGTTGAAAGGGTGAAGAAAAGCACATGATCCTATAATCCTGGCTTTAGAGAAAATCGATAATACAGCCTCTGGTTCAGTACCAAAAACGTGTTGGAATGGGCTTTAGTTATCGATTGTTTTTCGAGACAGGATTAATGTGTGTGCTTTTGACTTGAAAAGGGGCTGCTCTAATCGAATAGCCTGTTTAAGTCTATGTAACGCACTGCCTCCTGTCTCGAAAAGTCGAGATAGGAGGCTTTTTGTTTGTGTGAAAATTTTGGTGTGCGGAGGGAACGGTATGCAAATTAAATTACAGGAAATGAATCTTGCCAGTAAAAATACAGGTCCATACGGTATCGCTGTTTCAGAGAAGGGAGAGGTCTGGTTTACACAGCATAAAGCCAATCAGATCAGCTGTGTCGGATTGGACGGGGAAATGACAGAGTATCCGCTTCCGACACCGGATGCAAAGGTCATGTGTGTAATGGTGTCGTCAAAAGGAGAGGTCTGGTTTACCGAGAATGCAGCAAACAGGATTGGGAGAATAACGAAGGAAGGCACTATTCAAGAATATCCCTTGCCCAATCCAGATTCAGCACCCTATGGGATTACTGAAGGTCCGAATGGAGATATCTGGTTTACCGAAATGAATGGAAACCGTATTGGGCGGATTAAGGATGATGGTTCTATCACTGAATACAATCTTCCGGCTCAAGGTTCGTACCCGGCATTTATAACGCTGGGATCTGATGATGCTCTATGGTTCACAGAAAACCAAAATAATGCCATCGGAAGAATTACCGAAAATGGAGAAGTGACAGAATTTAAAATTCCTACACCTGCTTCCGGGCCGGTTGGAATTACGAAAGGAAACGATGGTGCACTCTGGTTTGTGGAGATTATCGGCAATAAAATAGGACGTATCAGCGCAGCGGGAGAAATAACTGAATTTGAAATTCCAACCGCGAACGCCCGCCCGCATGCCATCACAGCAGGGGCAGGCAATGATTTATGGTTCACAGAGTGGGGAGCAAATAAGATTGGAAGAATTACAGACAACGGGATGATTGAGGAGTATACAATTGAAACTCCAAATGCTGAACCACATGGGATTTCTAGCAGCGATGGGAAGAACATCTGGTTTGCATTGGAGTGTGACAGGATTGGGAAAATCACGTTGATCGAATAATAGAAGGCCTATTTTGATGAGAACTAATAGATTATTTAACCCCGTCATATAGTCTGGACGGGGTTATTTTAACTCCGTTCTAATAGAATAAAATATTTTCCTGTAATTTTAAATAATTTATTGTTGTAATTTTAAGAATATTATTTATAATTAAGTTGAGAGGTGATTCAGGTGTCAGTTAAAAATATTAGTGAGGAAAAAGCACTTACTCCAAGAGGAATTGAAACGCGTGAAAAATTGTTAAGAGCAGCTGAAGAGGTGTTTGGGCAGAAAGGGTATTTTGAAACTTCCATCGTCAATATTTCACAGGAAGCTAAAGTGGCCCAGGGAACATTCTATAACTATTTTCCTTCAAAGAAAGATATCTATGATGAGCTGATTCGAACCTACAGCCGGGATTTGCGCATTGCAATTAAGGAAGGTATGGCAGGAAGCTCTTCATTTGAGGAGGCACAGCGAAATGGCTTCTTCGCTTTCTTCAGTTGGGTCAAAAATCATCCGAATTTATACAGCATTGTCCAGCAGGCTGTTGTGGTGGACCAGGAGCTATTCCGCTGGTATTACGGGAAGCTGGCAAACGGATTTTTAAAGAGTCTGTCTCAAGGGATCGAAGCGGGAGAGTTTAAGGACCTGGACCAGGAGACAGTTGCTTACTGCTTAATGTCGATTGGACAGTTCCTCGGCATGAGATGGGTGTATTGGGAAAAGAAAGAAGTTCCTGAAGAAGCATTTGATGCGGCGATGACACTTATCTTTCAGGGATTAAAAAAGTAAAGAGGGGGAGTTCGATGAAAGGCATTGCCTATTGGATTCAGAAATGGGCATTTACACATCCAGATCGGACAGCAGTCATAACAGATAACGACAAGGTATCCTACAGGCAGCTGGATAAAATGATCGATTCAGCTGCTGTGAAAATTAATGAAAAGCTGCAGGGAAGAAAAGGAGAACGCATCGCCATTCTGTCGAACAACCGGATTGAATACATAGTCCTTCTATTTGCCATTGCAAAGGCAGAATGTGTGGCCGTCCCGCTCAATATTCGGCTAAGTGCAAAGGAACTGGTTTTCCAGCTCAACGACAGCGGCTCAAAGCTGATTTTTGCCGAAAAAGAGAATGCAGAGTTTGCGTCTTCTCTTGTTGAACAAAGCGAATTAGAATCTATGGAGTTTATGGAGGATTTATGCGAGGTTACCCAAACGAGCATTACTAATGAGAATCCAATTGACGAGGAAGCTCCATACATTATCTGCTACACCTCCGGGACCACCGGAAAACCGAAAGGGGCCGTACTGACACAGAGCAATATGTTCTGGAATGCCGTGAATAACAAGCTTGCGATTGATTTAACGTCAAAGGATCGCTGTATCGTGCTGCTTCCGCTGTTTCATATAGGGGGAATCGGGCTGTTTGCCTTTCCGTCCTTATTTTCAGGCGGAACCATTGTGATCCCAGGAAAGTTTGAGCCTGAAAAAGCGCTCGCGATGATTGAAAAACATAAGGTGTCCATTGTGATGGGAGTTCCGACCATTCATCAGGCACTGCTGACAAGCCCATCATTCAAAACGGCTGATTTAAGCACGGTCCGCTGGTTCTATAATGGAGGAGCCCCATGTCCGCGTGAATTAATAGATTCCTATTTTGATAGAGGATTCCTCTTTGGACAGGGCTTTGGAATGACGGAGACATCTCCTACTCTATTTATGCTCACAAAAGAAGACGCACCGCGGAAGAGAGGGTCCATCGGAAAGCCTGTGTTATTTTCTGAATATAAGCTGATCGATTCAAAGGGCAAAGCTGCTGCAAAAGGTGAAGTTGGCGAGCTTGCAGTGAGAGGGCCAAATATCATGAAGGAATATTGGAACCGGCCAGATGCCACTGAGGATGCACTGAAAGATGGATGGCTCCTGACGGGGGATTTAGCCAAATCAGATGAAGAAGGGTTCCTGTTCATTGTAGGCCGAAAGAAAGAAATGATTATTTCCGGCGGGGAAAATATCTATCCGCTGGAAGTGGAGCAAGTGATCAGTCAATTAAGAGATGTAGCCGAGGTTGCGGTGGTTGGAAATGCTAATCCACTTTGGGGTGAAGTGCCAGAAGCGTTCATAGTAAAAGTAAATGGAAGCGCTTTAACTGAAGATGATGTTGTTCAACACTGTCACGGGAATCTTGCAAAATATAAGATTCCAAAGAAGGTAACATTTTTAAACGAGCTCCCGAAAAATGCCACGGGAAAAATACAGAAAACACAACTTTTAGTAAGAAGGTGAAAAGGTGATCAGTTATAGTGTCGGCCAGCAGGCATCCTGCAGCAAAACCATTACAGAAACAGATTTTGTAATGTTTGCAGGAATTAGCGGAGATTTTAACCCGGTCCACATAGACGGGGAATACGCCAAAAAAACGAGATTTAAAAAGCGCATAGCACATGGTCTCTTAACATCCAGTCTATTATCCCAGCTATTGGGTGTGCATCTGCCCGGAAAAGGATCCATTTATGTTGAACAGACCATCCGGTTCAAGGCGCCCGTTTTTATAGGCGATACAATTACCGCACAAGGAACGGTTCAGGAGATTGACAGCAAAAGGCGAATACTGACTTTGCTGACCGAGTGCTTCAATCAGGATGGAACAAAAGTTTTGACAGGCACGGCCAAGATGATGGTGCCTGAGGATGGAGGGGTAATCTGATGGGAATTGGCATTAAAGCAACAGGAGTATTTTTCCCTCCTGGAATCGAAACGGCAGCCGATCTCGCAGTAAAGACAGGCATACCTGAAGAGGTGATTATCGAAAAGTTCGGTTTGGTACAGAAGCATGTTGCAGATGATAGCCTCCATGCCTCCGACTTGGCCATTGCTGCGGGAAGGCAGGCGATCGAAGGGATTGACCCGCTGTCCATCGATGTCGTGATTTATTTTGGCAGTCCTCATAAGGATTATTATGTCTGGTCCAGTGCTCCGAAAATCCAGCATGAATTAGGGGCGAAAAATGCCTATGCGTTTGAAATCATGAATGTCAGCTCCTGCTTTCCGATTGCTTTGAAGGTAGCAAAAGACATGATTGCTTCAGATCAATCAATCCAAAATATCCTGCTGGTTGGGGGCTGCAAGGAATCACAAATTATCGATTATGCGAACCCGCGCTCGCGCTTCATGTTCAACTTTGCAGATGGCGGAACGGCTGCACTGATCACAAGGGATTCCTCGCATAGTGAAATACTCGAAAGTGCCATCCTGACAGACGGATCCTTCCATGATGATGTCCGAACACCTGCAGGTGGGTCTAAGCATTATGCCAGCCGCGAAACAGTTGAAAAAAACCTTCATTATATTGATGTGAAGGATCCGCAATCCATGAAAGAAAGACTCGATCCTGTATCGATTGCAAATTTTGATCATGTAGTTCGCGAAGCACTCCATAGAAGCGGTTATTCTCCTCAAGATATGAAACTCCTATTGCCATTGCACACCAAACGTTCCATGTTCAAAGAACTCTTACAATCACTCGAACTTCCGGAAGAAAAAGCAATTTACTTAAATCACCATGGCCACATGTCTTCACTTGACCCATGCATTGGGCTGCATTTTGCCCAGGAACGGGGACTTTTGAATCCCGGGGATATTGCCGTAGCTGTCAGTGCGGGAACTGGGTATACGTGGGCTGCGACGGTTGTGCAGTGGAAATGAATTAGAAGGATTCATAGATAAGCAGCAAGATTTTACATGGCCTAAGAAAATGAAAATAGGGGGAATGGCTATGAAATTCAAGTTAAACGGCTTTAAATCACTATTAATGCTTGGAATTGCACTCACTCTTATCATTACTTCCGGATGTTCCGGAGACACAGCAAGTTCAGATGTAGAAACGGTTAAAATTGGTGTTCTAGCTTCCTTAACCGGTCCACTCGAGACGTACGGAAAGCAGACGGTTGCCGGATTTGAACTGGGGCTCGATTATGCAACCGAGGGATCCAAGGAAGTAGCGGGCAAAAAGGTCGAGTTCATTGTGGAAGATACGGAAACAAAACCTGATGTCGCCGTAAGAAAAGCAACCAAGCTTCTGGAAGAGGATGAAGTAGATTTCTTAGTGGGTTCATCAAGCAGTGGCGACACACTGGCCGTTTTGCCGCTTGCTGAAGAATACGAAAAGATCATGGTGGTGGAGCCTGCGGTTGCTGATAGCATAACCGGTCAGAACTGGAACAAGTATATCTTCAGGACTGGAAGAAATTCATCTCAGGATGCCGTTGCCGGTGCAGCTGCAATCGCTGAAAAAGATGTGAAAATCGCGACCTTCGCACAGGATAATGCGTATGGACGGGAAGGAATCGCTGCTTTTAAAGAAGGAGCGGAGAAGCTTGGAGCCACTATTGTGAATGAACAGTTTGCAGACCCGAATTCCACTGATTTCACAGCGAATATTCAAAGCATCATAAATGAAAAGCCTGATTACCTTTATATCGTCTGGGCAGGATCCAATGCCCCATGGAAACAGTTAAAGGATATGCAGCTGGAAGAGCAGGGAATTAAAATTTCCACTGCGGCGCAGGATATTGCTTCCTTAAAGACGATGGATTCTCTAATTGGCATGAGAGGCTTTTCCATTTACTATCACACCCTGCCGGATAATGAAGTGAACGACTGGTTGGTGGAAGAGCATAAGAAAAAATTTGACGGTGAGATTCCTGACCTGTTTACAGCCGGCGGAATGACAGCTGCCATCTCCATTGTGGAGGCCCTGAAGAAAACAGAAGGTGATAAAGATGTGGACGGCCTGATCACCACAATGGAAAACATGGAGTTTGAGACACCGAAAGGAACGATGAAGTTCCGGGCTGAGGATCATCAGGCATTGCAGTCCCTGTACGCTGTAACCCTGGAGGAACAGGATGGTGTGGATCATCCGGTGCCGGTCCTGATCAGGGAATTGAATATGGAAGAAACCGAGCCGCCAATCCGAAATGACAAATAAAAATTCAGAATAGTTAGATATACAGGAGGGTGCGTCAAGTTGGAAAATATTCTGGAAACCAAAAGCCTATCTGTTTACTTTGGCGAGCATGATGTCATAAAAGATGTGAACATGGAAATAGAGCGAGGGAAGCTGACTTCGATCATCGGTCCAAATGGGGCCGGCAAGACCACTCTCTTTAACCTGCTGAGCGGCCAGATTGCTCCAACAAAGGGAGAGATTTATTTTAAGAAAGACAATATAACTAAGCTCTCTGTACCCTTACGGGCGAGAAGAGGCATTGGACGTTCCTTCCAGCTCACCAATATTTTTCCGGAACTGACGGTGCTCGAAAATATCAGACTGGCCATCCAATCATCAAGTAAAGATTACTACTCAATCTTTCCAAGGCTTTCGTACATGAACCGCCAGCAGGATGAAGCAAAAGCGGCCATGGAGAGGTGCATGTTAAGCGGGAAGGAAGATGTGCTGGCACAGGATCTGGCACATGGGGAAAAACGAAAACTGGAGCTGGCCATGCTGCTGGCTCTAAAAACAGAACTGCTTCTTCTCGATGAACCGACAGCAGGCATATCGATTGAAGAGATCCCTGCCATTCTGGAAGTGATTGAGAAAATTAAGAAGGAAGGCCTGTACACGATTGTCTTAATCGAACACAAAATGGAAATGGTCATGCACCTGTCCGATACTCTTGTGGTGCTATTCAATGGAGAGCTCCTGGCCAGCGGCAATCCGAAGGAAATTATTAAGGATCAAAGAGTTCAGACGGCATATTTAGGAGGTTTCCACCGTGAGTCTATTAAAACTGGATAATCTGGAGACCTATTTGGGTCAATATCACATTCTTCAGGGTGTGTCCATGTCTGTGGAAGAGGGAAGCATCACCGTTCTCTTCGGGAGAAATGGCGCAGGCAAAACGACAACACTGCGCACCATCATGGGCTTTAACCCATCCACCACGGGTTCCGTGCATTATCACGATCAGAAGATCAGCGGAATCCCTACCCACCTGATCTCCAGAAAAGGAATCGGCTATGTGCCGGAAAATCAGGGAATGTTCAGTGCGCTGACAGTAGAAGAAACCCTGAATCTGGCCAAGGCAAAGAGCACAGGTGAGACAGAGGAAAAAATGGAGTGGATGCTGGAGCTCTTCCCGGATTTGAAGAAGTTCTGGAGCAAAAAAAGCGGTTTGCTTTCCGGCGGTCAAAAACAGATGCTGGCGATTGCCAGGGCGTATATCAATGGAGATGGACTGCTTCTGATTGATGAGCCAAGCAAAGGATTATCGCCGATCATGGTTGAAAAGCTGATGGAATCGATTCTGAAAATGAAGGAAAAAACCACGATTCTGCTTGTGGAGCAGAATTTCCTGATGGCGAGTGAAATCGGCGATTACTTTTACATTATGGACGACGGAAAAATAGTCCATGATGGCTTGATGCAGGATCTTAAGGAGGACAAGGAAACCTGTCAGAAATACTTGGGCATCGCGTAAGCAGTGAAGGGGGGCTGGAAATGGAAGTCTTTATTAATTTATTGGTCAATGGGGTTTCAACTGGGCTTTTGATATTCCTTCTGGCTGCTGGACTTACCTTAATCTTTGGACTGATGAGTGTATTGAACTTCGCCCATGGCGGATTATTCGTCTGGGGCGCTTTCTCAGGAGCATGGTTTTTTAAAGAAACAAACAGTTTTCTATTAGCGATAGCGGGTGCAGTTGCTGTCGGAATGGTCTTGGGCTGGGTATTGGAGAGATTCCTGATCCGTCCTGTCTATGGTAATCATGTGAGACAGCTGCTGATTACATTAGGCGGGATGCTGGTATTATCGGAAAGCATCAAAATCTTCTGGGGGCCAAACCCGATAAGGGTAAACCTGCCAGCGTGGCTTGAAGGGAGTTATCAGTTTGATGGAATCATCATCATAAAATACCGTGTGTTTGTGATTGTGGTTGGACTGCTGCTGTATCTGGCATTATGGCTTTTGCTCAGCCGTACGCAGATTGGACTTATGATCAGGGCTGGAGTGCTGGATAAGGAAATGGTTCAGGCGCTCGGAATCAATGTAAAAGGACTTTTTACATTCGTATTTCTGCTCGGTGCCGGATTGGCTGCTTTAGGCGGAGCGCTATTAGCGCCGTATTCTGGAGTCGTTTTTGCGGAAATGGGCATGCAGTATGCCATCCTGGCTTTCATTGTTGTCATCATTGGCGGAATGGGAAGCCTGCAGGGATCTGCACTGGCTTCCCTGATCGTAGGAGTAGCGGGAGCGTTTATGGCTTATTATATGCCTGATTTGTCACTAGCATTGAATATGCTCCTATTGGCTATCGTATTATTGGTGAAACCAACAGGGCTGCTGGGAGAAAAGGGGAGTGCTGTATGAGAGGTGTATTTCATAAAGTGCCGCTGTACTGGGGGCTTGCGATTCTGCTTTTCATGCTTCTGTTTCCCTTTGTTAACGACTCCCGAAGCACACTGATTTTACTTACTCAAATTTTCATTTTTGCCATATTTGCGATGAGCTTTGATATTCTGTTAGGGTATACCGGCATTGTTTCCTTTGGTCATTGCATGTTCTTTGGAATCGGCGCTTACAGCACGGCTCTCATTTTTAATAAGCTGGATGCAACTCTGCCAAACTTTTTAATTGGATTGGTTATAGGCATCATCCTATCCGCTCTGGTTAGCTATATCATTGGTTTATTATCACTAAGGCTCAAAAGCCACTTTTATGCGATGCTGACACTGGCAGTATCACAGCTCTTTCTTGTACTGGCAGAGAAATGGAGGGGACTGACGCATGGCGGAGACGGTTTTACCTTCAGTGTGCCTGACGTATTCAAAGACCGTACTTCTTTCTATTACATTACACTCATTAGTGTAGCCGTTGTTTTCATCCTGCTGAAGCTTTTTACAGAATCGTCCACTGGAAAGGTGCTAAAAGCCATTTCCCAGAATGAATATCGTGCAGAAGCACTGGGGTATCAAACACTTCATTATAAACTGATTGCCAGCGTGACGGCTGGAGTGGCAGCTTCCTTAAGCGGCGCACTTTATGCAGTGTCACTACGGTTCATTAATACCAATGTCTTTTCAATTGAAGTTACCCTTGATGCTCTCTTAATGACGATGATCGGGGGAATGGGAACCCTGGCTGGTGCCGTAGCAGGAGCGGGGATCATCGAATTTTTAAGACATTATCTTTCTGAGCTTGCGATGACTTTCCCCATCTTTGAACGATGGACGATTATCCTCGGATTCTTATATATAGTGGTGCTCCTTGGGTTCCCTTCCGGTTTGGCAGGAGTTATTAAAAAGTTCACCTTGAAAAAGGGGAGGAGGGAGAAGAAGAAAAGGAATATGGAGAGGGCTGCATAGTGTGGGATAAGATGATTCTGGAAACCTTGCCATCATGGGTAAGGTTTTTTATTAATTGCAAAAACACTTATTTTTTCGGGATATTGAAAGTGGGGTTAATATCAAAACTATTATCTTTAATGTTGTGAAAAAACGTTCTTAAGCTGATGAGAGCTAATAAGCCCAATGCGGATCAGGCTATTGAAGCGGTCATTGTTATCATCAGAACATAGAAAAAGAATAAACCTCTCCATCAAAATCAAGGGATTTCAGGAGAGGCTGGTATTATAGGCTGCTCTTAGAAAAATATTTCCGGGTTTCTTCACGTGTTTGATTTGGCAAGACACGATCCAGCTCTTCATTTAACCATGAAAGTGATTTACTGCGCAGGAAATCACGCATTTTTTCTTCGGCTGAGAGCATAACTAAATTGATGGTACAAGTGGAGGTACCTGAAGAGCAGATATTTTCTCTATACAAATAACCATTATCTTTAATGTTTTTACATTGAAAAATTGGCTTGGGACCTTCAACTGCTTCAATTACATCCCAAAAAGATATTTCTTCTGGAGATTTAGCGAGTTTATAACCACCCTTAACTCCAGGGACTGAACTAACAATTTCGTTCTTAGATAATTTACTGAATATCTTTAGTTTGAGAAGTGTGCTTACATACTAATAAGTGTGGTACTGAGTTATAGTGAATGTTAACTTCAGTCAATTAATAGATGTATGCTCTTAAAAGGACACATATAAGAGACATGGCAAGGAGCTTGAATAGAATGGAGACATCTATAGAAAGGCTATTATGGAGTATTGCACTTCCTGGTTTTGGGCAATTTTTAAATGGAAAATTGATAAAGGGAATGGTTATTGTATTTTTAGAGTTCCTTATAAATGTACAAGCGAATTTCAATGGGGTCATTATTTCAAGTTTTCATGGAGATATTGAAAAGGCAATTGCAGAAACCGATTATTTGTGGCTGATGTTTTACCCTTGTTTGTATTTTTTTGCTATGTGGGATTCCTTTAAAGATGCGGGAGGAGGAAAAAATAGTTATTCTTTTCTTCCGTTTGTGTCTTCAGCTTACTTTGTTACAGTGGGGTGTATGTATTCCTCTACCTTTAAGCTTTTTGGAGTACTATTAGGACCTATTTGGCTTCCGATATTGTGCGTTATACCAGGTGTCAGTGTGGGCGTTATTTTAATGAAGATAATAAGAAAAAAACACTTCGAACCATTTTAACCAGGGCAGCCATCTTATTGTTAAGCACTTTAAGTAAGCTGTTTAGTCACTGTATAATGAATAATTACCATGTTCATTTACAAACTAAGAAAAGAAAATAATTTTCAATATACAGACTTAACCGTCCCAAAGGTTAAGAATTTCTTTAAAGAAATTCTCAATAAGTTAATGCAAATGGATATTTCTATTTTAAATTTGCTGGAGCAAAAGGGTTTACTCCAAAACAGGCCTTTTTCATACAAAAATGCTGAAGACAGAGAGAGCAAGCTATTCAAAGTGGCATCAACCCAGCAGAGGCCGCTTAATGCTGTTGAATTAGCAAGTATGTTTGGTTCCTTTCAATGTAATAATGTTGGTTTAGCTTTATGTACTGCTTTTTCGGATGTCGCAAAGGATGAAGATACAAAGAGTTTTTTAGAGGATGGAACCAAATTGTCATACCATCAAGTTGATGTTTTATCAGAAATATACAGAGAAAACGGAGTGCCGACAACCACTGGACTGGAGGCTCACGTTTATAAGGTGAATAAATCCCCATTTTCAGATAAACTAATGGCTAACTTAATCATGTTCTTGAACCCCATCGGAATAGGCAATCTGCAAACTGCTGTGGTTTCAAGTTATAAAAAAAGTCACGTGAAAAGACTAAAGGAATTAATTGACCAGGTGGAAAGCTATTCAGCGCAAGGGTTTAAGTTATTGGTGCGGAAAGACTGGCTTAATGAGCCGCCTGTAGCCAATAGGTCAATTGATAGTTAATAATTTGAGTCAAACAGCCTAAAACATCCCCGAAAAGTTATGAGAGTGAACAAAAAGCCGATTTCATGATAATAGGAAAATCGGCTTCTTAACATTCATCATTTTGTTGTTGGGTATTACAAGTTCTTATTGAATGAATTCAGTTAACCTCCTATAAGAAAGAACATCGCCATTTGTCATTTGATGAAAGGTCTGGTTGTTTACAATCTCTTCACCGATAGACCGTAAATAGGTTAAGGTCGCTCTAAATGGGCCGGATCCACAGCTAAGCCTTTCGATTCCGATTTCAGATAGCTCTGATATAGTAGGCATCTCTGGGTCAACCAATAAGTTGATAGGACAAGAAACTTCCTCTCTAATTTTTTTAATACTCTTCCTATCAGTTAAGCCAGGAATGAAAATGCAATCAGCCCCTGCATCCTGATAGGCTTTTGCCCGTTTTACAGCTTCTCGTAAACGCGTTGAAGAATCCCCTGCATTTAACCAATATAGATCTGTTCGTGCATTAATAAATAACCGCATATTGCTGGATTCTGAAAGTTCTTTGATAGCTGTTATTTTTTCCTCTTGAGATGAAATATCAAATATTGGACTGTCAGGATCACCTGTACCGTCCTCCAGATTTATCCCGATAGCTCCAGCAGCAGCGACTGCTTTTACCGTCTCCAATACTTCTTCAACAGTCACTCCATAACCTGCCTCAATGTCTGCGCTCACAGGAACATTTACTGATTTAGCGATATTTTCAATCGTTTCAACCATTTTGTTAAGAGGTATACTTTGCCCATCCAAGTACCCCAAAGAAGCAGCAATACCAGCACTTGTTGTTCCAATCGCTTTAAAGCCGCATTCTTCAAACATCTTTGCACTGATTACATCCCATGCGTTTGGCAAAACAAAGGTGGATGATTGCTGATGTAAGCGGTGAAAGGTATTTGCCTTTAATGATTGTTCTTTGCTACTCATAGAATTAAGCTCCTTTTCCTGTTTTGGTTAAAGAATTTATTGCTTCATTTTCTATAGTAAAGGCTAAATAATTCAATATCATCGAAATATGAAATGCATATTGATTTCTCAATTGAAACCGCAGTGGATGCCCTCTTAAGTAGATGTTCGGAGGGCTTGAAAACTCTGGATGATCCCTAAGATCTCACTTTGAAAAAAGGGAAGTAGAGAGCGCTGCTTAGATAGCCATTTATCCAGAAACCAAGAAAAACGCTCGGCAATCTCGAGCGTATTATTGCGGCGGATTTGCAACGCCTAAATTAACCCAATTCTCTTTTGACGGACCATAAACCCCAAAAGGCTTTAACCCTGCCTGGCGGATGAGAATGGTCAATTGGCCGCGATGATGCACAATGTGTTTAATTAAGCCCATCAAAATTTGAGCATTGGTTTCCTCTCTTCCAAATGCCTTCTGTGTCTGGCTCAATGAGTCATCTGTCCATTGCTGTTCGATCGCCAGTTCCGCTTCCTCACTCAGCTTTTTAAATGTATCCGCAATTTCTTTGGCAGAAGAGGGGACATTTTCTTCATTTTCAGCTCTCTGCATTTTTACTCCGAAATGAGATAAATAATCAGGAATATTCGTGGTGAAATGCCAGGCAATACGCCCTAAGGTGCGTCCTTCAGGATAGACCTGCTGCTTTAAAGAGTCATCTGTTAAACCGTCCAGTACCTTTTGCGTCAGCATTGCTTCTCTGTTCCATTCTTTAATAAAATCTGTGACTGTAACGTACATAAAGCATTCCTCCGTTCATTGGATAAATTATAAAACGTTTGTTCGTATTTTTCAAGATGTTCATCTTCTTAATAGGCTTATAATTGATACAAAATTTTCACAATTCATTCGACAATCTTCGCGCGAAACGGGCCGCTTATTTCTATATAGTGAAAAGTGTCAGGTTTTAAAAGATAGGGGTGTAAAGATGAGAACTTTAAAGATAAAAGACTTAACCCTCGACGCTCTGGAAGAGCTGGAACACGATCTGCATGAAAATGGGGAAAAAAGCGATTACGGCTATTACATGCAGCTGGTGATCCTCTATGAAACGATGTATAAAAAGCTTACAAATCTCGCCAGAAATAATGGCCCCTATTATGACAACGCCCTTCAGCAAACGAAAAAACTGCTGATATCCCATCTAATTAAATATGGAACCTACTTAAAAATGAATCACTTCAGAGATGACGGGGATGCTGTAGAGTCACTCCTCAAGGCAATTAGAGTGGAACAAAAGCTTCCAATAGCGTATTACCGTCTTGGCTGCCTCGCCTATAAACACGGCAAATACGGTTCAGCTGTCCGCTATTTCCAGCAGTCCCTAAGTCAGCAGCTCTCAGGTGACCCAAGATACAGCCTCAATCAGCAGCAGGAACTCCACGCCCATATGTATTTGGCCAACAGCGGGCTGCATGTTGCGGGCGAGACCTATGAAACGGTGGGAAAACTCCCATATCTGGATCAGCTCCCGAACGCAGAGCTGTCCCCATTATTTGAAGCAATATCAGCCAATGAAACCTACCTGCATAACCACGCCTTCTACAAAATGACCAAAAATAAAACGGAAACCTGTTCAAAGGATGCTTGTGAACACCTCTTTGAAAACAATGAAGCAGGTGAGCTGGTCCTGTACTTTAACGACCGTGAAAATATACTATTACTTAATGGTCAGGATGCCATCATCACTCCAACCGATGCGAATATGGTCAGACATTTCATGCTGTGCTCCAGCAAAGAAAATCCAAGTACGAGAATTACTATGCGGAACTTCTTCGGAAGAACGGGGCGTGATGGAGAGGTAAAAAAGAGCACCTTCACCAAATCCATAGAAAGACTCAGGGCAAAATTACGGGATATGCCTGAGATGATTGATGTAACGGAACACAGGGGAGAGACTGCTTATTATTATAATGGAACCCATCCATTTACCGTTCTCTTCAGGGTGGATGATGCTTTTGCGAATGAGTATGTGAACTGAAAATGCATGAATGAGGAGCCTAATGAGCGGTAATTTAAAACCGCTCATTAGGCTTTTTTTAAGGACTGTCACATCTCGGTGTTAAGATGATGTGTCCTTCTAAGTGCTTGTTTTAGTTTTGGAACAAGGAAGAAGGACAAAGCTGTTACAGCCAGGTCGAGAGGAAAATAGGCAAGCATCCAGCCCCAGGCCATACCGTAGCTAAATCCTGCCGGTGCATCTGCCCAAAGTAGAAGAGCAAAATACATCCAATTGGTTCCAATTATGTAGTTGCAAAAAAGGCTTAAAGTTCCTGCCATAAAATAAAGCTTTGGTTTAATCAGCTGAGAATCCCCAACCCATTTTCCAGCAACATAGGCAACAGCAACAAAAGACAGCACAAAGCCAAAGGTCGGGCTTAATAACTGGGCAGGCCCTCCTTTAAACTGTGCAAAAACAGGTGCACCTATTAAACCGACAAACACATAGACCAGCATAGCAATGGATCCTTTTCTGCTCCCTAACACTGCCCCGGCTAAAATAGCAAAGAGAAGCTGCAAAGTAATAGGAACACTCCCGATCATGAGAAATGGGGATAGATTTGCGCCCACACCCATCAAAGCCGCAAAAAGACCGCAAAGAACCAAATCTTGAGTCTTTAAACCTTTCATATGAACCTCCTTTTATGTTAACCAAAAATATTTTAGGTTAACAATAAGTTGAATATAATATTCTCATATGTTAACTTATTTGTAAATATGGTTAACATTTAAAAGGAGGAATAGTTATTAGAAGTCTCTTTATTACAGGCACAGATACTGACGCAGGAAAAACGACAGCTGCCGCTCTTCTTTTAGCGTATTTAAAAAAGAAAGACATCCAGGCGGCTGCATATAAGCCCGTGCAAAGTGGTGCTGAAATCATTGATGGCGTGCTTTGCGCACCTGATGTGGAGTTTTATAAACTGGCCAATCCGGAATTAGCCGCTTCCACTACATATATATTAAAAAAACCATGTTCCCCGCATTTGGCCGCAAGGGAAGAGGAAATAGAAATCGAGATTGATAAGATCATTGAGCATTATCAGCGGCTGTCAAGGGATAATGAATTTGTATTAATAGAAGGCGCTGGCGGAGTCTTCGTTCCTTTAAGGGACGATGGATACAGCATGCTTGATTTAATGAAAGAACTGTCTGCTCCAGTTGTGATTGTGGCAAGGACCGGGGTAGGCACAATCAACCACACCGTTCTGACCGCTGAAAGGTTAAAACAAGAAGGGATACATGTGATCGGCGTTATCATGAATCAGATGACAATAGTGGATACAAAGGTTGAGCAGGACAACATACGAATGATTGAGCTTATGACCAGGGTTCCTGTTTTAGGGATGATCCCCTATTTAGAAAATCCATTATCCGCCTTTGGTGATTCAGAAATGCTTGACCATCTATTTTCAAAGCTGATGGAGGTGGACAGTAATGAATGAACAGGCAAATCTGTTAGAAAGCAGCATGAAGCATCTATGGCTTCCGTTTACACAAATGACTGATTATGAGAGGGATCCGCTGATCATTGAAAGCGGGGAAGGGATCATTCTGAAGGATATTGATGGGAAAGAATATTTGGATGGCTACTCCTCACTTTGGCTAAATGTGCACGGCCACCGGAAAACGGAATTGAATGAGGCAATAATGGAGCAGCTTGATTTAATCGCTCATTCCACACTTTTAGGAGCAGTGAATGTACCTGCCATCCGTCTTGCTGAGAAGCTTATCGAGATTACACCGGAAAATTTGCAGCGGGTATTCTATTCTGATTCCGGGGCAACATCCGCAGAAATCGCCATTAAAATGGCCTATCAATATTGGCAAAATAAAGGGAAACAAAAGAAAAAGAAATTCGTCACGCTCACGAACAATTATCATGGAGATACCATTGGAGCCATTAGTATCGGGAATGTTGATTTATTCCACCGCGTGTATGGATCCTTAATGTTTCCAACCTTAAAAGCTCCTTTTCCTCTCCAATACCGGAGTCCCTATTCAGGTGAAGCAGAAGTTAAAGACAGGGCATTAACAGAGCTGAGAGCCATTTTTCGTGAAAATCATGAAGAAATTGCAGCCATAACACTCGAACCGCTTATCCAGGGAGCAGGCGGCATGAATGTCATGCCTGCTGGCTATCTTAAAGGGGTAGAAGAGCTATGCCGTGAATTTAATATCCTTTTAATTGCGGATGAGGTAGCGACAGGCTTTGGCCGGACAGGAAAGATGTTTGCAGTTGAGCATGAAAGCGTTCAGCCGGATATCATGACCGTTGCGAAAGGGATCACAGGCGGTTATCTTCCGCTTGCTGCCACACTTACGACAGAGGAAATTTATCATGAGTTTTACGGGGAATATGAAGAAATGAAAACCTTCTTCCATGGGCATTCCTATACAGGCAATCAGCTCGGATGTGCAGTCGCCTTGGCTAACCTGGAAATCTATGAAAAAGAAAACCTGGTAGAACAGGCTGCAAGAAAAGCAGAAGTCATTCAATCTGAATTAGCTGCATTAAAAAGCCTCAAACATGTGGGAGACATCCGCCAAGTGGGACTGATGTGCGGCATTGAGCTGGTTCAGGATAAAGAAACAGGGAAGCCTTTCCCATGGGAAAGCCGAATGGGGTATCATTCAACACTGGAAATGAGAAAAAGAGGCATGCTGACTAGACCGCTTGGGGATGTAATCGTCTTTATGCCGCCTCTGGCAAGTACTGATGATCAAATCAGGAAAATGATACAAATCATGAAAGATTCAATTGTAGCCGTGACTGAAAAAGAAAAGTCGTTTGTTTGATTGGAAACAGCCCCCTTATTCATTTAATATAGGGGGCTGTAAGTGTTGAGGGCTATTTAGTAAATCCTCCAGTGCCAGATCCAGGGTGGAATGATTCTCAGATTCCAGCCAGCTTTCTGGAATAATGAGATAAGAGCAGCTGCCGCTGTGTAAATAACGGTAAATAATATGCGCTGCATCGATTTCATGTCTGCTAATGTCTTCGGTAGCATTTGCTTCATCTTTTTTAAAATAAGCTAAAATGTTCGTTTTTATTATTTCCTCCATGCTGTGTGCTGCTGCAAAGCTGTGGCTGAACAGAATCTCCGTCCTTTTTATAAGGAAAAGTTTAATCACTGAATCTGTTAATCTTTCGATCGCAGCGATATTATGATTTTCTTCAGTGAATTCGATCACTTTTTCTTTTTTTAACAGGGAGCTTACTGCCTGTATATGATCCCGATAGGCGGAGGCGGCTTCAAAATTAAATGCTTCAGAGGCATTCAGCATCATCTGATTCATGTCCTCCAGGATACTCATGTCAGTGCCTTTCAGAAAACCGATAAACCTCTCCAGGATGACATTGTACTGCTGTTCTGCAGGCCCGCCAAGACACCGGCCAAGGCAGGAGCCTAAGGAATAATTCAGGCAGGTGGAGTTCGTTCCATTGGGATTGCTGCAGTTCAGCTTAAAGCAGTCCTTTAACCCCCGGAGAGCTCGTTCCACATTTCTTCGGCTCGTAAAAGGGCCAAAATAAACCTTGCCGTCATTTTCAATAGGATTAAAGGTTATATCAATTTTACGGTGATTGCCGGAAAGGCTGATCGAGATATAAATGAATGACTGCGGACTCTTCATCATTCGATTATAGAGCGGCTTAATGTTTTTAATTAATTGGCATTCAAGCATAAAAGCCTCGAATTCAGTATCTGTCAGGATATAGTCAAAATCCCTTAAGTGTTTGACCAACTTTTTAATCTTGGGAGAATGATTGTTGGAGGCCCTGAAATAAGACTGAACCCGGTTCTTTAGATTTTTCGCCTTCCCTACATACAGAATTTGACCCTGCGAATCCTTCATCAGATATACGCCTGGAGTTAAGGGCAGGTTTTTCACCTTGTCAGGGAGATTAATAGCCATTCATTCCTTTACTAGAATATATATTTAGTATTTTATCATGGGATGGGATTTCATAGCTATTTCTCTGATTTTGGTGTTGCCCATAATATTGCCTTTTAATAAAAACAAGCCTAAATCCTTCATTTGTCTAGCGAAGAATTAGGCTTGTTTTTTGTGACAACATTACTTTTAAAGTGAGAGGTAGTGTTAGTTCGTGAAAAAATAATAACTATAATAAAAACAAATGAAAGCGAGAATAAAGATCAAAGTTTTAGCGACTTTATACGGCAAAAGTCTTAATATAAATGCACCTATAGTAATCACTATTACACCGATAATTGAATCGGCATCCGGCACAATATCCATATTCTCGTGCTTTTTTCTGGTATAAACGAATCCAACGTATAAAAATACTAAACCAATCAAAAGAGGTATTACCCCTATTACACCCATTTGTTCACCTCATTAAAAATTAGAGATGTTGAAGTAACATTTATTGTAAGCACTAATAAGTTAAGTTATACCTTCCGGAAACAAGAGGACGGTTCGCACGTTTATACATTGAAAGAGAAACAAGAGAACCGTCCCTGCGTTTTTTGTAGGCCATTGAACGACCATTTGCCAACAAAATTCTATAAAGTATAATATGAGGATAGAAAAATACAGCAAAAGGAAGAACTCTTGATTATTTTTAAACAAATGTCACCAGCCTCTTTTATAGTTGAAAAAGATTAAGTTAAATAGTAAGTCGAACTTTTTAACAGGAGGGAAAGATGAAAATTTATGTGGATGCAGATGCTTGTCCGGTGAAAGATATTATTATTACAGAAGCAAGGGATTTTGAAATTCCGGTTATCCTTGTTACAAGCTTTTCTCATTTTTCTAATGCAGAACAGCCATCAGGAGTGAAAACCATTTATGTTGATTCTGGAGCAGATGCTGCAGATTATCGGATTGTGAAGTTAGTGGAAAAAGGAGATATTATCGTGACGCAAGATTATGGTCTTGCGTCACTAGGTTTAGCAAAAGGAATTATCGTCCTCCACCATAAAGGATTTAAATATACAAATGAAAATATTGACCAATTATTACAAACACGTTATTTAAGTGCAATGGCTAGAAAAAGCGGACAGCGAACAAAGGGACCAAAGCCTTTTACAGCAGAAGACCGGGAGCAATTTAGGGATCTTTTTAAACAGGTTATTTCACGTAAAATTTAAGCTAAACTTAGAGATTCAGAAAGGAGCTAAATATTTTGAAGTATTTAAAATCGCAAATGCAACAACTAATAAAGGAAAATAAAGAACTCCATACACGCTTTAAAGAACTGAAGGCTGAGCATGGTCTTGAGAAAAACAATGCCCTCAAGGCCTTGTACCATTCAGAAGTTGCGGATGGAGGAAAGTATCAGGTAGCTTACCAAGCACTTGATCAGCCCAAAAAGTAGACTCTTATATCTAATGATACTTACTAAAAATTCTGTTATAAATGCTGGATGGTTATAAGTGGATTAAGTTAGTGACCAAATTATGAAGTGGGTTGCTACGCAGTACAACGATACTGCGTAATGTCATTTTCGAGAGAGCCCAAGCCGTCCTGTCCGATCCAGATGCAGCTAAATATGTGTGGGGAACTGGAGTCCATTGGTATGTGTCTGAGGAATTTGAGAATCTCTCTAAGGTGCACAATGCTTTCCCTGACAAGCACTTAATATTCACAGAAGGGTGCATCGAAGGCGGTCTTCAGCCAGGTGAATGGCATACGGGAGAAAGGTATGGCCGAAACATCATCGGAGACTTGAACAATCACCTTGAAGCATGGATTGACTGGAATCTCGTGCTGAATGAAGAAGGCGGACCGAATCATGTGGGGAACTATTGCGATGCGCCGGTGATTGTGGATACGAAGAAGGATGAGGTGCACTATAACAGCTCCTACTATTATATTGGGCATTTCAGCAAGTTCATTAAGCCTGGAGCCAGGCGAATTGGCAGCCAGGCATCGAAAAACCGCCTATTGGCCACCGCCTTTGAAAATATCAATGGTGAAACGGTTGCGGTATTGATGAATGAGAATGACAGTAGAGAAGAAGTATCTATATCCCTTGGGGGTAAAAGTATGATGCTTGTTCTTCGGGAGCATTCTGTAGAGACGGTTATCGAATGAAAGGGCCTGATCCCGGGGGATTTAAAAGCGGACAGGGCCCCTTTTCTTTAAAGTAAAAAAAGAAATTCCACTTTAGAAGATATGGTAATACACACTTTAAACAGCTAGTAAAGTAGTGTCACTAGAGAATACAAAATTGAGTGAGCTGAGACAAGCAAAAGATAGTTTGATAAAAAATGTGCCTTCAGCTAGGAAAATGCCTTATACAAAACATAGATATTTGCATTAAATAATAAGAAGAATAACAGAAAAAGAGATAACGATTATTTCTGGTGTTGGAATTTAATTTAGGAATTATTACTCCTTAGCAGCATTTGATCAATAAACTAGAAGGACATAAATTGGTAGAACAAAAATACAGTCCTCGAGTAATCACAAATCAAAAAATAATCAATAGTTTATTATTTAAATGAAAAGAAGGAATGTAAAATGCTTAGCTGCGAAAATCGGAAAGGACTAACTGTAAGTTATGGTCCGATTCATATCCCTGCTTTAAATCAAGGGAACCTTGTGAATGACAGAATTGTCATTACTATTAAAAATCACTCCAATCAATCGTTTCAAGCGAGCGTTATTGTTGAAGAATGCAGACCTGATTTAACCACCACAATTATGCTTCCGTCCGCTAGTAATATTAAGGAAAAAACGTTAGCTTCTTTTCCTAAAGAAACGATTCCTGGTAATAAGTGCAGAGTATATAATGTAGCAATAACAGTTAATTTGTTTCCCTTTATAAAAGTGAGTTCGAAGGGTGACTATGAAGCAATTGAAGGAAGACCAGCAGGTGGCAAACTGGAGATTAGCGTAGTTGCCGGCACCGGAAGAACGCTTACAGATATTCCTCCACATGGACTGCGAATTGCTGATGCAGCCACATTTGTACCATATGGAAGCTGGTTTATTGAATAAGTAAAAATAATTCTTCTCTCTTAATTTTTGTGAAATTTGTGGGGAGGTCCTGTTTACAAAAATGAGAGAAAAGTTTAATTTTAAGTTCCACCGGATGGTAAGAGAAAGGACATAATTAGTGCTGCCAAGGTGCCAGGTATAATGGTAGAGAAGTTAGATAACATTGTATTAGTAGTAGACTCTGAGATTAGATCTAAGATAACTAATATAATAAAATTAAGCAGCCTTTGAAAATTTTTGTGGGGCTGTTTCTTTATGTTCTTTATTAAGGTGACATAGTAGCAGAGGGACGGTTCTAGTGTTCATAGTGAAACGCCAGAACAGAACCCACCCCTTCTATAACATATCAATAATATCGGGTTCGTCATTGCTTTGATAGCTTTGCTCTTTAATAAACAGTTTGAAAGCTACATTTCCTATAGTATTTGTAGCAACAGCATCTACGGTACCGCCAATAATTCCTCCTGCTAAAGGAACCATTTTACCTAAGTTTATTACTCCTTTTTCTCCAAATTTTGTTAGTAAACGAAAGCCTACAGCTTGGTTGATTTTTTTAATTACTTCGAATGGGATTTTTTTAATACCGGTAACAGCAAGTTTTTTCCCTATCTGGACACCTGCATTTTTAAGAAGATCTTTTGCACCATTGCCAGCTAAACAGGCATACACAAATGATTTAACTTGATCATCTTTCACATCATAACCACCCATATGTGCAATTGCAGCAACCATTCTCATTTGAACTAAAATAACACTAGTTATATTAGTGGGTACAGCAACAGGTAATGTAATAAGTCCTCCTAAACCTGTTAAAAATCCACTAGTAGCACTTTTGGTGTTTTGCCATAGAATTAAACTTTTAACTTTTTCATCTAAGTTCCCACTCTTTTGTAAGTAACTATCAGCTAATTCTATGGCTGTGTCCATTCCAGGTACACCACCATTAATTGCTTTATCATAAGACCAATCTAATGCTTTCATTATTGCGTCGTGTGTTAAGGATTTGGTTTTAGACAAATTTACTCACCTTTCCCTTATGAAAGTTATGGTAATATTATACTATAAAACTATTTGTGAAAATTACTTTTTTTTCGGATGAATACTATTACATAGTAGGAATTAAACAAATTATTTGTTGGAGCTAGAATAGATTGAATGATACTAAAAAGTGGATATTTCAGAATGAGTACTGTAATAGGTACTTGTTAATATTTACGAGATGTTACATTTAAGGTTAATTAAACCGGGGAAAAAAGGTCAGAGAACATAATACTGATGAATTAAAAAAATAAAAAATGGGCAGGTGTCAATATGGAGAGGAAAAAACCTATAATGCAAAACAAAGTTGAAATTCCTGTAAATATTTTCAAAGGAGAAGAATTAATCGCTGAATGTCCTAGTATTCAGGAAGCAGCAAAGTTTTTCAAAAAAGAAACAAATTCTAAGCGGTTCAATTGGTCTGCTATTAATAAGGGAATCTGGTACGGTAAATCATATTCTAAAGATGGAAATACTTATTTCTTTACCACGGATATAGAAGCTGTAAAAAGAAAACTAGATACGATGTAGTCTAAACCAGAAAAGATAATGATACAGATTACTGATGGGAAAATGAATTTGTGACTAGTGGAAGATATTATGGTGTTTAGAGGGGTTGTAATATAACCCACCGAGCTCCCACAATTGGCCAATTTGAGTTATACTATACAATATCAATATCAAGTTTATAGTAAGTCTGTTTATTTTTATGGAGGATTTATGAAAAAGAACATTCATGTAGTTGGTGCAGTTATTATTGAGAATGGTAATATTCTATGTGCTCAAAGGGGTCCATCGAAAGCTCTTCCTTACAAATGGGAATTTCCTGGAGGGAAAATTGAGAGTGGGGAAACGCCGCAACAAGCCCTGATTCGGGAAATTAACGAAGAAATGAGTTGCAAAATAGAAATAGGTGAACAAGTCGAACATACTGTATATGAATATGATTTTGGTATTGTTCATTTAACCACCTTTTATTGTAAACTCATTAAGGGTAAACCAATATTAACCGAGCATGTATCGATTAAATGGCTTTCGCCTTCAGATCTTGAAACTTTGGACTGGGCTCCCGCTGATATTCCGGCCATCAATAAAATTTCAAAAACGCTATCCTTAAAATGATTATTTGCAAAAGCTATTTACACACAGTAGATAGCTTTTTTATATGGAAATTTATTGAATTGACTATACTCTATGTTTAAAATAGATATAACAACTGGTAAGGAATGGAGTAGAAATGAGTAATTTAATTCGTAATTTAGAAGCTTCTTTGCATAGAGGATTTATTAATCAGCAGCATCAGGATTCAGGGAATTATAAACCAAAGTTATTAATCAACAATGCCAAAAAAAGTGAAAATGTTTTATCGACATTAATTGATGAGCTAGAAAGCTGTAAGTCTTTTATTTTTTCAGTGGCGTTTATAACAGAAAGCGGTCTAGCGGCTCTTAAATCATATCTTTATGATCTCCATCAAAAAGGTATTAAAGGTCGAATACTTACATCGACTTTCCTAAACTTTAATCAACCAAAAGTCTTTAGAGAATTAATGAAGTTAACTAATGTGGAAGTAAGGCTAGCAGATCTTAAAGGTTTTCATTCGAAGGGATATATTTTTAATAAGGACACTCACTACTCACTTATTGTAGGGAGTTCAAACTTAACTGCCCAAGCCTTAAAAGTGAATTATGAGTGGAATGTGAAGTTAACATCTCATGAAAATGGAGAATTAGTTCATCATTTCAAAAATCAATTTGAAGAAGTATGGGAGAAGTCTAGCATATTGACTGAAGAATGGATTGCTGAATATGAAAAGACATATGTTGATGTCAACAGCCATGTTGTTCAAAATATTCTAGAAATGCCTAGTCAATATCAAACCAATTCTCTCGAAGAAGCAATTAAAATTGTGCCAAACAAAATGCAACGAGCAGCCATAGAGCAAATTCAATCCCTTAGAGAAGCTGGAAATGATAAGGGTTTAATTATTTCAGCAACCGGAACTGGAAAAACATATCTATCAGCTTTTGATGTTAGAAGATTTAATCCTAATCGCATGCTATTTATAGTCCACCGCGAGCAAATCTTAAAGAAAGCAAAATCAGATTTTAAAAAATTATTTGGTGGATTAGAAGAAGACTTTGGAATTTTATCAGGCTCTCAAAAACGGACAAATGCAAGGTATCTGTTTGCTACTATTCAAACTATTTCTAAGGATGATGTCTTGTCCAGATTTAGTGAAGATGAATTTGACTATATTCTTGTTGATGAAGTACATAAAGCAGGAGCGAGTTCTTACCAGAAGGTAATGAATTATTTTACACCAACATTCTTATTAGGCATGACTGCAACACCTGAGCGGACGGATGACTTTAATATATATGGGTTGTTTGATTACAACATTGCATATGAAATTAGATTACAAGAAGCACTTGAAGAGGACATGCTCTGTCCATTCCATTATTTCGGTGTCACAGACATTGAATATAATGGAAAACTTATCGATGATTCCGCAGTTCTTTCTCATTTGATTACAGAAGAACGGGTAAATCATATTATTGAGAAGATAAATTATTATGGGTTTTCCGGAGAAAGTGTTAAAGGATTAATTTTCTGCAGTCGAAAAGAGGAGGCTGGAAAGCTATCAGCAGTTCTAAATGAAAGAGGATTCAGAACAGTAGCTTTAACAGGTGATCATACACAAGAAGAAAGAGAAATGAGAGTTAATCAACTTGAAAATGGAATCCTAGATTACATTTTGACAGTTGATATTTTTAATGAGGGTATAGATATACCATGTATTAATCAAGTTGTCATGCTAAGACAAACTCAATCCAGTATTATATTTATTCAACAGCTGGGCAGGGGCTTACGTAAACACACATCAAAAGACTATGTCACAATAATAGACTTTATTGGTAACTATAAAAACAATTATCTAATCCCAATTGCTCTTTCAGGTGATAAATCCCAAAACAAGGACAATATCAGACGCCGTACCAAAGATACAAGCTATATTAAAGGAGTTTCTACAGTTAATTTTGAAGAGATTGCAAAGAAACAAATCTTTAAAGCAATTAATAATAGTAGACTTACAGAATTGAGACTAATAAGGGAAGCCTTTGTTGAGTTAGAAAATAAGATTGGAAAAACACCTTACTTGCATGACTTTATTTTAAACCATTCGATTGACCCTGCGGTATTAGTGGATGGCAGTAAAACATACAAACTTAACTATCATCAGTTTTTGTTAAAAATGAATAAAGAAGTTTCTCCGTTAACTGATTATGAAAATAAAGTCTTAACCCTGGTCACACAAGAAATTTTAGAGGGAAAACGCAAGCATGAAATCATTTTACTAGAGCAACTAATGAATCACAAAAAGGTGAGCTATGAAGATTATATTAGCCAATTACAATTATCAAATTGCATTATAGATGATAAGACATTAAATTCTATACAAAGGATCTTTAATTTGTCTTTCTTTAATCAGGTTAGCCGCGAAAAGTATGGTCAAAAACCCATCATAAATCTTGATGCAGGATATTTCACATACAATAAAGATATTGAAAAAAGTTTGGAGAATAATAAATACTTCAAGTTTTTAATAATGGATGTTATCAAGTGTGCAAATGAAAAGAACAAAAAATATTCTTGTGATAGAGAACTTACATTATACGAAAAATATTCTAGGAAGGATGTATGTAAACTATTAAACTGGGACAATGATGAAACAAGTACAATGTTTGGATATAAGACCAAGCATCAAACTTGTCCAATCTTTATTACCTACCATAAAAATGATGAAATTGAATCTAGTGTAAAGTACGGTGATGAATTTTTAAGTCAAGAGATCATCAAATGGTTTACTCGAAGCAACCGAACATTAAGTTCTCAGGAAGTTAAAATAATTATACAGGCTAGAAAAAATAACATCGACCTTCATTTTTTTGTAAAAAAAGATGATGATGAAGGAACGGAATTTTATTACTTGGGTAAGGGTTTACCAGATGAAGACTCTGTTAAACAGAGCTCGATGGAGGACGGTAAACCTGTAGTTTATATGAATATGATTATGGAAGACGCTATTGATAGTAAATTATATAATTATATTATTAATGGGAATGTTGAATGAAATAGTTGGTGTCAGCCTCAATAATTATGTTGATTGGGGCTGTCATCGCGATCTTTGAGAATAAAGCTAAATTTTCGAAAGGGAGATGGTGTTATTAAAATAACCTGAATGATTTTTTTAGACAGAATATTTCTGTCTTTTTTTTATAGGAACCCAGGTGATTTTTTAACAACCTCCCCTGATAAAATTAAATAAAGTTGTAATAAAAGTAATGGTAATTTAATCTATCCATTTTCCTTCCAATTAACTATGGTATAATTATTAATTGTTTAAATGAAAATATTATTTATAGGAAGAAAGGAGACTTTTTATGAATTCCTTTATAAATTATCTAGATCAATTTAACGTTCTTTCTCCTAATCATTCGAAAATATATGACGAGTATACATATGATGAAGGTGAAAAGTCTTACTCTTTTAAAATTGATACTAAAATTGAAAACTATCTTATAGAAATTTTTAATAGTAATGCTCATAGTGTAATTTTAACTGGTAATGCAGGTGATGGAAAAACTAGACTATGTAGATCGATTTATAATTATTTTAGTGAAACTGAATTATCGACATGGCCAAATTCTGGAGTTATTGAAGTACCTTTTAAACACGGAAGAATTAGAATCGTAAAGGATCTATCTGAACTAAAGGATGAGGTAATTTTCCAGGAATTATCCAAACTACAATTATCAATACAATCTAATCATTCTGACAAATTCTATTATCTTATAGCAGCTAATGAAGGAAAGTTAACTAAGTTCCTTTCACAAAATGAAAATTTAAAGCTTTTGAAAGAAGAAGTTTCGGTGAGGTTTAAAGATTATAAAAATAATAATCAATCACTCAGTATTTTAAACCTTTTAGATGTTACCTCATCGATATATGTGGAAAAAGTATTAAATGAATGGAATCAGGAAGAGAATTGGTCCCCTTGTAATAGTTGTGCAAAAAATAATACATGCATAATATATTTAAATCACCAAAGAACTTCAACAGAACATGTTAAAAATAGATTAGTAGAACAGTATAGAACATTAGATTATTTAGGGTCACATATCACAATGCGTGAAATGTTAATTCATATTAGCTATCTCCTTACAGGTGGCTTAAACTGTACCGACATAAAAAATGCTGATTACGAAGACCTGAAAAATCAAATTGAAAAGCCATATTATCAAAATTTTTATGGCCATAACATTGAGCATGAGGCTTTTTCCGAAATGCGAGCTTTAAAACTGTTTAGAGAGTTAGATCCAGGTAACTATTCTATTTCAAATATTGATGACTTTATTTTAAATGGAGATATTTGTGGAATTGAACAATTAGAGTCTCTGCATAATGAAATTTTTAATGAAGACTTAGACCTCTACCTTGGTTATTTTAAGAAAAGGCTAGATATGTACAGAGATCATAATAAAGATAGTAATGATAAATTAATCGAGGAATGGATCAACAAACTTAGAAGAAAATTTTTCTTTGAGTTTCCAAATGATGACATATTTAATAGGAATAGTTTAATTCCGTTTCAATTTTTGAAGGAATTTGGAGATATGTTTGATAATCCTATGAAAAGAATTCAAAGCAGGAAGGATTTAGTAAATGGATTAAATAGAGCTTTTTCAAAAAGGTTAGTAGCATCAAGTTCACAATTATATGCGACAACTGAAAACTTAATGGTTCATTCAATTGTTTCAAATAATCAGGTGATAATTAATGAAGAAGAGAGCAGAGCAGATATTGACCATTTACCTTCTAAGTTTATTTTATTAGTTAACCATAAAATAGATTTACCAATTGATTTACATGTTTTTGAATATCTAATGAGGCTTAATGCAGGAACAACACACAACATCCTAAGAGAGGATGTCGAGATACTATTGGACACGTTTAAAAATGAAATAATAAAGAACAGTGAAACAAATGACTATACGCTGAATATCTTAAGGCTCGATAGAGATAAAGGACTATATATTCAAGATGAAATTTTTATAGATTGAGGTGATTAACTTGGCTAAAAATATAAAAAATAATGTAGAAGAATTCTCCTCCCAACTCTCTGCTAAAATATGGGGACATCGATTTAAGGATGGGCAGAGGGGCCCAGAGTATGTGTTAGAATTTTTAAATGTAATGTTCGGAACAGAGTATTGCTTAGATTCAGATTGTTACTTTAGAAATAAAGCTGTTAACCTTAGAAAATTTATCTTTGAAGGTGTTAAAGAGGGCAGTAAGAGGGACATTGCTCAATTAAAGGAAGAACAAAAAATTAGTTTGTATGAGAAAATTCAGGACGAAGAAAAGGTAGAAGTAATTAGAGAATTCTTTAGAAATCTGGAAGTTCCATTGGTTGATGGAAGAGGTCGTGAAGCCGATCGCTCTTGGTACGCTAGATCGTTATATCCATTACATGAAAGTTTATTATTTTTTGAAATTCGAAAAAAGGGACAGGGCATCTCCTATGAGAGAAACTTCTTTGCACGTGGTGGGGAATTGTATTATTTGATGCTTTCCTATGGGACTACTAATTACCCAGATATAAGAGAATCAATTCAAAATAGAATCAAAACTCTTCTAAGAAAGAATAATTCAGTAGAGAGGATTATTGATTCAATACAAGATGCACTAGGGGACAATGAAATCGATATCAAAAAGGATACTTACCCTTTAAAAGAAAATAATGATAACAAAGAATATCCTCAATTACCTGTTACAGAACATTATATCTTTGATGAATTTGCTAAAGAGATGAATAACCTCCTGAACATCAATATTGATGTTTATGAAATGTTTAAACTTTTGACTAGTCTTATTAGCTTCCAATTAATGAGATATATGTATGAAAGGGCCAAGGTTAATGAAGGAGATAGAATTGAGTTCTTTTTTGATTGCTTAGATGGACAAAATAGTCAGATATTAAAAACCTCTTCAGGCACTTTTAGTAATAATGAACTCTTAATAAAAAATAAATTTGAGGACTATTTTGGGAATCATTTCTATTCCATCATAGGGGACGAAGAACATGTTATAGAAGAATTGCCTAAATGGAAAGAAAATCCAAACGAAACATTTATTACCCTTATGGGCTTAAATAAACTCCAATCAAGAAAGAAACGTGTTATAAACACCTTAATGAGTTGTAACAATTATAAAGATGTGACCACTAAACTTTTTAACACAGTTAAGGAAGTTATATCCGATCAATTAAAAAGGCACCAGCTATCAATTATTCGAACTCTTGCCAGAGATGGCGGGATTGGTAACTTCAAAACAGGTACTAATTATAGATACACTATGACAGATACATTTTTACAAACCCTTGTATTTGTCAATGTAAAGCCTAACGATTCTATAGAGTTTAGTGAGTTCTTAAATCTCCTTTATCAAAAATATGGATTTGTAATTGGGGAAGTACAGGCGAGAAAAAGTGGCTTATACGAAAGATCAAAGTTAAATATTAGCTATTACCAAAAGAATGAAAATTCCCTGCGTACTAAGCTTAAGAAAAATGGATTGTTGGTTGAGTTTTCAGATGCAACAGCCATGATTAGAAACCCTTACGATGTAGCGGAAGGTGTGACAATTAAATGAATGGAAATAAATTATTAGCATTATGGATTAATAGGCTATTATTAGATCATTTTAAGAAGCAGAAAAATGATCATACTGAAAAATTATTCGTTAAAATATCAGGACTTACCATATCTAATATAGAAGCATTATTAAATCAATTACGAACGGATTTATCAGTTTATAAAACGTTCTATGACCCAATAATAAGAACGGTTAAAGAGCAGCCAGGTTTTGAAGAATTTTCTTATCAAGACTATGAGACTAGTACATGGTTGCGAAATAACACTAAAAATAATCAAGCATTAATATTAATTATTAATGAAATTACACCAGAGGCACAAAGTTTAGAGAACCTATTTACTATCGACGAATCATATCTCTTAACGGAGGATGGATTGAGCTCTTTATATAATGTGCTATCAGAGACTGGTTTAATCGCAACTGATGAAATAAAATTTATTAAAACATTTCTTGATATGTACAAAACTATTTCAGAGCCACAACTTCGCAATATTGTTAATTTTATTTCAGAGATTTTGAGTGATCAAAGTCCATCAGTAATTGATAAAATCCAACGTAAATTACCTTATTTGAACTTATTTATGGACAGTAAATTAAAAATAAATTTGGAAGATAAAGGTCGACTTAAAAAGAACTTTCAACTAGCAAACCTGGAGATCAAAGAAAAAGAACGAGAAAATATCCAGAATAACCTTTATTCATTTATTGAACAAGAAGAAGTTAACGGTTGGAGTGATGAAATCTGGGATACAAAATCTGTAGACCAGCTCACTAAAGAAGTTGTTGAATTTGTAACACAGAGTTCAAATTCATTTTTATTTAATGATTTTGAGTTTGTAAAAAAAATCACAGATTTTAAGATTAAATCACCCTCAATTAAAGAAGAAGTAGAAGAGGTCCTAAATAAATATAAAGAAGAGCTAAGTGCAGACAAAATTAAAGAATATGAATCTGGTATTGATGAATTAGTAAGCGGTAATGATGCTGAAGCTATACAAGATTTTATCGAAGAATTTGAGGATTATTTAGATTTTCAACCAGGTTTAGTTAAGAAATTAAATCGTACTGTTGAAAAACTCAGAAATCCTTCTGTTTACGATGACTTGACTCAAGCCTTTATAAAAGAAATTTTTTCATTTATTGAGGATGAGAGAAATAATGAAAATATTGATTTATCAAAATTTATTTTGGAAATCGAAACGAGTAAAACCAATGAAAATATCCAGGAATTATTAAAGCTATTTTTAACTAATATTCAGATAGTAATACCCAGAATTCAATTTATTCAAAATACACTACCCAGTGTAGATGAGAATGCAAAAGAAACTGAAGTTACATTTAAACTTTCTCATTGTATTGGAGAAAAACTTATTAAAAATAAAAAGTTTAAGGTAACTAGATTTAATGATTTAGAGACATATTCTTTTTTTGAAAAAATAGAAGATGGAATAATTCCATATACAAGAAATTATGCTGAAAATGAAATTGAGCAAATAGATATTATCACTTGGACTAGAGATAAGGTGAAAAATTATCTCACATTAAATCAATTAGATGTAAAAGAACATGTGCAGAAATTTGAAGAGTACCTAAGTAACTATATAAAGAAAATTCAGTATGCACGAAATTATGGTGTGTATTCATTAGATAGTAAGCAATTAGAAACTGACTTAGAGAATCTTCTAGAAAATATTTATAGTTCCTCACAAGTTTCACAACATATCTATCAAAATATTAATTTGATTGGTGCAGTAGACTATTTTGATAATAAAAAAGAAGAATCAGGTATTCCTATAACTAGAACCTTAACAGTTTTTAATCCTATCAGATTGGTCGCATTTATCAGGAGATGTGAAGAGATTTCAAACCAAATTGAACATTGGGTTCACTTCGCAACAGAAGGATCCTTAGAGATTGAAAAACTTGAAGAGTATGTTGAGTATGCAAGAACAAAAACTTCTAACCTTGCTCCAAGATATTTTGCTAGTTATGGTGATCCATCCTATTTAATTGAAAATGCCGAGGTATTTGGTGAAGGTACTTTTGTTCTTAGTAGTAAAGCTCCGAATAATAATGATTATTTGGCAAACGAACTTTCAGAAGAAATCGTTAAGGTAACAAAGAATTATTTAGAGGTATATCCATATGCCAAAGATGGTATGGATATCTGTATGCTTTACTGCCAAAGTTCAGAAGTAGTAAAAAAGTGTGTGGAGTCCATTTTCTCTAAGACAAAGGTTAAGAAATTGCGTTTTACTGTGCATAGTGAAAATGCTTCTAAGCTTCATTATCAACTAAATAAATGGTTAGAACAAAAAGAAGATTTTACAAAGCCTGAGTACGAAAGCAAGTTTCCAAAGGTGGAAATAAATGTGATATCAGGTAAAACGGTTAACGAAATCTTTTCTCAAGTGGAAAAAATGATGATTGATGCTGATTTAGTTGTTCTAGCTGATTACTTTAGTCAAGGAAATCAAATTAGTTATCAACTTGAAAGAGTTAAACCAAAAGAGACTACATTCTGGTTTGAGACCATATATAAAGAGCCTTTAAAAAGTGATGAGGCCGTAAAAAGGATTAGTTTTGTTAGTGAGCATTTACCAAATACTCTACAAAGCTTTTATCAATTACAATATATTATTCAATCTAGCGCAATGCCATCAAAAGATGAATTAAATGTCTTAAAAAACATCATTTCAATAAACAATATCAATCATAATTCTTTGATTGATATGATGCATAGAAAATTTAACTGGACTATGATTTTAGACCGTTACTTAGACAAGACATTATTAACCAAAACTTCAAGCCAGGCAAATATCATTCAATATAAACCAAAAGCAGGGAAAAACAACCAGTATAAATTAATTGTTTCTTCTTCTGAATATATTAGGAAACTTAGTCAGCAAACAACAGATTATGCTTACTATGACAGATTGCATAGGAAGCTAGTATCTATAATGAAAAACGAAAAAATCTCTCGAGACAGCATTGTTGATGCTGTAAACAAGGTTAAGGACGTATCAGGTGGCTTAGTCCTTAAAACAATTGGGCGTGGTAAGTTTGCACATGAAATGCTTGCAACCTATCTCTCAACTAATAATGAAGAAGAGACATATAATAAGCTTCGAGTATGGGCTGTTTGTGATGATCTTCCTTGGTTTTCAAGTAATAAACGTCGACCGGATTTGGTTTTGACTACAATTGAAAAGATAGATGATACTTTAGAATTGAGTTTTGAGCTAGTTGAATTAAAGTTTGTAAATCACAATATCTTTGATAAAGAGCGTTTTGATGCCCTTAAGCAAATAAAAACTGGGATGAGTCTCTATAATAAGTTGTTTAATTTTGAGAAAAAACAACTTGATAGTGATTACTGGAGAGATGAATTAATCCAATATTTCATTGAGAGAAGTGCTTATTCTCCTGAAAATGTCCAATTATTGAAGGAGTTTCAACATATTAATGGAGACAAAATTAAAGTTAGTATTGAAGGAAGAGTAGATGTTTATTGCTATACTTCAAACCTTACTGAATTTAATTTTGAGAAAGTTGATGAATGTATATTCGTTGACCAATTAGATTCAAATATAAAAAACTATATTTATACAAGAGCATATATCCTAGAACAGTTAAAAGCCAGTGAGGCTGAAATACCTGCTTACGAAGAGTTGGTAATAGCTGAAAGTGAAAAAGAAATATTACAGTTAACATTAGAAGATGATAATTCTAATGTTGAAAGAGAAAAGTTAGGAGATACAATCGAAAAAGACAGTTCTGAAGACATGACTGAACCTGAAGAAACAATATCTGATACTGGTAGGCAAGAAGTTACTTCTGATAATGAAGAGTCTGATGTACCAAGTGGATCTGAGGCTCATGAATCAAGTGAGGAAGTAACACCTAACTTATTACCTGAAGACCAACAATATCCTGAAGTAAAAGCTTTAGAAGGCATCACGCTTGAGTATGAAATTGAAGATAGCAATATTGATCAGTTAAAAGACCAATATATCAGAAAGTTAAAGCACAATTTCAACCAGAATGGGATACATCTAAATATAAAAGAAGCTATAATTGGCTCTTCCGTAATAAGGTTTGAATTAGATTTACCAGCTGACCTCCCTGCTAATAAAATTTTGTCTCGTTCAAAGGACATTCAAATTTGGCTAGGGCTCTCTACAGAACCTCATATATTTATAAATAAAGGTATGAAAATAGATATTATTCGTGATGAACCTGAAACCATTTATTTCGAAAAGTTTATGGCTTTAACTAGGCACCAACTAAGTAGTAAAATTAATTCTACAAATTTAGTTGCTCCTTTAGGGTTAGATCCACTTAATAATGTTTTATTTATGGATTTCTCGAATTCGATGTCTCCACACTTGTTGACGGGCGGTACTACGGGAAGTGGTAAAAGTGTTACTCTGAATTCTATAATTCTAGGTATGATGTGTTTATATAGTCCAGAACAAGTTCAGTTTATGTTCATTGATCCTAAAAAAGTTGAGTTTACTATTTACGAAGGCAAGCAGCATACACGTGATGTAATTACAGATTTAGGAGAAGCTGTCAACGTACTGCAATATTTAGTAAATGAAATGGAAGATAGATATACCAAGTTTGCAAAGGAAGGCGTAACTAACTTAGACGAGTATATTACAGAAGTAAATGAAAGAATGCCTAGAATTGTATTGGTTTTTGATGAATTTGCTGATTTTATGACTCAAGATGCTGATATGAAAAAGCAAGTGGAAAATGCGATAATGAGATTGGGTCAGAAAGCACGTGCAGCAGGAATTCATTTGATTATTTGTACTCAAAATCCTAAAGCAGATATTATTAACACCAATATACGAAATAACTTAGGTGCAAGATTAGCCTTAAGAGCATCTGATGCGACTGCTTCAAATATAATTCTTGATGAGTCAGGTGCTGAAAAACTTGCCGGGAAAGGCGATTTTTTGGCAAAATTATATGGTAATATAGAAAGAGGAAAGAGTCCTTTCTTAACTCCAAAAGTAAGAAGAGCTCTACTTAAATACTTCAATAAAGAATAAGAATCTGAAAAACAGGTGGCTGAAAAAATTTTCAGCCCCTCCTCTTTAGCATCTAGTAGATCTAGGTGCCTTCTTTAACGATTAAAAAGCTACTGGAGGATTTCCTCCAGTGAAATAGAAAGGGATTTACTTATGGGTTACGGTCAACATCAAAGCTTTTATCTAAGGGATAGATGGTTAAATAAAGGAATTAGAAACATTAAAGAAGATTCAAGGTTTTTTTATGATAAAGAAGCATTCGAAAAAATTGGCTTAGGTAAAAACATGGTTCAATCATTAAGATATTGGGTTTTAGCAACAAGGGTTGCTGAGGAGCAATTTAATTCTGAGCGAAAAAAAGTATATAATATTACACATTTTGGTGAGATATTATATAAATTTGATAGGTTTATTCAATTTAGTGATTCAGCTTCAATCATACACTATCACCTGTCATCGAGTAAGGAGCCGAGTACTGCTTGGTATTGGTTCTTTAATATTCTAAATCAAACAGTTATTTCTAAGGATGAAGTGCTAATAGAATTTATCAAGTGGGTTAACAGTAATGAAGAAAAGAAGATCTCAGATAAATCTCTAAAAAGAGATATAGATTGTCTTATAAAACTTTATACTGCTGGGCATGCAGAGAATGATCCTGAAGAAGTTATTCAAAGCCCCTTGTATAAGCTCGATTTAATCAAAGAATCTAAAGGACAAGTTTATAAAAATAATGGAAAACCAGAGGTAATTGGACTTTCTGCTTTGATGTATGTTTTGCTGAAATACAAAGAAATACATAATGTCGATACAATTTCAGTTGAAGAGATCATATCAAATGAAGCGCTATGGGGAAAGGTATTTAATTTGCAGAGGGCGACGGTTATAAATGTATTAGAAAATCTAACTCATCATCCTGCATTTCCAATTACTTTCACAAGAACAAATAATCTAGATACAATACGTATACCTAAAATAGATCCATTAGAGTTTCTCGAATATGAATATGCTAGAAAGGTAGAGGCATTAAAATGATAACAAAAACAACAAATTTCAAATCAAGTGTAAACGTTAAGTTTGATCTTGATAACATAGAGATTTTAAGGAAATATATGCCTACACCTTCTCATGCAGAGTCCTTGAACGGTATCCTGGGTGGTTTTAATACGACAGGTGCTAGAAGATCACATATTATCATTGGCCCTTATGGTACTGGGAAATCAATGCTTAGTACTTTACTGGCCTCAATAGTTACTAAAAGTATTAGTAATAATGACTTCACTCTAATAAGCCAAAAATTTTCATCTTTAGATGATGAGATTTATAATGGTTTACTCAAATCACGAGATTTAGATAAAAAATATTATCCTGTTGTTCTTAATGGGTACGAAGGAAAATTTAAACATAGCATCCTTTCAGCAATATTAAAAACATTATCATCAAATGGAATTGAGTTAATAGTCCCTGGTGTAATGACAAAAATACTAGAAACAGTTGAAAACTGGCAAAAGAATTATCCTAAGGCATATAAACAATTTAAAGCTTTATTAAAGGAACGAAACAAGTCTATAGACATATGGCGATTAGAAATTCTTAGCCAAGACAAATTTGAAATAGAGTGGTTCAAGAATGAGTTTCCCAAACTGACGTCTGGTGCAGAATTTTTGGTTGATTTAAATGAAGATTTTATAGATCAGATGAAATATATAATTGATGAGATAGAAAAGTTAAATATTGGTTTATTTATTGTTTATGATGAATTCGGAAGATATTTGCAGAGTATTGAAAGAAATGAAATAAACGAGACTATGCAAAATCTACAAGACTTAGCTGAGTTGACTGATCACTATAATGACAATATTCATCTTTTGTTTATTACCCATAAACATTTACGGCACTACTTTTCAAGCTTTGATAAAGAACTTCAGAATGAGTTTCAAAGAATTGAGAAACGTTTTAGATTATATTATATAGACAGTGACTCTGCTACCTTCTATAGGATCGCTGAAAACGTTATTAATAGTATTGATAGAGATAGTATTACCGATGAGAAAAAAAATCTCACTACTCAGCAGCTAAGGAAATATGCAATGTTTCCTCAACTAAACCAAGTCGAAATTGAAAATCTAATCGTAAAGCACTCATATCCAGTTCATCCGGTTGCTTTATTTTTATTGCCATTCCTATCAAGTCACTATGGACAAAATGAACGAACACTTTTTACGTTTCTAGAAAGTGCAGATACATTTGGATTAATTGATCATATAAATAATGACATTGGTTACTACCTACCTTATAAGCTTTTTAATTTCTTTTTCCCAAATTTTGAAGAGCAGAGTTTTGAAGCAAATGATAAATCAGCGGATCTTTATAAAAAATTGATTCAAAGGATCCCTGAACTTACTAGTGATGAGTTAAAGTTAAAAATTGTACAAACAATTACTCTTTGGGAATTATGCGGTTTACAAGGACGAATCAAACTTTCTACAGAATTGCTATCCTTTGCGCTAGATACTGAACAAAAAGTAATTGCTAAGTCTCTTTCAGAATTAGAGAGATTAAAAGGAATTAGATACAATAGAGTTTTAGGGTACTGGGAATTGTTTGAGGGTAGTGCATACAATATTGATGAATTAATTAATGAGAATGCAGCAAATTACAGAATAAGTAAAACCAAAAAAATTGAGATTTTAGAAGGAGCCCTTACTAAAAAGTATTTTCTCGCTAGAGAATATAATGATGTGAAAAGCATCACCCGTTTTGCTTCGATTAACATTGTGACTAGTGGAGAAATATTAGAAAGAAATTTTAATCCAGTGTTGATAAGAGAACAAAAAAGTCCTGATGCAATAATTTACTTTGTGTTACTAGAAGACTCAAATCAATATGATTCTATTATCAAAAGTATAGAAAATTACCAAGACGCTGCTTCGATATTTTGTATTAGTCCAATTGCCTTTGGATCAATAGAAGAAAAAGTAACCACTAAGTACATTGTGCAACAATTAATAAATGATCCAGATGTAATTAACAATGACAAAAAATTAAAACAAGAACTACTGTTACACTTGGAAGATCTAACCTATGATATAAAAAAATACTTAGATGCATATCTAAACTTTTCACAAAACCTGACCTGGATTGTAAAAGGGAAGACTTATCAGATTAATAATGAAATAAAACTAGAAGAGATATTGTCACAACTAATGTTTGAACTATACCCATTAACACCAGAAGTACGAAACGATGGATATAATAGGAGGAAAATTAACAATGTTCAATTAAAGGCTGGTTACAAGTTAATTGAACATATTTTGCATAATCCTTTTGAGAAGGACTTGGGAATTGAAGGAAATGGTCCCGAATATTTAATCTATGCTACAGTCTTTAAAAATAATGGTTTAAACTTAAACTCTCTTGAGTCAATAGCCTCAAAGGAGTTAATGGAGTTAAGAAGCGCTTTACTTTTTGAATTAAATAAAGGTTCAGAGGGATCACTAGATAAGCTTGTCAATGTAATGAATAAAGAGCCTTTTGGAATTAGAAAACCGTTAATTCCAGTCTTGCTTGTTGCTTTGCTTCGTGATAAGTGGGATCAACTTTTATTCTATAGAAACGGAATGTTTATTTCCCAATTAAACGGAGAACACATTTATACAATGGTGAGTGAACCGGATCAATATCAATATGTCTTTATGCATTTTAAAGATGAAATGAATAGCTTTGTGGGGTATTTACAAGATATTTTTAGAAATTATATTGATCCCGAAAACCGAGGGTTAAATAAACCTCTTTTAGTGATATCTGCAATGTTAAACTGGCTCCGTGATCTACCAAGATACGTACAAATTACTCGCACTATCGATAGTAATTTGGTAGCATTAAAGGATAGTATAAGACTAGCTGAGATAGATCCTAAGGAAGGGTTAGAAAAGGTATATGAACAGTTTAAAGATCAACCAGTCCTGTTGAAGGACCTGGTTGATAAGTTAAACACTGTTTATTTAGACCTAGAAGATGAGGTCGAAAATATTATTTGCAATAAGATCGGCGTAAGTAATTATAGCGAACTCAAATTCTGGGTTGAAAATCAGCAACCATCGGTATTAAAGGATAATCAGCTTGCTAAGTCACTAAAAAACAACATTAATTCTAAGGAATGGGTTAAAAACGTTTCTTATGATCTTGTTGGAGTGGAGTTGCAAAACTGGTCAGATAAGACAAAAGAAATGTTTTTTAATCAATTAAATTATGAGTTTAGTAAAATCAACATGCAAACTCAAACTCCATCTGATTCTGTACAAATTCAGATGGATGATGGAGTGAAAGTAATACGGAAATCAAATCTTTCCACTAAGTCTCAAACATTGCACACTAATGTTGCAAGAATCTTGAAGAATGGTGGAAGAAATGTCCCTAAGGAAGAGATAGAGAATATCGTATTGCTATTAATTAAAGAGTTTGTAGAATAGGAAGTGATTACCTTGGCACGTAAACCAGTGCATATTGCCATGTTTAGTGGAGGGGCTTCTAGCGCCTACGTATCCTATAACATGGTCCAAAAATATGGTCGTGAAAATTGTATTTTGTTTTTTACTAATACATTATGGGAAGACGAAGATAACTATAGATTTATGGATGAAGTTGCAGATTATATAGGTCTTGATATAACTGAACGGGTTGATGGAAGGACCCCTGAAGAAGTATTTTACGATTATAGATTTTTAGGAAATTCACGTCTAGCTAAATGTTCTGAAGAATTGAAAGTATATCAAACCATTACTTTTTTAGAAGAACTTAGAGATGAACAAAACCTTGAGCCAATTTTGTATTTTGGAATTGGACCACACGAAAAACACCGTGCAGACAACTTAACGGAGTTTTATAAACACCACCCGCTAGAACCAATTGAAACAAGATTTCCAATGATTGATACCTTTACTGAAGATATTGATATAAAGGGGATTATTGAGAATGAATGGGGCATCCAGCTGCCTAGGATGTATAACATTACAAGTGAAGTTCGACCAGATCTTGCTGCTAAAGGGATCAAAGGTTTTTCTCATGCTAATTGCGGAGGAAGATGTGTTCGAGGCGGATATCAACACTACGCATTACTTTATGCGATTTGGCCAGATAGATATAAGGAACAAGAAGAAATGGAAGAACGTTTTAGAGAGCATTTTGAAAAGGATGTATCTATTTTGAAAAAAGACGGCGGTCCTTTCACTTTAAAACAATATAGAGAACAATTGGAACAAGATGGTGTGGAGAAGTACCTTAATATTAAGGACGATGCTGTACCTTGTGTTTGTTCGTATTCTTAAAATGTGAATGAAGGGAAGGACCACTGGTTCTTCCCTTTTCTGTATAAGATAATTTTTTAAGCTAAGCATATTAGGTATTTTTTTAAAAGAGAAGTACTAATTTTTCTTCGTTTGATTGATTTTCTTTTTTTATTTACCATAAATTATTTAAAGTATTTTTGGGGGGAGTATTTTGATTGCGGCTAAAGAGAGAATATTGAGACTACTGGAGGGTGAAATAAGTAAGTTGCTTCATCCATATGAACAACAAATTAATACATTAGAGAAAGAAAAAACACAACTAGCAGATAAAATTCAGTCACTTGAGAAGGAGAACAGTAACTTAAGGACTCTTATTGCCAAAGCAGAATCTAGTGTTCAGCTTCAGAGTAATTTTAATGATTTGTTACCACATTTTATTGAGCGATTAAGCGGTGGAATTACATATGATGCAATCGATGAATGGTTCCTATCTAGTTCCTCCCATGATGCAATTTTATTGTTAACAGTCTGTGAAAAATTATATAGAGACAAAAACTTTGAGATGTTAAATTACATACTAGATCTGCTTTGTCATAACCAGCACCTAATCATTAATCAAAATGGAGAAATATTTAAGAGATTACTTGCTCTAATAAAGATGATTGTTCTTGGAGAAGAAGAAGCAGCCACTGATGAGAAATATGACAATATGATAAAGAGTATCTATGATATATTAGTTGGACTTAGGTCATCTAATCTTCATGATGCCATTTATAATTTCTTAAAAGAAAATCACGAAAAAATGTTCGATTTCGTACTTCTTTTAAATGAGCCTGTTATCATAACGAAATATTTGCGTTTACTATTTTCATATAGATTGGAAGATGAGGTTAAATCAGCGTTAAATCATATTTTGGATGTTGAATGGGGCTTTCTTGATAGTTCTTTAACTCGTGATGATTTCACTTTTTTTCTTTGGTATTGTTTCTTGTTTAATTTGGACGGAGATCTTATCGATGTTGGTGGTGATAGTTTAAGGTGGTTTGATGAACAATCAAAAGGTATTTCACTGTATTATTATATTTCGGATGAAGGACAGGATGGCCAAGCTGGTTTACAAGACGAGATTTTACAATTCACACAAGCCGTCACACTATTAGACTTTGAGAAGGAATCCATTATCAATAAAGTGAAAGCTATAAAGAACCAGCCCGAACCTCTGAAGTTTCTAAATGATTTATACAGTGTAGATTCAACACTAATTACTTATTTGACTGAAAAGTACAAACTGAAGAAAAGATATTGTTCTTTGCCTCTCTTTAAATATCGAAGTGACCAGATGATTGAGCGTTATGTGGAGTCAGATTTATATGTAAGTTCTAACAGGAGAAAGGCATTTATCGAAAAAGATAAAATGAAGTGCAAGTCTTACCAAGAAATAGTGCCAGGTGCTGTTACCTCCATAAGCACAAGTTCATTTGTCTGGCCAAGTACAGAAGTTAAAGACAATAAATCAACAGTAGTAGAATCTGATGAGAAAGTACTAAATGAAGAAAGTGATTTAAAAATGATGGGATACCAAATTAGCGGATTAACGAGAGCTAGAAGATGGGAAATCCTTGACAAGGCAGTACCAAAGCTAGGACTGAAGAAAATTGCCTATACCATCGCATATAATGTTAAATTGAGGAAAGGCCAAAAGAATGGCTTAAATAAATTTCATCATGCCATAACAGAATGGGAACACGATTTAGCGAAACTTAAAAAGCTTTATTACAAAAAAGATTTTAACTGGCCTACTACATAAAATGGGATTACCAGAATGTTAAATACAACAATGAACCTCACTAAAGAAAAAGAGATTGAAGACATCCTTTTAAATATTGTAAAAGGAGCCTATGACCAAATAAGAATGATTCAATGTTATTGACAAAAACCAGTTAAACATAATGGTTGCAACTGAGCATTATGAAGAATTTCAAGAAGCAATAAAATGCAACTTTATTCTTGATGAAGATAACGACATTTATGGATGAAAAGGGATATTACCAGTTATTAAGAGAATTGCAGGCCGAGTTTATCAGCATGTATAAAGAATGTGGCTTGTTTGATTTTTTTTCAAAAGGCAGTTATGAAGTGAATGGAGAATCAAGATTTCAGGATAGCGATTGTATCGCACCTAAGGGGAAGTTTTTTGCTCCGTTTGAAGATGCTTTATTGATGGTTCATTAATAATTATAAAAAAACAGCATGACAATTTAGGCATGCTGTTTTTATTTTGTTTCCACTTAGGTATATAGAGGACTTTCCCTTTTTTTCTACTATATTTTTAAAGGCAAGCATTATAAAAAATTTAGGTGCAATTTTTTTGAAAGAAATTAATTTTATACTGAAAAATAGTGCTCGTTGATTATTTCAGTTCATATTTACAGGTTAGAACAGTAAGGAACCATGAGGAAGCAAAGAAACACAACCATATACCCGTGTTATTTGCTCAGTTTATCAAATAACCTTACTAAATTTTTGACTGCCTGTCAAGGCCGGTTGTATCTTCCTCAAAATCGCCGGTTTAAAATTCCCCAGAAGGACTTTTCAGTCCTTCTGTGTCTTCATTTGCTTTTCCTTAAGCCTATAACTATTACCTTTTAGATTGAAAATCCTTGAATGGTGTAAAAGACGGTCTAGCATAGCTGTCGCAATAATGGGATCTCCCACCATTTCTCCCCACTCACCAAACCCTTTATTGGAGGTAAGTATAATCGAGCCACGTTCGTATCTTCTTGAAATTACTTGAAACAGGTAATGAGCACTTTGAGGATCTAGGTTAAGGTATCCTATTTCATCAATTATCAAAACTGAAGGTTTAACAAACGATCGTATCTTTCTTTCAAGTTTCTCGTTCTGTTCTGCTTTTCTTAATTGCGAAACCATATCACTCAATGTAATGAAATAGGTTTTTAGCCCCTTCGAAACTGCTTCAAGTCCAATCGCCACTGCTAGGTGAGTTTTTCCTATGCCAGGTGGCCCGAGGAAAATAAGGTTTTCATTTTCCTCTAAAAAGGACAGATTCATTAACTCTTTAATCCTTCTCTCATCAATGTTTGGCTGTACTGTAAAATCAAAATCGTCCATCGTTTTCCTGTAAGGAAATTTCGCAAACTTTAGCAGTGTCTTCATCGTTCTTTCCTGCTTTTCTATGATTTCTAATTCAAGAAGGCTGAATAAAAACTGCGAATATGGTACATTATCTTTAGATGCTTGCTCGGCCAATATGGACCATCGGTCCGCTATTACGGGCAAGTTCAACTTGTGGCTATATTCCCTTATTTTCTTTCTCATGAGGATTCACCTTTGGTGAATTCGTCGTAGATTGAAAGGGAACGTGTATCCACTTCCACAGAAACAGGCTGAGGGGCGCCAACCACGACAGTCTGTTTCTTTTTTATTTTCTCGGAGAATGGAATTATCTTTTTACGTCGTTGCTGAATTCCAATTTCCTCTCCCTGGTAGAATATCTTGATGGAACCAGCCAAGGATTCCTTAACTAAAATCTCTTTTCCTGCATATTTAGAGGACAATATCCAGTGTTCGCCTTTATAAGAGAAACTCGAATCCCAATGGACCTTTCTAAAAGAAATATAACTAGTATCATATTCTTTCTTATCATGAATGGGCTGAAGCTTTTCCTCTGTCCACCTTTCTTGTGGAGAATAACCGGTTGTTTCGTTTCTTTTTCGATTTCCTACTGCATCCAGCCACCTAAAAAGAAGTTGATTTAATTCCTCCAGGCTCTCAAACTTCGTTCCATTGTAAAAGTTATTCATGATATACTGGATTGCTCTTTCGACCTTGCCTTTTGTCTGAGCACGGTAAGGTCTACAGGCCTTTGGAATAAAACCATAGTAGGCTGCGAATTCCGAGAATCGTTTATTCCACTTAACTATTCCTTGATCCCTGCCATCCGTGACCGTCCTCATATTATCAAACAATACAGAGGAGGGGACTCCTCCAAGATATTTGAAGCTGTTAATCAAACATTGCATTACATGTTCTTGATCTTGAGATAAGGTGAACGCTGCGTATTTCATCCTGGAATATCCGAGAATGCCTACAAACATTGATAGCTTTACCTTTCTCCCATCAAGGATGACTTCTCCGACTTCTTTCCAGTCTACCTGCATCTGTTGACCCGGAAGGGTTTCATAACGGACCGTATATTTCTTTTTGGCCTGTTTCCTAAAAGGCTGCATGTAGTCTTTTAATATGGTTTTGCCCCCCTGATAACCTAGTGCTTTAATTTCTGAAAGAATCTTTTCCGAGTTAAATACCTGGTCTTCCATCATTCTCCTATCAATGTAATCTTTAAAGGCATCAAGTTTACTGCTTCTTTTTCTTTTCTTTCCAGTGGGTACCGTAGCTGAACTGATGTATTTTTTTACTGTCTTCCAGTCCATTTTCAGCTCTCTTGCTATGTCTGAAATGCTCATACCTCTCTTATACATTTCCTTAATCATAAAAAATTCCCCTCTAGTCTTCACAAACCATAGCTCCTCTCAATCACTATGGTTCTATTTTAGATGGGGAATTTTATTCCGGCTATTATGGGGATTTTAACATCGGCTTTAACACTGCCTATTTCTGGTATACTATAAATACAATATTTTAGAATTTTATTGGAATATCAATTTATAAATTTGGAGGAAGATATATGCCATATCTACAGTGTACTTGCGGTTCATTGCTAAAAGGTTATCAGTTGAGTCGAAAGGTATTATCTGCAGGTGAATATAGGCTTTGTGAGTATAAAGTGGGAGCTGCTTTGGAAGCGGGTTCATGGAGGGGTATTGATGAAGCAAACGAATGGATGAAGAATAAAGACGATGCCGTCTATTGTCCTAAATGTCATAATGAGATATCAATCGATCCCGCAGAAGTTGAAGTTTTATTGGATAAAAGAATTCCAGGGCTAAGCTCAAGTGAGTTTGATTCCATTGAAGTTATCGAAAAATTGAAGCAGGTGAGCCAAAAGGAGCGTGCTGAAATATTCGTCCATAGCATTCCGGAGAGTGATCCTGTTTTTGGGGAGATTTACGATGAATTGCCAGAAAGTTTATGCCATGCCCTCAAACAGATGAATATAGAATCCCTTTTTACCCATCAGGCTGATACATATAATGCAGTTAGAAAAAACAAGGATGTTGTGCTTGTTACACAGACTGCTTCAGGAAAAACACTGTCATTTAATTTACCTATTTTACATGGGCTATTAGAGAATGAAAATGCAAGAGCATTATATATTTTCCCAACAAAAGCTTTAGCTGATGATCAAGTTGAACAGCTATATCGTTGGACAGGGGAAAAGGTTGAAGAAGATTTTTTCGAGCAGGATGAGTGGTTCGAAAGAACTATCCGATTAGGTTCTACAAACCTTCCTTATGGGCGTCTTGATGGAGATACACAGCCAGGATCAAGAAAAAGGTTGTTGAAGGATGGCAGAATTCTGTTTACAAACCCAGATATGATTCATCATTCTATTTTGAGGCAGGTTCAAGGAAACCATCAAACTTCCAAACACGTCTGTAACCTTCTAAAAAATTTGAAGTATATTGTCATAGATGAAATGCATCTGTACAGAGGGGCTTTTGGTAGTCATGTTTCATTGGTCATCCGCAGGTTAAGGAAGATTTGTGAGGAACTGGGTAATCACGATATCCAATTTATCTTATGTTCAGCCACGATTGAGAATCCGAAACTATTAGCTGAGGAATTGACTGGGAAAAGTGAATTTACCTTAGTGGACAACGATGGATCATCAAAGAGGAAACGTCATGTCGTATTTTGGAATCCAGGAGTAACCCTGGATACAGGAGTGCGTAAAGCACCTGTATCGGATGCTATTTCCATTGCTGAAAATGTTCTTGTGCATGAAGAAAAAATCATTCGGACAATTATGTTCCAGGGGTCCAGATTGCAAGGGAAAGTAACAGCTCGTTCTATGAAAGATGTATTAAGAAAAAAGCTAAAACTAAAAAAGGAAAATGTAGCAGGGGTCCAGTTGTCTGCTTTTTATAATGGCATGCTAGGTGTTGATGAGAGAAAGCAGGTAATTAATGCAATTAAGAAAAGTGATGTCCATTTAGTAATAGCCACTAATGCTCTAGAAGTTGGAATTGATATCGGAGACTTAAGTTTTGCGATTTTAAGCGGTTATCCTGGGAGTAAGGCTGCGTTTTCGCAACAAATAGGCCGAGTTGGGAGAAAAGGTGAAGGGGTGGCAGTCATGATTTTTGAAGATGAGCCGCTTCAGCAGTATTACATGCAAAATCCAAATACCTTCTTGGAAAAGCCGCCAGAAGTTGTAAGAATTGATCCAAAAAACGCAGAACTATTAAAACTGCATCTTGCTTATCTGCAGGAAGAACTTGGTAGACCGCTGTCAATAGAGGATTTGAAAATTTTCTTGGTAAATGATGAAGTTTCTAAACAATTACTTGAAAATATAGAACCACCTAATGAGGAAGAATTGCCAAGGTGTAGTTTAAGATCAGGATCTTTGCAAAGCTACAAGGTCGTGGTCACAAAATCGCGGGATGTATTACTAGAAAGTATTGATGAGTGGACTGCATTCAGGGATTTTCATGAGGGTGCCATCTACTGGAATGCTAATGAAAAGGGTTATCGGGTTGATAGTATTAATCGCAAGAAATTAGAAATTCTTGTGACACCGATACGGGGAGAGATAGAATACTATACTCAATCTATTTTTAAAGACTTTATAAATGTTTCAGAGGAAATATCTGTTCAGGAAAGCCAAAAGGTTATAAAATCTACTGGCATTTTAAATATAAAAAGGTCAATATTTGGATTCAATAAATCATATTTTGGTTCCCGTGTTCCTGATGTCGAGAATCTCAATCCTCCATTGGTAGCTGATTTTGATGCAGAAGGCATGTGGGTAGTGTTATCTGATGAGTTAATACAAGAAGTAAAATACGCTTTAGGATTGGATTACACTGAGGAAAAACTGGATGGGTCTATACGCGCTGCTGAGCATGTTTTACTGTCAGTTATACCGGATACCATCATTTGTGATGCAAATGATATCTCCGGTTTTTCAGGGCTATCTGTTTCTGGGTTTGCTAATAAGCCTGTTATTGGTTTTTATGGTAATCAATCAGGAGGAATGGGTACAACCAAAGCGATAGGTGAACATATAGAAAGGATATCGAAAAGTGCAATTCACCTCTTGAACAATTGCTCATGCTCTGGCGGATGCCCTTCATGCATTCAATACCCGGGTAAGGACAATGACCATCTTTCAAAGATAGGTGCAAAGGCTATCCTTCTGTTGCTTAGCCATTCTATCAAGAATAGTATAAAGGGGGCTGAACTTAATTGCCTTTAGTATGTATAAATTGCCATACAGCAAAACAAAAGCAGTTATATTTTTATCAGATTAGTAGAAAGTTCAAAGGTATCCCTTATAGAAGGCTGATTAAGCAGCCTTCTAATGGTCTTCATGTTGAATCGTGGATTAAAGATAATGATAATATGGATAATACTCCAGACGGGATATACTGTGAAAACTGCCATAAGAGTTTAAATGAAGAATTTTTAACATTTGATGAATTAGCTTTACTCGCAGATAACAGAATGGAGACCTGGTCATTTAAAGATCAATCACTAGACGAGGTAGTAGGAACTCTAACCTCCCTAAGTAATAAGATAGGTTCTTCTGTTGAGAGATACCATATTAATTCGAAGTCAGCTAGGTATGGGGAACTTGAGAAAGACTTGCCTTCTTCCTTAGCAAACAAATTAAAAAAAATAGGTATTGAAAAACTATACTCTCATCAGGCTGAAGCAATTAATCGTATACGAAATGGTGAAAATGTAGTCATTACAACAGGTACTGCTTCCGGAAAGTCTATGGTGTACACAATACCAGCACTAGAAACATTTCTAAATGATGAGAATGCAACTGTTCTTTATTTGTCACCGCTTAAAGCGCTTACTCGCGATCAGCTTCTGACATTAGATAGATTTAATGATAATGAAACTGAAAGTCAAGATTCTTTTGGATACAGAACTATTTCATTGGGAGGGAAAAAAGTAAGTGCTGGGGTACTCGAAGGAGGAAAGTCTGATTCTGTAAAGGAATTAACTTATGATTATGCAAGATATTGGTTGACTAATGCACACTTCCTGCACTTTATTCTTCAAGGTGCAGTACATTTTAAACACAAAAGCAGGTATATTCGTTTTTTTAAAAACCTTAAATATGTTGTAATAGATGAATTGCATGCTTATAACGGCATTCTTGGTTCAAAGGTGGCAATGCTCTTGAGGCGCCTCAGGAACTTATGCAAAGCTCTTGGAAATATTGACCTTCAATTTATCGCATGTTCTGCTTCTATAGGGAATCCCAAGGAGCATGCAGAGGAAATTACAGGATTAAAGGGTAGAAATGGCTTTTCCTTAATTGACGATGATGGGAGCCCTGCTTATGAAAAGGAAATATTATTATGGAATCCGGGATTTCTTGGCCAAAAATCAGAGCAAAGGACTAGAAGAGCGCCTATCTCAGAGGCTATAGAAATCTTAAAGTCAATCGCAGCATCATACCGTATGCTTCCCAAGTCTATTCTCTTTTATGGAAATAGAAAAGCGGCAACGAATGCTAGCTTTGAATTAAATAGTGCAGTAAGATCTAGACTTGCGGAGGTAATGCAGAATAAAGAAATACCTTTGGAACTTTTTTCACCATTCCATGCTCAATTAAACGGTTTCAAAAAGCAAGAAGTTATGGACAAACTTAAGAAAGGAGAATTGGTGGGTCTGGTGTCAACTTCAGCCTTAGAAATGGGCATAGATATTGGAGATTTAAGTTTATGTATAATGATCGGGTACGCCGGGAGCAAAGCTAGCTTTTTGCAGCAAGCTGGTCGAGTAGGAAGGAAAGGTCCTGGATTAATAATACAAATTTTTCAAGAGGACCCTTTGGAGCAATATTATGCAGCCAACCCTGTGGAATTTATGGAACGGAAATCTGAACATGTGACGATTGATGTTTCAAATCCTCTTATTGTTTCTGAACATATGCAATATGCTGCATTTGAAGTTAATGGAAAATTGACTTCCCCACATAATTACTTTAAAGTTTCTGCTGCTAAGAAAGCTGATGGCTTTGTTGAAAAGATGAAAGAAATAAATAGAGGTTTGTGGGAGCTAATAGATAAAAATGTGATATATAATAACCTATTAAAAGGTGGTAGAGTCTACACTGTCATAAATCAATCCACAAAAGAAGCTCTGTTTGAGGGAGTGGATGATAGGTCATTACTAAGGGATTATCATTACGGTTCGGTGTTTCTTTATAACCAAAAAACCTATAAGGTAACGCGAATCTTATCCAATAAAAATGAAGTATGGACTGTCCCTTTTAAGGCTGATTATACAACAAGAGGACAAGTTAATGATTCAATAAACGTCTCAGGAGAAGTCTCCACTCAGCCAGTTAATGATTTAATGGAATTAGGAAAAGGAAAACTCGTGATTACAATGAGATTATGGGGATATAAGAAAGTAAACCTATTTGGTGGAGGCACATCAGATCTTATCGAAGACAGTAATATGTATCCGGTAAAATACTCAACAGATGGGTTGTGGATTCAATTCCCATCAGAAAAAATAAATGAGTCAGCGTTGCATGTACTGGAGCATGCTATTGCTTCAGCAATACCTACAATCGTCAAGTGCTCCCATAGTGACTTTTCTTTAATATCTTCGAGTAATTTAAAGGAATTTGAATATCTTCCAACTATTGTTTGTTATGAAGCAGATGGTGGAGGCGCAGGGATTATGGAAGCAATAGAATCAAGATTATCTCATATCTTAAAAAAAGCATTAGCAATCTTAAAAGCTTGTGAATGTGAAGATGGTTGTCCTAACTGTACCCACTTATCAATTTGTGAACGGGGCAATGAAAATCTTGATAAAGTGGGCGGGGTTCAGTTGTTGGAGAATGTATTGTCTTCAATTGCATTAACAAAGAGGTTTTAAGCATAAAAAGAAAGCTAATCAAAACAGAAAAGTTTAATATGTTTTATCCTTCTGTATTCCAGACTATGAACGGTGTAATAGGTACGGTTCTTTTGCTTTCACTTAGAAAGCAAGAGAGCCGTTTTGTTATTTTGCACATTTATTCATGTTTTATTGTGGATGCTCAGTTCAACTTTAAAAGCGGAACTCAGTTTCATTTTAATAATCAGACTTTTCCGATTTTAATTAGAGGAAGTTATCTTTATAATATTAACAAATTAAAATATTCATAATTTAATTGATTGCAGTTATATAAATGGGGATTGGGATTAATTTAGGGGAACGGGGCAGGAGGTAAGCTGGCAGGCTTCTTCCGTTTGCAAAATAGAAACCCTTTTTAATAGAAACAAAAGTAGACAAAACGAGACACTGTCTCAATTTGTCTATTTTTTTGAGCAAAAATTACCCTGAAATGCTGAAATTTGTGCCTTAGCTTCTTGGCACGGTTCTTGCAATTAAGGTAGATGAAATCTATTTTTCCAAGGAGGCTGAAAAAATGAAAGCATTGGAAAGCAGTAAAGATGTAGCTTTAACGAAGGAAAAAGCCCAGTGGATTTATCAAAAAATGGTTGAAATCCGAAATTTCGAGGACAGAGTTCATGAGTTGTTTGCAAAAGGAATCCTGCCGGGATTTGTTCATTTATATGCTGGGGAGGAAGCGGTCACTGTTGGGGTTTGTGCTCATTTAAATGACAAAGACAGTATAACAAGCACCCACCGGGGACATGGGCACTGCATTGCTAAAGGCTGTGATTTGGATGGAATGATGGCTGAAATTTATGGAAAAGTTACAGGGCTATGTAAAGGAAAGGGCGGATCCATGCATATTGCCGATTTTGATAAAGGCATGCTTGGAGCCAATGGCATTGTAGGTGGAGGATATCCGCTTGCATGTGGTTCAGCACTAACAGCCAAGTATAAAAAGACCGATAATGTAAGCGTTTTCTTTTTTGGTGACAGTGCTCAGAATCATGGAACTTTCCATGAAGGAATTAATTTGGCTACGATCTGGAAGCTTCCGGTTGTCTTTGTTGCTGAAAATAATGGATATGCAGAAGCGACTCCATTTTCGTACGCATCGAGCTGTAAGTCCAGTTACTCCGATTGGCGGCACTAAAGAAGTACCTTTGGATATCCGGATTATAACGGCCACACATCGTGACATTACAGATTTTGTAAAATGGAGAGAATTCCGCGAGGACCTTTATTACCGGTTAAATGTATATCCGATTGATGTTCCGCCTTTAAGAAATAGAAAAGAAGATATCCCGTATCTTATTAAGTATATTTGCCGAAGAAACAACTGGAGCTTAAATCGCATGAACATTCAAGATCTGATGACTAGTTTAAGAGACTATGACTGGCCGGGAAACATAAGAGAACTGACCAACCTGCTAGAGAGGCTGCACATGAGACCCCACAGGCGCTGTGCGCCGAGGATGCTCACCTCCCGCCCCGCGGTTCGCTGAGCATCCTGCAGCGGAAATCAACCTCTCCTCACTCTTTGTTTTTTAATCACAAAGTCATAAAAAACCAACAATCTTATAGCAAAGAGCCAACTTTAAAAAAGAGCTGCCGCTAATTCGAGTAGCTCTTTCTCGTATACATTCCACTCGAAGAAGTGCCTGTCTGGCCATTCCATTGAAAGGGCTGGCACCAGGAATTCAGCATTACTCCATGTTTAACTATCCCATAAATCCAAATAAATAACTTTATAAGAAAATATGCTTTTAAATCCAGAACAATAAGTCTATTATAGTTATTAAAATTAAAAAAGGAGATTCATATGAATTCATCTATTCAAGATCAACTTCAAGTATTTAGAGAAAGTCAAAAAAACAGGGGGCGGCTGCTTATCAATTGTCCCGATCAACCGGGAATTGTTGCTGCTGTATCCAAGTTTCTGTTCCAGCATGATGCTAATATTATTGAATCGAGTCAATATTCGACAAATCCAGAGGGTGGAACCTTTTTTATACGAATTGAGTTTGAATGTCCTGGTTTACAGTCGAAGGAAGAAGAGTTGAAGAGTCAATTTAAGGAAATCGCAGAAACATTTTCAATGGAATGGAAATTAGCATTTGTTTATGAATTGAAGAAGACAGCTATTTTCGTATCAAAAGAACTTCATTGTTTACGTGAGCTGTTATGGGAATGGCAAAGTGGTGATTTACTTACCGACATCGCTCTTATTGTGAGCAATCACGAGGAAGCAAGACAAATTGCAGAATCCTTGCATATTCCATTCTTTTACATACCAGCAAGTAAAGAAAATAGAAAGGAAGTGGAAGAAAGACAGCTGCAGCTTTTAAAAGAATTTGATATTGACTTAATCATCTTAGCCAGATATATGCAGATTTTGACGCCGGCTTTTGTAGAGGCTCATCCATTCAAGATCATTAATATTCATCACTCTTTCCTTCCTGCATTTGTTGGTGCGAGGCCATATGATCGAGCCCATCAGCGCGGAGTAAAAATAATTGGGGCAACGTCTCATTATGTTACAAACGATCTTGACGAAGGACCAATTATTGAACAAGATATCAAGCGTGTTGACCACCGGGATCATATAGATGATCTGAAAAAGAGCGGACGTTCTATTGAACGAAGTGTTCTTGCCAGAGCGGTTAAATGGCATTTAGAAGACCGGATTATTGTTAACGAAAACAAAACAATTGTTTTTTAAGGAAAAGGAGCAGTAATGAGTGCCTGTCCCTCAGGGGGGGCGTTATCAAATTTGTGCAGACATAACACTTATCATATTGGACAGATCATCTATATTCGAAAAGTCCAGGGTCCCATGCAAAGTAAAGAGTAGAAAGAAAAGAGGACGGATACAATGGAGCGGAAGGAATACGAGTGGGTCAAAGAGAATCGAGAAGTGCTTTTGGACTTTTGCAGTAAAATGGATCCAAAAGATTTTACGTGTGAAATGGGATTCGGCTGGCAGAGTGTGCGTGACACACTTGTTCATGTAGCGAATTGTTATCATGGCTGGCTAGGATCATTTGTTTTATTAAAAACGAAGAAGCCTATCACACCTAGAGAAAACTATCCGACAATCGGTATCGAGGAAATCAGGACACTTTTTGAACAAGCAGATGCTTATGTGTATGAAGTTCTTGAGTCATTTTCTCAAAAAATGGATGAGTCAATCGTGCGGCCTATTCCTTGGAGAGAATCAACTGAGGAGATTTCAATGACTCCTCGAAAACTGTTCATGCATACTGTCACTCACGAATACCATCACAAAGGACAGATTATGGCGATGGCCCGCCAGTTGGGGTATGAACCGCCAAATACAGATGTTCTGGGGACGAGAGACTAGATTTAGATAAGAAAGGATGCCCAATGGTGCTGTTCGTAATATCAATGGGCACCCTTTGTAACTTTTAAGACTAAAATTAAATGATCTTTCCTTTTTTAGTTCTTTACACCTGTATGATTAATAACCCGTTCCATTGCTTGAATATGCCCCAAATGGTTTGCTTCATGAAACAACGCAAATTCGGCTAATTCACCAAAGGTTTCAAGTCCCAAAAATGGTTTAGCCAGCTTTTCATTTAACCGTTCAGCTGGAATTTGCTGGATTCGGACCAATTGATCCTTCAGCTGTATAATGAGCTCATCTGTTTCAGGTATATCACCTTTCCAATCAGCCGGCTTTGTACCGTTCCCAAATAATTCAATATAGTTTGCAGGGATATGGGTCGTTTTGTGGGGAAAGCCAAACATAAACTGTTCACAGACCGTTAATACATGGCCAATATGCCAATGGATCGTGTTGTTAAAACCGTCTGGCTGTATACCTGCTACATCCTTTGATACTGACTCGATCTTTTTAATAAAATAACCTCTTGTCTTCTCAAACTGTTTAAACACTAGTTCATTCATTCTTTTCTCCCCTTCCAAATATTCTCATCTGTCAATATACCAAAAATCCGGGAAGATTAGGAGTGTCAATGGACTGAAAAATTGATTATTGTTATCTTTTATATACGGCGAAGGTTTAGAAAATGCAGGACCTTACATCCAACCAATTATAATGTCACTTACACAACGTTACGCAAACCATTAAGCTTTTCTTTATCAAACAGGTTGATGATATGCTGTGGGGAATATTAACCGAGGAAAGCAGCCCCGGGAGGCTGCTTTTTGTGCGGAAGGGTTTGTCAATTTAAGCTTTCAGTTAAATTTTCGCCAATCATAGGAATTCTTTTATTCTGCCGGATAAAATAAGATCATACTGACACGTGCCAATGATTTCCCTGAATTATGATAGGTATGCGGTCTATCCGCTTTGAATCTGATGGAGTCACCGCTTTCTAACGTATATTCATCGTTATTAACCCGTATGGTTATTTCCCCGTCAAAGACCACGATCAGCTCTTCGGTTCCCTCGATATGCGGTTCAGCGCTAAGGTATCCTCCTTTGTCAATTTCAACGGTATACACTTCGAAGCGCTTATCATTTTCGAAAGGAAAGTAAGGGTATACCCGATACCTGCCATGATCTTCTGATAATGTCTGAATTTCCTTTTTTAAAACAAGCTGCGTATCCGGCTGGGGATGATTAATCAGTGAGGTAAATGAAATCTTAAGACCGTTCGCAATCTTCCAGATCGTTGTAATCGTTGGGCTTGATTCGCCCCGTTCAATTTGGCCGATCATCGTTTTGCTAACTCCCGTTAATTCGGCCACCTTCTCTAAACTTAATTTTCTATTTTCTCGATATGCTTTTAAATTTTTAGCAAGAATTAAATGAATTTCCTCCATAGCTGCATTCCTTTCGTGTGTACAATATAACGTCCGTGATATACAATATGTAGTAAATCGTTATACTGTCGTTTTTGTACATTATAACATACATGCGGAGGGGGAAAGGAGCTATGTCTTTATTATCTTTTTTCTTATATGTTTTTGTTACCAGCTTTACTCCAGGTCCAAACAATATTATGGCCATGGTATTTGCCAATCGGTTTGGGTTAAGAAATACGATTCGATTTTGTTTAGGGGTAAGCGCCGGTTTCTTTGTCATTATGATACTTTGCAGCTATTTTAATCTATTGCTTCATCAATACATTCCGAGAGTTGAATTGATTATGACCATCATTGGAGTTATTTATATGCTGTTTTTGGCATTTAAGATTATGACCAGTAAATCGGATGATCCAAACCATAAGGATGGGAAGCATAACGGCTTTTTAATTGGGATGCTTTTGCAATTTATTAATCCAAAGGGGATTTTATATGGGGTTACCGTTATATCAACCTTCATCCTCCCATACCACACATCCCATGCGAGCCTGATTTTCTTTTCTATCCTCCTTGCTTTTGTTGGTTTTCTGAGTACCTTTTGCTGGAGTGCTTTTGGATCTATTTTTCAATCCTTTCTGGCAAAGTATCGAAATCAGTTTAATGTCATAATGGCTTTGTTGCTGGTGTATAGTGCCGGGTCGGTTCTTGTGGGGTATTTTATTCGGTAAATGTCTTATTAATGGGGTACAGCCAATAGCTGTACCCCATACTTGTTTAAATCATGAGTTTTATTCATTTTATTTAACAGATGTTGCCTTTATAATATAAACAAACTATTGGATACATATAAGAAATTCATAGATAAGTATTTTTCCAAAGGGGGGAGTCTAATGATTACAGTCAACGAGTTTGCAGATGTGTTAGAAGGGGATAATATTTTGCTGGTAGGCGGCAAACAAAGTATAAATAAAGAAATCGCCTACCTAACAAGCATGGAGCTTACCGAAAAAACATCCCGCATGAAAGAAAAAGGGTTTGTTATGACCACATTTCACGCTTTTAAGGATGTGGATCAAATCATTAGCCATTTAGAATGGATGCAGGAGATCGGAATTAGTGCAATTGGTTTTCATACAGCAGCATTGAAGACAATTCCGAGGGAAGTTATCGACTACTCCAATACCCATTCTTTCCCGCTTTTTGAAATCCCCCAAGAGGTCCCATACTATAGCATCCACGAGAAATATAATCAGCTGGTAAATAAGAAGGAAAATGAGCAGGCTTCGAAAATACATAGATTAAATGAAAAGCTAATGGAAATTGTTCTCCTGGAAAAGGATTTGAATTCAATTGTAAAAGTAATAGGAGAATATATAAACAATGTTGTGTGCGTGTTAGATCCGTATTTTGATTTGATTGCGTATTGGAAAACGAAAGAGCAAACCAGAGATGAGATTAAGCACCTGATTAATTTAATCATAAACCAGCATAAAGAGAACGTGTTAAAAGTGCGCTTCACCAATCGTGAAACGAATATTACGGTGAAAAGGGATTCTCCTTCTGATCAGAATTTCAAGGTAGCGCCGCTGTTTTCTAAGATGAACTTTCTTGGCTATCTGATCATTTGTCAAAATGGAACTGCGAATAAGTTTTCAGAAGAAGTTATTAAGAATGGTATACGTGCTTTAAGCTTAGCTGCCTATAATAAAAATACTTTGCTTCACTATCAAAAGAGCAAAGATACCGAAATGCTCGAAAGTATTTTCCAAGGTGAGGCCGATGATAAAAATCTATCTGACTTTTATATGGACCTTAAGAAAGTAAGATGCATTTTCCAGGTGCAGTCCTCCACTCCGGAAACACTTCAATCAAAACTTCAAATGCTTTCAGAGAGTTTAATAGAAAATGAAACAAATTCCCGATTATGGATTTATAACAGAAAAATCGTCGGGGTGATCGATTCGATATTAGAAAGAGAGAGGGTAGCGACTATTCTGACAGACTACCCTGGAATCCGTATAGGTGTAAGTGCGATAGACAAGGTGAACCATTGCAGCAAAATCAAAGCTATGTATGACCAATCATCTATGGGGCTGCTGCATGGTCACCTTCATGATGTACAATTGGTGTTCTGGGATGAGATGGGGATTGAAAAAATTGCCTACAATTTACAATCCCATCATTTGTTTCAAAACTTTGATGAAGAATTACTGGGTCCATTGATTGCCTATGATTTGGAAAAGAATGCTTCCTTAACCGAGACACTATATACATACTTAAAACACTTTTTCAATCTGCAAAAATCGAGCGGCGAATTATTTGTGCATCCTAATACAGTAAAGTACCGATTGCAAAAAATAACCGAATTGATGCATGTGGATATTCAAAACCCATCCCATTATTCAATGCTCATAATGGCCTTTTCCATATACAGATTTAAACAAAAAGCAGATCGATTTCAATAGAATTGTTTAAAAGGGACAAATTACTGTCTCTTTTTTGTTTGTAGTATACAATGATAAATAATCTTTCTATTGTTATGATTTTGAATAATCACACAATAGGAGGGCTTCAAAATGCCAACAGACACGAATTGGATCTTAAAAGGTGGCAGCATTATTGACGGACTTAATGATGAAGTGGTGGAGAATTCGTACATCAAGGTTGAGAACGGAAGAATTACTGAGGTTAAAGAAGGGGAGCCAGGTGATACAGAAGGGTTTGAAGTCATTGATTGCACCGGAAAATATATACTTCCCGGTCTGATTGACTGTCATGTGCATCTCGTTTGGAATGGCAGTGCAGACCCGCAATCCCTCATAAAGAATGAAGAGAATGACAGAATCGCTTTGGAAGCCTACAAGCATGCATTGGATACACTGAAATTAGGCGTCACTACGGTCAGGGATTTGGGTGCACCGGATCGAACCGTATTACATGTAAGAAATGTCATTGATTCCGGCTTGCTTTCAGGCCCTACCATTATTGCTGCTGGTGCACCTATTTGTATGACAGGCGGACATGTCTATTATTTAGGCTATGAATCTGACGGGCCGGATGAAGTCCGCAAGAATACAAGAAGGGTGCTCAAGGAAGGGGCAGACCTGGTGAAAGTGATGGCAACTGGCGGTATTTATACCAAAGGGGAAGAGCCCGGTTCCGTTCAATTAACAATAGAGGAACTGAGTGCAGCAAAAGAAGAGGCACTAAAGAAAAATAAGAAGGTCTCTGCACATGCAGATGGAATTGAAGGGATCATGAATTGTTTAGAGGTGGGGATTGACACAATCGAGCATGGAATTTACGCAGATCGTCAGGCTCTTGAAATCATGAAAAATCAGGGAACCTTTTTGGTTCCGACAATGGCCGTCATGAGACAGCTTATAAGCAGCCCGGACATTCCGGCATATGCTCTAGAAAAAGCGAAGCAAGTAGTGGGACCGCATTTCTGCATGCTGCAGGAAGCTGTTCAAATCGGAGTGAAGATTGCAACAGGAACTGATTGTGGCTCTCCATTAACCCCGCCCCGCTATTATTTTGATGAATTAACGATTATGCATGAAGCGGGAATGTCAGAAATGGAAGTCATTAAAGCATCAACGAGTGTTGCCGCTGAATGTCTCGGGATTGAAGATCAGCGCGGCAGTATTTCTCCTGGAAAGTACGCAGATTTGCTGATTGCAGACAGCAATCCGCTGAATGATTTAAATAGTTTGCGGGGAGACAAGCTTGTGATGAAAAATGGTGTTTTGGTCAACTAACGTACAACTATAGTGTCATGGATCCTGTAAGCTGTAACGGGGCTCTGCGATTGTGGAGTCTCCCTTGGATACATGCCTCCTAAAAGAATATTCATTAGGAAACATGGATCACTGTTTCAAGATTAAATCTGCATTAAGCTTCCACACAGCCTTATATAAAAATAGTAAAAGGAGTGAGCTTATTGAACATTTATTTAGTTGCAGTTGTGATTTATCTGGTTTTCATGGCGTTAATTGGTGTGTATTTCGCAAAAAAATCGGTGAAAAACAGTGATGATTTCATGGTTGCAGGACGAAGCCTGCCTCTGTTCGTCGTCATGGGTACTCTTCTTGCAACGTTTGTTGGATCTGGAACTGTAGTCGGCGGAGCAAGCTTTATTTACCAATACGGACCGTTTGCCGCTATTTTCAATCTGTCAGGCGGAATTGTTGGAGCTATTATTTTATATTTTATCGCTTCTAAAATCCGCCAGATTGAAATCTATACAGTACCAGATCTTTTGGAACGGCGCTTTGGAAAAGCAGCTCTTTATATATCATCCGTTATTATCATCTTTGCCTTTGTCGGAATCACAGCCTACCAGTTTACAGGCGGAGCTTATGTGCTGCAATTAACCACAGGCATTCCACTGGAAATAGGAGCCATCATTATGTGTGCACTGGTTATCTTCTTAACGGTAAGCGGCGGGCTATTTTCAGTTGCGTATACGGATGCACTTAGTGCCATTTTAATTATTATTGGCTTTCTTTTCGGGGTTCCCTTTGCACTGAATGCTGTTGGGGGATTTGAAGGATTATCTCTATCTTTGCCTGAAATGAATAAATCCTGGAATGGCGGCTTATCATTTCCTCAGCTTCTCGGCTTCTTCCTGCCATTGTTTCTGCTCGTTCTGGGTGATCAAAACATGTATCAGCGATTTTCCGCTGCGAAAGATCCGGACGTAGCCCGAAAATCCACTATCGGCTTTTTTGTTGGCAGTGTTTTTGTCATTAGTTTAACCATCATCTTAGCAACTACCTCCATTGTACTTTTTCCAGAAATCAAGCCTGATACAGCTATACTATCGCTTGCGATTGATGGTGTGCCCCTTGTAATCGGATTGCTTATTCTTTGTTCAGCCGTTGCCTTTATAATCACAACAGCCACTTCTTATCTGTTATCAGCTTCAGGAAATATTGTCAGTGACTTAATCCAGCGCTCAAGTAAAAGCAAGCTATCAGAAAGCAAACTTCTATGGTACAACCGTATGATTGTCGTGGTTTTAGGGGTCCTTGCGTATGTATTAGGGCAATTCTTCCCAAGTGTTCTGGCCATCCAAATGTATTCGTATACGATGTATGGCGCATCCTTAACTCCAGCCATTCTTGCAACCGTATTATGGAAGAATGCAACAAAAGCAGGCGTGATCAGCTCCATGCTTGTGGGTGGTTCTGCAACGATGATTTGGGAAATCGGTCTTGACCGTCCTTTAGATTGGAATAGTGTCCTGTTTGCCTTGCCATTGTCCGTTTTAACACTCATCATTGTCAGTTTGGCAACGAGAAATAAAAACGTCACAACAGATCTCACTACTGATCATACAAGCTAATATGACTTTAAAAGGAGTTGGAAAGCGTGAATTCAACGAAACGAATCAATCGATTGAAAGAGTATATGAAAGAACAAGCCATTTCTGCCGTATTTGTCTTTAATCCTGACCATCAATTTTATTTAACGAATTTTAAGGCTTTAATTTATTCACGGCCCATCATCTTTCATTTACAGGAAAAGACAGCCATGATTGTTCCTGGCCTTGAAGAAACCCATGCCTTGGAACATTCACACGCAGATGATGTACTCGTCTATTATGAACATCCTCGGGCCGGCAGGGATGAGACTTCGCATATGGAGCATATACGTGAGTTGGTAAAACAAAGTCCTGACTCTACAAAAATTGGTGTTGATTTAGCCTTTATTCCGGGTGAGGTTCTTCTTTATCTTCAGCAATCAGGCTATCAGGTGGTTGACATCGGGCAATTCATTTATCACATGCGATTTATCAAAGATGAAGAAGAAATTCACATGCTGGAGGAGGCCGGACAATTAGTGAACCTGGCAGTAAGCAAGTCATTAGCGCAAATTCAAGCGGGAATTACAGAAATGGAAATAGATGCAGCAGGAAATGCAGCACTGTTTGAAGCAACTGCCGCTAAATATCCGGATTCGGTTATTGATATTGTGGTTATGTCGCCTTCCGGATTAAAACGAAGCATTATGCCGCACGTATTCTCCAACACTAGAAAAATCGAAGCGGGAGATGTCATTATTCACAGCAGGCAGGTCGGGCTAAATGGGTATCGTGCTGAATTAGAGAGAACCGTCATTGTCGGGAAGCCAACAATTGAGCAGGAAAAGGCGTTTCAATCTGCTATAGAAGCACAGCAGCGTGCGATTGATTTTATTAAGCCGGGTGTGAAATTTTCAGAGGTAGATGGTGTTGCCCGTGAAGTGTTTGAAAGGGCGGGACTTGAGAAATATGCGATTCACCGCACTGGACATGGAATAGGTGTATCGGCACATGAGCAGCCATTTTTGCGTTATGACCATCATGATGTGGTAGAGGAAGGAATGGCTTTCTCAATCGAACCTGGGATTTATATACCGGAGGTTGGCGGTTTTAGACACTCTGATACTGTTCTGATTACATCTGATGGATGCCGATTAATCACAGAATACCCGCGTGATATGGAGTCCCTGCTTTATTAACTTAAATATCAAACTTGAAAGGGAGAAGTATCACACTTCTTCCTTTTGAAATGATAGGAGGAACATGCGATGGAGTTTGTGATTTCGAATGTGCAGCTGTTGTATGGGGAAGAATTGGATTGTAAAAAGGGGTTAGCACTTTGGATAAAAGATGGTTTGATCAAGGAAATGATCCCTGAATCCAAACTGCCAGCCGGCGTAAAGGTCATCGATGGAAATGGAGGATTTCTCGCTCCAGGATTAATAGATTTACATATTCATATGATGTGGGACGGTTCATTAAATCCAGTTCAAACCTCTGAAACAGAAGGCTATGAACAGATGCTGATAAGGGCCGTTGCTAATTGTCAAACCTATCTCAAGCACGGTATAACAACTGTCAGGGACATTGGCTCCATTGATGACATTGCGCTGCATGTGGCAAAAGGGATCAAAAGGGGGCTTATTCCAGGACCTGATGTCATTGCCAGCGGAAAAACAATAACCATGACAGGCGGGCATGATCCGTTCTGGGCAAGATTTGTCGATGGGAAGGATGAGGCATTAAAAGGAGTACGCGAACAAATTTTTAAGGGTGCTGAAGTAATTAAAGTAAGTGCAAGCGGCGGGGTCTATGGAAGAATAGAAGGGGAACAGGTCGGCCATGCAGAGCTTAGCTTGGAAGAGCAGGAAGTCATCTGTAAAGAGGCACACCGTTTTGGACTTAAAGTGGCGTCCCATGCGATTGGCCGTGAGGGAATACTTAATTCGGTTCTTGCTGGTGTGGATACAATTGAGCATGGTCATTTTCTGGATGATGAATTGGCTGCCTTAATGGAAGAACGGAAAACCGCCTGGATTCCGACATTGTTCGTCTACAAGCAAATTGCAACGCAGGATGGGATTCCTTCTTATGCAAGAGACAAAGCTGAGGAAATTGTCAGCATTCACCGAAATGCATTTGAAACCTATTTTAACCGGAATATTTTAATTGGGGCAGGTTCAGATGCGGGTTCACCATGCACCTCTCACCGGGCGCTGCTGGATGAATTGTATACCATGAATGAGATTGTTCCTGATGCGAAAAAGGTGCTAAAAACAGCTACAGTAAATGCCGGGAAAATCTTAGGACGTAACGTTGGGCAAATTAAAGAGGGATACAGGGCAAATTTGATTTTGCTTAAAGGAAATCCGCTTGAGTGCCTGAGTAATTTAGAAAGTATAAAGATGGTTGTATGCAGGGGAGAAGCTGCTTATGAAGCATAACAATAAGAACCTTGAAAAGCAGGAGAAATAAGCAGTGTCCAGGTGACTAGCCTCTGAAGGGTGATTTATCTAGTAAAATATATTTTTAATATAAACACTTTACAGATAGAATTAACTATGATAAATTCTATTTATCGAAGGATTCTGAAATTTCAAAAAGATGGTGTGAGTGAATGAGTTGGACTGCTGGCCCATTTAAACAGGAACTGATCAAGGACTATAACAATATCAATCTTCTTTTGTTTAACATTGGCGTCAAAAGTCAAAGAGTCGAGTTTTTGGGGGATAAGATATTAATTTTCGCCAATCATAAGAGAATTCCATCTCTTAAACATTTGGACGAGATTAATCGCTTTGTAACCCGAATGACTGACATTGCCATCATAGATAGCTATAAGGAACATTTAAGGAATGTCCTGGAAGAAAAATATGGGATGAAGGTACTTTCTATTTTAAAGGACTATGATCCCGTTACTGAACTCTCAGGAACGATCATTACCCTTGATCAGGATACAAGTGCCTATATTTCAAGGTAATTAAATAATGGTGACTGGTCAAATGAACTCTTAAGAGTGCATAAAAACCGTCAGTACAAGCTTTCAGACTAGCGTCTGTTTGTATTGTGCTGACGGTTTTTTTTATAAAAAAATAGAGGAGGCAACATTATGAAAACAGTAGAAGATGTATTGATTGCGCTGGATGAGCTGACAGGAGGAAGAGTGATTAAATCTCTGAATGACATTACGAGAGGGGAGCATCCCTTTGTCATCATGAAATCTTCCAACATTCCCGGGAAAGAAATCATTGAAACGCCTGGTCTTGTTTATGGTGAAATGAAGAAGGAGGTAAAAAAAGTAGCAGTTGCTATGACAATGACAGAAGGATCTATCGAACTTGCCGGCGCCACTGGTGTCGATGCCATTGTTGCTCATCATCCGATAGCTGAAGCGGCTAATTCAGGTGGAGTTATCTTGAAAAACTATCTGGATTTGTATAATGTCGCTGCATTTGAACTGCATGAAGCTTTCCATGGATTACATCCTGGCATTCCTTTTTTGCACGGCCATCAGGTATACCGGACAGAGGTTTCTTATGGAGGCGTACACGGAAATATTTTATATGCAGGGAAAGTGCTCCCTGATGTGAAAACGCTGGGGGATATTTTAACACGGCTGGACCATTTTATGGGTCTGAGAGATGAAGAGGAATTGTTACATACGGAAAAGGAAATACGCCATAGTTCATCTCTGTCTGAAACTAGTATAGTGACACGCGGGAGAATTGTTCATGGAGAAGAGACAAGCCCCGTGAACAATATTGTGCACATTTTCCCGCATACAGGATTTTCCCCGGAACATTTGCGTCAAGCCATCCAGGAACACCCGGAAGCTGACACAGTTCTCGCTAGCATTAGCCGGGTTTATGACGGACATCCCCTTATTGAAACAGCTAAGGAGTTAGGACTTAATTTTATTATCGGAAATTGCCATGTGTTAGAAATACTTGAAAATGGTTTACCTTTAGCTTATGCCTTGGACAGACTGCTGCCTGATGTTGAAGTTGTTGTTTTCCGGGAACGTGTGACAAGCATATCCTTAAATGAAATGGGATCTCCTCAGTTAAAGAAATATGCAGAAGAAATGGCTGAAGGCTATCTATTGAAAAAAACGGCTGTCCAAACAGTATAAAAAAGGGGTGCAGGTAGATGAGCGAGGTTAAATCGTTAGTACAAGAAAATTTAGAAATAGAAGAGAATAGTGTTCCGATTCCTTTAACGAGAAAATGGACACGAATTGAAGCAGTCGGTCTGGGTTTGGTCATTATCTCACTGCTGGTATTGTTAATCACGCCAGGCACATTAGCCGGGTTATTTACTTCCATTGTCGACCAGGTTTTCCCGGTCATCGTAGAGATATTCTTAACCGGCACGGTAGGAGTGTCCATTATTGTCAGTGTCATTATAGGCCGGGTCCTGGAAAGGCTGGGATTTACGGATGCGCTAATTCGGATATTCATTCCTGTTACAAAGCTGATGAAAGTGAATTCGGCTGTTATCATTCCAAGTATATATAATATTCTTGGTGATATTAATGCTGCCGGGAAAATTGCCGGACCGATCTTAATCCGTTCGGGAGCAACAAAAGCAGAGCAGAAAATAGCGGTAGCCACTATGGTTCAATCGCAGCAGTCTTTTGCTACATTTATGTTAGGCATGGTTGCTTTAACGGCAGTAGGGGCCAATGCCTTTGTCGTGGTTGTGCTGGCTGTCTTCATGCCTGTCATTGTTGTCCCGTTCCTGCTTTCTAAAACCATTTACCGGGATACGAAAGCTGTCCAAATTGCAAAGCTGCCTCAATTTACACCGAAGACTGGCTTTTTACCCACTTTATTTAATGGAGCCAGGGAGGGAGCAGAGCTTTTATTCCTTCTCATTATACCGGCTGCCGCTGTCGTGTTTGCTGCTATTGGTGTTTTGGACTACATCGGGATTTGGTCAAAATTTGAATCCGGCTTATCAGCCGTTTTGTTAGCTCTTAATATTCATCCAGAGACCGGAATTCTCTCCATTTTGGCAAGCCCTGCGCTGGCCATGGCCCAGTTATCAGAAGTTGCGGGTTCATTGGATCCGCGTTTGGTCATCGGATCATTCGTATTAGCTTCATCCGGCTTACCTTTGTCTACAATCTTTGGTCAAATTCCGGTTATATGGGCAGCTAATTCTGACCTTAGTGAAAAGGAGGCAATGGGAGCGGCTGTACTAGGAATCGTCATGCGTATATTGACAGCCTTTTTAATTGTTTATTTCTTAACGCCGATATTGGTTTAATGCTCGAAGATTAAATTTTACCCAACAAAAAAGAGAGATCAATAAAATATTGATCCGGACGCTTCTTCTCAAATGATTGGGGGTCCAGGTGGAGCTCTGTTTTTCTTAAAAGATTGTTTTCCTCGCTCCATAAGAAAAGAACGGCCGTTTGATGAAAAGGTTCCATAATCCCTTTCATCGGCGCAAGAAGTTCAATCTTAAGATCATCCAGGGAAAAATCAGGACGGCAAATAAGTTTACAAGGTGCTGTTTGTAAGGGTTCATAGTGATTTATTGTATGATCAGACAGATGGTGGATCCTTCCGGTAGCTGCAATTCTTTTATCAGGGAGGATCAGTCCAGATTCATGATAGATATCTCTTCCGATGGAGGAAGGGATCTTTTTTTTGTTCCAAAAAATGGACATCGAAAAAGTGTGGCCAGGCAAAATCGTCCATGCTCTTTTGGCTATCAGTTCAAATCCGATCAAGGACATGGCTATCCCTCTTTCCTGCTGCTCGATACTGATGTTTATGCTCGAGGAAGAAAAAATATCTGCTATGTCTCCATCGATTCTTTATGATAGCTATTGCTCACGAACCCTCTTTTTGTTGAGAACTGGTCTGTTAAGATCCCAATCCCTTGGAGTACCGCCTTAAGAAAAATAATTTAGCCTTTATGCAGCATGCAAAAAAGTATGCTGTGTTTCTTTTCCTACCCTGCCGATTTTTTGTGCACCCTTCTTGTTATGATTGATATGTACCAGATAATTGGTAAGGAAATGGAAGGGGAGTTATATTAATGAGAATAAAAGTGTTAATGGGTTTAATGCTTGTTCCATCAATTTTAATTGCCATGACCGGATGCGGAAGTGAGGAGAATCATGAAACATCAGTGAAATCAGAAGAGGCTGCTGATGTGGAAGCTGTTGAAGAGAAAGAAGAAGCTGCTGAAGAGATGGAGATACAAGAAGAGGTTGAAGAAGCAGTGGACCCTGATGAATTGTTCACTCGTTTTATGGAAGAAAAAAATATTCAGTTGAAAGCAAGGGATGTACAGTTTGATATGCAAAATAACTCAGATCAAAAGTTTGCCATAATGGGAAATGCGAGTCTTGATACGTATTACAACTATGGATTTAGCAATCTTGAACAATCCCATTTTGCTGTCAGTGTAGAGGACGAAGGTGCAGGGTATGCTGACCGCTGGGTTTTGTATTTTGACCGATCCAAGTTTTCTAATTTGTATGAAACACTGAAAAAAGGCGACACCTATATAGCAGCAGCGGCTGTAATCCCAAAAGCACAATATGAAGATGGCCAGGATTCATTGGCACTTGGTGTTGAATTTGTGATCTTGGGTGGAGAACAGGCTGTTTCAAACGAAGCAGGTTCAGTTGTTCAGGCAGCTGAAGAATATAAAAGCCAAAATGGTTTGGATCTGGTGGCACAGGATGTTTTGTATGATATGGAAAATCATTTGGATAAAGAGTTTTTAATCTCCGGTACCGCCAGTCTGGATACGTATTATAACTATGGTTTTATCTCCCTTGAAAAAACTCACTTTGCCGTAGGGGTATGGGATGAGTCAACAGGAGGGAAATGGACTGTGTACTTTGACAGGAAAGAATTTGCTGAACTATTTGAAACACTGAAGCAAACCGAAGAGTACGTAACTATTACGGGAATGATTCCCTCATCCTTATATGAAGATGGGCAAGGGGAATTGGCAAAGGGCCTTGATATCAGAATTGGAACAGGGTATTAATTAATTTATCTTGAAGGGGATTATAAACGATGAAAAAGCTTATTGTATTTATGTCAGTTATGATTGTTATGTTGAGTGCATGCTCTAATGGTGAAAAGATGGCAGGTAAAAAAGAGGCTGGTACTGAAAAAAAGACTGAGGAAAGTGAAGCCGTTGAAGTTGATAAAGGCCTATTAAACGTTGAGGTAACCTTGCCGGCTTCCATGTTCGAAGGAGAAGATGCAGATAGCTCCATTGCAGAAGCCGAAAAAGAGGGCATTAAAGTCACCAAGAATGATGATGGCTCAGTCACGTATAAAATGTCTAAAGCTAAGCATAAAGAAATGATGAAAGAGATGCAGACCGAACTGGAGAAAACCATTGCCGATACGAAGAATGGTGAAGATTACCCTTCTGTGAAAGAAGTTACGAATAACAAGGACTTTTCAGAGTTTACATTGGAAGTCGACAGAGAAGCTTATGAAAATAGCTTTGATGGATTTGCGGTGTTTGGACTGGGGCTTTCCGGAATGTTTTATCAGCTATTCAATGGTGTTGATCCTGAGGATTATGAAGTAAAGATATTGGTGAAGGATACTGCGACAGGCGAGGTATTTAATGAGGTCATTTATCCGGATGCGATGGAAGAAGCAGGGGACGAATCCTAATAGGAAATGGCTTGCCTTAAACATAGGAACGGTTCTGGCGATTCAATCTGATACGCCGGAACCGTCCCTGTGTTTTTTATATAAGATATGTCTGGATACAATTCTCCAGCAAAATTACCGAAATTAGACACTAAAAATATGTACAATGCAGGAATTGCAATTCATATAAGTGCATCCATTTTTCATTTATTTTTTATCCAGCAATTTTTTTAATGGCTTTTGAAGTACATCCATAATGCCTGCGATGATACTTGTTGCCAAAATGCCCATTAGACTTAGTGAAATGGGACCTGCTGCATCGTCACCTGTAACTTTTGCAAGCACTTTTAAGCTTACTATTCCTAACAGAATGAGGAAAATGACCGTAAAAGAACATTTTTTTATAACATTTAAAGATTTAAGTGATAACTCGGAGAAAGCATTGTTCCTTTCGATATAGGTTAATAGTTTAAATGCTTGGTACAACGCAACGGAAAACGTGATACAGAATCCATATGCACATACTAAAAAGGGGATTAGGAAATAAGCTGTATCTGGATGTACCTTTGCATCTTGTATGGCTATTTCAGGTAACCAGAAGATACACAAAGCAAACACCGCAATTCCAATTAGAAAAGTAATTATTTTTAAGAAAGTGGTTGAACCTTGTTTAGCACTCATTTAAAGCACCTCATTGATTTAATGATAAAATGACTATAACACGGTATTTATTGTTTTTCAATAAAATAATATTGTTTTTAGTTACTTTATTATTGTTATATATAATGGGGGTGGTTAGCTGGTCTCCTTGGACAAATGTGGTGCATTTAAGTGGAGAAGGGGCTATATTCTCTCTGCCTGAGAAGGGAAAAGTGCTGGATCATTTCTAAAAATGATATAAGAGCGCGATCACAAAACTTAGGGGCGGTTCTGGCGATTCATTCTGATACGCTTGAACCGTCCCTGTGTTTTCATAGTTGTTGCATGAATGATAAATATGTGATTTAATGATTTTATAAATCGTAACAATTACGATTTTTGCGTGAATAAGGTAAATTTCAAAATATAGCTAAGGCTAATAGAAAACAGCCTTATCTTAAGAAAGAAGCCAAACAGAAGGAGATTGAAGGATGACAGAATTCTGGGAATCAAGTTTTATAGAGAAGCAGACGATGTGGGGATTTGAACCTTCAGACTCAGCAATCCAGACTAAGGATTTTTTTCTCGAAAAGAAAGTGAAGGATATTTTAATTCCTGGGTTTGGATATGGCAGAAATGCGAAGGTGTTTATTGACAATGGAATAGATGTAACAGGAATTGAGATTTCAAAAACAGCGATTGAATTGGCAAGAGACAATGGGCTTACATTGCCTATTTTTCATGGTTCCGTAACCGATATGCCTTTTGATGACAAGCTTTATGATGGGATATTTAGTTATGCGCTTATACACTTATTGAATGAGAGTGAACGAGAGAAGTTCATTAAATCTTGCTATAATCAGTTAAAGCCAGAGGGATATATGATTTTTACTTCGATTTCAAAAGAAGCTCCGATGTATGGAAAGGGTAAACAATTGGGTAAAGACTATTTTGAGATCATGGACGGAGTAAAAATGTTTTTCTATGATTCCGACTCCATTAAACAGGAATTTGGACAATATGGACTGATCGAAATCTCGGAAATTGTGGAGCCGCATAAGGATAATGAAACGAAACCTCCATTTAAATTTACAATGGTAAAATGTCAGAAAAAATGATGAAGAGGATTGCACTTACTTTTCACTAAGTCTTGTAAAACGCTTAAGGATTTCCCTTTAAACCTAAATGCCCGCCTATTAATAAAGGCAGGCATTTTTTATGAACTTAAAACAGCTTAAAAATCAGGAAAATAGTATCTATCTCTTAACACATGATTAACAACTATTCACCTGTCCCTGCTTTTGAATAATCTATTATGAAGGAGGTGAGCTGTAATGTTAGGGGATTCGAAAGAGAATCAGTTAAGCTGTTCTTCCGGAAGAAAGGTTAAATCATTATTTCCACAAATAGAAATTGTGCCTAGAAGTAATTTGGGAGACACTCCAGACGACAACTGCGAGTATTATTGTATCGGCTATGTTTGTGTTAAGGTCTGCTATGGAGAATAACCAGCTTATTTTGACCATGAGCGTGTTTTGCGCTCAGGTATACATAATAGTACTGGTCCTGGATTGACGATTTATAGCTTAACAGTCAGTTATTAGAATAACGCAAAAACCTATAGTATAGACACTATTTAGCAGGCTGTTCTTTCCTTGAAAAACATTCATTCGCAAATTTTGTTTGGCAGCCTAAATTTTCAACTCGATACGATAGAAATAAAGAAAAACCACTCGAAGTGGTCTTTTAATCTCTCATTGCTCCTGCTTCTCTGGCAGTCATTGCACCTTGTCCCCGGCTTACATCTTTTTGAATTTCTTGTTTTACTTTTTGTGGATCAGTTCCGGCCGGTTTCATCATATTGTTCTTCGCTTGTTGCTCCTGTTGCATACAGATCCCTCCTCCATTTTTTAACACAACCTTATAATTTACAATAAAACACTCATTTATCAGAGGATTTGAGAAAAAAGAGAGGAGAGTATTAAAGCTAAGAAGAACACTTTCTGCTTTATGCATGAAAATCATGTATTAATGACTGTTGAGATAAGGGCACGATCATTTAAAGAGCTGCTATCAGCTGCATTTACAAAATTACCATCTATAGCAAGAGAATACGTATATGTTCCAGGAGATGATTGCGTTCCTTAACTTCTGCTACAGGGATTTATTCCAGTCCTATTTCGTCATAGTAAAGATTCTTCCATTATTTAATTCGCACCAATCTATGCCCTCATATGTTTCCTTATTTCCATACTTATTAAAAAAAGCTTCCTTGTTATCGAATACTTCCATTAAGCCATTTTCCAGTAATGTGGTCATTCGAAAAGTATTTAAATTAAAAACGCTGGAGACAGCTATTAATTCACCTATATGGACATTGTTAGCAACATTTTTCAAAATTTACACTCCTTTTTAGAAAAAATCTGCTTAGATTTACCGTTCCTAATAGAAATATCCCGATGTGTGCTTAACAAGACATATATTTTTAATCTTAGCTGAATTGATGAATGTATGCGCCGACCCATCCAACACAAATTCAAAAGAAAAGAATTGACTGTTAGCTGGCATAAAATATCAAAAACTCGCCAGGGTAATGACGAGTTTTCTCTGTTTAGAGTTGAAGAGTAAGAAAACAATTTATTGTGTTATTATTTGGTTAAAGGATGCAGTTTATACAAAAGTGCTGGCAGCATTTGCTGATCAGTCTGGTTTAGTGATTGTATGGAACACAGCTAGAGAAGCGTTTGGTCTACATAATGTTCACAGTACCTTTTGGTTATGAAAATCAATTGGTTGAAACAGAAGCAGTCGCTGCACTATCAAAAAAAAGGCAGAGGGGGATAAATTTATGCTATTTATTATTACGGCTTATGACGGCACTGATGAGAAGGCATTGGAAAGAAGATTACAGGCAAGGGAAGAACATTTAAGAGGTGTAGAGAAGAGATGTAAAGAAGGAGAGCATTTATATGCTGCAGCGATCCTTGATGATGAAGAAAAAATGATTGGCAGCTTGATGGTGGTGGAGTATCCATCAAGAGAGGAACTGGACCTATGGCTTAAAGAAGAACCTTATGTAACCGGAAAGGTATGGGAGAAAATTGAGGTTCATCCTTGTAAGGTGCCACCCATTTTTATGCAGCTGCATGGGGAATGAAGCTCATAATACATCCGTCTGTAAAAGTACTGGCGGCTTTTTAATGTAAATGTAATGTTCTAAATAACTAGTAATTTTCTTTTATCTTGGGTGCTAATGTAGTTAATCCTGCGATTTATTTAAAGTACGATCGGTATTCTTATTTATTCTCCATATAAGATATTCTGTCTGTAACTGGGACCATACAAAGCCGCCGACCATTAAGGCGAAGTAGAGTTTCCTATCTTGTTTATTTTCTGATTTTCTTCCTGCAAATGCAGTAAGAAAAGCTGCTAGGACGTGAGCCAATACAGGGAGAAAAGTTTTCATCTTTGACACTCATTTCTTTTTAAATTTTAATTCAGGAATTTATATCTTTTTTCTCTAAACTCCAAGCAAAACTTACTCTATTCTTCCTGTTTAGAAAGATCAATATTCAGCTGAAAACGTTCCTCGTTTTTCACCAACTTTCGCAAGATGAACCAGGTAATAGAGCTTAGAGCAATTAACAGACTTTCCAATGTAAAGATATACCATGGATAAGGACCCAGTAAATCAAATAAACTCGGGCTTTCAGGTTTGTGCCGCAAGAACCAATAATTTCCACCTGCCTGGTTATTTACGAAAAAAATGATTGGCAAAAGGAGATTGATAAAGATCAATAGCTTCCTTAATGACCGGAAGGACGGATAATAGCCTTTTACCCAAGTAAAATATAAGGCTGCCCATACTACCATTATATGCTCATAAAAAAAGCGGAAGTAACGAAAATGCGGGAAGTCATATGTAAGGGCAGGGGTGATGATCGCTTGTGTAGCACCTAAAACAGCTATAAAGAACATCAATTCAAAGAATATTTTTCTTCGCGTCATTAGTAAGAAAATACATAAAATAAGAGCAATGTTACACAATTCCAAAGGCAGGGAGCGACCGAAACTCCATACTCCATTGATGTACATCCAAACGTGATTCATACCTTCAATCAAGATCAATGAAAAAGCTGTCCCTATTTCAATCTTTCTCCATTTCTGATCATTTAATTTCTTTCGGTTTAGAAATATAGCAGCTGCAACAAGCACAAAAATGCTTAAGGCAGCTATGTGATTTACAGAAAACAAGCTAAATTGGAAAGAATGATTACTTCGGCTAAACCACTCCATGATTTTCCACCCCACGATTGAATAAGAGCAAACATAAGGTGTGCTTTTTCAATGTGTTTTATACACTTTTATGCCCTTAAAGGTTAAGTTCATAAAAAATCATTGCCATTGGAGTATGAACATTAAATCCATTAATCGTTTCTCACAGATCAATCAAATCCAGCCGGAAATAAAATATGATACATTTTTCTATCGATAATAAGGAAAATTAAAAAATAAAAAAGGGAGAAAAAAATGCCTAATCCGATTTGAAGCCGTATTTAACATGCTAAAAATCTCAATTGATGCGACAAATGAGCCTAAATCTCCATTGCATGTCATAAAAATAGGCGGTTGTTGACAGTATCTAACGGTCGTTGAAGAATTTATTCGATATGAGGAAATCGGACACAATACAACTTCGGATGAGGAAGTAAAAGGTTACTAGTCGATGTAGTTAAAATATTTGAGTCCCACTAAAAGAATCAGTGGGTTCATGAAAGAGGAGAGAATTCCATGCGAGATGTAACTTCTTCAAAATCGATATCAGAGCCTAACACTGTTCCTTTAGGGGTTAAGTTAACAGATAATGAAATTACAAACGGACTAGCATTCAAGCTCGTTACATCCTCTCAGCTTTGTGCAAAGGGAAAAGCAGATGCAGTACGTAATGATGCAGGCAAAATGTGGATTGAATTCTTTCTTGAATGGGCTATGTTTGGTGGAACTCTAAAAACAATTATGCGAAAACGAGGGTGGATAAAGGTTCCGCCTTATTATTTTCCCCCTGGATTTATGAATAAGTAGAAAACGAACTCCTATTTTTATTTTGTCTCTGTTAATCAAATGTAAATTAAGGGCCTTATAATAGGCCCTTAATTTTTTCATCTTCAACTAACGCTCCCCGCAATTGAAGATCACATCTATCTTTTTCCTAAAGAAAAACCATCAAACAACTTTCCCCCAAATGGCTGCAGGACATTATCAGCTAATTCTATAACTTGGCCTTTGTTACCTGTCTTATAAAATATATCAAAAGCCTTTACAAATTGATTTGCGAACTCCTCATCATAATCTTTTAATGAACGATATACCCATTTAGATGTACCAATCCATTGACGGTTTGTTCTCAAAACGAATTCACTTAATAACTCAGCAAGTGTAGTGGCTATAAATAATTCTTCTGATCTATTAGAAGAACCTATAAAATCATCGAGTGCATCCGAAAGAAAGTATCGCTTTGTAGTTATCGTTTCTTCGGACCATTCTTGTGGACCGTTATGTAATAAATCATTTGCCTCTTTTTTTATAGACTCAATTATCCCATCATCTTTTAGGACGATCCCTTCTGAAACCATCTTTGGCATCGACGGTCTCGCTCTTTCATAATCCATTTTAAAAAATTGTTTATATGAGGTTAAATTATGTACAAACACTTCAATATGCCAACCATATTCTATTAATGACTCTCTGTAAGATGTTCTAAGGTTTTTATCAAAAATAACAATATCAAGGTCAGACTTTTCTGTTGCTTCACCCCGTACAACACTTCCTGCTAATAAGGCTCCCTTACAATTCGGAAAATGTTCATTAACAAACTGGTGTGCTGCTTCGATAGGGGCTAATCTATTTAAATTTGTCATTGGTTTCACATCCGATTAATCAAATTTCATATACTTGTTCTATATTAAAGAGAAAAATACCTTTAAATTCCATGCCTTGCTTAACTATCCTGCCCAGTTGAAGAAGTGAAAATTTACTAAAACTATAATGTCGATAATCTTACTTTATCAAAAAGTACTATTGGCATATAAGAGTTTGTTAAAGTAAATGCATATTATTCCTCGTAAAAACATCCAGGGCAATTACCTTGAAAATCAGCTCTGCTATTCTGCTGCCGGTATCGGCGGCTTTTTCTAAAATAACTTATATTTTAGCTTCCCACCAGCCAAACGCGATTCTTCCTGATGTAGCAGTTCTCGGTGTCTCCGGATTCGATAAAAATACAAGAAAGGAGCCGCCTGGCGGAAAAATGAATTTCCCATTTTCTGTATCAACGAGGGTCGTTTCCGGCTGCCCTCTGCGGACAAAGGCTTTTATCCCCCCGGTTGGCTCCCCAACGACATTTGTTGCATATTGAAGTTTTATTTTGGGCATGGGAAGGGGAGTGATGGCAGTATTTGCTGGTGTCACTAATTCTGATTCAATTGGTGTCCCGGGAGGATCAGCATTGAACCAAAATTGTGCCCGGAAGGTGGAATCCGATACATCCGTTACGGTCCATACATTCACATGCAAATTCACTCCTGAGTTAGGAGGATTATACAATCTCGCCCATGCACTCGTCCCCCTGCCAAAGCTTAATTCATCCGCATAACCGATAAAATATTTTCCTTTTAAAGACTGATAAAGTTCCTGTGGAATGTCTACTGCCTGAATAAACCGGCCTTGAACGCCATTTCCTTTTTTTGAACTCAATCTTATCCCTTCTTTCCAAAAAAATAAGATATTGCCCGTATATCAATAATACGGGAGTATTGGAATTATATGGGTGATGATAAAAGCACTTCTTTCACGATGATATGTTCTACATCAGCATTTCATTCGTCATGGGGAAGGTGCAGAAAAAATCAAGCTTGTTTTTGAAAAGTTTGGAGTCTTCTTGTGTAACCAACACACAACTGCCTATAATTACTTCCTCTATTCATATATAATAAAAGCAATTCTATTACAAATAGGTGAACAAATCATGAATACAACGATCAAAGATATAGCAAAGCTTGCCGGAGTTGCCAAGAGTACCGTTTCGAGGTATTTGAATGGCGGCCATGTAAGCGAACAGACGAAAGCCAAGATCAGAAAGGTGATCGAGGAAACGAAGTATGAACCTAATTCGTTTGCGCAAAGCCTGAAGGCTAAGAAAACGAACTTTATTGGGGTCATTGCACCTACGCTTGATTCGTATGTTACATCGACGGTGCTGATGGCCATTGATGAAGAACTGAGAAAGAGGGATTATACCACCTTGATCATTAGTACAAGCAAGCATGTTGACCGGGAAATCGAAAGCCTAATCAGCTTGTCCCGCCAAAAAGTCGACGGCATTATTCTGATTGCGACAGGCGTAACGGAAAAACATATCGAGACGATTAACTCCATACAAATTCCGGTTCTGATCGTCGCACAGGAAGTCGATCATTGCACCTGCATTATTAATGATGATTATCAGGCAGGATTTAAAATGGGCCAGTTTGTTGCACAAAAAGGGCATCGTGCTGTCGCATATATCGGAGTAACGGAAAGCGATATTGCCGTAGGGCAGCGCCGGAAGCAGGGAATTTTGGAGGGGTTAAAAACAGCTGGAGTTTCTGATGTTAAAACCTTTGTATCCCAGTTTGATTTGCAGGATGCAGCCAGAATCACACAGGAAATGCTTAAGGACATCTCACCGACAGCCATCATTTGTGCGACTGACACAATCGCGTTTGGGGCTCTGAAGACCATTTCAAAACTCGGCAAAAAAGTGCCGGAGGATTTTTCAATCACAGGTTTTGGGGGATACAATATTTCAGAAGTCATTCATCCTTCCCTTACGACTATTCGCTTTAAAAATGAAGAGACAGGTGTAATGGCTGCCGAGACAATTATTAAATTGACCAACGGGGAAGAAGTCACGCCATTACAGGTCTCCGGATTTGATTTTATTGAAGGCGAGAGCGTGAAAAGTGTAAATAGCTGATAACGTTTTCAAAAATGGGTTGTTGAAAACTGAAAACTGTACTATAATCAAATTAATGGAACCGGTTCCCGCGCAACGAACCCTTATATCGGGTGAAAAGCGGGTTGTTTTTTGAACTGAAAAGGAACCGGTTCCAAAGAGATGATAAACAAACATGACTATTTTTTTATCCAGAAATGGAACCGGTTCCGTTTCTGGATGAAGGGGAGGAAATAGACAAATGGCAAACATAAAATCCAAATACCTGCCTACAGTCCAAGAATTACTAAAGTTAATTGGAGGGAAGGAAAACCTTCAGGGTGCAGCCCACTGTGCCACAAGGCTGCGGCTGGTTCTGAAAGATAATTCACTGGCAGACACGAAGGCCATTGGAGAGCTTGATTTTGTGAAAGGATCGTTCGTAGCCGGAGATCAGCTGCAGGTTATTTTTGGGGCAGGTACAGTTAATGATGTGTATGCTGTCTTTACAGAAGAGGCAGGCATTTCAGGAATGTCACTTGGCGACGTAAAAGAGCAATCTGCCCAGAAACAGAATGCGTTCCAAAAAGGGATCAAGGCTTTATCCGATGTGTTTGTTGAAATCATTCCAGGATTATTGGCTGCTGCACTTTTGATGGGGGTTACAGGACTTCTCAGCCAGGAAGGGATTTTCGGTGAACAGTCGGTGGTTGAGCTGTATCCGGCCATTGCTGGATTTAATCGTTTCATTAGCATCATGTCAACCGGGATCTTTACGATTCTTCCATTGCTCGTTGTGTATTCGGCAACCAAGCGGTTTGGCGGCAACCCGGTTCTCGGATTAGTGCTCGGTGCAATTATGCTTCACCCCGATCTTGCAAACGCTTATTTAGTTGGAAACGGAACGGTCGAGCCGGAAGTCATCAGTTTATTCGGCTTAAAGGTTTCACTCGTTGCCTTCCAGGGCGGGATTATCATTGCATTGTTAATGGGACTTGTTGTGGCTAAGCTTGACCAATTTTTCAGCAGAAAAGTTCCGGATATTATCAAGCTTTTCCTTGCGCCTTTTCTAACGATTGTCGTTTCTGGTTTCCTATTATTCTCGGCTATTGGCCCATTTGGCCGTCTGTTATCAGATGGAATTACGGCGGGCCTGATGTGGAGTGTTGATAATTTAGGCATTGTCGGATTCATGTTGTTTGCCGGGATCCAGCAAGTGATCGTTATTACCGGCCTGCATCACGTTATTGGGGCGGTTGAAGCACAGCTGATTGCTGACACAGGATCAAACTTTATTATGCCTCTGATGTCGGTTGCTTTAATGGGACAGGGTGGAGCAGTGCTTGGCTACACTTTGGTTCTATGGAAAAATGATAAAGCCAAACAGATTGGTATTTCATCGTTTGGTTCGACATTGTTCGGAATCTCTGAACCTGCACTGTTTGGGGTTAACGTGAAATATAGATTTCCGCTCGTAATGGGCTGTATTGGCGGTGCCATCGGCGGAGCGTATGTATATATGACAGGAATCAAGGCATTAGGCTTTGGTGCGACTGCGCTGCCTGGTTTTGCGATTGTGGCGGCACAAGGCAACGGACATATCAATTACATTATCGCCAATGTGCTGGCCTTAGCAGTAGGTGCGGTTCTGACGGTTGTGTACTTTAAAGTAAAAAAACCAAACTTAGATTAATAGAATGGGAGGGAGAAATTCCTCTCTTCTCTATTTTTACAGGAGAGGACTTAGTATGAAGAGATATACAGAACCAAAGTATCGAACGTTATATGAAGCAAAAGAGAATGAACTGGAGAGACTCATGGAAAAATCCGCAGAATCCCCATGGAAGCCGGCCTGCCATATCCACCCTCAGTACGGTTTAATTAATGACCCTAATGGGCTTGCCTATTACAACGGTGAGTTCCACGTTTTTTATCAGTGGTACCCGTTCGGTGCGATACACGGCATGAAGCATTGGGCCCATGTGAAATCAGCGGACCTTGTGAACTGGGAGCGTCTCCCGGCTGCACTGGTTCCGGTGGAGGATTATGAGTCCCATGGTGCCTATTCCGGAGCTTCTCTTGAGGTGGACGGAATGCTCTATTTGTATTACACAGGCAATATCAAATACAGTGCAGAGGAAAGATCGGCGAATCAGTGCCTGGCGATCATGGACCAGGAAGGGAAGATTCAAAAATATGAAAACAACCCGATTATTAAAGGGGTTCCGCAGGGCTATACCGGGCATGTCCGCGATCCAAAGGTGTTTGAAAAGAACGGCCGCTACTATATGCTGCTTGGTGCACAGCGTGAAAACCTGACCGGTGCAATTATTGTCTATGAATCTGAAAATGCCATTGACTGGTCATTTAAAGGGGAGCTGAATCTGCAGATTGATTTTCCTGGTTCGGTGTATATGCTGGAGTGTCCGGATTATTTCGAGCTCGACGGCAAAGATGTGCTGATTTTCTCTCCGCAAGGGTTAAAGCCTGAAGGGCATGATTACCATAATCTATATAATGTCATGTATGCAGTGGGCCATTTGGATGTAGAAGCTCTTTCATTTGAGCCGGAGCATTTCCAGGAGCTTGAAAAAGGGTTTGATTTTTACGCTCCGCAAACGTTTGCCGGCAAATATAATGAGCGCCTGTTATTTTCATGGGCGGGAATGGGTGAAATCGATTATCCGAGTGATAAAGAGGATTGGGCGCATTGCCTGTCAATTCCGCGTGAGCTGTGTCTTGTCGATGGGAAGCTTTCTCAAAGACCAGCAGATATGCTGAAGCAGCTTCGCGTAAAGTCGGTAACGAGCAGCGTGACCACTGAGTCGGGAAGCCTGATGATTGATGAAGGAATCGGGCAGCACGAGCTCGAATTTAATTTTGATACAGTAGATGCTGATGTATTTGGGATTGAGCTGTTTGCTTCTGAAAAGGAGGGTTTAGTGCTTGAGTTTGACCGCAGCTCACAAACTGTGAGTCTGAACCGGGAAAAATTTGCATCCTCATTTGGCGGGGAATACGGTTTTGTAAGGAGCTCTGAACTGAAAATCGATTCTTCTGTAAGTGTTCAAGTGTTTGTTGACCACAGTATTGCTGAGATTTTTATCAATGATGGGGAAGCTGTGTTCACGGCAAGAGTATTTCCTGAAAAAGAATCAAATGGAATCAAACTGTTCAGTGATCAAAAAATGACATGCACTTATACGAAGCATGAGTTAAAGCAAGGGATTACACGGTAAGGGTGAGAACATGACGAAACTATACTCGATTGGTGAAGTGTTAATAGATTTTATCCCGCTTGAGAAGGGGGCAGCCTTGAAGGATGTCACCGCTTTTGAGCGGGCCCCGGGCGGTGCACCGGCTAATGTTGCCGCGGCCGTGGCAAAGTTGGGTCGCGAAGCTTCCATGATTACCAAGCTTGGAAATGATGCATTTGGCGACTTCCTGATTGAGCAGCTTCAAAGCGCCGGAGTGGAGACAGACAAGATTCTCCGCACCAGCGAAGCGAACACAGGGCTTGCGTTTGTTTCTCTGAAAGAAAACGGTGAGCGGGATTTTTCTTTTTACCGGAAACCGTCTGCAGATTTGCTGTTTGAAAAATCGGAGCTGCAGGAAGAGTGGTTTGGTGAAGGAGATATCCTGCACTTCTGCTCGGTTGACCTGGTCGATAGCCCAATGAAAATAGCCCATAAGAGAGCTGTGGAAGTAATGAAGAAAAAGGGCGGCCTTGTCAGCTTTGATCCGAATGTCAGACTGCCGTTATGGGAGAGTGCGGAGGATTGCCGGGCTACAATTCTTGAATTTTTGCCCCATGCTCATATTTTGAAGGTTTCGGATGAAGAACTGGAATTCATCACCGGAATCAGTGATGAGGCTGAAGCGATTGCTTCGCTCTTCAAGGGAGATGTTCAGGCTGTGGTCTATACAAAGGGAGCTGATGGAGCCGAATTATATACACAAGCTGATAAATGGGAATCTTCGGGATTCACAGTAGATGTCCAGGATACCACTGGTGCAGGAGATGCATTTATTGGCGGATTTTTATTTAAGCTTCTGGAAGCTAAAGCAAACCCTGAAAATGTGTTAAGTATATTAAGAGAAAAGCATGAAGACATTTTGCAGTTTGCTAATGCAAGCGGGGCGTTAACAGCTGCAGGCAAGGGGGCTATATCGGCACTGCCTGTTAAGGAAAAAGTGCTGGCCCTTATAAAGGAACAGGAAAGATGACACGCCATGTTTTGATATTCAAAGAAGATGCAATGAAGCATAATTTCCGTATGAGGAGATTATGCTTTTTTAGTTATAAAAAATATAGTATTTCTGAGCATTCATGCTGCTTATTAGGCACTTGAGTATAATCAGGATAAAATTTACAGAAAAGTAAACAATAATTCCTGGTGTTTACATAGTGTGCACCATTAAATGAAAAAGGAGGCATTTCAATTGAAGAAGATAATTGCATTTTCACTGGTTTTTATGATGCTGCTTTCCTTCTCTGGACTGGCATCAGCTGCAGAAAACACTGGTACTAAGAAAGACATCGTTGATACTGCTGTACAAGCTGGGGATTTTAAGATCCTGGCAGCTGCTTTGGAGAAAGCGGGACTGGTTGATACGCTTAAAGGTGAAGGACCATTCACAGTTTTTGCTCCAACAGATGCGGCTTTCAACAAGCTTCTGACGGAATTGAACATTACGGCAGAACAGTTATTGGCAAGAAAGGATCTGAAGGATATTTTGCTTTATCACGTTGTTCAGGGTAAAGTCATGTCTTCAGATTTGAAGGATGGAATGAAGGCAAAAACACTCGCAGAAAAAGATGTGACAATTTCACTTAACCCTGTTAAAGTCAATGATGCCACTGTGGTAACACCTGACATTGCTGCTTCCAATGGTGTAATCCATGTCATTGATCGTGTATTATTGCCGAAATAGATCTGAGAAGAGACTGAAATCCCCTCGGGGTTTCAGTCTTTTTTATGCCTTCTTTTCACGTAGTTTCAAGATGATCCAGCTGAGAACAGCCTGTCACAAAATGTTCGAAATTAGAGGAAAATTTGTTTTTTTTATATCTGTTTTTTTTTAGGAAGGTTGAAAAGAGTGTTTTAAGAAGGTATTTGTGACATAAATCACAAACAAAAGTCTTACGCCAGGTTCGAAAATTGAGCAGCATATTTTATCTTGTCTTCCCGCTACTGTCAATGGTATGAAAGCAGGCTGACTTATCAAAATCAGGCCTTTGAAAGAACGGAGCGAGTGTGATGGTGAAAAATGATTTTACAATAATCAGACAACATGCCTATAATGAATCTCGGGGTGAGAAATATGACAGATATTGGCGTATTAACCAGAATTATGGGCTCGGCATACAATCAATTTGGTAAAAAAGTACTAGTCACTCAGCTGCGATATGCGACTTTGGAAGCGATATTTGAAGTGGATGAGGAAGTTCAGAGAAAGCTGGATCCAAAAAGGCGGGTGGAGATCAGAGAGTTTATCATCCAATCGCTTGAAGAAGGCAAAGATTTTTACTTTTCCCCATTTGTGTTTTCGGCCAGAGGCGCGATTCGCCAAACGGAGGATGGATGGGAACTGACTCCCGGAAGCAAGCTTTACATCATTGATGGACAGCATCGCAGCGCGAGTTTCTCATCTGCCATAAGCCATCTTAAATCCAGAAAAGAATCAGCGGAGGAAACAGGCAGGCTGGATGAAGCCATTATCCTGCAGACCTATATTGAGAGAGTGAAAGAATATCCCGTTGCCATGCAGGTATTCCTGAATTTGACAACAACACAGGAGAGGCAGCTTTTTACTGATATAAATACGGAAAGAAGAGATGCTCATATCGGGCAGGTTATGCTCTATGATCAGCGTGACCAATATACGGAGATGACAAGAACCGTAGCAGCAAAGCTTCAGCCTATCTTTGAAATAGAACAAAACCTTTCCAGAATTTCCGTTCACAACTCCGCACTTACATCGTTAGCCACCATGAGGAGATGTATCATTGCCTTATTTGAAGGTATTTTAACAGTAAAAAAAGGTACCCCGTATTATAGATGCAACCCGAAGGAAGCAGAAGAGATCGCAATCGAATTTTTTCAGATATGGCAGCAGATTTTCCCGAAGAAAAGCGCCAATAGACTTAAATTTGTAAGCGGTTACTCAGGGGTGCAAATTGCTCTTGCCTATTGTGCCAATCAGCTGACCAGGACTCATAACTTATCCTACAAAGAATCTATACACGAACTCAAACACTTAAAATTCGAGTGCAGCTGGAAGCACGATGATCCGTTGTTCCGTCACCTGTTTGACCCGGCGGCTTCGAAAATTAAAGGCCATTCAGCCACGAGAAAAATCCAGCAGACCTCATTGGAATTCAAAAAGAAAATCGTACAGGGAGGGCTGAAGCCGTGATTGTTCATGATATTTTCACTAAGCGGCAGGCTTTTATAGCGCTGCCTGTTTCCGAACTGGTCAAAATGCATAAAGAAAAAAAGCTTATTCTGAGAGACACGAATCAGCTTCAGGTCAGACGGATTAAAAAGTATATCTTCTCGAATGCTGCAGGAGGAGAAATATATATGCCGCCGCTGGTTGCCGCAGCAGAAGAGGGGATGTTAGGAGGGCAAACGCCAGGCGGATTAAGAATTGTAGATGGGTCACACCGGATGAAAGCCCTGCTTCAGCTTGAGGATCAAATTTTCATGAGTATGAAAAGTGAGAAGGACGAAGAAATCCGGAATGCTTATTATCTTCAATATCTGCTGGAGAAGACAGAGATCTCTATTCAGGTCCTTGAAGGACTCTCCATGGATGAGGAAAACCAGCTTTTTATTGATTTAAACACAAAAGGGAAACAGGTGGCATTGTCCAAGCGAATCGCCTATGATTCGAGAGACCGTTTAAACGGGATGACAAACCGGATTCTTCAATCCAATGCCAAGCTGATAGAAGCAGGTGTGGAAACTGAAAAAAGGGCTATTATTCGGCCGGCTAATAAAAAGTTCCTTTCACTTTCCCAGCTGCGCTTGCTTGTGGCCACTTTACTGGCAGGCAAGCTGTTAAACAGATCGGATGAATGGAAGGAGATTGCCGGGGGAGAGGATGAAGCTTATAAGGATATCGTAAATTCCTGGTTTGATAAACTCTTCAACTTTAAATCTCCTAAAAGAATCGGAAACTATCACGAAACCATGCTGGCGAGCTTTCCGCTTATTCAGGCCATATCCTTATACGCTATGAAAGACTGGGGATATCAATCACTGTCAGTCAAAAAAGAAAGTCTGATTGAACGAATGGATAGCTTAAAAGAAGTGAACTGGAGCAGCACGAATCCGGAGTGGAGAAGATTTGACGGAGTTGCAAGAGGAGAATTCTTTTACCTTGATAAAAGCAAGAGAAATATAGAGAAGATTGCCTATTGGCTGGAGACGAAAAGGAGGTGAGCATGATGTAACAGCATAAAAAAACCCTCAGGCGGGTCCGGGAAGACGATAGCCTGAGAGTCTAGTTGAGATGGAGTATACCAGCTCATAAGTTAGTATACTCCTTAATTTACATTTTTTAAATAGTGAAGTATAAGGGAGGATATTAATTACAATGAATGCATTACTAATACGGGAGTATATCATCATACCGGAAACGAAATCAATCAGGGCCCATTATAACGAAGTAGGTGAATGCTGCAGTTTGGTTTTGGAAGGGAATTATACGTTTATGGTAAACAAGAAACCGATTGAGATCATAGATGAAAGCATCAATTATTATGGCTTTGATCTGAATGGTGCATCGAGCGGTTCGAAAACCATACTTGGACCCTGCAGATCTGCCCCTGTAAGAATTCCGGGTGGGATGGACATGTATTGGTTTTCTCATACATCGCCTGGCCACGATGAGTGTGTGTGGTTTGCGCTTCATCATGTGGATGCCATCATGCCAGAGGGCTATAATACCTCAAACGTTTATGTGAGTGGCGGTCATTGTTTTAAACTGAATGCGGCTGAAAAAGAGGTCTCTATGAAATATGACCGGACAGAGATACTGGCATCAAGAATATCCAAACGAAAGGAAAACACTTTCAGCTTTATTATGGAAAGAACCACCGATACATACTCGGTTAAAAAAGGGAAGCGTAACTATATCATTGAAAGGAAGAAAGAGTAGCATCAGACAGCGTCTTTTGAAGGCTTAAGGGTGCCTGTCCAGCATAGCAGTAATGGGGATAGGCACTTTCTAATACAGTAGATTGATAAGCTGATACTATCCAGGCTAAGATCTCTTTGATGTTGTCTAATTCGACATAGTTCCTGATATAATGATAAGAGAAGGAGGTGAGAAAGGTGGAAAAAGTACTGAATTTAATCCTGAACAAGCTTGAATCATTAGATCATAAAGTGGGTTCCATGGACAAAAGGCTGGATACACTGGACCAAAAGGTCAGCTCGATGGATAAAAGGCTGGACGCACTGGACCAAAAGGTCAGCTCGATGGATAAAAGGCTGGACACACTGGACCAAAAAGTCAACTCTATGGATAAGAGGCTGACAGCGGACCTAAAACGGCATGAGGATCTTATCCAGCAATTGATTCATAGTGTCGCTAGCTCAAATGTTAAAATGAATGAAATGAATGAAAAATTGTCTGCTATTGATGCTAAAGCAGATCAGGCTATTGAACAGATTGCTGATCTTAAAGAATCAGCGGCATCTAAGCATGATCTTGCTTATTATGATCAGAAGATTTCAGAGCACTCCCGGCAGATTTATAAGCTGAACAATCAGTAATCCTCCAGAAGAACACTTCGCATTATCTTCATCTTCACTATTGGATCCAAATCAGGCACCTGACCTCATGCATTGGACTAAGAGGACAGGTGTTTTCATTTTTCTAACCCACCCCACTAAAAATTTAACAGGGCAGCGTCGTACAATTAATGTAGGAAGAGGATGACATAACTCAGAGGGAGATATCATACATGAAAAACCTGACTATATTTACCGCCTCAGCTGCAAAGCCAAATATCATCGTGAATTCTGCTGATGATGCACACCAAAATGAACCTCCGGCAGGCTGGAGCATTTCAGCCGAGAACCCTGAAGATATCATCCATGGATTCTCTCAATTAAAAATCATGAAAGAATACAAGCTAAGAGGCTATCAATATTTCAGCGGCAGAAACGGAAATGGGGTGGTGTGGGCGATTCCAGCAGCAGTGGAGCTTCCTGATCCTGATCTTTGCGGCCGGTTGGATGACTTTTTCCTCAGTCCGCCTAAACCTCAGTTCGCATTGGATGACTTTATGGAGGCGATCGATGGGGACAGGTCACCTTTATCCTATCTGCAGGCGGCGATTGCTTTGCATGAGCTTTATGAATTTGGGGCGATATGGCATGGCTGTTCATGGGGACAGGATCGGATATTGCCTTATACGGATGATTACAGAGAAGAGATGCGTTCAGATATAGACGAGCGGAATCCGCGAATAGAAGACTACTTAAATTTTATTCACCCGTGGGATGACCTGAAGGAAATTCCGGATATCCTAAATCCTCATTTTTTCTATAAAAATGGAAAACCGGTAATCATTTTTTATACGATTAATGATATCGGCTATTACAAATTAAACCGGTACATCCATACCTTTGAAAAGGAATCCTATATCCAGAAGGTAAAACGTGAAGAAATTGGCTCAGGTCCAGGGGGAATTATTTTCTGATTGAAATGAAACAAAGATGTCACGATTATAAGCCCCATTACCATGCAAATAATGTTAGAATCAACAGGGAGGACTAAGCGGCAGGCAAGGTTCTCTTTTCTTTTTGCAGAGAGTTTATCAGCATTGGGATTTTTCAGAAATCATTGAGCATCAACTCCTGTTATAATAGGTGTATAATGAGTATTGGTGTATAGAGAAAGAGAGAATAATTAAAAGGGGAAGAATTGATCATGAAAGAGGAAGAAACCCTGAAGACGCAGGGACGGCCTTTATCAAAGATCCTCGCACTGACAGTCAAAACAGGGATTATTAAATCCAATCTAATCCCGATGTTTGCAGGATTAACACTGGCCTTATATACGTATGACTTCGGCCTTCTGGAGAAGCTGCCCGAAATTCTGCTGGCCTTTATAGGCTCGAGCCTTGTAATGGGGGCAGCAGGGGCTTTTAATAATTTATATGACCGTGATATCGATTCGATCATGAAGCGGACTCAAAGCCGACCAACTGTTACAGGGGAAATCAAGCCAAAGCAGGTATTGTGGCTTGCAAGCCTCATGTCTGTGTTTGGAATTCTCGCTCTTACCTTCACGACTCCGTTAGCGGGGCTGCTTGGATTTTTGGGGCTGTTTTTTTATGTGGTCCCTTACACGATGTGGAGCAAACGAAGAACCATTTATAACACGGAGGTCGGAAGCATTTCAGGTGCGATGCCGCCTCTTATCGGCTGGGCTGCCATCCATCCGGATATCACGCACCCTGCCATCCTAGGGCTGTTCATCATCACCATCATCTGGCAAATGCCGCACTTTTATGCGATTGCGATAAGGAAGCATGATGAATATAAAGCGGCGAATGTGCCGATGCTGCCTGTTGTTAAAGGCGTCAGAAGGACATATATCCAGACGAATGTTTATTTAGTTATTCTGATCGGGATCAGCTTTCTGTTAGGTTCCTTAAGCACCGGCCTTATGCTCGTAGCTTTACTCCTCGGGATTGCCTGGCTGGCACTCAGTATCTACGGCTATAAACGGATGGATCCTGAAAAATGGGCAAAATCACTGTTCATCTTCTCGCTTGTCCATATGACAGTTCTTTTTTCGACGGTGATTATTTATTCGATTATGGGGATTATTTTTAATTTGTAAAAAACAGACACACTGGACAATCAGTGTGTCTGTTCTTGTTTAAGAGGTGATTCTTGATTTGCGGATTCCATCATAAATACTGATTCCTGCATAAATGATGAAAATAATGATGATGCTGCTGAGCAGCCAGCTCTTCAATTGGGCGGCTGATATTGCAAATAAATCGGTCATGTATGCAATAAATTCTGCCTGGAGCAAATTTGGGTTCAGCAGAATGAAGATGAATACGATGGTGGCAAACAGTTCAAGGATGGTGTTGAAGATCGCCATTCTTTTCGTCCATTGGCCAATGATGAGTTTGTAGAGAGCGAGTCCCGCTTCAAGCGCTATGATGACTACCACAATAGGCCAATATCCGAGCAGCACATCCTGGTTAACCGCGGGAATCTTAAATTCCAGTCCTTCACCTCCGCCTCTATAGACACCCATCAGCCGGTCGGCATAAAAGTAAAGGGTTGCCCAAATGGCAGTCCACATTAAGCTTCCGAACACCTCGAACTTGGAAATGGCTTTTTTCTTCGGAATATACGTAATGCTTTTCAAATCCTCCGGAGTCCACGGTTTTAAGCTGGGTGATAAAGGATGCTGCTCTTTTCCTTTATCCATCCTTTCAATTACGGCGAATACAATCGTCAGCCAGAAAAATACCTGGACGGCCACTTCCATGAGTCTCCAAATTCCGTAGCCCATTAAATCGAGTATGGCATTGATGATGGTAACGTCGCGGCTAAAATTAAAAATAAACTCGGCAGCAAGTGAAATCAATGAAATCGCTGCGGCAATCGGCAGGATCATTTTTAACAGTGATACATATACATCGAAATAGCGCGGTCCTATCAGGTGCATCGGCTGATCCCGGTATCCGGCCGCCAGGGCTGCGGGACTGCCCAATTTGCTGAGGACATCCTTCACATCTTCCTCATTGTAATCATCCGGAAGCATATCCCCGATTGTTGACTGAAGCTCGAGTGCGATATCCGCACGGCTCTTTTCAGGCAGCCTCCGGGTCACTTCCTGTATATATATTTCAATTAAATTCATCTTCCTCATCCCCCTTTAACAGCCCGAAAAGCTGTTTGGAATTCTTAATCCATTCTTGTTTCAGCTGCAGAAATGTTTCCAGACCCATTTCGCTTAAAACATAATACTTGCGCGGCCGGCTTTCCGTATGATCCCAGCTGCTCGTGACAAGCTCCTGTTTTTCCAGACGCCGCAGCAATGGATATAATGTGCTCTGATCAATATTGATGCCGGAGTCCTCCAATAGCTGAACCAGTGAATACCCATACTGCGGTGTCCGAAGCTGGCTCAGCACAGCCAGCGTCAATGTCCCTCTGCGCAGTTCAGTTGTTAACGAATTCAGCAGCGTGCTCATTCAATCACCTCGCTCCATATACTATATGTCATACACTATATGGTTTATACTATGTATCATACAGTATGAATGTGATAATAATCTACTGCTTATTGTACTTTTTTTGGCACTGTTTTGATAAGCAGATGTGCAGTGCAGCCACTTCCTTTTGTAATCCAGGTGGGCTAAGTCTTCATTTTTTAAACATCGGGACAATGGTCTGTCCAAATGAATATTTAGAAATATGATAGTTATTAAGGAGGTGATAGTATGTTTACTTTAGGAAAATGCTGGTGGTGTGAACTTCTTCCTTCAGCTTGTGAGGGATGTGCCTGCAGCATTTTAAGGAATGCGAGAGAAGGGCAGGAGTTTTTGATTTTGCTGAAAGGTACTGCGGAATTTTTAGCTTTAGATCCTGGTCAAACCCTTCAGCCCACTGCCTTTTCTTTTGTCCGGTTTAAAGAAGGGACGTGCTGCGCAATCTTTACCTTCTCCCAGCAGCCGGCAGTGGCACCTGTTCCAGCAGAAAGAGAATTTATCATTGATTGCCGAAGCATTGCTGCTCTTTCTCCATTGACAACTCCTTGCTAAATTGAAGAGGAAATTGTGATCATCAGGTTACCCTGTAATCTGCATGTGGTCCGCTTTCTTTTTTGCTGGAGTGCATCAGCATGAGAGTAAAAAAACATTGGGTTATCCAATGTTTTTTTTGTAATTTAATGCTGTTTATCCATTGCCAGCTTTAATCCGAAACCGATTAACACAACACCTGTAGCTTTATCCATAACTCTTTGAACCTTTGGGGACATGAGCCAATCCCGCAGGTAATTGATGAAGAATACGTATAGGAAAAACCAGGATATGCTTAGCAGTGTGTATATAATTCCCATAATGATCAGCTGCTGCTGTGCGTTTTCGCCTGCCTTCACAAATTGCGGCAGAAAGGTTAAGAAAAACATCGCAACTTTTGGATTGAGCACGTTAGAAAGGAGTCCCTGTTTAAAGGCAGACTTTTTTATATCGGTTTTTACTTCAGTTTCTATATCAGAATTCTTCTTCTTTTTCAAAGAGATGAATGAAGATAACCCAAGGTAAATCAAATAAACCGCCCCGGCATATTTAATGACTTCAAATGCTGCAGCAGACTGCATTAAAATGGCTGATAGGCCAAAAGCAGCCGAAAAGGTATGCACTAAAGAACCTGCTGTAATGCCCAGCCCCATTTTATAGCCATCTGTCCTTCCGTCTGAAATCGTCCTCTTTGTTATAAGGGCAGTATCAATCCCTGGACTCATGACCACAAACAAAGAAAGAATTAAAAACGTAAAGAAATCATTCATTTTTTTCACTCCTTGCCCATGTGATAAAAGAGGATGAACATATTTAAATATAATTTAACACATGGTAAAACTATTTTGTTCAAAAAATTTAAAAAATTAAAGGGCTGGTCCCGACAGAAAAAACTTGAACCTAACGTAATGTTTTATAGTGTTCTTAACAGTGAGAAAGAGGAAGGAAGCATGAAATAGAGAATATAATTGTTAAGACACTGATTTATGACAAACATGTCCGTTTAATTTTTATTGATAATACTGCTTTCAGAATGTTCATAGCCTTACAATTTTTTATAAGGGGGAGAAGAGGGTAAAGGGATTCTTCTTCTCCCCTGCACTGAACACACAATGAATCTTAACCGCTATTAATCTTCTGTAATCGTAATAATTACTTTTCCTTGAGCGTGACCTTCTTCAAAATATCTAAAAGCTTTGTCCACTTCACTTAATTTAAATGATCGATCAATGACCGGCTTTACTTTTCCGGCTTCAATAAGTTCGCTCATGTAAATCAGGTCTTCCTGATTTTGCCTCTGCAGCATGCTGCTCATTTTCTTATTCCCTGTGAATGAAATCCAGGGCCCCATGACCATCGCCTGTGTGAATTGTGCTCCTGAACCTCCGGAAAGTACATAAGTTCCATTTGATTTTAAAGCCCGCTTATAAGCTGAAATGGGCTGATATCCGTTAACAGCCAGAATCAAATCATACTTCTCTGTCCTTTTGGCGAAATCCTCTTTTTTATAATCGATGGCATGATCTGCTCCAAGAGTCCGCAAAATGTCTAAGTTTCTTGTACTGCATATACCGGTAACCTCAGCACCGAATGATTTGGCGATTTGTACGGCGAAAGTACCCACACCCCCTGACGCCCCATAAATCAAGACGTTTTGTCCTGCTTGAATGTTTCCTTTGTTCCTTAATGCCTGAAGTGCTGTGACTCCCGCCATAGGAACTGCGGCTGCCTCCTTGAAGGTAAGATTGGCTGGTTTTATGGCCAGGGCCTTTTCAGGGACAGATACATATTCAGCAAAACCGCCCCAGCCGCAGCCTGAAAGGTCTCCGTACACATTATCGCCTGGCTGGAACTGTGTGACGCCTCTGCCGACTGCTTCCACCTGACCAGCGATGTCACCTCCTGGTACCGTGTGTTTTGGTTTGAGAAGCCCGTAGGCAAAGCGTGCCAGGTATGGTTTTCCTTTTAAAAGAACAAGATTCCCATAATTCACAGATGCTGCGTGAACCTTGACGAGTACCTCTTGATCCCTGGGCATTGGTTTATCTAAATCTGTCAATCTAAGATTATCTGGCGATCCGTATTTTTGATACACAATTGCTTTCAGAAAAAATCCCTCCTAATTTTCCAGGTAACGCATAATTTTAAAAGTATATCTTTTAATTCTATTCCGGGACAAAATATTCAAGACTATAATCCTTCTTTTGCTGAAGATGAAGGACTGTATAGGTTAATAAAGTCCGTTTTTTAAAATATTTAAAATATTCCTTTACAGGAATATTCCTGACAGTGTATATTATAATCATGGAAAGTTAAAATTAAGGAATCGGGGGTGGGATATACAATAGAAATGGAGAAAGTCAACAAAATCACGCTGGGAGATGATACAACATGAACGGGCAAATTTTCAGTGCACTGGCTGAGCCCAACCGCCTGGATATCATTGACCTGCTGCTGGAAGGAGCGCTTCCGGTGGGGGATATCGCAAAAAAACTTGAGTTGAACCAGCCTCAAACTTCCAAGCATCTTCGCGTTCTTTGTGACGCAGGCCTCGTCGAAGTTCAGCCGATCGCCAACCGCCGTATTTATAAAATCAGGCCTGAACCGTTTCAGGAACTGGATAGGTGGCTTGATTCCTATCGCCGATTATGGGAAGACAGGATGGATAGGCTGGATGATTACCTTAACGTATTGCAGGGCAAAAAACCTTTGAATTGATAAATAAGCTCAGGCAAGGTCTGTCCCTAGAGTTGCAGACGGTTTTTCAAATACAGCTTCTAATGGAGGAGTAATAATGTCAAATAATGCAATGCTTTCAAGAGTTGAAGATGAACGGGTGCTGGTATTGGAACGCGTATTCGATGCACCGCGAGAGCTTGTCTTTAGAATGTTTAAAGAGCCGGAACACCTGAAACACTGGTGGGGCCCGAGAGGCTGGGAGCTCCCGGTTTGCAGCGTTGACTTCAGACCTGGTGGAGTATGGCATTATTGCATGAAGTGTGTCGATCGGAATCAGGGCCAATTCTATGGCATGGAATCCTGGGGCAAGGGGATATACAAGGAGATTAGCGAGCCGGAGAGGATCAGCTATACTGACTATTTTTCCGATGCTGAAGGGACTATTAATGAGGATATGCCCTCTACTGAAGTGACTCTGGAATTTGTGGATGTGGACGGAAAAACCAAATTAATTAACCGTGGAGAATATGTATCTGCAGAAGCGCTCCAGTCCGTAATGGAAATGGGTATGCTGCAGGGTATTACAGATACTTGGAATCGTCTGGAAGAACATTTGAACGAAATCAAATAACCAAATTTAACATACAGAGGCAAGAGTGGCTGCAAATTTATAAATTAAAAATGGCGTTGATCCTAGAAGGATTAACGCTTATTTATGAATTACGCTTGTAGGTGCAACCGATAATCAAAGTTCCCTTTTGATGTGGATTTTTTTTATTCACTAAAGGGTGAGTAAAAAAATCGTCTTGACTATTTAGGAGGGAGGAACAATTGGCAATTCGAGATTGAGTCTTGATGAAGTCAATATATGATCTATTTGAAAACTAAAGACAAGGGCTTGTTTAGAATTATTTTTTATAACCTTTAGGTGTTGAAAACGATAAAGACTAGCGCGAAATGCAGCACGCTATTTATCTAAGATCAGATTTGATTTGGCATCGTTTCTATTTATGAGGCGTCCTCTGGATATAAATACTTTTTCTCGAAAACTGAAGTAAACGCCATCTGCATTGATAATTATATATTTTTGCTAGGTTTTGTACTATTTTCTTTTATTTTGGTTCCAAGCTATATCTTGGAAAGTTGTTTTGTTTTTAAAATGGCAAATATCCAATGTAAGAGCTTATTTACACAAGCAATAACAGCTACTTTAAAAGGTTTTCCTTCTTCACTTTTTTTATCATAGAACTCTCGTAATTTCTTATTTCGAGGAATAATCTCATCGCTTGTTTTGCTCTTACGACAGTCACGAATCGCACAACGAACAGCAATATATTAGGCGTGACAAAGCCTGCTAGATCTTCTTTTCGTGATTCGGTTTTGGGTGGCTGTAAACTTACTCTATTTCCCCAATTTCTGAAATAATCGTTGCAGAGATCTTTTCTCAGATATCTAAGATAGATTTGATAATATTATATTCTTCAACTTCTTTTGCGAGGGCATCTATCTCTGACTCTAACTTGGATAGGTGCTCTTTGTATTGAAGAATGATGGTTATATACATACCAAGACTCAAAATATGACGCTGATACAAAGTCTTTTCAAACGGATTTCGGTTTGCGGCAGCTTTGAGTTGAATAGCTTTTTCATAATTACCTGATTCTACTCCTAAAAGTTGTCGCACGTACCTTTTAATAATCGTGAAATATCCGTATAGAATACGGTATATCAAAAAATATAATTAAGTTAGCATTTCTTATAACTTTTGCCTGCCCAGTGATGATTATGAACACCCTCGATAATCCATCTATTCGTACTAACCTATTGATTTAAATATTTATCTCTGTCTTCATTAGTTCTTCTTATAGAATATTCAATCTTCAAATAGTGTCACTAAATCTATTAATAGATATAAGTTGTGGAAGTATTGTTTAGATAATATTTGCTTCTTTATAACTCGTGTATATTTCTATATTGCTTTGTAAGAAGGGTTTCCCCACATTTTAGCGAATTTTTATGTAGTTAAGCACTTTAAAGGAGGAATCTCTTTGGATCTTCGAACAGTATTTGAATATTCTATTGAAAGACATCCTCAAAAGGTTGCCATTATAGACGGGGATAGAAGGTATACATACCGGCAGCTGGGTTTAGAGGTTAACAGTGTAGCCTCTTCCTTACATAGACTCGGTGTTAATAAAAATGACCGAATAGCTGTGCTTTTGAAAAACCGTTTTGAAACAGTGGTTATATTCTGGGCCATTCAAAAACTTGGTGCTATATTTGCAGGAATAAATGTTAGACAATCCCAAGAAATCGTTCATTATTGTTTAAGTGATTTAGAGTCGAAATTTGTTATCTACGATGTTTCGACTGAGTATTTAATTAACAAAAAAAGGTTCATGGAACGGCCAGTATTTATAAATATAGATGGAAATGGCGGGGATATTAATTATGAGGAACTAAAAAAACAAGAATCTTACGACTTTAATCCCAATCAAATCAATGAAAATGATTTAGCCGTCATCTTATATACCTCTGGTACAACAGGTAATCCAAAGGGTGTTCCACGTTCACATCAAAATGAATATGCAGCTGCTTTTGCCCATATCTTCCAATGTCATTATGAGTGGCATGATTCCACATTAGGGGTAGTACCCCTGTATCACACAATGGGATTGCGCTCCCTGCTTAGTATGGTGCTGTTAAATGGTACCTTCATCATTCTTCGGGATTTCGACTCTTATGAGGCTATTCAATTAATAGAACAAGAAAATATAAATAGTCTATATCTGCTCCCTAATATGTATCATGATATGGCAACATTGCCTGAAGCGAATAAATCGAATTTTAATGAATTGCGTACTATTGTGTATGCAGGAGCTCCTATGACAAGCAAATTAATTGGCTTATGTATGGAAGTTTTCCGTCCCAAGTATTTTATTAACCACTATGGCAGTACAGAAATTTACACCTATTCCTATTGTGATCATATCTCGGAAAAGCCTGGATGTGTTGGGAAGCCAGGCATCCATCAAAATTTAAGGATTATAGAACCTGATATCAGCCGATCCAAGACACCTGCTGACACCGTTAAGGATGGAGAAATAGGTGAAATTATTGTTCATATCGGCTCCCCTGAATCGTTTAAAGGGTATTGGAATAAACCGGATCATACGAAAAGAAGTGTGATTCAAAATTGGTTTTACACAGGGGATTTAGGATACAAAGATGAAGATGGAGATATGTTTGTGGTAGGACGCCTGGATGAAATGATTCTTCACGCTGGAGATAATATATATCCTATAGAGGTCGAATCTATACTTTTAGAACATGAGAAGGTTCAGGAAGCTGTTGTGGTTGGGGAAGATGATGAACGCTGGGGACAAGTGGTGGTTGCATTTATCGTGCCAAGTGATCCATCTTTGACCGTTGATGAATTGGATTTATTTTGCAAAAGACACCCTAAATTATCAAACTATAAACGGCCGAGAAAATATATCTTTCAAGCATCCTTTCCAAAAACGGCTGTAGGAAAAATAATGCGTAAAAAAATAAAGTCGAATTATTAAAGATAGAGAGGACTTTCAAAATTTTATCATAAAAGCAATATTTTAAACATGAAATAGGCAGGAGGCTTGAAATGCCCAATATGCTAATTGTAGATGATGAATACGAAAGCCGTTATTTCCTTCGTGAGTTTATCGCTTCCAGTGAATATCATTATTTTTCTGTACATGAAGCAGAAACGTATGAAAAAGGACTGTTATTGCTTAAACAGCTAAAGCCTTCCATCCTCATAGTTGAGATCTCCTTGCCGGGCAACAATGGTTTCGAACTGGGAAAAGAAGCAAAGCGGTGGGATCCGGAAATTTCTGTAATAATCTATACTCAGCTAAAAATATTTGAATATGTCCAAAGTGCTATTAATCTAGGATTTTCAGCATTTTTGCTAAAACCTGTATCAAGAAGTGAAATCAAACAGGCTTTTGAGCGAATAATTGTCCATAGTCTATCGACGGAGACAAACCGTTTTATTGGAAAGCGGGAAGATACCGCAAATGTCGATCTTGCCCATCCAATAGAATCATCTATTCAATATATTCAGAGTCATTTTAAAAACCCTATTACACTAAATCAGGTTGCGGATTCAGTCTATTTAAGCCCTTCCCATTTTAGCCGTTTATTCAAGGAAGAAATGGGTGTAACCTTTATCGAGTATTTAACTGCATATAGAATTGAGCAATCGAAGTCATTGCTCAAAATGACCTCTTTACCTATTGAGGTAATCGCCCATCAAATAGGCTTTACTAGCTCTGGGTATTTTGCAACGACCTTTAAAAAAAGCGAACGCTGTACACCATCTGAATATAGAAGTCTTTTTATAAATTAAATAATGGATAATTAATATAAGGATAAGTCCCATTTCGGGATTTATCCTTTTTTAATAATATTTTAAAAGTTCAATTGCAAATATATTAAAACCTTAAAATTATGAATCTTTTTATAATTCAATTAACACATTCAAAGGAGCGAAGGAGCTTTGATTATAAGTGAACTTAAGAGATGCATTCGAAATAATGAAAAAGCAATCCTAGCAACTATCATTGATAAAAAGGGTTCTTCCTATCGCCAAGTTGGGGCAAAAAGCCTCATTTGCTCAGATGGAACTGCCTATGGTGTACTTAGCGGTGGGTGCATTGAGCAAGACTTGCTTGAACATGCAAGGGATGTATTTGAGACAGGTGAACCAAAACAGATTATTTATGACCTAAGGAATGATGATAATGTGCCATGGGGGTTAGGTGTTGGGTGTAATGGCGTCATAACAGTTTTGCTTTCGCTTATAGATCCTGTAAATAATAGAGAATCAGCTGTAAAGCAATTCAAAGTGTTAAAACAGCAATCTCTAAGTAAGGAGCCATATCCAGTCTGTACAGTCATTAAATCAAGTAATCAGAATGCCCTTCTTCCAGGAACTATTCTGGAAAATATTGAGTTGCCCTTATTTAAGATTATGTCAAGCGGGATTCTGGAAAATTATTCAATGGAGGTGGATGGAAAAAAGGAAACCGTAACTTTATTTTTGGAAACGGTTACACCTACGCCTCATATCATCATTTTCGGAGCAGGACCAGATGCATCATCGTTAATAGATCAATTAAAGCTTTTACATTGGAGAATAACATTAGTGGATCATCGTCCAGGATATTTAAATAAGGACAACTTTCCTTACGCAGATGAATTGAACTTAGTGCCCCCGGGAGAGTTTCCGGAAGATTTAAATGCGAGTGAAAATTCTTATGCAATCATCATGACTCACCATTATGAACAAGACCTTGTTTATTTGAAGGGATTGCTCCAGCTGAATCTTAGCTATATAGGCCTATTAGGTCCGAAGAGAAGGTTCAATAATCTTAAAAAGGATCTTCAAGCACAAGGGTTCATGATACCTGCAAAAGCTGCTGAAAAGATATATTCACCTATAGGTCTTGATATAGGCTCTGAGACACCTGAGGAAATAGCACTGAGTATCGCAGCAGAAATTATGGGCCACAAAAATAAAACAAGCAGCCAATCGCTTAAATGGAAAAAGGATTCAATTCATCCTTCAAATCCTGCTTCAAATGAAAGATTAAAAGAATTGGTTCAATAGATGAAGATGGAAATCTGGAACATTGTCTTAGCGGCTGGTCATTCTACCAGGATGAAAGGAACTCATAAGTTACTTAAAAAGCTTGAAGAAGAAACAACAATCCTTAGATATACCGTCAAAAAGATTTCGGCTAACATGGCCAGTAAAACGTTGGTTGTATTGAATAGGGATTTTCCTGAATTGGAAAATGAAATCCGTGATTTGCCAGTATCCATTGTATGGAATCCTTGTCCGAAACTTGGAATTAGCAGTTCCCTAGCTGCAGCAATTGAAAGCTTGTCTCCTGCGTGTGAAGCTTTGTTGATAACATTAGCTGATCAGCCCGAGATAAAAGTAGAAGTAATGAACGAAGTAATTAAAAAGTATCTCATATCAAAAAATCCCTTAATTATTACTTCATATAGAGGGAAAATCAGGCACCCCATTTTATTTGGCGAAATGTATTTCAAGGAACTCTTGAACCTAAAGGGAGATCAGGGAGCAAAATTACTTATTAGTGCTAATAAAGAAAAGGCGCACATTTATTATGAGGATGAAGAAGCTCCGGAGGACATCGATACTATTAAAGATTATAGGAGACTATTAAAAAGGAGGAATGAAATTGACCTATGTAGGTAAGCCTGTGAAACGAATAGAGGATGCCAGGTTATTGTCCGGAGAAGGAACATTCATTGATGATCTTTCGCCATTGCCAAATATCCACAATGCTGCGATTCTTAGAAGCCCCCATGCACATGCCCGTATTAAAGCGATTTTTTCAGAAGAAGCGGCAAAAACACCAGGTGTAATTGGAGTAGTTGTTGGAGAACATGTAAAAGCTTTAACCAATCCTTTTCCAGTCGGCGTAAAGGCACCAATAAAATACTACCCCATTGCAGTAGATAAGGTCCGGTTTGTGGGAGAAGCTGTTGCAGTTGTTGTGGCTAAAGATCGTTATATTGCAGAAGATGCTCTCGCAAAGATAAAAGTCGAGTACGAACCGCTGAATCCTGTGGTCCAAATTGAAGATGCTCTTTCGTCTGAGTCAGCCGTTCTTCATGAAGAAGCAGGTACGAATATAGTTAATCATCGTGTATTCCAATACGGCAATGTCGAGGATTCATTTAAAAGTGCCGATTATATTATAAGTAAAAAGTTCACTTTTCCAAAGGTTAGCGCAACTCCTGTGGAAAATTATGGAGTAATCGCGAATTATACAAAAAGTGAAGGTGCTTATACCATTTGGTCAAACTTTCATGGACCTTTCACACTTCATTCCGTCATGACTGCTGCACTAAAGGTGCCGAGCAACAGACTGAGGATTATTACGCCAAAGGATATTGGCGGAAGCTACGGGATCAAATCAGGTGTATTTCCATACATGGTCTTAATGGGAGTAGTGTCAAGAATTTTGGGTGTACCCGTTAAATGGACGGAAGACAGACAAGAACACCTCATGGCAAGTTCCAGTGGTACAGATCGTGTAACGTGGATTGATGCAGCGGTAAAAAAAGATGGAACCATTCTTGGTTTGAAAATGAAATATGCGGATAGTGTTGGCGGATATATACGTGCACCCGAGCCTGCTTGTTTATATAGAACACACTCAAATTCAACTGGAGCCTATCGAATTCAAAACGTCAAAATGGAAGCGATTGCAGTCGTTACGAATAAAAGTCCCACGGGGCTCATAAGAGGCTATGGCGGTCCCCAGCACTATTTTCCGCTGGAAAGAATGATGCAGATCATTTCAGCTGAATTGGATCTGGATGTGATTGAAGTCATAAAGAAAAATTTAATTACGAGAGAAGAATTTCCCTATCATACAGCTTCAGGCGGGATATACGATAGCGGGGATTATCATAAAGCATTGCACCTTGCGCTTGAATCGATTGATTACGATAGCTTTAAAGAGAAACAAAAAGCAGCCTGGAAACAAGGGAAATATCTGGGGTTAGGGTTTGCTTGCATCGTTGAGCCATCCGGTTCGAATATGGGTTATGTGACCATTGCTTTGACGCCGGAAGAGAGAGCAAAATCATTGCCGAAATCAGGCTGTTCTGAAGGTGCAACGGTATCGATAGATCCAATGGGTGGAATCACAGTCCGGATCAGTACGGTACCATCTGGGCAAGGCCATGAAACAGTTACTTCCCAAATCGTTGCGGACGTTCTAGGTGTTGATCCTGCTTCTATCCGGGTCATTGCTGAATTGGATACGTTAACAAGCCCGTGGTCAGTAGCATCAGGCAGTTACTCCAGCAGGTTTGCCCCTATAGGGTCAAGTGCCGTTTATCAAGCAGCGCAAAAAGTAAGATTGAAACTGTTAGAAATCGCCAAAAGCCAATTAGATACAACAGTGGACGAATTGGTCATGGCAGAAGGGAGGGTATTTGCAGAAAAAAATCCTTCTAAGAGTATCTCCATTAAGAGATTAGTAGGTTTGGCACATTGGAATCCGCAAGGTCTTCCCGCTGGTATTGAACCAGGTATCCATGAATCTGCATTTTATACATTGTCTGCAGCGGAGTCCCCAAATGAATTGGATCTTGTTAATGGATCCGTCACCTATGGATTTGTTTTTGACGCTGTTCAAGTGGAAGTGGACATTGATACCGGTGAAGTGAAGATTCTTGACTATACCACGATCCATGACGCTGGGAGACTATTAAATCCAAATATTGTGGAAGGTCAAATAATGGGGGGGTTAGCTCATGGACTAGGAGCCGCACTTTATGAAGAACTTGCCTATGACGAAAGGGGGCAGTTTCTGACTGGAAGTTTTATGGACTACTTATGTCCTACGGCTACAGAAATCCCAAATGTGACCATAAAGCATATTGAAACACCTTCCCCCCTAACCCCTCTTGGAGCTAAAGGGTTAGGAGAAGGAAATACAATGAGTGCTCCGGTTGTCATCGCAAATGCGGTTACGGATGCGTTAAAACCATTTAATATATCAATTGATCAACTTCCTTTATCTCCAGATCGGATTTGGTCAAAAATTCATAATAAGAAAACGATACAAATCTAACTTAAGGAGGAATTGTCATGAATGGTGAAGGAAATATTCAGCTTAACGGAAATCTAGATAAAGTATTCTCGAGTTTATTAGATCCGGAAGTATTAAAAAACTGCATTATGGGATGCAAAGAACTATATAAACAAGAAACCAATATGTATGTGGCGGACTTATCTGTTGGGGTCGCTGCAGTTAAAGGGAAATATGATGCAACCATTCGTCTTACGGACCTGGAGCCTCCTCATTCCTATAAGTTAATTGTTCATGGTGAAGGGGCACCAGGGTTTGTAGATGCCGAAGCAGCCATTCATTTGGTTTCGGTGGACGATGAAAATACAGAGCTTAGGTACACTTATGAGGCTGCTGTAGGTGGAAAAGTCGCTTCAATTGGCCAGCGTATGTTAGGTGGAGTAGCTAAACTGATTATTAAAGACTTTTTTAAAAAGATAAAAAGAGAGCTGGATAAAGTAAATATTGCTGACTAGGAAGGAGGACGCTTGTATGAAACCAGCAACATTTACTTACTGCAGCCCTTCAACTATAGAGGAAGCAGTGAAACTATTAGAAGAATATGGAGATACAGGGAAAATCATTGCTGGCGGGCAAAGTTTTATTCCCATCTTAAATATGAGGATGTCCGAACCGGAGTGTCTCATTGACATTAACCAAATCAATGAGTTAAACGGAGTCAGGGTAGAAGAAGGGGTTCTGAAAATTGGTGCTCTTACAAAGCAAAGGGAACTTGAACAGTCAGATGCCATTAAAATCCATGTTCCTATACTCTCGGAAGCCACTCCATATATTGGTCATGTCCAAACGAGAAATAGAGGAACTGTTGGGGGAAGTGTTGCCCATGCAGATCCAAGCGCAGAGCTGCCCCTTTGCTTTTTAGCACTGGATGCTGAAATCGTTATCCAAAGTATAGATGGGACCAGGAAAATAAGTATAAATGACTTTTTTATTACCTATTTAACAACAGAGGTGATGCCGGAGGAAATATTAACTGAAATTCATGTTCCCTTATCTGAACATACTGGGTATGCCTTTGAGGAATTTAGCAGGAGACATGGTGACTTTGCCTTAGCAGCTGTTGCTTGCATTTTATCAGTTGATGAAATTGGAAAAGTAGATAAAGTGAGACTTGTCTTAGGAGGGGTGGATGCAATTCCCCTTTTAGCAGAAGAAGCTATGGAATATTTGGCTGGAAAAAGTATAACAGAGGAAACAATTGAAAGAGCTGTGGAGCTGGCTGTGAAGGATGCTGATCCGGATGAAGATTTACATGCTTCAAAAGAATATAGAGTCCATATGGCTAAAGTTCTAACAAGAAAAGCATTGATAAAAGCATATAACCGTGCATTAGGAAAGGAGGTGTAACATGTCGAATCTCTCCATTGAACAGAAAATGAACGTTTCTTTATCAATTAATGGAAGGGAGGTGGAAGCAGAAGCTGAGCCTAGAAAACTATTAAGTGATTTTATAAGAGAAGATCTGGGTCTTACAGGTACACATGTTGGATGTGAACATGGTGTTTGCGGTTCCTGCACGGTGCTTTATAATGGTGCAGCCGTACGAAGCTGTTTAATGTTTGCAGTTCAGGCAAATGGATCAGACATTCAAACAATCGAGGGTTTAGCAAAGAATGGAGAACAGCATGTTTTGCAGCAGTCATTTACAGAGTGCCATGGACTTCAATGCGGCTTTTGTACACCGGGAATTTTAATGTCCTCATTAGAAATGCTGAATAGTGGTGAAGAACCCACAAAACAAGAGATTAAAGAGATGTTATCCGGCCATCTTTGCCGCTGTACTGGGTACACAGGAATTATTGCAGCTATTGAAAGAGCATGTGGGATAAAAAAATGTAAAGAAGGTGACAATTAGTGGATCTTGGAACGCTGTTTGATTTCGCAGTGAATCGATTTCCTGATAAAACAGCCATCGTTCAGGATGATAGACGGTTATCCTATAAGGAATTTCAAGTAGAAATTAATAAACTTGCTTATTCATTGCAGAAGCTGGGGATCGAAAAAGGAGATCGTGTTGTCATCATACTGAAGAACCGCTTAGAGATGGTCGCAATTTATTGGGCTGTTCAAAAAATCGGTGCCATTTTTACACCAATAAATTTTCGTCTTTCAACAGAAGAAGTGGCATTTTGTGTAAATAATGCTGAGGCTAAAGCGGTCATTTTTGAGCCAAGCAGCCAGGATGCTGCATTAAATGGCACATATGCAAGTAAGCCTCATTTTATAAGCGTTTTAGGTGCGGAAGGTGCAGATATAACCTATGAAGAGCTTATTAATCATGATCAAGAGGCATTCCATCGCCCCAATATTGATTTGGATGATATTTGCTTAATGTTATACACTTCAGGAACTACAGGGAAACCAAAGGGTGTTCCCAGAAGCCACAAGAATGAATATAGCGCGGCTATCGCACACATTATTCAAAACCAATATGTACTCCATGAAAGCACTCTGGGTGTCATGCCGCTCTATCACACGATGGGGATGCGCTCGCTATTATCCATGGCATTTATCAATGGGAAAATGGTCATGATTCCTGATAATAATACAATGAAAATGTTAAAAGTAATGGAAGATGAAAAGATTAGCTGCGTTTATTTAGTTCCTACCATTATTCATGATCTGTTAAATCATAAAGATTTTAATAGGTATAATTTACGGAATGTTCGGAAAATAGGATACGCTGGAGCATCCATGACAACGGAGTTAACAGAAGACTGCTTTAGGAAATTAAAGCCTGATGTTTTCGTAAATCACTATGGCAGTACAGAGGTATATACTTTCAGCATTTGCAACTATTTAGATAAAAAGCCAGGCTGTGCGGGCAAAGCAGGTTTCCATCAGCAGCTAAAAATAGTTGAACCTGACCCTGAAGGAAGTTCAGGACCTGCTGATATTGTACCGCATGGAACTCCAGGAGAAATTATTGTAAATATTGACTCATTAGAAGCATTTAAGGGCTATTGGAAACGACCTGATGCAAACATCAAATCGATCAGAAACGGCTGGTATTTCACAGGAGATATGGGTGTTCTGGATGAAGATGGCGATCTTTATGTTGTTGGCCGCGTGGATGACATGATCATTTCTGGTGGAGAAAACATTCACCCTCTTGAGGTTGAAGATGTATTGTCTTCACATCCGGAAGTATTAGAGGCTGCAGTTGTCGGTTTACCTGATGAGCGTTTTGGAGAGAAGGTTGTCGCATTTATAGTCAGTAAAAGCCCAACTATTTCAACTGCAGAGCTGGATAACTATTGCAGGGAATCCGGCAGCCTGGCAAACTTTAAGCGGCCCAGGGATTACTGTTTTATAAAAGAGATACCTAAAAGCCCTGTCGGGAAGATATTAAGGAGAAAATTAAAAGAAAATTATTCATCCATTATACAAAAAGAGGAGAGTGTAGGTTAATGACAACAATTAATAACAAAGGTACTTATCAATGGGATCATATTTTAGTAGACAAGAACATTGAAGCAAAGACAGCCACTATTACATTAGATCGGCCAGAAAAAATGAACACGCTAAGTTTTATTGCACGCTCACATCTTAATCAAATTTTCACTGAATTAAATAATGATGAGGATGTAAGGGTGATTGTGATAAAGGGAGCGGGTGAAAAAGCCTTCAGTTCGGGCGGGAATATTGCAGAATTCATGGAGCAGCATCCATCTGTACTTTCAGAATTGCATGTAAATGTTGCTGCGCCAGAACGTTCTCCCAAACCAGTTATTGCCCAATTGCAGGGGTATACATTTGGGGTAGGTCTTGAAATCGCAATGGCATGTGATTTTCGAGTGGCATCAGAAACCACGCAGTTGGCATTACCCGAGATCAATCTTGGCATGATTCCTGGCAGCGGCGGGTCACAGCGGATTGCAAAAATTGCCGGAGTCGGCCGTGCAAAGGATATGATCATGAGGGGAAGACGGATACCAGCACACGAAGCACATCAATGGGGCTTGTTAACAACTGTGACAAGTCAGGAGAATTTAGAAGTGGAGGTAAATAAATTGGTTAAAGATCTTGTCAGACTATCACCAATGACATTAAAAGTGTTAAAAAAGGTCATAAATAGTTCCCAGGATGCGCCTTTAAGTGTCGGGATGGAGATTGAAGGATTTGCATATGGAATGCTGCGATCTACTGAAGATTTTAATGAAGGTGTACAGTCGTTTGGAAATAAGGTGAAACCCAGTTTCAAAGGAATATAATCCTTTTTACTAGATAAATGGGAATGTTGAATAGGGAAATGGAGGGAATATATGAAATACTCAATGGGTGAAAGTTTGAGAATGCTGCCCAGGTATTTAAATATTAACACCTTTAGTGCTGGAACACTTGCGGCGATTTTTGGATGTACCGGACCAGCTTTAATTATCATTGGCGGTGCTGCTGATGGCGGATTATCAATTGAGCAGACTATTTCTTGGCTGTTTGCAGTTTATTTTTTCGGAAGCTTGATCGGGGTTTATTTGGCATTAAAGTATCGTCAGCCTATTGCGGGAGCCTGGTCCATTCCAGGGGCTGTTTTAGTCGCAGGTGCCCTGCAGCATTACTCCCTTAGTGAAATTTCAGGAGCCTATTTAGTTTCCGGTATTCTCGTATTTATTCTGGGGATTTCAGGGCTCATAGGGAAAATAATGAAATGGATCCCAGTACCGATTGTTATGGCGATGATAGTAGGGGCAATGATCAAATTTGGCACTGGAATGATTACATCTCTTGAAGGGACACCTCTAATAGTGGGGACAGCCATTTTGGTTTATTTATTTTCTTCACGTTATATAAAAAAAGTGCCTCCTATTTTAATGTCCTTTGTCGCTGGTGGAATTTTGGCAGCGATAATGGGAGAGTTTCAATCGTCCAGTATGGAAGCAGGATTTACACTGCCGCAAGTATTACTGCCGACATACAGTTTTGAATCCATCATATCAGTTTCAATACCCTTGACCCTATTGGTGATTGGGGCGGAGAATGCTCAAGCCATAGGCGTCTTGATGGCAGAGGGATATAAACCCCCTATTAATTCAATGACGATCTGGAGCGGAATAGGCGGGATAGTTACATCTCTATTCGGCGGACATAATGCTAATATTGCAGGACCGATGACAGCGATCTGTTCATCTAGAGAATCTGGAGAAAATAAGGAAGGGCGCTATGCCTCTGTTATTGTAAATGCAGTAATATTTGGAGGCTTTGGCTTAATTGCAGGTTTAGCTGTTCCATTTGTGACTGCCTTACCAGGTGCGTTGATTTCAACTGTTGCGGGACTAGCGATGATCGGAGTACTGGTAAGTTCCCTTCAAGCATCCTTTTCTGAGAGGAAATTTCAAATTGGTGCATTTTTCTCATTAGTTATTGCGATGTCTGGAGTCTCTTTCTTTAGTATAAGTTCCCCTTTCTGGGCTCTTATTGGTGGAGTTATCGTTTCGTTAATCATTGAAAAAGGGGATTTTGATAACTTTAAATCTAAAACTAAAGCGGATGAAGGAAAAGAGAAATTTGAGAGCGCGGTGTAATCCTTAATTACTTTAAAGGCACTATTTCCCACGCAAGGGAATGCAACAAAGATAAATAATTCGATTGGAGAAACCCGATTCCTTCATGAGGAGGAACCGGGTTTCTTTTTGTGGCTAGATTGTAAGCTGTGCAAATAGCACAGAAAAAATGCACATAGGATGGCAGCTTTTACAGAGTGAGAGCTTTTGAGGAAGTATCCGATGAAATATGGAAGACTACTTCAAAACGATAATATGAATTAAAAAAGTGCTCATTTCCTATTTAGGGCGAGTACCTCTAACTTGAAAAGCAAGAAGCTGGATGATAATTCTCCAACTAAGAATGATGTAAAAGGTGCCAAGGGCCTTGCCCAACTGGTCAAGGGCGGAAGATACGCCGAACCTACAACCGCAAGGTGTTTATGCTGAACTCCGTGTGGCAAAGAAAATTGGCGATCTTTTAACAGAGGACCTAAAAACGGTTCAGGGACAGATGCACAACTGGATGGACCGGAATTTTCCGGAATTCTTGAAGGTCTTTAAGAAGTGGGAGGGCAAGGCTGCATTACAATTCTTACAGCTTTATGCATTACCACATGAAATAGCAGATTTACTTATCCATTTAAGAAAAACCGCAAAGTGAAGTGTAGGTGCCAATAAGATTTGGAGTTAAGCAAGCAGCGAGTCAGCTCATCGGAATCCGCCAAGGCTCTGAGATGGCAAAAATGAAGCTGAAAACTTTTCTGTGTAAATATGATTAGATCCAGACGGAATTCGAAGAATTGATCGTACAAGAAGATTCCCTGCTTGATGAAATCCCGGGTGTAGCTCAAATGTTAACTGTCAAGGTGTTGGAAGAGATACTGTCGCTGGTTTCTTTGCGGAAGCGGGTGTCCAAAGTGGACTACACTCACTCCCGTCAAATCTTTTAGCTGGCCGGCTTGAGCCTGAAGGAAATTACGAAAGAGGCCGTAAGAAGTTAAGGGCTTTGACTAGTTTAATATTAATCATGGAGAACCATACCATAAGTAAATGAGGCTTTTTAAAAAATATTGATTTGATTTTTTGATTAATCACAAGCGAGGTTGCCAAAGTAAAAACTGTGGTAAAATAAATTATCTTTAAAAAAGTATATAAGGTGTTTGATAAAATTGGAAATTAAACATTTGGAGTGTTTTATTGAAGTTACACGTACTGGCAATTTCACTAATGCAGCTGAAAATCTGTTCATTACGCAGCCTGCCCTCAGTAGAATTATCAAATCATTAGAGGTTGAACTTGGTACACAGCTATTTATTCGTACAAGAAAAAAGCTGATATTAACAGATGCAGGATTTATTCTAAAAAAACATGCATTAATAATTGAAAAGCAGTTGCAGCTATTGGATGCGGAACTTGGTAAGATGTTCATGCTAAAAAAGAGCCATGTCCGTATTGGGCTCCCTGCGATTACCAATTCCATTTTCTTCTCACAGCTGATTGCTTCGTTTCATGAAAAATATCCAGAGGTTACATTTCAATTGGAGGAGCATGGATCTAAGCCGATTGAAGAGAAGGTTATCAATGGCTTGCTAGATTTTGGGGTTGTCGTTCTTCCAGATAAAATTGATGATTTCGACTATTATATGTTTGTTAATGAGGAATTGAAACTAGTTGTACCCGCGTCTCATCGTCTTGCCGGGAAGCAGGAAGTGTCATTGGAAGAACTTAAAGAAGAGAGCTTTATTATGTTCAACCGGGATTTTGAGTTAAGAAACCTTGTCACTACTGCTTGCAGAGAAGCTGGTTTTCAACCGATAATTATTTCGGAAACATCACAATTAGATTTTATTCAAGAATTAGTTGCTTACAATATAGGTATTACATTGCTGCCTGAGAATACATGTTTAGAACTAGCTAGTGATTTTCGGACTATAACCGTAACCAATCCGACAATCGAATGGAATCTAGCGATGATCTGGAAAAAAGATGCATACTTATCACAGGTTGCGAAAGAATTTATCCGATTTGCCAAAGTAAAGCTGTCGACAGCTAATCATAACCATGATTCATAATCTAGAATAAGTCAAAAATTAGAAGGCTTCCCCTTGTTTAAGAGGGGAGGTTTTTTTAATTGTATAGGCTAAAGAGCGCTTACATACTGTTTTGTTATGAATTGTATATGGGATTGGCATTGTATCTTTCCACAATAGTCATATTATAATTGTCCTTGTGAAAAAGCTAATGCAAATGAGGCGAACGCTTCAATGTAATTTATATAGGGTGGTAGTCATTCATGGAAGCTAAAAAAGTTAAAGAAACGCGTGTTGTTCAAACGGATCAAGTACTCATTAATGATTTGAACAACTATCATACATTATTTGGTGGAGTTCTAATGAAGAAGATGGATGCTTGTGCGACGCTTTCCGCTCGCAGGCATTCACGGGTAAAGGAATGTGTTACTGCATCGACCGATTCAGTTAATTTCCTCGAACCGATTCGACAAAGTGATTCGGTCTGTATAGAATCATTTGTCAGCTACACAGGTAAAAAGTCAATGGAGATTTTCTGCAAAGTAATTGCCGAAAATCTTGAAACTGGAAACCGCAGAATCGCAGCTACTGCATTCTTAACTTTTGTACCTCTAGATCAAGATAAAAGACCGATAGAAGTGCCAACTGTTATTCCAGAAACAGATGAAGAAAAATTTCTCTATGAAACGGGAAAAGAACGTGAAAGAGTTCGCAAGCTAAAAAGACAAAAAAATAAAGAACTTGTGTCCAAACTTTCACTGGATAAACCATGGGACTAATACGAATCAAAAAGGAGAGATATTATGCTGACAACATCGAGTTACGACCAATTGAAAAATGCGCAAATGGCTATCGGAAAATTAAAAGACGCAAAACCATCTATTTATAGAAAATTTATAAATATCATTAAACTGACTCGTCAATTGCAGTTTGGATATCAATATATGGGCGCATTAATTATGGATGAAGACCCAGGTAAATTCAATTCGAAGTCAAAAGATGATTATGTATTGTCTGTCTATTATCGGGAAATCGAAAATTTAAAAACAGATAAAAAATTCCTTGATTTACAACAGTTACTCAAAACGTATAAACAGCTTAGCTATGCTAATATTAGCAAGTTGGCATTGGGGGAAAAACCAGAAGCATTAGTTGGTCCAACTATAGTCCGTTAATAGCGGAAGGGAACCTTTCGCTTAGAACTTTTATGTGAACCGTACTAAATTCATACAACATTAAACTTACCTAATCTATAGAAATTTTTTAGGAACAGTTTAACATTGGCCAATAAAACTGTTCCTAAAAATCTTTTTTGTGAAATGGTGCATGGAGTGCCGGTTAAAAACCTTCTGCCGCATCTAATTAACGACTGTAGAACTAAAAGATGCGGAAGGTTTAGTAAATATAATCATCCAATCGATTCATCAATAATTCAGGCTGACCCCGAGGTTCTTATGAACACTTACAGGGTCAGCTTTTTTATATTCAGAGGAATTTTGGAAGTGATTTATTTCTAAATGAAGGTTAAATTAGTGGTCGGGATTTTCCTGATCACTAACCATTCCAGGTTTTTAAGATAATGAATTATTTGGCTGGGCTTTATTAGCAAATAAAGTAAAGATGAGTTTGGGAAAAATTAGTCGCTTCCGCCGTACAGGTTTCAATGTGCTTTTTAGTAGTAACCCCCTCAATTTTTATTTTTCCGGAAGATTACTGCTTACAGTGGGCAATTAAACCTTTTTGCTAATAATATTCTTCTCTACGGACACGATAAGACAAAGGAAACTTATAGATTGGTGGCAGGGAGAATGAAGGTATTATCTATGATTCAGCCTTGGGCAAGTCTTTTTGTCCTTCGAGAGAATGAATTTGAAACAAGGTCATGGAAAACAAATTATCGCGGGCCGCTGGCCATTCATACAAGTAAAAAAATAGATAAGGCTGTCTGCAGGCATGTGGCCATCCGTTCGCTGCTCGGTAAGCATGGATATACAGAAGAGACTCTTCCGACCGGAATGATCATTGCTGTAGGCCGACTTGAAAATTGTCTGAAGATAACTGAAAAAAATCAGACATCAGCAGTCCTGGAAAATGGACAAATCGTATCAGGGAATGATTATTTTTTAGGAGACTTTAATGTGGGTGGATATGCTTGGGAGGTTCAAGACATGAAGATCTTGAATGAACGTATCCCAGCAAAAGGCCAGCTTGGGTTATGGGAAACTGATTTATTATGAAAGGCGATGGAGGTAAGCAGTATTTCACTTGTACATAGGAATAACGGATTAATTTTTATACTGAGGTGACTTTAAACGAGAGGGAGATTTAGTGATCTTTGGATGTTACAAAGGCTTTCCGCCGAGTTAAGAGAGAAAGTTCGTGGGAGGCATAAATATCATCATGCATAAGATTTTCTATTCCTCAAAAGTTGACATCCTATTAGCTAGTATAACGAATAACAAATAAGAATCCAGCTTTCCGTTTACTGTTTGTTTTCTTTAGATGCAGTATTTTTTTGACATTATATGTACAAATTAATGTAGATGAAAATAAAAATGGTGGCTATTATGAAAACAGTGTGGCTTTTTCTTATTTTAGCAATATTATCCTTTACTTCCTTATACATCTTGATGAAGAAAATGAACGTCACTAACATCTTGGGCTGTTATTTTTTCTCCAATATTCTTATTACAAATACAGGTCTAATCATTAATTTGAATTTAGAACTTACAAAGCAAGACCCAAGTCAGTTAATTTTTTGGACACAAAAAATTCCTGAGTTGTCACTCAAGCCAGCGTTACTTTTATGGGTTATTTATATTTTGTTCTCTAAAAGAACTATTTTCAGTAAACTTATTCATCTCTTCATCTTCTTAACAGCACTCATTTCAATTGAAATATTTTTCGTTCATATTGGATATTTGGAATGGGTAAATTGGAATGTATTTTATTCATATTTGAGATACACTTTGATAATTTTATTATTGGCTATTTACTCATTTTATTTAGAAAAACTTATTTATAGAGACAAAGAGGTGAATACGTCATGATGTTACCTCTTCCTGAGAAATTTGATTCAAATGAAATTTTTATTATCTTTTCCACAATACTTACTTGGGCCCTCATGTTTATATTACCTAGACGATTGCCTGCTGCTACCATCACAATTATTTGGACATTTAATGTTTTTCTTGCTTTGTTAGCTGATATTACCCTTAGTGTAAAACCATATGAATTATACTTTACGATTGATCATAAAAAGCATGAATTATTTGATGTATTATTGCACTTTGTAACTTACCCTACTCTTTCTTACTTTGTCGTAAACTTCTATCAATATAAAAAACCAAAAGGCCTAAAGTATCTATTTTATATTATTTTTTGGGCTGGGGTAGCGATTGCTCTAGAATGGATTGCAGTAAAGTTTCAAGTTTTTACATATACAGGCTGGAAATTGTATTTATCCTATATCACTTATTTGGTTGTTTTTGCTGCTACCATTTGGCTTTCGAACTTTATTGAAAAGAAGGACCCATACAAAAGGACTTCAACTAATTGACTCGATTAAAACACCATTAACTCCTTCTTTTGCTAAGGCGATAGCAGTAGCTCGTTCAATACCTCTGCCTGCACCAGTAACTAAAGCAGTTTTGCCATTTAATGAATTCATTTTTTTCACTCCTATGAACTGGTTTTTATACAAATTAAAATAGAAAGACCGCAATCTTGCATAGATAGTTTGCGGTCTTTCATAGACAAAACGTTTTATTCTAAATTGGCGTGTTTGCCATACATCTTATTCGTATCCAAGCCCTTTTTCTCCATGAACCTCAGAATGACAGCATCGCAGAATAGTAAAAGAGTTTGCTCGAATAATGAGCCCATAGGCTGAATGGTTTTATAATCACCTTCCGATTGATCCTTAGGTGAACCAGGTAACTTAATCTTTATATCCGCTATTTTTCCGATTGTGGATTCGGGGAAAATCGTTACGGCGGCAATCGTTCCACCTATACTTTTTGCTTTCTCTGACATGGAAACAAGGCTTTTCGTTTCTCCTGAACCTGAAGCGATGATCAAGATGTCATCTTTTTCAAAGTTAGGGGTCACCGTTTCGCCTGGTACATAAGCATCTATGCCCATATGCATCATTCGCATCGCAAATGACTTGGCCATAAATCCAGATCTGCCTGCGCCAGCTACAAACACTTTTTTTGCTTCAAGAATCCCATTAACCAATTTCTCAGCTTCTTCATCCGGAATGTGGTCAGTTGTTCTGATTAACTCTTTTAAGATCTTAGCTAAATATTGTGAAGTATGCATGCTTGATCTTACCCTTTTTTGATCAGTTCTTGCATTGTTGCTGCTGCAGCTTTTTTATCAGCTTGACCTGTAATACCGCCGCCAACAATGACAAGGTCTGGATTTACTTTAATGACTTCTGGAAGTGTTTCTAATTTAATGCCGCCTGCGATTGCAGTTTTTGCATTTTTTACAACACTTTTAATCGTTTGCAGATCTTCAAAAGAGTTTTTTCCTACTGCTTGAAGGTCGTAGCCGGTGTGGACACAAATATAGTCTACACCCATTGCATCGACTTCTTTAGCGCGGCCAGCTAGATCTTTTACAGCAATCATGTCAACAAGGATTTTTTTGCCTTGTTTTTTCGCTTCTTCTACAGCACCTTGAATAGACATATCTTCGGCTGTGCCTAGAATCGTAATAATATCAGCACCTGCTTCTGAGGCTTTCATTACTTCATAACCAGCAGCGTCCATGATTTTCAGGTCTGCTAAAACCTTTAAATTAGGGAATGCTTCTTTTACTGCCTTTACTGCATGGAGACCCTCGTTGATTACGACTGGGGTACCGATTTCTACGATATCGATATGTTCCTCCACTTCTTTAACAAGCTCAATTGCTTCTGGAATATTGACTAAATCTAAAGCTAATTGTAATTCCATATATGTTCACTCCTATTAATTTTATTCGGATTTTTCGTACAGTTATACTGTCTCCAAAATTAAATAGATCCTCTTCAGGAATATTATCCTTTTGGAGTATTATCTGTACCAGCAGCCGGGATCGATGATGTTCCCAATCGCTGAACAATTGCAAGTATACAACCTATAACATTTTAGTGGAAGTACGCACTTTTATTTTACATAGTGCTAAAAAGTATACTATGGGGTATAATAATGATAGAGGTGAGTGAAATGTCACGAATGCAGGATAAGATCTTTAACTGTGAAAAGGAATTGACGCTATCAGTTATCGGTGGAAAGTGGAAAATGCTGATTTTATGGCATCTAGGGAAAGAAGGAACCAAGCGATTTGGTGAATTGAAGGCTCTCATGCCAGGAATCACGCAAAGGATGCTTGTGAACCAATTGCGTGAACTGGAAGAAGACTTGATAGTAGATCGGAAAGTGTACCCGGTTGTTCCTCCAAAAGTGGAATATACCCTTACTGAACAGGGGAGAAGCTTGATGCCGATTCTTGATGCTATGTATAAATGGGGTAAAAACTATATGGAGACTGCAGGGTTAAACCCTAAGAAAGAGTCAATTAAATCTTGACTATATAAATCGAGGCAAATAGCACCACAATATAGAAAGGGGCAATGTGATATAGCATTGCCCCTTTTTCTTTGTTTGCCTTGTAAAAGGCTGACAAAACATATCTATTAGATTGTAAATGCCAATGGTAATGACATACCTTTATTAAACTATGACTAGTTGTTAATTTATTTTTTCTTTTTCAAGCATATCCTTAACTACATACTCGATGGTTACATTTCCTAAGACCTTTTCCATCGCTAATTGTGCAGCAGACAATATAGGAATGATCGTATTTTGAATGTTTCTGCCTACAGGACATTTAGGATTTGGACTTTCATGAACATTAAACAACTCATTATCCTGTACGACATTAACTGCCTTATATACATCTAGCAGAGTAATGTCAGATAAATTCCTTGCAAGCTTAGTTCCCGGAATACCAGGATGTACCTCTACTAACCCTGCTTTCTTTAGCATTCCAATAATTTTCCTGATAAGTGCTGGATTTGTGTTTACACTTTCTGCTAAATATTCAGATGAACTTACACCGTCTTTATTAAACTCTATAAGAGATAATATATGAACGCCTACAGCGAATCGGCTGCTAATGGACATTTATTCATCACCTTTCTTGCATCTTTATAAGGATAAATCTTTTCTTGTAATAAATGTGGTTACACCCTTAATATTATACCTTAAAAAATGACCATTTATAGTTATTGACAAAATCTTAAAATGTAATTATTATGATTACATGTAATTAAGGTGGTTACAGTTAATTTAATTTTATGTAATTGAAGGATGTAACGATAAACAATTTAATTGGGGGGGAATGGAAGATGAGATTGTTAGTAACTGGAGCTACAGGGAAATTGGGCTCCAAAATTGTTGATGCATTGTTGAAAACTGTTCCAGCAAATCAACTTGCAGTTAGTGTTCGGAATCCGGAGAAGGCAGAAGGAATAAAAACTCGAGGAGTAGAAGTTCGCCAGGGAGATTTTGACCGTCCAGAAACTTTAGATACGGCTTTTAAAGGAATCGATCGCTTATTGATCATTTCTGCGGATGGAGACAATGAAACAAGAATTCGTCAGCACACAAATGCGGTGGCTGCATCAGAGCGTGCCGGTGTTAAATTTATTGTATATACTAGCATTGCAGACGCCAGGGAAAGTAAAAACATGCTTGCTCCAACACATAAGGCAACGGAAGAAGCTATTTTGAAAACAGGAATTCCTTATTCTTTCTTGCGTAACAATTGGTACTTGGAGAATGAAAGTTCAAGCATTCAAGGTGTACTGGCAGGAGCACCATGGGTGACATCTGCAGGAACTGGAAAAGTTGGCTGGGCACTGCAACAGGATTACGCAGAGGCCGCAGCAGCAGTATTAGCTGGTAACGGGCACGAAAACACTATCTATGAGCTCTCTGGTAAGTTATTTACACAGGAAGAGTTTGCCTCTGCACTTGGCGTTGTATTGGGTAAGGAAGTACCAGTACACCAGGTTGATGATACTTCCTATGCTGAGGCAATAAAGGGTGCTGGCGTTCCAGAATTCCTCATTCCTTTTCTAGTTGGTATCCAGAAAGATATTCGAGAGGGTACACTTGAAATCGAGAGCAGCGATTTTGAAAAACTACTTGGACGTCCTGCTGCACCACTTAGCGAAGGATTATCTCAAATCGTTCAAAGTATCCAATAAAGTGTATTTTGGGATTTTATTATAAACCCGTAAATAAAAATCGCCTTTTAATAAACAAATAAACAACATAATTCAGAAAATAAGTAATAGGTCTGGTTTTTGCGTATAAAAATTAAATTAGCACCCAAAGAAGCAGTCCATTTCGCAACTGAATTGGTCTGCTTCTTTGGGTTAATGAGAAAAATTTTGAATAGGAATGGTATATTATGCGACCAACCTATTAATGTTTAAAATGAGGTAATGATAAATCGTGAAACTGACTATAAAAAATTGGCTTTCTAATTTGCGATGGTACAATTTTAAGGCTATTATTGCGTTTTTTGGATCAGCATTATCTTACATATTTTATAAAGATTATCCCATCCTTGAATATCGGGAGTGGTATTTGTAAAAAAATTATATACTTTAATGCGAAGCTGGGTACTCAGATGATGTTGCTGTTTGATACCTGAATTTCTTAAACTTGTCATTTGCTCTGAAAGCATATGAAGTTCCGACAAGACTTTTTAAATTTTAAACAATCAATTCCATCATCTTTAGTTTAGAAAAATTTGTTAAAAAACATGCACTAGAAAAAGTATAAATCATATATAGGTGATATCCCGTTTTAAATGGCTGAGGAGGATAACATGAAACCTATGCTGCCTAGTGAAAAATATTTCGGTAAGTTAGAACTAGTTCATACATTTTATGGGGCTATGCCTACAGGTGTTAGTGTTTCGGAAACTGGTCGTATTTTCATTTGTTTTCCGAAATGGGGAGACGATGTTAAATTTACGGTTGCCGAAATTGTTGAGGGTGAATTGCAGGCTTATCCTAACTTACAAACCAATTTGGTTAACCCCGGGAATATCAGAATGACTTTCATCAGTGTCCAAAGTGTAGTTGCGGATGGAAGGGGAACGCTTTGGGTATTGGATACAGCGGCACCCAATTTTTCTGCACCAATTAAAGGTGGGGCAAAATTAGTCGCTGTTGATTTAAAAACCAATACAATTAGAAGCGTATATACCTTTACAGAGGATGTAGTCCTGCCAACAACTTATCTGAATGATGTCCGATTTGACTTTCGTGTTGGAAAAGCAGGTTATGCCTATATAACGGATTCATCTTCCAAAGGACCCGGAGCTATTATCGTTGTAGATTTAGAAAATGGAAACGCGTTTAGACGGTTAAATGGAGCAAATTCAACTTCACCCGATCCTTATTTTTTACCGAAAGTAGAAGGTGAAATCTTAATGAACCGAAACAAAGATGGTTCCACATCTCCATTTAGATTGGCGTCTGACGGTATTGCGATTTCTCCCGATGGAAAGGTATTATTTTTTTGTCCACTTACAAGCCGTCATCTGTTCTCGATCCCAACAGAAGCCCTGAGAGACAGAAATATACCGGACATGGATTTACCTTATCAGGTGGAGTACTGGGGAGAAAAAGGTGCTTCTGATGGAATGATTACTGATGCAAAAGGAACCATTTATGCCGGAGACTATGAAAACAACAGTATTCGAAAGATATTGCCAAATGGCACAATGGAAACCATCGCACATGACCCGAGAATTTTATGGCCGGATACTTTTTCGATTGGTCCGGATCAATACTTATATGTCATTGTGAACCAATTACATCGGCAGGCAAGATTTCATTATGGAAAAGACCTGCGACAAAAACCTTATAGTTTAATTCGTATGAAAATTGGTGAATTTCCTGCTCCTGCCATTTAATAATAAATAAAATCGAATTTGTAATTGTGAAAAAATTATGGTCACAAAAGGAGGAAGATTATATATTAAATCATTTTTGGTTTGTTAGGAACAGTTTAGGTTGTAATTCTAAACTGTTCCTATTTTATTTTTATAGAGAGGGTAAGTTCAATGCTGTATCGATATTATTTAAATCTAAATTGATTTGTTCGTTTGTATCCCAAGCATGATACCATCCTTTTTCTTCCATATATAAGGAAACTTGTTCATGCATATCAATAGCTTCCGTTAAATGGCGAGTGAGCATTTCTTTAATTTCGGGCGTTCCTGATTCTGTAACAGCCATGGCAAAATTTCTAACTCCACTCTTAGCTGCAATCAATAAATCCATTGCAACCACTTGATCAGAGAGTGCGTTCATGCCAGTTAAATTTTCAATGATTGGATTCATGTTCATTCACCTCCTAATTTACTGCTTAGCGTTGGAAAGGATAGAAGCATATTCTTGTAATTGTACCGTAGATAAATCAATGTCTTGCTGCATAATATCTTTTAATCGCTGATCTGTAACTAACGCTTTCATCGTTTTGGATTTAGTTAGACAATTAGTCTTAAATGCAGCCATCTCATGGACCTCAAGAACTTCATGCAAGGCGTAGTTCATTTTTTTATACCTCCTTCCTTAAGGTTTCAACACGACTTTAATACATTCGTCCATTTTTGTGTCAAAAATCTCATAGCCATGTTTTGCTTCACTAAGAGGAAGGACATGACTTACTACATCGCTCGGGTCGATCTTACCAGTTGTTACCAATTCAAACATGTATGGCATATAGTGGATGACAGGAGCTTGACCGGAGCGGATATTGATATTTCGCTGCATAATATCTCCAAGAGGGAAACCATTATATCTGCCGCCGTAAACGCCAGTTACTTGAATTGTCCCGCCTTTACGTACTGCTTGTGAAGCCATTATAAACGCACTTAATGCTCCCCCTTGAAGCTTCATTCCGCTCGCAAGGAACTCCATATCAGTCATTTTACCGTCCATACCAACAGCGTCAATAACAACATCTGCCCCGCCTTTGGTAATTTCCTTAAGATAATTTCCTACATTCTCATGGTCCTCAAAGTTAACAATTTCTACTTTGTTGGTGCGCTTGGCGTGCTGCAGGCGATAATTGACATAATCAACGGCAATTACTCGCTTTGCCCCTTTTAACCAGCAGAATTTTTGAGCAAAAAGACCAACTGGACCGCAGCCAAATACAATAACTGTATCTCCGGCCTTTACACCTGCATTGTCAACACTCCAAAAACCAGTGGTCATAGCGTCAGCGATAACGGATAATTTTTCATCTGGTTCTTCACAGGTTTCTGGAATCTTAAAGTGAGTGAAATTGGCAAAGGGAACACGTAAATATTCAGCTTGCCCGCCTGGATAACCGCCAGTCGTTCCCGAGTATCCGAAATACGCCCCCATATCACCATTATCATTAGAATTATCACATTGGCTTTCCAAATGGTTTTTACAATAAATGCATTCCCCGCAGGCAATGTTAAAAGGAATAATAACACGATCCCCTTTTTTTACTTTCGTAACATTTGGTCCAACCTCTTCAACAATTCCCATCGGTTCATGACCGATAATATAGTCTTCCTGCATATTTGGAATCATTCCATGGATTAAATGTAAATCAGACCCACATATAGCTGTACTCGTTACTTTAATAATCATGTCATCTGGTTTTTCAATCTTTGGATCTGGGACGTCTTTGACTACAACATTTTTAATACCTTGATATGTTACTGCCTTCATTGGTTACAGCCTCCAGTGTTAGTGATCATCAGGTGTCCGGTCAAACATACCTTTTCTATTGGTCTCAACGGGAAATAGATTCATTTTGCCAATCATCAATGTATTGTTGGCAGAGAGTTGATCTAGTTTATACTGTTCACTTAGTTCGTAAGGATGGAACCATTTTTTATTAATCATTAGTTCTGTAACTTCTTGGTGCATGGCAATCCCTTGCATTAACTGTTTTCGTAAGAGGTTTCTGACATCAGGTGATGCGGACTCTGTTAATGCTACAGCAATATTGCGGACACCTTCTTTGGCACGAAGAAGTAAATCCATCGCAAATGTGGTATCTGCCAGCTCTGGTACGTGTAGCGAGTTTATAGGGTCTAAATAGTCATTATTCAATGAATTTTCCTCCTTTTCAATTTACTATTGGTGTTGGCCGGTTTTGAGGAACAGGAGCTTCAAAAGGTGCGCGTTGATAAACTGCCTGTAATTCTCCAAGCGCTTGAATGGATTGTTCAACATCTTTTTGCATTAATGCTCTTAAATCATTATCAAATACCAGTCCTTGCATTAGTTTTGATTTCGCTAAGCAAAGGGTTTTAAAATTTATAACTTCATGTAGATCCAATGACTCATGATCAGCTAATTTTTGATTATCCATTTCTAATTAACCTCCTTATTCTTTCGCACAATCAATTGTATTGTTCCAAAATAGGAGGGAAACATTCTTTAATGTTTTTTAAAATTAATGGTTGGAATATACATACAGTGGAGGAATTCATTTATTGTGATGGCTGTGGATGATTGTTGCGGCGGTCTTTTTTCTTGTATCTAAAAAAAAGTTCAACCAGAAATATCTGGTTGAACTTAAAATACGAAAGGAAGGAGAAATGCCTTATCCTTTTTACTCTCTTGTTGATTAAGAACCTCCATCTTAAGAAAAATCGTATTTATTATTGAAGAGACTCCTTATAACAGACATTGAAAATCTGACCAATAAGAAGGAAAAAGAAAGCGAATAGAAAGTAGTTTTCCAATTCCATCCCTTTTTATATTTAACAAGCTGTGTATTTCTTTCTAACCATAGCTCAGTAATAGTCATCGGTACACTGAAATACAGAACTTTTAAAAGGCAATGAAGGATGCGAGAATCCTTAGTCAGTTGATTATAAAAAACACAAGAAATTGGGAAAAGAATGTAATCAAAAACCAAACTTGTTTTAACTTGTTTTGGAAATCGGGTGGGATATTTAACGTAACCTTTATTTACAACTAGTTGATCTACCAATGATGCATAATAACTTTTTATAAAGAAAACAAGGAGCCAGTCCTTTGCAAGAGGTTTTTTAATTAAGTAAATAAAGGAACTAATACCAAAAAAATAAAGCAATTTTATAAGGTTTTTTTCAAATTTTCTACCCATGTTTAGCACCTCTATAATATAGGTTATCTCTGATGCAGGTGATTATACTTAGGACATTCGAACATTAGTTAAGTAAACAATATGGGAAATATAAGGAGGATACTATTAACCATCTAATGCATACATTTTTAGGTTCAGCCAATGATCAGAGTTCCCTTTTATGTGGCTTTTCACAAAGGGGTTAGGGAAAGAATCGGACATTAATTTAACAAATCAGTTTATGAATAATCGTGGGGAACCTTATCATAATTAGAGGTATAAGCAAGGAGTATCATTTGATTTACAGTAGAATTCATATGCTATTGCACTGCAAAAAAAGACCAAATAAAGCAGGCCAAACCAATGAAAGATCTGTTAAAGGCTTCGTAGAGTCTGTTGAACAAGCTTAATGATTGTGAAATCAGCGTGTACAAGTATTCGACTCGGAAATCTCCCTGTTTTCAGGTGCTTTGCTTTCCTTTCCCCTATGAATGGGACGTCAAGTCAGTTCTTGGTCATTTATTTACTTTGGGCTGTTCCAACACTTCTTCCTGCCACAATTGATACAGATAGAGGATGAACGCAAAACTGACCATCATAGCAACAATAGCTATTGTAGACAAAGTCGATTCACTCGAAACAAGCCCCATTCGTTGCCATACCGGGTAAACAATGTACATAAAAGATCCGTCCAAAAGTATATTGACAGTCATATACAACCAAAATTTCCTAAAAGTAAAGTGGAATACCCAGATAACTATAACTAAATATGCTCCATACACCCAAGGAACCGGTACGACTTTATCCCATCCGAACAGACTGGAACCTGCCTCTTTCCACCATCCGTAATGATAAGCCGCCTGATATGCCAAGGTATGAATAACGGTCATAAATAGAGCAACAGGCATGTACCTGCGTACAGTATCCATTTTTAAAAAGAACAAGGACGCCCAAGGCAATATCAAGAGTGACCAGAGAATAATCTGTTTCATGTTTGTAAAACCCCACATTAGTTTTATATGTAGTGTACTCTTGGTGCATATATTTATTCGATTATTCGATAAAGGTAACTGAAACACCGACTTGGTTATGCAGATTTACATTCAAATGTGTATGATTTTTTGCGTTGGGCTGCGAAGCAAAGGGTTTTACAGCCATTTCATTTAATTTGTGAAAGTAAGTGTATATTCAGAGAGGGGTCAAAGGCAGAGCAGGAGGGTAAACCGACAGTATAGAAAACGCAGATGGAGATATTTAACAAAAGAACCTAGAGAGTAATTCAATAATAATTCTTTTTTAGGAGGAAACAATCATGAAGAAAAGGTACCATATTATAGCTCTCTTTGGTTTAATCATCACTGGGTGTACAAATAATGGTGTGACTCAAGAAGAGCCTAAGCCACCTAAAGCCTTTATAGAGGTGGATAACGAAAGATTCGAAACTATACTTGGAACCTATTGCTGGTCGACAAAAGGTCAAGCCGAATGTGTGGATAAAGCTGGATTAATCGAGCTTTTGGAAGAAAGTGAACCAATTGAAGTAAGTCCTGGTGAAAGTGTAGCTTTTATTATGGAATATGAACCAAAACCAAATAAAATTCATGTTCTGCAAATAAGCAGCTCTGAAGAATCGGAAGTTGAAATAAGTAACAATCATTTCACAGCGCCTGCCCAAAAAGGGATTTATTACTATTCATATGGAGCATGGTGGATGGATGAAAAGAAAGAGAACACATCTACTGGAGATGCTAATTATGCATTTGCCATAGAAGTAAAGTAGATTTTCTTCTTTAGTTAACGGGTTAACGGGACAGGTTACTTTAAGAACGTATCTGATAACACTATTGCTTATAATCTGTGTAATAAATTCAGAATTGAAGGTTACCTGTCATAGTCGTTGTGAGAGGAGGCAATTCAAAAACAGCTGAATAACCAAGAGGCGATTCAGATTCATAAGATTATCAATATATGAATGGTCATTGGAAGGGAGAGCATACCGATGTTAACCTTTGTTTTTGGGTAGATTCTCAGACTTTTGGATGAAAAAAGTCCACACCTATGAAGGATTCCTGTATTCCATCAATAATATAAAATAATAGATAACAGTTATTGTAAATCTTTTATGAATTCTTTAGGGAGAGTGATACCATTGTCAGAATTGATTTATGCCGGTTCATTAAAAACGCTTGAAGATGAAGGGGCAAAGGTTATTAAAGGTGGAAGTCATGCAATTGCTGTATTTGTTTACGAAAAACAAGTCTATGCGGTGGATAACCGCTGTCCGCATATGGGCTTTCCCCTCCATACCGGAAGCCTATGTGATGGGATTTTGACGTGTCACTGGCATCATGCCCGCTTTGATATAAAAAGCGGCGGAACCTTGGATCCATGGGCAGATGATGTCCCTACTTATCCCGTCGAGATTAACGGGGATGAGGTTTGGGTTTATCCAGTTCCGTTTAATAAGGTGACAATCGAAAAATTAAGGCAGCGATTACGTGACGGCCTTGAGCAAAATATTAGTCTTGTCATCGCCAAATCAGTTGTCGGATTGATGGAAGCTGGTTTTCCAGCGACAGAGATAGCAAAAATCGGCGTCGAATTCGGAACAACACATCGGAGGAGCGGATGGGGATCGGGATTAACGATTTTAACAGCCATGACCAATGTATTGCCCAAATTAGATAAAACTGGGCAGGTTTTAGCGCTGTTTCAAGGCCTGGTTCATGTTGCACGGGAAAGTTCCGGCATGGGAACACGCTTTTTACTTGGATCCCTTCCTGTATCAAATGAAAAGAATACCCAATCATTCGAACAATTATCAGAATGGTATCGTCATTGTGTGGAGGTGCGGGATTCACAGGGAGCTGAGCGGGTGCTATTGACCGCGGTACAATCGGGATTCTCGGACGAGCAGCTTGCTGACATGATGATGACAGCGGTCACGGATCATTTTTATGTAAACACAGGTCATACTCTTGATTTTAATAATAAAGCATTTGAAATTTTAAATCAGATTGGTATTGAGCACCGGTCCTATGTATTATCATCCTTGCTCCCCGGTATCGGCGATGTGTCCCGCAGTGAAGAATCCCATAGCTGGCAATCACCTGTGAACCTGGTCAAACCCTTAAAGGAGGCGTTCCGGGAATTACCTGATATCCTTGCTGATGTCTCATCACGAGGGGACGCTGGTATAGATGAACCAGCCTTGGTTGAACAAATTTTATCAGATAACCCTATTAAAACGGTAAATATGATGATGGATGCACTTAAAAACGGCGTCACTCCTTCCCGGTTAGCCCAGCTCGTAACTTTAGCGGCTGCTGATCGGATTTCCCGCTTCCATGTGCAAAATGATTTCAGGGATTGGATCACTGTACTTCATACTTTTACCCACGCACATGCTGTACACGAATCGCTGCGCCGCTCTGCTACACCTGAATTGACCCGGGCTGTTTTCCATGGAGCAATGAGTGTGTATCTTGATCGTTTTCTCAATACACCATCCGCCAGAAGGCCGGAACCAAAGGATGTGGAAACTGAACCGCAAAGTCCTTCAGAATTGTTGGAGATGATGAATCAACAGCAGCAGGTTGCGGAATCAGCAAGATGGGTAGTGAATTACCTGGCACGCGGCGGTGATAAAAGCGAACTCTTCAATACGCTCGGTCACGCTTTACTAAGAGAGGATGCAGAGTTTCACTCATTTCAAATGTATGAAGCAGCAATGGTCGAACACGATCATTGGGAAAAAGAGGATTCAGAGCTTGCCAGGTATGCACAGGAAACATTGATCCTTGCAGTAACACGTTATCTGGCAGGCCATGCCCCAACTGCGAGAGAAATGCCGCATACAGCACAAATTGCCATGCGCCTCCACCGGGGAGAAAAATTATTTGAAGATGATTGATCAATCGATGACGAGTCATGATTCAGAACGAGAAGGACAAACAATCGTATCATGCTGATCAACACTTTTATAAACCTGTTTTAAAAGTGTCTAATCCCTTGTATATAAGGGGTTAGGCACTTTTTTAATATCATAATTAACGTTAAGAGCCAAAGGGGAGTGGAAAAATCGTCATGACTATTATCCAGCAAACTGGCCATATTGTTGAATAATTGATAAGCCTCAATAAATATTTGTTGAAAACATGTACCATCAGCTGCAAGGCGGATAGATCATCGAATCAAACCCTTATATTCTACAGGAACTTTAAACACAATCATGGGCAAGAGGGCTTCCATTACAAATTTGGAGGTTCTTTTTCTTTTCATAGATAAGTCCTTTTGGATAGCTATCATAATCTCAACTAAGTTAAGTGGTATGTAATCTTAACAAAATGGAAAATATCCTTGACCTAATGTTAAGTATTCTTTACAATAAAGAGGCAAGAAATGGTAATAGGGGATGTTAAATTTGCTGAGAAATAAAGTGAAGGAATTAAGAGCGAGGCATAATTATACTCAATCTGATTTAGGTAAATTGGTTGGAGCTACCCGCCAAACCATTGGCATGATTGAAAAAGGTGACTATGCTCCGTCTGTACTGTTGGCATTGAAAATTGCTAAAGCATTACGTGTCGATTTAGAGGAACTGTTTTGGATAGAGGGGGAGGATGAGTGATTATGGAACGGTTTTTGCGTTCACCTTTTACAATGAGTGTGTTTCTGATTGGGCTTGCGGTAATTTATTCGATGAGCATCGTTTTGGAGCAGCGGAATAACATGACGACTATTATTTTTGTTGCATATGCTATTTTTGTCATCATCTATTTCGGAACAATGGTTTATTTTAACCGTAAATTTCCAGACCGGAAGATTCGTATTCTTACCTTCATCCCTTATGAGCTGAAAGAAGAAGATGAAGGGCATCAATATATTACGTATCGTGCTTGTCGAAAAGTGTATATTTATTATTATTTTGCGATTCCGGCAGCTATTGTAGCGGTTTCACTGTTTAGAAAAGTCGAGTTGCTCCCTGTCATCACTTTGACTGTACTTGGCATCGGGCAGTATTTTATTTTTTGGTCGGAAGTTAAAAAACTTTATGAATAAAGGGGAGGATGTAGGATATGTTTTTATCGTATATATTTGTATTTCTTCTGGCAGCAATTCCGTTATTTGAACTTGTTGCTGTGATTCCATTGGCTATCATCGGAGGTCTATCTCCAGTTCTGACAGCGATACTTGCTTTTTTGGGGAATGCTCTGACAGTGGTTCTGTTAATTGTTTTTGTAGATCAAGTGAAGAAATGGATGAGAAAGCGAAAACAAAAAAAACGTATGCAAGATATTATGCATGTGGAAGAAGTTGCGGCGACGCAAGCTGAAGCTGAAGGCATGGAAGAGTCGAAAAAAGGCAAACGGGCACGGACACTTTTTGATAAGTATGGCTTACCTGGCTTAGCGATTATTGGCCCTTTTTTCGTTGGATCTCATATATCTGCGTTTATGGGAATGAGCTTTGGTTCTACAAGAAAGAGGGTAACCGGCTGGATGTTGACCAGTTTATTCCTTTGGACAGTCATTATGGCTGTAGCTTCAAGTTATGGAATCACCTATTTTATGCCTCATGTTGAAGAAGATGGTTTTTTAGTCCGCCTATTCAGCAACTAACATTTCATTAGAGACTTTTAAGATCCTTCATACTCATTCAGTAAGCAGGCGCTTTTCCTGAGTAAGGAAGCGTCCTTTTTCTTTAGTAAGTGCTCTCTTGGTTCGGAGAATATGCTATATAATTCGGACAAATTCAGTTATTCTGCATGGTAAGGTGAGAAAAGAAGGGGAAGTATACTTTATACCCGTACCACTTCTATGGATGAATGATACGGTAAAGAGACGGCAGATGTATTACGGAAGGCCCAAAAGGCGTATGAGTGTGATGCACATTGGCTTGTCTATTTATTATCAGGCCATTAAATTGAATTAAAACTCGACAGAAGGAAGGATACTCTATGAAATCTATACTGTTAATCGGACAATCCAACATGGCTGGCAGAGGATTTATGGACGATGTGTCTCCAATTTATAATGAGCACATAAATATGCTGCGAAACGGCAGATGGCAGATGATGGCGGAGCCAATTCATTTTGATCGCCACGTATCTGGTATTGGGCCGGCAGCCTCTTTTGCTCAGGCTTGGACAGAGGACCATTCAGGCGAGGGGATTGGGCTCATTCCATGTGCCGAGGGAGGAAGCTCTATTGATGATTGGGCAATAGATGGAGTTTTAACCAGGCATGCGATTTCTGAAGCAAAATTTGCAATGGAAACAAGTGAATTAGCGGGGATCCTATGGCATCAGGGAGAAAGCGACAGTTACGGAGAACGATATATAACATACGAAGCCAAACTGCTTTCCTTATTCGAACACTTGAGAGAAGAACTGAATGCACCGGATATCCCGATCATAATAGGTGAGCTTGGGCATTATCTTGGACAGTCGGGATTTGGGAAAAGTGCTTCAGAATATAAACAAATAAATGAGATATTATCTAAAGTGGCTCATTCCGAAAAGAATTGCTTTTTCGCAACATCAAAAGGCTTAACGGCAAATCCAGATGGCATACATACTGATGCTGTTTCCCAAAGAAAGTTTGGGTTAAGATACTATGATGCTTTTTCAAAACAAAAGCATGTTTTAGAAACTTTAGATATAGAAGATGGATGGATTGAAAAGGCAGCAAAACGTGAACTAACGAAAAATGAACGTATTTTTGTTGAAAGTACGAAGTTTGCCTTAGGAGAAATGAGTTTTGAGGAATTCTCTAGTGCTGTCTCCAATATTAATGACGGTAAGTAATCAACAAGCGAGCGCTTTTCACAAATAAGGAATGCGTCTGTTTTTATTTATATGTAAAAGGCTATAGCCAAAAGCCATAGCCTTTATTGGGATATATTAAGCAAATAGAGTTAAGTTGCAGAATACCTTGGTTAGTTCTCTCCTTCATTTAAGTTAGGATTCATTAAGTTTCTTTCGATCAATGGGCTGTGGGGGCTGCTCCATCCAGCCTCGTTCAATCAAAAGTTTGAGTCCTTCTTCCCCGTATTTTAAAACCTCGGTTGTAATTAAGGAATAATGGAGAGCTAAATCTTTTCGCATTGAGACAGATAATGCATCCGCAAGTGCTGACACTGCAATTTGGTTTGCCGTAGCTATTATAAAAAGAATTAACCTGTCAGAAAACGGAGAAACAGTTGAACTACTTACTTCCACAGGCAATGGGAAACCAATATAATGATCACTATCTTTCAATAATTTTTCATACGTTTCCACTTGCTTTTCAGCTAGTTTTTTCCCTTTTAATAAATAATTCTTTATTTCCTTATCTTTCGTTACCTGTATTAATCCTATTAAAAGGATTAAACCAATGGCATTTCTTTCAATTTCGACGAAAAGTTCTGATATTTCTATGGAATTTAGAGGTCTTTTTTCGCCTAACCAAGTAGTTAGTAATGATGGTCGATTCTGAATGTATTCCACATTTTCTGGATATTCCATATTTGGAGGCCGATCGATTATTCCTTTAGAAAGCATAATGCTTAATGCTTTCTGATGTATTTCCGTTTCACGGTATAAACACTCTTTGAAAAGTTTATATACATCTAACCGAGTCACTCGTTGTAAAACATTTGCATAACTTGGGATAATAACCTGTCCTCCACGATAAAGGAAGCTTAATGCAAATAAGTCTGTATATAAGGGAGGGGCTGATAAATCAATATCTTTATCTGAGAACCCATTTGGTATTGGGAACCCTTCTTCTTCGAATATGTATTCAATTTTTTCAATAATTGATTCAACTAAAACCAATACCTCTTCAATGATTAGCTTAATTTCCTCATCTTGAAGATGATGCAGAAGATGTATGTAAAAACATCTTACTGCTGTATTTGAAATGTTTATTTTCCAAAGAGCTGCGATTTCAGCTGTAGTTAATTTAACATTACGTTCTTCCATATAAAAACAACCTCCTAGTGAATAGTATGTCTAAAGGGGATTAAAAAAATAACCCAATATCATTTTCAATATAGCCATTAGCATTTTGGCGTATTTAAGAGAACTTTTAGATGCTGCTGATGCAGTATTTTTTATTGTATTAAAGGGGGTAGGTGCGTTGAAGAAGGGCATTGATATGGTTTATAGAATAAAAAATTAAAATTGAGATAATGGAAGGGTTTGATTAGTAGAGAGAAAATCAATTTAATTTGATAGTGAAGACTAGAAATTTTCTAAAGGAACACATTTATAGTCCCAATCATAAGAGTTAAGATTATTTCTTAATCCCATAAACGAGGTGCTTTTTAGGAAAAAAAAGGACTAATAATAAAGCGCAGGGGAAAATTCCGCAGCTCAATCAGTGGATGGCATTGACACCCAAAGAGCAGGTTTAAAATAATTTTTAAATGCTGGATTAGATTTACTCGATGCTAAGGACACACTTAGTAAAGGGAGCTCCTAACTACTGAGGAAAAGATACGATGGTCACGCGACATTGATCATTTGGCAAGGAGAAGTGAAGTTTTATGAGGACTTCTTAAAAAGGACTCGGTCAAAAGAGCCATTTACCCTTTTAAAGTTTGAAGAGAAGCAAATTTAAATTTCTAAAAGAAATGCAGGATTTGATTGTCCTTAGAGTTGATTTGAACGAGGACAACGAATTAGATCTCAATTTAGAACACTAAAAATAGGGGAGTTACCCCACTTTTTTTATGTAAGTATGTGATTTTCGAGTAATAGTTTGCTTGTCTTAATAGAGATGGTAAGTATGGCCGATTAAGACTAGCAGCAGTCATCCGGAAGAGACCTAATTTCTCTATTCAGGAATCCTTTCATATGCTAATTTTAAAATAATTTCCTTATATTGAGGGTATTTGGATAAAAGGTCTGTTTGTGTGAACAGTTCAAAATCCTGAAAATCAAAGCCTGGAGAAACCATGCAGCCTACCAGTGAGAATGTATCCGCCTCCATAACAGACGAACCAAAGATTGAATTTTTCGGCACTAAAGCTTGAGGTACTTCTCCGTTATCAAGGTTTATACCTAATTTAATTTCTTCATATTCACCATTTTCATTGATGATATGTATGGTTAGTGGACTTCCAGCGTGAAAATACCATAATTCATCCGATTTCAATCGATGAAAGTGGGACACATCGTTGGACGTTAATAAGAAATAAATGCTTGTATAGAGCTTGCGTGTTCCCGCAAATTTCACAGACAATTCTTGATCAGAAGTACATTCCTCTGATTGAAACGTTCTTTTATAATATCCTCCTTCTGGATGAGGAGTTAATCCAAGCTTTGAAACCCAATAATGCTCATTCTTCATTTTAAATGCTCCAATCCCTGCATAAATAAATACCAAAAATGTTCCTTAAGTTGGCTTAACCTATTTTTTTGTATCTGTAACTTATTTTTCCTTAGAAAAGTCATTATAATTTTTGAACTTTGAAGGCCACTTTTTCTTCTTTAAGTACTTTTCATTAAGCACTAAAATCTTCCCGCTCTCAGCGGGTATGTATTTTTTATAAACTGATTTATATTTTTCGAATGCCAAGTGCCCGAAAATATAAATTGGTAAAATCATGAAAATGAGGATTGCCAATTGCAGTAACCAGTTGAATTCATCTCCAATGATATAAATCGTAAATACAGCATGTGCTGCAAAAGAAACCATTAAGGTGAGAAGCACATTAGATATATGAAAAGGGATCATTTTATTTTTTTCCCGGAACATTCGCTCTAGTTCATTTTTGATAAAAAGTGTAGTAAATACCGATATCACAATGACAACAAGGGAAACAAAATATGTAAGAACACTGTACATGTTTTCCGCCCACGCTCCTTCAATGACAATAGAAGAAAAAGCTGATCATCAATTATACTTACTATCGTTATCATGGTCACAAACCGATTTTTAATGGGAGCCTCAATTAACAGTTAATGTCTGAGATTAAAGGATTAAGACGCTTAGAGTCTAAATCTTTGTTTTGTTCAGAAAAAAATTTATCTTCATTTTAACATAAAAATTAATAAAGGTTTTGGTTGAGCTAGAAGAAGTAAAGCGTGTAGATTTATAGGAGAAAAACGGCTTTGCGAAAATAGCAAAGCCGTTTTTTTATGACTCGTTTATCTCTTTAAGAATTCTTGAAAATTGAAATTTGAGTGGGTAAACTTCTAATATTTGAACAGCAGCAGAACCAACCCCATTAAGATAAGTTTTTCATTTCTTTTTACCCTTCTTTTTTACCCTCTTGGCAATCATGATAGCGGCAAAGAACAAGGGGATATAAATGAATGTAAAGCCAAACCCTGCTTTCCCAAAATATTCATTAAACAGACTAATCTCTTCGCGCGTATTAATAAAGTTAATCAATAATAATAATGCACCCACAATAAAAAAAACACCGATTTTTTGTCTAATATTAAAGATCCTTTTGATAAGTCTCGAACAAATCCAGATGGCAATACACACATTCGGAAGCATAATTAAGTTCCAGTTTGCAATCCCAATATATTCGAAACGTTCCACAAAAGGCATTTCAACAATTTTCCACATGGTTAAAGTCGGCCAAACCTGTTTAGCAAGCTGATCTTCAGAATAATATGCAAAGGTAATGACTGCTAAAATCGTATAGATCAGGGTAGTGGTTAAAACAGCAAGGTGGGCCCACTTTTTGGATTTCTTTGGTTCTTTTATAAAAGGATAAACGAACAAAATAATCTCAAAACCGATGAAGGTAAGCGACATATTGTAGGAACTGATGAGAAGTTCCTTAACGGAATGATCCCAAATTGGGAGGAGATTATAAAAATTTGAGAATTTAATGGCCCAGCCAAATGTGAGAAGGAGATAAGCCGGCAATACAAGACCAAAAAAGGCTATACCGACTACGGTTCTTAACCCTCCAAAAATGATATAAGTACAAAGTATCATGAAACCAAAGGAGAACCAGAAAGTGCTCAGATCCGGAAACATCCACACTTGAATGATTTCGATAAATGTTCGTGCGATAGCTAAGACATACAAAAAAAAGTAACCTATAAAAATGGAACTGATTGCTTTGCCGATCAAATTGCCCAGAAGGTACTTATGTGCTGTCACAAAATCTCCATCAACCGTTTCGGCAATTTTATAGATCATCCAAAGGATGACATGTATGCATCCCCCGGCAAACAGGATGGAAATCCAGGCATCATAGCCAGCATCCTTTGCGATGTCTCTCTGATAGCTAAGAACCCCAATGCCAATTTGCATGGACATAATTAAATAAAACACTAGAAATGGGGATATCTGCAATCTGTCTGGTATTGGCTGTTCCTTTATCTGGTTCACCTCCGTTTCATAATTTGATATCTGGCTGTGGTAAAACTGCGTTCTCACTCCGGCGGTATTCATCAACTTTTTATCTTGTGTTCTTTTTTTGCCAAAGGGGATAGAATGTTTATTAAAGTAAGACCAAAGCGTACATTTGTTTTTTGACTATATTAAAAATTTATTGGAATAAAAAAGGATTTTTCCCATACCTCATGCTGGACTTCATCCTTAATCCTGTTTAGTCATAAGTAAATCACCATTATTTTCTGCATTACTCTTAATATTACCGGTGTTGGAAAACTTATGAATGGAAGCCAATAAAAAAGTATGGCGGTAAGTGGAATTATAGGGGAAATATATGCCTGGCATTACACAAATGATATAAAATCTAGGAACTGTGCCAACGCCCATCTGCATTTTGATTATAATGATAGGCTGGTTAGTTCACAAAGGAATCTGTATACTCTCCTCTGAATGTCGATAATTAGTGAATAAGATCATTAGTGGAATCAATATACAAAGACCCATCTTGCTGTAATTCAGCGTAAAAACATCATATATGACCTGGTTTCACAGCACCTTTCAAATGATAATTACAGTGTTCAGATATTGCAGCTTAAGCTTGAGTTGAACCGCCAAAAAATAACCGCCACTAAAAAGTAGTCCAAGACACAGTTAGCTTTCTGGCCGAAGTTCTATGCTTCAGCTTGGAGGATTATACAGGAACATTAAGATCATTCCCATAACTTCCTATGAAAGAATTATGACCCCCGTCTTGAATTTAGATGGGGGCAGGGCTGTTTGGAATACTTTAAGAATGGATCATTAATTTAGATGTTCTCTTTGGGATAGCATGCTTCCCGAAATGGTAACGGTATGTACAAAGTACTCAAGGCTTCAAACTGGATACCGGACATTGTAAACTTAGTTATTTTTGACTACTTATTAATTTGAAAAAAGGTGATTACAATAGCTAAAATCAGCATTGTTAAGGCATTTAATCCCATAATCGGTCTATGTCTGGCTCTTAAGAAGTGAGCGTGCAGGGCACCTAGCATAAGAATAGTAATGAGGGATCCTGAAAGCAAGATAAATTTAGGAAACCCAAATCCGATGATCAATCCGCCTACGCTCAATATTTCCAGGAAAGCAATTAATTGCATGAACCATAGGGGGTAGCGATATTCTCCCCAGTGCTTAACCATTGACTTGGTACGTGCTAATTTCATCGAAATGGATATGGTGAAAATAAAAATTAAAATAATTTGAATGATCATAGTTACAACATCCACAAAGTTTCCTCCTTTTGTATAATAGACGTAGCTGCTATGTATACATTCTAGGCTTGTTAGGTTAGTGAGTATGTAGTCTGGACTACATTCGGCAGAATTGGGGGAGAGGCATATGGATAAAATGAAGTATTTATCGAGAATACAGATTTTTAAGGATCTGGAATTGGAGGAATTAAAGAAATATGAACCGGTCACACCTATGAAAGTTGTGGAGAAAGGTACCGTTATTAGTTCTCCACATATGGATCAAAAGTTATTGTATTTAATCAAATCGGGTAAGGTTCGTTTGTATAGAATAACTGAGAGCGGGAAAGAGCTTACAGTTGATATTTTAGAAACGGGGCATGTATTTGGAGAAATTGGTACTTTTACAACCGGTTCTGAAAATTTATATGCTGAGGCATGGGAGGATTCTGTTATTTGCAGAATAGATAGAGTGCAGTTTGAAAAAATAATACGTGAAAATCCAAGTATTTCTTTAAAGCTTCTTGAAATAATCTCCAGCCGCCTAAAGGAAGTCGAAGAGTTACTGGAGTATATGGCATATAGCAGTACAAGGAAACGGCTTTTATTCCTGCTAAATAAACTTACAGAGAAGTTTGGGGATAAATTGTCAAGCAGCAGTGCGGAAGAATGGGCTGTACTTGATATTTACATAACTCATCAAGAGTTAGCATCGATGATGGGCAGTATCCGTGAAACAGTGACAGCACTTTTAAATGAATTTAATGCAGAAGGAATAGTGCGCAAATCAGGAAGGCGGGGAACCATGGAAGTTCATAGTGTACGCCTAAAATGTGCATTAAAAGAGGAAGGATAAAAATCAGCACTTATTGAAGAGTGCATTAGATCAAATTAAAATACACGCAAAAATGATATATTTCCATTTGAATAATCAAGAGAATAGTGTTGACATATTTAATAAAATAAATTATCTTTAATTCAAGATATTTTATTTCGAGGTATCTTTGGATTTTTACTTGAAAGGAGTAAGTCTTATGCATGAGATTCTAAAAAGAATAAATGAACTCGCAGCAAAAAGAAAGAAGAAAGGCTTAACACAAATTGAAAATGCTGAAATAATCATTTTGCGCTGTCAATATATCCAAGAATTTCGCGGCTCAATGGAAGAGCTGCTATTAAACACAACCATCGTTGATCCTATAGGAGATGATGTAACTCCTGAAAAATTAAAGAGAGCCCAGGCAAGACATAAAGTTAAGCCAATATGGTAAATCATATATTATCCAGAAAGAACGCAGCAGTTACAAAGGGAACCACAAAAAACATTAATTTTAGGTAAGATTATTAAATGCATAGGAACTGAGGCATTAGTTCAATTTCTCGAAATGATAAGAAAAAGCAAAAAAATTTTAAAATAATATCTCGAATTCGAGATAATTAAAATTAGGAGGAAATAAAAATGATGGACTTAGGATTATTAATTATTAGGCTGGTAATTGGCGTTTTATTCATTGGTCACGGAGCTCAAAAATTGTTTGGGTGGTTTGGGGGTCATGGATTAAAAGGAACCGGAGGCTGGTTTGATTCCATTGGGATGAAGCCGGGAGTAATGATGGCTCTTTTTGCAGGATTAGCAGAACTTATAGGGGGAATCTTGTTTGCATTAGGATTTTTAACTCCTCTCGCAGCACTAATGATTGCAGGAACTATGATCATGGCTATCGTTAAGGTGCATGGTCCAAATGGTTTATGGGCAACATCTAATGGATATGAATATAACTTAACGTTACTCTCTGTTGCCATTGGTATCGCCTTAATTGGTCCTGGCCGATATGCATTGGATTTCTTTTTATTCTAAACTATCCCGAATTAGTAATACCTCAAATAAAGCTGAAAAATTTTGTTCCTTTCCAGTTTGTAGATAAATTTATTAACTGAATTGATAGCAGGGCATGTCCTAGTTACAGAATATAATTAAAATCCAAGTTTTAAAGGAGTGCGGGAAATATGGGTAAAAAAACAATGGGGATTCATCATATTACTGCAATCGTAGGCCATCCTCAAGAGAATGCAGATTTCTATGCAGGAGTTTTAGGATTGCGTTTAGTCAAGCAAACGGTCAATTTTGATGATCCCGGCACTTATCACCTTTACTTTGGAAATGAGGGCGGCAAGCCAGGAACAATCATTACTTTCTTTCCATGGGCAGGTGCCCGTCAAGGGGTTATTGGCGATGGCCAGGTAGGAGTTACTTCATATGTCGTTCCGGCAGGTGCCATGAAGTTTTGGGAGGAAAGGCTTGAAAAATTTAAAGTGCCTTATACAAAAATGGAACGGTTCGGAGAGCAATATTTGGAATTTGATGATCCTCATGGAATTCATTTGGAGATTGTTGAAAGAGAAGATGGGGAAGTAAATTCCTGGACTTACGGGGATGTTACCCCTGAAACAGCTATAAAAGGCTTCGGTGGAGCAACTCTCCTATCAACTCAGCCAGCGAAAACGGCTGACCTGCTGGAAAACATTATGGGACTCGAAGTTTTAGGTCAGGAAGGAGATTTTATCCGTTACCGATCTTCTGCTGATATTGGAAACATCATCGATCTTAAATTAACTCCAATTGGACGGGGGCGAATGGGTGTGGGAACCGTCCATCATATTGCCTGGAGGGCTATTGATGATCAGGATCAATTGGATTGGCAAAAGTATGTTGCCGATAATGGATATGTGGTTACACCAGTTCAAGACCGAAACTACTTTAATGCGATCTATTTTAGGGAACATGGGGAAATTTTATTTGAAATTGCTACTGATCCTCCAGGGTTTGCCCATGATGAATCCCAGGAAAAAATGGGCGGGAAATTAATGCTGCCTGAACAATATGAGCCACAAAGGGATAAGATAGAAAGTGTTCTGCTTCCGTTTACAGTCAGGGAATTGGATTAAATTTTATAGAGGTGATGCACGCTATGCTTTCCATTGACCCAGCTGACAATAATGAAAGAGAAAATTACAAACTTTTAATAGGAAGCATCATACCAAGGCCCATTGCTTTTGTAACCACGATCTCAAATGAAGGTGTATTGAATGGGGCGCCATTCAGTTATTTCAATATCGTAACATCAAATCCCCCAATGATTTCCTTGGCGATTCAAAGAAATGAAGGAACACAGAAGGATACGGCCAGAAATATTATCAGCACAAAGGAATTTGTTGTTCATATTGTCGACGAGGACAATGTAGAAAAAATAAATAAGACAGCAGCAACTCTGCCTCCTGATCAAAGTGAAATAGAATTAGCACAATTAACTTCAGCTGAAAGTACAAAAATTTCCGTGCCTGGAGTGATGGAAGCGAAAATCCGTATGGAGTGTACCTTGGAACAATCTCTTTCATTTGGGGGGACGGATACTCCTGGCTGTGATCTTATCATTGGAAAAGTTGTTCAATTTCATATTGATGAAAACATCTATGATAAGGGAAGAATTGATCCAAAGGGGCTCGCTGCAGTGAGCCGTTTAGCTGGCATCCATTATGCAAAGATTGGCGAACTGTTTTCTATCGAAAGACCACAGTAGAATTAGGTCACTTTTAAAGAAGTGGAGGGAATAGATTTTGCAAATCACTGCAGGTATCCATCATATTACGGCTATGGTTAACGATGCCCAGCGAAATATCGACTTTTATGCAGGGGTACTGGGACTAAGGCTTGTAAAGAAGACGATTAATTTTGACCGGCCGGAAGTTTATCATCTTTATTTTGGAAATAAAAATGGCGATCCTGGAACGGTTATAACTTTCTTCCCATGGGAGAAGCAGCTCAAAGGGCGGATTGGAACCGGCCAGGTCGGGGTGACCAGTTATGTGATCCCTGAACATTCAATTGAATTTTGGAAAAAACGGCTGAGTAAATTTGGCGTTAAGTTCATACAAACCGTTCGCTACGGTGAAACCTACCTGCAATTCCAAGATCCGGACGGCCTTGAAATCGAACTTGTAGAGAGGTCTGAGGGGCCTTTGAACACATGGGCTTTGAAAGACGTTCATCCAGAGGCTGCCATTAAAGGATTTGGAGGAGCAACCCTGATTTCTGCAAAGCCAAATAAAACGGCTGAAGTACTTGAGGATGTATTAGGGCTTGAAGGCATCGGCCAGGAAGAAGGGTTCTTAAGATTTAAATCAGAAGCCGAACTTGGAAATACGATCGATATAAAACTTACCCCTTCTGTTCGAGGGCTGATGGGGGCAGGTACAGTTCATCATATTGCCTGGAGAGCGAAGGATGAAGAGGATCATATGAGGTGGAGAAACCTTCTTCAGGAGAAGGGCTATTATCCAACCGAAATTCTCGACCGCAATTACTTCAAAGCACTTTACTTTCATGAAGAAGGCGGCATTTTGTTCGAGATCGCGACAGACCCTCCAGGATTTACGGTTGACGAACCACTAAATGAACTTGGCAGCAGGCTTATGCTGCCTTCCTGGCTGGAATCGAAGAGGGAGGAATTGGAAGAGGCTTTACCTGCTTTAGAGGTCCCTGTATAAAAGGATGAAAATATTTCAAAAAGGAAATGCCAATCAGTAAAAAAAGCTAATCCGCGTTATTCGATTAGCTTTTTTATTGTATTATTGGCAGCTCTTTTTTTCTTGGAATTACCAGCTAATAGTTTATCAATCTATTTCAATAACAACTTTTAAGCTAGATCCTGGAAAGTCGTTTTGTTTTTTTAAAGTGAAAATATCCAGTGTAAGAGCTTATTTACACAAGCAATAATAGCCTGTGCCAATAAGCTTTTACACTATCATTTTATAAACTATTCCATCCTTTATGTTCGTTATTTATACTATCAGTAGGAGGGAGAAAAAATGATCGAAGGGAAAATTCTAAAATACTACAGAGAAAAACAAGGATACACACAGGATCAGCTTTCAAGAGGGGTTTGTTCTGTCACTCATTTAAGTAAAATTGAGCGAGGCATAACAGAATATTCTGGGGAAATTATTACACTTCTTTCTAAAAAATTGAACATAAATTTTCAAGACGAAGTAAGGAATTTCAATAGGTTTAAAGAAACATTAGAAGAATGGAAAAATGCTATTGTTATGTTAGATACCGAAAACATGAAAGTAAAAAAAGCAGAACTTGACGCTAATCTATTAAAGGATTTTCCCGACTTTCAAACACACTACTCACTGCTTCTAGCCCGTCATTATCTCATTCTTTATGAAAATGAAAAATGTCATAAAGTGATGCAAAAGATCAAGAAACTGGACATCAGCCTTTCACCTTATGAGAGCAATCTATATAAACATGTTCAGGGAATCTGTTATTTTAGTATCGGAAACTACAAGGATTCAATTGAAATCCTAAAGAAAATTGATTCCAGTTATTCGAGCGAAGAATATTACTACCACCTGGCTATTTCCTATCATGCAGTTCATGACAACACTTTAGCTTACTATTATGCTCAAAAAGCTTTGCGCTATTTTCAAGAAACATTAAATTTCACACGCATACTCGATACAGAGTCGCTTATTATCCTTCAATTAAACGCCAAATCGCAATTTAGCCTAAAAGAGACTCGCAGCTATTATGATAAATTAATCCAATCTGCAAAAAAGATTCAATCTGCAGATAGGTTAACTAAACTCTATTTTAATCTTGGACAAGAGCTGTTTAGAAGAAAACATTTTCGAGAGGCGAAAGAGTATTTTGATAAAGGGTTGACCTTACTGAAAGAAGAAGATTTCTTATATCTTACCATGTTAGATTTATACATAGACATTTGTTATAAGGGAAACTTGATATCGAAAGAAGACCTATTATCCGATGCAAAAAAAGGTCTGCAACTCGCCCAAAAACGAAACGACCAAAGTTATTTATTTTTTCATCTGCATGTTTTATTACTGAACGGGGAGGAAGATTCCTATTATGACTATGTTGAAAATAAGGTGCTTCCATATTTCATTCAGTCCGGAAACGAGGATCTAATCCAGCACTTTGAAGTTAAGCTTTTTCGGTATTATATCAAATCAGAGCAAAACGAAAAGGCATGGGCTCTCGCTAAAAAGAAAATGCTTGCTGAGATGAGCTATTATGAAATGGATTAGTGACGTGTACTTTTAAATGGAATAAGGACTAATGCCCCCTTACAAATTTGACGGGTGCTCTTCTTTTCCTCTTTTCTAATTTGATGAAAGAAACAGACACTTTCCTTGAACAGGAAGTGCTCTTTTTTAATTTTAGGTCAGCATTATTGTAATGAGTTATTCCACAATCTGGGGCCTATCAGGAGCAAGAAATTTGCTCTTTCCTTGTGAATAGGACCTGATTGTCGAAAAGGGATCGTTTGACTTGCTTAGACATTAATAATATGGAAAATAAATAAATCGTCGTATTTACATCACCATGTGTATTCTTTAGACTAAAAAGGCAGAAAATTACCAATGTTATTATAATATCTTCGCGTCTACCAGATAACAAAGGGGAGAGAACCTTGAGGAAGAAGATTTGTATTATAGGCAGCGGCACAGCAGGTTTACAGCTGGCTTATTCTCTGAAAGAAGAATTTGATGTGACTGTTATTCACTCAAATTCTTCGGATAAGATCCGAAATGGACGAATTATGTCTACCCAAGTACATTTTGGTTCAACGAGAACCCGAGAAAATCGCTTTAAAATGCCAAAATGGGAGGATAAAACTCTTCTTAAAAGTATTCACATGACGATCGGTAATCAAAAACTATTTGTTGGCAATCTGAAAGAACCAGCATTATCTGTTGACCAGCGTTTCTACTTTTCACACTGTTTGAAGGATCTTGAAAACCAGGGTGTCTCTTTTCGACTTTTAAGAGTAAATAAAGATCAGATAGAAAGTTTGGCAGATGAGTTTGATTTAACGATTGATTGTTCTGGAAAATCGGGCCCTCTCTTTCCATTTCCTATTGAAAAGCAGCTTTCTCCTATCCAAGTGCCTCAACGAAAATGTATCGTTGGTTATTTTTTGGGGGTAAAGCCAAATGATCCTCCAGGTATAAGCGTAACCGTTCTGCCTGAGATAGGTGAAATGTTTGAGATTCCTGCAATGACAGAACAAGGGCCTGTTACCATATTGTTCATTATGGCAGTTCCTGGCGGAGAGTTAGATGTATTTAAAGAAATAAAGGACGTAAAAGAATTTACAAATCAAATGAAAAATATTACACAAATGTATTTCCAGGACATCCACGAACGTATCCAGCAAAATATCTTTTCTCTTTCCGATGATAAAGCCTTCCTTAATGTTGCCATTAAACCTGTAATTAGAAAACCTTACGTAATCTTTAAAAATAAAATAGTAATTGGTTGTGGAGATAGTGTTTTTCTTAATGACCCAATTACTGGTCAGGGATGTAATCTTTCTTCTTTTTGTGCTGAACAGTTGTACGAAACGTTGATTCAATATAAAAATTCAATCTGGGACATCCGAATTGGTGAGACATATTGGGATCGAACAAAAACAGTTGTAAAAGAAGTAACAGAATGGACAAATGCCATGACTCAGGCATTGCCTCAGCATGTAGTTCAAATCCTGTTAGCGGGCGCAGAAAATCAAAAGATTGCAGATGAAGTTGCAGAGTGGTTTGCGAATCCCCGAAAAGCTTATGAAGCTTTTTTTCAAAACATTAATTGCAGCACAGAGGTAAAGGAGTGATTAAATGAGTAATTTAAAACTAATTGAAACATACAAACACGATTTGCAAAACTATTCACTTGAGCAACTAAGATATATAACAGCTGAAGGAGTTTGGTCCATTGGTCAAATGTACGACCATGTGATTCTTGTTGCTATGGAGTATCTTGACAATGTGGAAACATGTGCGGCATCAAAGGAAGAGCAAAAGCTCGGGAAAACGGAGTTTGGTGAGCATTTATATAAAATTGGAGATTTCCCGCCAATTAAAATCAAATTACCGGACGAACTAAATACCCCGCCAAGCAATTCAGATAGTAAAGAAGACCTTACGAATAGGCTAGATCTGGTAATGCAGAGGCTGAGACAATGGGAATCTAGAGTAGATACTATAAATCTCAATTACAAAATTAAACATGAAGGTTTTGGCTGGCTGAACGCGAGAGAGTGGTTCGATCTTGTCGGTATGCATTTTCGCCATCACTTGCGTCAGAAGTGTGAACTGGAACAAAAGTTTTTTAATCATAGTTCAGCCAATTTAATAAACTAAACCAATTAAACTCTCGGAGGTTTATAATGATATATTTAGAAACATCGAGATTGCAATTACGCGACTGGGAGGAAGAAGACATAGAGCCATTTAGTCGACTAAATGCAGATGAACAGGTTATGAAGTATTTTCCTAAAACCTTATCAGCCGAAGAAACAAATGTGTTCTATAAATCGATTGTATCTGAATTTAAAGAATGCGGATTTGGATTATATGCCGTGGAAGTAAAGAAAAATAAAGAGTTTATAGGATTTATAGGATTTCATAGAGCAACATTTAAAGCTGATTTTACACCGTGTATAGAAATTGGCTGGCGACTGAAAAAAGAGGCTTGGGGAAAAGGATATGCATCTGAGGGGGCGTCAGCCTGTTTACAATATGGATTTAACGAATTGGGTTTTAGTGATGTTTTTTGTTTTACTGCCGATGTTAATAAGCCTTCGAAAAAAGTAATGAAAAAAATCGGAATGAATTTTATTAAAACATTCAATCACCCGAAAGTTAAGAAAGATAGTCCTTTAAATAAACATGCTTTATTTCATATAAATCAAAAAGAAGAGGGTGGAGTGAGCTAATGGAAAATAATCGCGCAAAGAAAATGTACGATTACCACGTTTGGGCTAACCAAAAATTGATCCAGCACTTGAAGCAGCTGCCTGATAGGATTTATAACGAGACAGTTAATAGTGTTTTTTCATCGATATCAGAGGTGCTGATTCACCTGTATGCAACAGACATTACTTGGCTGGAGACGATGAAAGGAAGCAGCTTCCACGATACTGTTAGGGAAGTTGAGCGTCGAAAGACAGAAGCATCAAGAGCGTCTATAGATGAACTTAAAGTGTTCTATGATTCGCTTTCAAATGAATTTTACCACTTTTTTGCAGATAATCAGGATCCAGAACGTATCATCATTACAGAGCACCCGAAATATGGTCGCTGTGAGTTCATACTTTCCGATCTCATTCACCATGTAGTGAATCATGGAACCTACCATCGCGGAAATGTGACAGCGATGCTGCATCAGCAAGGTGAACGAGGCGTACCTACGGATTATGTATATTTTCTTTTTGAATGTTAGCGTTTTGTGATTATGCCAGAAAAGGAGCGCAATTCTGCAGCAAAAGAATTGTGCTCTTTTCAACGTTTTTGTGTTTAAGAAATATAGGGGCTATTTTCCTCGTATAAACGAACTATTTTATCGAAAATTCAGAAAATAAATTTACTTTATGTACCTTCCTAAAGATAATAGACATAACCAATTGAATAGGAGGGAAACAGTTTGCAAAAAAAAGTACTCATCGTGTTTGCACTTTTTGCATTATTGATTACCGGAGGGACAAGCCTGTCGCTTGCCGACAGCCAAACCGAGCAGCTAGAGTTAAACGGAAAAAAGTTAAGCACGGTTACAGTAAATGAAAAACCTTATGTATCAGTGAAACAGGTGGCCGAGGCTGCAGGAGGGTATGTAGATAAAAAGGCCAATACATTCGTCATTAGTTCAAGACTCGACCGTATTTTAAAGAAAGGTGTGATTCGGGTAGGTACAACTGGTGACTATAAGCCATTTACGTACTTTAATCCGAAAACAAAAGAGTATGAAGGCTATGATATCGAAGCGGCTAAATTAATGGCAGCAGACCTTGGGGTGAAGATCACTTTCGTTAAAACTTCCTGGCCAACCTTAATGGAGGACCTCCATAAAAATAAGTTTGATATAGCGGTTGGCGGGATCAGCCGCAATACCGATCGGCAAAAAACAGCACACTTAACGCATCCTTATATTAATGATGGAAAGGCTCCTTTAATCCGGCAGGAAGATAAGGAGAAATATACAAGCTTGGAAGCGATTGACCAGCCAGATGTCACCATCGGTGTAAACCCAGGGGGAACCAACCAAAAATTCGTGGATGCCAACATTACACAGGCAAAGGTTGTCGTAATCGAAAACAATCTGGATATTCCGAACATGGTTGCTGAGGGAAAAGTAGACGTGATGATTACCGACAGCATTGAGGCCATCTATTATGCAAGCCAGGATTCCAGGCTGTATGCGGCTCTGACGGACAATACGTTCACGAAGAGCCAGAAAGGCTACCTTATGCATCGCGGGGATACGGTATTCCAGAACTGGGTCAATCTCTGGATGGAGGAGATGGAGCTCAATGGAGAATTTGACCGATTAAAAGAAAAATGGATTTACAATAAGGGAGAATAATAGAAAAGATAGGCAAGGCTTCTATTTCCTATGCCAACCTCTTTTTAGATTCAGCCGTGTAAATTCTATTAGAAAAAGAGATGACAGAAAAAAAACGGATGGTTCTGCTGCAGAAATACTACAGGTTTAACTTCAGGTGTGAGTGTGGCTGCCAGTACAGCAGGAAAACGATCTTCCATTAAAGGGCGCTATCCTTAAATAAATGAGGTAGCGCTCTTTTCCTCTTTAAGGGCGAGACTAAGGTATTGAACTGCCCATGAAAAGATAGCCAAATAAAGAGTAGCCCGAGATGATTTATCAATAAATAGTGAATGGTGACAGGTACCTATAGATACCTGTCATTTTGTGTTTACAAATTGAAAAATTAGCCGGTTAAGTTCTTTTGCAGCCTTGGTCGGGATACGGTGGTCAACATTCTCGATAAAGTACAATTCGTTTTGTGGCAATTTCTCATGCAATTGCCTTGCATAGGAATGAAAGGGCTTATCCTTCTTACCATAAACCAATAAGGTAGGCAAATTAATCTCATTAAGCTGATTGACACAATTGTATTTTAAACTATAGCGATAATATTGCTCAATGTTGCGGTAATCCCCTTTTTTTGCTTCTGAAAACATATTTTTAAACAGCTTGAGATTATTTGAATTATTCCAGGAGATGGACCAGGCTAATAAGTTAATAGCCCCTTTGCTTGAAAGCTTGATTCCTAAAGAAATCTTCTTTCTCAAGTAATCGTCATTTACATCGGGCATTGCCCCAATTGAAATTCCCCCCAAAGCTCTTTCAGGAAACGTCAGCATGAATTGTAAAACAATAGAACCGCCAGTAGAATATCCGCATAAAAACGCTTTATTTATATTAAGGTGGTCCAATAGTCGAATGATATCCTCAATAATTAGTGGATAGGTTATTGGTTCTGGGGAGTATGGGCTTTTTCCGTGTCCGCGTATATCAAAAGTAATTATCTGAAAATTTTTTGAGAGTTCTTCTAATTGATATTGGAAGTTTACTGAAGTCAATACAGGCGGGTGGATAAAAACAATCGGAGTTCCGCTTCCTTTTACAGTATAAAACAGGCTGGCACTGTTCATATTTATCATTGGCATGTACTGTCACCTCAATTACTTATTAATTTTAATTTTTTAGCCAATTTGTCTGATCAGGAAAGAATTAAACTGTCATTACAAAGGTTAATGAAGACACAATAAATATTTTTCCATACTTTTTACAAAAAATGCATATGACCAGGGTAAGTAAAACGGGAAAAGGATATGAAGGAGCATTTCGTGTAGCGTCAAAAACTATTTATACAATGGAATGGCACATATATTAATAATTGCAGGGAGGTAAAATTTAGGGTACGAGTTAGAAGGAATTCTAAAGAGCGAGGATTTAATAGCAGAACGGATACTAGTATATATGCAAGAGACTAGAAAGGTACAGTGTGAAGGATGCATTTTTTCATTTCTGACTAATTAAAACCTGAATCTATGAAATGGTTTTCTTAAGTGTTTTTGGGTTGAACAGGTAACTAATTTGCTGGTTAATATACATTTCAAACGCAAGGCAATTTTTAACCTTGCGTTTTTTTTAATGTTATTTAGACTTAAGGACAATTTTCTTCCTAATCCTTGTTGTTAAAATGCACTCTTTTTTAATTACCTCAGTTTTTACTGCCTAATTTATTGCAGATTCGCATACCGTACTCGATTACTTTTTCAATTAAGCAGTTTTGTCTTTCTTCTGTGATATTGAAATTAACATATCCGATGCTTATGGCTCCCAGGAGTTCATTGGCGTGATCGAAAATAGGCGCAGCTACAGATGAGGTTCCAGGCGTTTGTTCGCCATGACTTTCCCCATAGCCCTGTCTTCTAACTTTGCTCAATAATTTTATAAACGAATCTCTTTCCTCAGATGGCACTAAGGAATTAATAGCTTTAACAGACTCGGAGTTTGGCATATTAGCTAACAGCACTTTGTTTGCTGCCCCAATATTCAGCGGGATACGAATCCCCAGCTGATCATTGATTCGAATCGGATTGTTGAGACAATCAATTCTTTCGACTACAAGTGATTCTAATCCAATTGGCTTGCTAAAATACACACTTTCCTCCACCTCATGCATTAATTTTTCCATCTCTGGGCGAATCAGTCCAACAAAATCAAAGGTGTCATACATTTTAAGTCCATATTCTAACCAGGTGTTACCCATGGAATATAATTTCAAATCGGGGTCCTGCTGAATAAGTCCGTGCTGCTTCATGGATTGCAGGAGGCGATGAAGTGTACTGACAGGCAAGTCGCATTCCTTCGATAAATCTGTAATGGAAATCCACATTCTTGTATCATTTTTAGACAAAACCTTGATTACCTGCATGGCACGATCGATTGTCTGCATCTTTTATCCTTCCATTCCTTTTAATTTACATAAGTGTATTGAAATAAATTAGTCAGTAAATTCAAAATATATTGACATGAAGAATCTATCACTATAATATCATATTATAAGTTTTCCTGTCAGAGGAAACCTATTCCGATATGTGGAAAAAGGAGGTTAAGCCAATTGGTGACTTCAATGTACAAAAAGCTAAACACTGTCATTGTAAAGCATCCAAAAGAAGCCTTTATCAGTCAGGAGCATTTAAGAAGTGAGTGGAAAAAGTTTAACTATATCAGTGAGCCGGATTATATGAAAGCCCAGCAGGAATACGAACAGTTTCTATCCATAATCAAGAAGCATGTCGGCCATATTAAATTTCTGCCGGTTTCAGAAAAGGCGGGGCTGGATTCGCTTTATGCCCATGATCCCGTTAAATTTACGAAAAAAGGCGCAATGATTTTAAAATCAGGGAAAAAATTACGCCAACCTGAAGCAGAAATTTATAAAGAATTTTTACAGGAAAAAAATATCCCGATTTTGGGAGAATTAACTGGTGATGCTGTAGCTGACGGGGGAGATCTTGTTTGGCTGGATGACCGCACTTTATTAATTGGACGCGGTTATCGAACAAACGATGAGGCGATTCGCCAAATTAAAGAAATGACAAAAGAGATAGTTGATGAATGTATAGTTGTCCCGCTCCCGCATGAACAGGGAGAAGAGGTATGTCTTCACCTTATGTCTTTTATAAGCATCGTAGATGAAAATCTTGCTGTGGTGTATTCACGGCTTATGCCCGTATTTCTAAGACAGATGCTTCTGAAACGGGGTTTCCACCTGGTTGAAGTACCGGACGATGAATACCGGCGGCTCGGCTGTAATGTGCTGGCTGTTGCACCTCGCATTTGTGTCATGGTTTCCGGAAATCCTCAAACCAAACAGGGACTATTGGATGCAGGGGCGACCGTCTATGAATACGAAGGTAATGAAATTTCTTATTTAGGCACTGGAGGACCAACATGCCTCACATGTCCTGTGGAACGTATTTAACCGAAGCTTACAAATCAGAAAAATGATGGGGGAATAATACATGTTAAGAGAATCAACAACAAAATCAGCACAAGCTGCAAAAATGTTTCATAACACAATTGTAAAAAGACCCGGCTCAACTTTTATCAATGGATTAACAACATCTGACCTTGGAATACCTATTTTAGAAAAAGCATTAGAGCAGCATGATGCCTATATTGAAGCACTTAAAGCTTGCGGTACAGAAGTAACTGTCCTTCAAAGCAATGATCAATTTCCGGATTCTACGTTTGTAGAAGATACAGCTGTTTTAACTGCAGAGTTCGCAGTAATTTCCAACCCTGGTGCGGAAAAAAGAAATGGCGAAATTCACGAAATAGAGCCGGCAATCAAATCCTTCTTTGATAAGATCTACTATATTAAAGCACCTGGAACACTTGATGGCGGCGATATTTTACAAATCGAAGATCACTTTTACATTGGGATCTCTACCCGGACAAACCAGGGAGGCGCCGAACAGCTTAAGCAAATTTTAGAATCCGAAGGCTATAATGCAACCATCGTTCCATTACAAAAATTCTTCCACCTGAAAACCGGAATAGCATATATAGGCAATCAAACGATTGTCGTTGCTGGAGAATTTGTAGACCACCCGGATTTTAATTCCTATCAAAAAATTGTTGTTCCTCCGGAAGAGGAATATGCAGCAAACTGTATTCGCGTCAATGACTATATCATCATCCCGTCCGGATACCCGCATACAAAGCAAAAAATTAATGAAGCCGGCTTCCAGACGATTGAACTTGATACATCTGAGTTCCGTAAACTTGATGGCGGATTAAGCTGTTTGTCTCTTCGTTTTTAATACTAGTTGAAAAATGGTCGTTTTAATTTGCATAGAAGGAGCGTTTAGTTATGACACAGCTAAGGTGGGGAACCCCGGATGCATTGCGCAGGTTATTGTGTGAAGTAGTAAGCTGGAAAAGCATGACACTTACAGATGGAGAGCGTAAATTTTCTTGTAAGGTGACAGAGAAGCTCAAGGAGTTGACCTATTTTCGGGAGAATCCTGATCACCTGGGGCTCCATGATGCCGATTTGGGCCGTCGGTTTGTAACCGCTTTATATAAACACCCTGATGCCACAGAAACGATCGTGTTAATCAGCCATTTTGATACAGTAAATACCGAAGAATATGGCGATCTTCAGGAGTACGCGCATCTACCGGAGGAATTAACGAAATTGCTCCACTCCAGGGCAGATGAGCTGCCGGAAGAAGCCAGGCAGGATCTTCTCTCGGGAGAGTTCTTATTTGGCAGGGGCACGATGGATATGAAAATGGGGCTTGTCATGCATATGGGATTATTAGAAAAAGCTGCTGTTGAACATTGGCCTATTAATCTTATTTTGCTGACGGTTCCGGATGAAGAAGTGAACTCTTCCGGTATGCGTGCAGCGGTTCAGAAACTTTTAGAATTGAAGGAAAAACATCAGCTCACCTATAAGCTTTTCTTGAACGGGGAACCGGTGTTTACGCAGGAACCGGGTGACAGGAACTATTATGTGTACTCAGGCTCTATTGGTAAAATCATGCCTGCCGCTCTTTTTTATGGAAAAGAAACGCATGTGGGGGAGCCGCTTAGCGGCATTACAGCGCCTTATATTGCCTCGTTTTTAACACAAAGAATGGAGTGGAATTTAACACTGCAGGAAACGGAGATGGGAGAACAAACCCCGCTTCCGGTGACACTGCAGCAAAAGGATCTGCGTCTGGAGTATTCCGCGCAAACACCTTATCGTTCAGCGGCTTTGTACAATGTATTTTTAATGAAACGGAATGCCGGGGAAATCATGGATATTTTCGAAAAGGTAGCGCTAAATGCGGCTCACGCCTGCAACGAAGCCTATAAAGAAATCTGCAGTGAACGGAATGTATCTCCCATCGGAGAAGTGCGTGTGCTGCGCTATGAAGAACTGGAAAAGCATGCCGTTCGAAAATTTGGTGCAGATTTTGTTGCGGGCATCAAAGACTTGGTACAGAAAAAAGCGGAATGGGATGACCGGGAGAAAACTATCCGAATTGCTGATGCCTTAATCATTCAGTGCCAGGAGCTGACACCGGCAATCGTTCTGCTTTATGCACCGCCTTATTATCCGGCAGTCAATTCCTCTGAGGATAAGCTGGTCGCAGAATGCATTGAATATGTAAAACAACAAGGCTTTGAAAAGTTTGGACTGCCTGTTAACCAGGTTCACTATTTTAATGGGATTAGCGATTTGAGCTATGTCAATTATCATGATGCTGGTGACGGCTGGATCGTATTTAAAGAAAACACGCCGGTTTGGGGCAGCAGCTACAGCATTCCATTCGATGAAATGACACAGCTCCAGGCACCGGTACTAAATGTAGGTCCATTCGGAAAAGACGCCCACAAACGAACCGAACGCCTCCACATCAAAAGCGCCTTCGAAGAAGTACCCGCACTTGTAGAAGGGTTGGTAAAAATGCTGGCAAAAAAGCACCTAATGGTATCTGGCGCAACTAGCTGACAAAATGGTGGTTTTGTCCATTCAGGGTGGACAATTCACGAAAGCTTAATGTGTCTGATGCCAATTTAATCAAGGGATGTGATCAAGATGGTAGAGCAAGAGGGTCAGAAGAATCAATTAAACCGGTCGATGAAGCGCCGTCATTTATTTATGCTATCTTTGGGTGGAGTAATAGGAACTGGACTGTTTTTAAACGCCGGCTACACGATCAATCAAGCGGGGGCAGGAGGGGCTTTAATCGGGTATTTATTCGGTGGAATCATTTTATATCTTGTCATGGTTTGCCTGGGGGAGCTTGCTGTGTACATGCCTGTTACAGGATCCTTCCAGACTTATGCCAGTAAATTCATTAGTCCTTCGGCTGGTTTCTCGTTAGGCTGGATGTATTTCATTGGGTCAGCCACCACAGCTGGAGTAGAATTTACGGCTGCCGGAATTTTGATGAAACGCTGGTTTCCGGATATCTCGGTATGGGTGTGGTGTGCCATATTCATCCTTCTTTTATTCGCACTCAATGCCTTAACAACAAGAGGCTTTGCTGAAGCGGAATATTGGTTTTCCGGCATTAAAGTGGTAGCTGTGATCTTCTTTATTATTATTGGCTTCAGTGCCATTCTGGGCATCATACCACTGGCGGACAGGCCGGCGCCATATATGGAACATTTAGCTCCTAAAGGCCTTTTCCCTGCTGGAATTGCCATCGTGTTTGTAACGATGATGAATGTTATCTTTTCCTATCAGGGATCTGAATTAATCGGGATTGCGGCCGGAGAGAGCGAGGAGCCTCAAAAGAATATTCCCCGTGCGATTCGAAATGTCCTATTTAGAATCATCATTTTTTATATTGCTTCTATTATTATATTATCCGCCATTTTTCCAACACAGGAGCTCGGCATATTAGAAAGCCCATTTGTAACCCTGATGGACCTGGCTGGGATTCCATTTGCCCCTGATATCATGAATTTTGTTATCTTAACCGCTATTTTATCAGTAGGAAACTCTTGTATCTATGCTTCGACCCGCTTACTTTGGGCGATGGCCCATGATGGAATGGCACCAAGAGTTTTTGGAAAACTCTCAAAACGAAAGGTTCCGTTCACTGCTCTGGTATTCACCATGATCTTTTCTCTTTTATCATTACTCACAAGCGTATTTGCAGCTGAAACCGTGTTTGTATTATTAATGTCCATTGCTGGTATTTCTGTCACCATCTCATGGATGGGAATCGCTCTCTATCAATTCATGTTCCGGCGCAAGTATATACAGGCAGGCGGAAAGGCAGAGGATCTAAAATACAAAGTCCCATTCTACCCAATCATCCCGCTGATTTGTATTATATTCTGTGTCTCGATCCTGGTATTCCTGGCCTTTGACCCAACTCAGCTGGCAGGACTGCTTATCGGAATAGGATTCCTGCTTGTCAGCTATCTATTCTATTACTTCAAAAATCGGAAAACTGATAAAGTTAGTTCTAATAATGAAATAGGTGCATGAGAGCAATCGCAGACATTTGTATGTTTCTGTGTGATTATTTACCAGGATTAACCGGATGACCATGATGGCTGTCCGGTTTTTTTAATGCTTCATCTTATACTAAAAACCTTAATTTACTTTATCTTAAATGGATGAATAACGACGAAAAAGAAGACGATGTGCAAAGAATGGTAGTTAATTTGGAGGAATAACGACGAAAATGAAGTTAGTGTGGAAAGAATGGTAGTTAATCTGAATGAATAACGACGAAAAAGAGGATAGTGTGCAAGGAATGGTAGTTAATCTGGATGAATAACGACGAAACAGAAGACGATGTGCAAAGAATGGTAGTTAATCTGGATGAATAACGACGAAAAAGAGGATAGTGTGGAAAGAATGGTAGTTAATCTGGATGAATAACGACGAAAAAGAAGATGATGTGCAAAGAATGGTCGTTAATCTGATATTCTAAAAAATATTATGTATTTTACGGGAGAACAGACTGTTATATTCTGTATAATTATAATATTACTCGTTATTTAAGGGAGGGATATCATGATTCCAGGTTCATGGAGAGCGTTAGTATGGATTGGATTAGCTGAATTATGTGCATTAAGCTTATGGTTTAGTGCTTCGGTTATAGCCCCTGAACTAATTCAAGTATGGAATCTTAGCTCCAGCTCAGAAGCATGGCTGTCTGCTTCTGTCCCAATTGGCTTTGTAATAGGTGCATTAGTTAGTTCATATTTTGGGATAGCAGATCGTTTTAATCCCAGAAAGGTTCTTGCCGTTTCAGCGTTTCTGGGGGCACTATTGAATCTCTTGCTTATACTGGCAGATCAGGCTTTTTTCGGTATCCTGCTTAGGATATTAACCGGTGTATCACTCGCTGGTGTATACCCGACAGCTGTAAAAATTTTATCACAATGGTTTCCAAAAAAACGTGGGCTCGCTGTCGGTATCTTAATAGCCGCCTTAACGCTAGGGTCCTCTTTGCCACATTTTATTGTTATATTCTCTTCTTCTTTAAATTGGCAATTAGTGATTATTTGCAGTTCAATATTGGCTCTACTGGCAGCTATCATTGTCAATTGGGTTTTAAAAGATGCTCCAGTAACAACTAAAAAATTACCTTTTTCTTTTAAATTAATTAAAAAGGTAGTATCGAATAAACCCGTAATGCTTGCGAACTACGGCTATTTTGGTCATATGTGGGAATTGTATGCGATGTGGACGTGGATTCCTATCTTTTTGACCTCTAGTTTTACAAGCTATTCACCAGGGGTTCCTCCCTGGTTCATTGCATTGTCCTCTTTTATGATCATTGGAATTGCAGGGGGGATTGGCTGTGTAGCAGGCGGATTGGTCTCAGATAAAATTGGAAGAGCTAATCTAACGATTATTTCAATGGTTATCAGTGCCATTTGCTGTATCTTGATTGGTTTTACTTTTGGTCAATCTATTTGGTTAACCTTACTCCTTTCTATCATTTGGGGAATGTCTGTCATCGCAGATTCTGCCCAGTTTTCTGCCGCAGTTTCAGAAGTTGCAGAAGCTGAGTATGTAGGAACAGCCCTGACTTTTCAAATGTGTATTGGTTTCCTGATCACTATATTTTCTATAAATCTAATCCCTATTATTCAGAGGTTAGTTGGCTGGGAATGGGTCTTTGCCTGTTTAGCGATTGGACCGATACTTGGCATTGTATCTATGGTCCAGTATAAACGGCATGAATTTACTAATGTCAAAGGGACAATAGGTCATTTTAAATAAATGAAACCTTTATTTGTACTAACTTTGTGAAAGTAACGGGTGCAAGAGCTTCAGTATGTGCTGCAAATAAGAAGGCAGGGTTCTTTGTACCAGAGCCACCAAAGAACTTTCCGCAGCTGATGTGGAGTATACGAATAACACACAGTTTTTTAGGAGTACCTCTTTAGTCAACTAAGGATGCACACTTTGACAAATATTAAATAATAACATAACCATAAAATACTAAAAACCCTTGCTGCGCAAGGGTTTTCGTGTATGGAGCATAGGGGGCTCAAACCCCAGACCTCTACGCAGCCAGAGGAAAATCTAAAACAATTGAGTAAAAGGCTTAATATACTTTATCGCCATTAAAAATAGAGTTTTTGACAATAACATAATCTACGTGACGAATGGAGTCTAAAGTAGTTCCACCAGCATATGAAATAGAAGATTGGAGATCTTGTTCCATTTCAGTCAAAGTATCTTGTAAGGAACCTTTATGCTCAACGTACATTTTCTTACCTTCTACGTTCTTCTTTTCACCTTTTTGATATTCAGAAGCAGAGCCAAAATATTCTTTAACAATCTTTCCATCTTGGTTGATGGTTTCTCCTGGTGATTCTTCATGTCCGGCAAAAAGGGAGCCAATCATGACCATCGATGCACCGAAACGGATTGATTTGGCTATATCACCGTGTGTTCGTATTCCGCCATCAGCAATAATCGGTTTACTTGCTGCCTTTGCACACCAACGAAGTGCTGCCAGCTGCCAGCCTCCAGTCCCGAATCCTGTTTTAATTTTTGTGATGCATACCTTACCAGGACCAATCCCAACTTTTGTCGCATCAGCACCGGCATTCTCAAGTTCTCGCACAGCTTCAGGAGTACCAACATTACCAGCAATGACAAAGCTCTCGGTTAGGTGTTTTTTAATATGCTGAATCATATTAATGACAGCATTTGAATGACCATGTGCAATGTCGATCGTTATGAATTCAGGGGTAAGCCCTGCCTCTGCAAGCTCTTCAATGAATTGATATTCTTCTTCTTTCACTCCAACACTAATTGAAGCGTAGAAACCTTTTGCTTGCATATCCTCTACAAATGACCGCCGTTTTTCTGGCTCAAAGCGATGCATAATATAAAAATAATTATTTTCAGCAAGATAAAGGGCTATCTTTTCATCAATGATTGTTTGCATATTGGCTGGCACAACAGGAAGTTTAAATTGACGACCTCCTAGTGTCACAGTGGTATCACACTCAGAACGGCTGTTAACCACACATTTAGCAGGAATTAACTGAATATCTTCATAATCAAATACATTTTCCATGATATACACTCCTAAAAAAATAATTTTAATAGTAATGTTCGTCAAAATCTAAGATGAAAAAAATCCTAACTATAAATGGGTATAGTAATCACACCCATTCGTAGTTAGGATTTTTGGCTCCTAGTAGAAACTCTTAGACCATAATACTAAGAATATACGAATGATTTTAAATAATTTATTTAACCACAAATTTGATTATAAACGAACCTTTATTATATGTAAACGTTTATTATTCGGATTTTCATTGAAAATTAAAAGGGATTTGAACATTATCATCAAAAAAATTGTTTTTTATAAAAAAAGGGAGGAAATTAAATTAATATATTTAATCATTTTTTGGTTTTTCCAGAGCATCGGATTTCTTCTTCGAATAACGGGGAGGATTGTGGAATAAAGGGGTATTTTTTTGATTAATGGTCATCGAAGAACATGATTAGAACCTTTTATAGTGTTTTTAGTTCTGGATTAGGAACAGTGGGAACAGTCGCAGCCGGGATGCTTTTTTGGGGGGAGACTATTAATCTATGGAAAGTATTTTTTGTCGCGTTAATGATCACAGGGATTATTGGACTAAAAGTAAGTCAAGGGGAACCCAAAAACATGAAAGGTTACGGGCTAGGAGTTGATTTAATTGGATTGGTTTTTTCTTCTTATTGCCGGCTTTGCCAAGATTGGAAGTGTGATTAGTCTGAAGCGTGCAGATGGATTTAAAAAGTGGCCCTCTACGATCAGTTGTCTTGTTTGCGGAAGTCTAAGCTTTTATTTCTTTCTTTGTCAGTTACTTCCCTTCCGGTAGGGACTGCTTATGAATATAGACCGGCATCGACTCTGTCGGAAGTGTTTTACCCGGCATGCTCTTCTTAAATGAACCTAGAAATTTAAGATCGACCTTATGGATTATGTGTATTAATGCAGGGGCTGTCGGTGTTAAAATAACTTCAGGACATTAAGATTTCATTTGGAGGAGAATAAGTGATGAAAACGGTTCAAGATTGGATAAAAGAATATCCTTTAATAGGTGAGCTGGTAGATGTAGAGGAAGTATTTTGGACAAATCCGAAAAAGAAACCATTTCAAACAGAAGTTAAGAAGCTTCCGCTTAATGAAAATGATGTAAAAGATGCAGAGGAAAGGTTAATGCGTTTTGCTCCTTACATTGCAAAGGTTTTTCCAGAAACAAGGGAGAATAATGGAATCATTGAATCTCCTATTGTCTCCATCCCCGCGATGCGTGAAAAATTATCACAGATGTATGAACATCCATTAGAAGGGGAATTTTTGCTGAAATGTGACAGCCACCTTCCGATTTCAGGCTCCATTAAAGCGCGCGGCGGCATATATGAAGTGTTGAAACACGCAGAAACATTGGCGATCCAACATGGTTTATTATCAGTAGCGGATGATTATTCGATCCTTGATAAGGAGAATTTCAGAAACTTCTTTTCCGAATACTCCATTGCCGTCGGATCTACGGGCAATTTAGGGTTAAGTATTGGCATAATGAGTGCCAAATTAGGTTTTAAAGTCACGGTCCATATGTCTGCAGATGCAAAGGAATGGAAGAAAGATCTCCTTAAAAGCAAAGGAGTAACGGTGGTTGAACATAAGGAAGATTACAGCAAAGCGGTCGAAGAAGGGCGCAAACAAGCTGATCGTGATCCGAAATGCTATTTTATTGATGACGAGAACTCCCGCGATTTGTTTTTAGGATATGCAGTGGCAGCCAGTCGCTTAAAAAAACAATTAGAAGATTTGAATGTTACAGTAGATGAAAACCATCCGCTATTTGTTTACCTTCCATGCGGAGTAGGCGGCGGACCGGGGGGAGTCGCTTTTGGTTTAAAATTAATGTATCAAGATCATGTTCATTGCTTCTTTGCAGAACCTACTCATTCTCCATGTATGCTGCTGGGACTCGTAACAGGAATGCATGATAAAGTTTCGGTCCAAGATTTTGGAATTGACAACATCACATCAGCTGACGGCCTTGCCGTTGGGAGACCATCGGGATTCGTCGGTCAAACGATTGAGCCTTTGTTAAGCGGAAGTTATACCGTAAGTGATCATGAGTTATTTAAACTATTAAGCACATTGGCCGATACAGAAAACATTCGTCTTGAGCCTTCCGCATTGGCAGGCGTCATAGGTCCAGTAAAGTTATCGACTGAGAAGCAAGGGAAAGAATATGTTCAAAATCATAACTTAAAAGATAAAATGAAAAATGCTGTCCATCTCATGTGGGCGACCGGCGGAAGTATGGTTCCGAAAGAAATAATGGAAGAATATTATATAAAAGGTGCAGAACTATAATGCTAATCTTCGGTCTCCAAAATTTTAGATGAGAGAAAATCATCGGGATTGCTCATGAAGTGTCCTTAGAACTAGCCAATCGGCGAGTTTCATTTTGTGAAGAGCACACTTGCTGATGTCTTTTACCAAATCTTATTTCAAAAAGTCTAAGGCATTAACACAGCATTAAAAAAATTAAGAAAAAAATAATATGTCAAATTTGGTCATTATATGTTATATTAGTAAAAAATTAATATATCAATTTGAATAAGTGCTCACTATTTGTGAGGTAAAAGGGAAACCAGTGAAAACCTGGTACAGCCCCCGCTACTGTAATAGCTGATGAAATTACAATGCCACTGAGAAATCGGGAAGGTGTAAGAGTAAGAAGAAGCTTAAGTCAGGAAACCTGCTTATTTAAACGACACTTGCTTTTCGGAGGGAGAAGTATAGGCGGGACAATTATGATCAATTGTTTTTGGGTTTCAGTATGCTTATTTTTATACTGTCATTTCATATGCCTGTATTCCTTTGAAAAGGAGTGCAGGCATTTTTTATTTGGCAAGAATCATTGAACTTTGAGAACTAGATGGCGCAGGCCGCCTGCTTGAGCAGTAAGGCAGCAGGAATGGCGCATGTGCTTTTCTTAATTGGAGGTAAGCCTATGAAAAAGGGGAAAATCTTTGTTGTCGGCTTTGGTCCGGGCGATCGTGAGCATATAACCAAACGGGCTGTAGATGCGCTGCAGCAGAGTGATTGTATTATTGGCTACAAAACTTACGTAGAGCTGATCATGCCATTCGTAACAGCAAGTTCGATTGTCAGCACAGGAATGACTGAAGAGGTATCCCGTGCGCAGGATGCAGTGAAAAGAGCTGAAGCCGGCCATATTGTTTCCGTGATCTCGAGCGGTGATTCAGGGGTATATGGCATGGCCGGCTTAGTGTATGAAGTGCTGATCGAAATGGGCTGGACGGAAGAAGAAGGAATCGAAGTGGAAATTGTTCCTGGCATCTCGGCGATTAATTCATGTGCGAGCTTACTGGGTGCACCTGTCATGCATGACTCCTGCACCATCAGTCTGAGTGACCATTTAACACCCTGGAAGGTGATCGAAAAGCGCATTGAAGCAGCCGGTATGGCGGATTTTGTCATTGCTTTATATAACCCGAAAAGCGGCCGGCGGACACGCCAGATTGTCGAGGCACAAAGGATTCTATTAAAATATCGATCTCCTGATACACCAGTGGGGCTGGTGAAAAGTGCTTACCGCGAAAATCAGAATGTCATTCTGACGACACTGGCGGAAATGCTTGATCATGATATTGGCATGCTGACAACAGTTGTGATCGGGAATTCCTCCACTTTCTTTTATGACAATAAAATCATTACACCAAGAGGCTATCAGCGCAAGTATACGCTTGGTGAAGAGAAGCAAACCTTAAAGCCGCATCAGCGTTTAAAAAAGGAAGCGGAGCCATGGGCATTAAATCAGGAAACCGGGGAAGCACAGGCCGGCTACGAGCAGATCCAGAGAAAAAGACAAGAATCCAGCTCTTTGGATATGGCATTTAAGGCATTATCGATGGTGACGAAATCGGAGATTGACCAAACACATTTGGTGCAGCAGCCAATCGAAGATATTTTTGAATTTGCGGTATCGCCTGGTGTTGCCAATAAATTTATTACAGCTGACCAAATGCGTGTACTGGCAGAAGCTGTTGGCAAGAAAGGCACCATGGAATATACACCGGATCACCGATTTTTAATCAAGATTCCAACCGGACGGCCTCAGTCGATTGTGGAAAAACTCGAACAGCATGATCTGACAGTCATGCCGGTAGGTGATGTTCTAAATGTAAAAGCCTGCGATTTTTGCTACGGGGAGAAGGCAGAATCCATTCCATATGCAGAGGAAATTGCAGCTGAACTTGGCGGCTTAAAGCTACCAAAGGAACTGCATATTGGCTTTAATGGCTGCGGTATGGCCTGTTATCGGGCGGTATTTGATGATATCGGCATTGTTTACCGCAAGAAGAAGTTTGATTTATTTATCGGGGCAAAGCCGGTTGGCCGTACAGCCCATGCTGCCCAGCCGGTGGCAGAGGGAATTGAGCCTGAACAGCTGGTGCCGTTATTAAAGGAGATTATCGAAGAATACAAAGAAAATGCGCATCCGAATGAACGGCTTTTTAAATATTTTAAGCGCGTGAAAAAAATTCAGTATTTTACCTATCAGGATATGAGCTCCAAGATCGAAGTAGAGCCGGCACCATGCGGGGATTAGGAGGATCTCATGATTTTATTTTTAGCAGGCACAAGTGATGCGAGAGCATTAGCCATTCAATTGAAAAATCAAGGTTATCCCTTATTGGCAACCGTTGTCACAGAATCGGCAGCTGACAGCTTGAAAGCTGAAGGCATTTCTTATAAAGTGGGTCGGCTGACAGAAAATGACATGATTGAACTGATTCAGATGCAAGAGGTGACCACTGTGATTGATGCCAGTCATCCCTACGCGGAAGAAGCGTCAAAAACGGCCATGGCAGCAGCTAAAGCATGCAGCATTCCTTACATACGTTACGAAAGGCCAAAGGAACAGTTTATCTCACCGCTCATCACTGAAGCTGAAAGCTATGAGGAAGCAGCAAAATTGGCTCAATCGCATAAAGGGACAATCATGCTGACAACCGGCAGCAAAACGCTCGAAATCTTTACTAACTATTTGATGCGGGATGAGATCCGGCTTGTATGCAGGATGCTTCCAAATATGGGAAACATGGAAAAATGCCAAAAGCTTGGCGTTAAACAAAAGGACATTATTGCGATCCAGGGACCTTTTTCCGAATCATTAAACAAAGCTCTATGTGAGCAGTATGAAGTGACCCTGATGATTACGAAAGAAAGCGGCAAAGTGGGATCGGTGGATGAAAAAATGGCCGCTGCCCTGGAAATGGGGATTCCTGTTATTTTGATTAAGCGGCCGCCGCTTGTATATGAAAACTTCTGCACTTCTTTCGAAGAAGTGACTCAAAAATTGGGAGGGCTTTACACATGGCAAACATGAACTTTAATACCACATTTGTACCGGTAACGGTAGATCCGGATAAAATTTATGACCACAGCTTCGCAATTATAAAAGAGGAGATGGGCGAACATCCATTTACTGACGAGCAATGGCTGGTGGTTCGGCGCGTCATCCATGCCTCGGCAGATTTTGAGCTGGGACGCAGCATGATTTTCACACCTGATGCCATTGAAGCAGGGGTTCAATCGATTTTGGCGGGCCGTCATGTCGTGGCAGATGTTCAGATGATTGAAAGCGGGTCAGGACGCAAGCGATTCCAAAAGCATGGCGGGGACCTGCATTGTTATATTGCGGATGAAGATGTTTCTAAAGAAGCAAAGGCCCAGGGAACAACACGTGCGATCATTTCCATGCAAAAAGCAACGAGTCTGCATCAAGGAGGAATCTATGCTATCGGCAATGCGCCAACAGCACTGCTGGAATTGATTCGTTTAATTAAAGAAGGCCTCGCAAAACCTGACTTGATTATTGGCATGCCAGTCGGCTTTGTATCAGCGGCAGAGTCCAAAGCCGAGCTGGCCGTGCTTGAAGGGATCCCATTTATTACGAATGCAGGGAGAAAGGGTGGCAGTACAGTGACGGTCGCTGCGCTGAATGCCATTTCGATTATGGCGGATGAACGGGCAAAAGCAGCGAAATAAAAAAGATCCATCCCAAATGCGGCACGGCTATACGACAGGTGCCTGTGCCGCAGCCATGACAAAGGCAGCGCTGCAGGCGCTTGTGACCGGAGAGGTGCCAAATGAAGTTACGATTTATCTGCCGGTTGGCCAGTATGCCACTTTTAAAGTGACGGCTTTTGATCGGTCAGATGGCCGGGTCATGTGCGAAACGATCAAAGATGCCGGGGACGACCCGGACGCCACACATCAGGCACGAATTCAAAGTACGGTCACTTATGCCATAACAGAAGGCATCCATTTAGATGGCGGGATCGGTGTAGGCCGGGTCACGAAAGCCGGGCTGCCAGTAGCGGTAGGGCAGGCAGCGATCAACCCGGTGCCGCGTAAAATGATCCATGGTGTCGTCCAGGAAGCAATGGACAAATATAAAGTAAATCGGGGCATTGAAGTAGTCATTTCGGTTCCGGACGGTGCAGAAATAGCTGAAAAAACATTGAATGGCCGATTAGGAATTATCGGAGGAATCTCGATATTAGGAACAAGGGGAACGGTGGTTCCATTTTCCAGTTCCGCCTATATGGCAAGTATCGCTCAGGCGATCAATGTGGCAAAAGAAGCAGGATGTGAGCATTTAGTCATTACAACAGGCGGACGCAGTGAGAAATTTGCCATGAAGCAGTATCCGAATTTGCCGGAAGAAGCCTTTATCGAAATGGGCGACTTTGTCGGTTTTACTTTGAAGAATATAGCAAGGAAGAAGATTCCCAAAGTCTCTCTTGTAGGGATGATGGGGAAATTCTCAAAGGTTGCACAGGGAGTCATGATGGTGCACTCGAAAAGTGCACCAGTCAGTTTCGAGTTTTTAGCAGGTATGGCCAATAAAGTGGGAGTCAGTGAGGAAATTCAGCAGGACATTTTACAGGCAAATACGGCTTCACAGGTGGGTGAAATCCTTCAGGGAAACGAAGAATTCTTTGAAGCCCTTTGCCGAAACTGCTGCTATTATGCACTGAATCATATGAACGCAAGCGTCAAAGTTTCGACAACTCTGTATGCCATGAACGGAAGCTGTCTAGGAAAGGCTGAGAATATTGACAAATTGGATGAAGATGATTGGTATCGGGGATAATGGCGCAGCAGGCTTGCTCCCCTCATACATAGACTGGATTCATGAATGTGATGTCCTGGTCGGCGGGGAACGCCATTTGCAATTTTTCCGGGAATTTACTGGAGAGAAAAAAGTAATTAAAGGCGGCTTGTCGGCCTTAACGGCTGACCTGCAGCAGGAAACACGCAATACGGTTATTTTGGTGTCGGGTGATCCGCTGTTTTACGGGCTTGGCAGTGTATTAGCAAAAAAGCTTCCATTGGAGATTTATCCTTATACAAGCTCTGTTCAGCTCGCTTTTTCAAAAATGCAGGAGAGCTGGCAGGATGCGTATATTGTCAGCCTGCACGGACGTTCTATTAAAGGCTTTGCCCAAAGAATTGACGGGCGGAAAAAGATTGCTATTTTAACAGATGAGAAGAATTCACCTCAGGCCATTGCAGCGTATTTAAAGAAGTTCGGCATGACGGAGTATGATGCTTTTGTTGCTGAAAATCTGCAGGGGGAAGATGAACGCTGCCGCTTTTTCACTTTGGATGAAATGGAGCAATCGTCTTTTTATCCCTTGAATGTGGTGATTTTAAAGCAGCGTGTGTCAGTGGAGCGTGCCTCACTGGGAATTCCGGATGATAAGTTCGTACAGAGAAAGCCGGATAAAGGCCTGATTACGAAAAAGGAGATCAGGACTCTTTGTCTGCAGGAATTAGAGCTGAAGGAAAACAGCATCGTCTGGGATATCGGTACCTGCACCGGCTCGGTTGCAATTGAAGCAGCGAAAATAGCCCGGGAAGGTGCCGTGTATGCGATTGAAAAGAATGAGGGCGATCTGGAAAACTGCCTGGAGAATCAATTAAAGCATCGGACAGATTTCACGGCCGTCCTTGGAAAGGCGCCTGAGAGGCTGGATGAATTTCCAGATCCGCATGCGATTTTTATTGGAGGCAACGGCGGGAATATGGAGCTTTTATTGAAATCATGCCTTTCACGGCTGCAGCCAAATGGACGGCTCGTTATGAATATTGCCACAATCGAAAATCTCGCAGAAGCGATGCAGCATTTGAAAAATCTGGGCTGCGAAGTATCCGTAATGCAGGCACAGATTTCTAAAAGCAAGCCAATCCTGCATTTAACGCGCTTCGAACCGTTAAATCCCATTTTTATTGTGACTGCAAAGAAAGGAAAGAACTAAATGAGAATCGGAACTTTATATGGATTAGGAGTCGGGCCGGGAGATCCGGAATTAATCACGGTAAAAGCATTCCGCAAATTACAGGAAAGCCCGGTCATTGCTTATCCAAAAAAATTAAGAGGCAGTAAATCCTACGCCCATCAAATTGTAGACATGTATATAAATCCCGAAGAAAAAGAAATGCTCGGTTTGGTTTTTCCAATGACAAAAGACGAAGAGACATTAAGGGCTGAATGGACAAAATCCGCAAAAGCTATTTATGGCTTTCTGTCTCAGGGAAAAGATGTAGCATTCGTTACGGAAGGGGATCCGATGCTATTCAGCACATTTATCCATTTAATGAAGCTGATGCAGAAGATGCATCCCGATGTTCCAATTGAAACGGTAGCTGGCATCTCGTCTTTTAATGGTTCTGTTAATCGCTTGGGAATTGCCCTGGCTGATGGCGATGACCATGTCGCGATGATTCCGGCAACCGAGAATATGGAGGAAATGCGGCGGGTGATTGAAACTCATGATGCAATTGTCTTCATTAAAGTAGCGAAAGTATTGGACGATATGCTGAATCTATTGGATGAAATGAGTTTATTGGACAAAACACATGTTGTGACAAAGGTTACATCTGACGAAGAGGTCATATGGAATGTGCAGGAGCTACGTGGTGCTGAATTAAATTACTTGTCATGTATGGTGGTGCGCAAATGAAAAAAATATGGATTATCGGAGCAGGACCTGGAGATCCAGATTTAATTACGGTAAAAGGCTTAAAGCTATTAAATAACGCTGATGTTGTCATGTACACTGACTCCCTTGTCAGCGAGACTTTAGTGGCGGAAGCCAAGGAGTCGGCGGAGATTATCCGTACAGCCGGAATGCATCTTGAAGAAATGGTGGAATGCATTGTCGAGCGTGTTCAAGAAGGCAAAACAGTAGTGCGTTTACATACAGGCGACCCTGCGATGTACGGGGCAACGATGGAGCAAGTGGCACTATTGAAACAGCACGATATAGACTGTGAAGTTGTGCCGGGGGTGAGTTCTGTTTTTGCCTCTGCAGCAGCAGTCGGGGCAGAGCTGACGATTCCGGATTTAACACAAACGCTTATTTTAACAAGGGCTGAGGGGCGGACACCAGTGCCGGAGCGTGAAAAATTACAGGCTTTGGCCAGCCATCATTGTACAATCGCGATGTTTCTGAGTGCGACCTTAACAAAGAAAATCACAAAAGAACTGCAGGCAGCCGGATGGGAAGACAATACACCAGTTGCGGTTGTGCAGCGTGCTTCTTGGCCGGATCAGAAAATTGTCCGCACCACTCTGTCTGAGCTGGACGAAGCGATGCGTGTCAACGGAATCCGCAAGCATGCGATGATTCTGGCAGGCTGGGCATTGGACCCGCATATCCATGAAAAAGAATACCGCTCGAAGCTATATGACAAAACGTTCACACATGGCTTCCGTAAAGGTGTGACGGCGAATGATTAGTTTGCGCGAAGGTGAAATGCCGGTAATTGATAAGCGCAAACCCTATGCTCTTGTTGCCATTACAAAGCATGGGGTGGCGCATGCAAGAAGCTATGCGGAAATATTCCCGTATGCAGACCTGTATTATATGAAAAAATTCGAACAGGGCGATGAAGAAGCACGGCAAATTCAGTTATTTGATGGCACGGTCCGCCTATTATTGCCCGCATTATTCCAGCAGTATAAAGGGATAATCTGCATCATTTCCCTCGGTGCTGTCGTCCGCATGATTGCCCCGCTTTTGATCGATAAAAAGACGGACCCTGGTGTGCTGGTGGTTGATGATAAAGGCCAGTATGTCATCAGCGTGTTATCCGGCCATATTGGCGGTGCCAATGCCTTAACCCATGAATTTGCCCATGCCATTGGGGCGTCGCCCGTTGTGACCACCGCATCAGATGTTCAAAAAACGATTCCTGTCGATTTATTTGGCGCCCAATTCGGGTGGATGTGGGATAGTGAAGAAAAATTAACACCTGTCAGTGCATCGGTTGTCAATGAAGATCATGTGGCAATCGTGCAGGAAACAGGGGAAAAGAATTGGTGGATGTACGACCGGGAAATGCCGGACAATCTAAAAATCTATCAATCTATAGAGGAAGCCATCAAGGCGAAGCCTCAAGCCGCATTACTTATTACAGATCGCATTCTAGTGCCGCATGAAGAGGCGCTGCTTGAGAATGGCGTCCTGTACCGTCCAAAATCAATTGTTCTTGGGATTGGCTGCAATCGAGGAACGTCAATGGCAGAGATTGAAAGAGTAATCGATGAAACATTGGCGGAGCAAGGTTTGAGCAAAAAAAGTGTCAAAGCGATTGCATCTATTAATCTGAAAAAAGACGAGGCAGCCCTGCTGGAATTAACAGCTAAATATAACTGGCCGTTTGTTACATACACACCTGAAGAGCTGAATGAGATTCCTATGCAGAATCCGTCGGACACCGTCTTTAAATATACCGGCGCTTATGGGGTCAGCGAGCCGGCGGCCATGAGGTATGCAAATGCGAAGGAATTGCTGCTGGCGAAAAAGAAGAGCGGCAATGTGACCATCAGCATTGCACGTATCAATTTTGAGGAGGGAAGAGGATGAATCGATTTGTTCTGGCCGGAACCGGAAGCGGTGTCGGAAAAACAACCTTCACGATCGGCATTATGCGTGCGCTGTTGAAGCGCGGGTTAACCGTGCAGGGCTTTAAGTGCGGCCCGGATTACATTGACCCGGCGTATCATACTGCTGTCACCAAACGCCCTTCCCGAAATATTGATAGTTTCATGATGTCCCATGATACCGTGCGTGCTATTGTCGCAAGAGCAAGCTGCGATACAGACGTATCAATTATTGAGGGAGTAATGGGATTCTATGATGGCAAATCACCATTATCCAATGAAGGATCTGCTGCCCATATTAGCGGGATTACAAAAAGTCCTGTCATATTAATTGTCAATGCGGCAAGTATGGCAAGAAGTGCGGCTGCGATTGTCAAAGGTTTTCAAATGCTTGATGAAAGCTCCCATATCGTTGGTGTCCTTGCCAATCAATTAGGAAGCAAAAGCCATTTTGACATTGTCAAATCAGCAATTGAACAAGAATGCGGAATTCCTGTCATTGGCTATCTCCCAAAAGGAGCTGTAGCCGAGATGCCAAGCCGTCATTTGGGGCTGGTGCCGGCCATTGAACGCGGTGATTTAGATTCCTATTTTGAAAGTTTGGCAGAAGCGATTGAAGAAACAGTCGATATTGATCAGCTTCTGGAACTAACGAAAGCCCATGTCCTGGAGGTTTCCTCTTCGATTTTTGATGCTCAGCCGGAAAGACAGGAAGTACATATTGCGGTTGCCAGAGATGCGGCCTTTAATTTTTACTATGAAGAAAACTTAGAATTGCTGCGAGCCCATGGTGCCACATTGCATTTCTTCTCACCGCTCGATAACGAGGAAGTCCCTGAAAGAGCACAGGGGCTTTATATTGGCGGCGGCTTCCCGGAAGAGTTTGCTGAAGCTCTGGCAAAAAATGAAGCATCAAAACTTTCCATCAAGGCGGCGCTGGAGAAGGGTCTGCCGACATTGGCAGAATGCGGCGGATTTATGTATTTAACAGAAGAAATTGTGGATCAAAAAGGCCAGGCATTCCCGATGATCGGTGTTATTCCAGGCCGGGTCAGGATGCAGGATAAATTGGCTGCACTCGGGTATCGGGAAATCACAGGTGTTCCTGGCAACTTCTTAATGTATGAAGGAGAGCAGGCAAAAGGGCATGAATTCCATTACTCGGCATATGAAGGAGAGCACTCATCACCGGCTTACTTTTGCAAGGGCCGCTTCCGGTCTCAGAAGGAAGGCTATTTAACTGATAATCTTGCAGCCGGCTATACACACTTTCATTTTGCATCGAATCCTCAGCTTGTGAAAAATTGGCTGGCAGCTTGTTTGGAGGCAGAATATGAATTATTTCCCGTTATTAATGAATCTTGATTATAAAAAGGTGGTTATTGTCGGTGGCGGCCATGTGGCACGCCAGAAGGCTGAGGCGCTGCTGCCGACAAAAGCCCAAGTAACTGTGATCAGCCCAACGGTAACTGAAAAATTGCAGCAATATATCAATAAAGGACTTCTGACATGGAAAGAAAAATCTTTCGAACCGGCTGATTTAGATGACGCGGCCCTGATATTCGCTGTCACAAACGAGGAAGAAGTAAACAATGCAGTGGAAGAAGCCGCACAGCATTGGCAGCTGCTCAGCAGGGCAGATGCAAAGGGCAGGGTGGATTTCATTAATCCCGCAGTTGTCCGCCGCGGTGAATTCGTTTTGACCGTATCTACATCTGGCGGGAGCCCGGGTCTGACCCGCAAAGTGAAGGGAGAATTAGCAGAGCAATATGGAGAGCATTACGCCCAGTATGTATCTTTTTTGAAGGAAGCCCGTCAGCGAATCTTAGAGAAGTTTACCGGGAATGAGAAAAAGCAGCTGTTGGCAGAGCTTTTGGATCCTCAAGTTTTGGAGTGGATGGAGCAAGGGGATAAGCAAAAATGTGAAGACTGGCTGCTTAAGCGTTTAGGAGAAAAGCAATGAGAGGATTTGTCTATATTGTTGGAGCTGGACCTGGTGACCCCAAACTGCTGACAATTCGCGGATTGGAGTGCATTCAGCAGGCTGATGTGATTTTATATGACCGTCTGGTGAATAGTGAGTTATTAACAAATGCAAAAGCGGATGCAGAGCTGATTTATTGCGGGAAAGAGCCGGGCAGGCATGGATTGATTCAGGATGAAATCCACCGGGTGCTGGTGGAACAGGCAAACCTGGGCAGGCAGGTGCTGCGCTTAAAGGGCGGTGACCCTTTTGTATTTGGACGAGGTGCAGAAGAAGCGGCCATTTTGCGGGAAGCGGGTATTCCCTTTGAAATTGTTCCTGGGATAACAGCCGGGATTGCTGCGCCTGCTTACGCAGGGATTCCTGTAACACACCGTGATCACGCGGCAAGCTTTGCCATTGTGACAGGCCATGGCCGCGCCGAAAAGGAGCAGGACTTTTTAAAGTGGTCTGCTCTTGCTCAAATTGACACTGTCGCTTTTTATATGAGCATTGGCAACATTGCTCACATTACGAAAAGTTTAATAGCCAATGGCAAAAGCGGAACAACCCCAGCCGCTGTTATTGAATGGGGCACAACTGCCAATCAGCGGACGATTACGGGAACGCTCGAAAATATTGCAGAGGATATCCAGGTTCATGGCATCTCGAATCCATCGATGATTTTGGTTGGAGATGTGGTTGGAATACGGGATCAAATTGCCTGGTTTATAGAAAAGGAGCATGAATTATGTTAGAAGCCTTGAAAAAACGACGTGCGATTCGAAACTTTGAACCGCGCGAAGTAGAACGGAATAAAATCGAAACATTATTGGCAGCAGCCACATATGCACCAAATGACCGCATGCGTGAGCCATGGCATTTCTATGTATTGCAGGGAGAAAGTTTAAAACGCTACGAGCAGGTTGCACTTGATTACCTGCAAAAACGCTTTCCGTCGAAGCCGCATTTAGTAAAAAGCTCCATGGAAGCCATCACGAAAACACCACTGATCATCGTCGTGACATCCGCCATTGTGGAAGGAGATGAAGGGGCAACTAAAGATAATGTCTTTGCCGTAAGCAGTGCGATCATGTCGATGTGGCTGATGGCCGAACAGCTGGGATTAGGCATGGTATGGCGTACAAGAGGCGTTGGCTTGGTGCATGATACCGCACTGCATGATTTTATCGGTGCATCCGGCCAGGAGCAATTAGTGGGGACGCTATGCATCGGCTATCCGGCAGAAGAAATTGCTGCCGAAAAAAAGCGTACCCCATTTGCTGAAAAGACAACTTGGCTGTAAGGAGGAATGGTTTATGCCACAAAAAGGAATGCTGCTGGTTTATACAGGAGATGGCAAAGGAAAAACAACCGCCTCGCTTGGTGTAACATTAAGGGCAATTGGCCGGGGCATGAAGGTGAAATACTTTCAATTTATTAAATCACCGGAGCGTACATATGGTGAACAGCTGGCCCTCAGGAAACTTGGTGTTGAAACTGTGCAGCTGGGAATCGGGTTTACATGGACGAAAACACCGGAGGAGCACCGTGAAGCACTTGCGACCGCCTGGCAGACAGTAAAAGAAGAATTAAAAAATGAAACAACAGATGTGTTAGTGCTGGACGAACTGAATAATGCTCTGGCCATTACACGTTTTCCCATTGACGATGTGCTGCCAATATCTGAGGTGCTGGAGGCCATTCAAAACCGTCCTGGATCGATGCATTTGGTGATCACAGGGCGTTCTGCACATCCAGCCATTCTCGAATTGGCCGATTTAGTTTCTACCATCGATGCCACCAAACATTATTATGCCAAACAGGAAGTTAAAGCCATGAAGGGGCTGGAGTTTTAAGCAGCTCCTCCCGAGTATTTAGGTCTGTATCTAGTTAGGTTTTGGAAACTGAGGAGAATTTCAATGATAAAAGAATCCCTTTTGCAATACGATTTTGAGAAGCTCTGGAAAGAAGGCATGCTGGATTGGCATGGCAGGATGCCGGAGCGAATGGTTGATGATGAGCTGGAGGAAGCCTTTTGGATGCAATCCATGAAGAAAAAAAGATACAAGCAAACAGATGAGTATGCCAAAAGGATCTACGAAAAAATGAAGCAGCATATCCCGGCAGACTCAAGCTGTATTGAATTCGGTCCGGGATGGGGGAACTATACCTTTCCGCTCAGCCAGGATGCCGGAAGTTTAACTCTGGTGGATGGTTCAAAGAGTGTGCTCGCATACTTAAAGCAGTACTTTGAAGAGGATGCCCGTATCCAGTTTGTCCACAGTAAATGGGAAGAAGCACAATTGGAGCCGCATGATATCGTGGTGGGGGTGAACTGCTTTTATCGAATGTATGAAATGAATGAAGCACTGAAGAAAATGAACAGGCTGGCAAAAAAACGTGCCATAATCGGCTTAACGACTGGCCCTATTCAGCCGCATTACGTCCTGTTGGAAGAGCGGTTTGGCTATGACATTAAATACCCGCGCCGGGATTATATCATGATCGTCAATATGCTGTACCAGTTAGGCATTTATGCAGATTGTGAAATGATAAAGCTTGAGCGGGAGCATCGTTATGATACATGGCAGCAGTTACTTGATGCCGGGAGCAAGAAAATCTTATCTCCCCGGTTTGAGCAGGCACATGTGGAAGCTTCCTTGGAACGATTTATTTCCAAAGAGGATGGCGGGTATGTGTACCGTTATCCTTTCCATGCGGCAATCATCAGCTGGGAGCCTGTGAAGCATATATGACAAGGGGACGGTTTTCATTACTGATGGCTGCCCTGACCGCTGGACTGCTTGCTTCCATGACTTTTGCCGTGATGGTGGGATCTGTGGACATTACCCCAAGCCTTATTTGGGAAGTGCTCTTCTCCAAGCTGGGTCTATTCATAGATACAGATGCTACTAATGCACAGAAGGTTATTATTTGGAATATACGATTCCCCCGTATTTTACTTGCTGCCATAGTAGGTGCCGCATTGGCCATTTGCGGGGCAGCCATTCAGGCATTAGTGAAAAATTCGATAGCAGATCCTTACATTCTCGGAGTATCTTCCGGAGCATCCGTTGGAGCGGCATCTGTCATTTTACTTGGTGCATTCAGCGTTTTGGGGGAGTATGCCATTTCCCTTGCCGCATTTTTAGGGGCCATTTTTGCGGTCATGATTGTGTTTTTTTTAGCACGCGTCAATGGGCGCATGTCGGTCATTCGCCTGCTATTGGCGGGGATTGCGGTTTCGATGGTGTTATCCGCCATTACCAATTTTATGCTGATGATGTCCAAGCAGCAGGGCGGCATTCAAGCGGTCATGCATTGGATGCTCGGCAGTCTGGCGGGCGCGAAATGGTCCAATCTTGGCATTCCATTTTTTTCACTGCTGCTTGTTTTTAATCTGCTGCTCGTGAATTATCGGCAGCTTAATGCTTTATTGCTTGGTGAGGAAACGGCCGCGACACTTGGCGTGAATCTGGACCGTTTTCGGATCTTTATCATTCTCTTTGTATCCCTTCTGACCGGTGTGGTCGTCGCGGTCAGCGGAAGCATTGGCTTCGTCGGGCTGATTATTCCTCACATCGTGCGGATGCTGGCGGGTTCTAATTACAAACTGGTTCTGCCGATAAGCGCTCTGATCGGTGCCATCTTCTTAGTTTGGGCGGATATGGCCGCACGTATGGTGCTGGCGCCTGAAGAAATGCCAATCGGAATTATTACCGCCATTTGCGGAAGCCCATTCTTTATCTGGATGCTCAGGCGAAAGCGTTATTCTTTTGGGGACGGTGAATAGTGATGATCCTGGTCAAAAATATGTCCTTTTCAGTGCCGGACAAGCAAATCTTAAACAATATCACTTTTTCGGTGCAACAGGGAAAATTCATTGGCATCATTGGACCGAATGGCAGCGGAAAGTCGACAATGCTCAAAATCATTTATCGTCATTTAAAACAAACGAGCGGTTTCGTGACGTTAAATGAAAAAGATATTCTCGATATCCCGCAGAAAAAGCTTGCTCAGGAGTTAGCTGTTGTAAGTCAGGAAACTCCGGTACTCTTTGATTTTACGGTAAAGGACTTGGTCATGATGGGGCGGATGCCTTACAAGAAATGGCTTTCCGCTGACAATCAGGATGACTTTGCCATTGCAGAAGAAAGCATGGTGCTTGCAAATGTGATTCACCTGGAAAACCGCATGTTTAACCAATTATCCGGCGGCGAGAAGAAACGGGTGATGCTCGCACGCGCCCTGGCACAGCAGGCAAACATATTAATTCTGGATGAACCGACCAATCATCTGGATATTGAACATCAATATCAATTAATGGATTTAGTAAAAGATCTGCCGATCACGATTGTGGCAGCGCTCCATGATTTAAACCTGGCAGCCGGGTATTGTGATGAGCTGCTGGTCATGAACGAGGGAGCTCTTTATATGTCGGGGACACCTGAGCAAGTCCTGACGGAAGAAACATTGAAGGAAGTCTTCCATATGCAGGCAGGTGTTTCGAAAAACCCATTTACCAAAAAACTTCATCTATTTTTTCACACAAACAATTAAAGTGAATTGAGGGACATATGAACATGAAAAGCAGCAGAATTTGGGTTTTCCTGGTTTTAGCGGCAGCATTATTATTAGCCGCATGCTCAGCAGAAAAAGCAAACACAGCAAAGGTGAAAAGTGAGCAAGCGGAGCAGACGGAGAAAGTGGTTATTGAAAATGAAGGCTTTGTGAATGAATACGAAGAAGCGCCGAAGCATGCAATATCATTAAATCAGCATGTGACCGAAATCATGCTGGCACTTGGTTTAGAAGATTCCATGGCTGGCACTGCATTCTTGGATAACGAGATATATGAGCCATTACAGAAGGCGTACGACAAGGTACCAGTATTGGCCGAGCAATATCCATCAAAGGAGCAAGTCATCTCTGCGGAAGCTGACTTTCTATATGGCGGCTGGGACAGTGCCTTCAATGAGAAAAACATTGCAACACGTGAAGAACTAAAGGAATTAGGCATTAACAGCTACTTACAATCTTCATCTGTTAAAGTGGCACCCACCCTGGAAGATATCTATAGTGACATCCGAAATATCGCAAAAATTTTCCGGGTCGAAGAACGAGGTGAAAAACTAATTCAACAAATGAATCAAGAAATTGACGCCATTAGTTCCCAATTGCCGGAAGTAAAAGAGCCGCTGGATGTCCTGGTTTACGACAGCGGAGAAACCGATGTATTCACCGCCACACAAAACTTCATGAATACACTTGTCACAATGGCAGGCGGGCACAATGTCTTTGGAGATGTCAAAGGCAATTGGGCCACTGTCTCAAAAGAAGATGCAGTAGAACGCCAGCCTGATGTCATTGTAGTAATAGATTATGGATCAACTACTGCAGAACAAAAAATAAAATTCCTAAAAAAGGACCCAGCCTTAAGCCAGACACCTGCTGTGAAAAACGAACACTTTGTCATCCTGCCTCTGTCAGCAGCTTCTGAAGGGGTTCGTGTTGGGGAAGCGCTTGAAGTTTTGGCCAAGGGTTTTTATCCGGAGGCTTTTTAACATTTGGGTGTTTATGAGAAACTTGTTGCTTTTGAACGGTTATTTAAAATAACTGCTGAGTTGATTGGAGCGGAGGGCACTTGACTCCAGTGGGAGCAGCGGGACAGGTGAGACCCCACAGGCGAAGCCGAGGAGGCTCACCGCACGCCCCACGGAAAGCAAGTGCCCGCAGCGGAAAGCAACGGGCTTTATACTAAGCCTAAACAAGATTTCAAGATAGAGTATCAAAATTAATAGAGGGAGGTCACCCAATGACAACCTGGAACCTAACACAAATGCAGCGCCACCTGCTAATATGCAACGGCGCAACCTGCATGAGTGCAGGCGCAGAAGAAGTCACAACGCAAATACGCGATGAAATCCGGAAAAACCGTTTAGACGAGCATATTCACACATCCCGTACACGCTGCAACGGCCGCTGCAAAGACAAATGCGTCGTCATTGATTACCCAAAGGGAACCTGGTATTCAGTCCAGCAGGAAGAAACAGCCCGCAGCATCGTTCATGAAGCAGTGAAAGAAGAGTCCATCATCTATTCAATGGAACACGGCGAACGCAAACGCAATGAAAAACGCATTAAAGGAATTGATAAATACAAAAAAGGAAAAGGGCCAATGAAAAAAGCTGTCTTATTTGTCGGCCATGGCAGCAGGATGGAGGCAGGGAATAACGAAGTCCGCCGATTCATCGATCAAATGAGAAACGACATTGACCCGGCCCTTCTGGTAGAAACCTGCTTCTTAGAATTTGCATCCCCCAATATTGAAGATGGCATTCAGCTTTGTGCTGAAAAAGGGGCAGATGAAATCCATGTCATTCCCATCATCTTATTACATGCCGGACACTCCAAACTGCACATACCGGCAGAAATTGAACATGCCAAAGAGCACTTCCCTGATATTCAGTTTACCTATGGCCAGACGATAGGAGTTCATGAGGAAGTTCTTGAAATATTAAAAACAAGACTTGCTGAAACCGGTTTTGATGTAAATCAAACGCATGAAGATACAGCTATTTTATTAATCGGACGAGGCGGAAGCGATCCCTATGCCAATGCAGATTTTTATAAGATAAGCAGATTGCTGTGGGAAAAGTTAAATGTATCATCCGTTGAATGTGCCTTCATGGGGGTCACAACCCCAACGGTCAAGGATGGGATGGACCGCTGCATTAAACTGGGCGCCAAACGAATCATCATGCTGCCTTATTTCTTATTTACCGGCATTTTAATGGAAAGAATGAACAAAATGGCCGAACAGTTTAAAGAAACTTATTCTCATATATCCATAGATATTGCAGAATACTTCGGGTATCATCCAAGGCTGAGAACCGTCCTGCTAGAGCGAATGAAACAGGCCCTTGATGGCACTTCAACAGGCATGCAGGACCTGGAAAAATTCCGTAAGTATGCGGAAGAACATGGCTATGAACATCATCACCATCATTAAAATGAATAATTTCTATATGATTATTATTCCGGCTGCCAATTGGCAGCCTTTTTTATAAGAAGTTCAGGTGCAATGCTTAGGAATAAATAAATTCAAAGTGGGTGAATTTAGTAATATCTGTAATAGGAAAGGCTGATCATATATGGAGAAAAAATTATTAAACCTGCTTCTCGGATTGTGCATTTGTTCTGTTCCATTTTTGTTTAGAGGAAAAAAAATGAGGGAGACTTTAGTTATTTTTTTCTCGAAAGGCGTTCTGGCTACTCTGATTGATGCCTATGTTGTTGGAACGAAAAGAGTAGAATATCCGGTCCGCCCTTTTTCGAGGATTTTTAAAACCAACCTGATTTATGATATTTTGTTTTTCCCGCTTTTAAGTGTGATTTGGGTTAAGATTTCATACAATGACAATTTAAGAGATATCTTTCTCAAAAGCTTGATATTCAGTGTCCCAATGAGTATCGCTCAATGGTACTTTGAGAAAAACACAAGACTGTTCAAGTGGAGGAACTGGTCCATTTTCCACACTTTTGGGAGTGTGAATTTCACTTTATTCACGATAAGAGGGTTTGTTGGGTTTATTAAAAAATTGGATCGAATAAAGGGTAATCAAACTATAAACGATATGTAAGTTAAGTTCTATCATGAGTCAGCTGGAAATAACACCATATTATTAATCAACGCTGCCAATTGGCAGCTTTTTATATGACCTTGTTCAGAAGGAATATTTCCGGCTTTGTTGAATATGGAACAAACAGAGGGAAATAAATTAGGAAGGCTGCGTGATAGAATGCAGAATGACAAGCTGGAATGGCCAATAGCAGGAACAGTCATCGCTGTTAGTTTAAGCAAGAAGCATACGTTCAGCAAAGAAAGGAAAGATATCATAAAATTGGTGGAGGGATTGGGGGTGCAAGGGGATGCTCACTCTGGCTCTACGGTAAAGCATCGATCCAGAGTCGCACAAAACCCTGATCAGCCCAACCTGAGACAGGTTCATTTAATCCAGCAAGAGCTATTTGAAGAGTTGGGAGACCGTTTTCATATTGAACCTGGACAAATGGGTGAGAATATTACAACAGCCGGAATCAATCTTCTTGAATTGCCCGTAAACTCAATCTTGTTTCTGGGTCATTCCGCTATGATCAAGATAACAGGACTGCGAAATCCCTGTGCTCAGATCGATCAATTTCAGCCTGGGCTTTTAAATGCAGTGATAGAGAAGGATGAAAATGGGAATCTCATTAGAAAGGCAGGCATAATGGGAATTGTTTTGGAGAGCGGGGAAGTGAAGCCGGGCGATGAAATCCGAGTTGAATTACCGCCAAAGCCTTTTAAAAAACTGGAACGGGTTTAATACGCGCACAAGGAGGTTGAATAATTTTGAATAACCGGCTGGTTCCAATTTTAATTGGATTGATGGCGATACTGTATATTTTCATTGTTCCTTCTGAGCCACTGGCAATCAAAGTTACCTTTAAGCTGATTCCTATGGGACTCATTATTTTTTATGCATGGCAAAAACTCCCTGCCAGCGCTGGGCCCCCATTGCGTTTAATCGTTATAGGCCTGTTTTTCTGCATGCTTGGTGATGGATTCATTGCTGTGTCGTTTGTTGCCGGACTTGGTGCTTTTCTTGTTGGGCATCTATTTTATTTGACTGGATTTTTGAAGATGTCCCGGATGACAAAGTTCCGCATATCAGCCATCATCCCGATAGGCTTGTATTCTTTGATCATTGGCAGCCAGCTGGTTGCTTCCTTGTCCGGAGCAGGAAATGTTGCATTAGTGATTCCGGTTATGGCTTATATGCTGGTCATTTCCTTAATGGCGTTATCAGCCATCCTAACCGGGAACAGGCTGGCCATTGCGGGAAGCATTTTGTTTGTAATCTCTGATTCCATCCTTTCATGGAATATGTTTGTTTCAGACATTGTTTATTCAGATGTGCTTATCATGACCACTTACTACTCTGCTCAATTCCTGATTGCGAGAAGCCTTGCTACTATTGGGGGATTGGCAGATGATACAGCAGCCATGCCGGAACCAATAGTAAAAAAGACTTTCTGATATATAAGAAAGTCTTTATTTTTTTCCTGTTTCTTTTTCCAGACCTTGAAAACTCTCCATTCTGGTTATCCAGTACCCGCAGTAATAAAGAGTGAGAAAGATGACAAAATCATATAAAGTAGACCAGTTTTTTGGATCATAAAAGTCGATGGCATTAAAGAAATTCATCCCTCCAAAAGCTCCAATGGCAGAGAAGAGTATTCCTTTTAACAAGCTATTCATTTCAGGCTTTATTTGAAGGGCAAACATGATCCCGACTGGTGCTAATGAAAAGTGATATGGCAAAAATAAAAATGGTGCCAGTGGAATAATGATCATAGGGTATGTCCATAGTCCCAAAGATAATGCAGCTAAATCGATAATAAGAGACAATATGATGACTAATAATCCAGCTAGGAGAAGACGCCCGGTGCTGTCTTTTTTTCTTTACTTAAACCATATCAGCCAGGGAATGATAAACAAAGCAAGTCCTGCCCACCATTGCCACGTAGTGATAAATTCGTCCTTCACAATCTCCGCGAATACAGAGCTTATATTCGTATATTGTTCATATGCCTGTTCAGACTCGGACAGTCCTTTTTCAAATGCCATACCTATCACCCATTCTTTCTAGTGTAGCTTCCAGTCATCCATCCATTTTTGGAAAGGCTTCTTAAGCTGGTCCTCCTGTGCTATTCAGGCTGAGAATCTGACATAAGCTATGCATTTTTTCTCATACTGTAGACAACCTATACAGTATAGGAGGTAAAATAGATGCCTAATCCTTTAGAAGCAATTTTTAATATGCTCAGAATTACGTTTGATAATACCAATGAACCTAAATCACCGCTGCATGTCGTTGAAGTTGGGGACATGTGGACGTATTTGGCATTGGTGGAGGAATTCATACGATACGAAGAAATTGGCTTAAACACGACTTCTGATGACGAAGTGAAAGAAATGCTTACCGATGTAGTAAAAATATGTGAGTCACAGGTCAAGAGATTAAGCACGTTTATGAGAAAAGAAGGAATTCCTTTACCTGACGTGACCTCAGCAAAACCCCATTCAGCTCCAAATGAGATTCCCTTAGGCGTTAAGCTGACAGATGATGAAATTACCAATGGGGTCGCATTTAAGCTAGTTACATGTTCCACTGCCTGTGCTAAAGGACAAGCAGACTCTGTCCGTAATGATGCAGGCAATATGTGGACTGAATTCTTTTTAGAATGGACAATGTTCGGAGCTACTTTAAAAACACTCATGAGGAAGCGCGGATGGCTGAAGGTGCCGCCGTATTACTACGCTCCAGGTGCTCCAAAAATGTAAAACCCAATTCATGCCGGAATTGGGTTTTTCTCTGGGCAGAGACCAAAAATTTTCCTTGCCATTCATAAGTATCTTAAGCGGAAAAAAAGCCATTAAAAAATATAACAGTTTATTTACAATCAATATCATTATCCTCTATAGTATATTGGATCCAATTTTTCTCAACAGGCTTTTAGACAAGTAATGCTATTCTTGCTGTTCATGAGGAAGAGAAGGACATATCCAGGTTTGAAAGCCTATTACTAATGCTTTAGACTAATGATATGGAAGATTTTTGTTATTTTAGGTTTAATAGTCTTATTTAAAAATAGAAAAAGTACTTTTGACCAATTGCTACTTTTTTAAACGAGGTGTACGTAATGGAGCTGAAAAAATATAAAGTTCTATTATTTGAGAAAATAAAAACGCAGATTACAGACTGGTTTGAAAATAATCTGTCTGAGAATATAAAAAAAGAAGAGGTATACAGGTTCCTGCATTCCATAAAGGGCACTGCTGGAACCCTGCAGCTCACCGGGCTCCATCAGCTGGCCGATAATCTGATCTTGGATATTGAAGATATGGATGAAAAAGAGGATTGGGATAAGGAGGCTTTGCGAAATTATCTTTTCGATTTAATTGAGATGAGCTATGAGTATGAGCATTTCGAAAGCTCTTTAAAGCAGCAGGCTCCGATAAGGGTGGAAAATGCCCCTCTTGTTCAGCTGATTGATGATGATATTTCCATGCTGATTCTTCTGAAAGATGCACTCGAAAGCAGGGGCTGGATGGTTATTGCCAGTACTGAGCTGGAGGTTGCAGCAGAGCAGTATTATGACCATCGCCCAGATTGTTTAATAGTAGATATTAATTTGGAAGGGGAAAGTGGTTTTAAGTTTTTGGAAAGTTTACAGAAACATACTCGAAATAAGTATGTTCCAAAGATTATGATCAGTGTAAGCAATGATCGGGAAACCAGATTAAACTCCTATAAAATGGGTGCAGATGATTTCATCTCCAAGCCGATTGACATAGAGGAATTTCTATTAAAGATAGACAGGCACTTAGCAAATAAGAAATTATTTGATCAATCTGCAATGCTAGATGAATTAACCCGAGTATATAATAGAAGGTTTTTTGAAGACAGTTTAGCAGTATTTATGAATGAATTGTCCAGAAATCATCGGACCTTTTCACTGGCTATACTTGATCTTGATTTTTTCAAAAATATTAATGATACATATGGCCATCCGGCAGGTGATCTAGTCCTTGCTGAATTTGCAAAATACTTAAAAGAAAATATCCGGCAAACAGATTATGTGTTCCGATATGGCGGCGAGGAATTTGTCGTTTTATTCTCTGGCGCTACAGATTCAGAGAGCAAAATAGCCCTTGAAAAGATTTTACAAGGGTTTTCGGAAAAGAGGTTTGAACAGTGCGGCAATTCATTTAGCGTTACTTTTTCTGCAGGAGTTTTTATGGTCGATCAGCCGGGGATAGAGAAAGAAACGATTGTAAGGGCTGCTGACCAGGCTTTATATGAAGCCAAACAAAAGGGAAGAGCAAGAGTGGAAATAGGTAAAGCCGATCCTATTGCAAAGCATAAGAAAAAGCTTTATGTCTCCGTTATTGACGATGACTCGATTATTAGAATGATGCTCACTAAGGTTCTCAGCAATATGGAGTTCGATCATGCAGACTTGGATATCCAGGCATTTGAAGACGGGCGAAAATTTCTGCATTCAAATCGTATAGAAGAAAAGGGGCCCCATTTTCTGGTTCTTGATGGGATAATGCCTGTAATGGATGGTCTTGAGGTTATGCAGGAAATGAAAAAGTCGAAGAGAGCCAAGGACATTCATGTTCTTATGCTGACAGGGCGAAAAAGTGAGCAGGATATAGCACGTGCACTGAAACTCGGAGCTGAAGATTACGTGACAAAGCCATTTAGTCTTACAGAACTGGAAGCTAGAATTCAGCGTTTAATTAAGAGGCTGATCTAAATGCTGAAGAATGAAATATTCTTCCTCGGTCTATTAGCTGCTGTCATTTCTGGATTACTGCTTCTCATTCTGTTGTACCTTGTCATAAGAAAATGGCTGGAAGATCGAGAGCGCAGAAAAATTAATGAATGCATTGAAACCCTTAGCCCGCTGATCTTCGAATTTATCTCAGAAGGAGAAATAAGCCGGCAACTTCATTTGGATAATGATATAAAAAAGAAGGCTGCAGAAGAGATTTTGTCTAAGTTCGCAGCCAATTTAACAGGAGAAGAGGAAACGGGAAAACTCAGGGAGTTTGCTGACAGGAATCTGAGAAATTACTTTCAGAGACAGTTGAAGAGCAGAAGGTGGAGTACTAGAATGAACGCACTCTACACTATCGAAGATCTGCATTTCATTGAGTTACAGCCTCAAGTTTTGGAATCAGCTATAAAAGAGAAAATATCACATGATGAAAGGGTACAATCCTTGAGAATACTCGCGGCATTTCAATTCGAAGGAATTCCTGATCTTCTTCTGTATAATAGTGAAAATCTATCGGACGGTGAATTAAGGAATATTATCCTCCGGCTGAATGAAAACTTGTTCAGTCGTTTAATTACAGATTTCCATAATGCTGCAAACCCATTGAAATACGCCATAATAGATTCTGCTGGAATTAGAAAAGAATTAAGATATTTACATTTCATTGAGTCAGTCTATGCCAGCTATGATGGGGAGACTCGTTTAAGAGCAGTAAAGGCACTTTCTTCACTAGGGATGGTTAAGGATATATCACCCTATCTGGACTTGCGTCATTCCGAGGATTGGAAGGAAAGGATGATGGCTGCGAAGCTCTTCGGTTCATTAAAGGAACCTGAACTCATGCCACATTTACTCGACCTTCTCCATGATCGTTCCTGGTGGGTGAGATCTCAGGCTGGGCAATGCATTATGATGTTCCCTCGCGGAAAAGAAGAATTGCAGATTGTACTGGATACCTCGGATGATTCGTATGCAAGGGACATGGCCTGGGAATGGATGAACAAAGGAGAATTTGGTTGATTATGGCTTTTATGTGGGGAAATATATTGGTCGGATTTGCTGCATTTATAGCAGTCTTTATGGTGCTGGTCATTAGTTTCTATTCAATTATTTTAGTAATCTCAGTTTTTCAGCTAAGGAAGGAATATTTGCTGAACCGAAACCAGACATTTGACGAGTATATGAATGAATCCTTCGCAAAACCGGTTTCCATCATTGTACCAGCATATAACGAAGAAGCAGGCATTGTTGCCAGTGTACGATCCCTTCTGAGTATAGATTATCCTTCTTTTGAGATTATCGTTGTCAATGACGGTTCAAAAGATGACACCATTGAAAAAATGATTACACATTATCAAATGAAGGAAATTAACCCAGCCGTCAGGAAGCAGGTTGAAACAAAGGCTGTTAAAAAAGTTTACCAGTCCGCTTCTCTTCCAAATCTATTTTTAATAGACAAAGAGAATGGAGGAAAAGCTGATGCGCTGAACGCAGGAATTAACTTTTCCCATTTTCCTTATTTCTGTTCATTGGATGGAGATTCTGTACTGGAAAGGGATGCTTTCTTAAAGGTAATGAAGCCTATATTGGATTCTGATGGGGAAGTGATTGCTTCTAGCGGAAGCATCCGCATTGCGAATGGCTGTGAAATACAGGACGGCAATATTTTAAAGGTTGGCTTAGCCAGGGAGCCTTTAGTCATCATGCAAATAATCGAATATTTAAGGGCCTTTTTAATGGGCAGGATTGGATTAAGCCGGCATAATTTACTTCTGATTGTCTCTGGAGCCTTCGGTGTTTTTTCCAAGCAATGGGTCATTGATGCGGGAGGCTATAAAACCAATACAGTTGGCGAGGATATGGAGCTGGTAGTAAGGCTCCATAGACTTATCAGAGATAAAAAGCAAAAGAAAAAAATCGTCTACGTCCCTGACCCTGTTTGCTGGACAGAAGTTCCGGAAAGCCCGACCTACCTAAGAAGGCAAAGGCGAAGGTGGCATCGCGGATTATTTGAAAGTCTGTGGACACACAGGAAGATGACCTTTAATCCAAGATACGGCCTTATAGGGTTTATTTCCTTTCCCTACTTTTGGATCGTAGAGTTTTTGGGCCCGATAGTTGAATTATTGGGATACATTTATGTGGTTATTTCCCTATTTTTGGGAGGTATCTATCTTGAGTTTGCCATCCTGATTTTTCTGCTATCGTGTTTATATGGTTCACTTTTCTCCATGGCCGCCGTTTTGCTTGAGGAATGGAGCTTAAGGAAATTTCCAAAAATCTCTGATTTAATCAAACTGTTTTTCTATTCATTGACTGAAACGTTATGGTACCGGCCTTTGACGGTTTTTTGGAGATGTGAAGGAATATGGCAGCTGGTCAAAGGCGATACAAGCTGGGGAGAAATGAAAAGAAAAGGTGTTTCCGGATGAGACAATTTACCAAAGGGCAAACAGCCGTTTTTCTGTTTGTTCTTGCCGTGCTGACCGTTGTTTCCAGTCCTTTCTGGTCATGGTGGATAAAGCAGGATCAAAAACTGAATGTGTTTATTTTGGACAAAACAGTGCCGGATGACTCTTATCGGGAGCATAAGGGACTTATATGGATTTTAAATAATGAAAAATATATCAAATCAGATGGGGATCGATACAGTATTGAGGCTGATTATAGCGGCTTTAAACCAGGAATGAAAAATGAATATACTATTAAGCCATTACCGTACAATCTTGAAAAATATCAGGTTCTTTACCTCGCAGATTCGTATGGGGTTTATGAGGAAGAATTCTATGGAAGCAATCCATTGGGAGAACGGTCTTCTAATCTATATGGCGGGCTGCAAGAGGAGGAAGTTATCGAGCTGGAGGAAACGTTAGTTTCCTCCAAAGGGAAAACACTCATTGCCGAATTCAATACGTTTGCAAGTCCTTCATCAGATGAGGCCCGGCACCGATTGACCAATTTATTGAATATCAGCTGGAGCGGGTGGATTGGGAGGTATTTCTCTGACCTATCTGGCAATGAGGTTCCTATCTGGGTAAAGGAACACTATAGAGACGGAAATTGGGGTCTTAAGGGTCCCGGTCTCGTATTTGTGAACTCGAATGATTACGTTGTGGTTGTCGAAGAGAGTGAAATGGAAGGTAAAGGGGTTGAGTTCCGCCTTACTGATAAGGGCGAGGATTTCTTCGGAATGAAGGTGGGAGCGCCCTATCGGTATTGGTTTGATGTGATCGAGGCCAGAAATGCGGATGAAGTACTGGCTGAGTATTCATTGCCTCTTACTAAGACAGGAAAAAGCAAGCTGCAGAATGCCGGAATCCCTGAAACCTTCCCAGCTGTTATTCAGCACAGCAACGCTGCCTATTCTTCCTATTATTTTGCAGGCGATTATGCAGATGAAGCAGAAGTTCCAACTATTTATCAGACGAGAGGACTTGCCAAGTGGAAAGAACATTTTAGTGCCAATGATTCTTTTTACTGGGAAGCGTACGTCCCAATGATGAAAAAGGTGCTGCAGGTAAAGCCGCAGCTGGCGAATAGCAAATTCACCACGGAAATAGATGAGACCAATGGTATACAATTCAATAGCCAAACAAGTGAAGATTATATTCAAATACTGAAAAATGGCACCTGGGAGGATCTGCTAATAAAAGGGGTCAATATGGGAATAGCCAACCCTGGCCATTTCCCGGGAGAAACAGGAATTACTGAAGCTGAGTATTTCCGCTGGTTTAAAGCAATAGGCGATATGAATGCCAATGCCATCAGGATCTATACTTTGCATCCGCCGGCATTTTATGAAGCATTTCATAAATATAATCAGATTGCTGAAAAGCCATTATTTCTGTTCCATGGTGTCTGGGTCAATGAAGAAACACTCGTTAAGGAGCAGGATGCTTTCTCAGATGCTGTAACTAAAGATTTTAAAAATGAAATGCAGAAAATGATTGATATTATTCATGGAAATGCCGTCATTGAGGAGAGGCCGGGGCATGCTTCAGGCGAATATACATTTGATATCTCACCATATGTGCTTGGCTTTATGGTTGGTATTGAGTGGGATCCTGAAGCGGTCAAAGGCACGAATGATAAACATAAGGGACTTCAGCAATTCTCCGGTGAGTATTTCCAGACAGCTGATGCCAGTCCGTTTGAAATCTGGCTTGCTGAAATGATGGACTATGCCGTAAATTATGAAACCGCGAGCTACGAATGGCAGCATTCAATGAGTTTTACCAACTGGGTAACGACCGATCTTCTGGAACATCCTTCAGAGCCGTCGGTTAAGGAAGATATGGTTTCTGTAAATCCTAATCATATAAAGAGGACAGATAGGTTTCACGCTGGCCTTTTTGCCTCTTATCATGTTTATCCATATTACCCTGATTTCCTTAACTATGAAGAGAAGTATGTCAATTACATCGATTCAAAAGGGGAAAAGAATAATTATGCAGGCTATCTTCATGATTTAATCGCTGTCCACGAGATGCCAGTAATGGTAGCGGAATTCGGAGTCCCTTCGTCCAGGGGGATGACCCATGAGAACGTTGGGGACATGAATCAGGGATTTCACTCCGAGGAGGAGCAGGGAAAAATAAACAGCCGGCTGTTTGAGTCCATTGTTTCTGAAGGTTATGCCGGCGGTCTCGTGTTTTCCTGGCAGGATGAATGGTTTAAGCGAACCTGGAATACGATGGATTATGATAATCCTGACAGGCGTCCATACTGGTCCAACAGGCAAACAAATGAACAGCATTTCGGCCTGCTGAGCTTTGAACCAGGTAAAAATGAAGCTGGAATATATGTGGATGGCATTACAGGTGATTGGATAAAGCTGAACGAGAAACCTGTCTACAGTTCTGACCGCAAGAATTCTTACTTGAAGGATATGTATGTTCGTTCTGATGAGGAACACTTATATATCCGGCTGGATTATAACCATCCTATTGACCTGGAGAATGAGACCACACGTTTACTGATCGATACCATTGCAGAGCAGGGACAGACTTCGATCCCGGTTCTGACAGGAAAGGTCAAAACGGACTTCGGAGTTGACTTTATGGCAGAAATAGACGGACAGGATAAATCCAGACTTTTAATAGATAGCTATTATGATACTTTTTATTATCATTATAGCCATATGCTGAATATGATTCCGAATGAAAGCTATGCCAATAAAAAGGATAATGGAGTCTTCCACCCTATCAGGTTAGCACTGAATAAGGAATTAACTATTCCATCCACTGGGGAAACGAAACCGTTCAAATCCTATGAGACAGGCAATTTACAGTTTGGGAATGCAAATCCTGCTCATGAAAACTTCAATTCATTAACCGATATAAGTATTAGCAGGAGTAAAAAAGTAATGGAGATCAGACTTCCGTGGGCATTGCTTAATATAAAGGATCCAAGCCAGAAAGAGATAGCTGGGGATCTATGGAGAGAAGGGCTCGCAGGCAGCCAGACAATTGAGGGGTTAAGAATTAGTGCCGTGTCGGAGGACAGAGCAGGTATCTTGGATTCTTTTCCAAAGATGCAAGATGGAGTGCTCCATGGAAAAGATTCTGCCTATTATTCCTGGGAACAGTGGGAGGAGCCAGATTACCATGAAAGGCTTAAAAAGTCCTATCATATTATGAAAAAATTATTTGACTCCGCAGAGTTGGGAGAGAAGTAAATGAAAAAGATATTGATTGCTGAGGATGAAGAAATTCTGCGCATGCTTATTGCTGACACGCTGGAAGATGGGGACTTTGAAGTCGATGAAGCTGAAGATGGAGAAGAAGCCCTGAAGCTGCTTGAAAAAAAGCAGTTTGATTTGGTCATTCTGGATTATATGATGCCTGGACTTACCGGTCTTGATGTCATCAGGAAAATCCGGGGTGAGCAGGCTCTTAACAAAGAAGTGAAAATATTAATGTTATCTGCCAAAAGCCAGCAACATGAACAGGAAGAGGTTTTAAAGGCAGGGGCCGATTATTTCATGGTTAAACCATTCAGCCCTCTTCAATTATTTGAGAAGGTTGGAAAAATAGCAGATGAAGCTTAATCATTTTATAAAAAAGAGCCTGACCAGGCAGATTGTTGCGCTTATGGGAGTATTCGTCCTTCTCTTTCTGGCGGGAACCAGTATTTTAATTTTGCTGCAAGAGCAAATAAACAGTTCATATTACAAAGAACGCGAAAAGCTTATAAAAAAAGAAGAAATTGTTCAGCAAATTGATCATAACTTCAATCTCGTCTTTTTTGATGTCAGAGGCTACTTCGCCTTTGGGAATCCTGAATTAAAAAACCAGGCTGCTGCCTTAAGGCCACAGATCAGAAAACTTATCAGTGAATACAATGGCCTTGCTTCAACCAATGAGGACAAAGCCTTTGGGAAGGAAATGGATGAATTTGCGGATTATTATTTCATTGAAAGACTTCCCGTGTCCATTGAATATTTTGAAGCAGGCCGTATGGACGAAATCATTAAAATGGCAGATTCCGGTGCTACTGCAAGGATTAATTCCTTTCAGGATGATATTCAGGTTTATCTGCAAAATTTGAATGATGAGCTGAACGGCAGGGTTCAGGATTTAATCCAAAAACAATCCTATATACAAACAGGTTTCTTTCTTTTTCTTGTTGTCATTCTGGTCATTCTGTTTCGGATGATCCGGATAATGTTCAAGCAGGTAGGACAGCCGCTTACTCAGTTTGCCAATGCTGCTGAAGAAATTGCCAGGGGAGGAAAGGCGGAACTGAATGTAGGGCAGGATCGTATGGATGAATTAGCAGTCCTGTCTGTTGCCTTTCAAAAAATGGTGGTGATCCTGCAGGAAAAGGAGCAGGATTTGCTTGCGCAAAATGAGGAGCTGCTTGCCCAGCAGGATGAGCTTCAAGCCCAGAGGGTGGAATTGGAAAATGCTCTTGGAACCATGCAATCAAATGAAAGAAAACTTGAGCGCCGGAATGAATTGATTAATGGCATCTCCAATTCACTAAAAAAACAGGAAGTACTGGAAAGTATTGTAATGAATATGTCCAATGTCATTGAAGCGGACTGCGGGATCATTGTGATGCTTGAAAATGATGAATCTGCTTCATTTGGCATTTCATCTTCTGGAGTAGAACAGTTCAAGAATCATTTTAGAAGCGGATTAATTGAGAGGCTGAAACAAACAAAAGAAGGTTTTGCTGTTAAGCGACAATTGCTTCAAGAAGAGAAGGGCTACCATGTAAGAACCATTTTTGGCTATGACCTTTATTTGCCGGTTATTTCTTCAAATCAAGAGGTTACGGCTGTCATGGTGTTCACCAGGTACGGGTTTCCTTTTGCACAGTCGCATATGGATGAATATTCGGCACTATCAAAACAGATTGGGCTGTCGCTCGATAAAATCAGTTCTTATGAAAACTCTGAAGCTAATAGAAAATTGAACCAGGATATTCTCAACACTGTAAAGGAAGGTCTTCAGTATGTTGACAGGGACGGCTGCATCCTGCAGGTCAACAAACAGCTTTGCGAAATGTTCCACTGTGAGGGAGGGTTTGAAGGGATTGTTGGACTGACTTGGGATAAATGGAGCGTACTTCTAAAACAGCAGGTAGAGGATGAAGATGGTTTTACCGAATTCATCTGGCGGGCCTTTAATGGTAAAACATCCAGCGGGGAAACGTTTGTATACAAAACGAAGGATAGAGGGCATGTCTGCCAGATGTACTGTGAAGATCTTTATCAGAATAATGAGTGTGTTGGAACTGTATTGGTCCACAGGGATATTACAAAAGAATTTAAAGTGGATGAAATGAAATCGGAGTTTGTCAGCACCGTCAGCCATGAATTGAGAACACCGCTTGCCAGCATTTTAGGTTTCTCGGAGCTGATGCTTAACAGGGAACTCAAGGCGGAAAAGCAGAAGAAATATTTGATGACAATATTAAATGAGGCGAAGAGGCTTACGTCTCTAATCAACGATTTTCTTGATGTCCAGCGGATGGAATCCGGTAAACAAACATATGAAAAAAAATATATTGAGCTTATTCCTATTATTGAGAAAGTAATGGATAATCAGCAGGTGCAGACGGATGTTCACACTATTTCATTAGAACCATTTAGTGGAAATGATGTCATTCTTGGTGATTCCTGCAAAATCGAACAGGTATTTTCCAATTTGATAAGCAATGCCATCAAGTATTCTCCATCCGGAGGTCCCGTCAATATAAGGTTATTTGAAGAAAACAGCCTGCTTCATATAGAAGTGGAAGATCATGGATTGGGAATCCCGGAAAATGCAGCTGCGGATATCTTTAACAAATTTTACAGAGTGGACAATTCAGATCGTCGCCGAATTGGCGGAACGGGGCTTGGGCTGTCCAATGTACAGGAAATAGTAAAGGCTCATGATGGAAATATAAGTGTCAATACAAAATACGGGAAAGGAAGCACCTTCATAGTGTCCATTCCAGCTGTCTATAAGCCTTCCCATGGATTGGATGAGAATATCCATCAAAGCGGCACACGCTATGAAGTGCTGGTTATTGAAGACGATCAAAGCCTGGCAGAACTGTTTATTCAGGAGCTTACGGAAAACAATTTGCATGCGAAGCATTTCAATAATGGAAGGGCTGTCCTGGAGTATTTGGAAAATCACCTGCCTGATGCGATTGTTTTGGATATCATGCTTGATGAGGGGCTTGATGGATGGAGTATCATGAAGATATTAAAACGAAATGAAGTGTTAAGTCACATTCCGATCATTATTTCAACTGCACTGGATGAAAAAGAGAAAGGCCTGTCACTGGGAGCTCATGAATACCTGATAAAGCCTTACCAGGCGGGAAGCTTGTCGATGGCCATTATGCAGACACTGCTTAAGGTTGGAAAAGCCGGTCAGATATTGATTCCTGAGAATTCACCCGGTGATTGAATATAGGCTCCTTATTAAAAAAATTTTCCATGGAAAACCTTCCGTCAAATTCGTATTTAAAACTGGGAGCAGCTGCTCCAGCTTTTAAATTCTAATTTCTGTAAAAGATTTATTATTAACAGGTACCCGGATCTTTAGTCATCAAAAAATGACTCAAGGTCCGGTGCCTTTTTTTGTATGTTTCAGCTATTTTCAGCCGGGTACAAGAAATTAAAAGCTCTTAATACTAAATATAGAATCTAGTAATTATAGGGGAACCTATAGGAGGGATTCAATGGATAAGGTAGATACCAGACACATGGAAAATGACACTGAGGACAAGAGGCAGAAGGCGACTGGCACTCATGGAATGGCTGCTTCTGCAGTCCATGAAGCAACTGAAGCCGGTGCCGCAATCTTACGGAATGGCGGCAACGCCATGGATGCCCTTGTTGCCATTCAATTTGCTCTTAGTGTAGTTGAAGTGTTTAACACTGGCATAGGAGCAAGCGGATATGTCGTGTATTATGATCAGAAAACAAAAAAGACCAAGGTGATTAATGGCCATTCACAAACACCTTCAGGGGCAGATAAAGATCAGTTCTTAAATAAACAGGGAGAGATTACTCCTTACTTTCAGCAGACCATTGATGCCAAGTCAGCAGGCATTCCCGGTATCATGAAGGCTATGGATGAGGGGCATAAAAGGTTTGGGACAAAGCCGATGGAGGACCTGATTGAGCCTGCCGTTAAATTGGCTGAAGAAGGCTTTAGGGTTAACTGGCAATGGGACGAAGTCATCGAAATTCTTCATATCAGGATGGGGAAAGAAGCAAAGCGGTTTTTTATGCCGGGAGGTGTTCCGTTAGTGCAGGGAGACTGGGTACAAAACAAAGACCTGGCAAAGACTCTTAGAATACTGCAAAAGAATGGGATACAAGCGATTTATGAAGGTGAAATTGCAGATGCCATCATCAAGACTCTTAAAGAGCAGGGCGGTATTATGACGAATGAGGATCTCCAGAACTATCGGGCTCCGATAGAAGAACCGGTGATGGGAACCTACAGAGACTATGAAATTGCCGTTCCAGGACCACCTAATGGCGGGGGAATTTCACTGCTGCAGATTTTAGGGATTTTGGAAGGGTTTGAGCTTAACAAGTATGGAGTATCTTCCTGGGAAAAGTATTATTTATTCTCAGAGGCAATGAGATTAGCATTCACTGATAAGCTGGCTTATATGGGAGATCCTCATTTTTCTGAAATTCCGGTTGAAGGTCTGCTTCAGAAAGAGTATTTAGAAGAACGGCGGGGAATGATTGACTGGAAATCGAGAAATCCGGAAATTGACTGCGGCAACCCCTGGAAGTTCCAGGGCAGCGATCGTCCCAGGGGCGAAGTAAAAGTATATCAAACAGGAAAAGATACTACGCATTTTACCGTTGCGGACAAATGGGGAAACATTGCAGCCTGCACGTCTTCGAATGAGCATATTATGGGTTCAGGCATCATGGTACCAGGTTACGGATTTTTGCTTAACAATGATTTGACCGATTTTACACCTGAACCGGATCATATTAATAGCGTGGCACCAAATAAACAGCCGGTCAGCGCAAAAGTACCTGGAATAGTATTCAAAGATGGGGTGCCTGTTTTAACGCTGGGCTCTCCTGGCGGCCCAACCATTGTTTCTTCAGTTTCGCAGGTTATCAGCCATATACTCGACTTTGAAATGGATGTAAAAGATGCAATCGAAGAACCAAGGATTTATAACAGTGTAGGACCTGATGTCTGGACCGAACAAGGCATTGGCCAAGGTGAAATTGACAAGCTCCGCAAAATGGGATTTCAGTTTGATGATACAGACAGGCCAATTGGGAATGTCCAGGCAATCCTGATGGATCCCAAAACTGGCATGCTGCATGGAGCTGCTGATTCAAGCAGGCCAGGATCAGCCATTGGAATTAACGAAGCGTAACCCTGATTATTTACAAAGGAGTGATTTCATTGAATCAATATGAAGCCTATTTAGAAGATAAAATGCCGGAAATGATGAACTTGCTCGAGGAACTCGTTAATATAGACAGCGGCTCTTATCATAAAGAAGGAGTGGACAAGGTTGGCACTGTTTTGAGAAAGGAATTTGAGGATTTGGAAATGGATGTTCTTGTTCATCGTGAATCAGAGTATGGAAACCATCTTGAGATAAAAGCCGAAAAGGATAGCGATCCTAAAATCATCATTATTGCCCATATGGATACTGTATTTCCAGAAGGAGAAGCGGAAAAGCGCCCATTCAAAATGATCGGGGATAAAGCCTATGGACCTGGAGTGAGTGATGAAAAGGCAAGCCATGTATCCGTGTTGTACGCATTGAAACTTCTTAAGGAAACAGGCTCGGACGCATATAAAAATGTACACCTGATTTTTAATAGTGATGAAGAAATCGGATCACGAAAATCAAAAGCCATTATAAAAGAGGCGTCGATAGGTAAAAAATTCTCACTTGTCGTTGAATCCGGAAGGCCAGATGACGGCATAGTCACAGAAAGAAAGGGAATTGGCAGATTTATCTTTGATGTTAAAGGAAAAAGTGCCCATGCAGGGGTTGAACCCGAAAGAGGACGAAGCGCCATTGATGAACTGGCACATAAAGTAGTGAAACTTCATGATTTAAATGATTACGAGAGAGGCTTATCGGTCAATGTGGGCTTAATTGACGGCGGCATCTCGTCTAATACCGTCGCTCCAGATGCAGAAGCGCAAGTGGATGTTCGAGTCAAGAACATGGAACAGGCAAAGGAGATTACGGCAAAAATCACAGAAATTGCAGAGGAGGAGGAAGTGCAGGGAACAGAAACCAGCTTATCAGGTAAAATTGGAAGACCGCCAATGGAAAAAGTGGCGGGAACGGACAAATTGATTGAGGAAATAAAGGCTGCAGGGGAAGAACTTGGAATGTCTATAAGGGAAGTCAGCACCGGCGGAGGTTCGGATGCAGCGTATACATCCACTGAAGGAGTCCCAACTGTGGATGGCATGGGGCCGCTCGGAGAATTTTCCCATAGTGAGACAGATGAGTATATCGATTTGAAAACGTTTCCGAAGCGAACGGCATTACTGGCAAGAACGATTGAGAGGTTAAGCAGGATGGGGAAATGATACTAAATGTATGGCCTGAAGAGTTGGACTGTGATAATAATTTCACTTTTGGCGGATGACAATACCATGCAAAAAATAATTGTAAAAATTCCTACTATAATAGCTCATTAAAAAGTTAAGTTTTACTTTATTATTAATATTTCACTAAGGGAGCTGGATGGCTCCCTTAATACAATAATTGAAATTGGCATAAATAGTTTAATAGTGTTTAAGGATAACTAAATTGGTCATGATCTTCCATATTATCTAAATTTGTAATTGAGATAGAGCCTTTTTCTGAATGAGCTTCTAACCTTAATTGGGAGGCTGCGGAGATCTTTAGCATGTTTCTCAGTTCCATAGGGATAGAGAACCTCCCGTTCCTAAAAATCACCTTATTTAAATGATCATCTTCATGGTGTCTGCTTATCACAAGCTGGCGAGCTTCGTGAAATATATATACAAATTCCCCATCCGTTACACCCAAATTTTTCTTAAGGGCTGCAGGCAGTAAGATTTGGCCATTTTTGGATAATTTTTTAATATACAAGGAATCTTCCCCCTTTCATCCCATATTAATCCAGGAACAGAAAGCCCGATCTGTTTATGAGCCGAAGATCTTCTTAACAGAGCATTTACTATTTCCAAAATCTCCCTATCATTAAAGGGTTTAGTTTTATAATCGTCTTTGCCATGCTTAAATCCATTGAGTATATCTTAAAAAGTTAAGCATCTTCATAATAAACATTATCTTTTTCATTTCAGCTGCTCCTCATCTGGTAATATCCTTAAACTTACTTTACAAAAAAAATATGAAGAAACCTTGCATTAAGAAAAAATCTTAGGTATTTATAGGAATGTCTTTCTGGCTGTGTTTTCTGCACACTATATGCATATTTTTGTTATAGTCTTTAAGAAATCTTGAAGGAGTAAGCTGAACAACTTTTCCATGCGGTTTTTTAGGTTGTATTCTTCTAAAAGGGCCTTATAATTGGTAGCAGGAGTGAAATTTATGAAGAAGATATGTTTATTTGCAGTAATTGGATTAACGTTTAGCCTTGCAGCCTGCGGACAGGCTGAAGTAAAAGATACCAAGGATACCGGACAGTCCGAAGTACAAACTGGTGAACAGGAAAATGGGGGAGAAGAAACATCCATTTCTTCAAATAGCTTTTTTGAAGTTTTCGATGGAAAAATAGATCATATTCACGGAGTTGGTTATGCTGGAAATCAAGGTAAGGTCTATTTTGCAGCTCATGACGGCTTAAAAGTTTATGATAACGGAAAGTGGTTTAAAACAAAGAAAGAAAATAACGATTATATGGGCTTCAATGCGACACAAGACGGGTTTTATTCCAGCGGACACCCTGGAAATGATTCTAAACTGCCAAACCCTTTAGGTATTCAGTATAGTCCCGATAATGGACAAACTCTTGAAAAGAAAGCCCTTGAAGGAGAAACGGATTTTCATTTAATGGGAGCAGGCTATGAAAATTCGGTTATTTTCCTAATGAACCCGCAGGAGAATTCTATTATGGATACTGGAAAGTTTTATCTCAGCGAAGATAAAGCAAAGACATGGAAGGAAGTTGCTGCAAATGGTTTGGAAGATACATTACTAAGTTTATCTGTTCATCCTAATAATGCAGATTATTTAGCAGCATCTGGACAGCAGGGAATTTACCTGTCAAAGAACAAAGGGGAAAGTTTTGAACGAATCTCGAAAAGCGTACAGGGTACATCTGTCTTTTTTACAAACGAGGGCTTAATATATGGCACTTACGATGGTACAGCCAAGTTGACAAAGCTTTCTCTTACTGATGAAACAGAGGAAGAGATAGCATTGCCTAAAATGAAAGAAGATGCTGTTATGTATTTTGCTCAAAACCCCAAAAATGAACAGGAATTGACGTTTGTTTCTTTTAATGGAGACATATATCATACTGCTGATGGCGGCAATAACTGGGATCGTATTGTTGAAGCAGGAAGTATTAGATAAATAAGGAAAAAGAATTGGAGTTTGCTTCGATCCTTTTTCCTTATTTAAAACTGTTCCATTATAAAGACATGCCATCCAAGCAGGTTGGAGCCCAGAGGTATATACGGAATAATACCATCAAACCTGTCCTAAACGGTTTACCAAAAGCGGACAAAATATTTGCCGATTTCCTTCTAGAAGGTTCTGGGCAGCAGCATGTTAAGTTGGGTTTTATTGCTAAAGGCGAGGAACAAAATGAATTAATTAATCCGGATAAGGAGTTAGTAAAAGCTGCAGATGACTTGGTATTTGAGTTAAAGATCGATGATTTGGTTTTAAAACAGCATATTATGACATTTACTGTTGCTGATAACAATGGAAGTAAAATCACGGATTTGGAGCCTTATCTTGGATCAGCCGGACATGTCGTAATTGTGAGTGGAAAAATGGAAGAGTTTCTCCATGCCCACCACAAAGATGATCCATTCAATATAAATATTCCGGATAAGTAAATAATGTTAATAGACTAATTATAGAATGGGGCACACTTATAAGGTGTGCCCCATTTTATTAAATTGTAATTATCATTTACAGCCTTCTCAGAAATGGAGGAGAAATAGTTGAAGGATGATTTAGTAGAAGCAAAACTGAAAAATATTCAATCTAATAAAGAAAGGCTAAAAGTCATAATAGTCCTGGCCATTCCTGCTGTAATCGAAAATTTTTTTCAAACCATCCTTGGTTTTGTAGACACCTATTTTGTGTCAAAGTTAGGTTTGGCGGAAGTATCCGCAGTTGGAGTTACCAACGCAGTTCTCGCCATTTATTTTGCTCTATTCATGGCAATAGGGGTAGCAGCCAATGTGAGAATTGCCAACTTTCTTGGAGCGAAGCAACCGGAAAAAGCAAGGCATATTTCCCAGCAATCTATTGTCTTGGCGATTTTCTTTGGTTTGATTACTGGTTTAGCAACTTTATTATTTGCTGAACCCTTATTAAAATTAATGGGGATTGAATCAAGTGTTCTAGAGGCAGGGTCGCTATATTTTCGAATAGTCGGCATTCCTTCGATTTTTATGTCCTTAATGTTTGTCATAAGTGCAATCCTGAGAGGAGCAGGAGATACGAAAACACCGATGAAGGTCAGTATCATTATTAATATTGTTAATGCAGCATTAGATTACGTTTTGATATTCGGTTTTTTATTTATTCCAGAACTGGGAATCGCGGGAGCTGCCCTTGCTACAGTATTCTCCCGGGTTGTTGGCAGCGCGGCACTCCTATATTACCTTAATCAATCAAAAGTTCTTGCTTTTCGCAAGGACTATTGGAAGCTGGACAAAGTACATTTAAAAGAGTTGACGACGCTTGGAGCACCAGCCGCGGGTGAAAGGTTAGTGATGCGTGCTGGACAAATCGTCTATTTCGGATTTGTAGTGGCACTTGGAACAAACGCCTTTGCCGCCCACCAAATCGCAGGAAATATTGAGGTCTTTTCTTATATGATTGGTTATGGGTTTGCAACAGCAGCCACAATACTAGTTGGACAGCAAATCGGTGCAGGAAACCTAGATGAAGCTAGACGATATGCTAAACTTACAACCTTATTAACTTTAGCATCAATGACTGCCCTGGGGGCTATGTTGTTCTTTCTTGGTGAATGGGCAGGAAGTTTCTTTACAAAGGATCAGGAAGTAATCGGTAATATTGGAACTCCTCTAAAGATATCGGGAGTTTTCCAGCCATTTCTAGCTGTCCTTATGGTATTAACAGGAGCTTTCCAAGGTGCAAACAATACAAAATTCCCTATGTACCTGACAGCTTTTGGCATGTGGGCCGTACGAACATTTCTTGTTTATGTTTTAGCTATTGCGCTGGGCTGGGGATTGGCCGGCGTTTGGATTGCGATAGGCGCTGACATTGCATTCCGGGCAATTGTGCTAGTTATCCAGTTCAAAAGAGGAAAATGGATGGCACTTGAGAAAGCACCGGAGGCAGAATCTGAGTGTCATCCGCAGACAACAAAGGAAACGATGTCGGCATGCGTAAATAATTATTAAATATATGAATTATGCCAGAGGAAGCAGTTGCTATTTTATAGGATGAGGACCCAGGAAGATTACTTTCATCCTTTCAATTGGTTTTTTTACATAGCAGGGTACCCTGAATTTATAAAAGTCATCATGGCGAACCAACCTAAAACAAGAAAGCTTTAACAGGAGCCAAACCCGGCTAAAAAAGCGACTAGCCCAAATATGACTATACCCATTAAAACCACTCCTATTTATTAACAAAAAGGTTAGATCCGATTTTTCTAAAAAAGCGACCTATTTGCCAGGCCGCTTCTTTAATTACTTAGCGGATTTGATAGTTACTCTGGTTTATTATTAGCATTCGAATCAGGAGTGAAGCTTGGTTTAAATCCATCGTATTTAACCATATTCACCATTCCCGCTGTCGCATGGTGAAGATCATGACAATGGAATAGCCAATTGCCAGGATTATCTGCTTTAAACGCAACCACATATTCATCACCAGGCTTTAAGTTAATCGTATCTTTCATGATCGGAGAACCTTCTACAGGTTTCCCATTCTTGCTGAGGACCTGGAAGAAGTGGCCGTGCAGATGCATAGGGTGGTCATCCATCATAGAATTATTAGTCAGTGTCACCTTAACGAGGTCGCCATCCTTGACATTAATGTTATCAGTTTCTGGGAAAGTATTGCCGTTAATCGTATAAGCCATTTCGCTACCATCCATCGCTGTGTTTAAATCCATTTTATAGTCAACATCATATTCCTGATCCAGCGAAAACTCACCTTTGTCAGAACCGCCATAATTCATAAATGTGAATTCTGGAAGCTCTTCGGATTGGTTGGACTTATCAGTAGAGCCAGGAGAGTTTTCATATTGTATCATTGTCTTCATTCCACGTGTGCCTTCCATGTCCCCGTGGCACTCTATAAACCATTCGCCAGGGTTGTCTGCTGTAAACTCTATATCATAACGCTCACCAGGGGCTATTGAAATCACCTTATCTTTAATTTCCTTTGGTTCATTTAGTTCTTGTCCATCAATGGCTGCCACTTTGAAATCATGGCCATGCAGATGGATTTTATGAGACATAAATCCTGCGTTGATAAGTCGAATTCTGACTTTTTCTCCTTGTTTTACCATTAAAGGCTCAATGCTGTCGCCGCTTTTGCCATTTATCGAAAAGATATCGTAAGCACTCATGTCATGGCCCATTTCCCCCATACCATTCATGCTTTCATTGCCTTCTGACTCCATGCTGCTGTGATCCATGCCGCTCATACTTGATTCTTCAGAATCAGACTCTTTATCATTATCTTCTTCTGAACCCATGTTGTTATGATCCATTCCTTCCATGGTGGATTCACCTTCTACAGGCTTGCTCATCCACTCATCAAGCATGAGGGTATAGTCACGATCATAAGTCTTCTCTTTTGGTTCTACAATAAATGAACCGTATAGACCTTTATCCATTTGCTCAACAGCATTTTGATGGGTATGGTACATGTATGTTCCAGGATCCTCGGCTGAAAATTCATATGTGAAGGTTTCACCTGGCTGGACTGCGTTTTGTGTCACACCTGGTATGCCATCCATTTCATTGGGAACTGGAATCCCATGCCAGTGAATGGACACTGGTTCATTAAGTTTATTCTTTAGGTTGATTTTTACTTTTTCTCCTTGCTTTACCCGTAATTGGGAACCTGGGACAGAGCCATTGAATGTTAGGGCCTTAACGCTTACACTCTTATTCAGCTGATGTTTGCTTTCTTGAGCAACAATGTTAATTTCATTGCCCGTAAGTGTTTCTGTAGTGTTTGTAGTCTGCAGCCCCTCGTCATTCTCTTTTACTTCAGAATTATTCTCCTCTTCCATGTCCATGTTTCCATGGTCCATTCCACTCATACCGCTATTTGAACAGGCAGCGAGGAAAATGATTGAAAAAATGAATATAGCAAGCAGTTTAATCTTCATGCCGGTAACCTCCTGTATTTATTCAAAACAAATCATAATAAAAATAAATGCAGAAATTATGGATGTGAAAAAAATTCAGGGAATTTTTAATTGATTGCAATGAGTAAAATTCGGTTTTTATTTGAGTTGAAAAATAATTATCTTACATCCCAGATATGGAGATTTTATGGCAATCATAATAACGAAAAACCAAAGTGATTCATTTCACTTTAGCAATCAAACTTTCAAAAAGTCTAACAATCTTTCGAAATACGAAAAGGAGGCATATCTTTATGTGCAAATCAAAAAGCATGGTTATGGTATTTATCTTAATGATGGGAGGGGTGCTGGCTGGCTGCAGTCATTGATATAGCAAGCTTTGAGGTGGTTAGTACAGTCGATACAGGAAAAGGGCCACATGGATTTAGAATCTCAGCAGACAGTAAGAGCGCTTATATTGCAAACATGGGTGAAGATATAGTCAGTGTTGTTAATATTGGTTCCATGAAAGAGGAAAAACGGATAAAAATAGGAGCAGCTCCTGTTACTACAGGTGTCACTTCAGATGGAGAAACACTTGTTGCTACATTCAATGGAGAAAATGCTCTTGCAGTTGTTGATTTGGCTACTGAGAAGGTTGATAAAATTCCTGTTGGTGCTGGTCCCGCACAAGTCTATATTGATGAAAATGATCAGTTTGCCTATGTTGCAAACCAAGGAACAGAAGAAGCTCCTTCCAGCATTGTTACAGTCATAGACCTTGCTGCAAGGAAAGCAACAGCTGAAATTAAAACTGGAAAAGGATCACATGGAGTCGTAACAAGTCCAGATAATAAGAAAGTCTTATTTACAAATATGTTTGAGGATACGGTCAGTATCATCGATAAAGAACAGAATAAAGTAATTGAAACGATTGAAGTAAAAGGTGTGCCGAATGGAATAAGCATTACAGAATAAGTTAAATGGAATCAATATCATTACAAAAATCCGCCTAACAATATGAATTAGGCGGATTTCTTTTTTTCTATTACTTTTCATGCAGTTAAATATTGCAAGAAAAATAGCTCTATATAACTGTTAATAGAGTTCAATTAGAATCTATTCTATTATCTATTTTTAATCATATATTAAATTACGAAGGAGAATACTAGAACGGGGGGGAACATAATGAAAGAAAGGAATCATACTTCCATGTTTTTTATACGAGTTCACTGGATTTATCTTGCCTTTTTTTTATTCATTTTCAGTACTGTATTTTTTATAAATTATCTTGATTTAAAAGAAAGATTAAATTCTTCCGTTATTACAGCTACTAGTGAAAAGGTGCATGCTAATTTTTTCCTAAGCCTAATGTCAACTGAAATAGGCCCGCTAAAGTCAACTATAAAGGAAGAAGAAACGCCATCTATCTCCCGTACGGCATTTCTCACCTTTACCAATATTTGGCCGGAAGACATTCGGACGTTTCTTGGGAGAGAAATTCCTGCTTTTTCTGCCTTTAACACCGAAATTGCCATTGCAGGACTCGGAACAGACCTCACTACTTTGCCAATGGAATCTGCTCCCCCGTTGGAGATGCTTTTGAAAGAGAAAGAACTGGCAGAGAAGGACCAAGCTAGTCCAAATACTCCACAAGACAAGGGATCCTCGCCAGTTCCAAATACTGGTAAGGATGTGGCATTTATTTATCATTCTCATAGCTGGGAAGCCTTTTTGCCATTACTGTCCGGGAAAAAATCGGCAAATGAAGCTGTAAGTTTAAATGAAAGTAAAAACATTATAGCGGTTGGCAAAAAGCTGAAAGTTGAATTAATGAAGCGAGGGATAGGAGCAAGCCATAGTACTTCGAATGTTACAGAGGAATTGAAAAAGAAACATTGGAATTATAATCATTCCTATGCTCTTTCTAGAGAAACAGTAATAGAGGCAATGGCCCAAAAATCATCAATTAGCTATCTTATTGATATTCACAGAGACTCCCAGCCAAAGAACCTTACAACGACAACAATAAATGGGGAGCCATTTGCAAGATTATTTTTTATCGTCGGAAAGGAAAATAGAAACTTTGAAAGAAATCTTGCACTAGCTAAAGAATTAAATAAAAAGCTGGAAGAAGAATTTCCGGGAATTAGCAGAGGTGTTTTTATAAAAACAAAAGATGATGGGAATGGAGTATATAATCAAGACCTTTCCAGCCAATCAATGCTGCTTGAGTTCGGAGGAGTAGAAAATAATAACACTGAATTAGATAATTCTATTGAAGCATTTGCGGAAGTTTTCAGTGAATATTACTGGGATGCTGAGGAAGTAAACGGAAATTGAAGCTGGCAATATTAACTATATAAGACTTTATTTATGCTCATTTTAAATAAACTGCCATTTTGCAAATTGTATGGATGGTTAGCAGTTGCTTTCAAAATTAAAAATGAAGATGATTTTTGAGCAGTGGAAAAATGTTCAAAAATCAGCTGTTTCTAACTGCTCTTTGAAAGTAATTGTAAATATTTTCAGCCTTCATAAAATCTTCATAATTAAATGCTATGAATGAAAAAGGAACTTTTAATAACAGTGAACCGATTATTTTCATACAGATTATTTGAAGGAATACAAGGTAGGGGAATTAAAAATGTATGAATTTTTCAGTACAATAAGCAACTTCCTTAGTCAGCCTCTAATTAATATAGTTTTGAACACCAAGGATATTCCCATAATTTTTGCTTTTATTTTGGGCCTTGTCGGTGCATTGGCCCCCTGTCAATTTACTGGGAATTTGGGCGCAATTACACTGTATGGAAATAAATCTTTCCAAATGAATGTTGCCTGGAAAGAAGTCGTGTTCTTTACACTAGGGAAAATAGCTGTCTTTTCATCTTTTGGTTTATTAGTGTGGATCTTCGGAAGTGAAGTAAAGACTACTATGACGGTTTATTTTCCTTGGATTAGAAGAATTATTGGTCCCATGTTTATATTGATAGGATTATTTTTCCTTGGATTCATCAAATTCAGTAAAACAATTTCCCTTGGGGGAATTATTATAGGGTTTCAAAAGGAAGGCAGCTTGGGAGCATTCTTAATGGGAGTGAGTTTTAGCCTTGGTTTTTGTCCGACCATGTTTGTATTATTCTTCATCACACTGATGCCAATGGCTATCTCAGTAAATTATGGGATGATAATGCCTCCTATCTTTGCAATAGGGACTTCTTTGCCTTTAATTATTGCTGTATTTCTTATATGGTACCTGGAACTGGGAGGAAGATTAATGAAAAAGGGGCGAAGAATGGGGGCTATTGTGCAAAAAGTAACTGGTATCATAATGCTGATAATTGGAGTACTTGATACTATTACATACTGGAGTTTTTAGTTAACGACAATTCGAAAATATGAGTAATATCATTATCATCATCATCGATATCAGGTCACCTTATGATAATATTTTGTTAAAAAAACCATCCCTGCAAAATAATGAGGGATTGGACTTCTTCAATCGACTGTAATAGTGCCTATCATGCCATTTTCTTTATATCCAGGTATAGAACAGTAAAAATCATATACACCGGATGTAAAAGTTAGCGCCGCTTCACTTTTTCCAGATGCATGAAGGTGGAAGTCAGCCTGGGCAGTGCCATGATTAGCGGTGATTGTTTTTAGATTTCGTGACCGCTATATGTTTTATTTCAATGTCATGGTCCACATTGTCAAGATTTTAAAGCGTATGAGGAAACAATAAACAGCAGAAAAAAGAAACAAGGAGTACTCCACTCCTTGTTTAGTCAATTAAAGCAAAAACTTTATTAAAGACCAGCCCAATAAAACAAACACGCCCGCTGAAGCTATAAAAACAATAGTTAACTTTCTTCTTTCTTTAGACTGAAGACGAACATATTCTTTATAAGTAATAAGGCCTTTAGCAAACTGAAGCCCTGCTTCATCTGTTTTAACCGAAAAACACCGTCCATCAGAATCTTCAAGCATGACCTTTGCAATCAAAGGTAAGGAGGCACCGGGGTTTAAATTTAGATTGTCTTGTATAGAGCTCCCTCCTTTAACAATAATGCATTCACCACCAGCAGTTATACCTGTTAGTTTATAAATAGATTGTTCCCTAATCTCCTCACATAGTTTTAGGGCTTCCATTTCTAGTAGATTATGAGAAAAGCACAATTTCTTCACCCCTTTTTAATATAACAGGAAAGGAAAATGGGAATTGTATGGATAGATCTTTCTAAAAGGATACTATACTTTAAGTCTAAAGCAAATAAATTGAAAAGCCAGCGAGAGATAAAATTTAATCAGCGGGGAATACATTTAAAGCATGAATTTGGTTAAAGTGCATACATCATAATTTCTGCACATTTTATAGGTATGATAATATAAATTGCTTTAGGAGGAGATATGTGCATGTTCAAAAAAGATTTAAGGAAATCAATCTTATTTGTATTGCTTACAGCTCTTTTATTACTATTAGGAGCCTGTTCAAATGCAAATGAAGAAAATACGGAAAATAATGAAAGCAACGAGACTGAGAACACGGAAGAGACCCAAGGTAATATGGAAGGCATGGATCATAGCAATATGGATATGTCAGGATCGGGTGAAGTTCCTGAAGGTTTGGAAGAAGCTGCTTCACCAACTCATGAAGTTGGAAGCAAAGCAATTATTGAATCTGATCATATGCCGGGTATGAAGGGCGCTGAAGCAACTATTGCAGGTGCATATAATACTACTGTTTATACGATCTCATATACCCCAACAACCGGGGGAGAAAGAGTGGAAGACCATAAATGGGTGATACATGAGGAGTTAGAAGGAGCTGGAGATGAACCGCTTGAACCTGGAGAAGAAGTTACTGTAAATGCAGACCATATGGAAGGCATGGATGGTGCAGCGGCAGAGATTGACTCAGCTGAACAAACAACTGTTTACATGGTTGACTTTACTACGACAACCGACGGCAAAGAAGTGAAAAATCATAAATGGGTAACAGAAAGTGAGCTGTCCTCAACAAAATAGATAAAAAAACAGCATAAAAAATGCAAACCAAAAAAAGTCGATTCCATTGGCAAGAATTCGACTTTTTATTTTGGTTGTCTAGATTCTATCTATTCCTTTCCTGTCCATTTATATCCAACGCCCCAAACGGTTAACAAATAATCGTCAGCGGGAAATCCTGCTTTTCTCAGTTTTTCTCGTATGTTTCTAACATGAGAGTCTATCGTACGGTCTTCAATCGAGACACCATATCCCCAAACCGATTCAATTAGGTGATCTCTAGAGAAAACCTTATTTCTGTTACTTATGAATAACTGTACCATTGCAAATTCTTTGGGTGTCAGTAATACCTCTTTATCTTTAAAATAAAGCTCATAGGAATCTGGTTTAAGTATAAGCCCCTTAAATGAAATGAACTCTTCGTCTGTTGCAGTTCTTCTAAGTACTGCTTCAATCCTTGCTACAAGTTCTTCTTCATCAAAAGGCTTTAAAATATAATCATCAGCTCCTAATTTTAACCCTTTAACAATATCAGGTTTCTCACTTCTCGCGGTAAGCATGATAATCGGGATATCTCTGACTTTTTTTAATTCTTTGCATGCTGTCCAGCCATCCATTTCAGGCATCATCACATCTAATAGTACTAAATCTGCGGGCTGAGTTTCTATAAACCTGATTGCTTCTATTGCAGATGACTTTTTGACGCATTTAAAACCTATTGGGGTTAAATACAGGGCAAGTAAATCCATCATTCTAGATTCATCATCAACTAATAGTATCGTTTTCAATATTATCTGCTCCTTTAAAGACAAGCTCAAATTCAGTTCCTATTCCTTCCTTGCTTTTTACTGCAATTGTACCCCCATGGGCTAGAACAAGCTCCTTTACAATTGCGAGCCCCAAACCTGTTCCTCCTAAAGATCTAGTTCTGGACTTATCTACACGATAAAAGCGGTTTAGAATATATGGCAGGTCTTCTTCGGGAATCCCTTTTCCAGTATCTCGAACGTTAATATAGACATCCTTCTTTTTATTGTTTACAGATAGAAATGTTTTGGCCCCGGGTGAAGAGTGTTTAATAGCGTTATCCAGTAAATTAAAAATGATTTGCTCAAGCCTGGCAGGGTCAGCGATAATAACTGCTCCCTCTGGACAAATTACTTCAAATTCCAGTTCTTTTTCTTGGAAAGCCGGAGAAAATTTTTGCTCTATTTTCAGAAAAAAGTCAGTTAAGTCTATAGGCCTTTTCTGTATAACGAATGAATTTTTATCCATTTTTGCAAGATCAAAAAGATCCTTAATTAAATCAGAAAGACGATTTACTTCCTCATGAATAATAATTAAATATTTATCACGGTCCTCAATTGATAAATTACGTTTAAGTACGATATCTGCATAGCCCTTTATATATGTGAGGGGAGTCCTGAGTTCATGTGAGATGCTCGCCAAAAAGTCGTTCCGCTCTTGTGTTAAATAATTTAAGTCACTGGCAAGCTGAGAAATAGAATTTGCTAAATCGCCAAGTTCGTCATTTCTGTTTTTTGGGAGAGAAATAGTAAAATCTCCTTTGCTGATTTTAGAAGTTGCTTCCTTCATTCTTATTAAAGGTTTAGCAAGGCCTTTAGAAAGAAATATAATAACGATTAAGGTTAAAAAAACAGCTATTAGTCCTGTTAATATAAAGTGTCTATTAAGTCTTTCGATTAAAGAGTGTATAGAAGCTGTTTCCTGAAACATAAAAACCTTGCCAGACGTTTCGCCATTAATATCTATAGGACTTACCGTTGAGATAAACTTTCCCTCTTTCCAGTTGTCGTCAACAACCTCTCCGTCACGCGGGATATCGGAGTCTGAACGGTTAATATGGTCTTGAATATCGATGCTTTTTACTGATGAACCAAGTAATTGACCATTCATATCGGTGATCACAACATCGGTATTTGCCTCGGATTCCATTAAGGTTACATGAGAGATAGTATCTGGTTCAAAATGCTTTTCGAGAATGTCCCTATGGGCGTTGCCTCTGGCTTGCAAAGAAAAAAACTCCTCTTCTATTCTTGAATCTACCAGTGCCGCGTGCAAAAAGAAAAACATAAAAATCTCCAGGCTAAAGATAATCAGAAAAAATACGATTCCAAGCTTTATTGAAAGTTTCTTCATTTATATCACCCGATTCTTTTGGAACATCTATTTTCAATTATATTTCTTAAATTTGAAGAATTCATGCAGAATGATCAAAATTAGTACACTTAGAATTTTATATATTTATAAAAGAATTCATTAAACGTCTGGCAAGATGGCATAGAATCGTATTTTATGCGTTTATTTAACAGTAAAACATCATAAGATGCAATAAATAAATATTAAATTACACAAAATATTTATTGAAAAACGATAAAAATTAGAATACAATCAAATTGAAAATAAGAAGTGAGGTGCTTTTTATGGAAAAGGTAACAACGCTGTTTTTAAAAATAGCCGTTATTCTATTAGGAGTCCCAATTTTAGTTTTGTGCATTTTTTTAGTGCCTGAGCTGGGAAAGGTCGCAGGTGAATTGCTGCCGAAGTTTGCTTTTTTTAAGTATTGGGTTTACATCGTATTTTATGGGTCTACGATACCGTTTTACTTTGCACTGTATCAGGCTTTCAAACTTTTGCGCTATATTGACAAAAATAAAGCGTTCTCGGATTTATCTGTCATCGCATTAAAGAAAATTAAATACTGTGCCATCACCATTGCCTGTTTGCATGTGCTGGTCCTGCCGCTATTCTATGTTTTTGCAGAGATTGACGATGCCCCAGGTGTCATCTTCGTCGGAATGGTAGTTCCTTTTGCTTCGATGGTTATCGCAGTGTTTGCGGCTGTTCTCCAAAAGCTGCTGCAAGAGGCAATTGATATCAAATCAGAAAATGATTTAACGGTCTGAGGTGAGAACATGACAATTATAATCAATGTTGATGTGATGCTCGCAAAACGGAAAATGAGTGTAACGGAACTTTCAGAGAGGGTAGGAATCACAATGGCCAATCTCTCTATTTTAAAAAATGGAAAAGCAAAAGCGATCCGGTTTTCAACTTTGGAGGCCATCTGCAAAGCACTGGACTGTCAGCCTGGAGATATCCTGGAGTACCGCAGTGATGAATAAGGGGACAGATTCATCGTCCCATGAAAGGGGAATTTCGGATGCAATTGACTATTCGCAAATTGGAAGCTCTGCCCATGAGATCATTGAAGCAGCTGTTTCGTTTCGGCTGGGAGCAGGCCTTGTCCTGTTTGTTTCCTGTTGTCATTTTTGCTTCTTTAGCTTTAACTAAATTCCTGCCGATGCCTTTTCTCCCGCGGTATGACTGGCTGCTGATCATCTGTCTTCTGATGCAGTGGGCGATGCTGAAATCAGGGCTTGAAACGAAGGATGAGTTGAAGGTTATCACGCTGTTCCACATCATTGGCCTTGCACTCGAACTTTTTAAGGTACATATGGGCTCGTGGGCATATCCGGAGGAGGGGTATTCCAAAGTTTTTGGGGTTCCTTTGTACAGCGGCTTCATGTATGCCAGTGTAGCAAGTTATCTCTGCCAGGCGTGGAGAAGGCTGAAGGTTAACCTGATCAAGTGGCCGCCATTCCTGGCAGTAGTGCCACTTGCCGCTGCAATTTATTTAAATTTTTTCACGCACCATTTTTGGATTGATATCCGCTGGTGGCTGTCGGGTTTGGTGATCATTGTATTTTGGAAATCCTGGGTCCGTTATGAGGTTGGCGGAAAGGGTTACCGAATGCCTATTGCGCTTTCTTTTGTTCTGATCGGGTTCTTTATATGGGTAGCTGAGAATATTGCGACATTCTTTGGGGCCTGGGAGTATCCGAATCAGGCAGAGGCGTGGAGCCTTGTTCATTTGGGGAAAGTGAGTTCCTGGCTTTTGCTGGTGATTGTCAGCTTCCTGATCGTTGCCACCCTAAAGCAGGTTAAGGGGAAGACTGCAGGGCAATAACCATCTAATTTACTTGGCAGGATCAATCAGCATGGTCTCTATAGATAATCAAACAAGAACAAATAAAGGGCAGCAATCGGAACGGAAAGAAATAGTGCCCGGAGTTTATGGATATAGTGTAAACGGATCATCGGAAACATGATGGCCACAAATTGAAAAGACCACCAGATATTCCACCCATTATGATAGGATATGAAATGAAAGTGGGATGCCAGCCATTCAGCCGCCCAAAACAAAAACATCCATCGCGCATAATATAAAATTTTATGTTCAAGACAGCTGGGATAATTAGAAAAAAACACAAAGCCAATTAAAGGATTAATAATAATGTTATGCAATAAGTGTACGCCCATCAGATTCAAAAACCCTTTTTCAAGTTCCCATAAGTGAAAATGGCTATGAGAAATAAATTCATAAATAAAAGATGCCACGGAAATATACAGCATGGTGGGATAATATCTTTCCCAGTTTTTCCAGTCGCCTTTTATGTAAGAAAGAATGCTGACCAATAATACAAGGATGCAGTGCATAGGTTCACCTCATTTTACTGGTAGCTAGTATGGACGATATTTATCAGTAAATACCATAAAATGTTAAAAATGGGTAATTAATCCTTGTAATTGGATGGGAACCGATTAATTAACAGATGCATATTAATTTCTTAAGCAATTCAGCGGAAGTTCCTCTTTTCACCAAATACAGTGCGGTAAACCAAGAAGTAACAGGAATCACCATTGTTACTCCATTAAGGTCAGAAGTTCCTTTTTTTGCCGCATTCTTCTATGTTATATTAGGAGATAGGTCTCAACATGAGGGAGAGGATTACCCTGATCAATCACACAAAGGTTGATTATAAGAAGAAAATTTCTGAGAACATTCTCAGAAGAAAGCATGAATTAATCAAGCAAAAAAAAGATTTAGAATCCAACCAGATTTCAGAATCAATGGGTACCAGATTACAGCAATGGCGAGAAAATATAATCGAGATCTATGCACATTCAATTGCAAGTGATAAAGAAACAACTTATAAAATTCTTAATGAATGGGGAGAGGAAGCTGTAGACACATTAGTGAATTATAGTCTCCCAATTGATATAGCACTAAAGGAAGTCAGGGATTATAGAAACCTCATTGGCCGTATTATCAGGGACGACGCATCCCAGCGGGAACTGACAATAGCACAATTCTATGAAATCATTTCAGACTTTGATTCTGTGGTGGATCGGGCTGTTCATTGGCTGAGTATTTCATATTCTAAGAAATTCTACACACGTATTAATTTAGCAGAAGCGGCAGCATTGGAATTATCGATTCCAGTTATTAAAATCACTGATAAAATCGGAATCCTGCCTTTGATAGGAGATATTGATACTCAAAGAGCCCAGGAATTAATGGAGAAGGCTCTTACAAAAAGCAATGAGTATTTTTTGGAGCATATCATTATCGACTTATCAGGCGTTCCTGTTGTGGATACGATGGTTGCAAACCGAATAATTAGAGTTGTAGAATCATTGATGCTTTTAGGTGTTAAAGCTACATTAACAGGAATCAGACCTGAAATTGCTCAAACAATGATTCACCTGGGGATCAATATTTCTCACATTGAAGTGGCCACAAGTCTTCAAAAAGCATTACAAAGCTTATTGAAGATTAAACTTTAAAATTACAAACCTTTTAATAATATAGATCGCATAATAATTGGCTTGTTCATATGATTAATATAAATTTAGTTTTACAGGGATTGCAGAAGCAGTCCTTTTTTTATTGGCATTGCAGGTGGGATAAGGCGACGGGTTCTATTTCCCAGATGGACGAAGAACTTTTCCTATTCGCAAATTGGAAGCTCAGCCGATGAGATTCCTAAAGCAGGTTAATGGCGGGCTGCCGGTCAGATGTTTATTTCGTTATATAAAAAAATAACTCCCCGCGAACGGGATATTGAAATCTGCAGATTTCTTTTTCTGCATCCAGTTTTAATCTATTGCTCACTAAATTTCTCAGAAGTATTCTTCTCTATTATTTTCCCGTCCATTATTAATTCAATCGGGACATCCTTACGGGGTGTCATTTTCAATAAATAAAATAATTGACCATGTACATTTATTTCTTAAGCTATTCAGCCGAATTTCCTCTTTTCACCAAATAGAGTGCGGTAATCCAGGAAGTAATAGGAATCACCATTGTTACTCCAATTCCTGCACAGAAGATTGTAATCATCTCGCCGCTGAAAATCTTTGAATTGATAATTTCACCTGGTGAATAGGATAGGTCTTTAAACCATATCAGCAGTGCTAAATACCCGCCGAAGAAGGCGAAAAATAATGTGTTGGTGCTTGTTCCGAGAATATCCTTGCCGATGCTGATGCCGGATTGGAATAATTCTTTTCTGCTAATGTCCGGGTGATGATAATGAATTTCACGCATTGGAGAAGAAATGGCCATGGCAGCGTCCGTTATGGCGCCTATTGTACTCATGATGATGACGGACGCAGCCACTTTAACGAAATCAACCCCAATATAAAGGGAAAATATGCTTAACTCTTCTATTTCTTCTTCACCAAATCCCTGAATCATCGCCTTTTCCGCAATGATGACAATGAACACAATGAGAACGATCGTAGTAATGATTGAAGCCAGAAAGGCCGTTATCGTCTTAATGTTCACTTCATTTATAAAAAACAGGTTGATACAGCCAATAAAGGCACAGGCAATTAATGTAACGAAAATGGGATTGATGTTTGGATCGTTCATAAAGAAAAGGATGAAAATAATCACTCCGAAGTTGAGGAAGATCGCAAAAAATGATCTGGCTCCTTTTCTTCCGCCTATAAGGGTCATCAGAATAAATAATATGGCTGCCAGCACTAGTATTGCATTCATTTTCGTGCCCTCTTTCTATTAATGAAATATATGGCAGTATACAGGCCAATCGGAATGGTGATCACGATTCCGATTCCTCCGGCAAGTGCCCGGGCTAATTCCAGTGAAAGGTTCATGGATAGGCTGAATCCGAGCGGTGAGTCATTTTTTATATACAAAATAAGCATCGGAATGGAGCCGCTGATATAGGCGAAAAACAAGATATTCGTCATGGTGCCCATAATGTCTTTGCCCACTTCCATTCCAGAGCGCTTTAGAGCCTGCACGGGAATGCTGTTATTCTTTTCATATAAGCTAAACAGTGAAGATGACATGGTAATGGCTACATCCATAACCGCTCCTAATGAGCCGATAAATAAACCGGCTAAGAACACCATTTGGTAGGGCCTGGTTATAAACTGGAGCTCTTCGTATCTCAGACCCTTCGCGCCAGTTAGCCAAATGACCAGATAAGTGATCAATAATGACAAAAATGTTGCCGCAAGCGTTGCGATAATGGCAGCATATGTCTTTTCGTTAAAGCCGTTTACGAGCAGAAGGGAGGTAACCGAAAATAGGATGACTGCCGCACTGCATATCAGCAGCAGGCTTATTTCCGGATTCTTTAGATAAACATCCAATGCATAGGAAAGCAGTACAGCATTTACAGCCAGGCTGATGATGGAAAAGAGGCCTTGCTTCTTACCGACAAAGAGCAGTATCAGGATAAAGATCCATCCTGTCAGCAGTATGTAATGATCTCTCTTCAAATCAAGAATATCCCCGCTTAATTCTGCAGAACCTGCTGTTTTCTCCTTCATGGATACAAATAATTTTTGGCCGTTTTGAATTTCATAGTCATAAGCTTTGGATTTTGAATACTGATTTGTTATGAGAATATGCTGTCCTTTTAACTTTCCATTTGTAATTTCGGCTATAATCCGCTGTTCATATATACGGTCTTCATTATCGGAAGTATCCGTAATTTCTTCAGATTGAACAAGTTTGACTTCCTTTACTACAGCGATTGTGCGTTCATAAAAAGAATCATTGTTTTGGACAAACAGTACGGAGGCAGCTATGCATATTGCCAATATGATATAAAAATAGACCTGTTTAATAGGGATGTTTTTCAAAATAAACCTCCAGGAGTATATAAATACAAGACCTTTGCAACGGAATAAGGATATCAGTAACTTTTTCGGATAGTCAAGTTTATCCCTGTTCTGGAGGGGAGACCTGTTACTCAAAAAAAAATCATCCAAAAGGATGAAAGAGCAGATGATTCATGTATTTACTTCTTTTGCACATTCAACATTTCTTTTTGCTGTTTCTCTTTTTTCTGATTTTCAGCATCCTTCTTGAAAGCCTCCATTGCTTTATAGAAAAGCAAAGTCAATTTGATCACCTCCTTATTAGCATGTATCCCCCCTGTATTTTCAAATAAAACTAGGAATAAAAAATTGAAAATTTTTGTCAAAATCATTGATGAAAAAATATTGACCAGCGTGGTCAATTTTGTTATTTTTAAAATGACCACATTGGTCATTATTGTGAAAGGAGTGCAATATAATTAATACTACTTTTTACAGTTTGAAACCCGAAAAACAGGAACGAATTATCAATGCAGCCATGAAAGAATTTGTAAAGAGCGGTTATGAGAAGGCTTCTACAAATGAAATAGTAAAGGATGCACAAATAAGTAAAGGCTCATTGTTCAACTATTTCAGCAATAAAAAGGATTTGTACTTCTTTTTAATTCAGAATGCAGTAAACATTATTGAACAAATCTATGTTGAAATAGACATGAATGAAAGGGACATTTTTGAAAGAATCAGTCAGGTGGGGTTCATTAAATTAAACATTCAAAAGAAATATCCCCTTGTATTTGATTTCTTGAAATCGCTGCTTGAAGAAGATGCTCAGGATGTGAAATCGGATATAAATCAGCTGCTGGCAAACATTCAAAAAGATGGCTTCAAAAGAATCTACGAAAATATCGACTGGTCAAAGCTTCGGGAGGAGATAGAACCTGAAAAAGCGATGAATATCCTGAATTGGACCATGACGGGTTTCGCAGAACTGCAAATCGCGAAAATCAAGTCATTTGAGGATATCGGTATCGAGCTTTTTAACGAATGGGACAGCTATAAAGAAATTTTAAAGCACTGTTTTTATAAAAATGGGGAGGAATGAGCATGAGCCTTTTAAAAGTAACCAGCCTGACAAAGAAATTCGGCAAATTTACGGCATTGGATGGGGTAAATCTTGAGTTGGATAAAGGTGAAGTACTGGGCTTCATCGGACCCAATGGCGCGGGCAAGTCAACCACCATCCGGGTGTTATTGGGAATTTTAAAGGCGACAAATGGGGAAGTAAAGATATTCAGCAAGGACGCATGGCAGGATGCTGTAGACATTCATAAAAGGGTGGCATATGTGCCTGGTGATGTGAATTTATGGCCGAACTTAACAGGCGGTGAGGTTATTGATTTATTTATAAAATTGAACGGAACTGCCAATAAGGCAAAACGTGAGGAGTTAATAGAGAAGTTTGATTTGGATCCGTCCAAGAAGTGCCGAACCTACTCTAAAGGGAACAGGCAAAAGGTTGCTCTGGTTGCGGCGTTTTCCTCTGATGCTGACCTGTTCATTCTGGATGAGCCGACATCAGGACTCGATCCCTTGATGGAAAAGGTTTTTCAGGAATGTGTGATGGATGTTAAAAGACAAGGAAAGAGCGTTCTTCTGTCCAGTCACATCTTATCGGAGGTAGAAAAGCTGTGCGATCGGGTAAGCATAATCCGTCAAGGTAAGATTATTGAATCGGGTACATTAAGTGAACTTCGCCACTTAACCCGGACTCAAATGCTTGTTGATACGAAGCTGCCGATTACAGGCTTGAATGAACTGAAAGGCATCCATGACATTGAAGAAAGTAAACACGGGATGACGTTTCAGGTCGATACAACAGAAATGGATGCTGTGATCAAGCATATTTCTCCATTTGGCATTATCAGGCTGGAAAGTGCCCCGCCAACATTGGAGGATTTATTTATGCGCCATTATGAAGGGGAAAAGGATGCAGGAGGTGTCCGCTGATGGCAGGCAATCATTTGGAGAAAACCGTTTTCCTTTCAAAATTTATTTTCCGGCTGGACCGATTGCGTATCCCAATATGGGTGCTGGCACTTACTTTTTTCACGATAATCGTTCCAACAGCCTTTAAGGGATTATACAATTCCCAGCAGGAAAGGGATGCGATGGCACAGACGATGGCCAACCCGGCGATGACAGCCATGACTGGTCCCGCGGATTTAAGCAATTATACCGTTGGTGTCATGACAGCCCATCAGATGCTTTTAATGACAGCTGCTGTGACCGGTTTAATGAGCATCCTGCTGGTTGCGCGGCATACCAGGGCTGATGAAGAGGATGGTCGCCTGGAATTGCTCCGTTCGCTGCCTGTAGGGCGCCTATCCTATTTAAATGCAACCCTGCTTACAGTATCGGCAGCTTGCATCGGATTGGCTTTGATTAATGGATTCGGCCTTTATGCTCTTGGAATTGAAAGCATGGATCTCGAAGGCTCATTGCTTTATGGTGCTGCATTAGGGTCGGCGGGTATTTTTTTCGCAGGTGTAACAGCCGTTTTTGCTCAAGCTTCAGATAGTTCACGGGGAACAATTGGTTATTCAATAGCCGTACTTCTTATATCTTATCTTTTTAGAGCTATCACAGACATCAGCAATGAATCATTGTCCTGGCTTTCACCGCTCGCGTGGGTTACCAAAGCAGAAGTCTATGACTCTAATAATTGGTGGCCTATTGTCTTAATGGTTGCTGCAGCCATAGTTCTTTTTTCGGTCGCGAATTATTTGAACGCTATTCGGGATCTGGATCGGGGATTCTTTCCATCCATGCCCGGAAAAAAATATGCATCCCGCTTTTTGCAGAGTCCAATCGGCCTTGCGTTAAGATTGCAGCGGACCGGCATCATTTCATGGGCAATAGGCATGTTTGTGCTGGGGGCCTCTTACGGTTCAGTATTAGGGGATCTGGAATCATTTTTCGCCGATAATGAAGCCATGAAGCAGCTCCTAAAGCCAACAGCAGGAGTATCATTAGTGGAGCAATTCATTCCGATGCTGATGATTGTAATTTCACTGATGGCAACGATTCCTCCAGTGATGGCCATGAATAAACTTCGAGGTGAAGAGAAGAAGGAACGAATTGTTCATCTATTAAGCAGAGCCGTTTCTCGGACCAAACTGTTAGGCAGCTATTTCGTTATTTCTGTCATTAATGGATTTCTCATGATTTCGCTGGCAGCCCTCGGACTATGGTCTGCGGGTACTTCTGTGGTTGAAGGCGGCTTATCTTTTGGAATGATCTTTGGGGCAGCATTGTCCTATTATCCAGCTATGCTGGTCATGATCAGCCTGGCCGTCTTTCTGATTGGATTCCTGCCAAAGTTCACAGGTTTCATTTGGCTTTATGTTTTATATTCTTTTATTGTGCTGTATTTAGGAGGTTTATTCCAATTCTCTGACTGGATCGGCAGCCTTTCTCCTTTTGGCCATGTTCCTCAGGCACCGATTGAGGAATTTTCGATTATCCCGCTGCTGTCATTATGTGGGTCTGCCGCGGTGCTGGCGTTAGCCGGGTTTATTGGGTTTAATAGACGGGATATTGAGCAGTAAGCTAATCAGAGTATTGTGCTATTCTATAACAGTCCATAATTATAAATTTTAATACAATCGTGACTATTACCTCTGCATCAAAAGTCAGTAAATAGGATGGACTATTGTTATATGAAAAATAAAGGAGCTATCCCAATCTTTTTCTTTGGAATAGCTCCTTTAATTCGTTTAATGTAAGGTATATGTGTGAAAGGGTGGCGGTGCTGCAAAAAGGCGACCTTGTTGATGTGTTTCATTCACATGAATTTTTTTCAGAAGACAGACATCCATATACAAAAATGCTTATAGTTGCAGCAGTCGAGAGCTAAGAGATGTGCAATGAATCATGGAACATATCTTTAGCTTGCTCTTCCTGTTCAGCAGGAAATATAAAAGGACGATTTCCACAAAAATGGTGATCGTCCTTTTTCAACGAAAGGTGCTCTCCTTAAATCAGGAAAAGCGTTATTCTTCCTGAAAAGAGATTCAAGGATAAGATATTTTTTGATATTTTTATTAAGCCTGACATTTTGCTATTGTAACGGGTGCTAATGTTTAAGAAGGTTCTTATTTTAGTTCGGGCGCTTTTCGATGGTTAGTTCCTTCTTGATAAGCGTAGGCTAGTTTAATCAATGTTGGCTCGTCAAATTCTTTTCCAAGCAGCTCGAGCCCTACTGGAAGGCCGTTGTCACTGAAGCCAGCAGGGACCGAGATTGCAGGGAATCCTGAATAAGGACTTAAGCGATTAGCATTCCCTGCACCCTGACTATTGCCCACCTGTGCCGGTAGAGCACTCGAAGTTGGATAGAGAAGTGCATCAAGATCATGTTCATTAAAGGTTACCATTAAGCTTTCTCTTGCCAATTTAGGACGATGGGTAATAATGTCTTGGTATTCCTCATCATTTTCTAATGATTCTCTTTCATTTCGGGATTTTAATCCACTTTCCAAGCTTGGATGGAATTTCCCGCTTTCGATAATATCTGCTAACGTTCTTACAGGTGCATCCGGCCCAAGGCTAGCCAAATAATCATTTAACTGAAATTTAAATTCAAATCCGCTTAAGCTTGGATAAGAAAGAATTGGTCGGAGACTGGGAACTGTTACCTCGAACACTTCTGCTCCAAGGGCTTCCATGTCTGCAATCACTTGATCCATCACTTTATTGACTTCAGGATCATTCCCAAACAGGTCGCGAATAACGCCTATCCGAGCTTTCTTTAATCCATTTTTCTTAAGATAATGAGTATAGGTTTTTGGAACTTTTCCGATACTGGCTTCAGTAACTGGATCTGCCGGGTCATAGCCTGCAATTGCATCGAGCACGACAGCCACATCTTCAACCGTACGTCCTAGCGGTCCGCCGACATCCTGTGATAGTGCAAGTGGAATGATTCCATCGCGGCTGGCAAGTCCCATAGTAGGGCGAAGTCCAACCAGGTTATTAAAGGACGAAGGTATTCGGATGGACCCGCCAGTGTCTGTCCCTAATCCGACAGTTGCAAAGTTGGAAGCAACCGCAGCTGCTGTACCACCGCTTGAACCACCTGGGTATCTTGTTAAATCATATGGATTATAGGTTTGTCCGCCAAGAGAACTAATTGTTTGGAATCCGAAAGCAAATTCATGCAGGTTCGCTTTCCCTAAGATGATTGCACCTTGATCTCTTAATCTTTTTGTTTGATATGCATCCTTTAGAGGGATGGAACCTTCAAGTGACAGGGATCCTGCAGTAGTTTGCATATCGTATGTATCATAGTTGTCTTTTAATATAACCGGAATTCCATGCAAGGGACCTCGAACTTTGCCCGCTTTGCGCTCTTTATCAAGTTTTTTCGCTTCTTCTAATACATTTTCGTCAACTGTAATGATTGAGTTAATGCTGTCATCGTACTCCTCAATTTGATTGAGATAGAACTGAACCAATTCCTCAGAGGTTAATCCCTCCTTCTGCATCGCATGCTGTAATTCAAATATCGTCGCTTCCTCTATCTCAACAGATAAAACTCTTTCAGCGACGGGACTCGCTGAATTAGAAACAGCACCTGCTGGAGCTGCGTACAGACCCAAAGCCATTACTAGAGCAGTGAAGAAAACTATAAACTTGTTATGCGACTTTTCCATATGAAACTCCTTTCATTTTTCGGAATAATTAGAATATACCAATCTATAAATATACTGTATATAAGAGGAAGGTCATAGAATATTAGGTTATATAGGGAGTTTTAACTAATTAGAAGGATTCGTTTTATTCCATTTGAACACGCTGTATAAATTCAGGTGCCAGTCTTTTTTTGTCCAGACACGGGTGTTGCATAAATAAATTATTTATGATTTAATAACGTTATCAAGAATAAATCGTAATTATTACGGTTTACACAATAAAGGGGTGAATGCATTGGCAAAAAAATCAAAAGTGGCGAAGGAGATTAAAAGGCAGAAGCTAGTCTTAAAATATGCTGAATTACGAAGGGAACTCAAGGAGAAGGGTGACTATGATGCGTTAAGGAAGCTTCCAAGGGACTCATCACCGACACGCCTGAAAAATCGCTGCCAGGTAACTGGAAGACCTCGGGGATATCTCCGCAAATTTAAAATGTCCCGAATCGCATTCAGGGAATTTGCTCATAAAGGACAGGTTCCGGGAGTTAAGAAATCAAGCTGGTAAAAAAATTGGAGGTAATGAGAATGAAGGAAAGTATTCATCCGGATTATCATAAAGTGGTATTCATGGATAGTAACAGCGGCTTTAAATTTTTGACAGGATCAACAAAAACAGCAAGTGAAACAATACAGTGGGAAGATGGAAACACCTACCCATTGATCAAGGTGGAAGTAAGCTCAGATACTCACCCGTTTTACACCGGAGTTCAGAAATTTACTGATCGCGGCGGGCGTACAGAACGATTTATGAAGAGATACAACATGAAAGAAAAGTAAGGTAGCCATGAGTCAAGTGAGGTGAAAGAGATGAATTCGCATTTGATGGAAATTATTTCAAGAGAAATCGTAAAATCACTTCCTCCAAAGCAAAAGGAGATTTATGAATTTGTCGTTGGGCTTGAAGATGAATTGGCTCAGGAGGCTTCGACATCTGAAGAATTTATGGCTCTTCTCGTGAAGCATTCACCTCATAGGCAGGCCGCAACTCATTTTAACCTTTCATTTGGCAAGCTCATGATGACCATGCACGAAATTGAAGACATGATAACCAGTCAGCTTGAGGAGAAATTAAGAAATGTAACATGGGTCGAATTAACTGACAGTGTCCGAGCAAAAAAGAAGAGGAATAAAGTCAAATACTTTTATTTTTCGCTAAACGGAAGTCAATTGTAAAAAAATTTTACTCGTTAAATCGTAATGATTTCGTATTAATGAAGCGGGAGGCTCATATGGTCTATGATTGGATCGTAGTAGGAGGCGGCATTCAAGGGACTGCCATTGCAGCCTTCTTAGTTAAGAATAATAAGGTATCACCAGGTAAGCTGCGTATTATAGACCCGCATAAAATGCCATTAGTTCAGTGGACTAAAAATACAGAAAAGATTGGCATGAAATTTCTTCGCTCTCCATTTGTCCATCATCTCGATGTCGATCCGTTTAGCTTAAGGAATTTTGCAGCGAATCACCAATGGAAAAAAAGTGAGTTCTATGGGATGTATAAAAGGCCTTCGCTTGAGATTTTTAATGAGCATAGTCAATCACTTTTCCAGGATCTCGGGCTGGGGGAGAGCTGGCATCAGGGATTTGTAACCGGCATCGACAGGGAAAACGAGGATTGGATTATAAGCGTAGACGAAGGAGATCGTCTAAAATCCAAAAATGTCGTTCTGGCGTTAAGCATAAACGATCAGCTATATTTCCCCGAATGGGCAGATTCTATTATGAATGAGCAGAATCTGCTGTTTCACATTTTTGATGAAGCTGCCGATTTTTCTGCATTGCAGCCTCCAATTTCCGTTGTTGGAGGAGGCATTACAGCCGCGCATACTGCCATTAAGCTTTCAGCGCTTTATCCTGGTCAAGTCACTTTAATAAAAAGACATCCGTTTAGAGTGTGTGATTTTGACAGTGATCCGGGCTGGCTGGGACCCAAGTATCAAAAAAACTATCAGCGAATCCAGGATTACTCAGAGCGAAGGGAAGTCATCAAGAAGGCAAGAAACCGGGGATCACTGCCGTCTGAATTATTTCATAAGCTTCGAAAGCTTGAAAATGACAAAAAGCTGAAGATTACAGATGGGGAAATCACCACCGTGAAGGAGAGCGAAAACAAGGAGCTGATCCTTTCAGTGGACACGAAGGAAGTCAAAGCGCATTCGATTGTTTTGGCGACCGGGTTCAGACCATCCAGACCTGGCGGAAGCTGGCTGGAGAGTGCCATTGAAAAGTTTGCTCTGCCGTGTGCGAAGTGCGGATACCCGATCGTCAGCCAATCACTGGAATGGTGTCCGCACTTATATGTCATGGGTCCGTTAGCAGAACTGGAGATTGGGCCAATTGCCCGAAATATCTCCGGTGCGCGCCAGGCGGCAGAAAGAATCGTCAGAAGTGTTTAAAAAAATTACAGGAGGCGTTTAAAAATGAGAGTTAACATCACACTTGCTTGTACAGAAACCGGGGACAGAAATTATATTACCACCAAAAACAAACGGAACAACCCTGATAGGATTGAATTAATGAAGTATTCACCACGTTTAAAAAAACGTACTTTGCACCGTGAGACTAAGTAAAATAATTTGATCATTCTTCAGCAGAGCTGGTGCGGAAATAAGGCTGGTTTGGAGTGAAATGACAAAGCAGCCATCCTTATTTACAGAGATTGAGCACAATCATACCGGATTGTGCTCAATCTTTTTTATATATCCTATTTATCTTTAAACCAGAGTTTCCAGTCCCTTCTCTGTAATATGTGTACCGGATCTCCCCTTGCGGATCATGACATAGCCCAGCTGCTCTAACTCCTTGAGTCTGAGTCTTACCTGCTGTTCAGTGAGGGGCGAATTTGTTTTCCGGGTTAGAGATGACAGTTTTTTTCTGCTTGCTGGCATTCCGCTTTTATTTAGTTCGTCAATGCATTTCAGTAAGAAATGATGCTCGTTTTTTAAGTTTGAGAGGGTCCCCGGAATCAAAGGAGCATTTGCCGGAGATAGGTCTGCAGGCAAATCTGAAGCTGTCAGCTCATTGTGCTCCGAAACCGCCAGCATGTACTGAACGACATTCTTTAATTCTCTTATATTTCCTTTCCAGTCCATCTTTGATAGCAGCAATAAGGTTTCCTCTGTTATGGAAGCAGAAGGTTTGTGGCTCTGCCTTATAAACGCCCGAATTAAGATCGGAATATCTATTTTTCGCTGCCTTAGAGAAGGGAGGGAAAGTGACAGGACCTTTAAACGGTGGTACAAGTCTTCCCGAAACTTTCCAGCTTCTATCATTTCCTTCAGATTCCGATTGGTTGCGGCAATAATCCTAACATTAATTGGAATAATTTTATTGCCGCCAATTCTGCGGATTTCCCATTCTTCGAGAACTCGCAATAGCCTGGCCTGCAGTTTCATGCTGATATCCCCAATCTCATCCAAAAATAAAGTCCCTTGGTCAGCCTGCTCAAACAGTCCTTTTTTTCCGCCTTTTCGTGCCCCGGTGAACGCGCCATCCTCATATCCGAATAATTCACTTTCAAGCAATTCTTCAGGAAGAGCGTTGCAGTTAATCCCTAAAAAAGGTGCATTTCTCCTGCTCGATTCCGAATGGATGGCTCCGGCGAACAATTCTTTTCCTGTGCCGCTTTCTCCCTGAATTAAGATAGGCAGGTCGGATAATGAAAGTTTCTTGGCAATCCGAATGGTTTCCTGAAGGATCTGGCTCTCACCCAAAATGCTCTGGAATGTATATTTAGATACAAAACCCTTTTTCTGAAGCTCCAGGTTTACTCTTCTTTCCATTTCGATCGTTTCATCCATATTTTTGAATGTGGCAACAATCGTGTTATCATTTTTCATTGGAAAGCGGTGCACCAGCAAGTTTGTTTGTCTGACCGTAAAAGCTTCCTGATCACCAGATTCATCATTTAATAGAAATTCCAGCAGTTCGCTGTTTCTGAATACCTGGCCGATTCTTTTCTTAAACGCATATTCAGGTGAAATTCCTATCATTCTCTCAAGCTCTTTGTTGAAAACTGAAATCGAACCGGATCTGTCAAATGCCAAGATCCCATCATTTACTCCATCCACGACCCTTTTTAAATATTGATTGAGTTTATCGGCTTCCTGTTTCAAGGATGATAGTTTCTTGCTCAGTTCAATTATTTTTCCGGTGTACTTATCTGTGATATTTATTCTGAGGGCTTCCGGCAGTTCAAAATAATCTATAATAGCCATAATCGTGTGGATATCAATAAGCCGTACACCGAGATTGATTTTCGTCGGGATAGAAGAAGGGATTAGATCCATTTCTCCAGGAGTAACGGCAATCTCAATTGAATCTGGAACTTCTCCGCCTGGTGAATAGGGAATATATCGGAGATGGCTGATTCCAAGTCTGTCAAGTGTTTCGATAGAATCCATGGTGCTCTGTGGAAAGTCATTTACAAAAAGGACATTTGTGTCCTTGGGTATTTCAAAAAGGTAATCGATATATTGATAATTTACGGTTCTGTGTGCTGTAATCACTTCACAGGAAGGAGCAATAACATGCTTTACTTCATCATGAATTAGGTAAGAAGAATACACGATTAAGGCATCTTCGATTAATGGGGGCAGATATTCTTCCGACGCAAAGCTTTTTATCCGGATATACTTTCCGAGCATTCCTTTTAGCTGTTCTGTGAGCGCTTTACATGTCTCCCTTGTTCCGGCAAGCAGCACTAATTCATTTTTCATGGTAAGCTCCTTTAATGGTTGATTAATGGTTCTTATTATACCAATTAAATCACCCATTAATAAACCAGTTTCTATTTTTTATCCTTTTATTCAGAATTTTCAACTTGGCACACAAATTGCATTAAGTATTACATCTAGAAATGAAGGGGGAAATAGAATGAAAGAAAAAAACAGAGCCTGGAAGGTGCCGCACACGTTTGTCATTGTTTTCTTTGTGGTCCTTCTGGCAGCCTTGGTTACGTATTTGGTTCCCGTTGGCCAATTCCAGACGGAAGAAGTAACTTATACGCAAAACGGGGAAGAGTCCACCAAGACAGTATTGGTTCCCGACAGCTTTGAAATCGTGAAAGATGAAGAAGGTAATCCTGTCCGACAGGGGACAAGCCTATTTGAGTCTGGGGGAGAAGCCGGGTTTTTAAATTATGTTTTTGAAGGACTCGTATCAGGAGATAAATGGGGATCCGCAGTTGGAGTTGTAGCATTTATATTGATCATTGGCGGAGCATTCGGAATTATAATGAAGACCCGTGCGATTGAAGAAGGCATTTTAAGTGTAATTGACAAGACAAAAGGCAGAGAAATCTTAATCATTCCGATTATGTTTTTCCTATTCTCGCTTGGAGGAGCCGTTTTTGGGATGGGAGAGGAAGCCATTGCGTTTGCGATGATCCTTGTGCCTCTTATGGTTGCACTTGGCTATGATGCGATCACAGGTGTGATGATCACCTATGTGGCAACGCAAATTGGGTTTGCAACTTCCTGGATGAACCCTTTCAGTGTGGCTATTGCACAGGGAGTTTCGGGAGTTCCTGTTCTGTCAGGCGCTCCGTTCCGCATAGGCATGTGGGCTGTTTTCACATTAATTGGAATTATTTATACATGGAAATACGCTTCGGGAATTAAGAAAGATCCGTTGAAATCAGTGAGCTATGAATCAGACAGCTATTTCAGGAAAGAAATGAAAACAGGGGAGCTGAAGGTCCGATTTACTCTTGGACACGGTCTTGTTCTGTTAACCATAGCAGCCGGAATTGCCTGGATTGTATGGGGTGTTGTAGAGCATGCTTACTATATCCCGGAAATTGCCTCGCAATTTTTTACGATCGGATTGGCAGCGGGACTTATTGCTGTTTTCTTTAAGCTTAATAATATGAAGGTAGACGATATTGCTGAAGGATTCATTGAAGGGGCTAAAGATCTTTTGCCGGCAGCATTGGTTGTAGGCATGGCAAAAGGAATTGTGATCATATTAGGCGGAGACAGCCCGGATGCGCCATCTGTATTAAATACAATGCTATTTGGAGCTGGCCAGGTAATAGGAGATTTCCCTGCAGCCCTGTCAGCGTGGTTTATGTATCTTTTCCAATCTGTCTTTAATTTCTTTGTTGTATCTGGATCAGGACAGGCAGCCCTTACAATGCCGCTGATGGCCCCGCTGGCTGATATTGCCGGTGTATCCAGGCAGGTTGCCGTGCTTGCTTTCCAGCTTGGAGATGGTTTAACAAATATTTTTGTTCCAACATCTGCAGCCCTTATGGGTGCTCTTGGAGCAGCAAGGCTCGACTGGGGAACATGGGCAAAATTCATCATCAAATTTTTGCTGCTCCTCATGGGAGTTTCATCACTATTCGTGATTGGCGCAGTATTAATCGGTTTTTAACCAGACATTATATGTTAGACAGAAAGGGGTTTATCCTTGTTAACTCTTATAAAAAACGCAGATATTTATTCTCCGCATTTACTTGGGAAAAAGGATATCTTACTCGTTCATAATAAAATAGGCTATATCCGCGATTCCATTGAACTGCCGGAGCTTTCATTTGCGGATATTGAAGTCATTAATGCCGAAGGAAAAATGGCCGTTCCGGGATTTATCGATTCACATGTTCATATCATCGGAGGCGGCGGTGAGGGGAGCTATAAAACCCGGACACCGGAAATACAGCTGACAGATGCTACACTGTCTGGCATCACTACGCTGGTGGGTGTCATTGGTACAGACGGAACAACACGGACGATGGCTAGTCTTATTGCTAAAGCGCGGGCACTTGAGGAAGAAGGAATCACCTGTTATGTCCAGACGGGTTCTTATCAGGTGCCGGTAAAAACGCTGACTGGAAAAATTGAAGATGATCTCATTCTGATTGACAAGATTATCGGTGTCGGAGAGATTGCGATTGCAGACCACCGTTCTTCCCAGCCGACAGTTGAAGAAATGGCCAAAATTGCTTCAGCTGCACGTGTGGGTGGAATGCTTTCCGGTAAAGCGGGAATCGTAAATGTCCATGTAGGTGATAGTTATGATCATTTAAGGCTCTTGGAGGATATTGCGGAGAATACCGATATACCAATCAAACAATTCTACCCGACACATATTAACCGAAATCCGCATTTATTTGAAGCTGGCATACGTTATGCCAAAAATGGCGGCTATGTCGACTTCACGACAAGCTCGATTCCAAAGTTTTTCGAAGAGGGGGAAGTAAAGTGCAGCAAGGCCCTCAGAATCATGCTGGACGAAGGGGTTCCTGCAGGCCAAATTACGTTTACTTCAGACGGACAGGCCAGCCTGCCTGATTTCAATGAGCAGGGAGAACTAATTGGACTGCAAATTGGCAAGGTTTCCACACTTTTTTCCGAAGTGCGGGATGCGATCCTTCAAGAAGGGGTCTCCATGGAAAATGCACTGTCTGTCATTACCAAAAATCCAGCTTCTATCCTTAAGCTTCACCAAAAAGGAAGGATAGAGGAAGGGAAAGATGCAGACTTAGTGCTTTTGAATAAAGAAACATTGGCAATTGAAACGGTTTTTTCCCTGGGAAAAAAAATGGTTGAAGACGGTAAGGCTGTTGTGAAAGGAACTTTTGAATAACGCCCATAAATAATTAAAATATATAAGATGATAGTATTGTTTTTCGCAGCATCAAAAGCAGATAATTATCTAACATATTGCAAAAGAATAAATAAAACCCCCCGGCACATACTAAAACTACGATTTGTTAAGTTTTGGAGGAGTGTCCGGTGGGTTTTTTTAAATCTAAATTAAAAAGGTTTAATAGGGACAACAAACAAAAGAAGAATGGAAATACTGAGCATGAATTAAGGATTGATGAACTCCTTCATCGCTGTAAAGAATCTGCGGATTTTGTTTCCTACAGATATTCAGAATCCAGCCCATTTTATATACATTATTACCAGACTATTGTAGACATTAACATCCTGCATCAATATGTATTGCCTTATATCAAAGAAAATGAGAGCAAATCCCTGTTTGATCTTCAGCAGGCTATTCCCATTGATAATACTGAAATTATAGATAATGTTCATGAAATAAGGGATAAACTGCTGACAGGCTGTGTTGTCATAGAAGTAAAAGGTTCACTGCAAGAGGCTCTGGTCATTTCTGCCGTTTCGCTTGAGAAGAGGCCCGTCAGCATGCCGGAAGTCGAGTACAGTGTTGTGGGGCCAAAGGAAGCTTTCGTCGAATCGATTGATGCTAACATCAATCTGGTCAGGAAAAGGCTGCCTATTCCAGATCTTATCGTGGAAGAAGTAAAAATAGGCAGTCTGACGAAAACAAGAGTGGCTGTTCTTTATATTGAAGGAATTACGGACAAAGAAAACGTAAATACCATTCTGCAGCGGCTGAATGAGATTCAATTTGATCAAATCGTGGACAGCTCTTTTATTAACCAGATCATTTCCGATAACCACAATTCTCCCTTTCCTCATTTAATTGACACGGAAAGGCCTGATAGGGTAGCGAGTGTGCTCTCGGAAGGGAAAATAACGATCATTGTAGATGGCTCACCTCATGCCCTTACCGGTCCTACAACTCTCGTAGAGTTTTTTTCAGCTTTTGAGGATTACTTTTTATCATGGCATATTGCCTCCATTTTTCGGCTTGTCCGCTTGTTCGCCGTATTCTTTTCCGTGTTGTCGACTTCACTTTATGTAGCCGTGCTCACATATCATTACGAAATGATTCCGGAAAACCTGCTTAACCCGCTTATTGCTTCAAGGAGCGGGATCCCGTTCCCGCCGATACTGGAAGCGATTATTTTGGAACTGACCATTGAGCTATTGCGTGAGGCTGGAGCAAGGCTGCCAACCAAAATCGGTCAGACGATAGGTATCGTAGGCGGTATTGTTATCGGGACTGCGGCAGTACAGGCCGGGCTGACCAGTAATGTGCTGCTGATCATCGTAGCGCTTGCGGCCCTGGCATCTTTTACAACACCTGTCTATCAAATGGGCAATACGATCCGTTTAATCCGTTTTCCTTTTTTAATCACTGCACAGTTGTGGGGACTTCTGGGAGTTACCTTTTGTTTTTCATACATTTTGAGTCATTTGCTTAAAATGACTTCTCTGGGACGCCCATATTTGGCACCCGTCTATCCTTTACGGCTGGATGACTTAAGAGATTCCCTCTTCCGCCTCCCGTTTTTCATGCAAACAAAGCGGCCTTTGCAGGTTAGATCACCTGTACGAACTCGTTTTCGGCCCAAAAAGCACGAGAAATCGAAAAGAGACATAGAAGATTAATTGGAGTGAATATGTTCCGATAAAGGAGGCTAGCTGATGTTTCCATTGCCTAAAGAGGATAAAAAGGTATCTCCCTATTTTGTATTTTATTTAATACATGCGATGCAAATAGGTGTAGGGATTCTGGGATTTGAAAGAATTATTGTCCAGTCGGCCGGCTATAGCGCCTGGATTGCAATCTTAACATCCGGCGCCTCCATTATCGGATTGGTATGGGTTTCCTATCGAATTTTGAATAAGGGAAATAACGACATCGTGGCCATCCACGCTGAAATTATGGGGAAATGGATTGGCGGTTTTTTCAGCTTTATATTCTTGTTATACTTCTTTGCTTTTGCGCTGGTTGTACTTAGATCCTATGTGGAAGTGCTCCAGGTTTGGGTATTTCCCGAAGTCTCAGAATGGATATTCATACTGATTATCATATTTTTAGCCTATTCCTATGTCACAGGAGGTTTTCGGGTTGTAACAGGGGTAAGCTATTTAGGGGTTTTATACGGCTTGCCGCTATTGCTGGTTAAATTTTATCCTTTACAGTATGCTGATTATGGTAATCTGCTGCCAATCTTGAATGCTTCTCCCGCAGAATTATTTAAGGCTTCCAAAGAGATGACTCTTAATTTTCTCGGGTTCGAGACGCTTTTTATGTTTTATCCTTTTATAAAAGATGGGCCGAAATCCGAAAAGTGGGCTTATTTCGGGGTGCTTTTCAGCATATTTATATATCTGCTCACTGCTTTTGTTACCTTTGTCTACTTTAACCAGGAACAGTTGAAAGGCACCATTTGGGCTACACTCACACTTTGGAAAATCGTGGACTTAATCATTGTGGAAAGGTTCGAGTACATAGGAATTTCCGTATGGTTTTTTGCCATTCTTCCGAATATTTGCATCGGCCTCTGGTGTGCAAGCAGGGGAATGAATCGTCTGTTTCCCGTCTCTCAGAGAAGTGCCTTGAGGATTTTTTGCCTATTGCTGTTTTTCATCAGCATTCTATTAACAGATAGACAGCAAATTGATTTGCTTCAGAAAGCTGTCTCCCAAATCGGGTTATATACCATCTATTTCTACTTACCATGCTTGCTGGTCTTACAATATATCATCATGAAGGTGAAAAAAGCATGAATGTTAAAAACTATTTATGCTGTTCCTTGATTCCAATCCTTCTGGCAGGCTGTACTCCAAGTCCAAAGGTATTGGAGGATATCCAATTGGTGCAGACCTTTGGCTATGATTATGTCAATGGTGAGGAATTTGAAGGAACAGCAGGCTCCTCCAATATACCTCCAGGTGAACAATCATTGCCTGTAAATGAGGTTTTTTCTGCAACAGGGAAGACCAGTAAACGGATCAGGCAAAAGATTCAGGCTGAAGCTGCAAGGCCCATAGTTGTTGGCAGGGTGGGTCTGGTCATCTTCAATCAGGAACTTGCAGAGCATGGCATTGAAAATCAAATAGACAGTCTGCAGAGAAACCCCAGCATTGGCCGGAAATTGCTGCTGGTTGTATCAAAAGAGAAGGCGAAAGACATCATTGATGCTAATTACTCGCAAAGTGATTCTGTATCGCAGTATTTAATTGATGTGGTTGAACAGAATCTTGAGCAGACTATTCCTGATGTAAATTTACACCGTTTTCTTGTTCACTATTACAGCAAAGATGCCGACCCTTTTTTACCTTTAATTGAGAAACAGGGAAAGCATTTGAAAGTAAGCGGACTGGGAATTTTTAAAGATGATAAGCTTGTTGATACAATCAGCTTTGGTGACGCCTATATCTTTAAAATACTTTATGAAAAATTTCGGCGGGGACAATTTGAAGTGGAGCTTAGCGGCGGAGAAGATGTAAGTCTCGAAAACCTTTCATCAAAACCTAAAATACAGGTGGACAAGAGAAATGGGAAATATACAGCTGCATTTAAGGTGAAAGTAAACGGCAGAGCGATGGAAGGGGTTGATTTAGATCTTACAGACAAGAAAACGATTGAGAGAATTGAAAGTGCAGTGGAAAAAGAAATAATTGAGAGAGCAGAGAAAATGGTCAAGAGGTTCCAGGAATTGAACACAGATCCCCTTCGGATCGGAGAAAAGGCCAGGCAGCGCTCCGATTTTAATCGTAAGGAATGGAAAGAGCAGTATAGTCAAATGGAAATTAAGATTGAAGCAGATGTGAATGCTGTTCAATCAGGGATAATAGAGTAATCCTGTAAAGGATAGGTAAAAGTGGCATCCGATATGGGTGTCATTTTTACTTATAAAATTTTCAGAATTATTGTTGTTTTCCGAAGAAATATATGATAGTTTAATTAAAACGAAGCACAGACTTCAAAAAACAAAAGAATACAGCATAAACTTCATATTTTAAGGTGATCCTAAATGATATTAAAAGAAACCATAGAAAAAGAGTTTAATAACCTCTCCAAAGGCCAGCAGAAGGCAGCGAAGTATTTGCTCGACCATCCGAAGGATTTTGCCGTAAAGTCTGCGGGTGAGATCGGCAAAAGAATCGGGGTCAGTGAAACGACCGTCATCCGTTTCTGTTATTCGATTCAGCTTTCCGGCTATTCTGAGCTTCAGAAGATGGTAAGGGAACAGCTTTTGAAAGCGAATAGCACACTGGGGCAGTATTTTACGAGTAAGGTGGAACTGGCCGAAAAGCCGGAGTTCCTGGCAACTGTGATGGAGAAGGATTGTCTGCATATACGGGAAACGATGCAGAATATCAGTCAGGATGATTTCGATGCTTTGGTTGACCGGCTGATCGAATCGAAAAATATATATATTACAGGACTTCGGTCTTCTTTCTCCGCAGCAAGCTGGCTTTCTTTTACCCTTGGAGTAGTAAGGGGAAATGCGAAGCTGATCCGGCCGGATACGGATGATCTGCTTTTGACGGTCACAGAAATGGATAAAGATGCGACGTTCATTGCCATTTCATTCGACCGTTATATGAAGGATACGATCAAATTGGCGGAATTGGCGAAAAAGCAGGGAGCATTTGTGATTGGCATAACTGATTCAGCGATCGCGCCTATTAAAGAGCATGCCGATTTGCTTTTTCAAATCCATTCATCGGAAAAATCGACGATTGATGCAGCACCCGCATTATTTTCCTTTCTGAATGCGGTGATTGCAGGGGTGTCCATTCAAGATCGTGACCGATTTGAAGCAAGGAAAGAACAATATGAAAAGCTGGAAAGTGAGCATTTTTTTATACAGCCGGGAGGGAAGTTAGATTGAAGGAAATGATTGAAGAGCTTAAACCCGCGTTAGAGATGGTATTTACGCATTTGCACGAACATCCGGAAGTGAGCTGGAGGGAATATAAAACCACCGAGTACCTGCAGAAATTTCTTGAATGCCGGGGATTCCGGGTTCAGCTGTTTGGGGATTGCACCGGTTTAGTTGTTGAAGTGGGGGAAGGGAGTCCGTGTGTCGCTCTGAGAGCCGATATGGACGCTCTTTGGCAGGAAGTGGACGGCAAGTTTCAGGCGAATCATTCCTGCGGCCATGATGCCCATATGACAATGGGAGTAGGTGCGATTTTGCTGCTGCAAAAGGCGGGATTCCCCAAGAAAGGCAAGCTGAAATTCATCCTCCAGCCTGCTGAAGAAAAGGGCACCGGCGCTCTCAAAATGATTGAGCATGGCGTGCTGGATGACGTTGATTACCTGTACGGTGTACACCTTAGGCCCATCCAGGAAATAATAGACGGGGAAGCATCGGCAGCGATTTACCATGGTGCTGCAAGATTTTTGACCGGGGAAATTATCGGGGAAGACGCCCATGGCGCCCGCCCGCATCTTGGTCAGAATGCCATCGAGATTGGCGCTTCTTTCATTCATGAAATCAAAAATATTCATTTGGATCCCATGGTCCCCCATACGGCTAAGATGACCAAGTTTCATGCCGGCAGTGACTCAGGCAATATCATACCGGGAAAAGCTTCCTTCAGTTTAGACCTGCGAGCTCAAACAAATGAAGTGATAAACGCACTGTCTGAAAAAATGGAAACGATCACGGAGTATTTATCCAAGCTCTACGGAGTCAAAATTACACTCGAGACGAAAGCGAATGTGGCAGCAGCCCAGGTAGATGAAGAAGCGCAGCATTTTCTGGAGAAGGCCATAATTGATGTACTGGGAGCCGGCCAATTACGGGAGCCAATTGTGACTTCAGGCGGGGAAGACTTTCATTTTTATACCCTCAAAAAGCCGAATATTAAGGCCGCAATGCTAGGATTGGGCTGTGATTTACAGCCTGGGCTTCATCATCCGGACATGACGTTTAATCGGGAAGCCATTTACTCAGGAGTGGAAATATTGGCCAGGGCGGTAATGGCCACTTTGGAGAAGGAGGAGTGAAGATGGCTGCTGTGACAATTGATTTGCGGGTATTAAAGACAGCATCCGATATGAGGCTCATTCAAAAACTGGAGGAGACAATCTGGAACATGGCTCCCCTGCCGGTTCATCAAACCATCACGGCTGCCCAGAATGGCGGGCTTCTCCTCGGGGCATTTATAGAAGAAGACCTGGTGGGATTCAGCTACGGATTTCCCGGTTTCAGCAAGGGAAAAGGGTATATGTGCTCCCATATGCTCGGCATTCACCCCGACCACCAGGATAAGGGGCTTGGCGCATTATTAAAGCAGAAGCAAAAGGAACTGGCAGCTGAGATGGGATATGATCTGATCACCTGGACGTTTGATCCGCTTGAAAGCCGGAATGCCTATTTAAATCTTAATAAACTGAATGCGGTTTGCTCCACATATGTGGAAAATTGCTATGGAGATATGGATGATAATTTGAATCATGGACTGCCGACAGACCGGCTAAAGGTGGAATGGTGGATTACCAGTCCACATGCCGGTGATCCGCTCAGGATTGAAACAGCGTCTGCCAAGAATCCGTTTGACTGGGGAATATCAGAGGACAACTTTCCTGTTTTATTAAATACGGAATGGGATGCTTCTGGAGGACCTGTACTTGTTCCGATTCCGGCAAACTTTCAAGCTATTAAAAATCAAAATTTCGAGCTTGCGATGGACTGGCGCTTCAAAACCAGAGGGATTTTTCAGGCGTTATTTTCAAAAGGATATGCCATGGCAGGTTTTGTAAAAGGTACAGAAGGCCCGGTACATTACTATGCATTAGTTCAAAGAAACGAGCTTAAGCTCAACTAACATGAAAAGGCGGGAATGAATATGAAAGTGACAGAAGTTGTATTGCGGCATATGAAAATGAGAATGAAAGCACCATTTACAACAAGCTTTGGCACGTTTCAGGATAAAGAATTTCTTTTATTGGAAGCAAAGGATGAGAACGGTGTTAGCGGCTGGGGAGAATCAGTTGCCTTTCATTCACCATGGTATAACGAAGAAACACTGAAAACGAACTGGCATATGCTTGAAGATTTCATCATTCCGAATCTATTAAACAAAGAAATGGAACACCCTGATGATGTGTCAGAAACCCTCTCCTACATACGGAAAAACAATATGGCGAAATCGGCATTTGAAGGGGCTGTTTGGGACTTATATGCCAAGCAGAAGGGAATTTCGCTTGCGAAGGCGCTTGGCGGGTCAGCGAATGAAATTGAGGTTGGAATCAGCATCGGGATTCAGGACCGTGTTGAGGATTTGCTGAACCTCATTGATGAATATGTAGAGGATGGCTACAAACGAATTAAAGTGAAAATCAAGCCGGGCTGGGATGTTGAGGTCATGAGAGAAGTGAGAAAGCATTTCCCGGATATAGCGCTTATGGCGGATGCAAACTCAGCCTACACACTTGATGATATTGAACTGTTAAAACAGCTGGATGAATTTGATTTAATGATGATCGAGCAGCCGCTGGCCTCTGATGATATTATTGACCATGCTGTTCTTCAGAGGGAACTTAAAACACCGGTCTGTCTCGATGAAAGCATCCATTCCTATGAGGATGCGCGCAAGGCGATTGAACTAGGAAGCTGCAAAATTATTAATATCAAAATCGGCCGTGTCGGGGGCTTGACAGAATCCAAAAAAATTCATGACCTCTGCCAGGAACGCAGCATCCCGGTATGGTGCGGGGGCATGCTGGAATCCGGCATCGGCAGGGCGCACAATATTGCCTTAACCACACTATCAAACTTCATTATGCCTGGAGACACAGCTGCATCATCCCGCTATTGGGAGAAGGATCTGATTGAACCTGAAGTAACCGTAGAAGATGGGATGATCAAGGTTCCAGAAAGATCCGGTATTGGCTATGAACCGAATTATGAAACTATTAGAGAATTTACTGTTTTTGAAAAGAAATTTGCGTTGGGGGAGCAGAATGAACAAGCAGCCCTCATTGGCGGGAATAGTGCCACTCAAATCAAATAAAAAGCGTAAATGACACTCGGAGAGAGAGGATACTCTCTTTCTCTTTTAAACAAAGTTGTCGAAAAATTCAAATATTAAAAGGGGGAATAGGTTTGAAAAAGAGTATTCAGATTGCCGGGGCCTTTATTGGGGTCATTGTCGGAGCAGGTTTTGCTTCTGGGCAGGAGATTTTGCAGTTTTTTACGGGCTTTGGCTGGATGGGGATTGCCGGAGGCGTGCTCGCGACTTTTTTCTTTGCTTTTCTTGGCATGAATTTAACGCAGCTGGGAAGCCGTCTGCAAACAGATTCCCATAAAGATGTGATTTACCATATTTGCGGAAAGTATCTTGGGATGGCTGTTGATTTCATCATTACATTCTTCCTTTTTGGGGTGGCCGTCGTCATGCTTGCCGGATCGGGATCGATTTTCGAAGAGCAATTCGGCATCCCGAGTATGGCCGGGAATATTATTATGGCTGTGGTAACGATCCTGACAGTATGTCTAAATATCCAAAAAGTGATTTCAATTATCAGCCTGGTTACGCCATTTCTGCTGCTTATGGTGGTTATCATTAGCGTCTATGCCCTAAGCACGATGGGGCTGGATTTCCCGGAAGTTCAGAAATTGGCAGAAAGCCAAACGCCTGCTGCTTCCAACTGGTTTATGGGTGGATTATTATATGTTTCTTACAATATTGCGGCTGGTGCAGCGATGCTTGCTGTCATGGGCGGCACCACGAAGAATGAAAAGCAGGCTGGCTTGGGCGGAATCTTGGGCGGTGTTGGCCTGGGTGTCCTGATTTTACTGATCAATGTAGCCATGCTGGTCAAAATGGACGTGGTGGAGGGATCTCCAATGCCGATCCTTGCCCTTGCAAATGAAATTTCACCGGCATTTGGACTGTTAATGTTTGCTGTCCTGCTGGGTATGATCTACAACACTGCTGTTGGTATGCTGTATGCCTTCACAGCCAGGGTAGTAAAAAGGGAAAATCCTAAGTTTAACGTCTTTGTTGTATTATTTGGAGCTGCCGCTTTTGGCGCCAGTTTCATAGGCTTCATCACATTGGTCGGAACGGTTTATCCATTAATGGGGTACTTAGGATTTACATTGATTACGGCTATTGTCTTTGCTTGGGTTAGAGGGAAGAGGAAGGCTGTTGGGAGTATTGGTAATGGAGTTGCTTTGAAACAGTAGAAACCTAGAAAGCTCAGTTCTGCTGAGCTTTCTATAACCTCTTAAAATTTCGTCATACTTGCCTTGACTGGTATTCAATTCCTTAATAAAGATTGTAACCGCCATTCTCCGGTCCGATTCCAGCTGAAGGAAAAGATACACCCATCGTACGCAAAGCTTCTTTAGCTTGAGATAGGTAATTTTCTGCCTGGTCCTGCCATCTGATGATCAAACTTATAAACGCCTTATACTCTGGACCTGCATTTTCCTCCATCGTTTTTAGTCCTTCCCGCACCTTTTTATCCTGATTTTCCGCATTCACGATGCAAGCCGCCATAGTGTCGATAATTGATTGCCGCTGTTCTCCATTTACTAGTCTATGTGCACATCCGACAGCGGTCACGCGGTGATAAGAAGCCGGAACCAGGTGGTTGTGCATCTCTGCATTACCTTTTAAATCTTTAGTCTCGGGAATATGAAAAAGTTCAGAACTCATGGAACAAACCATTTCTTCAGCATATAAACTTTGCTGCAGCAGTGTTAAAATATCTCCCCAGCTAGTTGCCCGATAATATGGATAATAATAAGGATTCAATCGAACCATCTCCTTTTATGGATATTGGAACCCCATCATTATAGATATGATTGTTAATCGGGGGTCATGTCATTTTGGGAAGTGGCGTTAGTCCATATTTGGATCTTTCAGGTTTAAAAATTGACTAACATACGAATCCCTTCCCCGATTTTTTTCACCCCAACCGCAATTTTCCTGTCATCCACCTGTGACACGCTTAACCGGATACGGTTTTCCTGCCTGTATTCAGGGAGGTACATACCTGTTGCATCCTGAACCAAAACATTTTTCTTTTGGAGATATTCCACAAGATGCTTTGCTTTTAATCTGCCTGGAAGCTCAATTGTTGAATAGAATCCCGAATCCCCGCCAGTAAAAGCAGCACCTGGAGGCAGATGCTCCAGGTACGCCTTTTTGAGAATGGTGCCTTTCTTTTTGTATTGCCGCCTGAGTTTTTCAATATGGGCTTTGAACATTCCGCTGCTTAAGTAAATCTCAAGTGCCCCTTGTGTGAGAACTGGTGTATGGACGTCCGCTGCAAATTTGGCTTGAGTAAAGCTTTTCATTAGTGCTTCCGGAAGAACGGCCAATCCCAATCGCAGCCCAGGCAGCAAAACTTTTGAAAAGCTTTTTGTGTAAATGACTCTTCCGCACGGATCAAAGGCAAACATGGGGTCTGCCTTTTTTCTGGTATCAAGGTCTCCCATATAGTCATCCTCGATAATGTAGACATCATATTTCTGAGCGAGCTCGACAATGTGCTTTTTTTCCTGGTTGGAGTAGCTGCAGCCTGTCGGGTTCTGGAATCGGGAAACTGTGTAGAAAAACTTGACGCTCCGTTCTCTGAATATCTTTTCTAAATAATTAAGATCTATGCCTTTCTGACTCACCTCAATCCCGATCGGCTTCAAGCCGCGCGAAATAATGGAATCTATGAAACTGAAGTGTGTTGGCTGTTCAGCGCAAATCTCATTTTTATTATTGGGAAAAGGCAGTGAGATTAATAGATCCAGAGCCTGCTGGGATCCTGATACAACGGCAATTCTTTCAGGCGGGGCGAAAACCTGCAAATCCTGAAGCTGAGCTGACAGCTGCTGCCGCAGACTCTCCAGGCCAAGGGGATGGGAATACTGAAACATTTCCTCTTTATAAAGCTCGATTGCCTGATTCATGCAATGCTGATAATCCCGGTATGGCATCTTGCTTTTATCCGGTCCTGCTGAGACAAAGTCTATTTTAATTTGAGTTTGTTTTTTGGGCATATCCGAGCCTACTGCAAAATAGCCGCTTTTGGGCACTGAATAAATCAGATGTGCCTTCTCCAATTCACTGTAGGCTTTCAGTACAGTGTTGATGCTGCAGTTGAATTCTTTGGCCAATCTGCGGATGGAAGGGAGCTTTTCTCCGGATTTCAGCCGTTCATCATCCAATCTGGATTGGATTTCTTCTATGACTTCATCATATTTATTGCCCATTATTATGCTCCTCTCAGGAATCTGTATGGGTACAGATAGCCGAAATATTACTTTTCTGTGTTCATTATGCTGTTTATAGTATAAGGGACAAATATGGAGCACACATCATGACGGAAATCCTATTTTATGAAGGAGGAAGAAAAGATGAAGTGGATGAGGAGAGCGGGGATGGCTGTTCTTGCGGTATTAGTGCTGCTGGCAGGTACAGGTGCTGAGGCATTAGGCGGAAGAGAAAACACGAAGGAGCTGCACATTGAAGAGGCTTTTGCAGGTAAAGAGGGAACTATGGTTCTCAAAAATCTTAAGAATGACAAGGTGTATGTCTATAACAAGGAGAGGAGTATAGAGAGATTGACGCCGGAGTCAACCTTCAAAGTCGCTAATGCCCTAATCGGGCTCGAGACTGCAGCAGTCCGAGATGAGTACGAGGTGAAAAGGTGGGATGGAGTCGAACGGGAATTCGAAAGCTGGAACCGGGATCATTCGCTTGCTTCTGCCATGAGGGAATCGGCTATCTGGTTTTATCAGGACCTGGCGAGAACCATTGGGGAGAAAAATATGCAGGAATACGTTACAAAAATTTCCTACGGTAACCAGGACATATCCGGCGGTATTGATTCGTTCTGGCTGAACAGCAGCCTGAGAATATCTGCAGCAGAACAAGCTGGTTTTATCGAAAAGCTCGTGAAGGAGAAGCTGCCTTTTACTGAAAAAAATCAAAAAATAGTCAAACGAATGATGATTCAGGATGAACAGGATCACTTCATTTTACATGGCAAAACTGGGACAAGGCTCTCTGACTTGGGACTTGGCTGGTATGTTGGTTTTATAGAAACAGATAAGGGCACATGGGTGTTTGCGGTGAATTTCGATGGAACAGGCACTGAAGCCAAAAATATTGCTTTGGAAGTATTGAAGGAGAAAAAAATTCTTAAATAGAATGCAGCTGATTCAGCGAGGGAAACCATGTCTATGGTTTCCCTTTTACTGAACTTCCGCCACGAAGGTATAAGATATTTCACCATTTTTCCATTCCGCTAAGACTTCATAAATATATTTACCCTTATCTGCAGGCACAGTTATTTGATCATCCTCCAGCTTGATTTCTTTTTCTTTACCTGTTTCATTCCATAAAAATACTTTCATTACTGGATCATCTTCAATTTTAACTTTGACTTTCTGCTCCGGTTTCACACGAATTGGTTTAAGAAGTTCTGCCATCTGATTTGGTGATGCATGATCTGTTGTCACTGTTTCCGTTTCAAGCCCTTTTTTTCTAACCCACCGATAGCCTCCTTTTTCAATTGAATAGTCTGATCCGTTCACTTCAACAGCTGCCGTCTTCTCTGGCGGAAATTCAGCTTGATCTACCGATTTATCTGAACATCCAAACAGTAAGCTGACAGAAAGAATTACTATCATTCTAACTAACTTAATGCCCCGCATCTTGCCACCCGCCTTTTGAGATATAAAAACAGTTTAACTGAAAAAGGAATTCATAAATATAGGTGGAATTAAAATAGTAAATGCCAAGGAAAGGAATAATTTAAGAAATGAAGAAAATCTCATTAATACATTCGCAGGTTTTACCTGCAGTTGACTATGCTTACGCATCCCATGTCCCTGCTGGAATGGATCTTTATTTTATGGCAGGAGCCTGCCCGCTCGACCAAGAAGGAAGAGTGCCTGAGGGAATCAGATATGAAGAACAGGCCAAGCTGTGTGTAGAAAACCTGAAAGCAGCCTTACAGGAATGTGGTGCTGAATTAACGGATGTGGCCTATACAAGAGTCCTCGTTGCATCCTCTGACCAGTCAGATTTGGTGGCCGTATGGCATGCTGTTAGAGAAGAATTCGGTTCTCATGATGCTCCAAGTACATTGTCTGGTGTCACCGTTTTAGGTTATAGGGGCCAATTAGTTGAGATAGAAGCGGTTGCTGCCTTGCCCCAAAACGCAAAATAAGCTGGCTAACTACAGAAATGGACCCTCCTGCAAAAGCAGTCGGGTCCATTTTTTCTATTAGCTCTTCTTTAGAACCAGCATCTTTTCTTCTATCGCATACACACAATCAGCCACCCGTTCAACAAACACTCTATCATGTGAAACCAGCAGGACAGTTCCATTATAGGCTTCTAAAAACCGTTCCAGTGCCTCAATGCAAAAAACGTCCAAAAAATTCGTCGGCTCATCTAATATCAGCACATTATATCTGCCCAGGAAAAGCTGGCACAGCACGAGACGGATAGCTTCGCCGCCGCTCAAACTGCGCACATCCTTTTTCAGGTCATTTCCTGTAAAACTCATGGAGTGAAGAATAGAACGAATTTTACTATCTTCATAATCGCTATTTTCTTTCATATATTCCAGCACCGTTTTGCTTTTATCGAACTGATAATCCATCTGTTCATAAGCGCCTATAACCGCTTTAGGAGAGAGGGTTATGCCCTCGCCGCGATTCAGGATGTGGTTGAGCAGAGTTGTTTTTCCTGATCCGTTTTTTCCTGTAATGGCAATGGTATGGCCAAGAGGGAATTGGAAGCTTGCTTCTTTCAGGAGTGTTCTATCTCCGCCTTTTAACGTTATCCGGTCGCCCATGATGGGAAATTTATTGTGCATTTCCAGTGCCGGATGCTGGTGAAAGTGAATCGTCATTTCTTCCTTTGGCGCATCCACACTCTCCAGCATCTGTACCCGCTGTTCAATAGCTTTGGCAGCGCGCTGGACAGCTTTTTGGCTAGTATCCTTGGATTTTGTCATAAACATTTTATTGGCTTTGGCCTTTGTTTCCTTTTTGGAGATATGCCCATTCGCCTGAGTAATCTTATCAGCCTTTTTCATTTTTTCCTCCGCCGCTTTTAATAGGCGGGACTTCTCTTTCACAAATTTTTCATGCTGATCGAGCTGCTGTTTTCGCTGCTGGCCTTTTTGTTCCGTGTAATCAGAATAGTTCCCGGTATATTCTGTCACAGAACCATCTTCAATTTCCCAAATTTTCGTGACGAGTTTGTCAAGCACATACCTGTCATGGCTGACCAGCACAAGGGCTCCATAATAATAGGTCAGCTCTTCAATAAAGAATTGTGTGCCTTCCTTATCGAGGTGGGTGGTGGGTTCATCAATTAATAAGCCTTCGTAATAGCTTGAGAATAGCTGGGCCAATTTCCTCCTGGTTCTTTCCCCGCCGCTTAAATTTTCTATTTCGGTTTGAGGAATCGATAATTGACCAGCCAGTTTATAATCTATTTCGCTTGCCTCAGGAGCTGAAAGCTGATCGAAATAGGCAAAATCAGCAAATCTTTTAACCATTCCTTTTTCAGGCTTTAAATGTCCAGCCATCAGCTTCAGCAGTGTGCTCTTACCAGCCCCATTTTTTCCGACAATGCCAATCTGGTCAAACTGGTGCACGGCCAGCCGGGGAATGTTTAATACTAATCTATCTAAATAGGACACTTCAATATTTTTTAATTCGAAAATTACATTTTCCATTCTTAAAACCTCGTTTCTTTTTTGTTTAATCCGATTAAAATATCGGCGTCAATTGTGATTAGGCTTTTCGTGGTAATAAATTCATCCAAAGCTGTCTCACTTGAATCCCAGGCAAGTGGAGACATCTGCACTAAATGTGTCCGTTCACTTTTATCCGGCAAATCAGGCTTTTCGATTGAACAACCTGAAGGGATTCCTCACAGAGCGGGCATCGGAGTGCATTTCCGAAATTTATATATTTTGCATGATTCTCCATTTTTCTACTTCCTTTCAATAAAAAAATCACAGGCATCTGCCTGTGATTCAGAGTAAAGGGAAGAGAACCCATCCTAATTCGGTTAGGGGCTGATCAGGAGCCTTCAGCAAATAAACCTTCCTTTTGCTTGTCTATGGGAAGGCGTATAGACATAAAAAAAGAAAGGCAGAAAAATCCGCCTTTCCATTCATATCAAAATTGCCATAGATTACTGGCAACTTAAGAAATAACACCATATGGGCTATTTCAATATGAACTGAAGATTATTAAAAAAGGACAGACTAATCCCGTTTACTCTGTTAACACAAACAGAGCCTTTGAACGTATTAAATTACTGGTTCAAAGTTGGGAATCGAAGTCTCATCGCGTGTGTCATTTTTTAATAATCCTCCTAAAATAATTTGATACATTGGTCATTATAAATTCATCTATTAAAAAAGTCAAAGGTTGATCCGAATTTTAAAGCGGGTGAAGGGGGAAATTAGTCTTTGAAACGGAGGAAATTCTGATGAATAAATTCTTGTTAGTAACAGTATTTTTTGTATTATTTGAACTTCAAATAAATGCAGCACATGCAGAATCCCTTTCCTATCCCTGCAGCATTGTGCTGGAGCCTGTAAAAGATATTCCCAATATCCAGGGGACAGCTCTTATAACTAAAGTGAAGAAACCATATTCAGAGGAGCCGGAGAGTCCTGTCAGAGAACGGACAGCTATTGGAATCTACGCTGACTGGATGCCCTTGCCTTCAACATTTGGCGAGTATGATCAATATGAGGGGTTTGCACAAATACCTGGTGTGATCAGCTGGAGATTTAATATGTATCCTGTTAAAGAAGATCAGCCAAGCTTGTTTGGCGGTTTCCCATTGGCCGGAAAGTTTGACGAAATATCCGCACAACTTTCTGCTGATGCAATCGTGCAATTGCGTCTCTCCAATTCCCGTTCCGGTAATCTTGGACCTGCAATTTTACAAAGTAGATTGAAGGGATGTGTAAAGTAAGAAGGATTTTGTATGAAGGGTATTTAATACTTATTGAGGTGATAAAACAAAGACTAAGAGGGAGAAGCAAATGATAGCAGAATTAGCAGAATTAAATCAATATGATATTCCAGGCCTAATAGATTTATCGGCATCGGTTGGATGGGATTATGATGAATATGAAGTAAGAACACTTTTGGAATCCGGGAGAGTTTTCGGTCATAAGAATGCTGCAGGGAGAATTGTATCCAGTTCCGCTATAATTCCCTATGACACTAAACTGGCGTCGATTGGCATGGTTATTGTCCATGAAGAATTCAGGGGATTTGGCCTGGCAATGGAAGCAGTCCTAAAGTGTGCTGAAAGTATTAATGGGGATATGTCGCTAATGCTCATTGCAACGAAGGAAGGAAAGCCCCTTTATGAAAAAATGGGCTTCAAAACAGTGGATTTTATAAGCAAATTTCTTTGTGATGATTTCATCCCTGTACATTTACAGGATCATGATGGAGTTTTTATAGAAGACTTTAATCAGTCTGATTTTGCTAAGCTTGTTAATTTGGACGGGGCTGCCTTTGGGGATAAGCGTAGCGTTTTCCTGCGCAATCGAATCAGCCAGTCTAAACAATGCCTTGTTGTTAAAAATAATAATGGAGAGATCATTGGATATGGATTATCCATACAGGGGCCAGTCAATTTAATACTTGGACCCATTGCATCAGCTGATTCAGATACAGCTGCCTTAATCGTAGAAAAATTGGCTTTACATCATAAAGGGAAGCTGCGAATTGATGTTCCAGAAGGAAGAACGGATTTTATGCCCTATCTGGAGCGAAGCGGTTTTGTTAAAACAAACACTCCTCCAGTCATGATGAAAAATTCAGCAGCTATGCCGCAGAGGAACAATACCTTATATGCTATTGCTTCGCAGGCTTTTGGGTAGGTGAATCATGATATTGGCTAAACGCAAATAAATAGCTTTATACGCTAGTAGAATTGGGCTATGCGCAAATAAAATATTTTATCCGAAAGTAATTGGGTCTATCTGCAAGTAAATAATACTGGCACATAAATATAGGTTCTGAAAAGGGCTTCTGGAAGCCAAATTTTCATTGAAACGGCTCACATTGAGGATTTAAGCCGTTTTTTCTTATGTAATTATCTATAATTAACGCCTAGATTATCAGCAAAGCCGTCCCAATCGTAATCAAAATGGCGCCGGCAATGGTATTCATTGCCGGCTTCTCTTTTAAAATAATGAAACTTAAAATCATAGTCAGCACCACACTGAATTTATCAATGGGGTTCACGACACTAACCTTGCCGATGGCGAGAGCGCCGAAATAGCACAGCCAGGATAATCCGGTAGCGGCTCCAGAGAGGAAAAGAAATAAATAGGACTTTTTCGAAATGCTTTTAAGCTCCTTAACAGTCCCCTGGAAAAATACGATGCCCCAGGCGAAAAGAATGATGACCACAGTCCGGATAAAGGTAGCCACATTGGAGTCGACGTCTTCAATTCCGATCTTCGCTAAAATATTGGTGGCTGCAGCAAATACAGCGGACAGGACGGCTAGGAAAATATATGATTTTGTATTAAATACTTTCTTTTTGCGGGTCTTTTTCCTGTCTCGGCCAATTAAGACAAAGGTTCCAATGGAAATAATGATTCCGCCTGAAACAACCAGAGCTGTGGCGGGTTCCCTGAGAATAATAAAGGATAAGAGGATCGTTAAGACGACACTCGACTTATCGATGGGAACTACTTTAGATACATCTCCAATCTGAATCGCTTTAAAAAAGCAGATCCATGATAGGCCGGTTGTCAGGCCGGACAGGATTAGAAATACGCAGGATTTCACCGAAATAGTAAAGATGCTATCTGTTTCGCCAGTAATAAGGACCATTAAAAAAGCCATGATGACCACCACAATCGTCCGTACGGCGGTAGCAAGGTTGGAATCAACCTTTTCAATGCCAATTTTAGCGAGAATAGCGGTGAAAGATGCAAATAATGCGGCCAGCAGGGCTAAAATTATGCTCATAAGCAGGATCTCCACTTCTGCAATGGGATAATTAAATGTGTATAGGATATTATTTGATTCATTTAGTTAAAAAATTCTGTTTTCTTGTTGAGTATTTTATATTATAGTTTGGTTAAGCAAGGAGGAAGAAAATGGATCATATTGATAAAAGGAATCGCCTGGATGAAGAACCATTTAGCTTTCGGGTAAATAAAAATAGCACAGTGTTTCTTGATTTTAATGGAAAACAAGTGAAAATCCTAAAAGGTAAAGAGTCAGAGAAGTTTCTAAAAAGAATGAGTGAAGCTGAAGATGAAAAGAGCAGGCAATTAATCATGGCAAAGATAACGGGGAACTTTAAACGGGGAAATGAACGTTGATTGTTATGGGCTAAAACAGCAGTGCAATCCGGCACTGCTGTTTCTATTTTTATGTAAGCAGAATTCTACCTATGCTGGTCGAAAAGAATAGCGTTGCCATCCGGATCTTCGAGGGTGAAACTTGCAGGGCCGGAACCTGACTCATCTGCTTCGTTTATGATAGGAATCCCTTGTTCCTTTAGTTGCTTTTGAAGGTCCAGAATGTCAGTGAATTCCTCTAGGTTTTCTGCATTCTGATTCCAGCCAGGATTAAATGTAAGGATGTTTTTCTCGAACATGCCTTGGAATAGACCTATGACACAGTTTTCATTCTTCAGTATCAGCCAATTTTGCTCAATATTCCCGCCTAATGCTTCAAAACCAAGTTTTTCGTAAAATTCTTTTGACTTCTTAATGTCTTTTACGGTTAAGCTTACTGAAAACGCTCCTAGTTTCATGGTTCCTCCTTTGGTTTTCTTATTATTCAGATAACTAATTTTGAGTTTAATCGAAGTAATTTAATAAAGCAATATTACTGTGAATAAAAAAAGCGACTAGCGCCGCTTTTTAATAATGTCTTCTCCTCCGAAACCGGCTGCAGGTAAAATCGGTTTGAATCTTCATATAAATATAAATGATCGTCGCAATGGTTCCTTCTTCGCCATGCAGGTTTGTTTTTGGCTTCAGGCATCTGAGAAATTCCTGGTCACAGCTGCATTTGGATCTTCCGCTTGACCAGCATTTATCATGAGCTTTGCAGCAGGCATCCACTCCATTAATAGGGGCGCCTGGTCCGCTGCATCCGGGACCGCACCATCGGTATCCGGGGAAAAGGCAAGGAATTTGTTTTTTTCTACTCACTAGTATCCCTCTTTTTAATTATCAATTTAATTTATAGATATGGAGAAATCATAATAGAGGTGTGGTTACTTATCTATTAAACGAAGATTGTTTTTGAATTAAGGGCAGGGGCCCATACCCCATAGGCAACTGACGCATATCCTTTACTGTAGACATATACAGAGGAGGAGTTCCGTTTGGATTATCAATACCAGCACATGCCTGTGTCACAGGAGTTTGTTCCGCACAATGGCATGTATTTCACTGACCATCGAGTTCGTCCCGGATTTGGAATTGGAAGACCCGGATTTGGTTTTGGCCGGCCGGGATTCGGGTTTGGAGGACCAGGCTTTGGTCTGGGGCTTGGCTTTTTAGGAGGGCTTGCGACAGGAGCCTTGCTGGCACCGGGACCAGGATTTGGTTATCCTTATTATCCTTACCCGCCTTACCCGTACGCGCCATATCCTTACTATTACTAAGAAGGCAGAGCTTTGTCCCTGGGGCAGGGCTCTTTTTTAATTGAATTAATTTTCAGATTTAATTAATATAAAAATTACGAAAGGAGTGTAAGAACATGATTAAGCAAGTCGGACAAATTATGCTATACGTTAACAATCAGGATGAAGCAGTAAATTTTTGGACTGAAAAAGCTGGATTTCAGATATTGGCCGAAGAAGATAATGGCCAGGGGATGAGATGGATCGAAGTATCTCCATCAAAGGAGTCGGAGACGAGTATTGTTCTGCACAATAAGGAATGGGTAGCGAAGATGTCGCCGGGATTAAACCTGGGCACCCCTTCGTTGATGTTTATTACAGAAGATCTTGAAAGACTTCATAGCGACTTTTCAAACAAGGGCATTACGGTTGGAGAAATTGTAGAAATGCCTTCAGGCCGGGTTTTTAACTTTGCGGATGGAGAAGAAAATTACTTTGCTGTGATGGAGAGAAAGTGAAAAATTTGAGTGAAAGCCGATATCGCGGCAGTTGAACGAGCATTACATAGACTTGTCAGCTCACATTTTGATGCCGTGCTTCCATTGGGAGATAAAAGAATTACGGGAAAAGAGTACAAAAAATAGTCAGGACCGCTAATCTAAAAAGTTTCTCAAGCATAGCGCCAGCTCCTTTCGATTAGTTGGTATATCTTTATTTTAAGCCTGCATTATTAAAGAAGGATAAAAGGTCTGTAAATTTATTGTTAATTGTTTTTTTAGGGATGTGAGGGCATCCCTATTAAATTAGTCTAAAACTCCATTTCCTCTATTATTTTGATATTCTTATAGAAAGGGGGAGGGGAAATGAACAAAGTTTATCTCGATTACAACGCAAGCACGCCTTTGGCCCCAGAGGTTGCTGATCACATGTATCCTTTTCTGACAGACTTTTACGGAAATCCTTCCGCAGTGCACTGGGCAGGGCAGCCAGTAAAAGAAAAAATGAATCGTGCAAGGGAACAGGTATCTGACTTGCTGTCATGCTCACCTGAAGAGATTATTTTTACCAGCGGTGGAAGTGAAGCAAACAACCTCGCATTAAAGGGCTATTATTTCAAGCATCTTTCAAAAGGCAAGCACATCATTACATCAAAAATAGAGCATCCTGCCATAATCGAGCCTTTAAAATTTCTGGAGCGTTTAGGTGCTGAACTCACGATGTTGGATGTGGATAAATATGGATTGGTTTCTGCTGGGGATATTGAAAAGGCTATCCGGGAAGACACAATCCTGATCACCATTATGCATTCAAACAATGAAGTGGGGACTCTTCAGCCAATAGAAGAAATAGGGGAAATCGCAAGGAGGCACAAGATTGCATTTCATACCGATGCTTCCCAATCCGCCGGAAAAGTGCCTGTTGATGTTAATGAGCTGAATGTGGATATGCTCACCATTGCCGGTCATAAATTGTACGCGCCTAAAGGGATTGGCGTCTTATATATCAGGAAAGGCACAGAGCTTGAACCGCTTATTCACGGGGCAGGACATGAGTTTGGAATGCGTGCAGGAACAGAGAACACATTGCTTGCAGCCGGGCTCGGAAAAGCCTGTGAGCTGGCACAGGAGCAGGTCTGGGACCGGAAGCTTGCTGACTTAACAAATTATTTTTGGGGTCAATTGAAGGAGGCATTTGGTGAAGAGGTTGTTCTTAATGGCCATGAAGAAAAACGGCTACCGAATACCCTGAATGTGAGTTTTATCAATAGGGTTGGACAGGACATCTTATCCGCCATACCTCAGCTTGCTGCCTCCACAGGATCAGCCTGCCATTCAGGCAAAGTGGAATTGTCCCCCGTTTTACGGGAAATGAAGGTTCCTGAGCATGTTGGAATGGGTGCTATCAGATTTAGTCTTGGGAGATATACGGAAAAAGAGGAACTTGATCAGGTGGTTTCATGGCTTAAAGAAAAGATCTAGGCAGCCGTTTATTCTACTGAAAAGACATCGGCAATCTGCAGAAGTTCATCCGAAAAAATGCAATACATATCGGAATCGCCCGTTTCAATGGGCATTTTCGTACGGTAATACCATGGTAGCCTTGCTTCGCAAGACTTTTCCGAAATTCCGCATTGGCTTCGTCTTTATTCAATAAGATCGCCTTATCATTCCAGGTAAGGTGTCTTTTTTTTGTGCTTGCATAGTCACAATAGGGATCCCGTTCATTCATGAAATGTTCAAAGGATTCGTAGTCCTTTAAAAATGGTTCATCTATATACACTTTATAAACAAATCCGCGGACTGGCTTGTCATACTGAATTACTTTTGGTACTCCATCTTCCCAAAGCTCCGTTTCTGATTTTTCGATGACTGTTTCTGTCCCGACAGCAAATGTCTTAGCAGAATCTATGTCAGATGAAAACCATATGCCGAGCGTATCTAACTCTTTCATTGCTTTTTGCATAGCCTGCTCTTTATGAAAGTGGTCAAATTTCCTTAGCGAACCGTGATAAACGATCAAAAGAAACACCTCCCATTAATAGGATGTCCCATATTTGGGTCCGATATGAATGATGTAACAAGAACACCTGTTTTTAAAAAAATGTATTTTTTATTTCAGCACTTTGGAAATAATAAAATTAAAAAGAGGGACGTGAAGCCAAAATGAGTGAAAATCAAAACACGGAATTAACCGCAGCTGAAATAGCGCAATTATGGTCGGCTTATATGAACAGCAGCATGTGTAATTGTATTTTCACATACTTTTTAAATGTTATTGAAGATCGGGAACTGCAGTCTATGCTTCAGGATAGTATTCAACTGGCTGAAACACATTTAAAGAAACTGACGGGCTTTTTTGAAAATGAAGGGCTATCAGTGCCCCATGGATTTACAGTTGAAGATGATGTAAGAGAAAATGCTCCACAACTGTTTTCGGAGAATTTTTCCCTGCACTTCTTCTACAATATTGCCATGTTTGCTGTCAATTTTTATACACTGTCCAAAACACTTTCTGTCCGGTCTGATATCCAGGAATACTTTAACAATTGTTTGATGGAAATTAATGAATATGAAACAAAGCTAAAAAAAATGCTGGTGAACAAAGGCTTGTATATGAGATCCCCTCATGTCATTCCAGTGAAAGAAACCAGCTTTGTTGAAAGCAAAAAATTCATGGGTGGCTTGTTTGGAGATAAAAGGCCTCCGACTGTTATTGAAATTACAAATATCTATATGAATTTGAAAAGTAATGCCATGGGAAAAACGATTATGGTGGGATTTAGCCAAGTCGCCGAATCAAAGGAAGTTGGCCAATTCATGGTAAGGGGCAGGGATATAGCTGCGAAGCATACAAAAGTATTTGCCGGAATGCTCGAAGAAAGTTATTTGCCTGTTAATATGTCTTGGGATATGGAAGTAACAGATTCCACTGAACCGCCCTTTTCAGATAAGCTAATGATGTTTATGACCACATCCCTCATTGCTCTGAGTACAGGGCTTTATGCAACAAGTGCAGCTTCGTGTGCACGAAAAGATATATCAATTAATTTCATTCGCTTGTCTGCTGAAATCGCTAATTTTGCTGAAGATGGTGCAAACATACTGATCAAAAATGGCTGGTTCGAGGAGCCGCCACATCCGGCAGACCATGATGAATTGGCGAATAGATGAAGTTCAGCGATAGAATGTCTAAGGTGACGGTAGCTGCCTGGAATGGTAGTTAATCGAGAGGAATAAGGCCGAAAAAGCCGGGGATCCGAGGGAAATGGTAGTTAATCGAGAGGAATAACGCCGAAAATGCGGGGTCCCCAAGAGAAATGGTAGTTAATCGAGAGGAATAACGCCGAAAATGCGGGGTTCCCTTGAGAAATGGTAGATAATCGAGGGGAATAACGCCGAAAATGCCGGGTTCCCTTGAGAACTGGTAGTTAATCGAGAGGAATAACGCCGAAAATGCGGGGTTCCCTTGAGAAATGGTAATTAATCGGGAGGAATAACGCCGAAAATGCGGGGTTCCCTTGAGAAATGGTAATTAATCGAGAGGAATAACGCCGAAAATGCGGGGTTCCCAAGAGAACTGGTAGTTAATCGAGAGGAATAACACCGAAAATGCCGGGTTTCCATGAGAAATGGTAATTAATAGAGAGGATTAACGCCGAAAATGCCGGGTTCCCTTGAGAAATGGTAATTAATCGAGAGGAAAAACGCCGCAAATGTCAGGTTCCTTTTTAGAAATGGTAGTTAATCGAGAGGAATAACGCCGAAAATGCCGGGTTCCCTTGAGAAATGGTAGTTAATCGAGAGGAATAACGTCGAAAATGCGGGGTTCCCTTGAGAAATGGTAGTTAATCAGGAGGAATAACGCCAAAAATGCCGGGTTCCCAAGAGTAATGGTAGTTAATCGGGAGGAATAACGCCGAAAATGCGGGGTTCCCAAGGGAAATGGTAATTAATCGAGAGGAATAACGCCCAAAATGTCGGGTTCCCTTAAGAAATGGTAGTTAATCGGAAGGAATAACGCCGAAAAACGCGGTTACCCAAGAGAAATGGTCTATATTCTCGCTCAAGAACGCTCAAACCTTCCATCACCAGAACGGTAAGCGTCACAAACCTACATCAGCAAACCCTGGCTCTGAGCTTTTTCCGTGTAAAATAAAATCCCCCCAACTATACTAAAGAAGAAAATACTGTATGGGAGGAATCAGGTATGCATATTGAAATGTGGACTGACTTCGCTTGACCGTTTTGCTATATTGGCAAAAGGCATCTGGAGGATGCCATTAAACAGATTAATCATCCAATCGAAGTGACTTACAGGTGCTTCGAGCTGGACCCGACGGCAGAGCGGGATATTCAGGATAACATGTATGAGAAATTGGCGAAGAAATATGGGATGACGATTGAGCAGGCGAAAGCCAACACGCAAAACATGGTGCAGATGGCGAGAAACGCCGGACTGGAATTCAACATTGATACCATCGTTCTCACTAATACGTTTAACGCACACCGTCTGACGATGTTTGCCAAAACAAAAGGGTTAATGAAAGAAATGACAGAACGGCTGCTGCGTGCTTACTTTACAGATTCCAGGCATATCGGAGATCCTGCGGCGTTAGCCCAGTTAGCAGAAGAAGTTGGCCTGAACCGTGAAGAAGCTGAACAAATGCTTGCCGGCGATGCGTTTGCGGATGAAGTCCGTGCAGATGAGCAATTGGCGCAGCAGTACCGCATTACAGGAGTACCGTTCTTTCTTATTAATAAGAAGTACGCACTGAGCGGAGCACAGCCAACAGAGATGATCATTAAAGCGCTGCAAAAGATTATTGCAGAGGACGAGATAACTGTTCTAAATGACAATGACGGTATGATCTGTGATGACGACGGCTGTGAAATTCCAAAAAAATAATTCATTCATGAAAAGAGAACCAGTCAGGGACATGACTGGTTCTTTTTGCGTACATAAGCCCAACTTAATAAAACAATGTACCTTCTTTTTTCATAGGCATATGATGTGGTGATAATTCTGTGAAGGGAATGACAAGTATTGTATCATCCTAATGCGTATTCCTATCCTTACTACCCACAGCCTCATTCACCTGTATATCATACTGACGAGATGTTAAGAAGCAATCAGGATCATTTTCAGCAGCTTTGTGAAACGGTTCTTGAAGGAGTCAAAAGGGAGGCATCTGTACTTGAGTTATACACTCAGCTGGCAGAGCATGCTCCAAATGAAGAGCACAAGCAGAACATTATTCAGGCAATCGAAGGAAAGAAAATCTATTTAAACCATTTTTGCAACCTTTATTACAATTTAACAGGGAAACAGCCTGAGTATCAGGTCGGCCATGTTGCCATTGATCATTACCGTGATGGATTGCGCATGGCATATCAAATCGAAATGGAAGGTTTCGAGGAGAACCAAAGGGGTTCCGTGCTTACTCAGCTTCCACAGGTTCAAAATGTATTCTTATGGGCAATGAGCGGCGAACAGGAAAATGCAGCGCGATTAGTCTCACTTAATAACCGGGTGACCGATTTCGGTCCGCAGCCATTTGTCGTGGATATTGAGGAAGCAACGAAGAAAAATAACAACTTCCGGACAGCCCTATGGACTGGAAAGCATTTGCAGCTGACATTAATGAGCATCAATGTTGGCGAGGATATTGGCCTTGAGGTTCATCCGGAGCTCGATCAATTCCTGAGACTTGAAGATGGTGAAGGAATGGTTTATATGGGGGATAGTCCTGACCGGCTGGATTTTCAGCGGAAAGTAGCGGATGATTTTGCGATTATCATTCCTGCAGGCAAATATCATAATCTGATTAATACAGGCAATAAGCCACTTAAGCTTTATTCCATTTATGCGCCGCCGCAGCATCCGTTTGGAACCGTGCATAAAACAAAGGCAGATGCCATGGCTGCCGAGGAAGAACATCATCAAGGAAATTAAAAGGAGAGGGATGAAATGAAAGCAATCAGCTTTCGTTTCATCCCTCTTTACTATCTCATTACATAAATTTCACTTGTCTGGTAAGTATATTAATTAAAATAAATAGCTGGAGATATATATGCAAAATTTAGTTAAAGTACTTATACCCAGACAACTAATGTTATTAATGATCCTGTCCACAGGCTTGCTTAACCATGTAATATTGATCCCTAATTTATTGACAGCTGCCGGCAGAGACAGCTGGCTTAGTGTGATTGCAGCTTATCCGATCTCGGTAATATTAATATGTCTTATCTATTACATACTTAAAAATTCTACAGATGATGGTTTCTTCCCAATGCTGAGAAAGCGACTTGGAAAAATGATGTCCATTCTGCTGTCTATCCCTGTTATCGTCTTTTTGATTACGAGCACTTATATAACGTTCAGGGACTTAGTGATCTGGTTAAATGCATTTTTCCTAGCAGATTCCTCTGTTTTATTGATTAACATCATGCTAATAATCGTTTGCTTCATTATGACACAGGCCGGTGTGAAATATATGGCGATCTCAAGCGGGGTGCTCCTGCCGTTTGTCATGCTATTTGGTGTATTTATTTCCATTACCAACACAAGATTGAAGGAACCCGGCCTGCTGTTTCCAGTCCTTGCAGATGGTTTTGAACCCATCATGATCGGGATTGTCTATACTCTTTCAGGATTACTTGAGGTTTATATTATTCTTTTACTGCAGCCTTATTCACAGAAATCCTTTAAGTTGAAGCATTTAATTTTTCTTCTGACTCTTTTAACAGGTCTGACTTTGGGGCCGCTCACAGCGGCAATCATGGAATTTGGACCTGAGGAAGCAACAAGATTCCTTTACCCTGCCCATGAGCAATGGAGAGTTTTAAGCATTGGTGAGTATATCTCTCATCTGGACTTTCTCGCCTTATTTCAGTGGCTGAGCGGGGCACTTATCAGAATCGGATTATTTATGTATTTAGCAGGCACATTTTTTTCCGCTAAAAAGAAACATTATCGATTAAACCCCAAATTAGTCATTATTTTATACCTCATCCTGGTTGGTTTAATCAGCATAAAGATAGAAACTTACACTTTTTATCAGTTTATTTATAAGTATTATCTGCCCGTCAGCATGGTGTTTTTCCTATCTTATATCCTTTTGTCAGCGTTGATTGTATTAGTTTTGAAGAAAAGGGATGAAAAACATGGCAAAAACAAAACTTCTAAAGTCCAATCCTCACCATAACGAGAATGGCTGCCAAAAGACAGAAGAGTTAAAGCAGCAGTTTAGCAAAAGCGGCGATTTTGTGAGCAAATCACATGTTACCGAGAATGAAGAGTTTGAAATATTATTTTTTGATACACTGGTCGATACCCAATATTTGGATCAATACATTTTACCTATGATTGCAGCCGCGAAGAGCGGTTCGGCAAAAGAAAAGCTCAGGATATTATTTCAAGCTGACCTGGTAACAGGAAAATCAATTAATGATTTATCGCAATTGCTTTTTGAGGGCAATTATCTTTTCGTGGCTGATAAGGACCTGCTTAGTATTAAGGCAGCGAATATTCCGAAGCGCCAACCGGAAGAATCTGCACTTGAGACTTCCATTAGAGGTCCAAAGGACGGATTTGTTGAAGATTTACAGACCAATATATCTTTAATCCGCAGAAGGCTCAATACCAGTACGTTATGTGTCGAGAAATATACCTTTGGAAAACGGAGCAAAACCAAAGTGGCACTTATGTATATAGAAGACATTATTGATAATCGTGTTTTGGAAGAAATTCATAAAAGGCTAGAAAAGGTTGAACTCGATATCTTGACGAGCATCCATGAACTCGACTCTCTAATTAGAGATCGCCCTTTTTCGATTTTCCCCAGTCTTGATTATACCGGCCGCCCGGATTTTATTGTGCAGGCACTGAATCAGGGCCGATTTGCCATTTTGGTGGATGGGAATCCCACTGTTACATATGCACCAATCAGCTTATTATTGCAGACGAAATCGCCTGAAGACTATTACATGAATTATGCATTTGTCAGTATGGAAAGAATGATCAGGATGATCGGGATAACGGTATCGGGTTTTCTTCCGGGGGTATGGATCGCTTTTTCCGCATTTAATATAGAACAGATTCCTTACCTGCTCGTTGCCACCATTTCTGTATCCAGATTTGGACTGCCTTTGAGTGCACCAATTGAAATGTTCATCATTCTCCTTTTGTTTGAACTATTTAATGAAGCAGGAGTCCGACTGCCGAGAGCCATTGGCCAGACAGTTGCAGTACTGGGGGGCTTAATTGTCGGTGATGCGGCTATAAGGGCGGGATTAACCTCTCCAACGATGCTGGTAGTCGCGGCGATTACGTATATTTCGTCTTTTACTCTTGTGAGTCAGTCACTTAGTTCTGCCATTACTATTGTAAGGTTTTTCGTTATCATCATGAGTACTTTTTTAGGCTTATTTGGCGTCATCTTATGTTATATTCTTACTGTCTTATATTTATCCACAATCTCTTCATTTGGAGTTCCTTATCTTTCTTCTCTGGCTCCGATCAGCTGGAGAGAAAGCATAAAGTCTTTTCTGATGCTTCCTGTTCAATTTTATAAATCACGTACAACATCCACCAGTCCTGACGATCCGACCAGGAGGGATAAGTAATGGCCAGAAGTATCATACTGATTATTTCGGCATGCTGTATCATGCTTTCAGGCTGTTCCGGCATCAAAAACATTCAGGATTTGACTTATATTGTATCGATTGGTATGGACTATGATGATGATAATAAAGAATATACAGTCTATCTCCAAGGACTAAATTTTATAAATGTCGCGAAGCAGGAAGGCGGAAAATCTGCAGACCCAGTCCCTATTTTTGTGGCTTCAGCAAAAGGAGAAACGTTAAATTTAGCAGTAAGGAATCTCTATAAAATGTCCGAACCTCCTCTATATTTCGGCCATATAAAAACCCTTGTCATTACCAATCGGATCGTTCAGCACAAGTTCAAGGAAGTTGTGGAGGAAGTCGGGAAGAATCGTTCCATACGTCCTACATTTCATGTCGTCACAACTGATGAAGAAATTGAAGAGGTTTTTAATATAAATGCCTTGTTTAACTATCCTGCCGTCTATACCGTTTTATTTAAAAAGGATACTTACGAGATTGCCCAAAATGAAATTAGGCCGGTAACAATAATGAAATTCCTGCGGGATTATTATGAACCCATGAATTCATCGAGGCTGCCCTTTGTAAAAATAAATAAAACAAGCTGGAAAGCAGAAAAGGATTATCCGGTTTTATATTTTGACGGGTATTCCGTCTTTCAAAACAGGGAGTATAAGAAGGAGCTTGAATTTGAAGATTCTATATTCCTTGATTGGCTGCTGGAAAAATATATTGCTATTGATGAAAGAGTCGAAGAAGAGGGTAAATTGGCTGCTGCAGTAAAGCTGGAAAGTCCAAAACTGAAAATAAAGTATGATGAAGGTTCCTCCACCCCCAAATTTTCAATCGATTTATCCATTCGCGCAGATTTATTGGAAAAAGTACAGGACATTCCAATAAGCAGGTTAACCAGCCTCGCTGAAGAGGAAATAAAAACAAAGCTAAAAACTTTTTATCAGGATGGAGTCGAAAATAAAATTGATTACCTGAATGCCGGCGAAAAATGGTTTCGCATGCATCCTGAGCAATTCGCAGAGTTAAAAAGGACAGGCAAATTTTTTTTGGAGGAAGACTCTCTGACTGACATTAGGGTTAACGTTCAAATTTATAATTTCAACAGCTATAAATATATTGAATAAGACTGGGAAGAGGAGATGCCTCTTCCTTTTATTGCGGGTAAATTTGATCTATAAGAATAATTCCTCTCCATTTTGGGCACTAATCGATGTATGAATGTTTTTCGGAGGGTGCTTTTATGAAAAAAGAAAACAAAAATTTATTCATAGCCGGGTTAATACTCGGGCTTGGTCTGGTAGGGGCGATTGATGGCATCGTATTTCATCAGCTGCTGCAATGGCATCATATGATACTGAGTCCAAATATCAAACTCGAAATTTTTACAGATGGTTTGTTTACGGCATTATTTTCGGCGAAGCTGCTTTGGGGCGGCATGAAGATTTTTCAGGATGCCCGCAAAGATGAATTGGGCACCAGCTGGAAGATCTTCACTGGAGGTATATTTATTGGGGGAGGCGCCTTTAATATTGTCGAAGGGATTGTAGACCATCACATCCTCCAGGTTCACCGTGTCAGGCCATTGGCAGAAAACCCTTTGTTCTATGATCTGGCCTTTCTGGCAATCGGATTATTGCTTGTCATAATTGGGTTTATGATTAAGAGGATGGAGAAGGAAGCATGATGAAAAAAGCAAGAAGCTTAATCAGTTTTATCGTTATTTTCTTAGGCTTTTTTTATTTTTACACCAGTCAAAATCCTCATAATCAGACCGGTGCTGCGGATCACATGGCACATGGATATGTGGAAATTCCGAAAGGAAATGAGATTCCGGCTGTAAACTTATCCGTATCCTCTGATGGTCCGGATACATGGCTTTTAAAGCTGAATCTGTTTCATTTTGCTTTTGCCCCTGAGAAGGTTGGCGAGAATAAGCCAAGCTATAATGAGGGACATGCCCACTTATACATAAACGGCAAAAAAATCAGCCGCCTATACGGAGAGTACTATCATTTAGGCAAACTGAAGGAAGGCAGGAATGAGATAACCATAACCCTTAATTCGAACAATCACGGAGCATTAATGGCTGGAGGAAAACCCGTGCAGGCAACAGAGGTCATTGAAGTGAATAAGTAGGGAAATAGCGGAGAACTCAACCTGATATAGGAGAAACTATAGTTTTGTCATCAGTCCTGCGACAAAGTTAGGTTTCTCCTTTGTTGAGTCCGGCGGTTATGTACTTTACCATTAGTAATAAAGTACTTATTTTGAAAGGATGAGTGTAAATGGCTCAATCTAATCTAAAAGTTGCTGTACAAAAGTTCGGTAACTTCCTGAGCTCCATGGTGATGCCAAATATCTCAGCTTTTATAGCATGGGGTCTTATTACAGCTTTATTTATACCTACTGGTTTCATTCCAAATGAAAGCCTTGCCAAAATGGTGGGGCCAATGGTGACATACTTGCTTCCGCTGTTAATCGGATACACCGGAGGTAAGCTTGTTCATGATCAGCGCGGTGCCGTTGTTGGTGCCATCGCGACAATGGGGGTAATTGCCGGGGCAGAAATTCCAATGTTCCTTGGCGCCATGGTAATTGGTCCTCTCGGGGGCTATGTGATTAAGAAATTTGATCAATTGGTTGAAGGCCGAGTGCGTGCAGGCTTTGAAATGCTCGTGAACAACTTCTCAGCAGGAATTCTTGGTGCCATTCTGGCCATCCTTGCGTTCCTTGGTATTGGGCCTGCAGTTGATGAATTCACAGGCTGGCTTGTAGCAGGTGTGGACTGGCTGATTGGCACAGGGCTGCTTCCGCTGACAAGCATCCTGATTGAACCGGCAAAGGTATTATTCCTGAACAATGCCATCAACCACGGTGTTCTGTCGCCAATCGGCGTTGAGCAGGTAAAAGAAACAGGACAATCCATCCTGTTCCTGCTTGAAGCGAATCCTGGACCTGGTCTTGGTGTTTTGCTTGCTTACATGTTCTTTGGAAAAGGCAATGCAAAGAAATCTGCTCCAGGTGCCGGAATCATTCACTTCTTCGGCGGAATTCATGAAATTTACTTCCCGTACATTTTAATGCGCCCTATGCTCATTGTTGCGGTTATCCTTGGCGGAATGAGCGGTGTGTTCACACTGGTTCTTTTAGGCGGCGGATTGTTCGCTCCTTCATCACCGGGAAGCATCCTTGCCATTACCGCTGTAACACCTCATCATGCAAGTGCGTATATTGCAAACTTTGCAGGTGTGATTGTGGCTGCAGCCGTTTCATTCATAGTCTCTGCATTCATCATGAAAACAGGCAAGCAGGGTGAAGAAGATATTGAAGAAGCTGCGAAAAAAATGCAGGAAATGAAAGGCAAGAAAAGCTCTGTTTCTAACGTATTAGAAGGTGAAAAGGCTGCAATGCCTGATAACGTATCTAAAATTTATTTTGCCTGTGATGCGGGTATGGGCTCAAGTGCCATGGGTGCCTCACTGCTTCGCAAAAAGGTGAAGGAAGCAGGCATGGACATTGCAGTTACGAATACAGCAATCTCGAATCTTCCTGCAGATGCCGGGATCGTCATTACACAGGAAGAACTGACACCAAGGGCACGCCAGAAAGTGCCGAACGCATTCCATGTATCGGTTGATAATTTCCTATCAAGTCCGGAGTATGACAAGCTGATTGACGCACTGCAGTTCCCGGCTAACTCGGAGCTGTACGAAATCGTTGAAGGAGCAGAAGAGAATGTTCCTGATATGACGGATGAGGAAATGGCACATGAAGACGACTTATTGCGTCCGGAAAATATTTTCCTGAACAAAGAGTTTGCGGATAAGGATAAAGCAATCCGCTTTGCCGGAAGAGTGCTTGTGGATGCAGGCTATGTGGAAGAGAGCTATATTGAAGCGATGATTGAACGTGATAACATCACATCGACTTATATGGGGAATGATGTAGCAATCCCTCATGGAACGGAAGAGGCGAAAAAGGCTGTCATCAAATCCGGCTTTACTGTTATCCAGGTGCCAAATGGCGTAGATTTTGATGGCCAAAAGGTCCGTCTGATCTTCGGAATTGCAGGGAAAGACGGCACACATCTTGAAATCTTATCAGGCATCGCGGTAACATGTTCTGACATGGATAATATCGAGAAACTGGCTTCTGCTGAATCTGTAGAGACCATCATGGATATTATCGGCAAGAAATAACTTTACGAATAGAAAAGCGTTCTAATGCGCTTTTCTATTCAGTGTTTTTGTAACCTTTTATGTCATTAATTGTAGAAATGAGCTGATCTCATGTATATTACATCGAGGGAAAAAGCCATTATTGAATTCATTATAAAAACATCGGGCAAACACACGGCATTGTCGATTGCTTCTTCATTAAATGTCAGTGCAAGAACGATTCAGAGGGACTTAAAGGCAGTTGAGAAAATTGTCAGTGAGTTCGGACTGACCTTAACCCGAAATGTAAATCAGGGACTTGCCATTGAAGGGAAAAATGAGCAGATTTTCCGGTTGATCCAGCATTTGACCAGCAGTGAACCGATCGATGAGCTTCCTCAGGAAAAGAAGCTGCGCCTTCTTTTGGCTATTCTTGAAGAAGACGTATATAAGACTCAGGTGCTTGCCGGGTACCTCGGCATCAGCACGGCAACTTTGACAGCCTACCTGGACGAACTTGCTGAATGGCTATCCCGTTTCCAGGTGAGCTTGACGAGAAAGCGTGGGGTCGGCGTAGAACTTCACGGAACGGAAGCAAATAAAAGAATAGCGCTTGCCCATTTTCTCCTTCAATACTTTAATGAAGAATTAATTGAGAAATTATTTTTGCTGGACAAAGGGAAGCTCGGTGAAGACAGGATACTGCATTACTTTGAAGCAGATGATCTCCGCCATGTTAACATCATCATTCAGACTGTATTTAAGGGCGCACCTGCCCGGTTTGCCGATAGCGGATATCTGGAGATTGTGCTGCATACGTGCATAACACTAAAAAGGGCACTCAGCGGGTTTCCTGTGGAACGGATGGATCTTACGGAGACAGAGGTTACCGTTGAATACGGATTGATCCAGGAGGTCACAAGCAGGCTCGGACAGACATTTGACTGTGATTTTTCAGAGGGGGATATCCACTACCTGGCTCGTATACTTAAAGGCACCAAATGGAGCGGGACGGAGGCTTTTCCGTACGACAGCATAGTACTCGCCCAAATGATCAGGAACGTGATTAAATCAGTTTCGGAACAGCTCCATGTGGATTTGAACAAGGATTTTTCCTTATTTCAGGGACTGCTCGCCCATATGGAGCCATCTCTATACCGGATCAAGCAGAATATGGAGTCCTATAACCCGCTTCGAGAGGAAATCAAGCGTAAATATCCGGTTCTGTTCATGGCTGTGAAAAATAGTCTTGAAGATGAGTTTACGGATATTGAACAATTTTCCGATGATGAGATTGCGTTTATCGTCCTTCATTTCGGTTCGGCCCTTGTGATGCAGGAAGAGAATCTTTCCATAAAGGCGCTTCTCATTTGTCCGACAGGCATCGGCACCTCCAAAATGCTGAGAAGCAGGCTGAAAAAAGAGGTGGCTGAAATTGATGTCATCGAAATCAAATCGATTAAGGAAATGTCAGAGGGTGCCGATCTGAAGGAATATGATTTAATTCTTTCTACTGTCAGACTGCCTTTTATCCATGCAGAGTATATTTTGGTGAACCCGCTCTTAAGTGAAGAAAACATACTCACGATAAAAAATTACCTGAAGAAAAACATTGAAAGCTTTACAAAAGGGAAGCAGTACCAGGAATTGATGGAGGGCGGTCACCAGCATCCAGTCTCATTAGGCTCCATGCTTGAGGAAATTAGCGATATTCAAGAGAGCATCCAGTCTCTGATTCATAACTTCCGGTTTTACCGGATGAGTGGTGAAGCAGGCCAGGAGCAGATTCTCGCAAGAATGCTGTCGAATGCAGAAGGAGATCAGCTGCTGACAAATCCTGAAGATGTGCTTCAATCATTAAAGGAGCGGGAACAAAAAGGAGGCCTGGGCATTCCTGAAACGAATATGGCTCTCTTTCACGCGCGTAGTCAAAACGTCCGTAAGCTTATTTTTCAAATTGCCCATCTGCCAAACCCTTGCCTGGTAAAGGGAATGGACGGAAAAGAAGTGGCAATGAAAAACCTCCTGCTTATGCTGGCGCCAGATGAGCTAAGCAGAAGAGGGCAGGAAATAGTAAGCTTAATCAGCACGAATATCATTGAGACAGAGGAATCGATTTTACTATTTTCTTCCGCAAACGAAGACATGATCTTCAAGAAGCTGGAATCGATTTTTACAGAATACCTCCAATCTCATTTTAAAATAAACCGGTAAAGGAATGATTCGATGAAACAGGCAGTGCATTTTGGAGCAGGGAACATAGGAAGAGGATTTATCGGAGCTCTATTTTCACAGTCAGGCTATCATGTGACGTTTGTGGATATTGCTGAAGGGATTATCAATCAATTAAACGAAGAAAAACAATATAAAGTGATACTGGCAGCAGATAAACCGGAAAGCTTGACCATTGAAAATGTGTCAGGATTGAATAATTTGACTCAGGAGGCTGAAGTGATTGAGGCCATTAAACAGGCTGATTTCTTAACCACAGCCATTGGGCCAAACATCCTTCCGCGGATTGCGCCTTTAATGGCGAAAGGCCTGGCTGCCAGAGCAGAAGCAGGGATCACAGAAGAGCTTTATGTCATCGCATGTGAAAATCAAATCTCAGCAACTGACTTATTAAAGGGTTATATTTTGGAGAATCTGGAGAGCGGTATTAATCTTCAAAATGTATCTTTCTTAAACTCCGCTGTAGACCGGATTGTTCCAATTCAGAACAATCAGGGATCACTCGATGTATTGGTTGAACCGTACCATGAATGGGTTGTCGAAACGACTGAAGATATTCCGCATATTGAGGGAATGAAGATTGTTCCGGAGCTTGCGCCGTTTATCGAAAGAAAGCTGTTCACGGTTAACACAGGACATGCGGTTATTGCGTACTTTGGTTACCTGGCAGGGAAAGAAACCATCGACCAGACACTTGCTGACGGGGACATATATAAGCAGGTGCAGGCAACACTGGGCGAAACAGGTGCTTATTTAATAGATCGCTATGATCTGAATCCGGACGAGCATCAGAAATATATCGATAAAATTATCGGCCGTTTTGAGAATGCACGCCTGAATGACGGTGTCACGCGAGTCGGCCGTTCACCAATAAGGAAGCTTGGACCTGAAGACAGATTGGTCCGCCCGGCACTGCAGGCTCAGAAGGCAGGCCTATCCTTCACAAACCTGGCAAAAGCTATTGCTGCAGCGCTATTGTTTGATAACAGGGAAGATGATGAAGCGGTTAAGCTGCAGGACATGATTCAGGAAAGCGGAGTGGCATATGTACTGAAAGAAGTATGCGGACTTGAAGAATCAAGCGAACTCGCACGTGAAATACTGAAGCAATATGAAGCGCTAAAAAATTAATGGAAAGAAGACTGCTGAGAATGATCAGCAGTCTTATTTTTTTTGGAGCTTTTTTCGGCGGACCGCTGTAAAATAATTTACAAGTGAGGGGCAGATATGAAATTCACTGGAGTGTTTGAAGAAGAGGATCTGAAGTTTTGTTTTTGACCGCACTATTAGAACAATGAGAATGAGGTGGCAGCCATGCTTGAAGTGTTAACTGTGTCGATTTTTAATCAGGAAAGAAAGGTCCGGATTTATCTGCCGGAGCATTATTACAGCAGCCATAAACGCTACCCGGTACTATACATGCATGACGGGCAAAATATTTTTGGTGCTGAAGAAGCAATTGGCGGAGTGTCCCTGGATTTGCATAACCATCTCGATCGATCCAAATCAGATTTAATCGTGGCAGCTATTGACCAAAATACAGAAGGCGAAGAACGGATTAATGAATATTGCCCATGGAAACATGGCGATTTCAGTGAGCAGCTGTTAGGGTACAAAAGCAGTTCAGGCGGCAAGGGGAGTGATTATGCTGACTTTATCGTGAATGAGCTGAAGCCATTAATAGATAGAAAATATAGAACAATGAGTGGCGAAAATTATATGGCAGGCATCTCTTTGGGCGGACTCCTCTCTGTTTATGCCGGCTGCAAATATCCTGATGTTTCTAAAAGAATCGCAGGGATGTCATCTGCTTTTTACCGGAATCAGGAGGAAATAGAAAAACTGGCAGGCAGCACACCTTCATCAGAGAAAATATATCTGGATTGCGGCACTGCAGAGGCGGGGGAAAATAGTAAGATAAGTGAATTATTTTTGGAGTCTAACAAAGCTGTTTATGAAAAATTAAAAAGCAGCGGATCTGAGGTTGAGCTTCGGATCGTTGAAGGGGCGGGGCATAATTATACGGCGTTTAAGGAGAGAATAGCTGATGTGATGGAGTTTTTCTTGAATTAGAAGTGTGGTTGGTTAATCGGGAAGAGGACTAACCAGGAAAAGTAGCAGGGGACGAGAGATGGGAAGTTAATCCGGGGGATTAGCGACCAAAAAGAGTGGAGACCGAGGGAGATGGTGGTTAATCAGGAAGAATAACGACCAAAAGGAGAGGAGACCGAGGGAAATGGTAGTTAATCAGGAAGAATAACGACCAAAAGGAGAGGAGACTGAGGGAAATGGTAGTTAATCAGGAAGAATAACGACCAAAAGGAGAGGAGACTGAGGGAAATGGTAGTTAATCAGGAAGAATAACGACCAAAAAGAGCAGAGACCGAGGGAAATGGTAGTTAATCCGGGTGAATAACGGCCAAGAAAGCAGAGCATTAATTTAATATTGATCAAATTTTCAAAAAATATTGACAACTAGCCCAAAAACAGATAAATTATTAAATAATATAAAGTTATAACATTATATTCTTTCAAGGGAGATACATAAATGCAGATAGATAAAAGTTTACATATACCCCTATATAGACAAGTAGAGCAGATTCTGGAAGAAAAAATCATTACAGGCCAGTGGGAGGTAGGGAGCCAGCTGCCGACTGAGCAGGAACTATCCGACCGATTTGATGTCAGCACCATTACGGTTAAAAGAGCCGTGATTGAGCTTGTGAACAAAGGTTATCTATTCAGACAGCGAGGAAAGGGAACCTTTGTATCCGGAGCTGCAAAAGAGCAGGATCTTAATTCCATCATTTCGCTTTCCACCGGTTCGGAACAAGAACATCCGCATGAAATGATCAGCTTTATATATGAAACAGCAGGTTCTGAAATTGCCCAGAAGTTAAGGCTTGATCCTGAGGATGAGGTGATCAGAATTGAGAGATTAAAAGTCGAAAACAATGATCCTCTCGCACTGGAATATACCTATCTTCCAGCTGATAAATGTCAGGGGCTTACACCTGAAATGATTAATAACGACCTAATCTTTAACATCTTAAAAAACAGATTCCATATAGCATTAAACCGGGCTAAGGTATTTATCCGGCCTTATATTCTTCCCAGTCATCAGGCAAAGCTGCTTCATGTGGAACCGGGGACACCAGTGTTTGAGTGGGAGCGTACGACATACACAAAGCAGGAAGACATTATTGAGTTCTCAAAATTCTATATCCGCAGTGATAAAGAGGTTTATTATACAGAGGTTCAATTGTAAAAAACTTGATGAGATCACATAGGACAATTTATAAATATAAAAGATATAAAGTTATAATATTATATCTTTATATTTTATATAAATATCAATCTTTTTAAATAGATTGATCTAAATTAAAAAGGGGGTATCGCATTTATCAAGTCTTCATCTTAGAACTGCTCCTTAAGTTCACGAAAGCAAAAATAAACGAGGGGGAAATGAGTTTGAAAAAGAAAGCTTATTTAATTGTATTGCTTTGTTTATTGCTTGTAACGGCTGCAGGGTGCAGCGGCAAAACAGGAAGTTCTGCAGATGAAGGATCAGGAAAAAGTGATGGAAAGACACTTGTGTTAGCAGCATACGGTGGAAGCTATGAGCAAAAAATGAAGGAAGTTCTGATTCCGAAGTTTGAGAAAGAACATGGTGTTAAGGTGAAATATATTACTGGAAGCTCCGTTGATACCTTATCAAAGCTTCAGGCTCAAAAGGATAATCCTCAAATTGATGTAGCTTTCCTCGATGACGGTCCTCAGGCTCAGGCAAAGGCGTTTGGATTGCTGGCTCCATTGGATGAGAGTGTTGTGACGAATCTGGCAAATATCTATGATATTGCAAAAGACAAGGATAATATCGGTGTTGGATTCGGGATTATTTCAACCGGCTTGGCTTATAACAAGGATGTCTTTGAACAGAATGGCTGGGAACCGCCTACATCCTGGAATGATTTGGCCGATCCAAAGTTTAAAGGAAAACTTGTACTGCCATCCATTGCCAATACGTACGGAGTTCATCTTCTTCTTATGACAGCAATTGCCAATGGAGGAAGTGAAGAGAATATCGAACCTGGTTTTGAAAAGATGAAGGAAATCGCCCAAAACGCCATTACTTTTGATAAAACAGCTGACGTTTCCAACTACTTTCTACAGGGACAGACAGTTGCCAGTGCATGGGGAAGCAGCCGGGTATTTACACTTCAGGACAGCGGATTCCCAATTGAGTATGTGATTCCGGAAGAAGGGGTTCCTGCTTTGATGCCAACCGTCAGTGTGATAAAAGATGCTCCAAATGCGGATCTTGCACAGGAATTTGTCAATTTTGTTCTGGATGAAGAAGCTCAGCTGCTATTTGCCAACTCCTTGTTTGACGGTCCGGTTAATAAGAATGTGAAGCTTGAAGGAGATATCGTCGATAAGGTGGCTTATGGGGAAGAGGAGATTGCCAAATTGATCAAAGTCGACTGGGAAACTGTTAATGCAAAACGGGCAGAGTGGACAGAACGGGCCAATAAAGAAATTGAAGTAGCCCATTAAAAGAGAGGGGAAAAGAATGAGTTACTTAAGCCTGGAAAACATGGTCAAGACCTTTAATAAAACAGAAGTGGTTAAAAAGCTCAGCCTTGAAATCCAAAAAGGGGAACTGGTCTCCTTTTTGGGGCCTTCTGGCTGCGGAAAAACGACAACACTGAATATGATTGCCGGATTTTTGGAAGTGGATGGCGGGAAGATTGAGGTGGACGGCAAACCCGTTCACCTGCTTCCTCCCAATAAAAGAGAAATGGGCATGGTGTTCCAAAACTATGCTTTGTTTCCGCACATGACAGTTTTTGATAATGTCGCCTATGGGCTTAAGCTCCGTAAAGTCCCAAAAAGTGAAATCAGCAAAAGGGTGCTTGAAGCATTGGAGATGGTTCGTCTGGCAGGCTATGAAAAACGATATCCAAAGGAACTTTCAGGAGGACAGCAGCAGCGTGTTTCATTGGCGAGGGCCCTGGTCATTAAGCCGAAGGTGCTTCTTCTGGATGAGCCATTGAGCAATCTTGATGCCAAGCTGCGCCAGGAAATGCGTGAAGAAATTGTTGATATCCAAAAGCAGGTGGGGATTACTACCATATTTGTCACACATGATCAGGAAGAAGCATTGGCCATTTCAGACCGGATTGCGGTCATGTATGAGGGGCGGATTGAACAGGTAGATGATCCGGCATCCATATATAACCATCCAAAGACTGACTTCGTGTCCCAGTTTATAGGGGAAGTGAACCACATTCAGGGAAAGGTTCTGGAAACCTATGAAAATAAGAAGTGTAAAATGCACTTTTTTGGAAATGAACAGATCGTTTCCGTTCCATCGGTGAAGAATTCCGAAGTTCACTTTTTCATCCGCCCTGAAAAAATCCAAATCGCTTTAGCCGGATCAAATGAAAGAAATGAGTCTTTTCAAACCAAGGTGGAACGGAAAATGTTTCTTGGAGCCAAGACAAGATACATTTTGAAGGTGCATGACCGGCATCTTATTGCGGATATTTCCAATACTGTTTTGAATCCCACCGAAATAAAAGAAGGAAACAGTGTCTACACCTATTGGAACCCGGAAGACCTGCTGCCTTCAAGAATGGCGAGGTGACTCACATGCAAGCCGGAATCGGAACGGAACATGACTTATTGATTCAGCAAAAGAAAAAGAATGTGAATAAAAAACGGCTTGATACGTGGCTGCTTTTACTTCCAACGCTGGGAATCTTCATTTTCTTCTTTTTGCTGCCATTGTTTTTCTTATTTATCACTAGCTTTAAAAGTTTTGATGCCAGCACAGGAGTGGGAAATGAGTGGACGCTCCAGAACTACATCAAGTTCATGTCAGATCCTTTTTATCTTGGAGTGGTCTGGCGTACGGTGAAAATCGCTCTTTTAACAACATTGATTACGATCGCTATCTCTTACCCGGTTGCTTTTCAGATTTCCAGATCAAAGGGAAGAGCCAGAAATTATTTAACCCTTCTGGTGCTTTCTCCGCTTCTGATCAGCATGGTTATACGCTGCTACGGCTGGGTGATTCTGTTATCCAACAACGGTGTTGTCAACAATACACTATTAAAGCTGGGCTGGATTGATCAGCCTTTAACCCTCTTATACACCGAATTGAGTGTCGTCATCGGAATGGTGCATGTTCTTTTCCCGTACATGGTGCTCAGCATCATGGGCTCACTCGAAAAAATAGACCCTTCTGTCATCAGAGCCTCGCAGAATCTTGGGGCCAGCTCCTTCAGAACTTTCTTTTCCATTTTGCTTCCGTTAACCTTGCCAGGTGTTTTCGCCGGATCGGTTATGGTGTTCAGCTTAAGCGTCAGCTCATTCGTTACACCGGCCATTCTTGGCGGTCCCCAAGTGAAGGTTATGTCCTATTTAACGTATGAACAAGTAGCTGTGATGCTGAACTGGCCGTATGGAGGCGCAATCGGCTTCCTGCTAATCCTGATTGCCACCATTACCATCATCGCATACAGCAAAATCCTTGCCAGGTCTGAGAAAGGAGTGGCCATACAATGAGCAGGAGGCTTCCCAAGTATTTCTTTAACTTTGTTTGTTTAATGGTTTATATTTTCCTGCTGGCACCAATCGTGGTTGTTTTGCTTTCCTCCTTAACAACTACCGAATACATTGTATTCCCGCCAGAAGGCCTGACTCTCAGATGGTACACAGAATTAATTGAACATCCGGAATTTATGCAGTCCTTTACACTGAGCATTATTGTGGCTTTCGGAACCGCCATTATTGCGACTGCCATTGGCACCCTTGCATCGCTTGCAGTAGTCAGGCGCCAATTTAAAGGAAAGACAGCGATTGTTCAATTAGTGGGATCGCCGCTTTTAATACCATCGGTCGTGTTTGGTGTGGCTCTCTTGCAGTTTTACTCATGGATAGGTTTAGCTGCCAGTCCGATTGCTTTAATTTTAGGGCATATCATTTTAACGGTTCCATTTGTGATGCGTCTGGTTGTTGCAAGCTTAGTAGGTTTCGACCGTTCTATCGAACAAGCGGCCTTGAACCTTGGTGCAGGACCGATGAAAGTTTTCTTTCAAATAACTCTGCCGATCATTAAATCAGGCGTTATAGCCGGCGCCATTTTTGCCTTTATTACTTCATTCGATGATTTAACAGTTGCCTTATTCATTGTCAGCACCGATGTCGTGACACTGCCAGTGCGGATCTACACATACATGCAATATCAATATGATCCGATTATCACATCCGTATCAAGCATCATGATTCTATTCACTGTTGTATTAATGCTCGTAATTGAAAGAGTGCTTGGTGTAGGGAAAGTGTTTTCCTCGAAAAATTAGATAGGAGAGGTCTTTATGCACATTGAGAAACATCCTGTTCTTGGCAGGCAGCTTCATAAGCCTGTAACCATTTATTTCAATGACCAGCCATATCAGGCCTATACGCAGCAATCAGTTGCTGCTGCCTTAATGGCAAATGGAATTAAGAAATTGGGTGTCACCCGTAAGCTGGTCCAATCCAGAGGATTATTCTGCTCGCGCGGGAGATGCTGCAGCTGTTATATGACCATTGAAGGTGAGGATCATGTGCGGAGCTGCATGACAGAAGTTGAAGACGGCATGCGAATATACCCGAATATGGATGACCCCGAGGTAAGGAGGGACATTGATGAAGACTGATGTACTGATCATTGGAGGCGGTCCTGCAGGCCTGTCGACAGCAATTGAGACGGCATCAAGGGGACTGGATGTAACCATTGTTGACGAAGCTTCCAAGCTTGGCGGGCAGCTTAACCAGCAGACTCAAGCGCTGCGTCCGCTTCCCTCCCTATATGAATCCATGCGCGGCTTTGAATTGGCAAATAAACTAATCGAGCAGATTAAGGATTATAATGTGAGACAGCTCCTGAATCACCGTGTTGTCGGATTTTACGCTGATGGAAGTGCCGGAATTACAGATGAAGAAAATGTATTTCCTGTAAATGCAAAAAAGATTATAGTGGCTTCCGGAGCAGCTGAAAAGGCTGTTGCTTTTCCAAAATGGACATTGCCGGGGATTATGACAATCGGTGCTGCACAGACACTGATCAATCGTGATTTTGTGATGCCTGGGAGAGAAGCTGTGATTGTGGGCTCCAGTGATTTTGCCATGGAAACGGCTATACAGCTGATGGATGTGGGTATCCGGGTCAAAGCAATTATAGAAAAACAAAGTGGAGCTTTGGCAAAAGAGCAGGAAAAAGTGAGAGAACTGTCACGGAGCGGAATTCCATTTTACTTTAATAGTTTTATAAAAGAGGCAAGAGGAAATGGGCAGGTGGAACAGATTGATGTTGCGCTGCCGGATGACGTCATTACCCTGAATGTGGACCTCGTTTGTATGGATGGAGGCAGGGCACCCATACTGGATGTTTTATATCAGCTGGGCTGTTCCTTTGGATTTCAAGAGGAGCTGGGCGGATGGATTCCGCAATATAATAATAGATTCCAAACCGATAGGGAAGATGTATTCATAGCCGGGAATGCAGCTGGCATCAGCACTCATGGTCCGTTGCTTTTAACAGGAATGATTGCCGGCATCAGTGCAAGTGAAGAACTGCAGGCAATCAGTGCGCTTGAGGCACATGAGATAAGAGAGGCACTTTGGAAGGAACTCGAATTATTGGAGGACAAAGAAATGCACAGCGGAAGAGTCAAGCATCTCGAGAAATTCGCAAACCCGGTACTGAAAGATCAATTTATCTACTAGATAGGAAAAGAGAGAAGAAGGTGAATAAGTTGGATAAATCGACAATCATCTGCAGATGTGAAGAAATCAGCTGTGAAGAAGTGGAAGAAGTTATCAGCAATGGTGGAAGGACCTTTGATGATGTGAAGAGGATTACCCGCTGCGGGATGGGTCCCTGTCAGGCAAAAATCTGCACCAGCATGGTGGCAGAAATTATTCACCAGCAGACTGGGTTATCACCTTCAGAGATTCCGCTGCCAAGAATGAGAATGCCTCTATCCCCCATTAAGCTTGAAACGCTGGCAACGAACAGTACCTCCTTTAGTGCGGTCAAGTCTGTTCTGGATGAGGTGGAATTGGAAGAAGGGAAGGTGAGGTAATTGGAAACCAATTATGAAACAATTGTCATCGGAGGGGGTGTAGTGGGCAGCGGAATTGCTTACCACCTTTCTGAACGGTACAAAGAAGGCGTGCTTGTGCTTGATAAAAAATACCCCATGTCAGGCACCTCCGGATCCACACAGGCCTGGGTATGGGTACATAATAAAACACCTTCCTGGTATGCAGAATTTAGTATGTACAGTGCTGAACTATACCCTTATCTGTCTAAAAAGATAGGGGATGTAGAATACAAGCGGACAGGGGGACTTTCGCCATTTTTCAATGAAAGTGATCGTGAAAAGGCACAGAAGCTTGCGGAATCTTACCGAAAAATCGGCATCAAAATCAAAGTGTTATCCAGGGAAGAAGTTCTCGAAAAAGAGCCCTATATGAATCCGGAAGTAGCAGGGGCTACCTACAGCTCCATTGATGGCAATGTCAATCCATTCCGCTTGATTGATATGTACATGCGAGCAGCTAAAAGAAATGGCGTCCGGTATTCTACTTATAATAAGGTAACGGAGATTAAAAAGCAGGATGGAAAATATTCAGTTGTATCAGATAAGGGTGCGTTTGAATGCAAAAATCTGATTCTTGCTGGCGGAACGTGGTCAAGAGAAATCGGTGACATGCTTGGAGTTAAGATTCCTGTTAATCAATTAAGAGGGCAGATCCTGGTGTCTGAACCATTGAAGCCTTTCTTAAATTTTACAATCAGCGGATTAAGGCAGGCAAACAATGGGGAAGTTCTGATGGGCTATTCAATGGAAGAAGCAGGCTTTAATCGGGCAACAACGCTTGATGTCATTCAGGAAACAGCCAATATGGCAGTCCAATATGTACCCGGATTAAGAAAAGCTAAAATTGTCCGCGCCTTTTCCGGAATCCGGGCTATGCCTGAGGACGGCTTTCCGATTCTTGGTAAAGTGCCAGGCCAAGAAAACCTTTATGTAGCAGCCACCCATAGCGGAGTTACACTTTCTCCTTTAATAGGAACGTTATTAACAGAATTAATCATGGATGGAGAAACGTCCATTCCGATCGACAGGTATTCTTTAAGCAGGTTTGGTGAGAGTGAATTTTATTAAGTTATAATATTATAACTTTTTAAATCAGGTGTCAGGAAAAATATTATGTAAACAAGATTGGAGGAATTTAGATGCCGCATTTGTTTATAAGAGGAATTTCAGTGGATCAGACGAAGGAAATCAGCACGCACCTGGTGAAAGACCTGGCACGGCTTTGTGACTGCGGAGAAGATAACTTTACATTAGAGGTTTTGAACTCAACTTTTGTGTTTGATAAAAATGAAGTTCCAGCCTATCCATTTATAGAAGTAAAGTGGTTTGACAGGGGCAAAGCGGTCCAAAACCAATTTGCCGGAATTGTTTCGAATCATGTTCAGTCGCTTGGAGTGCCGGAGGTTGAGGTGGCATTTACTGCATTTTTAGAGGCTGATTATTATTTGAATGGGAAGAGTTTTGCGGATTAAAAGGAGGGAGTTCAGCCATGAAAATAGCCGTCATAGGCGCCGGAATCGTCGGTACAAGTGCAGCCTATCAACTCTCCAGAGAAGGTGCAGAGGTTGTCATTATTGATAAGGCACACCAGGGACAGGCAACTGCTGCAGGGGCAGGAATCATTTGCCCGTGGATTTCCAGAATACATGATAAAGACTGGTACACCATTGCAAAACGAGGAGCTCTTTACTATCCATCTTTAATAGCAAATCTTAAACAAGATGGTGAAGAGAATTTTGGTTATGGAATGGTAGGAGCTATGGCAGTCAGCAGCAGTTCTGATGAGCTGGATGAGATCGAACAAAGTGTTCGTCAAAAAAAAGCTGAAACCCCTGAGGTAGGGAAGATTACGAGATTAACAGCAGCGGAAGCCAGGGAACTTTATCCGCCGCTCAGGGAGGATCTGCAGGCTGTCCATGTTACGGGTGCAGCGAGATTGGATGGCAGGCTGTTAAGAGACGCTATGCTAAATGGCGCAAAAAAACATGGTGCTGCCATGATTGAAGGTGAAGGTGACCTTGTATTTCATAGTAATAAGGTTACAGGAGTAAAAGTGAACGGGGATGTCATTGCTGCCGATGCAGTTATCGTTACTGCAGGTGCATGGGCTAAGGACTTACTTGCACCATTGGGCATTGATCTTAAAATCGAACCCCAGCGCGGGCAAATTGCCCATCTGGAAATGAACAGTGTGGACACTTCCAGGTGGCCGGTTGTCCTTCCGCAAAGCACTCATTACTTAGTAGCTTTCGACCATTCAAAAGTGGTGGCTGGAGCTACCAGGGAAACGGGATCCGGGTTTGATTATAGACTGACGGCGGCAGGTGTGAAAGAAGTTCTGGATGAAGCATTAACAGTTGCACCAGGATTAGCTGGAAGCACTCTAAAAGAAGTAAGGATTGGCTTCCGTCCAGCTGGACCTGATATCTTGCCGCTGCTGGGTACGATTCCTGCTGCAGAGGGGCTGGTTATCGCAACAGGATTAGGGGCATCAGGGCTTACAATGGGACCTTACGTGGGCACCATGGCTGCAGATCTTGCATTGAAAAGGGAGTTGGAACTAGATCTGTCACCCTATGATCCATTAAGAAAAGGCTTGGAAGCAGGAATAAAGTGAGTCTAGTTAGATAAACAGGAGCTGCCATATTGTTTTTATGGCAGCATATTTGTTTTTCCTATTCCTTCAACCGATCCGGCAATCCCTGAATGGAAGACACCACAACATCAAGCTTCGCTTCGATCCGGTTCAGCAGGAAAAAGGTGACAACGATCGGGAAGCCGAGTTCGCTGATCAATGTGACCATCTGTTCCACGGCAGCTGCTCCTTTCTGGTGAGTATTGTAAAAATGGCCGGGTTCCAAGGAATCCGGCCACTGATGATTATACTAATTCATATTCAGTTACATTCCGTTCAACTAATCTAGCACTTTCCGCTAAAACCAAATCTCCGCCATTGCCTTCAAATGCATTGGCAGCAATGATTTGCTCCATGGCTGCTTTTACCGCATCAGGATCAATGGGTTCAATCGGGTTATCAACAGAAAGTTTTGTTGGCTTGCCCAGTTCAGAGATGAAAGTCATTTCTAATGATTTAGCCATTTAATATTCCCTCCTTATGTTTTTGGTTTTTTAATAGTTTGTTTAGCCTAAAATATCGAAGCTGTCATTTCTGTTGATTTCAGCTAATGGATAGCTGCTAAGTCCGGCGATCGCCTGTCCCACCGTGAAAAGCTGATCTGCTGTGGCCGATTGCTTTACGCCGCTGTAGGTTTTTGATTTGTGAACCGGCTTGCCCTGCCCATTAAGGCCTGTTTCAAATACCAGGCGAAGTTTGGAATCAGTGATAATTGCTTGTGCCATCTTGGATCACCTCCTTTCACCATTTATATATATTTTTGAGGGGGAAAAGGACAGGGTGAATTTTAATTAAACTGCATTATTTTCTTCAGCTTCTCACGGGCACCTTGCCGCCAGTTTTTGACTGCAGACAGGGAGACCCGTTCTTTTTCAGCAATTTCCCTGACAGACAGCCCATCGCATAAAGTATAGTGGAGCCATTTCATTTGGTTTTCAGATAACATTCCGCATTTTTTGTAAAGTTCCTGTGTGAGCTCTGGGCTTGGGACTGGTGAGGTGTCTTCGATGAATTCCCAGAAGTCTGCTTCCGGATAGATATATCGATCAATCTGCTTTGTTTGTCTCGTTAATTCCATCATCATATGTCCTTTTACCATACTGTAAGCGTAGGAAAGGAAGGTCCCTTTTTCATCGTCATGATTTTTCCACGCCTGCCAAAGTGTGATTAAACCCAGCTGGTGGAATTCCTCAGTATTTTTATAGATGTTCAATTTATGCATGATATCATGAATCATAGGTTCATATTGTGCTGATATCTGTTCAAAACTCTCCATGAAAATGTCCCTTCAAGGAAAGCGCGCTCTCTGTGTATTCCCGGGTAGCTCAAACATATCCTGACAGCTAATTTTTTACGAATCCAGCAAAAGTCGTAAATCGGCCTTTTACTCCCCCTAAGTCCGGAGTTAAGGGGTCTAAGTCTGAAGTTAGGGGGTCTAACTCCCAGCAAAGGGGCAGTTAGCTACTTTTTGTAAAAAAAATTTAGCGAAAAGGCATTGTCTTCAGCCGGAAACCCCATTTCATGCAATTCTTCAAAGTATTTTTCTTCAAATTTCTTATTCAGGATTCCATAGAAATAAGCAGCGGGCTTAGCAATGGCGCTGGTTTTCATTTTCCTGATCAGCTGCTTAAAGGAATGGATGGCTGTTTCTAAAATAGTGTTCAACTCACAATTATTTTTATAGGCTGCAAGTGATGCCATTCTCCAAAACTCCTCTATCTGCTTGGCTTCAGAAAAAAAGCACTTTACGGTGCTGCTAAATGATTGTGGTACACGGTCACTCGTAAAAGTGTGATCAAGGACGGTTTCGTTACGTTTAGTAATCTTTTGATTTTTATTAGTTTTAGAAAGATTGATAGTTTTATTAGGGCGGTCCAATTTATCCTTCTTAGGTGGTTCACTCTTTGGAAAACGATTAAAAACATATAAATTGCTGGACTGTGAGCCGTTTTTTCTCTCAGTTTCATGAACAGTAAAAATACCGATCTCTGCTGCCTTGGCAATCATTCTTTTAAAAGTTGAGCGGGAAATACCATTGCCGTTATATTCTTCGTGAATCGCTTTTAATACAGTGCCAATCTTGGCATTAGATACCCCCGGGATTTTCGCAGCAAAACGAACCAGCCTCTTTAAACCAGCCAGCTCACCCTTAGAAAACTTGTCCTTATGCACCGATAGCCACATTTCCAAATGGGCATTAAACTCCTGAAGATCTTTAAACTGAGAAAACTGTTCAAACTGGTCCACACTGCCTGATTTCAAATTCATAAAAATGCACCACCCTTTCACCTTCTATATATAAATCAAGGGGGGACTTGGGCAGGGTGGTTTTGGAAACGGTGTGACAGATTTGTGAACGGGGGTTTTGTTAAGTGTGATGGAAAATTTATAGAGGCGAAAATGAGGAAAACATAGAAAAAATATATCGCCGTGAGAGGCTCATGATTCTGAAAAAGAGAAGGCAGAAGTAAAAACGAGGCATAGGAGGTCCATGCCTTTAATTGGCCCCATATTACATATCCTATTTCCTTGACAATGATAATCATTTTCATTTAAAATAGATTTTATCAATGATAATCATTATCACTAGAGTTAAATTACATACTACATTCAAGATGAAGGAGGGAGCTAAGTCGATTGAACAATATATTTGCGGCTGGTGCGGTTATCTAGCGGATATGGAAGCTGATGAATGTAACGATGGCAGCTGCCCTTGCTGCGGTTTGGCTCTTATCGGAGCAGCTGAATTTGACATGTGGGAGAGTTGAATAATGAGTGAACTTTATATCGCAATAGAGCAATTTGACCATCAAGTCGATTGCTTTTGTCCTGATGCTGATCATGTGAATATATTGCACTTTCAAAAGGGTGATTTAATTGAGGTTACTCCTGACCGAAAATACACATTTTTGGGATGGTATGCGCTTGTGGTGATTAATGGACAGCAGGCTTTTTACATGGCAATTGAGGATATAGAGAGATATTTTAGAAATGAATACATATCATCTCAGTTAGATATAGATTTGAAAATCAATTATCTGCAATATAAAATAGATCAGGATTTAGAAGCGGGGGACAGGGACTCATTTGCTGAGAATAGCAGAAAGCTTAGCGAAACCTGGAGCCTGAAAGAGGAATTGGAATATTACATAGCAAAGGCCATTTAATCTGAATAAAAACATAAAGCTGGCGTGAGAGCGTTAGCTTTTTTTAAGTCTCCAGTTACTCGTTTGCAGCCAAGTAATGGAAAAATTGCTTTACTATTATATGATTGTTTGCCATATTGACACCATTCATCAGTTTTTATATTCGCAATACCTCCTATCCTGAATTTTGCTGCGCTCTTGAACAGCTTCAGAGACTTATAGAAGAACAGGGAGGAACATTTGTCGGGAATTTCCCGAGAATAAAATTCAATTCGGAACAGGAAGTGAAGCCCTTTGTTCTCCATTGGGAAAACTGCTGCTCAGTATTTCAAAAAAAATTCCCCCATGGGGAATGAAAGAGCAACTCATTATTTTGATTTTTTCTCATTCGACTTTTCCTTTTGAAGCTTTTCTTTTTCAAGACGCTCCGCATCCTTCTTGAACGCCTCCATCGCTTTGTAAAAAAGGAGAGTCATCGTTTTTCACCTCCTTGTCCTTTTACTTCGTTAATTTCTTACATTTTCCTTTGGAATTTCAATAATTGTTAACATTTGGCAGGTATTCATGGGTTTTAAGAGAATTCATTTTTAAAGGTAATGCGCTTACGTTTTTTTAAAAATAATTAAAGAATATTATTGCAATTTGTTTCCCACTATTGGTATGATAATTCTCCGCGCCAAATACATACATACAAAAAATGAAATCAAAAGGAGCTGATTGTGTGAAGCAGGAATTCATCGAAATTTTCAATGCCAGAGTAAACAACCTAAAGAATATTAATCTGCATATTCCAAAAGGAAAGATTACAATCTTTACAGGTGTCTCCGGTTCCGGCAAATCATCCATTGTTTTTGATACGATTGCCCAGGAGGCAGGCCGCCAGTTAAATGAGACGTACAGCAGTTTTCAGCGGATTTTTCTTCCAAAATATAGCCGTCCGGAAGCAGATGAAATTAACAATCTTTCTACTGCCGTTGTAGTCGATCAAAAACGGCTCGGCGGAAATGCACGATCCACACTTGGAACCGCTACAGATATTAATCCTCTTCTTCGCCTGTTATTCTCCCGATTTGCAGATCCTCATATAGGGTACAGCAACGCCTATTCCTTTAACGATCCCAGCGGCATGTGTCCGACATGTGAAGGGATTGGGAGAATTATTACACTCAATCTTGATGCTGCTCTTGATAAGGAAAAAAGCTTATATGAAGGTGCTATTCTGCTTCCGGGTTTTGGACCTGGAACATGGCAATGGAAAGCGTATGCGGAATCCGGATTCTTCGATATTGATAAGAAAATTAAGGATTATACAGAAGAAGAATTTAATAAGCTTATCCATACGGAGCCGCAAAAAGTAACAGTCAGTTATATGAATAATGATATGAATGCAACCTATGAGGGCCTTGCAGTCAAATTCATGCGTCAGCATGTCAAGAGGGACAAAGAGACTTCAAAGGCTGGCGAGAAGCTCCTGAAGAATTTCAGCACCATGACTGATTGCCCGTCATGCGGAGGAAAACGCTACAATGAAAAGGTGCTTTCATCCACAATCAAAGGCTATACCATCCATGACCTGACATTCATGCAATTAGATCAGCTAATCCAAACGCTTCCACAGATTACTTCACCTGAAGCAAAGCCAATTCTTGACGGGATCATGGAGCGATTGCAAAACCTTTGTGAGATTGGACTTGGCTATATGGATCTGACAAGGGAAACGCCAACACTATCGGGCGGTGAATCCCAAAGGGTGAAAATGGTAAAATATTTATCCAGTAACTTAACCGGCTTAATGTACATATTTGATGAACCCAGCACCGGCCTGCATCCGCGGGATGTCTACCGGTTAAATGAATTGCTGATTCGGCTGAGGGACAGAGGCAATACCGTTTTAGTTGTCGAGCATGATCCGGACGTCATCCAAATAGCCGACCATATCGTTGATGTGGGGCCGCATGCGGGAACACACGGGGGAGAGATCATGTATACCGGAAGTTATCAGGATTTCTTTTCTTCTGATACATTAACTGCCAATTACTTAAACCGCAGTGCAGAGATCAACACGAATCCGCGACCGGTTTCCGAGTTTATGGAAAGCAGGAAAAGCAGCCTGCATAATTTAAAGAATGTGAGTCTTTCTGTTCCTAAAGGGGTTTTTACGGTTATAACAGGGGTAGCAGGATCCGGGAAAAGCACTCTTGTGAATGAAGTGTTTGCAAAAGATTTTCCGGAGGCCATCCGGATTGACCAAAGCCCGGTCCATGCCAACATCCGGTCCAATCCGGCAACTTTCACCGGCATTATGAATTCGATTCGAAAATCTTTCTCTGATGCCAATGGAGTGGAAAGCGGATTATTCAGCTACAACTCGACCGGGGGATGTCCAACATGCGGGGGGACCGGTACGGTTGAAATCAATTTATCTTTTATGGATGCAATGGAAGTCGAATGCAGTGACTGTCATGGAAGCCGTTTTAGGCAGGACGTGCTCCAGTACCTATATAAGGGCAAAAATATTGTTGAAATCATGGAGATGTCTATAGCGGACGCTGTGGAGTTCTTTGAAGCAAAAGACATTCAGAGAAAACTCAAAGCCCTGGAAACAGTCGGTCTTGGCTACTTGTCACTGGGACAGCCGCTGAACACCCTGTCAGGTGGCGAATGTCAAAGACTAAAGCTTGCAAAGGAACTGAATACGAAAGGAAACATTTATATACTTGATGAACCAACGACGGGATTGCATATGTCCGATGTCGCCAATATTCTGGAAATCATTAATAAATTGGTGGAAAAGGGCAATACCGTAATCGTCATCGAACATAATCTCGACGTTATCCGGAAAAGTGATTGGATCGTGGATCTAGGTCCTGATGGAGGTGCAGGGGGCGGTGAAATTCTGTACGAAGGTCCGCCGGCAGGAATTTTGGAATGTGAGCGTTCGGTTACTGCACAGCATCTATAATGGAAAGAGTTTCAAATGGCCATGGGATTTTCTCAATGGCCATTTTCTTTTTCGGTTTAATGGAGGTGATTACAATGGATGAACTATTAAAAGACCTGAAAGAAGCAGGGGTACACAGTATTAAAGGTGATTCAGAAATTATTCTGGAAATCTTTCAGGATGAACGAATAAGTCCCAATAAAGTAGATTACTTAATAAATAGGCTTCTTACCATGGATGAAAGCAGAATTAAAAAAGTAAAGCTTGAGTGCACACAAGGAATCCTGGATAAATTAGTGCTCACTCGAGGAAAAATGAGTGTGATTGGTGAAAGAGTTATTTTTAAAAAGTCTTTTGCAGAATGTGAGATAGAAACTGTCCCTCATTATGAAGTTTGGCCGCTCCTTAACAAAAGTTCCGTTATTTTTTTATCTGAAGTTATGAATTTTACTAATGAGCAAACTGCAAACTTTTTAAAGAGCATGGAGACAGAGCTCCCAGAACAGGCTGATAAAATGTTTACCGTTTATACTGTTAATTCAGAACCGGCTGGAGCCGTTTTTCCTCATTTGGAACCTGACCGGGACCGGGAAGGAAGGATGTTTTGGATCGGCATCCACCCTGATTTCAAGGGTAAAGGGTATGGTAAGAACCTGCATTTAATAGGGCTTCATAGATTGCAGTATGAATTTAAAGCTGAAAAATATCTCGGGGCAACCCAGGCTGAAAATGCCGCAATGAGAAAAATAATGGAAGCGAATGGATGTACACAGGATAGCAATTCTGTTATTTCCTTAGTGTATTCATTTTCGGGATGCTGTAAGAAAACACAATTGGAGAGAATAGAACAATGAAAAGAGCATTAGCTATTTTTATCTTAATTATTGTATTGCTGCTGCTTTGGTTTATAGGGATATTAAGTCAGCAGGCTCAGGTGAATGAGGGAACGGCAGCAATGGAAGGAACAATCGTCATGAAAGAGAATGTAATACTGCTTATTGAAGATAAGGGGTTTACGGAGACAGATGCAAAAGCACGATCCGTTGATGAATTAATAGGAAAATATAAATCTGTCTATAAGTTGAATAATGCTGTTTTAACAGGTTTAAAGGGTGGAGATAAAGTGAAAATCTGGTACTCAGAAATACTGGAATCCTTCCCGGCACAAGTCAAGGTGTTAAAAATAGAGAAGTTGTAATAGAAAGAACGTTTTTGAAGGGGTTTTTCAAAATGGAACAATACACAGGCTTTTTCGTTACACTGATGCTTATTTTTATAATTGTCGTTTTCAGCAAGTATATTGTCTGGTGGGTAAAAAGTGTCATTGTGGCTTACTATATTGTGGTTTCCTATTATTTTATTACCGTTAAAAACAGGATTGATAAGGAATTCGAAGGAATATCCCCAGTGCCTGATACTTATTGGGACCAGAACTCAGGTTGGGTTGACACAATCACAAATTATCTATTCCTTCCGCTTGCAGCGATTCTGGTTTTCATTTATGTTAAGTGGTTTACCAAAACGCAGAGCAGGAAGGCTAAAATTCTTATTCTTATTAGTTTGATTCCATCTTCTTTTCTGTTTATGTTTTTCCTTTTTTTATTTTCGTTTGCATACGGCTACAGGCCCTGAGGAGGGGAAATACAAAAAAAGAATGTTCCGAACGCATCCGGGACATTCTTTTTATTTTTAGCGAGTCAGTTTAAGGCCAATCAGGCAGTCTATTTATTCAAATTTTCCTGCAGGTCCGAGTTCAGAAAGTTTTCTGTGGCATAAGCTGATGCCCCAAGTGCGGTGGAGTAGATCGATAAATCTGCAAATGTAATGTTTAAGTTTTCCTGGTTAAATCTTAAGGAACGATTCTCGACAACTTCCATTATCGATTCCAGTAAAAATTCTTTGGCAATGGCTAAGCGATTTCCAATGATAATTTGTTCGGGGTTGAATGTATTGATGATATTATTTATGCCAATGCCGAGGCTTCGGCCAATTTGACGGAACAGATCCTTTACTTCCTCATCTTCTTCCGCCATTTCAACTAATGACTCCAGGTTCAGATCATCCCGCTTTAAATTGGATTGAATATTCATTGCCTGGTTTAGCAATGCCTGTTCAGAAGCATACAATTCCCAGCAGCCTTTGCTGCCGCATCTGCATTCTTTTCCATCTAAATCAATTACCATATGGCCCATTTCACCGGAGAATCCTTCAGCACCACGATAGAGGCTGTTTTGTAAAATAAAGCCGACGCCTATGCCAATTCCTGCGCTTACATAAATGAGGTTTTCAAAATTTTTCCCGGCTCCAAAACGTTTTTCGCCGTACGCTCCGGCGTTTGCTTCGTTGTCGATGATAACGGGAAGGTGAAATTCTGCCACAATTTCTGCTTTTAAATTGATATCTGTCCAGCCCAGGTTAGGGGCAAGCAGGATATTGCTGCCTTCCTTATTTACGATTCCTGGTACACCAATACCGATTCCGATCACACCATATGGGCTCTCAGGGGTAAAGTCCAAAAGGGATTGGATGATTTCTTTTATAACAAGAACGGTTTCTTCATACCTCATGCTATTCATATGCTTCAAATTTTCGCTCACAATATTACCGGATAAATCAGTCATGACACCTAAAATATAGTTAACCCCTAAATCAATACCAATTGCATATCCAGCTTGTTCATTAAAGAGCAGCATCACCGGGCGGCGTCCGCCGCTCGATTTGCCCGGCCCTGTTTCGGAACAGATTTTTTCTTCTATCAGCTCGTTGACTAATGAGGAAACTGTCCCTTTTGTCAGTCCCAAATGCTGTGCGATATCCGCCCGGGAGATAGGGGATTGGTCGATGATCGTCTGCAGAACGCGTGATTTATTTTTCATTTTTACCAGCTGCTGATTCCAAGTCATTATTTTTCTCCTCAAATTCTCAATTTCTTTGTCTATTACAATCATATTCCATTTATACCATAATTAAAAATAAAAATAAAACTTAGTTCATTCGATAGACAAACTAAGTTTATGGTGTTAAAATCAACATGTAAACAAATGAAAGCGATAACACACAGAAAAATCAGTATAAATTGGAGGAATGAAAAATGAACTATTTCAAAAATGTGAGTGGAGTAAAATACGAAGGTCCAGATTCAAATAATCCATTAGCGTTTAAATATTATGATCCTGAAGAAATGATTAACGGCAAAAAAATGGAAGATTTTCTCCGTTTTGCAGTATCGTACTGGCATACGTTCACTGCGGAAGGCACAGATCCTTTCGGAGATGGAACAATGATCCGTTCATATGACAGATTTTCCGGAATGGATTTAGCCAAGGCACGTGTAGAAGCTTCCTTTGAATTCTATGAAAAACTGAACGTTCCATTTTTCTGTTTCCATGATGCTGATATTGCGCCTGAAGGGGATTCATTAAGGGAAACTTTTAAGAACTTAGATGAGATTACGGCCATGATTAAGGAATACATGAAATCCAGCAGTACAAAGCTATTATGGAATACCGCTAATATGTTTTCACATCCGCGCTGGCTGCACGGTGCGGCGACAGCGCCTAACGCTGATGTTTTTGCCTATGCTGCAGCAAAGGTGAAAAAGGGACTTGAAATCGGCAAGGAGCTGGGTGCTGAGAACTATGTATTCTGGGGCGGCCGCGAAGGCTACGAAACACTGCTGAATACGAACATGAAGCTTGAACTTGATAATCTTGCGCGTTTCTTCCATATGGCAATCGATTATGCAAACGAAATTGGATTTGACGCACAATTTCTAATCGAGCCAAAGCCGAAGGAGCCTACCAAACATCAATATGATTTTGATGTGGCAACCAGTTTATCATTCTTGCAATCTTACGGCTTAAAAGACTACTTCAAATTCAATATTGAAGCTAACCACGCGACCCTTGCCGGCCATACATTTGAGCATGAGCTGCAGACAGCACGCATAAATGGAATGCTTGGTTCAGTGGATGCCAACCAGGGAGATACCCTGCTGGGATGGGATACGGACGAATTCCCGACAGACATCTATTCCACATCACTCGCCATGGTTGAAATTCTTAAAAATGACGGTCTTGGAACAGGCGGCCTAAATTTTGATGCGAAGGTTCGAAGAGGATCATTTGATCCTGAGGATCTGTTCTATGCTCATATTGCAGGAATGGACACATTTGCGGTTGGTGCAAAAGTTGCACAGCGTTTAATCGAAGATAAAGTATTAGATAACTTTATTGCTGACAGATACAGCAGCTATACAGAAGGCATCGGTCTTGACATCGTTGAAGGAAAAGCAGACTTCCATAAGCTTGAGAAGCATGCCCTTCAGCTTGAAAGAATTGAAAACAAATCCGGAAGACAGGAACAGCTAAAAGCTATCTTAAATAAATACATTCTTGAAGCTTATGCGAGTGTAAAAGCATAAGAGATTAATAGAAAAGATTAAATGTACTGGGAACACGAAAGTGTCCCAGTACATTTTTAAAAAATAGCATACATTTCATTTATCAAAAGGATGATCAGCCATGAAATATGTAATCGGGATTGACCTTGGCACGAGCTCGGTAAAAGTTTTATTAATGAATCAAAAGGGAGAAGTATGCAGCGAAGTTTCCAGGTCTTATCCGCTCATTCATGGAAAGTCGGGTTATAGTGAACAGGATCCTGCTGAATGGGCTGATAAAACAGTCGATGCTCTTAAAGAACTTACAGAACAATTCGATGGAGATGCGGAAGACATACAGGGAATCAGTTTTTCAGGACAAATGCACGGTCTTGTTCTTCTTGATGAAGAGTATCATGTTTTGCGAAATGCGATCCTTTGGAATGATACACGTACAACAGAGCAGTGTAAGCAGATCTATGACTTGGCTGGTGAGAAGCGACTGCTGGAAATCACAAAGAATCCTGCACTGGAAGGTTTTACATTACCAAAATTACTTTGGGTGAAGCAATATGAGCCTGAAGTATTTGAAAAAGCGGCTGTATTTTTACTCCCTAAAGATTATCTGCGTTTTAAACTGACTGGAAAGATTCATAGTGAATATAGCGATGCCGCGGGCACTTTGCTCTTGGACGCCGGCCGGAAAATGTGGAGTGAAGAGATGTGCAAGCTGACAGGGATTGATATAAACATCTGTCCGCCACTTGTTGAATCTCATGAAAGTGTAGGGACTTTAAAGCCTGAGATTGCTGAGAAGACGGGATTATCTCCTTTAACGAAGGTATTTGCAGGAGGAGCTGACAATGCCTGCGGTGCGATCGGTTCAGGAATTCTGTCAAAAGGCAAAACATTATGCAGCATTGGCACATCAGGGGTCGTTTTATCCTATGAAGAACAAAATGACAAGGATTTTCAGGGGAAGGTCCATTATTTTAATCATGGTGAAGAAAATGCCTACTACACAATGGGTGTAACCCTGGCAGCGGGACATAGTTTGAGCTGGTTTAAAAATACGTTTGCAGAAAAGGATTCATTTGACTCCCTGCTGGCTGAAATAAGCGAGGTTCCGATTGGATCGAATGGTCTATTGTTTACCCCATATCTGGCCGGCGAGCGAACGCCATATGCAGATTCACAAATTAGGGGAAGCTTTATCGGCATGGACTCTTCACATAATCGAAACGACTTTGTACGATCGGTCATTGAAGGAATTACCTTTTCATTAAATGAATCAATTGAAATATTCAGGGAAAGCGGCAAGCTGATCGATACCGTCATTTCAATCGGCGGCGGAGCCAAAAGTGATGCCTGGCTGCAAATACAGGCAGATATCTTCAATAGCACCATTGTAAAGCTTTCAAGTGAGCAAGGCCCTGCTGTAGGTGCGGCAATGCTCGCGGCATACGGATGCAAGTGGTATGAATCTCTGGAAGCCTGTGCTGATGACTTCATTTCATACGAAAAAACGTATGTGCCGATACCTGAAAACGTTAAGAAATATCAGGAGCTTTTCCAGTTATACAAAGAGGTTTATGTACAAACCAGAAAACTGAATGAGGGATTGGCCGGTTTCAGGAAAAAGTAAGCTGTCTTGAGGGAGAAGGACATGAACATAACTGAAAGTATCTTTGGCGAGTTGAATGGACACATAATTAAATCTTATACAATCAGCAATGATCATGGAATGAGCGTATCGTGTATCGACTACGGGGGAATCATTACGGGAATATCTGTCCCTGATCGTGAAGGAAATATAGAGAATGTGATCCTGGGTTTTGACACACTTGAAGAATATATAAATCATTCACCATTCTTCGGCGCAATTATCGGAAGGGTTGCCGGAAGGATAGCAGGGTCGGACTTCACACTTGATGGAACTGCGTATAGTCTGCCGAAAAATGATGGGGAACACCACCTTCATGGAGGTGCAGGTTTTCACCAAGTGATTTGGGACTCGGCCGCCGAAAAGGGCTTGAATGAGGCAAACATCAAGTTCTCCTATATAAGTCCGGATGGAGAAGAAGGGTATCCCGGGACACTTGAGGTAACGGTAAACTATACACTGAACAATGATAATGAACTGGTCATTAGTTATGAAGCGATATCTGATATAAAAACGATCATCAATCTGACAAACCATACTTATTTTAACCTGAGCGGAGACTTAAAGCGGGACATTCTTGAACACGAGGTGACAATAAAAAGTGATCACTTTCTGGAGCTTGATGAAACATTGATTCCTACCGGGGAATTCATACATGTTGAAAATACCCCGTTTGATTTTAGGGCTGGTAAGAAAATCAAAGAAGGCGTAAAATCCGGACATCCGCAGAACATGCTTGCGGGCGGAGGCTATGATCATCCATTTCTATTGAATTCAGGTGAAATGACTGTAGTGGATTCTGCAAGCGGACGAAAATTGGCTGTGGAAACGGACAGGCCTAGTGTTGTTTTATATACAGCGAACATGCTTGGAAGCGATTTTAAAATCAGGGGTGTTCAGTCAAAAAGCCATTTAGGCCTATGTCTCGAAACACAATGTCCGCCTGATTCTGTTCATCATGAACATTTTCCTTCTATTGTCCTGGAGAAAAATGAAGTCTATAAAACAAAAACAAGTTTCAAGTTTCACGTTGTTTAATCATTTCGAATAGAAAGGAGTAAAGATAGATTTGAAAATAGGGAATTGTAAGCGCTCTATCCTGGTTCAAATCTGTCTTTAAAAACTATGAAACAGAATCGGAACTCTCTTTATATTGGTTCACTTACATTGGTTGCTGCGATAGGCGGTTTGCTTTTCGGATATGATACAGCAGTTATTTCAGGAGCTGAAAAGTCACTGGAAATTTATTTGATCGAGAGTTTGGGATTAGGGTCGCTGGCTCATGGGGCGACAACCTCCAGTGCCTTAATTGGCTGTATAATTGGCGGTTTAATATCCGGTTATTTTGCGTCGAAGTTTGGGCGCAAAAACTCGCTTATTGCTGCAGCTGTTCTTTTCTTCTTATCTGCTTTAGGCTCGGCTTTTCCTGAATTTTTATTTTTCACTAAAGGGGAACCGACCATCTCTTTATTGCTGACTTTTAATCTTTATCGCATTATTGGCGGTATTGGGGTAGGCTTGGCGTCAGCCATTGTTCCGATGTATATCGGTGAAATTGCACCTGCCGATATCCGCGGACGCCTGGTTTCATTCAATCAATTTATGATCATTTTCGGGATGCTTGTCGTGTACTTTGTCAACTGGGGCATTGCCAGCGGCCGTCCATTGGAATGGATCAATGATGTTGGCTGGAGGTACATGTTTGCATCAGAAGCTATTCCGGCACTTGCTTTTGGTCTGCTGCTGCTCCTGGTTCCGGAGACACCCCGTTACCTGGCCATTAAAAATCATGATGATAAGGCTCTAGCAGTCCTTACAAAAATTAATGGTGCAAGCGAGGCAAAAACGATCCTGGGTGAAATCAAAAAGTCGGTGGCAGCCTCAGCTAATGTTCCGGCAGAAAAGCTGTTTGCATATGGAAAATTAGTGATTGTAATAGGAATTCTGCTGTCTGTATTCCAGCAATTCGTCGGAATTAATGTGGCTCTCTACTATGCACCGCGTATCTTTGAAAGCATGGGAGCAGCAAAGGATGCCTCGATGCTGCAAACGATTGTCATGGGTATCATAAATGTCATCTTTACAGTTGTGGCCATTTTAACTGTAGATAAATGGGGGCGCAAGCCATTATTAATTACAGGATCCATTGGAATGGCAATCGGGATGTTTGGTGTTGCAGGAATGGCTTTTTCCAATATAATCGGCATGGGCACGTTAATTTTTATCATTGTTTACACAGCGTCTTTCATGCTTTCATGGGGGCCGATCTGCTGGGTATTGATCTCGGAAATTTTCCCTAACAAAATCCGCGGACAGGCAGTTGCGGTAGCTGTAGCAGCGCAATGGGCCGCAAACTATTTCATTTCATCGACTTATCCGATGATGATGGAATTCAGCGGCGGCTTAACTTACGGCTTCTATGGACTGATGAGTGTTCTTTCAGCCATTTTTGTATGGAAGTTTATACCTGAAACGAAAGGGAAGACTCTTGAGAATATGGAGAATTTCTGGAGAAAGACTGCTTGAGATGAATTAGCCTATTCCAATCGGGAATAGGCTGTTTTTCATTTTTAACATTTTTGCATTGATAGAAACTGTGTTGATTTGGATGAATAAATGAAAGCTTAGATAACTAATTCCTCAAACGTCCTTTATTCTGGACTCTAAAAAGCTCTTAATCTTTGTGGTCACTTCTGGACTAATATAGACTCCTATTTCTTTTACTTCCTCCATAATCTTTTCTTCTTTAACTCCAATATATTGATAAAACTCAATCAATGTCTTATGGGTATGCTCCAGCTGGCTTCCAATTTCTAATCCTTTTTCCGTTAATGTGACTGTTCTGTACGGCTGGAAATGTACGAAACCGCATTTTTTTAGTTTTGCAGCCATTTTTGAAGCAGACGAAACGGTCACATTAAGCAAGCCCGCAATATCTGATATAGTCGCATGTCCATATTTTCTTTCTAATTTATATATCTCTATTACATATCTTTTTATGCTTTTTAGCTCCAAGACATTTCACCTTCAATTCTTAAATTAAAGAATGGGAACCTGTTTATGCTTTACAGAGAAGTTTAAGTAAAGGGAAGCATGTTCAATAAAATTAAACATATGATGAAATAATAAGGTTGCGGAGGATTACCATGTCATTGATGCCTATTCTTTTTTCTTCGCTTTGTACAGGCTTAGGAGCACTGCCAATTTTTTTAATAAAAGATATTTCCCACAAAGGCAAGGATGTACTGCTTGCCTATACGGCTGGAATTATGGTGGCAGCTTCCGCTTATGGTCTAATTCCATCAGCTATTAAGCTTTCTAATCTTGCTGTCTTGGTCATTGGAATATTAGTTGGAACTTTTGTACTGACCTTGCTGGAAAGTGTTATCCCGCATGTTGATTTGGACAATTCCCGTCATTCATCGAAGCATGCACGTGTTGTATTATTGTTTTTAATAGCGATGTCACTTCATAATTTGCCTGAAGGTCTGTCAGTCGGAATAAGCAATGTAAGCAGCAGCCAGGATCTGGGGCCGCTTGTAGCTTTTGCAATTGGACTTCAAAATGTCCCTGACGGATTCCTGGTGGCCTTATTCCTGGTTACACAGAATATCAGCAGGTTCAAAGCCATTTTATTTGCGGCCCTGACAGGAATGATAGAATTATGTGCCGGATTAATAGGGATGTTTTTGGGCGGATCCTTTGAATATATCATTCCTTATGGACTTGCTTTCGCAGCAGGCTCTATGCTCTATGTGGTCTATAAAGAATTGATACCTGAAAGCCATGGAGATGGGAATGAGAGGGCATCTACACTGGCTTTTATTATGGGTTTTCTCTCCATGGTGGTTTTAACAGAATGGTTCAGATAATTTGGGTGCAGTGCTTTTGTCATGTCATTTATTATGAAAATGGACACCTCTCCAAACGGAAGAGGTGTCTTTGGTTTTTTTACAGTACTAATCTTTTATTTGTTACTTCGTCAAGCCTTCTCTAATGGTTTTAATATTCCATTCCATCATCGAGATGTACGTATCGCCATCTTCACCCGGCTTTGCCAGAGAGTCTGTAAACACTTTTCCCATGATCGGAACATTGGTTTCATCGGATACAGCTTCCATGCTTCTTGCATCTATGCTGGTTTCCAGGAATAGTCCTGTAATTCCTTTTTCATTAATAATATCTACAATTCTTGTAATTTGTTCTGGTGTTCCCTGGTTTTCCTGGTTGATTTCCCAGATGTATTCTGCCTGGAATCCGTAGGCTTCGCTGAAATATTTAAAAGCGCCTTCACTTGTTACGAGAACACGTTCGTTTTCTGGAATTTCATTAAATTGTTCGACCGCTTCATCATGCAGCTCCTGAAGCTTTGCAATATATTTTTCTGCGTTTTTTTCGTAAACCTCTTTGTTGTCTGGATCAGCTTTAATAAGTCCATCTCTGGCATTTTCCGCGTATTTGATCCCGTTCCGGATGTCGAGCCATGCATGGGGATCTTCTTCACTTTCCTTGCCTTTCGTGGTTAAGTGCATGGCCTCAACTCCTTTGCTCATCAGGAAGACCGGCGCATCTTCACCGTCTTTTCCGGCCGTTTCCATCAGCTTGTTGAACCATGAGTTGCCGGCCTCGAGATTCAGGCCGTTATAAAATACAGCATCTGCATCGGTTGTTTTTTGTACATCTTCAGGAAGCGGGTCATATTCGTGGGGATTGGAGCCGATTGGTGCCAGGCTATGAATCTCAACCAAATCTCCGCCTACACTTTTCACAATGTCATACACAATCGAATAGGTGGTGACAACGTGGATTTTTCCATCATCATTGGCAGTTGTGCTCTTACCGCTGCTACAGGCTGACAGGAATAACACAGAAAGAAGGGATGCAGCTAATAATAGAAAGCCTTTTTTAATCATAGTCTTACCTCCTGAAATTTTGATATTATGATAATTAAACTAATGAAGCTCTCTTTTTCTTTACTTTCAGCGTTTTCCATATCAGCCCGTGCTTAGGGGAGAATAAGAAAACGAGAATGAAAATAGCGGTGGATGAGATGACTATCGTTGCTCCTGAAGCTAAGTTGTAGGTGAAGCTGAAGTAAAGTCCAACGATGGATGAAATCACCCCAATGCCAGATGCAATGAAAATCATCACCCACAGCCGCTCGGTTAAAAGATATGCTGACGCTGCAGGGGTGATAAGCATGGCAACTACCAGGACAATGCCTACTGTCTGGAGGGATGCAACGGTTACCATCGTTAAGAGAGTCATTAGGAAATAATGAATGAATCGAACGGGCAGTCCGTAAGCTGCGCCCATTGTCGGGTCAAACGATGTGACCAATAATTCCTTGTAAAAGAGGTAAACAGCCCCCAACACAATCAGGCTGATGCCCAATGTGATCCACATATCGGATGATCTTACCGCCAAAACATTCCCAAATAAAATATGGTACAAATCTGTACTGCTTTTTAGCATTGTAATAATAATGATTCCTGAAGCAAATGCGGCCGTAAACATAATGCCAATTGAGGTATCATGCTTAATCCGGCTGTTTTGCGAAACGAAGCCGATAGCGATCGCCGTGATTACACCGCTGATCACTGCCCCGAAGAAGAAGTTGACACCAAGCATATACGAAATGGCGACGCCGGGAAGTACGGCATGTGATATGGCGTCTCCCATAAGAGCCATTCCCCTCAGGATGATAAAACAGCCAATGACTCCGCAGATAATTCCTACCATAACCGACGTTAATAGCGCTTTTTGCAGAAAACCATATTGCATCACCGCTTCAATGAAAGCCATTATAATGACACCCCAATCTCATTCATAAATGCAAATTGCCCCTGGTATGCTTTTGCAATTACATCAGGTTTAAACACTTCTTCAACAGTTCCGAAACTGATCAATTCCTTATTTAGCAGGATTAACTGATTGAAATAATCGTTAGCCTTACTTAAGTCATGATGTACGACAATCACTGTTTTTCCCTGTCTGCACAGCTCCTTCAAAATATTCACAATCGTTTCCTCGCTCGATACATCAACCCCGACAAACGGCTCATCCAGAAAAAAAAGATCGGCTTTCTGGGCAAGAGCTCTCGCCAGAAAAACTCTCTGCTGCTGGCCGCCTGACAGTTCACCAATCTGTCTTTTGCTGAATTCCTGCATGCCGACTCGCTGAAGACATTCCATGGCCCATTCTTTATCCTTCTTCTTTGGACGCCGGAACAGTTTTAAATGGGGGTAGGTTCCAATAAGAACGGCATCAAGCACTGTGATGGGGAAATCCCAGTCTATGTCATTGCGCTGCGGGACATAGGCGATGCTTTTGCGAACTTCAGTAATGGGTTTTCCCAGCACCGTTACTGCACCTTTATCCTTTGGTATGAGATTCAGCATAGCTTTTAGGAAGGTTGATTTGCCTGCGCCATTCGGTCCGATAATGCCCACCAGATTCCCGGTATTCACCGATAGGCTGACACCAGTTACCGCTTCATTTCCAAAATAGGAGACGTGCAAATCCTGTATGGAGATAGCTGGATCGTTCATTTTTTTATCCTCCTTCATTTTCCAAACTTAAATGAATTCAAATTAATTGTTTTTATACAATTTAACTTCATATGGACAAGATTTATGTGTTTATTAAAAAGTTTTGCCTTAATGCAAATTATATGCGATTGATAAACAATGTCAACACAAAAATATAATTATTTTACTGAAAATTTAATGTTGGCATTAAAATAGCTGAATTATGATTTAAGGCTCTGGCAATCAACTTGTTTAATGGTAAAATTAGGTGAGTAACTGAAAAGTTAGATTGTAAAATTGTAAGTATATGAAACTTTTTACCCTTTTTGATCGTTTAATTAGTAGAAGGCGGGATTGGTTTTATGATCGAAGATGTTTGGGCCGCTCTGATCGTTATGGCCTTTTCTTACGCATTGGGCAGCATAACTGGAGCTTATTATGTGGTTAAATATTTGGCTAAAGAGGATATAAGGTATATAGGGAGCGGGAATGCAGGGGCTACCAATGCCGGAAGAGCATTCGGGAAGACTGGGTTTTTGCTGACCATAGCAGTTGATGCGGGAAAGACATGGGGAGCTTTATATGCAGCTGGACTCTTGTTTGAAGGTGATGGTGTATACATTCTTAGCGCTGTTTGCGTGCTCCTGGGCCATCTTTTTCCAATTCAGCTGGGGTTACATGGCGGAAAAGGAGTGGTTGTCTATCTGGCTTCTGCCTTGTATCTGGAGCCTCTGACGATAGCAATCATGGTCATCACAATGGGAATTATGTTTGCATCTCTTCGAAAGTATACATTATCGGGTTTTATCTCGATGGCTTCAATTCCAATAACAGCCTGGGTGATTGGGGATTCATTCATTATTGCGGCAGGACTGCTGCTGATGTTTATCATTGTCCTAATTTCCCATACAAATTTCATCATGCCTAAGCATAGGAGGTAAACTATGAATATTATCTGCAAAATCGCAGCCGATCATGATGAATTTGAACAAATTCATCAGCTGAACTATCAGACATTTGTGGAAGAAATTCCACAGCATAAGCAAAATGAAAATCAGCTCCTAATCGATAAATTTCATGAAGAAAATACATATGTGATTGCCAAGGCTGGCGAGGAAGTGGCAGGAATGATCGCCATTCGAGCGAAAAGGCCATTTTCGCTTGATTACAAACTTCCTAATCTCGAAGACTACTTGCCTGTTAAGGGGGAATATTGCGAGGTACGCCTGCTGTCAGTCAAAAAAGAATACCGCAGCACCCGTGTTTTTTATCAGCTTTGTGAAAAGCTTGTGGAGCTTTGCCTTGAAAAAAATTATTCGATGGCCCTGATCTCGGGGACGGTCAGACAGCTGAAATTGTATAAGCGGATTGGCTTTTTGCCTTTCGGTCCTCTGACAGGAGAGGAGGGCGCCCAATTTCAGCCCATGTACTTAACAAAAGAGAATTTCGAACGTTCAACAAAAGTTTTCAAACGCTTAATGGCCAGAAACTCAGATCAGTCCGGGCAGCACTCTTTTTTGCCGGGACCAGTCTTTATTCATGAGAAGGTGAAAAACGCTTTTGCCAAAGAAGCCGTATCACATCGCCATCATGACTTCATTGAGGACTTGAAGGACCTGCGTTCTCACTTATGCAGGATGACAGGTGCCTCTTATGCACAAGTTATTGTCGGGACGGGAACACTTTCGAACGACCTTGTCGCTGCCCAGCTGAAAAACATGGAGGGGAATGGGCTGATACTCGCCAATGGTGAATTTGGCTATCGTCTCATTGATCATGCCAGAAGATTTCAACTATCTTTTCAGACGATTGAAAAAGACTGGAATGAACCGATCCTGCATGAGGAAATTGCATATATGCTGACAGAAAATCCTTCTATAAACTGGGTCTGGACGGTCCATTGTGAAACCTCAACAGGGTATTTATTCGATATAAGCAGAATTCAGGAGCTATGTGCGAAGCATGGTGCCGAGCTTTGCGTGGATGCATGCAGTACAGCCGGAATCGTCCCGCTTAATCTAAAAGATATTTATATGGCATCCTCCGTCAGCGGAAAAGGATTTGGCTCGTACCCTGGGCTTGCGATTGTATTCCATAGAGACAGAATTAAAGGGAACAGCAGTGTTCCCAGATACCTGGATTTAAAGATGTATGAGGACAATGAAAGCATTCCTTATACCCATTCTTCCAATCTGGTCTACGCATTAAAAGAGAGTATAAAGCTGATAGATTATGACAAGATAAACAGATTGTCTTTCAAAGTAAGGGAGAGGCTTGCAGACAAGGGTTTTTCCGTTCTGGGCGGGGACGATTATTCGCCAGGCATCCTTACTGTCCATTTGCCGGAGGGCGTTTCCAGCAGGGAATTTGGCGACATATGCAAACAGAATGGAACTCTTCTAAGCTATGAAAGCGGGTACCTGCTTGAAAGAAATTGGGTTCAGGTGGCTCTGATGGGGGCGCAGGAAGAAGAGAAGGTCATGGCTTCTATTGAAATGATGGCAGGTATTTTCGAAAAACACTATGAAAAGCGGTATGATTATGAAGTTATTTAAAAAGCTTCCTTCCATTTGGGCTGCCGTTATCTTAATCTGGATCAAGACGGCTGCTGTATCCTTTATCGGATTCAATTTGCACCCGGAGAACTGGACAGATATTTTATTTATGCTATTAAGCCCTATTGGGGCCATTATGGTCATTCTCGGAATTCCTTATTACTTTAAGCGAAAGGCCAAACCGGGAGCTATTTTTGCAGCGATGGCAGTTTTGACCGGCATTCTTTTTGGGGACCTACTATATTATCGCTTTTATACTGATTTTGTAACCGTTCCTATCCTTTTTCAGTTTAAAAATGTAGGAGGGATAGGACCGAGTACTTTTGAATTAATCAGCCCATGGGATCTTCTGTTATTGGCTGATCTGGTTGTTTTTTGGCTTTACTATTTAAAAAGGAAATCAACAGGTGAGCAGGTTACATATAAATCAAAAAGGCTTTATGGTGCTGTCAGTCTGATGTTTGTTCTAATAACCATCACTCTTGGCTTGGTGAAAGTGCCTCATTTATTTTCGGAATCCTATAATCGCCAGCAGCTTGTTAAGCATATAGGCTTGTATCAGTATCATCTATATGATATTGGAATCGCTGCAGCAAACCCGCTCAACCGCGCTTTTGCCAGTGCAACAGATGCTGAGGCTTCTGCTGAGTATGTGCAATCACATGAAGATAAGCCATCAGATTACTTTGGTGCCGCAAAAGGTATGAATGTCGTTCTGATCAGCATGGAGTCCACACAGAATTTTGTGATCAACCAGAAGGTGAATGGGCAGGAAATAACGCCTTTCCTTAATTCACTGATTGAAGACAGCTTTTATTTCAGCCGGGTCTATGATCAGACAGCACAGGGCAAAACATCGGACTCGGAATTCATGGTTGATACGGGCCTTTATCCTTTGTCCAGCGGCTCGGCATTTGTCCGGAAAACGGAAAACGCTTATCGGAGCCTGCCGCATATATTAGCTGAAAAGGATTATTACTCAGCCATTTTCCACGGGAATGACGCTTCGTTCTGGAATCGGGAGGCCATGTATGATTCCTTAGGATACAACCGTTATTTTTCAAAAGCCGATTATATGGTGAGTGATGAGAACTCAGTGAACTACGGGATTAAAGATATTCCATTTTTTCAGCAATCCATTCAGCATCTGGATAACCTGCAAAAGCCTTTCTACGCAAGGTTTATCACATTAACAAACCATTTTCCGTTTTTGCTGGAGGAGGAAGATCAGTTTATTCCTGAGGCCAGCACCAGTGAAATGGTGGTCAATCGCTATGTCACAACCGTCAGGTACCAGGATGAAGCCATTAAAACCTTCTTCCAGGACTTAAAAAAGAAGGGACTCTATGAAAATACGATGTTTGTATTGTATGGCGATCATTATGGCATCTCTGACAAGTATGAGCATGGTGTGCTTGAACTGCTGGGGCAGGAAGATACGATTGTGAACCGCATGCAGCTCCAGAGTGTGCCGCTGATTATCCATGTGCCGGGTGTGGAGGGCAAAACGTTCTCGAACCTTGGCGGGGAAATCGATATCAGGGCAACGATTCTTCATCTGCTCGGCATAAGTGCTGATGAAAATTTCAGCTTCGGGCAAAACCTGTTTACAAGGGATCCCTATCATCCCGTTACCTTCCGGGATGGAAGTTTCATAGCGAAAGACTATTTGTACAAATCCGGTAAATGCTTCGATAGTAAATCGGAAGAAGAAGCGGATATTACAGGCTGTGAACCTTTAATGGATATCTCCAGGAAAGAGCTCGGCTTTTCTGATGATATTGTGCATGGGGATTTAATGAGGTTTATGGAATAAAATAGTAAATAAAGAGAGGATTGCAAGTAATCCGTTTTTGACCGCTAAGAGAAGTGATTAGTATTACGGTATTTTAGGAATGCTGCCAATAGGCAATAAGGTTTATATAAAGAAAATTTGCGTAAATATTATTAAGGTGGTTCCAGCTATTTGCTGGAGCCATTTTCTTTGCAGATTCGTGAAAAAACTTCATATGCTTTGATCTACTTAATCGATTCTAAAGTATGAATATTTTGGGAGTTTTTTATAAAAAAACTGAACCAGAAGAGGGAATGCGAAAAAATGAATTTTTCCCAATTAAAAAATAGATTTCTTATTCAGGGTGATTATCCATGCAATCTTTCAAACAATGCATATTTTAAAGTAAATGGGACAAGGAGGTGATTTAGATGTCATGTGGAAGAAGAAGATTTGATGATGTAGCAGGTGCATTTGATCGTGATGACAGAAGAAGAAGAGATATTGATGTGGATAATGTGTTTATCCGTGCGAATAGGGTTATTGTTGTCGAGGATGATAGAAGAGATCGCAGAAGAGATGATGATGATAGAAGACGGAGAAATAGGTGTCCTTGGTAAACTGAATTTAAGGGTATGGTCAAAGCTGTTGAGAATTTGCTTTCTCAACAGTTTTTACATATTTATTAATTCCAGCTTCGTTTTCTTATAGTATGTCAGATACTCAGAGGTGCAAGTCCAGGCAGAATTTATGGCTGTTCGATGTAAAATCTTGGCTGCAGCAAAACGGAGAAATATAATATTATAAAAAAGAAGGATCCAGCTTGCATGTTGTTATGTTGGCTGAATCCCCATGCATTTTAAATTAGTCTTATGCTTGCCTTATTTAGAAGAAATGGATCGATAGATGCGTTTGATTGTTTCCATATGCATCGCTTCATGATAAAAGCCAAATAGAAATGCCTCTCCAGTTGTGTGAAAAGTTATTCCACCGCGATTTGTATATGGGCTGGGCAGTTTTTGGTGAAAACGATCATGAAGAAATGTCTTTATTCTGGGTTTTTGTTCGGATAAGACAGATGCAATTTCCTTGAATGAAGGCGGTGTATCGGTCCAATCGGCAGGCTTTGTTCCAGCGCCAAATAACCGTTCATAGTTCATCGGGACGTTCATTTCTTCACCTGATATTCCAAAGACCAGCTTTTCCTGTACAAATGCAATGTGACCGAAATTCCAGCGGATACTATTATTAAACCCTTCTGGAATGATATCAGCCATTTCTTCAGGAAATCGTTCAATCGATTTTTCAGTAATGCCCCGCACTGTTTCCATATGGTTAAAAATAGTCTGTTCCAAGAAACTCACCCTCCATTTCATGCTCACTGCATAAAGTTCTAGGCATACACTTCATTTTCCTACATCTAAATTTATTTTTATCTTTGAAAATTAATAACCTTAAGTCTCAAGTCCTATATCCATATACAGCGCAGGCTTCTTAACCAAAAAGACGTGTCTCTTTATTATTAAAATATAATCATATTTTTGATAAGGAGATACGTTATGTCTAATCAAAAAATCTATATACTCCTTACGGATACCGGAACGTTATTTACGCGGCTTATTAAGATTTATACAAAAAAACCTTATAATCATGCTTCTATCTCAATTGATCCTGAATTAAAAGAAGTGTACAGTTTTGGCAGAAAAACGGCGAAAAATCCATTCATAGGCGGTTTTGTTAAAGAAAATTTCCGAGGAGAATTTTTTAGTAACTCAAGGTGCACAGTCATTAGCTGTTCTGTTACAGATGCACAGCAGAATAAGCTTAAAGCATTCATAAACAAGATAGAATCAGAAAAAGACGATTACGGCTATAATCTGCTGGGGCTATTTGCGATCATATTTAATAAGCAACTCTCAAGAAATAATGCTTTTTTCTGCTCTCAATTTGTAGCAACTGTCTTACAGAGGAGTGAGATTGTCCATTTTACTAAACCGCCCTCACTTGTTATACCGCATGAGTTTTTGGAAATGGAAGATTTTCATATTGTTTTTCAGGGAAACCTGAAAGAGTATTTTCTGAATATAGACAGCCGGACTATAGATATAAACACATACTTTTCATCCCATGGCCAGGAACAGTTCGGACAATCAATGGCCATTTCCTAATGTGCTGCAATAATTTCGATTCTTTTTATACGCTAAAGGTGTCATATTCATAGACTTGCGGAATTTTTCAATAAAGTAACTGCTGCTGTTGAATCCTGCTTTAAAGGCAACTTCTGTGACATTCGAGTCTCTTTCTTGCAGCAGGGGGAGACTTTTTTGTATGCGATAATGAATCAAGTAGTTAATGGGTGTCGTCTTTAAGATTTTTTTAAAGTATCTGCAGCATTCAGAATTACTCAGCCTGCCGGCTTTGGCAATATCAGCAAGAGTAACTTTTTCAGCGAAATGCTGATGAATCCAATTCAGCATTGCCTTCATCCGCATATGCTTTTCAACTTCAGTCTGGCTGTATTCCAAATGAAATCCGTTCCTGATTAACTGCTGCCAAATGAATGTGAGCAAACTGGTTATGTTAATCTCGTAAAATGGAGGATTGTCATTAATTAATTTCTTGATTTCTATGATGCTTTCTAATATGCTTTTTCCCCAATCCTCGCTGCGGTTCAGGATGATGTATGGAAGATTTGTTGCTGATATATATGGATAAATATAACTGCTGTATAATTCCTGGGGAAGCAGGAAATGAGGGGAGACATTTAAACAAATATAAACGCAATCTCCGTTTAAGTCCTCGGCCGAATGGAGACAGCCGCTATTAATGAAAATGCCTTCACCTTCTTTAACTGCCAGTTTTTCCTCATTGATTTGGACAATAGCTTCGCCTTTTACTGACAGGATAAATTGAATCTCCTCATGCCAGTGCAAAGGGATTTTGCCTTGGATATTATCTGCAATCTTCGTTTCGTAGCAGGCGACAGGCATCACCACCGTCCTGTGGCTCGTTAATTCTTTCAGGCGTTCATCCACTTTAAAGTCTTTAATCTGCAAAAAAGCCACCTCAATATTGTTATACTTTTTTATGATATCCAGCTATTTTTATCACAGAATTTGGTTTATTATAACACTATTATTATATTTAAGGTGGAATCAACATGAAAGGACGTTCAAGGAGTACGGGTTTATTGCTTGTTATTTTTGGGGCTTCATTCTGGGGAGTTGGAGGAACAGTTGCCCAAAAGCTTTTTCAGGAATTTGGAATCTCTGTTGATTGGCTTGTCACAGCCCGGCTTCTGGTCGCAGGTGTTCTTCTTTTGGCCGTTCAATTTTTACTGAAAGATCGCTCACAGGTATTTGGAGTGTGGAAAAATAAAAAAGCAGCTGCCATGCTTTTGATCTTTGGCCTGGCGGGAATGCTGGCCGTACAGTACACCTATATGGCTTCCATTCATCATGGCAATGCGGCTGTTGCCACGCTGCTTCAATATCTGGCACCAGCTATGATTATCATTTACCTGGTCCTGCGTAAGCAAACGGTGTTTACAAGACAGGATTTGGTGACCGTGTCCCTTGCTATAGCGGGGTGCTTTCTTCTATTGACAAATGGTTCTGTTTCTCAGCTGTCCGTACCGTCACCTGCGATTGTATGGGGAGTTCTATCTGGTGTGGCACTGGCGTTTTATACGTTGTATGCCGTCCCGCTGCTCAAGGAGTATGATTCCCTTGTCGTGGTTGGCTGGGCGATGGTGATTGGCGGATTTGCATTGAGTTTCATCCACCCCCCATGGCAAATGGATTTTAGGAGCTTAACGGCTGAGGGTTACCTTTATTTGGTCTTCGTTATTATTTTTGGAACGATGCTTGCCTTCTGGTTCTATATTGAAAGTCTCCAAACGCTGTCTCCAACGGAAACCAGTCTTTTAAGCAGCCTCGAGCCGCTTGCCGCAGTATTTACTACGGTTATCTGGCTGAACGAACCATTCGGACTATATCAATGGGCTGGTACTGCCTGTATCTTTGGCATGATTCTGCTGCTGGCTTTGAGTAAGAAAAAACCGGCAAAAACCAGTGTTTCTGCTGAAAATGAAGAACCATTAAGAGTGAGCTGAGAGCCAGTCCCTTTCACAGGGGCTGGTTTTTTCTTGCTTAGGCTTGGGTGCGGCAGGACATGATTTCTTTGAGGAAATTTGGTATTCGCTCATAAACCGAAGGAAATCGCTCATAAAATAAGTTTTTCGCTCATAATCCAAAGAAAATCGCTCATAAAATAAAATTTTCGCTCATAAAAAGCAAAAATCGCTCATAACCACTGCCATTTCAAATTTTAATAAATTCTCCGCAGTAATTTTGCCCACACTAAGCATTATATTTTCCTAAATTTATTTCGGTTGTTAAAATAAAGTCAATTCTTCATGAAGGAGATTATAAAATGACCAATATACAAATACCTGTTTCTGTTTTAAACCTTGCCCCGATACGAGAGGGGAAGGACAGCAGGCAGGCCATCGAAGATCTTGTTGATCTGGCCCAGGCAACAGAGGAAATGGGCTACAAACGCTATTGGATAGCGGAGCACCATAATACCCCGACACTGGTTAGTTCTGCCACGGCAATTTTAATAAAACATGCATTGGAGCATACTAAAACGATTCGCATAGGCTCCGGCGGAATAATGCTGCCGAACCATGCGCCATTAGTGGTTGCCGAGCAATTCGGCACGATGGCAACCATTTATCCGGATCGGGTCGATTTGGGCCTCGGAAGGGCACCTGGCACGGATATGATGACGGCTAATGCGCTTCGCCGTTCAAAAAATGATTCTGTTTATACATTTCCTGAGGATGTGAAGCAGCTGCTGACATACTTTGGTCCTTTAGAGGAGCAGAGTTATGTAAAAGCACACCCGGGGGTTGAGACGAACATTCCTATTTATATCCTTGGTTCTTCGACAGATTCAGCGTATTTGGCTGCTGAGCTGGGGCTTCCATATGTGTTTGCTTCACACTTTGCTCCAAGGTGGATGGAGGACGCCATCCGGATCTACCGTGCCAACTTTAAGCCTTCACAATATCTGGATAAGCCATATATGATGATCTGCTTAAATGTCATTGCTGCAGAAACGGATGAGGAAGCTGAATTCCTGTCAACCACTATGAAACAGTTTTTCCTGAATGTTGTCAGAGGAACTTCCATGAAATTAAGCCCTCCGGTCGAGGATCTGGACTCTATCTGGAACCCAATGGAGAAGGAAGCGGCAGAGGGGATGTCGAGCGTCACCCTGATGGGCAGCAAAGAAACAGTCAAAGGGCAGCTGGAGCAGTTCCAGAGTATGTATAATGTGGACGAAATCATGGCGGTTTCTTATATTTATGATGAAGAAAAACAAAAACGTTCTTATGAAATATTGAAAGAAATAACAGACGGCAATTGAGCGGGGAAATATTCCCCGCTTTTCATATTTCTCGGGAAAGCGCAGGATTAGACTATTCTTGCGCGCAGCGGTCGTATCATGGCTTTTATTGCCGAAAAATGAAAATCCCTGTTTTAATCTATGGCTTGCTGTTTGTAGAGTGCGGGATTGGCTGCTGTATTCAAACTCTGTGCAGACGCCCATAAATTCGCCAGGAACCGAGGCATCATTTGCTGTGAAGGAAGAGTGCCATATCTGGAAAAGTAAACAAACAGCTTCAAATAAGTTCTTGCATTATTCGGCAGGTGAATTTCCCTTGCGTAGTATTCATTTTCTGTATAGGTTGCAAAAGAACGGGTTTCAAAGCCGGAAATAAACCGGGTGATCTCTCCTTTGTATTCATTTTGAATGTAATGGATCCTTTTTATTATTGTGGGGTCATCTGAGCCATCATAATTAGCAAGGCTTGCCTGCCTAGATGCTGGGACAGATGACAGGTTATCTGTAAGAGCAAGTGCATGTCCGTACGCTTTGTCATGACCTTCATAAAGAGCCCGGATATCTGCATTTTCCATTAAATCCACTAAACGCAATTCCACATTTTTTAAATAGGGCGGCCTGAAAATCTGCCTGGAAAGCTTAAGCTCATCAAATGAATCACATACAAATGAAGTGAAAAAATACCACTGGCCATTGTCATCCAGGCTGATATCATAATCCTGCCCATCAATTTCTACCCTGTAATCATTAAAACGGTCTTTACGGTCGAACGTAAAATCAAATTGTTCTCTTTCTGCTGGTTTAAACCCATATGGAGTTTGAATCGGTACGCAAATTTCTGAGAAGTATTGGTTTTTCATGCTGACTCTCACCTTGCATTTCTTTTATTCTGCTATAGAAAATACCCTGCAGATTCTTTTATCATGCCAAAAAAAGAGGATAATTTTCTTTAGTTATACAAAAATAATAAAAATCGAATGGAAAGGACATTGAGTATGAAAAAATGCATTTTTCTTTTCCTCAGTCTCGCAGTGTTCTGGCAATTGAATTGGAGCGCTGCACATGCCGAAAACAATCCCCGCAATATTTATGATGTAAAACAAGGGGATACCTTGACATTGATTGCAAAAAAATACGGATCAACTGCAGGGGACTTAAAACTATTTAACGGCCTGCAGTCAGACAGGCTTTTAATCGGGCAAAAGCTTCGTGTCCCGATCATGTACAAAGTGGCACCCGGAGATACACTCTGGAAGCTGGCGGAAAAATATGATTCAAGTGTGGCAATTATTAAGGCAGCAAATGGACTATCCTCCAACGCTATAAATACCGGGCAAAAACTAAAAATTATCCCAAAAAAGTTAGCCATGGATGGAAAGTTCGTCCTCATGACAAGAGAGGAATTCCGGGATTGGATTTTCAATCAGAAATTTACGAGAAAAGTGGCGAAGGTTCAGCAGCATCACACCTATCAGCCATCATACAAACAGTTCAATGGCACAAATCATTTTGCGATCATGAAGGGGATGGAGGAATATCACGTAAGCGGAATGAAGTGGAGCATGATCAGCCAGCAGCTGACCACTTTCCCCGATGGAAAAGTGGCTGTGGGAAGGCCGTTCGACGTGGCTCCTGAAGGATCATTCGGCCTGCAGAATAAAGAAGCGATGCACAAAATCGAAGCAGATGCGATAGCGATCGAAAATCTCGGCGATTTTGATTCCAATCAAATGACGGGTGAACAAAAAGAAACGATCGTGACTGTCACGGCGCTCCTGATGCTGAAATATGGCCTGGCGCCATCCATTGACAGCATCACCTATCACCATTGGTGGGATATAAACTCGGGTGAGAGGGTGCTGGATAACAGCCATGGGCATACCGTAAAAACCTGCCCCGGCACTGAATTTTTTGGCGGGAATTCGACTGCCAGCGCTAAGAAAAACTTTTATCCTCTGGTCAGAAAAAAAATGCAGGAGATCAGAGCAACCCTGCATTAACATGGAAAACCCGCAGACAAGGTGCGGGTTTTTCTCATCGCTTCTTCCTTTTCTTTTTATCATCCTCTGCTGCCAGCTTCGCTTTGTTAACACTTTCAAGCTCTACCTGTACATGAATTTTACTTTCATCTACTGACGTGACACTGGTTACTTTGCCTTTCCGTCCTTTGATTTTGACCTCTTCTCCTTCATTTGGAACACTTTTGCGGAGCTGATTTAATAAAACATTTTTCCCATCAAGATAATACACTGTAAACATTCTCATCTCACCTTTGTCTATGGAATGTGGTACAAGTTCCTGCACCATTTCTATAAAATATAGACTTAGTGATAAAAATAGACCCGTTTTTTTAAAAAATAGTTGCGAACATTTGTTCCTCGTAGTAAAATCAAACTTGCAATAAATGTTAAGAAAAATGAAAATATTAGGGAGCTGATGAAAATGACAGTAAGAGTGATTCCTTATTTGGTGATGGACGGAAATGCGAATGAAGCAATTGAATTTTACAAAGAAGCGCTGGAAGCGGAGGTTATGTATAAGCAAACATTTGGAGAAGGTCCCGATAACCCTGAATATCCGCTGCCTGAAGAAGCAAAGAACCGAATTATGCATGCAACTGTAAAGGTTGGGGAGAACGAACTAATGTTTAGCGATACATTCCCGGGCCAGAATCATCAAACAGGAAATCAGGTGACCATTTGTCTTTCAACGTCAGATCCTGTAAAATCGAAGAAATTTTATGATGCACTTAAGCAGGACGGGGAAGTGACCATGCCTCTTCAGGAAACATTCTTCAGTCCTGCATATGGAAGTGTCATCGACAAATTCGGAGTGCATTTTCAAATCTATACAGAGGGCGAGCATTGATTCGGGCAGAAAAATAGCAACCTTCTATAAAATAGGAGTTAATTGATGAGCATCGTTAATTATCTTGGCTGTAATTCTATATTGCCAGCTAGTGATCCTGAGAGTGATAATGAAATCATTGTAGGTGACTTCTTCTCTGATGAAGAAATGAGAGCAGAGGTACATAAACATTTATCAGCAAAATATATCTACGAAGTAACTTCCAGGCAGCACGGCAGTATTTGGTTTAATAAATACTACAAACAGTCTTATCCAAAAGGTCACGAAGAAGGACAAAAAGGTTTTAAATCACTATGTGCTTTTTTAGATCAGCACCTTGCATCAGGAGATTATTGTGAATTATATACCTGCTGGGTTGGCGACGAATCGGAGGGACCTGAATACAAAGACTGTATTAACCTTCATGACTTTGATATCGAAAAAATTGAAGTGGATGAAAAATCTTTGCTTGTCATTAACAAATAAATGTTTGGATGAGCCATTCCTCTATGGATGAGGAATTGGCTTATTTTTAATGAACCACATAGTTCAGTTCATTGTCATAGATAACTATTTGAGAAAAGAGGGCGGATTTTAATGATTATAAAACCAAAACAATACATAGTTAAAAATTTGAACTATATGATAAGATCTGCTGTCGAGGAAGATGCAAAGGAACTGTCTAAAATAAGGGTGCAGATTGATGGTGAAACGGAGAACATGGACCGGGAAGCAGGTGAAGCATATATAGATGAAATAGGCTTTATAGAGTTAGTTAATAAAGATTCGATTAGTGACCGGAATATTTTCCTGGTTGCTGAGGTGAATGGAAGAATTGCAGGCTTCTCCAGGTGTGAAGGCAGTGAACTGAAACGAAGCAGACACAAAGTGGAATTTGGTGTATGTGTGCTCAAGGAATTCTGGGGCTTTGCAATTGGAAAAAACCTTTTAGCTCAGTCTATTCAATGGGCGGACTCTAATCAAATTAAGAAAATTACCTTAAATGTCCTTGAGACAAATGAGAAAGCGATTAAGCTATACGAGCAAAATGGCTTTGAAATTGAAGGGGTATTAAAAATGGATAAGCAGCTGTCTGATGGCAACTATTACAGCACCATGGTAATGGGAAGAATTAGTGAATAACTATAAGGTGAATATTTTACTCAAACAAATGAAGATTTAATCCATAAAACACTGCGTGGACGCCAAAACTTTAGATGCTGCCCTGATACAAATCTCAGTTTCTATACTTATACACCGGAACTCCCTCTCGTCAATCCTAAACTTCGTACCCATTATTTATTTATTGAATATAATTTAACATACGTCAGCTAAGGAGTATGTTATGGACAATCAACTAAAAGAGATAATCGGGGCCGCTTTAGCTGCCATTGGTACAATCATTTCAGCTGTCTCAACCATACCCGCAAAGTCAAAAAAAATGGAAAAACTATTTGATGGCCTCGATATTGTGGGGAATAGCCTCCAGGCAACAGGAAATGCTCTCGAAGCAGAAGGACAGAGTGAACCATCTCTTGAAAAGGCCGGCAATGAGATACAGGCTATTGGAAACATTACAGTCATTGCAGGATTAATTTTAGATTTAGAGGAAGAAAATGAAGATAAATTAGTGATTGCAGGGAACTGGATTCAGGCACTTGGCGGGGCAACTGCACTTGGAGACGAATTTGAAGATCCCACTGCAGCAGGACAGCTTTTTAATATATACGGCAACCTGCTTCAGGCGATTGGCAATTCCCTGCAGGCAATAGGGGGGACTATAAATCTCAGGGAAAAAGAGAGGGGAGAATCTGGAGATAGCGCAAATAATATTATTGCCGCAGGAAGCTGGATACAGGCAGTTGGTTCTGTTTTATCACTGATTGGCCAGCTTCAAGAGGAGAATCAGGAGATTTCTTCTGGAAGCAGTGATGAAAGCAATGATCCGAACTCAAAATCTTTTGTTGCTAAAGAAAAAGTTAATTAGAGAGGGGTAATCATGTATCTGGAAGGAGATGATCTATTAACTGTCGGTGCTTATTTTCTGGTTGCAGGCACATTTATTTCTGCGATTGGCGAAACCATGAAGCCGGATGTAAACAATGTGAACAAAAAATTAATACGGGACGGAAATGGTGTTCAGGCGGTTGGCAATAGCCTCCAGGGATTTGGAAGGATAAGCCTAGCTGAGGGAAATGAAACAGCTAATTTATATGGAATTATTGGGAGCTTTACGCAGGCAGGCGGGAATTCCATCAACACGGCTGCAAATAATATTGAAATTCAAAATCCATCAATTTCTGTGTCAGGCTTTAATTCACTGGGCAGTACCATTCAATCCATGGGTGCAGCATTGGAAGCTGCGGGAGTTGAAAACGATGAAAACAATCTGCTCAGCAATCTAGAAACTCTGAGTTACTCATTGATTTCGGTATCTGCTATCCTCGACGCTATAGGAATTCTTATAGAAGATGAAAAGAGCATTCAAAAAAGAGTCCTGCTGGCTGCAGGAGGATGGCTTGAATTCATTGGTGCAGTTCTTGGCGCATATGTGATCATTCAGGCAGGTGAATAAGCTGCATATTTTGCAAAAAAAGAGAAAAAGCATGGTTATCATTGTGATATCAGATGATATTTGTCGACTATCAATCTGCTAGCAGTTGATAAAATTGTGCTAATACGTCGGATTCTGCCAGATTTCAAGCCGAAAAATAACCTGGAATCACACTTTTCCAGGCCATCCTTCAAGCTTTCAACAAACTGCTTCAAACAAAATAGCAGCACCAACTCCGCCTCCGCTTCCAATGGCAGCTAATACATATTTGCAAGAACGTCTTCGCTGCACATCATAAAATAATTTTGTAACCAACACAGCACCTGACGCTCCATAGGGGTGGCCAACTGTTAAAGCCCCTCCATTAACGTTCAGTTTTTCATATGGAATGGAAAGCTCATTGGCACATGCTGTAATTTTTGAGGCGAATGCTTCATTAATTTCTATTAAATCAATATCGTCAATGGTTAAATAATTTCTTTCCAGGATCGACTGTATGGCTGGAACAGGCGCAAATCCCGGATAGTTGGGGTGTACACCAGCAACGGCACTATCAGCAAAACGCAGAATGGGTTTGTAGCCATTTTTAATTGCTGTTTCTTCCTCCATCACCAAAACAGCAGCTGCCCCGTCATGGATGCCGCAGCTGTTGGCTGCTGTTACAGTGCCATCCTTTTTAAATATCGGTTTGGCTCGTTTTAATAGAGTATCCATTTTTCTTTTTTTAAAAAACTCTTCATCATGTGAATGGCTTCCAAAGGGAATCAGCTCGTCTCCCATTAGTCCACTTTCAAAAGCTTTCCAGCTCCGTTCATAGCTTAATAGTGCATATGTATCCTGAGCTTCCTTTGATATGCTGCACTTTTCGGCTACATTTTCCGCTGCGGCACCCATATCAGGGTCTCCGATTTTGTCGGGGGAGAAGCGGGCTCTTTTGGTAAATGGGGAGGTGCTGGCACTTTCCGTACCACCTGCTATATAACAAGTACCTGCACCTCCCTGGATAAGATAGCTTGCCAGCCTAATGGCTTCAAGACCCGCACTGCATTGCCTGTCCAGCGTTAAACCCGGGACGGAAAGAGGGAGTCCTGCTTCCAATGCAGACAAGCGGGCAATATTGCCGCCAGGTCCCACGACATTGCCTAAAATGACATCATCAATTTTTTCTTCCAGGCCTTCCGCCAGATATTTTAGCAGCGGGGCAGCAAGTTCATGCGGCTCATAGTCTTTAAGCATCCCATTTGCTTTTCCGATAGGTGTTCTTTTTGCCTGTACAATTACTGCTTTTTTAATGGCTGATCACCTTCCGTTCGATGGATTCCCTTAGCTCCGCGCGGGCAATTTTTCCGCCGGCTGTGTAAGGCATTTCTTCAGTGAAGATCCAATTGCGCGGGATTTTGTAGGATGCCAGATGATTTTTGCATAGGCGCTTTAACTCAAGAGCATCTGTTTTGCCTTTGATGACTGCCACAGCAATTTCGCCCCAGTATGGATCCTTTACACCCATTACAGCAACCTCCTCGACTGCAGGATGAAGGCTGATTACCTTTTCGATTTCTTCAGGGAAGATATTAATGGCTCCATATAAAATCATGTTCTTTTCCCGCCCGCTGATGTATAAATATCCTTCTTCATCAACATAGCCCATATCATCAACAGTTGCCCAGCCATCTTGATCCTGTATCGTATGTATTGCGCCATTTAATAGGTAACCATCGAAAATAAGATCGCTCCTGACATATATTTTCCCAATTTCATAGGGAGCGAGCTTATCACCCTTTGTACCTCTGATTTCGATTTCAACTCCATGGCAAGGCTTCCCGACTGATTCCGCCTTTCGGACTTCTGCATGAAAGGTCACATAACTTAATTCGCTTGCCCCATAAAACTCAGTCATGGAAAGCTTAGGAAACATTTTGCTGATTTCTTGTTTTGATTCTTCGTCCCATTTTGCTCCCGAAGAAATAATTTTGACCGGCTTCTCTATGATTCTTTTTTCTTTTAAAATAGCTGACACCATTGTCGGAACTGTATAAAGTGCGGTGATTGGCTGCTTCTCAATACACAATAGGGCCTGGGCTGCATTGAATTTATCCAGCAGGTAAACTGTTCCGCCTGTACACAGGGTACTAACCGCGCCATACAAAAAATGAGAGTGGATGAGTGACCCTGGAATCAGGACATGTTCCTTTTCATCCATTTTAAAATCATGCTCATTAACCCTGAAGCTGGCAGCCCAGGATCTTTGGGAGCGGATAAATGCCTTTGGACTGCCGGTCGTACCTGAAGTAAAACCCATATAAAATGGTTTGTTGCTTTTATAATCGATGTTAAACGAATTATTTTGTCCGCCAATCTTCATAAATGCATCATCCCAGACAAGGACGAAAGGGTGCATGCTGGATACCTGGTCATAGTATTCTTTAACTGTGATTATAATAGAAGGGCTGGAAATCCTGATCCGCTCATTAAGTTCCTCGGCCTTCCATTTAAGGTCGTAAGGAACAGCTGTCCATCCAGCCATGGAGGCACCTGTGAATAATTGCAAAAATGGAATCCCATTTGGCAGAAGAAATCCCGCTGTCTTATTTTCAAATGAAAAAGACTTTAGCCAATTGGCGGTTTTGCATACGAGAGTGTTCCAGTCTTTATAGTTTAAAGACTCGTCTTTCGTAATAATCGCTGCTTTATTCGGCGAACCTTCGGCGAACTTCTCTATATTTGCTGTAATATTCATCATGGATTTGGACATCTCCTTATGGAAAAGGAGACACTTTAAAGTGTCTCCAGAGATTTAGAAAATTGCTTATTGATAATCGGATGCTTAAGCAGTCTGAATACCAGGAATGAGGCAAGAGTGGCTTTCAATACATCTCCCGGGATATAAACCAGGCTTAATTTAATAGCTTCTGACAGAGGAATATTCATCATAAAGGCCTGTACAGGAATGCCAAACAGATAGATTAGGAATATTCCGACAGTCAGATTTATAAGAAGGATATTCATTAATTTTAAAGTTTTGAAGTGTGAAAGTAAATAGCCGATAAAAAAAGCTGTTACCGGGTAGGAAATTAAATAGCCGGCGCTGGGACCGAAGAAAACACCAATGCCGCCGCGTCCGCCCGATAATAATGGAGCTCCGGCAGCAACCAGCAGCAAAAACACGGCCATGCTGATTCCGCCAAGTCTGGCACCTAAAATACCGCCTGCCAAAAGGACACCGAGTGTCTGTAACGTAATCGGAACGGGTGTAAAAGATAGCATGATTGGTGGAACAAGCCCGAGTGCTCCCATTACTGCTGCAAATAAAGCCACGTATGTCATCTCTTTAACTTTCATAATACCTCTCCAATTCAGATTAATAGGTTAACTGTTTTTATTTTATGGTTAACAAAAATGTTTGTCAACCTGAAAAAAATGAAGTTTACAATTAGCATAACAGTTGGTTTATTGGTTGAAATACTATCAGTTAATGTGTACTTAATAGCTGCGTCTATGAATATTCATGTTTATTTTTTTCTAAAATCATTCAAACTAAGCGGGTACCAAAATTTTTTACAGGGGGTTATTTAACGTGTCCAAGAAAAACAATACGCCATCTGATCAAGTTGACCAAAAGGAATTATTGGACGATAAAGTGAAAGAGGCCAGAAAAAACAACTTCGAAGAAGATCACGTACGCAGAGTTACATCAAATGGTGCACAAGGGCAATAAGTAACACTTAGAAACACAGCTGCAAAATTAGGAACCCGTTCTTAAAATGATCGGGTTTTTATTGTTGGTACAGAATGTGATAACCATGGACTGGTGTAATTTACTAATGGTAAGATATTTTTTGACTATTCTGTTGACTATTCCAAAATATGATTTATGATAAGGGTAACCGAAACGATGTTTTACTTACAAAACAAACATGTGTGGAGGTTATAAAATGCCATTTATTGATGTGAATGACTTAACGATTCATTATGAAGTAGAAGGAAATGGTGAACCGCTCGTTATTCTTCATGGGCTGGGAAACAATTCACAATCCTGGAAAAAGCAGCTGGAAGGGCTTAGCACGGAATTTACTGTTATAGCCTGGGATGCTCCCGGCTATGGCAAGAGTTCTGATCCTGGGGAGGAATTTACACAGTTCAGCCAATTTGCTGATGTGTTAAAGGGCTTTATTGACGGTTTGCATTATAAAACTGTTAATCTTTTAGGACATTCAATGGGTTCAGCCATTGCTCTTGATTTCTGCAGCCGTTATCCTGATATGGTGACAAGGCTAATTATTGCCGATGCCACCCGCGGTGCCGCGGGGCAGAGTCATGAGGAAAACGAAAGAAAGCTGAAAAACCGCTTACATAATATTAACACATTAGATCCAAAGGAGTTGGCTCAATTGAGGGTAAAAGAACTCCTTGCGCCAAACCCGGATCCAGAAGTAAAGAAGGAAGCAGAACGAATCATGTCCCAGGTAAGGCCGATTGGCTATCGCTCTGTGGCCTTCTCACTTTCAAATTTAAATCAAATGGATATTTTGCCTTCCATTTCTGTTCCTGTCCTTGTAATTTGCGGGGTATTGGATAGGGTGACCCCTGTAAGCGAATCAGAAATTTTCCATCAGTATATCCCTAATTCTATTCTGAAAACCATTCCGAAAACAGGACATTTATGCTATCAGGAGGATCCGGACTACTTTAATGCCCTTATTTTGAATTTCCTTCAGGGTGCATACAAAAAAGAAGAATTAGCAGAAAGGTAACCATAGTGAAATATTTCCTATTTCAATCCTGGTTTTGTTATTATTTTGGTAAAAATGTAAACAGGGGGTGAGTTGCATGGCAAAAGAGGAGAAAGAGCGGTATAATGCCAATGCTCTGGTACGGGGGCTGGAAATCTTAAAACTATTTAATGAAGAGCGTCCAACTCTGTCACTGGTTGAAATTGCAAAAGAATTGAATGTAAGCCGAACTGTCCCGTATCGATTATTGTATACTCTCCAATCGCTTGGTTATCTTGACCAGGACGAAAACTCAAAGAGATATAGTTTAACACCCCAGGTATTGGAATTGGGCTTTTCCTATTTAAGTACGTTAAAACTTCCGGAAATTGCCCAGCCTTACTTGGAGACATTAAGAGATGAAACAGGGGCTTCCTGCCATTTATCCATTCTTGATGGGAATGAAGTGGTGTACGTTGGCAGTGCTCCTGTAAGAGGAGTATCCGCTATTAATGTCAATATCGGACTGAGGCTTCCGGCTCATGCAACAGCAAATGGAAAATTGCTGCTTGCCTATCAGCCGCAGGAAAAGCTGAAACAGCTTTTTTATGGATCCGAATTGAAGCCGTATACGGATCGGACAAAAACATCCCTGGCTGATTTTCAAAATGAAATTGAAATTATCAGGGGAAATGGATACTCCATTACAAGAGGAGAACTTCACCATGGTATTCAATCAGTAGCGGCACCTATATTTGATAAAACCGGCAGCATTATGGCGGCTATTAATGTGGTAGCAACAGAGACAACATTCCATGATGAGTTTATTGAACAAGTAGCGCTGCCAAAAGTGCTTGAGATTTCAAAAAAGTTATCAGGCTATATGGGATATCATCTTTAAAAATAAAAATAATGGGTAAAAGCTTGCAGCAACTGCAAGCTTTTTTGTTTTGTATATAAAACGTAATTTTGTAAACGAAACAAATTGAATTTTTTTATTGACTCAATTTTCGAAAAACTTTACACTATTATTAAGTGGTAAACATTGTTTTGTATATAAAACATAAAACGGCTGAAAGGAGGGCAAAAAATACCACCCAAAATAATTTTTTTTATGAAGTATAATATTTGAGAATCGAATGTATTTGAAAGCGGTTGCAAAATGAATATGTTTCTTGAAAGGGGATCACAAATGCTGAAAGGGAACAAAAGATGGCTCTATATTGCAGTGCCAATATTCTTTTTCTGGTTTTTTGGACAAATTGATAAACTGGGAATTTCGGTTATTCAAACGGATCCTGGCTTCCTTAGTGATCTGGGGCTAACAGGGGCAGACAAAAATGCCAAAATTGGCTTAATAACTTTTATCTTTACAATTTCTTACGCCGTTTCAAATATTTTCTGGGGCTTTGTTATTGATAAGGCAGGTCCGCGGAAAACGGCTATATTCGGACTGGTAATTTGGACTGCGACTATGATTGCTGGCGGTTTGGCAACTTCCTATGAAATGTTTTTAATCAGCAGGGTAATACTTGGATTCGGTGAAGGGATGATGATTCCGGTTTGCGGAAAATTCATATCGAATTGGTTTAACCAGCGGGAACTTGGCCGGGCACAATCTACCTGGCTCGCGGGCAATTATTTCGGTCCTGCCTGTGGAGCTGTTATATTGACTTTAGTGCTTGCGACTTTCCATTGGGAAGCTGCGTTTTTCTTCCTGGCTGCTTTTAATCTATTTATTGTTATTCCAATGTTTTGGTTCCTTACCCGGGATACTCCAGAAGAACATTATGCAATTGATAAGGAAGAGCTTGCGTATATCCGCAAGACTGATGGCACTGAAAAACCAAAGAAAAGCTTTGCACAGGACTACCGCTATTGGATCGTTTGGTTTGGCATGTTAATGTCTTCGTTTTTGTTTTTCGGAATCAGCATTTGGCTGCCTACTTATCTCGTTGAGGCCAAAGGTTTCTCAAGAGAAGCAATGACAGGGATTACCTCATTATCCTGGCTGTTTGCTCTTGGATTTGTGTTATCCTGCGGTTTTTTGGCAGACAAAACAAGACGTCCAAGCTTACTGGCCACGATTCTGTTCAGTTTAACGGCAGTATTCTTAACAGCAGCTATTTTTGCACCGCATCCGGTTCTGGCGGGTATTTGTATGGGACTTGCAATGGGAACTCAAGGCGGTGTCTTCCATTTAAGCAATTTGTTTATCGTAAAATTTTCTACCCCGGAAACAGCCGGGCGTGCTGCCGGTCTTATGGGATTTACAAATATTCTAGGAGGTTTTTCAAGTTATATCATGGGATGGATGAGAGACCTTGCAGGCGGAGATTTTGGCCCATCTATCGTTATGCTTATTATTGCAGCGAGCTTAGGCTTCATCGCTTATATATTCACAATCAAAAAAGAGGCAGCGGAACTTCGGATTGAGCAAATTCCTCCAAATAGAAAGGTCATTGTATAAGGTTTTATATTTAAAACGAGGTTTTAATAATTTAATTTTTCTCAATATTTTTAATTGACATATTAAATATTGGGATTTATTATTAACCTGTAAGTAAAACATTGTTTTGTATATAAAACATTATAAGGGTTTAGGAGTGATAATTAATGTCAGCAGAAAAATTTGATGTGCAGGCTTTCGAAAAAAAATATGTAGCAAGGCTGGAAGACCGATCACTGGACTGGAATGTTCTTAAATTTCAAGAAGAAATTGATCCAAAGTATAAAAGGGCGCAAATGAGATATATTGGCCGCGGAGCTACAGCGAATAATGATTCAAATGTGATTGCCGCAGAACATTTCACACTCAGCACGATGGTCCTTCCAGCTGGTTGTGTTGGACCTCTTCATCTTCACGATGATGTGGAAGAAGTATTCTTTATTCTTAAAGGGAGTGTAAAGGCTCTTATCCAGGAAGTAGGCAAGGAAGAAGTTCATGAAATTCGTCTGAATGAGCGCGATTGCATCAGTTCTCCTCCGGGAGTGTACCGCGGCATTCATAATGATGGCGATGAAGAAGCGTTAATGCTGGTTATGCTTGGGGCAGTAAAACCAAATCTTCCTACATATCCGAAAGGGAGTGCTCTTGAAGAGCTGCGCATTCAGCGTGCGAAAGAGAGAGAAGCTATCATCAACGGAAAATAATCGTTTCTGTCAATCTGGCATTCTAATAAATATAACCGGGATGGTCCGCACAATTTAAACCGGGTCATCCCGGTTCCTTTAACAATAAATGTTTCTTCGGCAGTCAATGATCACAGAATTTTAAACATAGTATTTGGAGGTGCATGGGATGTTAGGCATTACTCACTTGAGGCATATTAGTCTCGTTACTCCAGTTCTTGAGGAGCAGGCTGAGTTTTACGAGAAGATTTGGGGTCTTGATAAGGTATCCGAAGACGGGGATTCTGTCTATTTCAGGGGTGCAGGTTCAGAGAATCATATTTTACATTTGAAACGGGGAGAAAAAGCGGGACTTCACCATATTGCATTTGGAATGGTTGATAAGAACGCTGTTGACAGGGCTGCGGAGATTCTGGCTTCAAAAGGTATCCCTGTTATTACACCGCCGGGCTATTTAGATGAAGAAGGCAAAGGATACGGACTTCGCTTTGCTGATCCGGAAAACCGCTGCATTGAACTTTCAGCATGGGTGGAAATGCACACGACAATCTGGAATAAGAAGAATGTTGATCCGGTGAAGCTGAATCATGTTGTCATGAATACGGCAGACCTGGATATGATTACAGACTTTTATACCAATATTTTAGGATTTAAGGTTACTGATTGGAGCGAACACCAGATGTCTTTCCTCCGCTGCAACAGGAAGCATCACTCACTTGCCTTCAACCAGGACCAGCATGCATCTGTCAATCATATTGCCTATGAGGTAGACACAGTGGATGAAGTCATGCGGGGGATTTCAAATGTCAGAAAAGCAGGTTATCAGGAGCTGTGGGGGCCTGGACGCCACGGACCGGGAAATAACATCTTCTGTTACTTTCAGGATCCTGCCAAGTTTGTCATGGAATACACTTGTTATCTGGAAACCATTGAAGATGAGGAAGAATGGGTGGCTCGAGTATGGAAAAGGGTTCCACACCTGATGGATCAATGGGGAATAGCCGGACCGCCAAAACCTGAAGCACGTGCTGCGATGGGAGGAAAGCCTGATCCAGGCTGGGTTAACGTGAATGCATTAACCTAAAGATATTTGAAAGGGGTATGGTGATGGACTTTGGTTTAAAAGGAAAGACAGCAATCATAATGGGCGGGACTTCAGGAGTAGGCCTCAAAACAGCAGAAATGTTCCTTCAGGAAGGTGCAAAAGTTGCGGTTTGCGGCAGAAATGCAGAGAGGAAGGATAAAGCAATTGACCATTTATTGCATTTCGGATCCCAGGATTCAATCTTTGCAGCTACTTGTGATGTAACAAATAAAGAGGATGTAAATCGTTTTGTCGATTCGGCAGCATCCCGGCTTGAAGGAATTGATATTTTAGTTAATGCAGCCGGGCAAAGTGTTATGGGCCATTTCTTCGATATTTCAGATGAGCAATGGCAGGAACAGATCCAGTTAAAATATTTTGCCATTATCCATGCGGTACGTGCTGTTCATCCATATTTAGTGAAGCGCGGAGGCGGAAGGATCATCAATATTAATGCGACGCTTGCAAAGGAACCTGAAAGACATATGGTTGCTACAGCTGCTACAAGAGCAGGTCTTCTGAACTTAAGTAAAACGCTTTCCCAAGAGCTTGCATCAGATAATATCCTGGTCAACTCAGTAAGTCTTGGTTTAATCCGTACCGACCAGTGGGAACGCAGACGATTGAAAAATGCACCTGATATGGATCCAGAGGAATATTACAAAGATCTTGCAGCGAAGCGGGAAATTCCGCTGGGCAGAGTTGGAGAAGCAGAAGAAGTGGCCAGTGTTATTCTCTTTTTAGCCTCAAAGCAGGCAAGTTATGTATCAGGATCAACCATTGAAACAGCTGGAGCGCTGGGGAAAGCGCTTTAATATTAAGCAAAGGCGGAATGATTAGGATGAGCCAACAAGAACAATTGGTAGTTGCACCGGTAAAAGCAAGTAAGCAAATGGAATTTACTGCAGCTGATGCAGTTGTGAAGGAGCTTGTCCGTGCTGGAGTAGAGGTGGCATTTGGGATTGTAAGCATTCATAATATGCCGATCTATGATGCCATCCTTCGTGATGGAAGCATTCATCTGGTTTGCTCGCGCGGGGAGAGCGGTGCGGCAAATATGGCAGATGGGTATGCCCGTGCGACAGGAAAATTGGGAGTGGTCATCACGAGTACCGGAACTGGAGCAGGAAACGCAGCTGGTTCACTGATTGAGTCATGGGCAGCGGGTGTTCCCGTCCTTCATTTGACAGGTGAGGTCGCATCACCCTATCTGGCAACGGGCAGAGGCTATATTCACGAGTGTAAAGACCAGCTGTCTATAATGGAGGGTTCTTGCAAAAAAGCAATGCGGCTAAGAAGACCTGAACAGGCAGCAGCGGTTATCAGGCAAGCGATTAAGGAAGCCGCTGCTGCACCTTCTGGCCCTGTTTCGGTAGAAATCCCAATCGATTTCCAATCTGCGATCATACCGGATTATTCATTGGAAGAAGTGAATGTTTCAGTACAGGAAAACAGTTCCATATCGTATCTTCCAAAAGAGGCGATAACCAAAGTCAGCCAGGCCCGCCGCCCGGTCATTTGGGCAGGAGGGGGCGTCATTAGCTCCGGGGCTTCAAAAGAAGTGCAGGAGCTTGCGGAAAGAATCGGGGCAGCCGTTATTACGAGCCAATCAGGCAAGGGCAGCATTCCGGAGGATCATCCTCAATGTATTGGCCACTTTGCATCATTTGAATTAACAAAGGATTTAGTGAAGAAATCGGATCTCCTTATTAGCATTGGAGTCAGATTTAGAGGGAATGAGACCTCCAACTGGAAAATCGAAGTTCCTGAAAATCATATCAGCATTGATGCCGACCTTCTGGCAATGAACCGAAATTATGCTGCCGCCATAGGGCTGGCAGGTGATGCTAAGCTAATTTTGAAAAAATTAAATGAAGAGTTGACCAAGGAATCAATGGCACCTTCTGATGAATATCTGGAAGAAGTGCTTTCAGTAAGGAAGGAACTTAGACTTCAGCTGAGAGCCACTCTTGGGCCATATGAAAAAATAGCAGATGCTATGCGTAAATTGCTCCCGCGGGATACTGTATTGGTGCGTGACGTTACGGTACAGGCAAATGTCTGGGGCAGCCGATTATTTGAGATATATGAGCCGCGGACGTCCATTCATGCTTCAGGAGGAGGGATTGGACAAGGTTTGCCGACTGCAATCGGAGCACAAATGGGATGTAAGGACAAGCAAGTTGTTTTACTAGCTGGAGATGGCGGCTTCATGGTCAATGTGGGTGAAATGGCAACTGCAGTACAGGAAAGCCTTCCGCTAATTGTCGTCCTGTTTGATGATGCGGGATATGGTGTTCTCCGAAATATTCAGGATGCCGCCTATGGAAGGCAGGTGGCGGTCGATTTAGTTAGCCCAGATTTTGTTTTGCTGGCTCAGTCCATGGGATTTGCTTCTGCGAAAATCGGTTCTCCGGAAGAATTCGCATCAGAACTGGAGAAGGCAATGGAGAGGAGAAAACCATCCATGATCGTAGTGGATATGGAAGCGGTCGGGCCAATGGCCAAACCATTTGGAGGGCCTCCAGGAGCGGCGGAAGCATTCAAACCTAAAAAGATGTAAGGGAGTGATTTGTGGTGATTTCGACGTACCCATTTGTCTCAGGAAAATATTTAATAGCTGGAGAGTGGATCCAGGGAGAAAATACAGCAAATGTTTTAAATCCAGCTGATCATCAGGAAGTCGTTGGAGAAGTAGCTTTATGTACAGAAGAACAAGTTGAATTGGCCATTTCTGCTGCTGCAAAGGCTTTTGAAACCTGGTCGGAAAGTGAGATTGGGGACCGGGCAAACCGGATGAAGCTGGCTGCGGACGAGATTAAAGCAAGTGTCGAGGAGAACGTAACCTTGCTGATCCGCGAAAATGGGAAGGTATTGGTTGAAGCGAAAAAAGACCTTCTGCGCTGTGTCGATATTATGAAGGAAGCTGCCGATGAGCTGCTGGAATGGTGGAAGCCTGAATCCATTCCCGGTTCCCAGGAGGTCCAAATCCGCAAGCGTCCACGTGGGGTAACGGCGGTGATCTCTCCATGGAACTCACCAATGATCCTTACGTTTAAGCGGGTAATCCCGGCTGTTCTTGCCGGAAACTCAGTCGTTGTAAAACCAGCGACGAGCTGTCCGCTAACGATCATGTCATTCCTCCAGACTGTAGCTTCTTATTTCCCTGAAGGAGTCATTAATGTTGTAACTGGTTCAGGGGGGATTATTGGCAGCAAACTTTGCTCAGATCCGCGAATCCGAACCATTGCATTTGTCGGCAGTACCGAGACAGGGAAAGAAATCATGCGAGCTGCTTCTGGCACAGTGAAAAATGTCTACATGGAGCTTGGCGGGAATGATGCAGCTATTATCCTCGAGGATGCAAATATGGATGAGAGCGCTATCAAACGCCTGCGTTTCGGTGTCCTTCGGGCAGCAGGCCAGGTGTGCTCAGCCATTAAAAGGATCTATGTTCATGAATCACGATATGGGGAGCTGGTCGAAAAGCTTAGAAAAGAATTTCAGCATATTAAGGTTGGAAACGGCATTCAACCTGATGCCGAGATGGGACCTTTGAACAATAAGGCTCAGTACGAATATGTGAATGGCCTGATCGAACGCGCCAAAAAATCCGGTGCCACAGTCATCACAGGAGGAATTCAGCTTGATCCAGAGTCCTGGGATAAAGGCTATTACATTCTGCCTGCAATCATCACCGATGTAGATCAGAAAAGTGAAATTGTCCGTGCTGAACAGTTTGGACCTGTCATTCCGATCCTGCCATTTAAAGAGGATGAGGAAGTCATCAGCCTTGCAAATGACAGTGAATATGGCCTAAGGGCTTCTGTTTGGACTGAAGATGAATCCAAAGCAATTGAATTTGCAGACCGGTTAGAGGCCGGAGCTGTTTTCCATAATAATCATACCGTTTTTCAGGATCTCCATCTGGACTTCCCGGGCCTAAAGGAAAGCGGACTTTCACGTGAAACGCGGCATTGCGGCCTGGAGTTTTTTGCAGATTCCTATGGTTTTGCCAATTAGGGGGATACCGATATGAAATTAGCCTTAATAGGAGGCGGGAATATAGGCAGGTTCCTGCTTCAAAGCATCAATAAAGACTGCTTAATACCTCATTCGAAAATTATCGGCCTTCATACTCGCTGCCAGGAACAGGCAAAGGAACTATCACGTGAGTTTAATGCTGAAATCTTTGCTGACGTGGAATCCCTGTTAAAATCCGATGCCGACATGGTTATTGAAGCAGCAACTGTTGAAGCTGTAGAGGAGTACGCTGCTTCCATTTTGCTTTCAGGCAAAGATCTGGTTGTCAGCAGTGTTGGCGCATTGGCAGACCGGGAATTTTATACGTGCCTTGAAGAAATTTGCATCATAAATAATACGAAAATTCACTTGCCATCAGGGGCAATCGGCGGCCTGGATGTTCTAAAAGCTGCCAAATCGATTGGTGAACTGGATTCTGTCTCCATTATCACCAGGAAGCCTCCTCAGGCACTTCCCGGTGCCCCTCTTAATGGAGAAAAGGTGCTTTTTGAGGGATCTGCTGCTGAAGCCATTAGATTATTCCCAAAGAATATCAATGTTTCCATTATCTTGTCTCTCGCGGGATTAGGTGCAGACAATACCGGAGTTAAAATCATATCCGATCCGGCAGTAAGTAAAAATAGCCATACGATTGAGGCAGCAGGTTCATTCGGCAAGCTATCGCTTCAAGTCGAAAATGACCCGATGCCTAATAATCCAAAGACAAGCTACCTCGCAGCCCTAAGCATCCTGGCTTCATTGAAGAATAGGGATGAAATAATCCGAGTTGGATGAGATATGTGCTAGGTGTATAGCAGGAGGAAGAGAATATTTTCTTCTTTTCCTCGCTCCTTATTTTAAGACGAAGGGGGAATTTACATATGATTAAAACGACAACTAAGAACTTAGAAGAAATGACCCAAAAAGAAACAATCGGCTACTTAAACGAGACAGTCCAGCCTGAGGCTGGGTCCATTCCTGCTTTTATCCTCGCGGATCCTAAGATTTACGATATTGAGCATAAAAAGGTGTTTATGAAAACCTGGCTTTTTATTGGCCATGAATCAGAAATCCCAAATAAAAATGATTATATGTTAAGAGATTTAGCAGGCTACTCGATTATCATTACAAGAGATTCAGAGAATGAAATCCGCGGCTTTTACAATATGTGCACACACCGGGGGATGAAATTATGCCGTGCTGACAAAGGAAATAAATCCTCTTTTGTATGTCCTTATCATGGATTCAATTTTAAAAACAATGGTGATCTGACTGGAGTGCCTCTGCAGAAGGATATTTATGGAACTGACCTGGATAAGTCCAAGCTGGGACTCCACAAAATAAGGATTGAATCGTATAAAGGCCTTATTTTTGGAACCTGGAATGAAGAAGCAGAGTCTCTTTCAGATTTTTTGGGCGATTTCAAATGGTATTTGGACATTTTAGCCGGACGTGCTGAAATGGAAGTCGTCGGCCCTCCGCAAAGATTCATCATTCATTCAAACTGGAAGGTAGGAGCAGATAACTTTGTCGGCGATTCCTACCACACGATGGTCACTCATGGATCCATTGCAAAATTGGGTATGGTGCCCAGTGCCACATATTCCAAAAAGGGATACCAGATTCACACAATGAACGGGCATGGTTTAAATCTGGGCACACCTAATCCTGACTTCGCATTCCCTGAAGAGCTGAAATCAGAATATCAATCCAATTTAACAGATGAACAATATGATGTGCTGGCCAATTTGAAAAATATGATCGGAAACATCTTTCCCAATCTTAGCTTCCTCATTTCGCATACAAAAGTGAAAGGGCAGCTGATATCGAATACAACCGTTCGCATGTGGAGGCCAATTGGGCCAGATAAAATGGAAGTGATCGCCTGGTTCCTCGTAGAGAAAAATGCGGAAGAGGACTGGAAGAAACGTTCAAGGGATTCATTCATTTTAACGTTCAGCCCTTCAGGCATTTTCGAACAGGATGATACAGAAGTATTTACTGACATAACCGCTGCCGCATCAGGTCCAATGCCTGTTATGAAAGAACTTGTCTACAATTATACGATGGGGATGCACCGTGAACCGGTCAGTGATTTCACCGGTCCTGGTGTTGTCTACGATGATAAGTTTTCTGAAGCGAATCAAAGAAACTTCTATCGCTATTGGCTTGATCTCATGAACGTTTAAGTAAACTGGAACGATGCCTGGAAATGGGGGAATACAGAATGAGTTTAGAGAAAATGCTCGCAACCTATGAATTTGAACAATGGCTCTACAGAGAAGCTGAGCTGCTTGATCATATTGATTTTGATGGCTGGTTCAGCCTTATGCATTCATCCCTGATTTATCAAATGCCTGTACGCGTCAATAAAGAAGGCACTGAAAGGCCGGATTATGCGGCAGATATGTTTTCTTTTAATGATGATATAGAGTTGCTGAGCCTGAGAGTCGAACGGTTAAAAACAGATTATGCCTGGGCGGAAATTCCGCCTTCCCGCACCCGCCGCTATGTAAGCAATGTCAAACTGACAGACTATGTGCCGAATGAAAAAGCATCTGTAAATAGTTATCTTCTAATCTATCGCAGCCGCAGTACAGACATCCATCATGACCTGATTTCAGGAGAACGGCGTGATGAATTTATATATGAAGATGGCGTCTGGAAATTATCCAAGAGGGTTTTCATTGTTGATCAGACAACACTCAATACCAGAAATCTTGCTATTTTTGTATAAGGAGGAGCATCCAGTATGGCACTGCTTAGCGGAAAATCAGTTTATTTGACCGGGGGCGCCTCTGGCATCGGCAGGGCTGTTACAGAAAGTTTTATACAAGAAGGAGCCTTTGTAACGGTCCTGGATAAGTCAGCAGCTGGCCTCGAGCAATTGAAAAAGGAATTCGGGGATCGTGTTTTGTGCATAGAAGGAGACGTCACTGAATACGAGGATCACATTCACGCCGTTGAAGCTGCTGTGGAAGCGGCGGGGAAACTGGATGTGTTCGTTGCCAACGCCGGCGTATTCGACGGGTTTGCCAAATTTAGTGAAGTAACACCAGAGGCCATGTCAGATGCCTATGACCTGTTATTCAATATTAATGTCAAAGGGTATTTTAATGGTGCAAAAGCTTCAGCGGATGAATTGAAAAAAACAAATGGAAATATGATTTTCACGGTTTCGGGAGCCGGCTTTTACCCGGACGGGGGCGGAGTCTGGTATACAGCAAGCAAGCATGCGCAAATCGGCTTAATGCGCCAGCTTGCCTTTGAATTAGCCCCGGATATAAGGATAAATGCAGTCGCCCCCGGCGGCACATTGACGGCACTCAATGTCATTCACCCGCTTAAGCCGTTTGTGAAAACAGTCGATCAGGATACGAAAGCGAAGAGCATTAAATCCCGGAATCCTCTTCGCATAGCCATGACCAGTGAAGACCATGTTGGAGCGTATCTATTGCTTGCTTCTGATCAATCCCGTGCCATTACAGGAGAAGTGATTTCAAGTGATGGAGGACTTGCTGTACGGGGTTTATCCTGAGGAGAAGCGTTATTTAGGAGGAGTGTTTTTATGGCAGAAAGCAAAACCGCTAAAGCGCCATTAGCAGGAAATCAGGTCATTAACCAGCTGGCATTTGTTGTACGGGATATTGAAGAGGCCTGTGAGGCGTTTTCAAGTTTACTGGGTGTTCCAAAACCTGGGTGGTTTTTAACAGGTGCTCAGGAAGTATCGAAGGTCATTTACCGTGGAATGCCTACTGCATCAAGAAGCAAATTAGCATTTCTAAATACGCCCACTGTTCAATTTGAACTGATTGAACCAAATGAAGAACCAGGCACGATGCGGGAGTTTTTGGATAGAGCAGGGGAAGGCATACACCATATTGCCTTTGATGTGAAATCCATAAAAGAGCGGATGCCTTTTTTTGAGGAAAGCGGATATTCATCACTGCAAAGCGGGGAGTTTACAGCAAGTGAAGGCAGATATGTTTATGCAGATACCTTGAAAGACTGCAAGATATTGGTTGAACTCCTGGAAAGCTCTGAGGCAAGAACCACTGCAACTGCCCAAGAAGCACATAGCCCTTTGCTTGGAACAAATATAGTCGAGCAGCTGGCAATCGTGGTAAAAGATCTGGAATTAGCTGCAGAAGCTTATTGTAAGCTTCTTGGTGCAGATATGCCGCCCATTATACAATCAGGCCCAAGTGAAACCACACAGGTTATGTTCAGAGGTCAGCCAACTGAAGGTAAATCAAGATATATGTTCATCAATACGCCTTTCATACAAATTGAATTAATCGAACCAGGTGATTCACCAAGCACTTGGCAGGAACATCTGGAGAAATATGGGGAAGGTGTCCATCATATTTCGTTCGTTGTCGATAACCTGGATGAAAAAATCAGATTGCTCCAAGGAATGGGATATCCTGTCATACAAACTGGCAATTTTTTTAATGGGAAAGGCAAATACGCCTATATGGATACAACCTCCACATTTAAAGTGATTATTGAATTACTTGAGAGATATTAAAGAATGGCCGAACGGCTGCACATAATAGTGCAGCCGTTTTTTAAGGTGGCATCAATACCTTTTTAATTGTAAAATAATACTAATATAGAAATAATTAGGGGGATTTATGTACACTTACGAATCTTTTGTAACAGATGGAACGTTTACATTATTAAGGCCGGTTATTTCCAGTTTCCTTTTAATTGCTGTGATTCTATTCGTTCTTGTTTGGCTTCCTAAAGCCTTACAGGGTTTCTTGAACGGGTTTACGGTTATGGCGGTGGCCCTCATTTCAATCATTATATCTGGCCAGGTTCTATTTTTTGAAGCCATACTTGCCGATGAGTTAGGGATGGGAGGAGGAAGCGGTTTTTGGATGTTCCTTGTGATTGTCTTCCTGGGAACCGTGAGCCCCATTATTTATTTCATTAGACACAGGGAGGCGGGATCGTGACCAGTTATGAAATTAAGAAACTGAGAGTCAGGCAGCTTCTGTTCTTAAATGGCAGCATCCTTTTTTTCTTAGCAGCTTCGTACATCTTACAAATATTAATAGAAATTACTTATTCACAAATGTTTATTTTCCTCGGCATTGTAACTCTGATTCAATCGATTCTGGGATGGGTAAAGCGTAATTCCACCAAATCTATTTTTCCTTATATCAAACAAGTGGCCATCTATGAAAAAGAAAAAATGGGCAATGAATGGAGTAAGCAGCGGACAGTGGGGAGTATTTGGACTTTGCTTGTCAGCAGCATCCTATTTTTCAATGCTTACTTCCATTCTGATTCCGGGGAAATTCTGAAAATAGAGCCGATGTTTTTATTTTTTCAGACTATCGCGATTCTGGCCTTGATCAATATTAGCATGATTATTCACAGCAGGAAGGTGGATGGTGCTCAATCACCTGCAGACTTCACAGGGTATACGCGAAACTCTAATGTAAGGGCAATTATCTTTGGTGCATGTTACGCCCTCCTTATCTGTGTGTTAATACTTTCTTTAGTCTAACCGCTCCATATATGTTTTGGACGGTCTTTTTTTGTTTAAATACAAGTTGACAGGTCGGAATAGTTGGTTATATAATGTGAATAATTAATTCTGAGGGAGGAACAGATTATGAATGAACGTTATCCTGTTTTGGACGGTGCAGAATCATTTTACTATGAAGGCAATGAGATTGGGATCCTGATCACTCATGGTTTTCTTGGAACTCCCCAGAGTGTCCGGTTTTTGGGGGAATCATTTGCCAGGCTTGGCTATACTGTCTTTGCACCAAGGCTTAAAGGCCACGGCACACATTATAAAGATATTGAAAATACCGCTCATGAGGATTGGTTTGCTGATGCAGAAAAGGGTTATCAACTTCTAAAAGACAGATGCACATTTGTCTATGCTGCAGGTCAATCGATGGGTGGTGCCTTGACACTTTGGCTTGCTAATAAATATCCGGAAATTGCAGGTATAGTGTTAATAAATGCCGCTCTCCGGGTTCCATGTTATGAAAATTTAATCGGGAAATCAAACCCCAGGTACATTGATGAAGGTGCACCGGATATTAAAAAAGAGGATGTAGAGGAAATTACGTACGGGAAAGTTCCGGTCCCCTCCATCTTTGAATTGCAGAAGGTCATGGAAAGAACACCAGACCTATTGCCTTCCATTAAAACACCTGTATTAGGTTTCAAGTCGGTAGAAGATCATGTTGTGCCTGCAGAGTGTACAGATTTTATTTTTCAAAAGATTGGCTCCGAGAAAAAGAAAGCTATATCGCTCTATAACTCCTATCATGTGGCATCGATGGACCATGATAAAGAAGAGATTGTTAACATAACTCATCAGTATATCCAGGAGAATCAGGCAAACAGCTTGTCCTTTGTGTAAGGACGGGCTGTTTTTTTACTTTAAGAAACTTTTTAAACATGCTGTCGTATAAAAGAAAAGGGTATTTAGCCTGTATTACAGAATAATACAGTACATCTTACATAGGGAAGAAGATGATGGAAATGAAGGCGAGAAGTAAATGGCTCCGCATGTATAAAGTGTTTTCTTTGGCACTTCTCATTATATTACAGATTTACTGGTATAAATGGACCCGCAAATCAGAAGCTCAGTGGGAAAAATTATGGTCTGGCATCGGGAAAAGATTCCGGACAACACTTTTTGAATTAGAAGGGCTGCTGATAAAGATTGGTCAGTTCATCAGCATTCGTTCTGATTTGCTTCCAAAAGCTTTCATCCAGGAACTTCAAGACCTGACCGATAAGGTGCCTCCGTCCGAATGGGGTGAAATCCAAAGAATTTTAAACGAAGAGTGGGGAAGCGAGCTCTCTAAAAAGGTGGTGGCGATTGAAAAAGAAGCCATAGCATCTGCTTCGATTGGAGAGGTATATAAAGGCGCTCTGCAGGACGGCTCAATTGTCGCCATTAAAGTGCAGCGTCCAAATATTCAATCTATCGTACATACCGACTTCCGGACCCTGAGTATTCTTGTATGGTTCACAAATCGGTTTGTCCCTATTCCTAAGGGATTCATTAATTTAAAAGTCCTTTTTCAGGAGCTTAAGCAGGTTATTGAGCGGGAGCTTGACTTTATAAAGGAAAAGGATACCCTTCTTTATTTTAAGGAGCGCTTTAAAGACAGTGAGATGGTGAAAATTCCTGATGTGCATCAGGAGCTTTGCACCTCGAAAGTGCTTGTGATGGAATGGGTGGAGGGAAAAAGGCTCAATGATTCAGAAGCGGTTGAAAAACTAGAGATGTCCCGTCAGGAATTGGCCCGCCAATTGATGAAGCTCTTCATGCCGCAATGGCTGGAACCTGGGATGTTTCATGCCGATCCTCATCCGGGAAATGTGCAGTTTACGAGGGAAGGGAAGATCATTCTTCTCGATTTTGGCATGGCCGGTGAAATTTCAAAAAAAGATGCAGTCTCTTTTAGAAATTTAATTGAATCCATTCTCGCTAAAAACCACAGTAAAGCAGTCGAATGTCTGTCACAGCTGGGATTTCTTCTGCCGGAAGCTAATGCGGGAACCTTGGAGAAGCTACTGTCAGAATGGATGGCATTTGACCTTTCTCAGGTAAAGGATATGGACTTAGTGGCTCTTAAGCTTGAACTAAATGATTTGATTGCAGCTCTTCCGATTCAGGTGCCAACACGCTTTGTTTTTCTGGGCAGATCCTTTATGACAATCGAAGGGATTGTTCGCCATCTGGCACCAGATGAAGATCTTCTTGAGCTAGGGAAACCAGTTTTTACAGAATGGTTAAGGTCACAGGGAAATAAATGGTCATTTATTTGGAACATTATCCAATCCCAGCCGTTCTTTAAAATTTTTCATTCAGCAGCGGAGTTCCTGGAAACACCTCGTAAATTGGAAAAAATGAAAGAGGCCGGTCAAAGAAGAGAGTTCCAATTTATGATCTATGAAAATCGGAAAAAGCTGCTTTTTCAGTTATTCATGTTAGGTTTAACCGGGTCGGGATTTGGAATTTATGCTGATGAAATGCTGATCATGCAGTTATCCGCAGGCATCGCAGCCATTGCGCTTTTAGTGTATGGGGTGAACAGCTGGAGACTGGGAAAATGGCTGAAATATATGCCGGAAAAACGGAAATAATCAAAAGAGCCGATTTTGGCTCTTTTTCATTTTTGAACTAAAACCAGCCGGATTATGATAAGATATTTAGTCAGGTATACAATTATTCGGAAAAGGAGAGTACTCAGTGTGCTGATTCAAATCAATAAACAGCTGGAGAAAATGATGCCATTGATTACTCCAATAAGCGTTGTTCTTGGTGTTATGCTCGCAGAATTTATAAAGGATTTTGCCTTTATCATTCCTTGGGTTTTTGCATTTATGACGTTTTCAGGCAGTCTGAACTCGAGCTTTAGCAGTTTAAAGGAAATTATGCATCATCCAAAGCCGCTTTTTCTCATTTTGTTTTTGCTTCATATTTTGATGCCTCTCTTTGCATGGAGCACCGGTACACTTGCGTTCGGGGCTGATTCTTTAACTATTACCGGGCTGGTATTGGCTATGGCCATTCCGACTGGCATATCAAGCTTTATATGGGTTTCGATATATCGCGGAAATATCCCGCTGACCTTGTCTATTATTCTAGTAGATACCTTTCTGTCACCCTTTATTGTTCCGCTGACCTTGTCTGTATTTTTCCAGAAATCTGTACAGATCGATGCCGTGCCGATGATGACCGGGTTATTTGGCATGATTGTTCTGCCTTCTTTTCTTGGCATGCTTTTCAATCAATTTGCAGGAAAAAGCGCTGCAGCCTTAAGCAGCCGTCTATCTCCTTTTTCAAAGCTTGGCATGGCCATTGTGGTAATGCTGAATGGAGCAGTTGTTGCACCATTTCTGAAGGAGGTCAATCTAAAATTGATCCTCATCGGGATCACTGTATTTTGTGTGGCATTTATGGGCTATCTGATCTCTTTCATCATCGCAAATGTACTGAAATACGATCAGGGCACGACGGTGGCTGTTACCTTTAATGGAGGCATGAGGAATATAAGCGTTGGCTCTGTCCTGGCAGTCACTTATTTCCCCGCTCCAGTTGCCGTTCCTGTAGTCATTGGCATGCTCTTTCAGCAGGTTTTGGCATCCCTGTATGGACTCATTATGAAGCGTCATTTCAGCAGGAAGGTTCTGCAGGGTGGTCATAGTGTGTAAGACTCCTGATTCAGGAGTTTTTTTAGTTTGTAAATTAGTAATATGATCAAGCTATATCAGCCTTCCGCACATAAAAAAGCACAATGAGCATATAAAAAAATTTTATCACGCACACAAAAAAGGGGTATCCGCACATAAAAATTTTTTTAAATATGGCTCTGTTAAACTTTAATGTTGATTTTTAGTTAAAGTTAAAGGAAACCCGCGTTTTCAAGGTTTTACCGTTCATATTGAAGTTGAAAAGATTTTATTAGCTATTGGTGAAACCTTTTCCAACAACCGTTTTCTTATCTAAATCAAAGAAAACAGTAAGTTTCCCCGAAGAATCTGTCTCTGTATTATTAAAGGTGACTGAATAAACTTCGCCTTTGTCATAGTCCTTATCAATCAAAGATTTGTTCTCGCTATTAACAGTTACTTTCTCAACAACTGAATCTTTTGGACTTACTGGAATTAAATCTTTTTCTTCGTTCGTAAGACTATTAAACGCTGCCATTTCGATTGGTAATTCATTTTTAGAATCAAATAAATTACATCCAGTCAAAGTTATTGTTAATAAAAGCAGTATTGATATAGAAACCAACCTATTCAAATTATCCCTCCTCATTATTTAGTAGACGTTTTTATTGGATAGAAGTTTCGGTGTTAAAGTGTTTAATTTGATGGAAAACAAAATTAAACATTAAACTTCGACAAACGTAAGCTGACATTTCAAATAAAAAATGAACTTAACGGCCCAAAATGGGTTCAAATACATAAATTTCGCCCGAAAACAGGTTTTAACCCCCTTAATTCCGGGTAGAATATCGGGGGATATCACCGGCATTGAAATTATCTTTAAAAAAAGTTATAATAAGACGTTGTTAACACTACCGAGGGGGAAGTTTTTTTGTCAATCGAAATTGGAAGCAAGGTACAAGGAAAAGTAACAGGGATTACAAATTTCGGAGCTTTTGTCGAGCTGCCAGGCGGCACGACTGGTCTAGTTCACATCAGTGAGGTAGCTGACAGCTATGTTAAAGATGTCAATGATCATTTAAAAGTTGGCGATGAAGTAACTGTTAAAGTGCTTAGTGAGAAGGAAGGCAAAATTGCCTTGTCCATCAAAAAAGCAGTGGACAGACCAGAAGGCCAATCTTCTTATTCACAGCGCCCACCGCGCCAGGGAAGAGATGATCGCCGCGGCGGTGGTTCAAGAGATTTCCGTTCAAAAGGAAACTTTAAGCCGAAGGAAAGCTTTGAAGACAAAATGGCAAAATTCTTAAAATCGAGTGAAGAAAATATTTCTTCATTGAAGCGCAATACTGAAGGAAAGCGGGGCGGCCGAGGCGGACGCCGCGGATAAGCAGCCCTTTAGATAATGGGAAACTCCAATCAGGAGGAAAGTTTCCTGACTGATTGTGCGTTATCCTGTGATAAAGGCAAGCCTTTTAAGGCTTGCCTCTTTTCGTTTAGATTTCAATAATGATCGGCAGGATCATTGGTTTACGCTTTGTTTTTTCAAATAAAAACTGTCCAAGTGATTTTTTGATGCTCTGCTTGATGACATTCCACTGGCTTTTATCCTGTTCAGGAAGCTCGTTGACGGTCTTTTCGGCAATCCGGTTTATGTCTCTCAGCAGGTCTTCGGATTCCCGTGCATAAATAAAGCCCCGGGAGATTGTATCCGGCCTTGATATCATTTTTCGTTCACTCTTGCTCATGGTCAGCACGATCACAAGCATGCCATCTTCGGAAAGCTGCTTCCTGTCGCGGAGCACAATGCTGCCAATATCACCGACACCCACTCCATCCACATAAGTATCACCTGCAGGGACCCGCCTTGTCTGACGTGCTTCCCCGTTTTCAATATCAACGACATCCCCATTTTTAATGATAAAAGTGTTCCCCTTTTCAACACCGATCGATTCAGCAAGCAATTTATGATGATGAAGCATTCTGTATTCACCGTGAATAGGGATAAAATATATCGGCTTCATCAATGTGAGCATGAGCTTTAAATCCTCCTGGTAGCCGTGCCCGGACACATGCATTCCTGTGGAGCTTCCTGAACCGTAAATCACTCTTGCTCCCAGTTTAAACAGGTTGTCAATGATTTTAGAAACATCCCGTTCGTTCCCTGGGATTGGGGAGGCAGCCAGAATCACCGTATCTTCAGGATGAATTTCAGCGTCACGATAATTTCCGGAAGAAAGGCGTGAGAGGGCAGCCATCGGCTCACCCTGGCTGCCGGTACAAAGTATGCAAACCTTTTCAGGAGCGAGATTCATGGCCTCTTTTGGGTTGATGATCATTCCCTCTGGTACGGTCAGATACCCTCGTTCAATGGCTACATCCACCACATTCACCATGCTTCGGCCAAGCAGGACAAGCTTCCGGTTTGCTTTAATGGCCGCAGTGACCACCTGCTGGACACGGCTAACATTGGAAGCGAATGTGGAGATGATGATTTTGCGGGGTGCTTTCATAAATGCTTCCTCAATGTTCTCCCCTACAATATGCTCGGTAGGCGAAAAGCCGGACCGCTCTGCGTTTGTGCTTTCTGAGAGAAGTGCGAGGACTCCTTCCCGCCCGATCTCAGCCATCCTGTGGATATCAGCATGCTCCTGATTTACAGGTGTCAAATCAAATTTAAAATCACCGGTATGGACGACATTTCCTTCTGGTGTTTTAAACACAATTCCCAAACAGTCCGGTATGCTGTGATTCACTTTGAAGAAGCTGACGGCTATCTCACCAAAATCAAGTTTAGTATCAGAATCAATGGTGATCAGCTCGGAGTCACCAAGCAGGCGATGCTCCGTTAGCTTTAATTCAATGAGGCCCAGTGTAAATCGCGTGGCATACACAGGCATATTAATTTTTTTCAGAAGATAGGCAACTCCGCCGATATGATCCTCGTGTCCATGAGTGACAATCAGGCCTCGTATTTTTTCCCTGTTTTCCTCAAGGTAAGTGATATCCGGGATGATCAGATCAATCCCCAGTAATGTCTCATCAGGAAATTTCCCCCCGGCGTCTATCACGATAATATCGTCATCATATTGAATCACATACATGTTTTTGCCAATTTCATTGATGCCGCCAAGAGAAAAGAGGGATAACTGCTTTCCGATTGACTCCATATGTACATCCTCCCGTTAGTCTTTTTTCTTAGCATTCCCGAATGGGCGTGCATTATCATGGGATTGCACCTTAACGGCAAAATAAGAATTTTACCCCTTTAAATCAGCAAATTAATCATTGACATAAAATACTGAAGCATGCATAATAATTCTAATCTTATGAAAATACCAACAGCATTGACAGGGAATCAGTAAATAGAACTCAGGCAAGAAGAGAGCGGGATTCACCGGCTGAAAGGTCCTGCAGCCTGCAAAGCTATTGAACCTAGCCCTTGAGCTGCCAGGCAAACCTGGCCGAATTTCCGGCGTTATAGGATTTTTAAAGCGGGCACTTGCAGTGTGGAGTGCCAATGAAGGTGGTACCGCGAAAGACAAAGCTCTTCCGTCCTTTTTTTAGGGATGGGAGGGCTTTTTTTATCGCAGTCTAACGGGCAGTAAGACCCCCACTTCAAGACTCAGAGGAATCAAAGGAGGATAAGTAGGGGTCAAACTGCCCGTAAAGGCCCGATTGGTTCAACTAACAATCAGTGGGGGATAGGAAAACCCCCACTGATTGAAGTTTCACTTTATTCCGCTTCATGAAGCGGGCGAACGTTTTTTAACTTAAGGGTGGTGTCTGAGTGAAGAAGGAACGGATTGTTGTGAAAATTGGAAGCAGTTCGCTGACTAATAACAATGGCGGATTGTGCATGGAAAAGCTGGAGGGGCATGCAGCTGCCCTTTCGCGGCTGAAGGAGAAGGGGCATGAAGTTATTTTAATTTCATCCGGAGCCGTTGCTGCAGGGTTTGCGGATCTTGGCTATCCTTCACGCCCGGTGACCATAGCCGGAAAACAGGCAGCCGCCGCAGTGGGCCAGGGGTTATTAATGCAGGGATATACGGAAGCATTCAAAAAGCATGGCATCGTTGCAGCGCAGTTGCTGCTGACTAGGCAAAACTTCCTTCACAAGGAGCAATATCAAAATGCACATGCCACATTGTCTGAACTATTGAAGCGGAATGTACTTCCGATCATTAACGAAAATGATTCTGTATCAATTGAGGAGCTGGCCTTTGGTGATAACGATATGCTGTCAGCACTTGTCTGCGGGCTGGTACAGGCACACCGCCTGATCATCCTGACAGATGTGAATGGAATTTATGATTCCAATCCCCGCACAAATTCAGAAGCAAAAAAGTTCAATTTTATTTCAGAAATAACCGAGGAATTGATGAATGCTGCTGCAGGGTCAGGCTCAAAGGTGGGAACCGGCGGAATGGTGACAAAGCTTGCGGCGGCAAGGACAGCTCTTGCACTGGGTGTGCAGGTTTTCATAGGTGTGGGGCATGGTGAGGAAAAGCTGATTGAGATCCTTGAAGGCAAAGGGGATGGGACTTATATCGGTACGGGGTCACAGCCGAGTGTCAAAACCTCCAAGCAGTGGCTTGCGCTGCATTCTGTTCCGAATGGGAAAATTGAAGTGGATCACGGTGCTGCACAGGCCATAGTAACTCAGGGAAAAAGCCTTCTGCCTGCAGGTGTGACCAGCATAACAGGCCATTTTCATATTCAGGATGTAGTGGAAGTGATTGGCCCAAAAGGGGATTTGATCGGCAAGGGGCAGGTTAACTTCTCATCCGATGAGCTTCGGGCCATTAAAGGGCTATCCAGTGCGGAAGCCATGCAGCTGGCCGGGAGTGACAGCCGGGTTGTCATTCACCGGGATCACTGGGTAACCCAGAAAAGAAAGGAGAAAAGTTCATGGAGTTAATTCATAAAGGCCAAAAAGCGAAAAAGGCAGCGGCAGAGCTGGCGAAAAAGACAACACAGCAAAAAAATCGTGCGCTCGAACTGATCTCAGGACAGCTGATGCAGGAAAAGAATTTTATTTTAACAGAAAATAATAAGGACCTGGACGAAGGAAGGAAAAATGGAATGAGCGATGCTTTATTGGACCGTCTGCGGTTAAATGAAGCCCGCATTGAGGATATGGCAGACGCACTTCTCCAGCTTGCCCGGCTGGAAGATCCAGTTGGGGAGATTATTTCCGATTGGGAACGCCCGAACGGGCTTGAGATAACACAGGTCCGGGTCCCGCTTGGAGTTGTCGGCATGATCTATGAAGCGCGTCCCAATGTAACGGTCGATGCATCCAGCTTATGCTTGAAGACAGGCAATGCTGTTATGCTGCGAGGAAGTTCTACTGCTATTCATTCCAATAAAGCGATTGTGCAAGTGATTCATCATGCTTTGGATAAGAGTGACCTGCCGCGTGAAGCGGTTCAGCTTATTGAAGATACAAGCCGGGAAACTGCATCAGCTATGTTCAGGCTGAACGATTACCTGGATGTCCTGATCCCGCGGGGAGGAGCAAAGCTGATTCAGACAGTTGTTGAACAGTCCACAGTCCCGGTGCTTGAAACTGGTGCCGGCAATTGCCATATCTATATTGATGAAAGTGCTGCTAAGGAAATGGCGGTTAGCATAGCGGTTAATGCCAAAACGCAGCGTCCGTCCGTTTGCAATGCCTGCGAAACAATCCTTGTTCACAGAGAGTGGGAGGGGCTGACCGATCTTGTGAATGCACTAATGGAAAAAGGGGTTGTGATTCATGGGGGGGAAGGTGTCAGCGGGGAAGGAATTATCCCGGCCGTGGAAGAGGATTGGGCCGCTGAATATTTAGGGTTGGAAGTCGCAATGAAAGTGACGGAAAGCTTGGACGAGGCCATTACTCATATCAACCGCTTTGGGACAAAACATTCTGAAGCGATTATTTCATCAAACCCGGAAAATGTGCAAAAATTCCTGAATGAAGTCGATGCAGCGGCAGTTTACCATAATGCATCCATCCGTTTCACAGATGGCTTCGAGTTTGGGTTCGGAGCTGAAATCGGCATCAGCACCCAAAAGCTCCATGCCCGTGGTCCGATGGGGCTGCCGGCACTGACATCGACGAAATATATTGTGAAAGGGAATGGGCAGGTGAAGAAATAAGCTGCCATAACTTTTTAAAACTCTTGACCTATTTTCCTATTTATTGGTGCCGCTTAGAAATGAATGGTAAGATACATTTAGGTGAATGCGATGAAAATAAAGACATTATTTATTGCTCCTTATCCTGCTATGCTTCCATTAATTGAGGAATGCAGGAAAGAGGAAAAAGAACTGGACATTAAAATAGCAACTGGAAATCTGGGGCAGGCACTCCCCCATGTGTATAATGCCGAATCTGAAGGTATTGATATGATCATCAGCAGAGGTGGAACCGCAAAGCTGATCCAACAGGAAACAAATATCCCTGTTATCGATATTCAGGTATCCGGGTATGATATGCTTCGGGTGTTAACCCTTGCCAATGATTTTCCAGGTAAGAAAGCGATTGTGGGCTTTTCCAACCTAACGCTTGGCGCCAAAACGATTACTGACATATTGGATATAGGTATAGAGGTTTTTACGATTCAAAAGGAAGAGGAAGTAGAAACCCTTGTCCTGGAACTGAAATTCAAGGGCTTTGAATTGATCATGGGTGACGTTGTAACCATGGAAGCTGCCGCTAAAGCAGGTCTCGAGGGAATCCTGATACAATCCGGCCGTGAAGCAATCTTTGATTCGTTCCAAAAAGTGAAATCCGTGTATCATTCTTTTCGCAGAAAACAGCAGGAAAACGACCTGCTTCGGGCAATCATAAAGAAGAATACTGATAATATTATCATTTTGGACAGTAATGCTGAATGTGTCTTTGAACAATGGAATACTTTTTCCTCTCCTCCCATTCTCGTAAGTGATATACAGAGTCTTGTACACCGGAAGGGAAATGCAGAGTCTGTTGAAATGATAGAAGGTATTAAGGGAGATATGCTTAAAGTTCAGGTTTCGAACCTTGAAATTGCGAATGAAATCTATACTCAATTCATTATTAAAGAGCTTAATCATATGAAGAGTTCTTCAGAAGATCTTAACGTGGAAACAGTGTCACAGCTGCCGATGATCATCAATGAGAGTGAAGCAATGAAAGATTGTCTGGCTGCTATTTCTGCAGGAATAAACCGAAATTTATGGCTTTTAATTGGTGCTGCCGGCACTGGAAAAGGATTATTAGCGCGCTATATCCATTACTTAAAGCATCAGGGGGCCGGTTTGCTGCTTTCTATACATGCAAAGGAAACAAGAAGAGGTTTGGATTCCTATGATGACGACGTCCGATCTATATATGTTTACGGCGCTGAGGACATATCAGCAGAAGAGAAGCCCCATCTGTTAAAGCAGTGTCAAAGCTGGGCAGAATCAGGGAAAGAAGTAATTCTGTCCCTGCCCAGTGAAATGCAGGAGTACTATTCCCTTCTTTATAACGAAGAAGCTGTTCGCATCTATATCCCCTCTTTATTAGAACGCAAGGATGATATAAGAGCTTTAACAGCTTACTTTATTGCCCATTTTCATCAGCAGTATGGAACCTCTGCTGTGAAAATCAGGGAGGATGCGATGGAGCTGCTGGAGCAATATAAATGGCCTGGAAATACGGCTGAGCTGAAATCATTCCTTTTTGATGTCTTAGCAGCTGAGAAAGGTTATACCATCAGTAAAGAGACTGTTTCAAGACAGCTGAATCTGAAGCACAGGCCAGTTCAAATTGAAGACAGTCTGTTAAATGGAACATTGGATCAGATTGAAAAACGAATTATCGAAGCAGTTATGGAAGAGGAAAACCAAAATCAAACAAAGGTGTCCAAACGGTTAGGCATTAATCGGTCGACATTGTGGAGGAAGCTGAAGCAGTAGTATTCAGCTTCTTTTTTTATTATCAAGTGTTTAAAAATGCAACAAATAATATAAATCTAGAAAATACCAAACTATTTTTCTGTAAAAAATGTTGTATTTTGCAGTGAAAGCGTTTAATATAAACCTGTAATCGTTTTCATTTGTGTTTAAAATTGAAACATATATAAAGGGGATGTTAAAATTATGAAGATCAAAGCAACTCTTGAACGAATTCCAGGCGGGATGATGGTAGTTCCGTTGCTAATTGCAGCAATACTTAATACTTTTGCGCCTGATTTACTCCGTATCGGAAATTTTACTCAAGCATTGTTTGTTGACGGTGCATCAGCTTTAATCGCTTTATTCCTGCTATGTACAGGTGCTCAAATTAACGTAAAATCATTTGGTGTTTCAATAGGAAAAGGGGCAACCCTTTTAGCTACGAAGTGGGTAGTAGGTGCGGCATTCGGGTTAATCGCTTACATGTTTGCAGGTGAAAATGGCCTTTGGCTGGGTTTGGCTCCAATTGCAATTATTGCAGCTATGACGAACAGTAATGGCGGCCTATTCGTCGCACTTGTCGGCCAGTATGGGAGCAAGGAAGACCGTGCAGCTTATTCATTGCTGGCACTAAATGACGGTCCGTTTCTAACAATGGTGGCCCTATCCATATTTGGTGCTATGGGCTTTGTTGATGGCATGTTCTCACTGCAATCCTTCATTGCCGTACTGCTTCCAATCCTGGTTGGTATGGTATTGGGTAACCTGGATGAAGAAATGCGCGGATTCCTTGATAATGGAAGCTCCATGCTCATTCCATTTTTCGCTTTCGCCCTTGGAATGGGGATTGACTTCGGTGCCATTGTAGAAGGTGGTCTATCAGGTATTATCCTTGGCCTGTTAACAGTATTCGTAACGGGTACAGCTGGGTATCTAGTGTTCAAAGCCTTTAAGTGGAATCCAATTGTAGGTGCTGCTGAAGGTTCAACGGCCGGAAATGCTGTAGCAACACCAGCTGCCATTGCAGCCGCAAGCGCCGGGTTTGCGCAGTATGCTGAATTGGCGACAGTTCAGGTTGCTGCATCTACTGTGACAACCGCAATTCTGCTTCCGCTCTATATAGCGTTTTTGGTTAAGCGTCTAGAGAGAAAAGGTTATGAGTTTAATGAAGGAAAACTGAAGAAAGTTAATGGTTAAGGATGTGGTTCTTGTGTCTGAAAAAATTGGCATTATCGCGGATGATTTGACTGGCGCTAATGATTCAGGAGTGCAGCTGGCGAAAAAAGGGCTGACTGCCACTGTTATGATGGATCTTACCGGGAAAAACATTCAATCTGACCCTGATGTCTTAATTGTGGATACGGACAGCCGTGCAAAAACACAAGAAGAAGCATATGAAGCAGTAGAAAAAGCTGCTTCTCTTCTTTTTGAAAAAGGCTATGCTCATGTCTATAAAAAAGTGGATTCAACTTTGAGAGGAAATATATCAGCTGAACTGGCAGCGCTTGAAAAGGTATATCAGCCGGAAATCGTTGTTATTGCCCCAGCATTTCCCAAAATGAATCGTACAACGGTATCTGGACATCATTATGTAAATGGTGAACTGATCACAGAAACAGAGTTTGGAAGGGATCCAAAGACACCTGTAACGGAAAGCTTTCTTCCTCACATGTTAAAAAAGGATGCAGGAATGGATATTGCATTGCTTGATCTGGCTTTGATCCGCGGGGACAAAGCAAAACTCCTTAAATTCATTGAAGAAGTTTTAGCGGCGGGTAAGAACTGGATTGTATGCGACAGTGAAAGAGAAGAGGATCTGCAGGTAATTGCCGAGATTTTCACAAGCCTTCAGAAAAAAACGGTTTGGACTGGTTCTGGTGCTCTAGTTGAATATTTACCCGAAGCATTAAAGCTTAAATCTCATAATGAAAATGCTCATGAGGAAAATAACATCAGGAAAACACTCACAGTTTCAGGGAGTCTGTCACAGGTTACAAGAAAACAGCTTTCCCGGATTAGAGAAATTGATCAATCTTATTTCGCAGAAATCAATCCTATCCAATTGGTTGATCAGTCAATAGATTTTGAAGAAGTCATTGAGAAAATTGGACAAAATCAGGATAATACCCATTTTGTTGTTTATGTAGATTCTTCCGATCAGAATCGGGATGCAGCCCGTATAGCGGGAGAGGCAATAGGATTATCAGGGAATGAGATTGGCGAACGGATTGCCATGGGACTGGGGAAAATTGCAAACAGACTTGTAAATAAGTTCCCGGAACTCGACGGCTTGATTTTAACAGGCGGGGACATTGCAAAAGCTGCTTGTTCAGAATTGGGTATACAGGAAATGGAGCTCTATGCAGAAATAGAGCCGGGTCTCCCTTTTGGCCGGCTGCGCAGCAGGAAAAAAGGCTATTGGGCTGTAACAAAAGCAGGGGGATTCGGCAATGAGCAATCCCTGGTGAATGCAATACATTATATGACAAGAAAGGTTGAGTGCAATGAGTCAAACTAAACCAGTAGTAGGCATTACAATGGGGGATGCAGCGGGGGTAGGACCGGAAATAATTTTAAAAAGCCTTGCCGATGCTGAAATGTATGAAATAAGCAACCCGCTTGTCATTGGTGATAAAAAAATTTTAGAGCGGGCCAAATCATTTGTTAACAGCGGGCTTGTTATTGAAGCGGTAAGCGCAGAGCAATTACGCGAGATCCCATATAAGCATGGGGTAGTACATTGCCTTGATTTGGACCTTCTGCCGGAAGACCTCCCAATTGGGCAGGTGTCTCCGGAGGCTGGGAACGCAGCATTTCAATACTTAGCCAAAGCGATCGAAATGGCAAAAGAAAATCGGATTGATGCGATCTGTACTGCACCTTTAAACAAGGAAGCATTACAAAAGGGCGGCCATATGTATCCAGGCCATACAGAGATTTTAGCGGATTTGACCAATACGAAAGATTATTCCATGATGTTATCCGCACCAAACTTAAGAGTTATCCACGTGACAACACATGTCGGAATTATTGATGCAGTAAAAATGATCAACCCGGAAAGAGTGTATCACGTACTGAAGCTGGCTCATGACACATTGAAAAAAGCCGGCATCGAATCACCTAAAATCGCTGTTTGCGGAATCAATCCTCATGCAGGCGAAAATGGATTATTCGGATATGGCGAAGAGGAAGAAAAAGTCGTTCCTGGAGTAGAGAAAGCACAGGCAGAGGGGATTAATGCTATAGGGCCGCTGCCGGCTGACACATTATTTTTCAGAGCTGTGCGAGGCGACTTTGATATTGTCGTAGCCATGTATCATGATCAGGGGCATGGGCCAGTTAAGGTATTAGGGCTGGATGCCGGGGTTAATATCACAGTCGGCCTTCCCATCATCCGTACAAGCGTTGATCATGGTACAGCCTTTGATATTGCCGGAAAAGGCATAGCTGACGAGAAAAGCTTAATGGAGGCAATGCGTCAGGCAGTAGAGCTTGCTCCAAAGAATAAATAGGCTTAATTTAACCTGCCCGGGGATTATCAGGCTTCCCTAGGCAGGTTTTTTTAATCGAATAATGCTGATTCTATTATTAATAAATTTTAAAAATTGATATCGTTACCCTCCCGCTTAATGCTAAAATAATAGAAAAACACAAAAATGAGGACTATATGAGTAAACGGACAGGTCAAATTTCACTTGTGATTATTTCGGTTCTATTTACCTCTTATCAAACCATTTTCTCGCATGAAACGTTTTTTACTTTTGATTTTTTTCTATTTACAGGTATTGCCTGGTTTGTAGGCTGGCAGTTTGACAAAAGCAGGTACTATGCAGAAAAAGCGCGGGCCAGCGAGGAAAGCTATAAAATGCTTCTGGAATCACTTCCCGTTTCCGTGCTCATACATAAGGACTTTGAGATCTTGTATGCAAACTCCGCTGCAGTCACCGAATTGTCGGCAACAAATAAAGCTGCATTAATTGGCAGGTCGCTACTTGATTTTATTGAGATGGACTATAAAGGCCGTTTGCAGGAACGTTATCAGTACATAAAGGCAGAGAAGCAGCTTTTAAACAATATAGAATATAAAATAAAACGTTTTGATGGAACCACTAGATTTTTCGAGATTTCATCGCTTTGTGTCGGATTTGAAGGAAAAGAGGCCGTACTTTCGATAGGAACAGATATTTCGGATAAAAAAGAAGAACAGGAAAAGCTCCTGCGAAAATCAGAAAAATTGGCACTTCTGGGGCAAATGGCAGCCGGAATCGCACATGAAATCCGTAATCCTCTTACCTCGATCAAAGGGTTTGTTCAGCTTTTTAAATCCAGCAGCCAAAAAGAAGAGTATTTTGATATTGTGCTTTCGGAACTGGATCGCATTAATGGAATTGTCGGTGAATTTTTAGTGCTGGCCAAGCCGACTGCAGACATTTTTGAAAAGCAGGACCTGACAAAATTAATCAGTGAAGTGATTCTCCTGAGCAATACCCAGTCTATATTAAATAACGTCGAGATAATAGTAGAAAATAATTTTCATGCCCCAATGATTTATTGTGAAAAAAACCAATTGAAGCAGGTATTCCTGAATATTATTAAGAATGCGATTGAAGCAATGCCAGACGGCGGCCAATTAAGGATTAAAGTCATGAAAAAGACCGGCAATACAATTTCCGTTCAATTCATAGATCAAGGGGTAGGCATTTCGGAAGACCGGATTCCAAGCCTCGGGGAACCCTTCTATACAACAAAGGAAAAAGGAACCGGGCTGGGTCTAATGATTTGCTATAAAATTATCGAAAACCATAATGGCCGCTTAACCATCGAAAGCAAAGTTGGGGAAGGCACGAAGATTGAGATAGAACTCCCATATGAGGGGGATTCGATACAGGCAGAAGGTAATCAAAACCGGAACAGCGTTTTGATTTAAATAGTTGAGCGGGGGCTGACAGTGCATGGAAATGCGCTGTTTTTTTTATCCCCACCGAAAGGGTCACTTGCATAAGATGTTATAATTATAATAAATTCATTTTAACGGTGATTATAGTGTTTTATTTAATTTTGCTCGGCCTTCTGTTTATCGGGGCTGTTTTGGTTATCATTCGCAAAAAAGTTAATATCCATACGGCTGCAATGGCGGCTGTGATGGCGCTTGGCATTGTAACACAGGGAGTTTTGCTGAATTTCTTCGGTTTGTCCTTCTTTTTGGGAAGCTTCGGCAAGATTTTGAGTATAGCAGATTTAGCCTTATGGATGGCCATTCTGGTATCGATCGGAATGACCATTTATAGAGGAGAGTTTAAGAAGCTGCATTACACTAATCCCATTAACCGTTTTGGCATTGGTACCTGGGTGGCAGGAACGTCGATTTGTGGAATCATGTTCTTCAAGCAATTTGGAGCTGGTGCGGAAGCCCAGGCGCTGGCCATTCTCAATGCGGGATTATGGATCATATATATTTGGATTAGTTTAATAGGCTTCAAGGAGCTCAAGGATATATCCTTTGGACAGCAGTCACATGGAGTTTTGCTGCTGCCGACGGTCAGCACACAATCTCTTGTGCTTCTATTCAATACTGTCTTTGCAGATGTACCTGGCATTCTGAATGTTGCTCTTATTTTTTTCGGGCTGCTTTTTTATTCCGTCAGTGCGTGGTTTATTCTTAAACGTTATGCCGTTCGCGGCTGGAACATTGCGAAGGATTGGAATAATACCAATTGCATTTTTCACGGTGCCCTGTCCATCAGCGGGCTCGCCATGTATAAATCCGGCGTTGTAGCCCATCAGGCGGCTGCCTGGTTTTGGCTTGCCGTTTTCCTGGTCTTTATTGTGGTGGAGACAATAGAAATAGTAAGACTGGTAAGTCGCATTCGAATATATGGCTTGAAGGAAGGCATCTTCACATATGATGTGACACAGTGGAGCCGAATCTTCACTTTTGCGATGTTCTTTACGTTTACCTTTTTCATAGAAAGCCCGGTGCAGGCAGTAATCTTAAATACAGGCATTTGGATCATTTTAATGTTATTGATTGTTGAATTATATTTAAGTGCTGATTCATTAAGAAGGAAACATGTGAAGGTTCCGCTGGCACTTGGAAAAGAAAGTTCGGGATAAGTGCTAAACGCACATAAATTTTTCTATCCGCAAGTAAAAATCGCTTATCCGCAAATAAATTTAGCTATCCGCAAGTAAATTTGGAAAGCATATATAAATTCAAGCTTTGCACAAATAAATCTGAATAAAACGCGCATAAAAGTGGGGAATTTTTGAGGATAGCTTAAGAAAATAGGGGATTTTCACAAAAAAGAGCCAGTCACATGCAATTTTGCAATGCGGCTGGCTCTTTTTAGGCCTTTTGGACGGATTTTCAAATGGGCACTTATCCTGAGTATAGGACAAGTTTGGTTCCGGGAAGGCTGAAGATAAGGAGGCGATGTATAAATGGGTACCTTTGAAGTGTTGTCTTTGATGATCAGTTTCGGTATGTTTGTTATCGCCATGCTCCAGTTCACAGATAGAGACAGGGATTCATGAACACGCTCTCAAGCGTGTTTTTTTTGTCTTTAGTTGGAAAGCTCCTCAAATTCTTTCTTTATGTCTTCTGCAGTTGTATCGATTTCTTCTCCCCAATGGTCATTGACCTTATTGAGCACAATTTTGCCTTTTGCATCCATAATTGCATAGCCTCTGTAGGCAGTGTCGCCATTTTTCATGCCAGCCTGTTCAATGAGCTTCATATCCGGATCAGAAATAAAAGGGAGGCTTTGGCCCATCTTTTCCTCCAGAGCCTGATAAAGCTCAAGCTGCTGCTCAGGCTGATCATTGCTGACGATGTACATATTCGCATCCAGATCTTCTAATTTATCCATATTCTGATGCAGCTCGACCAGCTGCTGCTGACAGAGTCCTCAGGTGTATGTTGTGATAAAGAAGAAGACACTTGGCTTGTCCTGCGGGAAGGCAACTTCATTGCCGCTTTGGTCCTTTAAAGTAATCGGTTCCTGTGCCTGATCTTTACCGCAGGCTGTCAGAACAAGAAGTACGATTGCTAATAGGAACATGAACTTTTTCTTCATATGATCTCCATTTCTTGTAGTTATTATCTTTTCATTATGGCGGACTTTTTCGTTTTTCTCAATAAAAATGCACGATTGAGCGTTTAATCATAAAACAAACACACTCCTTTTTACAAGAGTGTGCGTTTTTTTGAAATATGGAGGGTTGTTCTAATGGATGAGCTTGCTTCGCTGCACTTTATAGATGAGCTTATCGAGCTCTTCTGAGTACATGAGCGTTTCAGGGTGTGACAATCCCTTGTTTTTTCCAACAGAAATCATCTTTTTGCGCAGGACATCGATGTCGTTGTGAAGTTTTTTTATAGCAGTCGAAGGTGTGTTCATTGATTCGGCTCCTAATCCGGGGATGAAATATTATATTCTATTATCGACAAATTAACCGGCAAATAAACAGATTCGACAAAACTTATAAAAAGATTACAAGTTTCTACAATGGTGAATGTGACCCATTCAGAAAGGCTTGTATTAATATTCCTGTAATCTATTATTCTCCCAGGTTTTACATAATATTAGAACAGGGTTAATATTTCGTCACTATTCTTAATGTGTAAACCATTATAGATAGGGGACGGAGACATTGAAGAAGAAAATGATTTCGGTTATTGGTGCGGCAGTTATTGGGCTAAATGCGTTTGGAGGAGGTGCGGCGCTGGCTAAAGACATGCATAGGGACATTGTAAATGTGTCACATCGCGGGGCTTCTGCTTATGCACCTGAGCATACAATCGCTGCATATGACATGGGCGAGAAAATGCATGGGGATTATATTGAATTGGATTTGCAGATGACAAAGGATGGGCATCTCATTGCGATGCACGACGTGACGCTAGACCGGACGACAGATGGAACAGGATCCGTAAAGGATTATACTTTAAACGAAATAAAGCAGCTTGATGCAGGCAGCTGGTTTAACGAGAAGTACCCGTATGCTTCAAAAGCGGAATACGAAGGCTTAAAGGTGCCGACACTTGAAGAGGTTTTCAAGAAGTTTGGAAAAAACAACAGCTATTACATTGAAACAAAATCACCGGATGTTTATCCCGGCATGGAAAAAGAACTGCTCCGTCTGGTTGAAAAGTATAAGATTAATAAAGATAAACTGCTCGTCCAGTCATTCAGCCCTCAAAGTCTTAAAGTGATGAATGAATTGGACCCTGCTATTAAACTTGTACAATTAATTTCATATAAAGCAAACGCAGAAATAACTGATGAAGAGATTATGGAAATAAAGCAGTACGCGATGGGCATTGGTCCTAACCATACGTATTTAAATGAGGAATATGTTCAAAAGGTTGTGAACAGCGGTCTTGAACTGCATCCGTATACTGTCAACGACAAGGAAAGAATGAAGCAGCTGATTAATTGGGGAGTAACCGGTATGTTCACAAACCATCCGGATTTGCTTCATGATGTGAAAAAAGGGAGATAAATAGAAGAACACCGGGACCTGCTATTAGTATTTAAACCAACACCAGCATAGTGAAAAATTGCTAAAAGGGCTTGAACATGTTATTTCAAAGTGATATGATTTTTATTAGTTCAAAAATCTGTCACATTTTGATTTGAGATAGCGAACCTGTCGTCGGTTAAAATGCCATCAGATTCTATTAGATTAACAGTTGGTCCTTTAAGCAGCGCATCCTGCTTGATACTAACCGTCAATCCTTCTTCAGCATACCCCAATACGGGAATGCGGGAGAGATTGGCGGTTTTTTTGTTTCAGGAAACCATCTTGAAACCGCTTTACAAAGGTACAAGTATTACGAGGGGGAAAAAGAGTGAAAAAGACAAAAAATCGGTGGCTGATTGCCGCCTCGGCCGTAGGGATTCATATCTCCATCGGTTCGGTTTACGCCTGGAGCAACTTTACCAATCCATTGATTGAGCAGTTTGGCTGGTCATCAAAGGAAGTACAGCTGACCTTCAGTTTGGCGATTCTATTTCTGGGATTGTCAGCAGCATTTCTTGGCCACTTTGTTGAAAAGCATGGACCAAAAAAGGCTGGTCTTCTGGCAGCAGGATTTTTCGGGGCCGGCATGCTTGGAGCCGGATTGGCCGTAAATCTGGGTTCATTGCCATTTTTGTACATAACCTATGGCGTTCTTGGGGGAATTGGTTTAGGGGTAGGCTATATTGCACCTGTATCCACACTGGTAAAATGGTTCCCTGACCGCCGCGGATTTGCAACTGGCCTGGCCATCATGGGATTTGGCTTTGCTGCAGCGGTAGCGAGCCCTGTCATGGATGGTCTGATTAAATCTGTTGGTACTGCTAACACGTTCTTTATTTTAGGTGCAGCATACTTGATTATTATGACATTATCATCTTTATACCTAGAAAAGCCGCCTGAAGGCTGGGCACCTGAAGGCATGAAGGAAAAAGCTGCAGCCGGAAAAATCAAAATTAAACAGGATTTAGCACAGTTAACGGCGAATGAAGCAGTAAAGACAACCCGATTCTATTATTTATGGTTCATGCTGTTCATTAATGTAACGTGCGGAATTGCGATTTTATCTGCTGCAAAGCCGCTGGCACAGGAAAGCATAGGCCTGACAACGGCAGAAGCAGCCACTCTTGTCGGAGTGCTTGGCATCTTTAATGGACTGGGCCGTCTTGCATGGGCATCCATTTCTGACTATATTGGCCGCCCGAACACGTATACGATTTTCTTCGTATCACAGATCGCCCTATTCCTTTTGCTGCCGATCACAAAAGAAGCGATTCTTTTCCAGATTATGCTTGCTGTTGTGTACACCATGTATGGCGGAGGATTCTCATCCATCCCGGCATTTATCGGCGACGTTTTTGGAACGAAGCAGCTTGGCGCCATTCACGGCTACATCCTTACAGCCTGGGCAGCAGCTGGTCTTGCAGGCCCGATGTTTGCAGCATGGATGAAGGATTCAACAGGAAGCTATGCTTCAAGTCTGACAAGCTTTGCCGGACTTTTTGTGTTGGCACTCATTGTGTCTATCCTAATCCGTTTTGATATGAAAAAATTGCGCAGGCAAAATGAAGCAAATGATCGTTTGGCAAGTTAAATTTTAATAATAACAGCATTCAAGATAGATAGTGTCTAGCTCCAGCGCCTAGCCCCTCGGGTCATAAGCCAAATCACTCCAGAAATCAGGACAAGGAACGCTTCGTCAGCGATACATCGCCCGACCCAAGCTTGCTTAGGGAGGTTTCCTGCGTGATTCGTCTTATGCCTGTCGGACTTGTACAGGATGTGCTGGCTTCAACGTTCGCCACAGGACGTGGCGGTTTTTAGTTGAAGTTCATCTCAGCAAGGCGCTTCCGCTTTTCTATTGGTATGGCACTTGGCAGCGACCCTGCTAAAGACTAACCGCCGCAGAAATCAGCATCTAGTATTTAGAGGCTTTTTGCGGCGGTTTTTTATGAAAAAAGGGAAAATTTAATCCATTTACCCATATACAATAATAAATGCAACTTAACCATTGAGAATTAAGAGATTCAGGATCTCTATTAAATAGAAAAAGATAAAGGAGTGTTTCAGATGGGAAAAACAAAACATCCAGGACCTCAGAATAAAAAGGCCATGCCGGATCCAAAGCATTGGGTGAGTCCGATTCCGTTCGGGCTTGGCAAAATAAAGCCAAAGCATATGAGGGATACAGCAAAAATCCTATGGGAAAACAAAGATAATATTGGCTATGCCACAAATATACTGACAAAGGGTGTCTGCGACGGCTGTGCGCTTGGCGTTTCCGGCCTTTATGACCAGACGCTTAAAGGACCTCATGTTTGTACAACACGTTTAAATGTTCTTCGTTTAAACACAGCCGGTGCGATTAAACCGGACATTTTGCATGCTGATATTGATGAGCTTCGCAAATATGACAGCACGGAGCTTCGCAAGCTCGGCCGCATCCCTTATCCGATGATCCGCAGAAAAGGGGAGCGCAAATTCTCCCGGATCACTTGGGATGATGCGATGAACATGATTGCTGAAAAAATGAAGGTGCTCGATCCAAAGCAGTATGCGTTCTACCTGACGAGCCGTGGAATTACGAATGAATCCTATTATGTGGCCGGCAAAGCAGCCCGCTTCCTGGGAACGAATCATATCGATAATGCAAGCCGCATTTGCCATTCTCCTTCTAAAACCGCGTTAAAGCGTTCTATTGGAGTAGGTGCTTCCACAGCCAACTACCTTGACTGGATCGGAACGGATGTCCTTTTATTCTGGGGAAGCGTAGCATCCAACAGCTCACCAGTATCATCCAAATATATGCTTGAAGCGAAAAAGAACGGCACAAAAATTATCGTCGTTAATCCATATAAAGAGCCGGCGATGGACAAATACTGGATTCCATCAAACCCTGAATCAGCTTTATTCGGCACAAAAATCGCTGATGACTTTTATCAGGTCAACATCGGCGGAGACATTGCTTTTATGCACGGCATCATGAAGCATTGGTTCGACATGGAGAAAGCGGAGCGCGGTTCTGCCATCAACCATAATTTTGTAAACGAGCATGTGAATGGCTACGAGGATTTGAAAAAGAAAGTGAAAGAGCAGTCATGGGAAGATATTATTAAATCTTCCGGTGTAACGAAAGATCGTATCATTGAGCTTGCGGAACTGCTTGCGAACAGCAAAAATGCTGTCTATGCATGGGCTCTTGGCCTGACCATGCATTCCTTTGCGACAGATAATATCTCACAGGTTGCGAATCTTGCGCTGCTTCGCGGCCATCTGGGCCGAAAGCATAATGGTTTGATGCCATTCCGCGGCCATTCATCTGTACAGGGAAGCGGTGAAATGGGTGCCGATCCATTCGTATTGCCTGGCGGTGACTTTTATGGAGACAATTTTACCCGCATTCAAAATCTTTGGGGCTTTGAGCTTGAGAAATGGCAGGGTGATATTGTCGGGGTGACACTGGAGAATATTCTGCTGCCTGAAGACCATGAACGGAAAATCAAGCTTTACTATCTATCAGGCGGTAACTTCCTTGAGACAATGCCAGATCCTGATTTTATCGAAAAAGCTCTTTCTGAACTGGATATCCGCGTTCACCAGGATATTATTTTAAATACGTCTACCCTTGTTGATGCAAAAGAAGCGGTAATCGTGCTGCCTGCTAAAACAAGGTACGAGCAGGAGGGCGGCGGTACCTCCACTTCAACGGAGAGAATGGTGTACTTCAGTCCTGAAATTGAAGGAAATAAAAACAAGATTGAAGAGGCACGCGAAGAGTGGAAAATTTATATCGATCTGGCGAAACGCGTTAAGCCTGAAACTGCCCATCTTGTTGATTTTAAAGATGCACAGGAAATCCGGGATGAAATTGCAGTGGCGAATCCTAATTATGATGGCATCCAGCATCTGAAAAAAGCAGGGGATGTCTTCCAATGGGGCGGAGCATGGCTTTGCGAGGACGGCATTTGCCCGACTCCGGATGGAAAAGGCACACTGATTACGGTCGATATTCCTGACCTTGGCAAAAAAGAAGGCCAGTTCATCGTCACATCCCGCCGCGGCAAGCAGTTCAATTCCATGGTCTACAAAGAAGTGGACCCGCTGAATGGTGCCGGTAGATATGATGTATTAATGAATGCTGAAGATGGAAAAGACTTAAGTATTGCAGAAGGTGAAGGCATCGTCCTTTACAACGGATTCGGTGTCTTCCAGGGCAGAGCTAAATTCGTCGATATCGCCCGCGGCAACGTCGAAGTCCATTTTCCTGAAGGAAACTTCCTATTACCAAGAGGCCGCTACGAAAAATTCGCTGGTATCCCTGACTATAACATCACAGTTACCCTCGAAAAAGCGGACCGCTACAATGCCCGCAAAGACGTGGAATATAACGAAAAACACATCGCTGAAGATGAAATTGATGCACCAGCATAAAAGGAGGGAGATGGCTTTTGGGCCATCTCTTTTCTATGATTGAAAGAGTGATTTTGAGAGGATATGGGGATTAACGGCCAAATTGAATATCATTCAACGAAATTAGGATTGAATCCGGATGAATAACGCCGAAAAGAGACCTGTCTCAGGAAGAATGGTAGTTAATCAGAAGGAATAATACCGAAAAGAGCGTGGTCTCTGAGAAAATGGTAGTTAATTAGAGGGAATAACGCCGAAAATGAGCGAGCCACCAGGAAAATGGGAGTTAATCTGAAGGAATAAAGCCGAAAATGAGCGAGCCACCAGGAAAATGGGAGTTAATCCAAAGGAATAAAGCCGAAAATGAGCGAGCCACCAGGAAAATGGGAGTTAATCCGAAGGAATAAAGCCGAAAATGAGCGAGCCACCAGGAAAATGGTAGTTAATCCGAAGGAATAAAGCCGAAAATGAGCGAGCCACTAGGAAAATAGGAGTTAATCCGAAAAGTGAACAGCCCCAAGAAACGTCTGCCCAATTTCTAAAATAGGCTCGTCCCTCTGCGACATCCATTATTTCCCTTCGTCATATATAATGAGGTGAAAATAATGAAGAAAATTAAACAGGCAATTGCAGCAGGCGTCATATCTCTGGCAGTTATTTTTTCAGGGGGATCAGTTTTAGCGGACCACAGCGGAGATAAAGAAATAGCTGTGGTGAAAAAAGGGGATACAATCTATTCCCTGTCTAAGAAGCATCATCTGAATGTGACGCAGATTAAGGAGCTGAATGATTTAACAGGTACGACCATCTATCCCGGTCAGCGTCTCATTTTATCCGGGGAGGAAGCTGGATACCATAAGATTATTGCCGGTTCTTTCAGTAAAAAAGAGAATGCGGAAAAGCGGGCAGCATTGCTGAAGAAAAAAGAAATCCCTGCCGCAATTAGCACGGCTGTCATTGATGGCAAAACCTATTACCGTGTGCAGGCAGGTGCTTTTAAGGACAGGAGGAATGCTGTGAATGGGCTGGAGACAGTCAAAAAAGAAGGAATTAAAGATGCCTTCATTCTTTCCAGCGGTGAGCTTCAAATTTTTGGCTTAAAGCCTGGAGATGCCTATGATGACATCATTTCGAGAATGGGAAAGCCAAAAAAGACTGAGACTCAGCTCAATATTAAAACGCTTTACTACCAGGCTGATGGTGGAGGTGTAAGGGCAACCTTAAATATGAAGGATGGTACAATTGGCAGTCTTGCTGTATATCCGGAATATTTAAGCCCGCGTATGTTACCTGCTCTTCCCTTTACGAAGGCCGAAGTTGTTAAAATGTATGGAGATGCTAACAAGACAAAAACGGTCACTTGTTACGAATCAGCCAAGTGTGAAGAGTTAACCTACCAGCTTGATCATTTCGAACTCAAAGTACGGATTGACAGGGATCAAACCACTGTTCAGTTTCTTGAAATAACCGATCTATCTTATCGATAATTCTATTTGGAGGCCTCCTGAGCCTCCGTTCTTTTTTTGAAGGAATATTCTTCCTTTTGAAGAATACCTATATATCTGGGTATTATTTACCAAATCAGGAGGGAAGGTTATGGAACAAAGAAAATGGATACCGATAAAGGAAATGGACGGATCAAATACGCTTGTTTGGGGTGATAAGCCGGAAGTGATGCCTGAACAGGCATTTATCTCACTGACAAGAGGGGAAGGATTAAATCTCATTCAATTGTTTATTAATCAGGTGCTGACATTATTGGTAATGAATCAGATGAAAAAAACCCCGGGTCTACTCTATGCTGAACTGAATGGAGAACTAAAGAAATGGAAGGGAACCGGGCATACCATGACCGTATGGGACGGAAAGCTGATGCCGAAATTCCGTAATCACAATACACATGGTTTTGCGATGAAATTTTTTACTTGGATCATCCATCGGAAAAATACAAAAAACTACTATCTTACATATTCTGCAAATGAGACAATCCCCACCGTTCCTGAGGTGAGAGAAATCTTAAGAAAATACGGCAAGTTTTATGATGGAGGTGTTCTTGCCAGGAAGGCTTGACCGCCAAAATTTGAGAAAGATAAGAAGTCTTCATAAAGAAACCAGCTCCAATTATTGTTTTGGAGCCGGAATTTTTTGCTTTTCTGAAGAATTACTAATCAATCCCATTATTCCGCGCGTCATCAGGAAAGTCGCCAATATAGATACGAAGCTATAATAGGAATTCCATGATTTCTTATATTTGATTAACTGTGTGTGTTTTTCAAGAAAATGCTCTGCGATTGCCGATGGAACACTAAAAATCAGGGATTTCAGCAGGATGCCCTTTAGTCCGCTATTTTGGGTCTGCTGATTAAAATAAACACACGTGACAGGAAAAATGATATAGCTGAATAGTACACTGACATCAAACGTTTTAAACAGATTAACCGGGTACTTGAGATAGCCTTTTCGCACTAAGAGATTATCTAAGAAGGTGGCAATATAGCTTTTCAAAAAGAACACGATAAGCCAGTCTTTTATAGGAGGCTTTCTGACCAGATGAAAAAAAGCCCCAATTCCGAAAATAAACAGGCTGCGCAGCAGATTTCGTTCAAACTTTCGTCCCAATTGCAATTTCTCCTTTGTAACCTGGTGTAACTAAAAAATCAGGTTAAGGCTTTAGTATAACTTTAATGCATTCCTCTGTTTTCGGATCAAATGCTTCCTAACCATGCTTTCAGCATCTCATGTGTTTCCATTGTTTCATGGTAGCCAAGGCCTAACTCGTCCATAATTACGCCCTCCTTTTAACTGTTAATGTTTCTTCTTTCAGCTGCTTTATGCGTAATTCACAGTGCCTGGCAGAAGAAATAAATACCACAGGTTTCGAAAGTGGGAAATGAGCAAAATGAGTATATAAATGTATGGGAGGATTATTTATGATGAGTGAAATGGGTTTGCATGAAACATTGGAGCTTCATGAGCTTCTGGTTTTTAAAAACCTGTGTCTCATTAAATCGGTAGCTATGGGCGGAATGTCTGATCAGGTAATTGCAACGGATTTTTTCTCCGCGAAAGCGGGCATCCGGAATATTGCATTTGCCCTTACAGGTAGAAACTCATGAAAAAATAACTAATTACATGATCAGCAGGGGACCTATTATCCGCATAATTTGAAAAAAAAGCTGGAAACGGATATGAAAATTACTGAACGGCATTGAAGCTAAGTGAAAAGAGTTAATAGGTCCAGACAGGAAAAAACTTCTATTGAATCGTCGTGTAAATTATATTATTATAATAAAACAAGCTGCATTGTACGTAATCATACTAAAGTTTTAACCTTTAAGCTGAAATAGGGAGTTTAACATCGGAACAGGAATGACAAGCCTCTGTCTATAAGACAAGGAGGACAGGCAGGAATGTTTCTGCGAACACCCACTTTGAGGAGTGGTGGTTTAAAACTTTCTTATCACAGTTACGGCAAAAGCGGCTACATACTTATGTTATCAAACCAGTTTCCAATCGGGGGCTGGTTTTTTTACATATTTAAATTATAATTACTCTGTAACTAAAGCATCAGGAGGAAAAATGAAAAAACTGCTTAAAATTATTTTATGGATAATCTTGCTATTAGGAATTGCCTTTTTGCTCTTTGAAGTATCGAAGTCCAGGAACTTTCAGTTTTTCGGCGGCCTTGTTAATAAAGCAGAAACTGAGGACAAAGTCGCAGCCATGACTTTTGATGATGGGCCTGGCGTTAATACCGATGAAATCTTAACGATTTTACGGGAAGAGGATGTTAAAGCCACTTTCTATTTAACAGGAAAAGAGATTGAACAACATATGGAAGATGCGAAAAAAATTGTGGGAGAAGGGCATGAAATCGGCAATCATTCCTACTCTCATTCCCGTATGGTATTAAAATCTCCCACTTTTATCAAAGAGGAAATTGAGAAAACAGATGATTTAATCAGGCAGACAGGCTATGAAGGAGAAATTCATTTTCGCCCTCCATACGGGAAAAAGTTATTTCTCCTGCCTTACTACTTGTCTAAACAGGAGCGAAAGACGGTTTTGTGGAATATCGAGCCTGAAAGTTTTCCGGACATAGAAGGGGATGCAGATAAAATCACGGAGTATGTGGCGGAAAATATAGAACCAGGCTCCATCATTCTTCTTCATGTCATGTATGAAAGCCGGGAAGAGTCTCTGAAATCTGTTAAGAAAATAATTGCTTCATTAAAAGAGCAAGGATACCAAATGACCACCGTTTCGGACTTGCTGAAACATCAAAAATAGAGCTGTCTATACAGCTCTATCTCCCTTTTACCCCATACAGAATGCAGCCAACCCCGCAAAGCACCCATAAGATCTTGCTTAATGAAACTTTATCCGCCATTCCGGTCAATCCAATGACTGTCGTCAAGAGAAGCACAGGCGGTCCAATAAGGGCCAGTGAACTATTCATAACTAATGCTTTTTCGATATCATTCATTTTTAAGATTAATAGTGCAACAAAAATTTCAATGCTCCCGGAAATAAGGCGCAGAATGGCCATACCTAGAATCGCTTTATCAAGAAAAAGAAACATCACGTACCTCCTAAACCTTCTTGTCGTCATTATATGAGAGCTGACCGAAATGAAGGACAAGTTTTCAAAAGAAAATATTTCATAAGTATTACAAATATTACGAATCGCGATGATTGGATGTTTTTCCAGAATCCTCAGAATGCTCCTGGAAGTATTTCTCTTTGCTTTAAGACTTAGGTATTTCTTAGACTATAAAACTTAAAAATACCCCCTTGCAGGATTTCTAGATGGAAGAATAATGCAAAATCAGCTGATCGTTTTTACTTAAATAATCTATTCTTAACGCAGCTGTAATCCTTTTCCATAAGGGATTCAGTAAAATAAAAGTAAGGGGGAATGGCTATGGAAAAAGCTATTTTAAATCATATTGACTTATTGGAAATGCTGGATGGATTGTTAAGAGAACCAAAATTATTCTGGGAAAATTTCTACGAAGACCGGGATAAAGAGATTCCATTTTTCAAAGTGAAAGGGCCGGATGAAAATCTGTCTGAGTATATTCAAAATGGCCTGCAGGCGGGGAAGGCACTCGAAATTGGATGCGGCCCAGGAAGGAATGCCATTTTTCTGGCGAAGAATGGGGTACAGGTGGATGCTATCGATTTTTCCGAAAGGGCGGTCAAATGGGCAGGTGAAAGAGCAAATGAAGCACAGGTAAAAATTAATTTTGAATGTGTATCTCTATTCGACTTTCATTTTGAACCTCAAAGCTATGATTTTATTTATGACAGCGGCATGTTTCATCACCTTCCGCCCCACAGAAGGCTTACATACCTGGAAATAATCAAAGCGGCACTCAATCCTGGTGGAAAATTTGGATTGGTATGTTTTAATCCGGATGGAGCACTTCCCACGCAGGACTGGGAGGTGTATCGTATCGGCAGCCTAAAGGGAGGCATCGGATACACGGAGGAACGATTGAAAGAGATCTTTCAAGATGACTTTCATTTTCTGGAGCTTAGAACGATGAAAAAAATACAGCAGCCCAGTGATCTATTTGGGGAAGATTTTTTATGGACGTGTTTGATGAGCTTAAAATAAATTCAGGAGGAGAACATGACAAGGAAAGTGACTGTTACCTGCTATAATCCTGATTGGAAATTTAAATTTCAAAGTGAGTCAGAGTTAATCAAGACCATTTTTCAAGAAGAAATTCTGGCCATTCACCATATTGGGAGCACATCGGTTCCTGGTCTGGCAGCTAAGCCCGTCATTGATATATTGCCTGTCGTAATAGATATTGAGAGGGTTGACCGCTTTAATACGGAAATGATTTCACTGGGTTTTGAGCCCCGTGGAGAAAACGGACTGCCTGGCCGGCGGTATTTTCAGAAAGGGGGAAATCTGCGGACACACCATGTCCATATCTATGAAAAAGGGAGTCCTGAAATCACGCGCCATCTTGCTTTTCGTGATTACCTAAGAGCAAACGGAGAAGACGCAAAACAATATGGAACCTTAAAATTGGAGTTAGCGAAACAGTTTCCCTTTGACATAGATTCCTATATAAAAGGGAAGGAAGCACTTGTGCAGGAAATTGAGATGAAGGCAATGGAGTGGTATAAAAAGAGGCATTCATTCTAGGTTGAATAGTTAATTTTATACTTTCTTTGGACTGAAAGAGGTAATTTGTTTTTAATAGATTGCAGACCCGGGGCAACTTTGGACTCAGGAAAAGGAAATCGTCCCCTTAGAGTCCGAACCAAGGTCAACTTCGGACACAGAAAAGGGAAAACGCACACGTAGAGTCCCAACCCGGGTCAGCTTCGGACACAGAAAAGGGAAAACGCACACGTAGAGTCCGAACCAAGGTCAACTCCGGACACAGAAAAGGGAAAACGCACACGTAGAGTCCGAACCCGGGGCAACTTCGGACACAGAAAAGGAAAAATGTGCCCGTAGAGTCCGAACCCGGGACAACTTCGGACACAAAAAAGGAAAAGGGCCCCGCAGAGTCCGAACCCAGGTCAACTTCGGACTCTAAAAAGAGAAAACGCCCTCTTAGAGTCCGAACCCGGGACAACTTCAGACACAAAAAAGGAAATCGCCTTCATAGAGTCCGAACCCGCCGCTGCAAAAACCAGAAGAAGCAAAAATCTACCCCCTAGCCCTAATCCCAGGTAACAGCACCATAGTGCAGCCCCAACCTAAGCAGCTAGCATTAACAATCCCTTATTCATAATTCCGTTCAATAATAAAATGAGCATAATCCCCGCGGAACATCGTTTTGGAATACTCGATTAAGCTTCCGTCTTCAATATGGGCATAGGTCTCAAGAGAGAAACACGGTGTTTCAGGTTTGATGTTTAGCAGTTCACTAATTTCTTTTTCAGGGAACCCTATTTCTAAATGCTCCACTGTCTTTTGGATTTTTAATCTGTATTGATTCTGCAGCAAATGGTATAAGGATTTTTCACAGGCCTCCCGGTTCAAGCTGGGGGTCTTTTTCCACGGCAGGAAGGCTTTTTCATATTGAAGTGGCTCTTCATCAGCAAACCTGATTCGTTCGAGAACATTAACCGGGTCGCCTTCTGACAGGTCAAAGACTTCTGCTAAGAAGGAGTCGGCAGGGATGACTTCCAGGTTTATGACTTTTATGAGCGGGTTCTTTCCCTGCATCGCCATTTGCTTTGAAAAGTTTTCCACTGTAGAGGTCAGGCGCTGCTTCACTTTATTGCTTGATACAAATGTGCCTCTGCCTTGCTGGCGATAAATATGGCCTTCTATGCTCAGCTGCTGGAGTGCTGTTCTAATAGTCGTCCGGCTGACTCCGTATTTTTCACAAAACTCCGCTTCTGTCGGCAATTTGGTATCCGGTTTGTATTCACCGTTTCTGATAAGTTCAAGAATGCTTTCTTTAACCTTTAAGTGCAGGGCACTTTCCTCGGCAAAACCGTCTTTCATTCCCGTTCCTCCTACTCTGTTCTTCTATCTATTATTCCATAGAATATATTGTCATATCAATTATAAAATAATTTGTAATAACAAATTTTAAAAATGTATTGAAAAATAGAATATTTGTAATTACAATTAATTTCAAGCATAAGGTATTAAAAGGAGGTGATGACTTCAAAAAAGAAATATCTTTGTATTAAATTGACTGAATAATCTGTTTTATTGATGGTACTATTAAGTTAAGCAATTATTTTATTTTTTTGAGATCGCTTACAGAAAAAAAAGGGGGGTAATCATGAATATTTTGTTGTGCTGTTCGGCTGGAATGTCTACAAGTCTCCTGGTGACAAAGATGAAAGCTAGCGCTGAAAGCCAGGGGATCGACTGTAAAATCTGGGCTGTTGGCAACGGGGAGGTTCAAAGCCATATTGATTCGGCAGATGTCCTGCTGCTGGGACCGCAGATTCGGTTTATGACCGAGCAATTAAAGAAGGAGGCAGGAGGCAGAATTCCTGTAGCTCCCATAAACCCGATGCATTACGGCTTATGTAATGGCGAGGAAGTATTAAAGCAGGCTATCTCATTGATAAAGGGTGAATAGTGATGATGACGTTTATTGAGAAATATATCATGCCTTATGCTGTGAAATTCGGCAATAACAGGCATTTGCTTGCTATCCGGGATGCCTTGATCGGTATGATCGCCATCACAATGGTGGGATCGTTTGCTGTTCTATTTAATAATTTGGGGGAAATCATTAAGCCGTACGGCAGACTCATGGAAAGTATTTTCGGCGAATCCTGGAAAACACTTGGCGGAGATATCTGGTGGGGCACCTTTGCCTTCTTAACCATATTCGCTGTATTTGGCATATCCCACAGGCTTGCCAAATCGTATGGGGATGATGGATTCGAGGCGATGCTGGTTGCCGCAGCCTGCTTCTTCCTCTTAATCCCTCAAGTAGGCCAGGTCCCGGATACGGAAGGTGCCTGGGGCTTCATTGGCTATGGATACTTTAATGCAACGGCTTTATTTACAGGAATTGTAGTGGCACTTCTTGCGACCGAATTATTTATCCGTTTGACCAGGGTAAAAGCCTTCATTATCAAACTGCCGGACGGAGTTCCACCAGCCGTTGCAGGGGCTTTTGCCAAACTGGTGCCGGGCATGCTGACGATTTTCCTATTTGGAGTGGCAGGCCTTCTGTTCAGAAAAATGACAAATGGTGAATTTTTGAATGACTGGCTGAATACAACCCTTGTAGCACCTTTGACAAATGCTGCCGATTCACTGCCATTTGCGATCCTTATAGTCTTTCTGGTCCATGGTTTTTGGTCGGTTGGCCTTCATGGACCAAATATTCTTGGGGGTGTTACAACGCCTTTATTTACATCTCTCGGAACCAAAAATACAGATTTATATGCTCAGGGAGTGACGGATCTTGATAAGTATGCAATTCTCGCAGGGCCATTTCTGGATGCCTTCGTATATCTGGGCGGCTCAGGAGCAACTCTCGGACTTATCATTTCCATGTTTATTGCAGGACGTAAGCGGCATAAGCAGCTGCTTGCATTAGGAACGCCGCCTGGTATTTTTCAAATCAATGAACCATTATTATTCGGGCTTCCAATTGTGTTAAATCCAATCTGGCTGATTCCGTTTATTTCAGCACCAGTCATCATGACGGCAGTGGCGTATCTGGCTATTAAATGGGGCCTTGTTTATCCAGTGGTTGTGGCAAGCATCCCTTGGGTGACGCCTGCAGGAATTGGCGGCTATCTTGCAACAGGAGGACATATCTCCGGTGCAGTGCTGGCACTTGTGAATTTAGCCATTTCCATTGTCATTTACCTGCCATTTGTCTATATAACAGGGAAAATGGATGAAAAGAAACTGAAGCAGGTGCAGCCGGAACAAACACCAACAATTCAAGGTTAGGCGGGTTAAAGAATGGAGAAAGAAAAGCTTTATCAAATTTCATTTCAGCTTATTTTGCACAGCGGGAATGCCAGAAGTCTCGCTATGGAATCCATCCGGGAAGCAAAGGCAGGCAAGTTCGATGCGGCGGAAGCTAAAATCCGGGAAGCCGAGGAGGAATTTGTGCTGGCACACAGACATCAAACGGAGTTAATTCAGGGCGAAGCTTCCGGAGCTCAATTCGATCTGCCCATCATTCTTGTCCATGCCCAGGATCATTTGATGAATGCACTCACTGTCAAAGACATGGCACAGGAATTCATCGACCTATACAAGAAACTAGACTAAGAGAGGTAACAGAATGGCACAGCAACCAGATAGTATAAAGATTGCCGTGATCGGCGGAGGTTCAAGCTATACACCTGAATTAATTGAAGGATTTATCAAAAGACATCAGGAATTGCCTGTCAGGGAAATTTGGCTTGTGGATGTGGAGGAAGGACGAAATAAGCTCGAGATTGTAGGGCAATTAGCGAAACGGATGGTTGAAAAAGCCGGTGTTCCCATAGAGATTCAGCTTACATTGGATAGGAAAAAAGCGCTTAAGGGTGCAGACTTTGTTACAACCCAATTCCGTGTAGGACTTTTGGCTGCAAGAGCGAAGGACGAGAGAATTCCGCTGAAATATGGAGTGCTGGGCCAGGAAACCAATGGACCGGGGGGGTTTTTCAAGGCCCTCCGAACCATTCCAGTCATTATGGAGATCTGCCGTGAAATGGAAGAGTTGTGTCCAAATGCATGGCTCATCAATTTTACCAATCCAGCAGGGATAATTACAGAAGCAGTCTTGCGATATAGCAGCATCAAAAAAGTGGTTGGTTTATGCAATGTGCCGATTGGAATGGAGATGGGGGCAGCACAGTTAATGAATGTGGACCACAGCAGAGTAAGGATTGATTTTGCCGGACTCAATCACCTTGTCTATGGACTTGATGTCTATGTCGATGGAGTGAGCGTCAAGGAAGAGCTGCTGAAAAAGCTTACAGACAAAGAAAAATCAATCACAATGAAGAACATCCATGCGATGGGATGGGAACCGGAATTCCTGCAGGCATTAAATGTGCTTCCTTGTCCTTACCATAATTACTACTATAAGACCCGTGAAATGGTGGAAGAAGAAATTAAAGCAGCTTCAGAAGGCGGTACACGGGCTGAAGTGGTTAAAATGCTGGAGGATGAGCTGTTTCAGTTATATCAGAATCCAGATCTTGCTGAAAAGCCTTCCCAGCTTGAAAAAAGGGGAGGCGCTTATTATAGTGATGCGGCATGCAGACTCATTCATTCGATATATACAGATAAAAGGGATATACAGCCGGTTAACACCCGGAATAATGGTGCTATTGCAGGCCTTCCGTCAGATTCAGCCGTGGAAGTCAGCTGCATTATAACGAAGGATGGGCCAAAGCCGTTAGCGATCGGAGAACTTCCAGTTTCAGTCAGGGGACTGGTTCAATCTATTAAATCCTTTGAAAGGGTGACCATAGAAGCGGCCTTGACTGGTGATTATAATACTGCTCTGCTGGCACTGACAATAAATCCTCTGGTGAGTTCCGACAAGATAGCGAAAAAAATACTTGATGAAATGCTCGAAGCCCATCGTTTCTATTTGCCGCAATTTCAATAAAATTTTGCAGGGCAGCATTATTTTCAGGCTGCCTTGCATCTATTTAACCGGAGGCCTCTAAATATGATAAAACTCATCGTCAATGCAGATGATTTTGGATATAGTCCCGGCGTGAATTATGGAATTTTGCACAGCTATTTATATGGAATTGTCAATTCCGCCACCATGATGATGAACATGGCCGGAACCAGGCAGGCCCTGGCTATGGCTAAACAATTTCCGGGGTTACGAACTGGCGTTCATTTAGTCCTCACAAGCGGGAAGCCGTTATTAACAGATTTAGTGACCTTAACTAATAAAGATGGGTACTTTAGATCTCAGGGGGATTTAGAGGGAATCTCTCTTGAAGAATTGGAACTGGAGTGGTCTGCACAAATTGACCGTTTTATCGGGGCTGGTCTTACGCCTTCCCATTTGGATAGCCATCATCACGTTCATACACGCGAAGAGTTTCTCCCAGTAGTTCAGAGCCTGTCCAATAAATACGGTCTCCCCTTCAGAGTCAATGGCAATTTTGCGCTTGAAGGGGTCAAAAGCCATACGGACAGGTGCTTATTCGATTTTTACGGAGATGGCATTCAGGAAGACTATTTCAGCACGCTGGCAGAAAAGGCTGAAGACGGGGAAACAGTGGAAGTCATGTGCCATCCGGCATTTGCAGATCAATTGCTTATGGAGGGGTCTTCTTATAATTTAATGCGCTTACAGGAACTCGGAATACTATGCTCTGCAAAACTTCCGCCTAATATAAAGCTGATATATTAAAAAAACAGTGTCCGTCTCGGGACACTGTTTTTTAGTCAATTACTTCTTTATTTTCTTCATCTCATCTGCAACAAACTCAACGTCTGTTCCAACAATGATCTGCAGATTCGTTTTGCTTAATTTCATGATTCCTTTAGCACCATGTGCCTTCAGTGCGCTTTCCTTCACTTTTTCCATATCCGCAATGTTTAAGCGCAGGCGTGTCGCACAGTTATCAATAGAAGTAATGTTGTCAGCACCGCCAATATCTTTAATAAAATGGCTTGCCATAACTTCATACTTGCTGTTGCCTGTTGAGACTGGTTCATCTTCATCTTCCACGATATCTTCGTCCTCTTCACGGCCTGGCGTTTTCAGGTCTAATGCTTTAATTAGTGCATAGAAGATAACGAAGTACAGAATAGCGTAGATGACGCCAATTCCCAACAGCAGCAGCGGCTTTTCAGCGATATTAAAGTTCAGTGCAAAATCGAGTGCGCCTGCTGAGAATGTGAAGCCATCTCGTATGCCCAGTAAGGATGTTACCCACATGGAAACCCCGGTTAAGATGGCATGCACTCCATATAAAAGAGGTGCGATGAACATAAAGGAGAACTCGATCGGCTCTGTAATACCAGTCAGGAATGAAGTCAGCGCAAGACCGATGAACATTCCGGATACCGCTTTTCTTTTTTCAGGCTTAGCAGTTGCAATGATCGCAAAAGCTGCAGCCGGCAGACCGAACATCATCACAGGGAAGAATCCAGTCATGTAAGCTCCTGCTGAGGGATCTCCTGCAAAGAAGCGGGCAATATCTCCATTAACTCCTTCAAATTCGCCGAACTGGAACCAGAATAAACTGTTCAATACATGGTGCAGACCCAAAGGTATTAAAAGACGGTTCATAAAGCCGAATAGTCCTGAACCTAAAGCGCCAAGACCAATAATCCAATTGCCCAGTGCATCGATTGCGCCCTGGATAGGAGGCCAGGCAAAACCAGCAATTGCAGCCAGAAGAATCATAGTGACGGAAGTGATAATCGGAACGAAGCGTCGTCCGCTAAAGAATCCGAGCCAGTCCGGAAGCTTAATATCATGGAAGCGGTTATACAATAAACCAGCAATAATACCGGCAATAATTCCGCCCAGTACTCCCATATTTATATTTTCATCGATGGCAATTGCACCCTCGGTCAGCACCAGAAAACCGATGGCGCCGGAAAGGGCAGCAGCCCCATTATTATCCTTCGCAAATCCCATCGCAACCCCAATGGCAAAAATAAGTGCCAGGTTCGCGAAAATAGCATTGCCGGCATTCGCGATGAACGGAATACCCAATAAATCATCCTGTCCAAAGCGAAGCAATAGACCAGCGGCAGGCAGGACGGCAATCGGAAGCATTAATGCCTTACCAATTCTCTGTAGGAATCCTAACATATTGATCTCTCCTTAATAAAAATAAATGAGTAAGAAAGCGTTTTACTAAACTGTCGTAATCATACCAAAATATAAATATAGTTGTCTATACCATTTTTAAAAGAAAAAATTTATATGCTTTTTAAAAATTAGGTTTAACAGAGACTAAATTGGTATAGACAACTATACTTTAAGGTGTTACGATATGAAGTATAAATGGGTTTATTTTATTCCAATATTTTGCCTTCTATAGTGCAAATATATACTTAATCAGCTTATTGCAGGGAGGAACTCATGATGGAGATTATTAAAGTAAACAACTATGAAGAAATGAGTAAAACCGCAGCAGAATACATCACCAGGAAGGTATGCCAATTTCCTGAAGCTACACTCGGATTGGCAACCGGGAGTACACCTGTGGGAACATATAAACGTTTGATTGAAGATCACCGGGATAACGGAACATCATATAAAAAGGTGACAACCTTTAATTTGGATGAGTATATCGGCCTTTCTGGAGAAAACCCGCAAAGCTACCGATATTTTATGGATTCTCAATTGTTTAACCATCTCGATATTCTTAAGAAAAACACTTTTGTCCCAAGCGGTACGGCCGAGGATATGGAAGCAGAATGCCGAAATTATGAAAGTAAGCTTAAAAACCATGGCGGCATTGATTTGCAAATTTTGGGCATCGGCAATAATGGGCACATTGGCTTTAATGAGCCAGGCACGCCGTTTTCATCTAAAACTCATATTGTTGATTTAGCAGATTCCACTATTAAAGCCAATGCAAGGTTTTTTAATACGATCGGAGAGGTGCCGACCCAAGCCATTACCATGGGAATCGCTACGATCTTACAGAGCAGGGAGATCCTCCTGCTTGCTTCAGGTGAAGCTAAAGCCGATGCGATTGGGCAGCTTCTTGGAAATGGACTTAATGAGCAGTTTCCTGCATCAGTATTAAGGAATCATCCGAATGTAAAAGTGATTGCAGATGAAGCAGCACTAAGCGCATCCAAAGTCAGGGTATAAATGGGGTAGGAAGTATGCTGGAGAATTATCTGAATGACATAAAAGATTTATTGTCCCTTGTGGAAAAAGAGGAGGGACAAAAACTGAAGAAAGCAGCCCGTGCAGTGGCTGAATGTATCCAAAACCATGGAATTATTCACGTGTTTGGCTGCGGGCATTCTCATATGCTCGGAGAAGAGCTGTTTTACCGTGCAGGGGGTCTTGCCCCCATTAAACCCATTTTTGTGGAGGACTTAATGCTGCATAAGGGTGCAGTCCGTTCTTCTTCCTTGGAAAAGGAAAATGATTATGCCGGGGGATTTATGGAGAATGCTGATATCCGGCCGAATGATGTTGTGATTGTGGCATCCACTTCAGGCCGGAATCCAGTACCGGTGGATGTAGCTGAAATTTCAAAAGCCAGCGGGGCATTCGTGATAGGAATTACTTCCCCGCGCTATGCTGAAACTCAATTCTCCCGCCATAAACACGGAAAGTATCTGTTTTCATCAGTGGACCTGGCGATTGACAACCATATCGAGCCAGGAGACGCATTGATGCAGCATTCATCAATGGGGATAAGTTTCGGCTCCGCCTCATCTATTATTGGCTTTGCGATTGTAAACAGCCTGATGGTGGAAGCAGTGGAAGTGATGGTTGAAAGCGGGTTCGAACCGCCTATTTTTAAAAGTGGAAATGTAGATGGAGCAGATCAGCATAACCGCGAGCTGGTGAAAAGATATAAATCCCGAATTCCGCTTCTGGAAGGATAACGGAATGGATTTAACAAAGGCGATTGAACTGACCAGGCAGGCAATGATTCAAAGCATATATTCTAAGGGGCTAACTGATGTAGATACTTTGAAATTAAGCCAGGAACTGGATAAGTTAATTGTTGAATCACAGCGATTGAAACGAGAGGCTAAAAAATTGGACCCTTATGAGGTTATTTGCAAATAGATATGAAGAAATTGCAAATAAATAAGATAATTTGCAAACAGCCTGGGCAAACCTGCAAATAGAATGGAAAACTTGCAAATAGAATGGGAAGACTGCAAATAAAAAGAAATTCTAAAAACAAGCAGAGACCATTTTGCAACTAAATGCTGTAATTTGCAAATAAACTAGGAAAACTTGCAAATAGACGCAGAAAACCCGCAAATAGCCTCTGCCAATCGATAACGAAGCCAAACTCCAACACATAAAAACCGCTCAGGCCATCATACCTGAGCGGTTTTTCCTTCCTATAGTGCATCTTTTATCACTTTTTTCGAATAGATCACAGACAAAATTCCGAAAATCGAATAAAGAACGGTGTAAAGCGCCATTACCAGGATCATCGGCATCCAAAGCTCGCTGCCGAAGAAGAACCATCCGGATTTTACAGCAAAATAGCTGTGGATAAGGCCGACCACCAGCGGAATTCCAAAGTTGAATGCCATTTTGGATCGTATTCCGCGCAGCAGGTCTCCCTGTGTAAAACCTAGTTTCCGCAGGATTGTGTAATTTGGCTTTTCATCCTCACTCTGATCCATTTGCTTGAAATAAAGGATGCAGCCCGAAGTGACCAAGAAGGTCAAGCCAAGAAAACCGACAATAAACATAACAAGCCCCATATTCATTTTCTGCCTTGTGCTCATCTCTTGCTGCGAATCGGCTCTGCCGCTGAACTCCATCTCATTAAAGAGTGTATTAGCTTTTTCAATATCGCTTTCATTCTTCATATCCACCCCTATTAAAAGCGAATCCTCCAGCTGAATTTCAGGATCAAGGTCAGCTTTTAGCACTTCATACACATTCTCATCCACAATGGCCACGGGCAATCCGCCTGATGTAAAATAAAACGGGATGACAAAGTCTTTATTCAATCCTAAATATTTTTGTTCAATGGTTTTTGTTTTTCCTTTGAACTCAAGCTTTCCTGAGTCCTTGAGCGTCATGAACTTCTGCAATGCATCGTTATATCCTGTCAGAACAGTTTCTTTCGGGGAAAGCTCCACGCCGGAAATGGCCTTTTCGCTTACAACAGGCAGATGCATGTTTGGGGAATCAAAACCCATTTCGTCCAGATTAACATCCAGGATGTCCTTCATATCGGCTTCCACCTGTAATACTTCAATGGTTTGATCCTTATAGTCTAATCCATTTTCTTCAAGCCTATCCGCAAACTTATCTGCATCCTCCCGGCTTGTAAATGAAAAGTGGGAAGGAAGACTGTCCTGTGCTGATTTTTCCGCTGAGTAGTAGGAAATATAGCTTAATGACAGCAGCCCGATCGCAAGGGCGGATACAGTTGTAATTATCGTTAAAAGCAGGGCACTCGACTTCATGCGGAACATGATGGAGGACAATGAAAGAACTTCATTAACATTCAGGTATCCATCTTTCCTTTTGCGGATCAGGCTCGCGATAAAGCTTACCGATCCTTTGTAGAAAAGATAGGTTCCAATGATAACGGAAGCAAGAATGACCACCATCGCGAAGAACAGCTCGTTCATGGAGGTGAAATCCCCGCCAAATAATAGGGAAGAGATGTAATAGCCGGCAATGATCAAGGCTAAACCAAGCACCCCCATGATCATTTCCCAAATGGACAGCTTTTTCACTTTTCCCTCGGCAACCGAAACCACTCTGAATAAAGATAGAATGGTTTGCCTCTTGATAAAAACAAAGTTCATCAGCATGATGAAAATATAAATAACCGTAAAGACGATGACAGTCTGCAAAAGCGCCTCACTTGAAAAGTGCAAGGAAGCAATTCCTTCAACACCTGTCAATTTAAAAAGGACCATCAGTATTAACTTCGAAACCGAAAAGCCAACAAAGATCCCAATGATCAAGGACCCAAAATACAGCATAAGATTTTCCAGGCTAAGCAATCTGAAAATCTCATTCTTGGTCATTCCGATCAGCTGAAACAGCCCGATTTCCTTGCTTCGCCTTTTAATAAAAATCGTGTTGGCGTACAGAAGAAAGATAGAAACAATCGCCACAAGCAGGATGGAGGCCGTTTTGATGGCAGCCGCACCTTTAATCGAACCCTTTGCTTCAGACATGGATGGATCATATTGCAGTGTGACAAAGGCAAAATAGAGCGCGACACTGAAAATGAGCGCGAAAACATAGAGATAATAATGTTTCAGGTTCTTTTTCAGATTGCGGAGGATGATGGTATTAATGCTCATGCTGCACACCGCCTAAAACGCCTTGTGTCTTCATAATATCATTGAAAAAAGCCTGTCTTGATTGATCACCTTTATTCAGCTGCGTATAAACCTGGCCATCCTTGATGAAAATAACACGGCTGCAGAAGCTTGCTGCTACAGGATCATGGGTGACCATGATAATCGTTGCTTTCCTTTTCTGATTTAAATCACTTAGCTTATTTAATAAGTCTGAGGCTGACTTTGAATCCAGCGCACCTGTCGGCTCATCAGCGAAAATAATGCTTGGCTCATGAATAAACGCACGAGCTGCAGAAGTCCGCTGCTTTTGCCCGCCGGAAATTTCGTTCGGATATTTATCCTTTAACTCTAAAATACCAAGCTCAGCCGCAACAGCTGCAAACTTCCCATCTGCCTCTTTTTTGGGTGTTTTGCTGATGGAAAGCGGAAGAAGGATATTTTCCTTCACTGTCAATGTATCCAGGAGATTATATTCCTGAAAAATAAATCCGAGATGCTTCTTGCGGAACTCAGCGAGCTGTTTTTCCTTCAGTCTTGTCATTTCCTTTCCTTCAATGTTTATTTCTCCTCCGCTTGCACTGTCAATAGACGAGAGCACATTGAGAAGTGTGGTCTTCCCTGAACCGGAAGCGCCCATAATGCTTACAAATTCACCTGTTTCAATTTTCATATCAATTCCTTTTAATACTTCCTGCCTATTAAATTTATTGCCGTAGCTTTTATGGATTTTTTTTGCTTCAAGTACTGTCATGTGTAACCATCCTTTCTTTGATAGCTATATTATAGAAGGTTACGTTTATGTAATTCCTTCGATTGAACGAACAAACAGCAAAAGCATGTGACATTTTTGTCACATGCCTGTTATGCTGACGAAATCATTTCTGGTAGGGAAGACAAGGGTCATGATGGTGCCTTTGCCTAAAACAGACTCCACAAGGAATTTTATTTTCAGCTGGTCTGCGGCTTTTTTGGCTAAATACAACCCCATGCCTGTTGCTGCGTTTTCATGATGATTGGCAGTAGAAGTGAACCCCTTCTCAAAGATCCTCGGCAAGTCCCTCTGATCAATGCCTCTGCCAAAATCCTGAATCCTCAAGGATATTTTACCGTCAGATCTGGAGCTTGAAATCATAATATCTGATTCCTCACTATACTTCACAGCATTGGTTAAAAGCTGGCGAATGATAAAGCTCAGCCATTTCGCGTCGCTCAGAGCTTCTGTTTCTTCCATTTCCATTTCAAAGCCAAGGCCTTTTTGCATGCACCAGGACTGAAGAACTTTAATCTCATTGAAGAGGATATCTTCAAGATTAACTATTTCAATATACAGGTCATTTTCCATAAAAGGAATCCGCTTTTGATGCAGCTGCTGATCCAGAAGAAGGTGGATGCGCAGCCATTCATATGTAAGGGCAGATTTAAGATTTTGATCCTCGATCCGGTCAATCATAAGATGCATGGCCGTCAAGGGTGTTTTAACTTCATGAATCCAGGAGAGCAATTCATCTTTTTCCTGCTCGAGCTGTGTCCAGTTCTGGGTGTACTCCTGTTTAAACCGCTCGGTTTGGCTGACCAGGCCTGACTCTATTATTTTTTCAAAAGGACTTTCAGACTCCGGTATGCTCGACAGATCTAAATTATCTTCCCGCTCAGCTATTTCTCTGTAAAACTTTGTTTCCTTTTGATAACGAATTAAAAAGAATCCAGTAAAAATGATCAAAGACAAGAAGACGTAATAAAGGAAAGGTTTTAGGGACAGGGCTGAATCGATATATACTACAAAGGCAGCAAGCACCTGAAGGAAGCCAAACAGCAGGATCCAGCTTAACCGTTCCCTGATATATTTCCTAAACATGCGAGGCATCCTCTTCAATTGCTATATATCCCTGGCCGACCTTTGTTTCAATCCTTGAGCCAAGCCCAAGTTCATCAAGCTTTTTCCGCAGTCTGTTAACATTGACTGTCAGAGTATTGTCACTAATGAACCGTTTGTCATCCCATAGGCTATTAATGATCTCATCCCTGCTGACTATTTGATTTTTTCTTTCTATCAGAAGCTTTAATATGTAGATTTCATTTTTCGTTAATTCTATAGAACCACTCTCATTTGAAACGGTATTCTTTTCGAAATCAACTGCCGCACCGCACCAGGTCTTGAGATTATTCTGAACGGCACTATAGTTATAGACCCGCCTCAGGATTGCCTGTATTTTGGCAATCAGGACTTCGAAGTGAAAGGGTTTTTGGACAAAATCGTCCGCGCCAAGCTGCATGGACATGACCATATCTGTTGGGTGATCGCGGGATGACAGGAAAATGATCGGCACATTCGAATGTGAACGGATCATCCGGCACCAATGAAACCCGTCGAACTTAGGAAGCTGGATATCAATAATGACCAAATCTGGCTGAATGCCGGCAAATTCCTTCATAACATCACTGAAATCCTGAATTCCATGAACTTCATAAGACCACTGGGAAAGCCGGTCTTTGATTTCAGTAAAAAGGGAGGCATCATCCTCAATTAAAAGCACTTTAAACAATCAACTCACCACACTTTTGCATTTTCCTTCCATTATTGTATAGGAAAAGGACAAGGTCTGCCAGAATAATTCCGAGCTGTGTTAAAATAAGGTAAAAAGCAGGTTTTTTGCATGGAAATCTTTATTTACATCCTCATTATTTTAATTGCATCCATTTTACAGACAAGCACGGGATTTGGCTTCTCAATCCTGGCCACACCGTTTTTGCTTCTTCTTTTTGAACCTAAAGAAGCCATTCAAATCAATTTAATTTTATCTTTAATTATTTCTGCTGCCTTATTTTCAAAAATCAAGAAGGATACAGACTTTGGAGTTCTGAAAAGGTTCGCAATTGGCAGTGCAGCAGGGCTGCCTATCGGTATTGGAATTTTTTTATTTTTGGACATTTCCCGGCTGAAATTAGCTGTCAGTTTCATTATTTTGCTTTTAACACTCCTTTTGATGGCGAACTTCCGTGTGAAAGTAACAAGCTGGAGGGATTATTCAGTGGGGGGATTGTCAGGAATCATGACAACCAGCATTGGCATGCCCGGCCCGCCGCTCCTGTTGTATTTTTCAGGAACGGATACTGAAAAAGAGCGGCTTAGGGGAACTACTTTGGCTTTTTACTTGTTTATCTACTCGGCCAGTTTGGTAATTCAGATTATCTTTGCAGGGACCAATAAAACAATTTGGCTTTCAAGCTTGTATGCTTTGCCGCTGGTGCTGCTGGGTCTATACCTGGGACAAATTTTATTTGTTAAAATCAATCAGCGTTTTTTTAAGATTTTTACATATATTATATTGATTTTCACGGGGGTTTACCTGCTGGCTGCGAGTGTGGAGTAGGAAGTAAACATGAAAAAAAGTCGGGCTAATTAGTATTAATCAAATCACGAAAAGGGTGTCTGCTCTTGAGTAAAAAAATGATCTTTTGGATCCTGTGCTTCCTGTTTTCATTCTTTGGTTTTTACCTTATAGAACATGTTTTTACGGTAAAGCCGCATGTGATTTCCGGCAATGGAAATTTAGGCATCCTCGTAATTTTACTTTTTACACCTGTCTTTATTTTCAGTTGGATCTATACTTTTAAACTGGTAAAAGCAAAAATTGTGATAGATAGTAAAATGACTATAGGTATTTTACTTTTTGCACTTGCCGGCTGTGCTTTGCTGATTTTTGCAATTAATCATTACACAAATGAGCTGATCATGGCTCTTGGAGGTACGCCTGATAATCCTGCCTCAAGAATTTACCGTTTTGGCTGGTTCAATCAATACACGAATAGTCTTTATTTTAATGTTTATACCTTTTTCTTATCGCATATCATAACCGTCATGTTAGGCATCCTGTCAGCTATGAAGAGGACAAAGAAATATTAGAAAAACTCACCACAGCAGTCATGTGGCGAGTTTCTCTTTATTTTAAAAGGTCATTTTATTGAACACCAACAGCATCATATGCTGCCATGACGGCCTTTACCTCAGCTGAAGTCTGTCCGTTTCGATCCGGATGCAGGTCTCTTGCTGCCTGGATTGCTGCCTGGCGCATTTGGCTGAAGTCGGAGCTTGCTGTCAGGTAATGAGTAAGAGCTCTGAAGAAAATCTTCTCGGCTTTTGTTTTTCCGATGCCTGTAACCGAAACACCGTAATGAGTGCCTCCATCTGTAATCAGGTGGGCAGCTTTGTTGTTGATGCTGCTGTTGATATGGACACCGCCTTTATCAAGCTCTCCTATATAACGTTTGCTGTAGTGATCAGGGTAGTAGCCTGATTCTGTATAGCCGCCAATATAGACGGAACCCGGGTCACTCATAGAACGAAGACCGTCACCTGGTGTATTTGGCGTCCAAATATCTTCACCTAATAACCAAAGATCTTCGCCTGTTTTATTTTCAGCGAAAGCCCCTAAAATATCTGCAATGGATTCATTGATCGCACCGGATTCATTTTCATAAATTAAATCTGCCGTATTGGTGATCACACCGTGTGTCATTTCATGCCCGATCACATCAAGACCGCCAGAGAGCGATATCATGCGAGTCCCGTCACCATCACCGTATAGCATCTGCTTGCCATTCCATGCAGCATTATTCCACTTCGAACCGATATGGACAGTTGAAACTAATTTCATCCCTTCGCCATCAAGGGAATCCCGGCCATGAACCTTTTTATAATAGTCATAAACTTTTCCTGCGTTCACATGGGCAGACACTGCAGAAGGATCATAGAAGAAGTTGTTTCTGCTTTCCACCTCGAATCCTGTCATTCCAAGCAGTCCTGAAAGGATAATAAACGCGTTTTCAGGCATGCGGTTCGCTTTGAATGTATGGACACCTTCAGATCTTGTCCCATCGAATAAATAGTGCGTTCCTGTTTCCGGGTCTTTAACCGCCTGGAATGATTGCAGTGTCCCGAAAATATCCATTCCTCTTGCCTGAACAGGTTCTGAAACATTCGGAAGTGCTTTCGGTGCAGGCTGAGAAGAAGCCGTCTGCTGTGCCTCAGGTTGTTCAGGTGAAGATGGAGTCAGTTCTGCGATGGCATTATAGCTATGAATAATGTTTCCAGTTGCAGCATCTACAAAATAATGCCAATACCCCGGTGCAGGTGCTGAGGTGGATGCTGTTACATAATAAGCCAGAAGCTTTTGCCCATTATGCGGATAAATAACAAGTTCTCCTTCTATACCATCATAGCTCTTTACTTCTCCGATTTTATCTTCAATGCTTTCCTTTACCTTTTCCAGTGCTTCATCTTCGGCCAGTTTTGCATCAGTTGGAATAATGGAACGTGCCAGATTTGGTGTAACCTTACCGAAGAAGGCTGTCACATTATTACTTTCGTCCAAAGCAATGGTCTGCTGTGATCCGTATACAGGTATTCCGTTGTATTGCTCTACTGTTCTGAAATGGTGTGTGTTCGTTTGCTTATCATTAAATTGATCCATGATTTTGAATTGGTCCTTGGCCTCGTAGCCCGCATTTTTAAATAAGTTTGCCTTTGATTGAAGGAACTCATATACAGCTTCTTCCTTACTAAGTCCTTCAGGAGCTTGCCAGGTCCCAATTATGTAGGAAGGCGTCTTTAATTCCTGATGATACTTAACGATTTCTTCATTTGCCAGCACATTTTTTGCTGGCAGTGATAGTCCCGAGATGGCAAACGAAGCTGCCAGAACAGCAGGGAGGACTTTCTTTTTTAGCTGATTTCTTTTCAAACTGATCACCTCTTAGTTTGGATTGGTATTTCAAGGTCTATTATTCTGAAAATTCCACAAATGGTCAATTGGGATATAGGGATCAGCGATATGGCTGTCTTTCGTGAATTCGGAAATCAAAATAGCCTGTATTTTACCTTGGAATAGCGCAAAATAACCCAATTTACTTTGCACATGGCCTCTCGTATGCTTGTTCCACAGACACCTTTTCGAGAGGAGAGCAGGGGATGAAGAAGGGATTGAATAAACTCATTTTGCCTTGTCTATGCTGTCTGAGTTTTTATACGGGCACTCAGCTTGTCGGGAAAACAGAAGCTGCCTTTACAAGCCAGGCAGAGGCAAAGCCTATTATAATCTCCACTGCTTTTGTTTTCCCATCCTATATTCACGGGCTTGAAGAGAAAGCGAGGATAAGCAGTGATCAAATAGTAAAAGAGCAGGCGGATTTAGAAACATCTGTGAAGAACGGGCTCTTAAATGGGACCGCAGATCCGCCCTCTGAATTTTTGAGAAAAAAAGAACAGATCACAGCCAGCTTGGAGGAACTTCATAGAATAAGAGATGAACTGGAAAAACTGGACCGGCATGCAGAAAAAAAGGAAGGATATGAGTTTGTAAGTGAAGGTTTTCTAAAAGTAGACAAGCTTCTTATGAGAATGAATGATTCTCTTTATCTTCAGGAGCTGGAACAGCTTTTTAACCAAAAATGGCAAGAGCTGAAAAAAGAGCAGCAAGAAGAGGATCATAAAACAATCAAAATGGGTGAGGGTGGAAAAATAGAAATGACTATCAGCGAGTTGGAAAAACAGAAAATTGAACACAAACAGCCATTGGAGGAAAAAGCCAATCCAGCGGAAGAACAGACTGTCAGCAAGGACAAAACGCAGAAGGTTGATGAGGAGGAAACAGCCATTGAAGAAAACCCTGAAAATACTGAGTAAATGTATCAGTGCAGCAGGATTGATGCTCCTGTGCCTGCTTGCTGTTTGGGTAATATCCTCAAAAGCATCCGGAGGAGAACCGTCCCTTATTGGTTATCAGGCAAAAGCTGTTTTATCGGGATCGATGGAACCGACTTTCATGACAGGATCCATCATTGTAGTGAAACAGCCGGACAGTAAAGAACATTTAAAAACGGAAGATATTATTACATTTAAATCAGGAGATAAATTAATTACCCATAGAATTGTCGAAGTAAAGAAAACGAAAGCCGGGGTTTTATATCAAACGAAAGGCGACAACAATGACGCACCGGATATGGAATATGTGCAGCATGAAAATATAACCGGTAAATATGCGGGTTTTACCATCCCATATGCAGGCTATGCGGCTGAATTTGCAGCATCCAAGGAAGGAGCCGCACTCCTGCTGTTTATCCCGGGACTGCTCCTGCTGCTATCTGCAGGGAGGACTATTTTTCTGGCTCTTAAAGAATACGAAACTAAAAACGCTTAATATTTCGGTTATGCCTCTTATCTGCCACAGGTAAATAAGAGTTAAATAAATTTATAGTATTCAAAGGAGGAAGTAACACATGGGATTTGCAAAAAAGGTAAGTAAAGGACTTTTGACAGCTGCTTTAGGTTTTTCATTAATGGGTGGGGGTACATACGCTTATTTCAGCGATACCGAGGTTACAAATAACACGTTTGCAGCAGGTACACTCGATTTGGCGGTAAACCCTGAAACAATCGTCAATATTGGCGATTTAAAACCAGGTGACGAGGTTTCACGTGAATTTACCATTACAAATAGCGGGACTCTTGATATTTTCAAGATCTTGCTGCATACAAACTATCAGGTGGAAGATGCAAAATTAAATGGGGCTGCAAATGCAGATGATTTCGGCAAGCATATTAAAGTCACAATCTTATACAATCAGGCTAACGCAACCGTACAGGTTGCAGAGACGACTTTACATGACCTTCAGACACAAACTCCGGATTTAACAGCCATTGATAATTTTGTAGGCGGTGGAACAGTGCCGGATGGCCTGGCCCCTGGGGAAACCGATAAAATTATAGTGCTGTTCGAATTTGTGGATAACGGAGAGGACCAAAACGAATTCCAGGGAGATGCACTGCAGGTGGAATGGAAATTCAATGCAGAACAGGCTGAAGGAACAGTAAAATAGAAAGGACGGAAAATCCCTTGAAGGAAGATTCAAGGGATTTTTCTACACATTAATTAATTCTTTGCCTTCAAGCTGCCTGTTCAGATGAATGGCTTTTTCATGATTTCCTGTCTCGATGTAATATTCATAAAGCTTTTTGCCATACCTGCGCATGAGAATCATATGCTTAATTTTAATAAATTCAGGAAAGGCCTTTTCTTCCAAATACTTAAAATATTTCTCACGCTGGTGGTAAAGCTGATACTTAGAAAGTTTAAATAATGATAAGTATAAAGTGCTTTTAAGCTCCTTTGACACCTGAATTCCTTTACAAGCTTTTTTAAGAAGGGCTGTTTTACCGGATAATTTGCCTTCTATACAGGAATTAAGGTAAGAATATAATCGCTGAAGATAAATGATTGTATTCCTGTCAGCTAAACGCAGGGCCTGTTTGTAGCAATCCTTTGCCTCCGCATATTGTTCCCTATTGAAATACTCAAATCCTAAATTATTGTATAACAGGCCTTTAAAATCATGAAAACCAATTCGTTCACAGTCCCAAATTAGTTGATTATATCGTTCTGCCAGTTTATCCATGTCGGTCAAGATATCACTGCTGATCTGCAGGAGGA